>NZ_LR732817.1:1068908-2406759 GCF_902506195.1 Citricoccus sp. K5
TTCCGGGGGTGGGGGACCGGGGGGCCCCTGGGTCTGAAAACTTTCCCCGTCGTTTGGAGCTAATGGATTATTAGCTCGCCCCTCACCATGCCCCTGCCGCGTCGAGGGTGACTGTCTTGATCACTGGCCTCGTTCGCTTTGGCTTGCGTGTTCCGTCGCCGCGTGACTGATTGTCGAAGCGGCAGATGGTGCGCGTGTTGTCCACGGTGTCCTGTCCGCCCATTGAGTGGGGGACGATGTGGTCAGGCTCGGGGCTGTTGGGTCTTCGGCTGTTCTCCCAGTCGAGCCAGCATCCGCAGATGGGGCAGTGGGTTACGCCGGCTTCGTAGTCAAGCTTCAGGCGCTCGGCTCGTACCTTCTTCCACGTCCCGGTCCCTGTCCTACTGGTGGCCATGGTGGCACCTCCTGGCAAGGGGGTGGGGTATGCGTGGGGTGAGGGCGGTTAAAACATGGCACCCCCCTGCCTGATGGAGGGGGGGTGCCTGCAAGTGAGGGGGGCTACTGGCAGGCGGGGAGTACTTCGAGTGACCGGGTGTAGTTGTTCTGGTCAATGCCGCTGGCGTCTCGCGTGACCACTGTGTCCAGGCCTGAAACCTCAGTGCAGGACATGTTCACAACCCATGTGGCGATGTCAGCCTGCTCGGTCTCGGTGAGCATGTCTTGGAGGTGCACGCGGATAGCGCCTGCGCTCACGTCTTCGATCTCACTGATGAGGTAGCCAGGGCTGGTTGCTTCGAGGCTTTGGAATGAATCAACGCCGTTACCTTCGAGAATGGCGGCTTCTACTTCCTGGGCGCCAAGTGCTGTCTCAGTGGGCGTGGTCTCGCTGGTCTCACTGGCCTCCGGGGACTCGGTTGCCTCAGCGGACTCGGTTGAGATTCGAGGGCTTTCGGTCTCAATCGTGATTGCACCTGATGGGGGGGACGGCTCTTCTGGCGTGGTTGATCCACAGCCAGTGAGTGCGAGTGCTGCCATGAGTGCGATGGGGGCGAGTGCGCGTGAGGACTTCATGAAAGAATTCTATCCGCTAGACGGACGTGTTAGGCCATGACTTCCTGCATCTCAAACGTCTCGAACTGCGCACCCTTGCCTTCAAGCGTCACGGTCCATGCGTCGAGGTGGTGCTGGCATCCGTAGATGACTTTCTCACTGGGCATGAGGATGATGCCGCCGACTGCACGTTCGGCTTGGCTTGCGTCGCACCGTTCCATCCCCAGCCCCTTACGTTCGCCCCCGTGTCCAGACCCTTTGTGGCTACTCCGTGCGACTGAGGGTGCCAATCAGGGTGGGCCTTGCATTGTCCGCCTTCAGTAGCTCGACGGCCGTGTCGATCTGGGCCATCCGCTCGTCTGCCAGGCGGATTGCCTGCTCCGAGCATTCCACGCGGTGCTCTGCGTGCTCCTTGTCCCTCAGCGCATCTTCCCGGTCGCGCTCAATGAGCCTGCGGTCGCGCTCAAGCAGTTCCATTACCTTGTCCATCGGGCCATCTCCTTGGGTTGTGGAAACTTCGGCGGCTACTTCCAAGTTCGCCCCCGTGTCCTGGCTCGCACAACTAACTGGTGCGGCGGGGTTCACGAGGGAAGTATGCGGGCGGCCGGGAGTCACGCACTGACTCAACCGGCCGCCCTGATCCACACGAGGAGATGACGCGTGGACATGAAAGAACCCCCGGCCATTGGCTCAGGGGTTCGGATTGTGGTGTTGCTTCCCACTCACACTTCAAGCAACTTACTAGAAACTATACCTCATGTTTTCGATTCCGGTCATGCGGCTTTCCGTGGCCTCCCGATTGACTTACTCGCGGCGGCTTGGATGACCTGAGTGGCAGTGAATAGCCGGACGCCTTTGTCGTTCATCTGCTCACTGACAAGATGCCCTTCCGCCACCCAGCGTTCGGCACTCTTCTGCGTGATGCGGATGGTCTTGGACTGATGAAGGGCCTTGACGATCACACTCAATGGCGCGAGTGCTGCACGGCCTTTGTCCTTCAGGTGTTCCAACAGTGCCGCCGCTTCGTAGGTCTCGCCGCACTCATGGCATCGGGCAATGGAGTTGCTGCCAACGCGTCGGACGAGCCCAGGGCATTGACTCTGATCCTCGCGTGTCGTCCAGCATCGGCCCATGTTCATCACCTCGGGCGGCACGTCCACGGCGCGAATGACCTTGCGTAGTGAGCCGTCCAGTTCGTCCAGCAGGTCACCGGCCCAGTCGTTGCCCCGGATGATGTGCAGGCTCATCTTCAAGTAGGGCACGGACTCGACATTGCGCAGGCTGTCGTTGTCGTCATGCTCCAACGTCATGCGCGCCCATGAGACACACAACTCCTGAAGCTCGGTCACGGCCTCCATGGCGGTCAGGTTCACGGGCGGCTTGGCCGGGTTGCCTCCACCGCCGCTACTGGTCCCGGTGGCGTCGAGCCGGGCCACGGTGTCACGTGCGGTCGCGAGGGCGTCGGGGATCTGGTCGAGGGTGGCGGTGAGTTGCGCCGCGCAGGTGGCGCACAGGTGGATTCCTTCTGCGGTGGGTGCTGTGCATCTGGTGCATTCAAGGCTCATGCGGCTTCCCCTTCGAGTCGTTGCTTTAGTTCACGGACGGTCTCGGTTGCGACGCGCCATTTGCCTTCGTGATTGAGTCGGGCGTCGAGCTTCCCGTCTTCGATGAGTTGGCCCAGGAACTCGGGTGTCACGTTCAGTTCCTCCGCTGCCATGCGGACCGAGATGTCCACTCCGACCATGGATCTTCCGCCGCCGTGGAGTTCCCGGTGTGCGGCTCGGTCTTTGACGCCCTGCCAACCACCGATATGGAAGTAGCCCCCGCAGTCTCCGCACTTGAATACGGCGGTGTCCCAGTGCTTCCGGTCGCGGTATCGCTTGGCCTCACCGCGTGTGCTGAACATGCGCTTACCTGTGGTCGGGCAGTTGCCCCGGCGCTCGGTCATGACTTTGCATCCCATGCATCCCGGAACGACGAGTGCCACACGAGGGCTTCGCCAATCTCGTCGTCGTCAAGGTCGAGATCTTCGAGATCCTCAAGGGCGTCATCGATTGCGTCCTGGACGATCCGGTCAACCGCGTTCTGGATTCGCCCTTCTCGGGAAGGGTTGAGGACTGAGATGCTATGGCCCTTGGATCTACCCTCGGCCTTGGCTTGCTCGAAGGTTTCGGACATGTGCTTCCGGCCGTCGGCCTGGCTGTCAATGACGGCCCCACAGTCGTTGCACTTCCCGTACGGCTGGCCGGGGGTCGGTTCGAATTGGTCAGTCATGGTCAATCTCCTCTTGGGCATAGCAAGAGGCCCCTAGATCGCAATCTAAGAGCCTCGGGATTATTGGTGTTCTACGTGTTCGTTCTGGGCGTGCGGATCGCTCCTAGGCCCGGTTCTGTGTCTCTGGCGCCTACTTCCCGCCCTTCGCCCTCACAACTTCCACCACGTCCCCTTTCCGGAGCATGGCGGCGTGGATGAGCGCGCCCCCGCGCCAGACGACGAGCCGGTCATGCTTGCGGGCGGTGGTGGTGGGCATTAGTCGTCATCCTCGTCGTCCAGTGCGGCCTCGGTCAGGTTCTCTTGGGCCTGGTCGATGGTGGTCACTTCGAGGCCTCCAGAAGATTTCGGCGTGCGGCATTCACGGTGCGGACGATGGAAGCGCGATCAACCTTTGCGAGATCTTCGAAGTAGTTCCCAATCGGATGCTCGTTATGGATCTTCTGCACATCTGCCTCGCTCAACTCGACCGGCTCGGCGGCCACCACGCGGGCGGGCGGGGTTGCCGGATCAAGATCGGGCCACTCGTTAGGGCGGGTTATTGCAATGACGCTCCCCATGGGCGAGAAGATGTGCAACTCCTGCCGGTGAAACACTCGGGCGGGGTAGCCCTCGTAGTCGCCGTCCTTCACGACATGCCACGTCCCCGGCTCGGGCTTCTCGGGGGCGCATGTTAGGTGCCCGTTCTTGACCAGCAGGCGGGCGGCCTCAGTGCTGTTGGCCACGCCGATGTTCTCTAGGATTTGCGAGTATTCCTTCTCGGTAATGCTCTTACTCATCTCAATCTCCTCATGAAAATGGCCGCCCCGGAATGGGACGGCCTGCGGTGGGTGGGGGTGTCACTGGTCGCGGATCTCGCTGTAGTGGCCTGCGAAGTCGGCTTGCACGATGTCCGGGCGGCCGTGTCGGTTCTTGGCCACGATGATCTCCAACTCGCCGCGCTTGCCAGGGTCCACGGTGTCCCGGTGCAGGAGGATCACCACGTCTGAATCCTGCTCAATAGCTCCTGACTCACGGAGGTCATTGAGCATCGGTGGCCGCTTGTCGGTGGCGCTGGCTCGGTTGAGCTGGGAGAGCATGACCACGGGCACGTGCATATCCATGGCCAGTAGCTTCAACTGTCGGGACATGTCAGCCACGAACTCGTGTCGTGCGCGCTTGTCCTGCGGTGCCTGTGCCATGAGCTGCAAGTAGTCCACAACGACGCCGGCCAGCGGTGCACGTCGGTGGACGTTGCGAGCGAACCTGCGAATCTCGGTGATGGTCACCTGGGCTGACTTGGACACGGCCAGCGGGTAGCGGTAACTGGCAGACCAGTCCGCAATCCGCTGGTAGTCCTCGGGGGTCAGGTTCTCCGGGTTCATGAGCCGGTCCATGGGCACGTGCCGCTGGTGGGCAAGGATGCGCTTGTTCACGTCGTCCTGGCTCATCTCCAGCGAGAGCATGGCCACTCCGCCCTGCTGAGCGAGGGAGAGGGCCAACTGCACACCCATCACCGACTTGCCCACACCAGGTCGCGCCCCGATGGTGTAGACCGCACCTGGCCTTAGCCCGCCGATGACATCGTTCAGGCCCTCCCATGGCGTCGGCACGAATGATGTCCCGGAGTCGAAGCCATCAACCGTGTTCTGAATGGTCTCCCATACGAACTGCACCGGCTCGTGTCGGACGGTTCTACCTGAGCGATCGAGCTTCTGCCGTGCGTCCTCCACGATGGCGTCAATGTCGCCAGGCTGGTCGGCCATGGATGCGATTGCACGTCCGGCTTCTGCGAGCCTGCGTCTGGTGGCGTGCTCGGCGACGATCTGTGCGTAGTAGTTCGCCGACGAGCCGGACGGTGCCGCCTCCGACGCCATCGGGATTAGCGTCGGATCGGTTGGCCGTTCACTGTTTCGGAGTTCATGCGAGATGGTGACCGCATCGACGGGCTTGCCGTCTCGGGCCATGGTGGTGATGGTGCGCCATGCGAACTCTAGGGACGGGTCACGGAAGTCTCCCGGTTCGAAGTCCAGTTCATCGAGTCCTCGGCCACTCGCGTTGATGGCCGCGCCGAGTAGGGCTAGTTCTGCGTGCTCGATGCTCTCAGTGCTGCCCATGGGTCAGCCCCTTCCTGATTGTCGGTGTAGTCGTCTTCCCATCGCTCGGCGTTGAGCCATGATCCTGGGAGTGCGATGTAGGTCTTCTCTTTGCCTTGGACGGATGCCTTGTAGGCGGTCAGGCCTCGGTGCAGAGTTTCGATGTCGGTCTTCTTCAGGGCCGCCTTGAAAGCTTTTCTTGCTGCCCCCTTGGCTTCCTTGCGCGGGTAGCTCGAATACCAAGCGTCGAAGAGTGCGTCGCTATCGTCTTTCGGCGCAGCCGGTGGACGAGTGTTCTTCCCATCCCTTCCCATCCCATCCCTTCCTAGGGGGAGTTCGGGTGAGTCTCGCTGTGGCTCAGTGAAACTCACCGGAGTTTCGATGGGGGCGAGGGAGTCTTGCTGAGCACAGGCGGGGCACCTTGTTTTCCAACGAGGGTCGATCTTCTGATGGTCCTCGAAGCGTCTGACTAGGAGGTATGTTCTTCCGTCACCATCGGATACGCGAACAACACGACCCTGCTCCATCACTTCCGCGAGCAGTTCGTCAATATCCACGTTGTCCATCGGAAGGATCTGGAGCTTCAATTTCATTGCATCATCGGCCACATGACCGTGATCGCAGAGCGTGAAGTTCCACATTCCGATATAGAGCAGTCGAGCGAATGGTGAAAGCTTCACCATGTTCCCGTCTGTCCAAAAGTCAGGTTTGATCGTTCGGATTCTCGCCACTGTCGTCCTCTCTCAACATTGCTTTCACGTCCTCCACTGGCACGCCGTACAGTCCCGCGATGCCTTCCACGCTCGACCCGCACCTGACTGCTGCGTGGGCGTAGTAGGCGCGCCGATCCCGGTACCCCTCCGTGTCAGATGCGGCGAGCGTGAGGAACTGGGTGGCCAGGTCACTCACGGCGTCCCTCCGTCCGCAATGGCCTCTGCCACGCACTTCAGCCGCGTTCTGGCCTTGTCTGCGGCTCTCCTCCATGCGTGCGGCTTCTCGCCGGGGAACGTGTCGCAGGACCGGATATCGGCGTCTACAACGTCACGGGCCGCGTCGAGGAGCTTGTGCATGGAACCGGATGTCGGCGGCTTGGCAACCAGTGGCGCGATGAAAGCGGCAAGGTCCAGCGCGGTTGAGTCCTCGGAGGCGCCGGAATAGGTTTCCGCCCAATTGAGGGCGGCTGCGGCGAGTTGGTCTGAATCGATTTTCGTCAGCATGTGCGTTCTCCAATAACAAGGGCCGCCCCGTGTGGAGCGGCCCGGATGTGGGTTTCAATGTGTGGTGCAGATACTCAATGTTTCGAAGTGATCAGTCGCAGTCAGGCCCATCAGGTAGCGGCGTGATGGTGAGGACGATGCAGGCTTGGTCGCGCTTCTCGCCGGCTCTCATGTCGGGTCCGGTCAGATGTGCGTTGTCGTCGTCGGGGAGTAGTCCATAGTCGGTTACGAGCCCGTCGATGACCGCCTTGATGGTCGGGTACAGGTTGGCCACGTCGTAGCTGCGTCCGGTGGTCTTGTGGACGGTCGCGGTGATGTGGGCGCGGGTCATGAGGGGGAGTATCTGCGCGTGCGCGAGTGCTCTTGTCCGCTCCCGCCAGTTGCGCGTGAGTGCCGCTTTCGGTGCCCAGTGCATCCGGTCATTCGCGTTGATCCACTGAGCCTTGTTCCCGGCGTCACAAGGCGCGGGAATTGTTAATGTGAGCGTCATTTCCCCGTGCTCCCCATCGCGCCGTGCCCACGCTCAGTTCCCGGCAGCTCGGCCACTTCGACAACTCCGGGCGTGGCAATCGGCAGGATGACCAGTTGCGCGATCCGGTCACCTGCCTTTGCCGTCCATCCGTTGCGCGAGTGGTTCATGAGGATCACCTGGACCTCGCCGCGATAGTCGGCGTCGATCACTCCACCAGCGGGCACTACACCGTCACGTGCGGCCAGTCCTGAGCGCCCCTGGATCTGCCCGTAGTAGCCGGCTGGGATGGCCACTGCAATGCCAGTGGGGACGATTGCGCGGCCAGATGCGTACAGGTGCACGTCATTCAGCGCGTACAGGTCCAGGCCTGCATCGGTGGGGTGTGCGCGGGTGGGGAGTGTTGCGGCCGGGTCGGTGCGCTTTACTTTGAGGTTCAATGCGTTCTCCTTATGCGGCTGTGGATAACTCTGTGGATTCGATGCGGTGCAGTATGGGGCAGCACGCACACTTGCCGGCAAACATCCATGACCCGCACCCGTGGCATCTGGTGATCTGCCGGTCAAGGCGTGCGAGCTTGGTCATGCGGCCTCCTTCAGTCGCGCCATGGCCAGTCTCAATACCGCCTCGTCTGCACGCTCCTGGGGTGACATGCCGCCCCAGACCCCGAACCTGTCAGCCCGCCGTGCGTCTCCCTCGAAGTCCAGTGCGGCTTCCAGGCAGGCATCGATAACAGGGCAGGTCTGGCAGAGAGCGCGGGCGATTGGCGCGGTACCACCTGGCGCCGGGAACCATTGCTCGGGGTCCTGCCTGCACGGGGTGAGCACTGCGGCGTCAGTGGTGTCATCCATGAGGTAGGTCATCTCAGCCACGCCTTGGCGAACTCGATGCGCGCCGACTCCTCGCGCTCTTCCTTGATGCGGGTAGCTTCCTCGCGGAGGTGGTGTCTGCACGCTCGGCCGTGGCTGCATACCCCAAACGGGTTACGGCAGCAGGCACCGTTGCAGTCAGCCGCGTGATAGGCGGCGGCTTGCTTGTTGCTCATGACATCTCCTTGTCAAGGTGCTCGGGGTGCTCGGATAGGTCACGGATGAGCACGGACGCCTTGTAGAGGTCGCCGCGTGCAATGCATCCGAGGACGTAGCGGCGGCGCGTCATGGGCGCAGCCCCGTCCGCAATGAGTGGCACATCGCGAATGGGCCCCTGGCCGTTCAGCCCGGCGTCCGTGATGTACCAGAGCGCCTTCCTCAGGTCCTCGGCGGCGTCACCCTTGGACCCGGCCCGCCATACGTACTTGAATGCGTTACCGAGCGTGAATGACATCTGGCGGGTGTACTCGATGCACTCACCCTTGATGCCGGGAACGCCTGCATAGTGTGGCGGGTGGTTGATGAGGTCGGTCATGCCGCCTTCTCCTCTGGCCGGCAGTACTCCTCGATCAGGTTCGGGCGGTATCCGGACCATGACGATTGCGATCCGTCGCCGTGCTGGACGATGACGACGGGCATCTCCTGGTATCCCTCGGCGCGGAGTGCTTCGAGATCCTGCATGGATTCAACGGTGGGCAGGTCCACGGCTCTCATGGCATACGTGGCACCGAGTGAGTCGAGCTTGCGTTTGCTGGCCCAGCACATGCGGCAGTTGTCCTTGGTGTAAAGCGTGATGGTCTTGCTCATTACTGCTCCTGGGATACAAAGCGGCGGCCGTCCGTGAATGGGACGACCGCCGCGAGGGTGGGTACGAAAAAGCCCCCACCAATTGGCGAGGGCTTCGTTATATTTTGGTTGCCGGTTATGGGGTGTCAGGAATCCATTCCGCAGTGATCTTCTCTACCAGCATGTCAAACGCCCTACCGCGTTGAAGTTCGACTAACTCCTTTGGGTGCAGCTTCACGGAGAGCACCCGTCGTGGCGTGCTGGTCGAGTTGATTGCCTGGAAAACAATCGCGTCGGGTTGCCGCTCGATCGCTACCTTGTCAATATCAAGGCCCGCATCACGGAGGCCTTCTAGAATGTTCAGCAGATCGGCGTCAGATAGCTCGTACGTTTTCATAGTTCACATCCTCTCAGAACGGCGGCTGTCCATCGTTACCCGGCGTCTCCCAGTTCCCAGCCGCATTCCCACTACCGCCCCACACGTCACCCTGCCCACTGTTGCCAGCGGGTGCGGTGTTGAAGCCGGAGTTGGAGTTGGTGCCGTTGCTCCGGTTGGACTTGGTGACCTTGGCCGTGGCGTACTTCAGGGAGGGGCCGATTTCGTGCACGTCAAGTTCGGTGCTCGTACGCTTCTGCCCGTCCTTCTCGTAGGCGCGCATCTTCAACGCACCCTGAGCAATGACCCGCGTACCCTTCGTTAGCGATTCCGCGACTTGCTCAGCGGCCTCACGCCAGATGGAGGCGCGCAGGAACAATGTCTCGCCGTCCTTCCATTCATTCGACTGCTTGTCGAACGTGCGCGGGGTGGACGCAATGGTGAAGTTCGCGACTGCCGCCCCGGATGGGGTGAACCTAAGTTCCGGATCGCTCGTCAGGTTGCCTACTACGGTGATAATCGTTTCGCCTGCCATGTGTCAGTTCTCCTTGATTTCGAGCGTGACGGTGTACGTGGCGATCACTTCGCCGGAGTCGGCATACTCCTCGACGTAGATGGATTCGCCATCTTCTTCGAGCCGGTATGCGAAGTCTTCAGCGAAGTCATTCGACACGGATAGGTCTTCGAATAGCCGTGCAGCAGTGAGTGCCATGTTCAGTTCTCCTCGTTGTCGTTGTCGTCGGTTACACAGTCGTGGGTGGCTGGCCTGGATGCCACGTACTCGATGGGCTCCAGGCAGTCAGGACAGGGGGCTTCAAATCGGGGCATTACTCGGCCTGCCTCTCGTTGGAGTGCGGGGCGTCTACTCGATAGGGGTTCTTCTTGTAGTCGAGCGGTGCAGTTGTGTATCCATGCCACGCGCCCTCGTCCCAACCCTCAGCCTTCGCAGCTAGATCCCGGTCGGCCAGCCATAGATCGAAGGCAGCTTGGCGCTCGTCATATTCAGCCTCCCGCGAGTATCCCCCTAGATATGAGTAGTCCATGCGGACCTGCTCCGTCGTCGGCACGTACTCACTCACGCGTCCGCCCCCGATTCCTTCAGCGCGTTGACCTTCTCGGTGATAGCGGGCTTGTGAGCATCCGGAGCGACGGACCACAACGCACGCAGACCCTTCATGTCAGCGGCCGCGATCTCGGCGGGCCAGTCGCGAGGTGGTGGCGCGTCGGGCAGTATGTCCACCTTGAACGTCTTGCGCTTTCCACGGGACACCATGAGAGGCAGAGATAGTGGCTTTTCCAAGTGACTCAGCGCTTCCACCTCGATGCCACCTACTACATCCTTCCCGAATCGGATGTCAGGGTTGCGGACGAGCTTCAAGCGCCGGCCAACATACTGGGAGGCATCTGACCCCCATGCCGCCACGATGAGTCTCCTCATGGTCTTGGACGGCCTGTAGGCGCGGTCCGGGTACTCGGTGCTGTGGATGTTCACGGGCTGCTCGGAAGTCCCTTGGGAGACCTTGGAGACCGTGATGGTGATGCTGTGCCCAATGAGGTCATCAGCGTTGAGTTGCGTACTGTCCGGGGTGAGCGTCCCCGAGATGTCCATGCTCATGATGCTTTCCTTTCCCTGTCCATCAGCGAGTACGGCATGTGCTCGCGGCGTAGCTCTATTGCGGCCTGCTCGGCCTCGCGGATGTCGTCAAACGGGCCACGCCGATGCATCTCCCGGTTCAGCATGATTGATGCCATCCATCCGCTGCGGGCCTCGACCCAATAGACGCCGCGAATCCCGGACTTGCTGTTCCGGTTTGCGGACGCTCGGTTTTGGCCGTTGAGTGCATGATCTGCAAACCTGACATGATCAGGGTTGACGCATGCGCGGTTGTGGCACATATGGTCCAACTGCTCGCCGTCTGGGATATCACCCTTTGCCCACTTGTAGGACACTCGGTGCGCCAAGCGGGCAGCGCTATCAATCCGGAACACCCCGTAGCCGTTGTACTTCGCGCCGGTCCATATCCAGCACTTGCCAGATTTGTCCACCTTGGACCAGAACCGCTCCGCATCGGTGGCGTGCACGTTCCTGATTGGCGCATCCATGTCCTTCCCCTTCTTGAACCGCTGGTAATGGGCGCCGCAATATCCGAACGCCCGCCACTTCGGTCTGTCACATCCGGGGTGCTTGCATTTGACCTCCTCCGTCATATCCGGATCTCCTCTTCCTCGAATACGTCGATGCGTTCGGTCTGCGGTCTGCCCTTGATTCGGAGTTGGTACGTCTCCATTAGCGCGGCGGCGTCACTCTCGAAGCCCTTGACGGCGTTCACGATTGCTTCCCGCCACTGCTCGTCCGGGTGCACGCGCTTCACAAAGAACGGCATCCCGGAGTTGTAGCTGATGAAGTCCACCCACTCGCGGCCAGAGACGAGCATCTCGGTCTGGCATTGAGCCATGTAGTGGATCGGCACCATGTCAGTGAGTAGCGTGTTCAGGTGCGTCTTCTGGCGTGGACTCTTGATCTCAATCAGGCCGTCGTCGCCAACGAGACCATCGGGGCTGTATCCGATCTTGAATCCCCAGTCATCACGGACCATGAATCCAACCTCGGAAGTGGCCGCATAGTGCTGTTCGTAGATCTCGCGGGCGTACGGTTCCGAGAGTGTCCCTCGCTGCATGTCCCGGTTCGGGAAGATCTCTTCAACGTGCCCCGTGATGCGCTCGGCCACCAGCGTGGAGACCAGGCCGCGTGCAGTGTCGTTCTGCGCGGTCTTCAGCGTCTTCGTGGTGATGAGTTGGCCGACCGTGCTGGCAGTGACGATCCCAGCGCGGGCCTGCAGCCACTCCTCGCTTCCCTGCTCCAGGTCTTCATAGACGGTCAGCGCCATCAGCTCAGCCCCGCCTCTCCCCAGATTGCGAACGGGATGGTGGACGCGAAGATGAGCGCGAGGAGGATGAGGAAGGCCCCTACGGTGCGGAGGTCGTCGCGAAAGTGGCGTCTCGGCAATGGGGTGTTCACTTGGTGGCCTCCTTGTAATGAGGAGTGCCGGCTCCATAGGGGCACAGGATCGGGCAGTTCTTGTCGCAGTAGCTCATCTCAATCTCCTTTGCATGACAAAGCCCCCGCCGTTTAGCAGGGGCCAGTAGGTTCGGTACTTCGGTTGGGCTATCCAGATCGGCCCTTCACTGCGGCGTACGTTCTGCCAATGAGGTACGCACACACGCCGATGAATGCGCACTCCACAGCCACGACGGCCGCACACAGGCGCTGAATCAGGCTCATCTCTATCTCCTCGTGCATTGCAAAGGCCCCCACCGCTTGGTGAGGGCCTGACTGTTATTCGATGCCGCCGAGTATGTGCATGGCGGTCCGGATGAGTGCGCGGCGTTGAGTGGTCGCGTCACTCGTTGGTGGTTCAGCGTCTTTCGGATTGGGTGGGCTGGTCGGTGCCGAGCGCGTCGGCGATGGTGCGGCGGAACACCTCGGGGCCACTGACGCCAGGGGCCCGAGCCTCCCAGTCATCACACAGGTCCAGCACGGCGGTGATCGCGGCGGCCATATCGTCCACGTCGGTGCGGGCGTGCGCGATGAACTCGCCATCCTCGCTCCGGATCACGCCCCGGCCGGTGCCCCCGTAACAGTAGGACCCGCAGGACACTTCGCACGAGACGATTTCCTCGTACCCTCCGGGTGGTAACTGCTCTACGGTGTCCCCTGCGAACTCCCATGGCCCCTCAGTAGCCGCCTCTGCTCGGGCCTTGATCGCCGCGAGCCGGGCGCGGGGATCGGTGGTGGTCATTCGGTGGCTCCTTCGATCTGGTCGGCGCGGCTTAGACAGCGGGCGCATGGGAAGTCGTCGGTCTGGTCGTGGTGCTCCCACGACGTATCCCTTTCGCATAGGAGAGCGGCAGTTGCGCCACGCTTCTCAGCGGCGCGGTTATGGGCGGCGAGCCAGCGGTCAAACTCGGCGTCACTCATCTCGGGGAGCCCGCCGCCGGTGTATGCGCTGTTTCGGTATGCCTTGCGGATGGTCGCCATCTCAGGCGTGTACTCGGTCATTTCCCAAATCCAATCTGGCCATCGAAGGCGTCTTGTAGTTCAACCTGCGCACGGGGCGAGGTGTAGTAACTGGCGTCGTGGTCGGCAGGACAGGTGCCATCTCGCACGCCGTCCAAGCAGTCCAAGTTATGACTCGGCGGACCATCCCAGTTGAGACAGTCACGGATGACGACGGCCACGAAACAGGCGGCGCCGATGATGACGGCGATCCAGAACAGGGCGATCATGCCCCAGCCCCCCGGCATGCCAGGACGGCCACGTCGTAATCCATGCCCGCTTCAGCCGCACGGGGGATGAGTCCGAACGCACCGGCCGCAACATCAATGACGGTCAGGGATGCGTCCAGGAGGCCGTCTGCGTGGTCCAGTGCGGTGATGCACGCATCCGGGGTGACCGGGACTTCCACTTCCTCGGTGACGGTCTCGGTGACAACCTTCTCGACCTCGACCGGACGATCCACCATGACCGTCTCCGGTTCGGGCTGTAGGGCGGTTGCGAGTCCGCCGCCGGTGCCGATGCCGACGACGAGGCCACCGACAGCGAGGGCGGCAGGAAGGACGAGTCGGCGCTTCTTATTCGCGGGTGCGTGTCCGGGATAAATGGGGTTCATGTTTTCGCGAAACTCGGGGGTGCTGCTCATGGGGTTCTCTCCTTGGGGATTACTGTCCGCCACACGGGCAGGCGGGACTTTTTGCGGGTAGGGCTAATGGAGTGGATCATTCGGCCGGCGTCCACGATCAGGCCACGACGGCTGGCAGTGTTCACGGCCGCACCCGGCCAATTCGATCTGCACTCAGGCATGGCGGCACGGAGGTCATCGGCGGTCCACTCAGACGTTTGACGCGCCATCCAGATCAGCGCAATGTCACGCCAATCCGTCCACTCGTGTTCGAGGGCCATGGGCGGGGATGGGTACCAGGCTGGCTGAGCGGTCATTGGGCTCGCCTCCCAGCTTCACGGCGAGCAGTGGAGGCCTCTTGCCATTCCCTCTCTGCTTCGGCAATAACATCCGCTGGTGCGCCCTCTGCTCGAAGGATCTTCACTCTCCGGGACGCGTTGACGAGCCGGTTGTGCGTATTGACGATGTCGCTCACGCCTCTACGACCTTTCCTGGCTTCCACCCGGTGATGATCTCGGGATTCATGCAGACCAACTGGTCGCTACCCTCGGGCAGGTACTCGTAGATCAGCTCGCCGTGACCGTTTTGACGGGCATGCGCGTGGCCCTTCTGGGGGATCGTCTGGTCGGCCAGCTCGAAGACCACCAAGACCGGATGCACCTTCGGGTCAGGGGTAATCACCGGGCGGTCCAGGAGGTAGATGGCCTGAACATCCTTCTCTGGGATGTCCATGCCCACCCGGAAGATCTCCATGAATGGCTCAGCCTTTGTCTTCTTCACTGCGGGGTAGGTGACTTCGACGCCGCTCTTCAAGACGACGCGCACCTTGTCCCCGTCCCGCATATCGGACCAGGTAATCTCGGTGCCCCGCGGCTGCTCCTCAAGCGCAATCGTGTATGCCGACTGGGCCAGTTCCACTATTCGGGTTTTTCCCAGAGTCGGCATCTGGTCCCACCAAGTGCCCTTGTCTAGACCGCCGTCGTCGTTGAAGCTGTCGTAGATGAGGCCAACTTGCCGCTCGGTCAGCGGGTGTTCTTCTCTCATTGCTTTCTCCAATAGGTGTTGTATGGCTGACTCGGTGGCCTCTAGCGCATTGAGGTTCAACTTGTCTCGATCACGCTTCAGGCTCTTATTGACGTTCTTCTCGAACTCCCTGAACGACGCCCTGCGCGAACTGGGGAACATGGATCCTCCTTTTCACTTCTTGCCGGGATGGGCTATCGCGACGGTCATCACGACGATGGGCACCCCGCACGCGGCGATCGTGCCGACCCACACGGGCAGGCCGAGTACGTCAGCACCAAACAGTGCGAGGCAAACCCAGCCGACGACGGCTGCTGTAATAGCCAGTGCGATACCGACGATGGCCAGGGCGTCCCGGTAGTGCTGGGGAATCAGGTGGCGGCCACTACTCACGCCGCCACCTGCTCTCGTTCGATGTTGCGGATTGCGTCCCGGGCCGTGGTGTCCGTGATGATGCCGAGGATGCGGAGCGCTTCGTACCAGCCGAGATCCCGGCGCTGGGCGGCTCGCTGCATCTTGCCGGCGATGTAGTGGGCGTATGAGTGGAGCATGGTCGGGTCCGAGTCGGTGAGCTTCGCGGTGATCTCGTGCCGCTTCATGTTTCGGATGCTGGTGTTTTCGGGCATGACGAATCCTTGGGTGTCTGCGCTCGGCACATGGGCCAGAGACGGTTTTAGGGTGCGGCCGGCTAGGGCCAGTGGTGCGGGGAGTGGGGCGTTAGGCGGCGCGGCGTTCGAGCGCCTCCCGGATCCGGTCGGACCGGCGGCGGCGGGACGTGCCCACTGCGACCTGATGCCGAATGATGTCCTGCTGTTCGGGGGAGAACCGGATCAGTCGCCCGATGCGGTCAGCCGGCCATTCGCCGGATGCAACTTTTGCACGCACGGTCTTATCGCTGATCCGATACTGGGCGGACATGTCAGCTACGGCGAACCAGCTTTCGGCACTCATGCTGCTACCCGCTGACGGGTCATGCGTGCATCGTTCTTCACGAGGAGCGCAGCAACGCGCTCGTCATCGAACTTGTCGAACAATTCGCGTGGACGACGGTCGAGCCAATGGGCAATGTGCGCGCCGAGGTCTTCTGAGATGTTCTTCAGCTTCCCGGTCTCGATGGCGCTAATGGCTGCCTGACTGCACTTGGCGAGGGTTGCTAGCTGTCGCTGATTCAAACCCTTCTCCTGCCGCAGTTCCTTGATGAGTTGTGCATCTTTTACCTGCACGTACACCTCCTGGCGGATGCGTTGCTTGGGGCGGGACCATCTTCGGCGGGGTGCCTGTACGGCCGATCCGCTGTACGTGTAACTCATCATGCCTTCCTTTCGTCGCTGTGACAAGTAAAGCATGCATGATTCTTTGCTAGTGGTCAAGCCCGCATCTCGTATCGCCTTGTGAATGCCGGGTTGTAGGGTTCCTAGTTGTATTGCTGATACGGACACCCGCTGTGACCACTAGAAACACATCTCCGAGAGTGAAGCCATGAGCACGAGCCACCCGAAGACATTGCGTGACATCGCACTGATCGCCAAAGACAAGCACGATGGTGCAAGCGGTTATGAGATGCAGCGCATTGCTGAGCGGGACGGCTACCGGATCACCTTCACGACTTTCAACAAGATCGTTGCTGGCACTTATGTGTCCCGAGCGACCCGCAAGACGTTGGAAGCGCTGGCGCATCTATCGGGCATCCCGATTGATCACGTCTACGAGGTGGCCGGCCAGCGGCATGTGACTGATCGGTTCGCCGATCAACTACCGCCCGATGTCGATCTACTGACTGAAGACCAGCGCAACGCTGTCATCACAGTGACTCGTGCCTTCTTGAAAGCTAATCGCGAACTCGAAGGACTCCGAAGTGAACCCGAACAGCAAGACACGCAACTTCATTCCGACCGACACCTCCACGCGGTGGAGGATGCTGACGGCCAAGATGTTGGCGAAGAACAGAAGATAGAGCGGGCCGCGCATACTAATTACGATCCGGAGATTGGCCCGGAAGACACGCCGAACGAGGTCTAACGTGTCCTAGTCCATTCCTACAGTGATGGGCATGGATTTGGACGCAGTTGCCGAACATCTCGGCGTAGAGGTGACATACGGTTGCCCGGAGGTGGGGCACTGGGGTGACTACGACGCCCTGGCCCACCGCATTACGTTGCTCCCTCGGCTCGGGGCGGCGCAGCACCGATCAACCTACAGTCATGAACTCGGACACTCTCTATACCGGCACGAAAGGTCTACGGCACGTGCTGAGCGTGAGGCCAGCCATGCAGCACACTGGCTCACCATTCCACTCTGCGGCTTCCTGAGAGCCGTTCAGGAGAATGACAGCATGCAGGCAGTCGCCCATGATCTCGGAGTCATGCCGGCCGATGTGAAGGCCTATGCGCGGCGCTTCGAGGTGCTTCATGGTTGTTGATTTGGACCGGGCGGTGATCGACTTTGCCGGCCGCACGTACCGCCACAGGGGAGCACAGATGGACGCTGTGAAGTCCGAGTTGGGCATGAGCTATACGACGTACCTACTGCACCTCTCCCGACTCATTGGAGAGCGTGACGCTTGGGAGTACGCGCCCGCTCTCATGGGGCGACTTTCCAGGCGGCTAACGACTCGTCACAGAGCCACCCTGTAGACACAGAAACGCCCCGGCCCATCCGTGATGGATGAACCGGGGCTTTGTGCTTTCGGCCTGTTCCCCTTGGGAACAACTACCGGGTTCCCAAGGGTCATTCCGGGACATTCAGGGCACTGCGCAGGCTGACCGAAATTGAGCCTCCATGCCCCATTTAGCCCCGGAATCTCGCGGAAGTTAGTACCGGGCAAGCCACCTATAGGAAGATGATTCGAGTCCCTCTGGGCCCACCGTTGTGATGAGTCGAGACATGGGTTTCACCTGAGTCGCGTCATGGGTGACAGTTGAACGGGAGTCCTGCCATCGGCCGGGCTCCCGTTCTTCGCTTCTCCAATGGACAGCCATGACGCATGACCGATGGCACTGGTCCCGGCTCGGGGCCGTCGACTGTGCTGGGTGAGACCAGGCCTACTCTCCGGTGCGGCACCCGGTCAGCGCACTCGCCCTGGAACCCCGCGGTTGGATCCAGACCCCCAACTTCGTTCTCTGTGGGGCTGCGGTCGCCGTGGGAGGCGTGGGGATGGCCGTCTCTGGCGTTTCCCCGGTCCTGGGAATCGTGCTGGCCATCGTGGGGGTGGGCCTGCTCCTTTCCGGGGCCTTCCGGATGGACCCGGTCCGGAGCTATCCGCCAGGCACCCCGGAAGGCGACCCTCCGGCCACGAGCATCTGGCACCGACTCCACGATGCCGTCGGGATGATCCTGTTCCTCGCCCTCCCGGCGGCGGCCGTCCTCGCCCTGATTGCGTTGCCGGAGCTGGGCTGGAAGATCGTCTCCGGCGTCGTGGCCCTCTGGCTGATCCGCACCGTCGTGGCTTTCGGGGTCGCCTGGAAGAACGATTCACCACGGACAGGTCTCGTCCAACGGTCGTTCCTTGTCCCGGGGTTGCTCTGGACGGGCGTCGTGATCGGTCTGTAGGCCGACGGCGTTCAGGTCTGCGTCACCCGCGGTGGAATCCGTTCGGCCTTTTCGGCCGAAGCCTCCACAACGAGGTGACTTCCCGCGAACGGGCGGCGTGGAGAGGATCTGAGCGGTCGGCGGCTCGCTGATGGCGGGGTGTCGTGTCGAGCCGGTCGATCACCTCAAGCCCCGCCTGGTCGATGGCGTCCAGCAGCATCTGCCGACTGCGTAGTCCGAGGACTTCGGCCAGGTCCGAGAGGATCAACCAGGCCTCGCCGTCATCCGTGAGGTGGTGCGGTAGTCCGCCCAGAAACTGCAGCAGCATGGTGCTGCCGGGGTCGTATACGGCCGCGTCGAGCGTGGTCGCCGCGCTGCCCGGCAACCACGGGGGGTTGCAGACGATGAGTGGTGCCCGACCTTCCGGGAACATGCTGGACAGCTGAGCTTCGGCGGATTCCTGGAGGCCGAGCCGCGTGAAGTTCTCGTTCGCGCAGTCCACCGCACGCTGGTGGATATCGGTCCCCACCACCTTCTTCACGCCACGGTGCACGAGCACGGCGGCCAGTAGTCCCGTGCCGGTGCCCACATCGAACGCGAGCTCCGGGTTGCCCAGCGGTGCCTGGGCCACCAGGTCGACATATTCGTGGCGGGTGGGCAGGAACGTGCCGTAGTGAGGATGGATCCTCCCGTTCACGGCGGGGATGTCGATGCCGGTCAGGTACCACTGGTAGGCGCTCAGCACGCCGGTCAGCTCCTGCAGACTTACCACTGCGGACCCCTCGCCGAAGCCGAGTTGGTTCGCGTAGGCGAATTCGACCGCGGGGCCGACCTGAGGGGCACGGGGCAGGGGCACCTGGGCCGCCCCTCCCGGTGTGTCGAATGTGAGCGGCACCAGAATCAGGGACATCATCCGCGAGCGCTGGGCGCGGGCTTGGCGCAGACGATAGAAGGCGTCCGCATCGCCGAGGACCGGCCGTGGTGCCGCCTCGCCTTTTTTGCCCTTGGCCAGGCGTCGATCGATGGCGCTGAGGATCTGCTTCGCGTTGTGGAAGTCGCCCAGCCACAGCATGGCGGTTCCCTGGGCCGCGTACTTCACGGCCTGGACGGTGGTGAGCCGGTCATCGACGACCACCAGCTTCTTCGGGGCCGGCCGGCCGTTGGCAGACCACCACGTGGCGGATTCGGTCACCCCGGCCTGTTCCCAGGTCAGCAAGGGAGCGTCAGCAGTCGGTTCCATCAGGCGTCGGCCGCCGAGAGGTCGGTGCCGGTCTCCCGTACCCCGAGTGCCCAGACCGCCTCTGCCGCTGCGTCGTCGCCGGCCAGTGCGGAGGTCTGCTGGGGTTCAGGCCTGCCCCGCCACTGGCGAAAGCCGTCTGGACCGAAATAGGTCAGCGGCGGCAGACCGGTCATGGCGGCCTCGAGCACCGGCAGTGCCCCGTCAGCTGCAGACTGGCCGATCAGGCGGCAGACGCCCGTGACGGCGCGGTCGAGAACCGGCACGCCGGTGGCATTCTGGATATTGGTGACAGCCCAGCCCGGGTGGGCGAGCTGGACGTCCACGGTGCCCGGCTGGGCAGTCAAGCGGTGCTGCAGCGCGCGAGCCCAGAGCATGTCGCACAGTTTCGACTGGGCGTAGGCAGCCGCGATGCTCCAGCGGCGGTGCCGGAAGTGCGGGTCGGCGGCATCGACCTGCCCGCTCTGGTGTGCTCCGGAGCCGACGATGACCACCCGCCCACGGAGGTGCCCGGCAATCAGGTTGGTCAAGGCGAAGGGCCCCAGGAAGTTAGTGCCCAGAATCATCTCGAATCCGTCGGTGGTCTCGCGGCGACGCGGGGTGACCGCGCCGGCGTTGTTGACCAGGACGTCAATGGGCTCGTCCAGGCTGGCCGCGAAAGCGTGGACGGAGGCCAGGTCGGCCAGATCCAGGTGGCCCACCACCACCTCGGCTCCGAGCCGACGCAGTTCTCCCGCCACGGCCTGTCCCCGCCCTGCGTCCCGGACCGGAAGCAGCAGCCGCGCCCCCGCACGGGCGGCCTCGCGGGCCGCCTCCAGACCGATCCCGTTCGTCGCTCCTGTCACCAGCCACGTTCGGTCGGACTGGTCAGGCAGTTTCCAGGGGGTCGGGGCGGACGGCGAAGTGGAGGAGGGTGTGGAGCGGGAGTTGGCCATAGTCACACGGTACCGGCGGCCCGCAGCGTCGCCCGGGGGTGCTTGGGGGCCCGGGACCCTGGCTGCGAGGGTGACGAGCAGGTTAGTATGGGGGGTTGCTTCCGGAATATGGGAAGCCCCCTGACCGTTGAAGAATGCACTACGGGAAGTCCAGTCATCTGAAGGGATGCACGCCACATGGCCATGACCCGCACCATGTTCAAGTCCAAGATCCACCGTGCCACCGTGACCCACGCCGACCTGCACTACGTCGGCTCCGTGACCGTGGACCAGGACCTGCTCGATGCCGCGGACATCCTCCCAGGCGAACTCGTGGCCATCGTGGACGTGACCAACGGAGCACGGCTGGAGACTTACACCATCGCCGGTGAACGCGGATCCGGGGTACTCGGTATCAACGGCGCCGCGGCGCACCTGGTGGACGTGGGGGACACCGTCATCCTCATCACCTATGCGCAGATGGAAGCCGCCGAGGCCCGGTCCTTCGTGCCGACCGTCGTCCACGTGGACACGGACAACCGGATCGTGGACCTCGGGACCGACCCGTCCGAGGCCCTGGCCGAGGACCTGCAGCGTCCGCCCTATGCCGTGGCACTCTGACACCCTGACCCCAGACGTACTGATGGCCGGCCGCAGCACGCGGCCGGCCGTCGTCGTTTTCGGGACTGTTCACGGCCTGTTCACCCGGGGGCCGGCACAGGAGGTCGTGGTCCGTCACGCGTCCGTCCGATGATGGAGAATGAAATCCCAGCCCGGTGTAGAAGGAGACCACATGCTGTTGAACCCTGATGCCCCGCGGGAGAACCTGCGCGAGTTCATCGACAAGTTGCGCAACGGCGGATACACCGTCTCCGACGGCCACACCCCGGATCCGGACCTGATCGATCCCCAGGGCCGGGCCGTGGAGACCTGGCAGGAGGACTACCCCTACGAGTCACGGCTGTCCCGTGAGGAGTACGAGCTCGAGAAGTACAAGCTGCAGATCGAACTGCTGAAGCTGCAGTACTGGGGCGAGGACACGGACCAGCGGCACATCATCGTCTTCGAGGGCCGGGACGCCGCCGGCAAGGGCGGCACCATCAAGCGGTTCACCGAGCATCTGAACCCGCGCACCGCTCGCGTGGTGGCGCTGAACAAGCCCTCGGACCGGGAACAGGGCCAGTGGTACTTCCAGCGGTACATCAACTACTTCCCGACCGAGGGCGAGATCGTGCTCTTCGACCGCTCCTGGTACAACCGTGCCGGGGTGGAGCGGGTCATGGGGTTCAGTTCGGATGAGCAGTACACCACCTTCATGAACCAGGTGCCGCTGTTCGAGAAGATGCTCGTGGATGACGGGATCCACCTCACCAAATTCTGGTTCTCCGTGACGCAGTCCGAACAGCGCACGCGCTTCGCCATCCGGCAGATCGATCCGGTGCGCCAGTGGAAGCTCTCCCCGATGGACCTGGAGTCACTGGACCGTTGGGAGGACTACACGGCCGCCAAGGAGGCCATGTTCCTCCATACGGACACCGACCACGCGCCGTGGACCACCATCCGCTCCAATGACAAGAAGCGGGCCCGGCTCAACGCCATGCGGTACTTCCTGACCCAGTTCGAGTACGACGGCAAGGACCACGAGGTCATCGGCATCCCGGACCCGCTGATCGTCCGCCGTGGACGCGACGCCGTCGGGGACTGATCCTGAGCCAGCCGACCCCGCACTGGGCGCACCCCGGATCGGCGAGGGGTGGGGCCTGCAACCGCGTAGGCTGGAGCACGGCCGCACCCCTTCACGGGCGGCGGCCCATCCCCTGTTGGTAGCAGCACCGAGCGTGCTGGGAAGGAATGGCATGAAGGCTGACATCGGCGTCACGGGACTAGCGGTCATGGGGGCCAACCTGGCCCGGAACTTCGCGCGGAACGGCTACACCGTGGCCTTGCACAACCGCAGCCGGGCCCGGACCGATGCGCTCGTGGCCGAGCACGGCAGCGAGGGCACCTTTATCCCCACCGAGACCTTGAGCGAACTGGTCGAGAACCTGGCGGTGCCGCGCCGCGTGCTGATCATGGTCAAGGCCGGCCAGCCGGTGGATGACGTGATCGACCAGCTGGTGCCGATGCTGGCCCCCGGGGACATCGTCATCGACGCCGGCAACTCCCACTACGAGGACACCCGCCGTCGCGAGGCCGCCCTGGCCGCCAAGGACCTGCACTTCGTCGGCATCGGCGTGTCCGGCGGCGAGGAGGGTGCGCTCAACGGTCCGGCGATCATGCCCGGAGGGCCGAAGGAGTCCTACGAGGCACTCGGCCCCCTGCTGGAGGATATCTCCGCACACTACGAGGGCGATCCGTGCTGCGCCTGGATCGGCACCGACGGCGCCGGTCACTTCGTCAAGATGGTCCACAATGGCATCGAGTACGCGGACATGCAGGTCATCGGCGAGGCCTATGACCTCTTGCGCTCGGTGGGCGGGATCGAGCCGGCCGACCAGGCCGGCATCTTCCGCTCGTGGAACTCCACCGACCTGGCGTCCTACCTGATCGAGATCACGGCCGAGGTCCTCGGACACGTGGATGCGGAGACCGGCAAGCCTCTCGTGGACGTGATCGTGGACCAGGCCGGCCAGAAGGGCACCGGTCGCTGGACCGCCATCTCCGGGCTGGACCTCGGCTCGCCCATCGGGGCGATCGCCGAGTCCGTCTTCGCCCGTTCACTGTCCAGCCAGCCCGAGATCCGTGCCACCGCCCAGCGGTTGCTGGCCGCGGGCACCGACCCGGTCACCGCCCCGCAGGACGCGGACCGTGAGGCTTTCGTGGAGGACGTGCGCCTGGCGCTGTACGCCTCCAAGCTCGTGTCCTACGCCCAGGGCCTCGACATGCTCACGGCCGCCGCCGCCGAGTACGGCTGGTCGCTGGACCTGGGCACCATCGCCTCGCTCTGGCGGGACGGCTGCATCATCCGCGCCGACCTGCTCGACGTCATCATGACGGCGTTCGGCGGACGGGACACCACCCGCCACCCGGAGCCCGGCACCACCGCCGAGGGCCAGCCGTCCAACCTGCTGTTCGCCCCGGAGTTCCGGGATGCCATCGCCGCGGCACTGCCGGCCTGGCGCCGCGTGGTCGCCACCGCCGTGGCCGCCGGTGTGCCCGTGCCGGTGTTCTCCTCGGCCCTGTCCTACTACGACGGACTGCGCCGGGACCGCCTGCCCGCAGCCCTGACCCAGGGTCTGCGCGACTATTTCGGCGCGCACACCTACGGCCGCATCGACCGTGAGGGCACCTTCCACACCCTGTGGTCGGGTGACCGCAGCGAGGTCCAGGCCTGAGGCTCAGCCCTCCATCGACCGGAGAACGACGACGGCCGGCACCTTCAGCGGAAGGTGCCGGCCGTCGTCGTACCGGGCTGGGGGTTTGTTCTCGGTTCCGCGCCGGTCAGATCCACATGGCGGGGTCCACGTACTCCGCCGGGTCCACGGCCGGCTGCTGCTCCCTGGGGGAACGGTGCCGGAACGTCGCGGGGATACCGGTGGCGATCGAGTCAGCGGGGGTGTCCTTGACCACCACCGCGTTCGCGCCGACCGAGGAGCCCTCACCGATCTCCACCGGCCCCAGGATCTTCGCCCCGGCCCCCACCACCACGCCGTCATGCAGGGTGGGGTGGCGCTTGACCTGTTCCAGGGAGCGCCCACCGAGGGTGACCCCGTGGTAGAGCATCACGTCGTCCCCGATCTCCGCGGTCTCACCGATGACCACGCCCATGCCGTGGTCGATGAAGAACCGGCGGCCGATCGTCGCCCCGGGGTGGATCTCGATGCCCGTCAGGGTCCGGGTGGCCTGGGAGAGCACCCGCGCCGGCGTCTTGAGCTTCTCGTGCTGCCACATCCGGTGCGTCAGGCGATGGGCCCAGATCGCGTGCAGGCCCGAGTAGACCACGGCGACCTCCAGGTCTCCTCGCGCAGCTGGGTCATGGGACCGGGCATTGGCGATGTCTTCCTTCAGTCGGGACAGGAAACCCACTGGTGGCCTTTCGATCGGTTGGCGCCGCGATGGAACCGGGATGCCGGGGAGGGGACGGGCGGAGCGGCTGGTCAGCCGCGGATGTCCTCGTAGAGGACGGTGGAGATGTACCGCTCCCCGAAGTCGCAGACCACGGCGACGATCAGCTTGTCACGGTTCTCTTCCTTCGCGGCCTGCTCGAGGGCGGCGGCCACGATGGCGCCGGAGGAGATGCCTCCGAGGATGCCCTCCTGGGTGCCCAGGGCGCGGGCGGTCGACACAGACTCTTCCAGGGTGGCGGCATAGACGTCGGTGTAGATCTCAGTGTCCAGGATCTCCGGGATGAAATTGGCGCCAATGCCCTGGATCTTGTGCGGGCCGGGCTTGCCACCGGAGAGGATGGGGGAGTCGGACGGCTCCACCGCCACCATCTTGACCTCCGGCTTCTGCTCTCGAAGGTAGCGTCCGGCGCCGGTGATGGTCCCGCCGGTGCCGATGCCCGAGACGAAGATGTCAACCTGGCCGTCCGTGGCATCCCAGATCTCGGGGCCGGTGGTCGAGTAATGGGCCTGGATGTTCGCCTCATTGGCGAACTGCTGGGCCCAGACGGCGTTGTCTGACTCGGCGACGATCTGCTGAGCCTTGTCCAGGGCGCCCCGCATGCCGTCGGCACCCGGAGTCAGCACGATCTCGGCACCATAGGCTCGCAGCATCACTCGGCGCTCGTTCGACATGGTCTCCGGCATCGTCAGGATGACCTTGTAGCCGCGGGCCGCGCCCACCATGGCGAGGGCGATGCCGGTGTTGCCGGACGTCCCCTCCACGATGGTGCCGCCGGGGCGGAGCTGGCCGGAGGCCTCGGCTGCATCCACGATGGAGCGGCCGATGCGGTCCTTGACTGAGTTCGCCGGGCTGTAGAACTCGACCTTGACGGCGACCTTGCCGGGAAGACCCTCCGTCAGCTGGTTGAGCATGACCAGCGGGGTGTTGCCGATGGCTTCGGTGATGTTGTTCAGGATGTTGGCCAAGACGGTGTTCCTTCCAGAAACGGTGAACGTGGGCAAGCCGGGAGACGGCGGGAATACAGTGCTGACTTCAGCCTATGACAGGCCGACGCTCTCCGAGGGTTCCACGAGCCATTCCGAGTAACGCTGGCGCACCTTGGCCAGCTTCGGGGTGATGATCACGTGGCAGTAGCCGACGTCCGGGCGGTTGGAATAGAAGTCCTGGTGGAAGTCCTCGGCCGGGTACCACGTGCCGAGCGGCTCGATGGTGGTGACGATGGGGTCTGGCCAATTCTCCTGATTGCGCCGGATGGCCGAGCGGTACAGCTCCTCGTCCGCAGCGTCAGCCGGGAACAGGGCAGAACGGTACTGGGTGCCGACATCGTGGCCCTGGCGGTTGAGGGTCGTCGGGTCGTGCCCGGTGAAGAAGAGGTCCAGGATCAGGTCCGCACCGACGACGGACTCGTCGAACCCGACGCGGACGGCCTCGGCGTGGCCCGTGCGTCCCGAGCAGACGGACTCGTAGGTGGGGTTCGGCCAGTCGCTGCCGGTGTACCCGGACTCCACGGAGGTCACTCCGCGGATCCGCCGGTAGACGGCGTCCAGGCACCAGAAGCATCCGCCGGCCATGGTCAGCACGCGGTGGGACGGGCGCCGGCCGTCGGAGGCCGTGGCTGCGCCGGCGTCGGTGGCGTCGGTGGCGTCAGTGGTATCTGTGGCTTCAGGGGCGTTGTCGAGATCACTCACATTCCCCTACAGCACCACGCTGGCCGCGTTCATTCCCGGGTCAGGCAGAATGGCACCATGAGCGCCGAGACCCACGCCACGGATGCGAACACCCCGAACACCGCCACGCCGACCCTTGCCCAGGTGCTGGAGTGCTTCGAGGAGCTGTGGCCGGCCTCCCTGGCCGAGCCCTGGGACGCCACCGGGCTGGTGGCCGGCCGCCCCGAGCGGCCAGTGGAACGGATCCACTTTGCCGTGGACCCCGTCCAGGACGTGGTGGAAGAGGCCGTGGGAGCCGGCGCCCAGTTGCTCGTCACCCACCACCCCCTGCTGTTGCGCGGCGCGACCTCGGTGGCCGCCACCGGCTTCAAGGGACGGGCCGTCCACACCCTGATCGAGGGCGGCTGCGCACTGCTCACGGCCCACACGAATGCGGACTCCGCCGTCGGCGGGGTCTCGGACGTCATCGCGGACATCCTCGGACTGGAATCGGTCGTGCCGCTGGCCCCGACTCCCGGTGGGCTGCCCGAGGAGGGCCTCGGCCGGGTGGGGCGCCTGCCCCAGGCGCTGACGCTCTCCGAGTTCGCGGCCCGCGTCTTCGGGGCCATGCCCGCCGTCGCCGGAGGGGTCCGCGTGGCCGGTGACCGGGACGGCATCATCCAGACCGTCGCCGTCTGCGGTGGGGCCGGGGACAGCCTGTTCGACCAGGTCCGCGCCGCCCAGGCGGACGTCTACGTCACCGCGGACCTCCGCCACCATCCCGCCTCTGAGCTGCGGGAGGCCGCCCGGCTGACCGGTGGCCGCCCCTACCTCGTGGAGGTCTCCCACTTCGGCAGCGAATGGCTGTGGCTGCCCGCGGCCGCCGAGGCACTGGACACCCTGCTCACCGATCGCGGCTTCGACGTGGAGATCGCCGTGAGCTCGTACAACTCCGACCCCTGGGACTTCGTCCTGACGCCCGGGCCGTGACCACCGAACCGTAAGGACACCACCATGAGCAACGCCCCCACCGTCCCCCTCGCCGACCAGGTGCGCCTGCTGGAACTCCAGCAGCTGGACACGGCCCTGGACCGGGCCCGGCACCGCATGCAGCAACTGCGCCAGGACCCTGACTACACCCGGCTCCAGCAGGAGCTGACCGACCATCAACGGGCCGCCGAGCAGTCCGCCACCGCCCTGGCCGAGGCCCGGGAGGCGGTCCGGACGGCGGAGGCCACGGTGGCGGGTGTGCAGGAACGCCGGGACCGCAACCAGAAGCGCCTCGATGCCGGGCAGGGGTCCGCCAAGGACCTGGAGAACATGATGCACGAGCTGCAGACACTCAAGGCCCTGCAGGACGAGCACGAGGGCACCGAACTGGAGGCCATGGAGGCCGCCGAGCAGGCCGCGGCGGCCGACGCCGAGGCCCAGCGCCGCCTCGCCGCTGCCCAGGAGGCAGCGCAGGAACGCGGTGCCGCGCTCAAGGAGGAGGCGGCCGGCGTCGCGGCCGAGGGCAACGAGCTCACCGGCCAGCGCAAGGCCCTCGCCGCCACCCTGCCCACCGAGCTGGTGGCCCGCTATGACAAGATCCGGGAACGCAACGGCGGAATCGGCGCGGCCCGGCTCGTCGGCAATCGGTCTGAAGCTTCCGGCATGCCGCTGAGTCCCGCTGACCTGGCCCAGATCGAGCAGACTCCCGTGGAGACGCTGGCCTACTGCCCCGACTCGGGGGCCATCCTGGTCCGCGCCGAACAGGCCTAGACTCGACCAGTTCCCGCGCCACACCAGCATCATCCGGCTTCATCCACCTCATCCATACCGTCCCTACCCTCCACAGGAGATGTCCGCGTGCCCCAGCAGTCCACCCCCTCCACCGGTCGCCTCCTGTATGTCGAGGCCGACGGCGGCTCCCGCGGCAATCCCGGTGTGGCCGGCTACGGAGCCCTGGTGCGTGATCCGGACACCGGGGCGGTCCTGGACATCGACGCCCAGCCGCTGGGCCGGGCCTCGAACAATGTGGCGGAGTACTCGGGGATGATCGCCGGACTGCGGATGGCCCGGCAGATCGACCCGGACGCCGCCGTGCACGTGCGGCTCGACTCCAAACTGGTGGTGGAGCAGATGAGTGGCCGCTGGAAGATCAAGCATGCGGACATGCAGAAACTGGCTGCCGAGGCCCGCGGCATCCTTCCCGCCGGCCAGGTCACCTATGAGTGGATCCCCCGGGCGAAGAACAAGGACGCCGACCTGCTCTCCAACGAGGCCATGGACGCTGGGGCCGCCGGCACCGAATGGGTCAAGGCGAAGTCGGGCATCAAGGTGACCGGGGGAGCGCCAGCCCCTGCCCCCGCCCGCTCACCTGCTTCCACCCACGACGTCGGCCCGCTCGCCCCTGGTGCGAGGGTTCCGGAACCCGCCGCGGCTGCCGCCTCGGCCGGCGTCGTGCCGCCACGCCGCGTGGGTCGCCTGCACCACGTGGAGATCTGGGTGGAGGATCTCGAGGACGCACGGTCGAGCCTGGGGTGGTTGTTCCAGGAGCTTGGTTACGCCGTGAGCGGCGAATGGTCCGAGGGGACGAGCTACCAGGGAGCGGGGGAGTACCTGGTCCTGGAATCGGGCCCGCATGTCGGTGCCGGGGGCCATGACCGGCTTCGGCCGGGACTGAACCACGTGGCGTTCCACGCCGGCTCACGGGCGGACGTCGATGCCCTGACCGAGGCCGCCCGGAGCCGCGGCTTCACCCTGATGTTCGCGGACCGGCACCCCTTCGCCGGCGGCCGGAACCACTACGCGGCCTACCTGGAGGCGCCGAACGGCTTCGAGGTCGAGCTCGTGGCTGAGCCGGCCTAGTGGTGAGGAGCAATCCGCGAGTTGCCCTCGCATCCAGCGTGCGCTCGTGAGGATCAGTATCGAGTAACCCTGGTTGGACGTGTCCTTTCGCACATTCCAGGACGTCGATCAGTCGATCGTCCGCAGTCAGGGGCATACGCGCGGACGGAGTGATGGACATCGCGGGCCGAGAGTGGACCGCTGCGGAACACGGTGCCGCATAGTTTCCGGCGGAGGGGCGCCACGATGGTCCCCGCCATGTCATCACAGAGGGAACACCATGCTCGTCACGCACCGCCGCCGGATCGCCGGCGTGATGGCCATACTGGCCATCACCATCACCCTGACAGGCCCCGTCTCCGCCAGCACCGGCCCCGCCGCCGAAGCCGCGACCACCAAGGCCTGCGCCACTCCGGACTTCACCGATGTCCCCCGCGGCGCGACCTTCTACGAACCCATCACCTGGCTGCGCTGTGAACAGATCAGCACCGGCTACGCCAACGGCTCCTACGCCCCGCATCAGCAGATCACCCGCGGGGAGACCGCCCAGCTGCTCTACCGGCTCTCCGGCGAGACCCACGGTGCCGGAATCCAGATCGACTTCACAGACGTTCCCACCTCCCGCTCCGCCTTCACCGCGGTCTCCTGGATGCAGGCCAAGGGGTACACGGCCGGCTACGCCAACGGAACCTTCGGGGTGGACCGGCCCATCACGCGCGGCGAGCTGGCCGCCTTCCTCTACCGTATGTCCGGTGATGAGGCCGCTGCCCCAGTCACGTCGCCTTTTCCGGACATGGGAACTCGGGACAACTTCTACACCCCGGCCACCTGGTTCCACGGCACCGGAATGGTCTCCGGATATGCCGACGGCACCTTCCGTCCCCACCGTGCCGTCACCCGCGGGGAATCCGCCAAGTTCCTCTACGCCCTCGAGACCCGGGTGAACGGCGCCCCGCCCACCTACACCGTGCCGGTTCGCCAGTCCTCCGGACCCGTGAACGCCACCGGCGGCAAGGGCGGCACCTACCGGGACGCCCAAGCTGTCACCTACAGCAACGGCGCGGTCAGCTCTCAGTACCACCTGTACGCCGGGCACCTGAACGGGGCCGGCCCGCACGGCATCTTGATCCACCTGCACGGCGACGGCGGCTTCGAGTACCGCGAACCGCAGTGGTCCACGGTCCCGGCCTACGAGAGGCTTGCCGAGCGGCACGGACTGATGCTCGTCGTCCCCAGCACCCCCGATCAGGGCACCAACACCTGGTGGCGGAAGGACAGCTCCGGGAAGTACGCAGCCGACCTGCTCGAAGACCTGGGCAAGAAGTACAACCTGGACCTGAACCAGGTGTACTGGACCGGCTACTCCGGAGGAGCCGACACCGTCGCCCGGCACATGGTCAACTCCCACTCCGCCGGGTGGACCGGTGGGGCGGCCGTGATGGTGGCCGGTGGCGGGATCTACGGACAGAAGGCACCGCTCCGTCCGATCTCCAGCGCACTGACGAAGAACTTCGAGATGCACTGGGTGGTCGGGGCAGACGACACGCCCTCCCGTGGCGGGGCCTCCGGAAACTTCGACGCCGTTCAGGCCGCCCGCCTCGGTTCTGCCTTCTACTCGGGCCAGGGCCTGGAAACGTCCCTGACCATCAGGCCAGGCATGGATCACTGGGAGATCGCACCCTCAGGGCCGGCCAAGCTCGCCGAGGTGCTTGCCTCCCGCTGAACCGGGGCACCAGCCGCGTACCTGCAGAAGGACGGCTGGAGCTCGGGCTGATCGACCGATCCCACCTACGAGGAGTCAGGAGCCTCCGACGGTGGTGTGCTCGTCGGGGAGGGTGATCTGCAGGCTCGCGGGTCTTGGCCCGGTTCCCGGCACGAGGTCCACGGACCAGTCATGGGTGCCCTGGGCTGATCCCGCGGCCGCGATCACCTCGGCAGCGGACTCGGGTGACTTCACCACCCGAGGGCCGGCCAGCAGCAGCTCACGGGCCACCAGGCCACGTGTGTGCTTGGCGAAATGGGAGACGACCTTGCGCTCACCGTTCCGGATCTGGAAGACGTCCACGGTGACGGTGATGGCCGCCGGAGCCTTCCACTGCGCCGCGTATCCACCCGAGCGGCCGTCGATGATGACGCCGGTGTGCTCGGCATGGGCATCCAGCGGCGGGGTGAGGCGCGGCTTCCACCAGCTGGACATGCGGCCCAGGCCCGGGAGCGAACTGGTCACGGACAGGCGGTGGTTCGGGATGTGGTCACCCAGGGAGAGCACCCCGAACAGGCCGGAGAAGATCAGGACCTTCTCGCGGGCCCGCCGGCGGGCCGTCTCCGGGAGGGAGGCATAGTCGAGGGCGTCGTAGAGCACTCCGGTGAACACCTGGTGGGCCGGGGCAGCAGATGACTCCATGAGCACCACGTTGGCGTCGATGTCCGCCCGCACGGTCTCGCCCACGCCCAGCACCTCGGCAGCATCCGGGGCGGAGGAGACTGCGGCGAGGATGCCCATGGCCGTGGTCCGCTCACCGGCCAGCGTGGGCAGGACGAGGGAGGCGAGGTCCAGGGGTGCACCGGAACGGGGAGCGGTCTTGCCCTCGGAGGGCGGCAACAGGATGAGCACCGAAACAGCCTAGCGATCCCTGTCGGGGCCTGCGTACCACCCCCGCCCGTGCTCTCCGTGGGTCCGACCTGCTCCGCCCCGGGGTCGGACACGGCCAAGACCAGGCACCGGTAGACTGGTGCGCCGGGACAGGCTGGCGGACGGCCGCAGGGCGCCGGTTCTCGGTGCCGTGAGGAACGTCCGGGCTCCACAGGGCAGGATGGTGGGTAACGCCCACTCGGGGTGACCCGCAGGACAGTGCCACAGAAAACAGACCGCCGGCCGGCCTGGTGCATGCATCAGGCGGGCAGGTCAGGGTGAAACGGTGGTGTAAGAGACCACCAGCGGTCCGGGTGACCGGATCGGCTCGGTAAACCCCATCCGGAGCAAGGCCGAACAGGATGTGCTCGAGGGCTGCCCGCCCGAGCATCCGGGTTGGCCGCTTGAGCCCGCCGGCAACGGCGGGCCTAGATGGATGGCCGTCGCTGGGAAGCGGGTGACCGCTCCCGGTACAGAACCCGGCGTACAAGCCAGCCTGTCCCGTCAGACGCGAAGAACCCCCGCCGTGCACGGCGGGGGTTCTTCGCGTCTACAGGCTACTGCCCCTTCTCAGGAGCCTCCGGGGCGCCCGGGGAGTCGGGCCGTTCCGGACGTGCCGCATCCTGACGGTCAGGGACACCGTCACCATCGGCGTCCCGGGGCGAGGCCGCTTGGAGGGCGATCGACTTGGTCACCAGGCCGAATCCGCCATCATGGTTGGCCTCGACGGCTTCCGTGACGGAGTCCTCCAGCACGATCCGGGCGATCTTGTTCTGCAGCATCAGCGGATCCCGGCTGAGGTCCTTCCAGATGGCAACGCACAGCAGCAGCATCACGATGACGAACGGCAGCGCCGAGACGATGGTGATGTTCTTGATGCCGTTCAGGGCCTCGGCCGGCTCGTCGCCGCCGGCCAGCAGCATGGCCGCTGCGGCGGCACCCACGGCGACACCCCAGAAGATGACGGACTTCTTGGACGGATCCGAGGTGCCGCGTTCGCTGAGGGTGCCCATCACGATGGACGCGGAGTCCGCACCGGTCACGAAGAAGATGGCGATGAGGATGACGGTCACAGCGAACACCACGATCGTGAGCACCTGCGGCAACGGCAGGGCGCCGAGCATGTCGAACAGGATCAGATCGAAGTTGATGTCCGGTGCGCCGTCCACGATCTGGGACAGCTGGGCGCTCGTGTCGCCGGCCTGCTCGGCTCGCTCCTGGATGCCGATGGCGCCGCCGCCGAAGATGGCGAACCAGACCAGGGAGACGGTGGACGGTACGAGCAGCACGCCCACGACGAACTGGCGGATGGTCCGGCCCCGGGAGATGCGGGCGATGAACATGCCGACGAACGGTGCCCAGGACACCCACCAGGCCCAGTAGAAGATGGTCCACGTGCCCAACCAGTCCTGCAGGGACTGGTCGCCGCTGCCGGTGCGGGACGCCATCTCCGGCAGGTCCCCGATGTAGGCACCGATGGCATCGGGGATGACGTTGAGGATGAACAGCGTGGGCCCGCCGACGAAGACCAGCAGGGCCAGGAGCAGGGCCATGACCATGTTGATGTTGGACAGCCACTGGATGCCGCGGGCGATGCCGGAGACTGCGGAGGCGACGAACGCGAGGGTCAGGATGCCGATGACGACCACCAGCAGGCCGGTGGTGGCCTGCTCGACGATGCCGGAAGCCTGCAGGCCGCCGCCGATCTGCATGGCGCCGAGTCCCAGGGAACAGGCGGAGCCGAACAGGGTGGCGAGGATGGCCAGGATGTTGATGACCTTGCCGCCCCAGCCGTTCACGGCCTTCTCACCGAACAGCGAGGTGAACATGGAGGAGAACAGCTGTGTGCGTCCCAGGCGGAAGGTGCCGTAGGCGATGCCGAGGCCGACCACGGCGTACATGGCCCACGGGTACAGGGTCCAGTGGAACAGGGTGGTGCCCATGGCCACGCTCGCGGCCTCCGTGGTCTGACCCTCAACGGTGCCCGGCGGGGGTGCCATGTAGAAGAACAGTGGTTCGCCCACGCCGTAGAAGACGAGGCCGATGCCCATGCCGGTGGCGAACATCATGGAGATCCAGGAGGCCGTCTTGAACTCCGGCTTCTCGTCGTCCCGGCCCAGGTTGATGCGGCCGAAACGGCTGAACGCCACGACGATCACGAAGATCGTGAACACGGTGGCGGCGATGACGAATAGCCAGCCGAAGTTCGTGATGGTCCAGTCCAGCGCGTCGGCGGAGAAGTTGCCGAGCGAATCGGATCCGATGAATCCCCAGAGGACCATGGCCAGGGCCACGGCGGCAGCGATGCCGAAGACCCAGTAGTCCACTCCCTTGACGCGGGCGGTCCGACGGGGCTTTCGTTGGCGTTCCCTCAGCTCGCTGACCAGATCAGCTGTTGATTGCGTCTCATGACTCATGATGCCGCTCCGGGACACGGTGGTCCCGGACCTCCTCTCTAGCTCGTCCGCACGCGATTCGGGAACCGCCGGGGCGGGTCTCGGGGCGCGTCGGCCGAATGGTGCGATTCACTGCACCCTAACCCCTGGCCTGATCTGGGGGTGAGAGTGGGGTTCCCGACACGGGGAAGATTCTCGGCGTGCCGATCCCCACCCTGACGCGTCGGACGGGATGCTCGGGTGCGAGGAGGCGGCGGGGTCGTGCCGGGGCCGGTGTGGCGCATCCCACAGGTTCCGAGGGTCGACCACCGCTTCGCCTTGCGCCGGCGCGCGCCGGAATTCACTAGACTGGCACCGCCGTGTGCCATCTGGTTGCGGTATTGGCTGGGACGGGCCATGACCGTCCGCTCACCGGGCGCCCATCGGTGCCCGTCAGCGACAGCGCCGTCGCCGCCTGGAGGCAGGCGCACAAGGGAAGGACCTACCGTGGCAGAAGAGACCAACGGAACCGCGCAGGACCAGCGCGCCGCCTGGAACAACCGGGAGGAGCTGGCTGAGAGGATGGTTCCGCTGATCGGCTCGTTGTACCGGGAGAACAACGTGATCACGAGCATCTACGGCCGCCAGCTCGTCCACAAGGGCGTCATCGACATCATCAAGGCCCACCGCTACGCCCGTCAGATCGACGACGTCGTGCTGCCGGTGGAGGACACCTACCCCATGGTCGAGGCCCTGGCGGAGATGAACCTCGGCGCCGCGTCCATCGACCTGGGCAAGCTGGCCGCGAAGTTCCGGACCGCCGGCGGCGATCTGCAGCACTTCCTGGAGGCGGAGCTGGCCGAGGTGGCCGGGCAGGGTGGCGAGGGCGTCAAGGCCCCCAAGGACGTGGTGCTCTACGGCTTCGGGCGTATCGGCCGCCTGCTGGCCCGCATCATCCTCTCCCACGAGGGCGGCGGCTCGTCCCTGCGCCTGCGGGCCATCGTGGTCCGCAAGAACTCGGAGGACGACCTCGTCAAGCGCGCCTCGCTGTTGCGCCGCGACTCCATCCACGGTCCCTTCGAGGGCACCATCACCGTGGACGAGGAGAACAACACGATCACCGCCAACGGGACGGTCATCCAGGTCATCTACTCGAACGATCCGGCCACCGTGGACTACACGTCCTACGGCATCCATGACGCGATCGTGGTGGACAACACCGGCCGCTGGCGTGACGAGGACGGGCTCGGCCAGCACCTGAAGGCCACCGGCGCCTCCAAGGTCCTGCTGACCGCCCCGGGCAAGGGAGACATCAAGAACATCGTCTTCGGCGTCAACACCGATGACATCACCGCCGAGGACACCATCCTCTCGGCCGCATCCTGCACCACCAACGGCATCACGCCGGTGCTGAAGGTCCTCCACGACGAGTACGGCATCGACTACGGCCACGTCGAGACCGTGCATGCCTACACCAACGATCAGAACCTCACGGACAACTTCCACAAGGGTTCCCGTCGCGGACGCGCCGCCGGCCTGAACATGGTCATCACCGAGACCGGTGCCGCCAAGGCCGTCGCCAAGGCCCTGCCTGCGCTCAAGGGCAAGCTCTCCGGCAACGCCATCCGCGTCCCCACCCCGGACGTCTCGATGGCCATCCTGAACCTGGCGCTCCAGAAGGAGACCACGGTGGAGGAGCTCAACCAGCGGCTCCGTGAGGAGTCGTTGACCGGCGAGCTGCGCAATCAGATCGACTACATCAACTCCCCGGAGATCGTCTCGTCCGACTTCGTCGGCTCCAACCGCGCCGGCATCGTGGACGGCCTGGCCACCATCGTCAACGGTGGCAAGAACGCGGTGCTCTACGTCTGGTATGACAACGAGTTCGGCTACTCCTGCCAGGTGGTCCGCGTCATCGAGGAGATGGCCGGGGACGCCGTGCCCTCCTTCCCGAAGGCCTGACCTGATCTGACCTGACCACGACGGCGGCCGGTCACATTCCGCACGGAGGTGACCGGCCGCCGTCGTGCTGTCCGGGGAGCGGAGTCCTCCCACGGTTCAGTAGACGAAGATGCGCAACACGTCCGGGTGGTGGGCGTGCACGATCGCCAGGAACACGATGACATCGAACAGCAGGTGCACCACCACCACGTAGGTCAGGTTGCGGGTGCGGTTGAAGATCCATCCCTGCAGCAGTGCGAAGGGGATGGTCAGCAGTGGTCCCCAGGATCGGTAGCCGAGCTCCCAGAGGAAGGATACGAAGATCACGGACTGCAGCACATTGGCCGTCCACAGTCCGAAGTGGCGGCGCAGCAAGGCGAAGCACGTGCAGATGAAGAACAGCTCGTCCCACAGACCCACGAAGTTCACCCCGATGAGGAACCGCGCCAGTTCGGAGGGGCCCTCCACGGCCGGCCAGTTCCGGTAGGTGCCGGAGTGGATGAAGTAGGCGGGCAGGATCGCCCAGCCCAGGACCGGCACGGCGACCACATAGGACCACTGCACGCGGGTCCACCTCTTGCCGGTGCGCCATGGATAGACGATGGCACGGCGTCTCAGCCACAGCCGGTCCAGCGCCAGCGGGACGGCCACGGCGGCGGCGAGCACCGCGCCCAGGAGGAAGAACCGGTCCCAGCGCAGGTCGGCTTCCACGGACGTGGTGCTGACGACGGCGATGCCCGCGCCGACCAGCGTCAGGTCCCGGCCGAGTTCCCTGTCCGTCCGCCAGGCCAGTAGGACGCTGAGCACCAGTAGTGCATGCCCCCAGCCGGGCAGCAGCAGGGCGAAGAGCACGAACGCGGACGCCGAGACCCCCGCGGCCGCGGCGAGTGACCCTGGGGAGATTCGGGTGCGATCGACGGACGAGACGGCATTGGGCGGCATGGGCCCAGTATCCCAGCGTCGCGAGTCAGCTACTGATCGTCCTCCGGGACGTTGTCGTGCCCGAACGGGTCGGGGTCCACGCCGGGCAGCCAGGTGTGGCCCGGCACCGTCCAGCCCTCGCGGCGCAGCGACTTCTTCCACCGCCGGGTCCACTTGCCATTGAGACGGTTGATGTAGAGGTATCCGTCGAGGTGGTCGTACTCGTGCTGCATGACGCGGGCGAACCAGCCGGTGCCCTCGAAGTCGATGTCGTTGCCGTCCACGTCGAGGCCGGTCAGGCGCACGTGGTCGGAGCGCTTGAGCGGGAAGCTGTAGCCGGGCACGGACAGGCAGCCCTCGGACTCCTCGTCCGGGTCCGGATCCTCCTGGGACGTCTTGCCGATCCGGGTCAGCACGGGGTTGATCACGTGCCCGCGTGCCGGGGCGTCTCCGGAGTCCTCGAAGGCCCACGTGAAGATCCGCAGTCCCACGCCCACCTGCGGTGCCGCCAACCCGACGCCGTGGGCGGCATCCTGGGTCTCGAACATGTCCGCCACGAGCGCCCGGATCTCGTCGTCGAGCTGCGTCACCTCGGCTGCCCGGCGGTGGAGGACGGGCTCGCCGTGGATGGTGATCGGGCGGATGGTCATGGCGGGGGATGCTCCTTCAGGTGCCGTGCGGGACAGCAGAGAGTCTAGTCTCCGCGGCGGCCGGTGCAGGCTACGGCACCAGGTAGGCGCAGGCCGCCACCACGTGCGCCCGGGTAGCGATCTCCAGCGTGGGGTCCAGGGCCGGGGCGAAGAACGGCGAGTGGTTGGCCGGGATGTCCGAGGACACCGTGCCGGCCTCCATGGCGGCTCGGAACGTCTCCGGGGCCACGGAACCCACGAACCAGTAGGCGTAGGGGATGCCGAAGGCGTCGGGGATGCGGCTGAAGTCCTCGGAGGCGGTGGCGGGCACGGCCTCGAAGACCTGGCCCGGAGCGAAATGGTCGGTGAAAGCCTCGGTCACCGTCCGGTGCGCGCCGGCATCATTGCTGGTCAGCGGGAACTGGTCGTAGTACTCGAACTCCGGCTCACGGGGTGCGCCGGCGGCGGCACACTCGCCACGGACGATCCGTTCGATCGAGGAGATGACCTTCGCGCGCAGCGCGGGATCATAGGTTCGAAGGTTCAGCAGCAGTTCGGCGCGGTCGGGGATGATGTTGGACTTCGTGCCGGCATTGGAGGCGCCCACCGTGACCACGGCGAACCGGCCGGGCTCGGTCTCCCGGGACACGATCGTCTGCAGTCGCAGCACGATCGAGGCGGCGAGCACCACCGGGTCCACGGCGGTGTGTGGCATCGACCCGTGGGCTCCGCGCCCGTGCACGGTGATCTTCAACGAGTCGCCGGCGGACAGTATGGGGCCGGGCGCGGTTCCGATGGTGCCCGCCTCGGCGGGCATGACGTGCTGGGCCAACGCGACGTCGGGCCGGGGCACCCGGGCCGCGAGGCCGTCGTCGAGCATGGCCTGAGCGCCGGCCGAGTTCTCCTCCGCCGGCTGGAACAGGGCGATGTACGTCCCGGACCACGCCTGACGATGCTCGGACAGCAGCCGGGTTGCGCCCAGCAGGGCGACGAGGTGCATATCGTGGCCGCAGGCGTGCATCACGCCGTCCACCGTGGAGGAGTAGTCCAGACCAGTGTCCTCGGTGACCGGGAGAGCATCGATGTCCGCGCGGGCCAGGACCGTGGGCCCAGGGCCGTTCTCGAGGACGGTCACGACGCCGGTGCCCCCGATGCGCAGGGACTCCAGTCCCAGCCCGCCCAGCTCGGCCTCGATGCGCTCCGCAGTCCGGTGCTCCTGCAGGCTCAGCTCGGGGACCTGGTGGAAGAGCCGGTAGAGATCACGTTGCCAGTCCAGCTGGCGATCAATGGTGTCCAGGAAGGGGATGGTCTTCAGAGGTCCACGACCTCGAACTCGAGCAGTTCGGCGCCGGTGGCCACGGGTTTGCGCTGTTCGCCGTCCGGCCCGCCAGCAGATCCGTCAGCAGGTCCGCCATGGGCTGCCGCGGCCCGGTGGTCCCGCCAGTCCTGGAAATCGGCCTCGGTGGCCCACTGGGTGACCACGAAGTAGCGGTCGTCACCGGCGGTGGGGCGCAGCAGTTGGAAGCCCTCGAACCCGGGGGAGCTGTCCACCGCGTGCTTGCGGGCGGCGAAGCGGGACTCGAGTTCGGAGCCGGATCCCTCGGGGACGCTGATGGCATTGATCTTCACGACAGACATGGAAGGGCCCTTTCGATGGCGGCGGTCACGGCCATCCTAAGGGCACGGTTGCACGGCAGCGGTCGGTGGGAGGAAATGACAGAGGCCCGGACTTCCGTAGAAGTCCGGGCCTAAATCTGGGGTGAGTAACGGGGCTTGAACCCGCGACCTTCTGGACCACAACCAGACGCTCTACCAGCTGAGCTATACCCACCATGCTGGTCCGCTGAACGGACCTTGACAGCGCGTTCCATCATACATGGATTTCGCGGTGGGTCCGAATCGGCCCCGGCGACCGGCCCGGCCTCGGCTCAGGCCTCCGGAGCGGCCGCGGTCTGCAGGCCGGCGGCGATCCGCTGTGCTGCCTTCGAGTCCGGGCCGGGAGCCGGCACCATGACGGCCTCACGGTAGTACCGCAGCTCGTTGATGGAATCGACGATGTCCCCGAGCGCGCGGTGCCCGCCGGTCTTGGCCGGCGCCTGGAAGTAGGCCTTCTGATACCAGCGTCGGGCCAGCTCCTTCAGGGTGGACACGTCCACGATCCGGTAGTGCAGGTGGTCCGTGATGGCCGGCAGGTCCCGGGTGAGGAACAGCTTGTCCTGACCCACCGAGTTCCCGGCCAATACCGCCTTGCCCGGCTGCGGGCAGTGCTGGGTGATGTATGCCATACAGGCCTCGGACGCCTCGGCGAGGGAGACGCCGTCGTCCAGCCGGTTCAGCAGCCCCGAGGTGGTGTGCATGTCCCGGACGAAGGGGACCATCTGGTCCAGTGCCTCACGCGGGGGTTTGATGACCACCTCCACACCCTCGCCCAGGACGTTGAGCTCGGAGTCCGTCACCAGGACGGCGATCTCCACCAGTGCGTCCTTGACGGGGTCCAGCCCGGTCATCTCACAATCGATCCATACGAGGTTCTCTGCAGTAGCTGCCACGCCTCCCACAGTAGCCTGATGCCCAGTGGTACTTTGTGGAAGGCCCGGAGACGGCCCGCCAAGCCACGGAAGGAACCCGCCTGCGATGAATGTGTCCGGCACCCGGACGGAACGTTCTTCCGCTTCCTGGACGGCCTCGGTGTGGATCCCGGCCGTCCTCGGCTTCGTCGGCTCCGTGGCCGTGATGGCCGGGTCCCTGTCCGTCGGCTGGCTGGCGTCTGTGTCACCGATCAACCGCTGGGGCTGGCTGATCCCGTGGCGCACCACTGAATCCGGGGTCATCACCGGAACCGTGGTGCTCACCCTTGGCTGCTGGCTCATGTTCTGGGGCTGGCTCCGCCTGGGCCAGGTCCTACGGCCCTTCGGTGCCGGCACATTGCGGATCGTCACGCTCACGACGACGGCCTGGATCCTGCCGCTGTTGGTCTGTCTGCCGATCTTCTCCCGGGACATCTTCGCCTACATCGGCCAGGGCCGGCTGATGATCGCTGGCCGCGACCCCTACGAGGACGGCATCTCCACGCTCTCCAACTGGTTCCAGCTGGGCGCGGACACCACGTGGGCGCAGACCGAGACCCCCTACGGGCCGGTGTTCCTGTGGATCGAGCAGCTCGTCATGGCCGTGGCCGGACCGGACGACCCGGACCTGGCCATCTTCCTGTTCCGCCTCGTCGCCGTGGCCGGCGTGGTGCTCCTCATGGTCTACGTTCCCAAGCTGGCCGCCCTGCTCGGCACGAATGCGGCCCGGGCGCAGTGGATCACGGTGGCGAACCCGCTGTTCCTCATCAGCTTCGTGGCCTCCGGTCACAATGATGCTCTGATGGTCGGCCTGGCGGTCGCCGGCGTCTGGTACGCGGCGACCAACCGGGGGCTGCTCGGTGTCCTGCTGGTCACCGCCTCGCTCGGCATCAAGCCGATCACCATGGTGCTGCTGCCCTTCATCGGCCTGCTCTGGGCCGGCCGGGGCGCCAGCTGGGCCCGTCGCTTCGGCTACTGGTTCCTGACGGCCGGCATCGCCGGAGCGATCATGGTGGTGGTCGGGTTGTTCAACGAGTTCGGCTTCGGGTGGCTGACGGTCATGCTCGGCACCGGCACCGGCTCCGTGCCCTGGTCGCCAGTCGGGATCCTGGCCGAGGGCACCAAGGTCATCCTCGGCTCGCTCGGATTCGAGGACGATTGGGTGCTCGACGCCTTCAAGACCGCCGGCCGGCTGCTGTCCATCCTCATCGTCGTCTGGCTCATGTTCCGCGGTCGGCACGAACACCTCATGCAACGGCTGACGTGGGCCTTCACCGCACTGGTGGTGCTGACGCCGATCATCCAGCCCTGGTACCTGCTGTGGCTCCTCCCGTTCTTCGCCGTCCTGGGGATCCGCAGTGACTGGCAGCTGAAATGGGTCGTGTTCACGGTGGCCTTCTTCGTGGCCTTCGGCGCCGCCGACCAGCTGTTCGTGTGGCAGTTCCTCGGCATCGGTGAGCAGCTGGCCCACCTGGCCACGTTCCTGTCCTGGGCCTGCATGCTGTGGATCCTGCTGTTGGACCCCTGGACCAGTTCCATCCTGAAGGAGGAATGGCACGTGCGGGCCGCACTGCGCCGGACGGTGGACCGGATGAGGGGCCGCGACTCCGCCGACGCCTCCACCGGAATTCCTGACCGGGCGGCGGCCCGGACGGAGGACGAACGGGCAGACCAGGGGACGACCCCCTCGTGACCGTCTCCGAACCCACGGGCGCCCCCTCCGGAGCCCTGGCCGGACTGCGACGCCGGCTCGGCGCCTTCCCCTTGACCCACCGTCTGGTGGGCGGCACGGACGAGGAGACCGCCCCGAGCCTGTGGCAAGGCCTCATCGGATCGCTCCTGATCATGATCGGTTCCTGGGGTGTCGGCTGGCTCGCCATGACGCCGACCTCGGTCTTCGCCCGGACCACCGTGCTCAACCCGCTCCGCGTGGAACCGGTGGGCGTGGTGGTCTGCGCCATCCTCCTGGTCCTGGGGTCCCTCCTGCTGGTGCGGGCGTGGCTGAGGCTGGGCCAACGCCTCGAGGGCCGCTGGGCCACGGCAGGGCCGGTGGTGACCCGGGCGACCTGGCTGTGGGCCGCCCCGCTCATGGTGGCCTTCCCCGTGTTCTCGCGGGACGTCTACTCCTACCTCAGCCAGGGGCGGCTCCTGCATGCCGGACTGAACCCCTACGAGGACTGGATCTCCGAGCTGCCCGGCTGGTTCATGCAGGGTTCGGACTCCATCTGGGCCGAATCACCCTCGCCCTATGGCCCCTTGTTCCTGCTGATCTCCCGGGCCGTCTGGTTCCTGACCGGTGGGAGCCCCGAGCCGGCCCTGCTGCTGTTCCGCCTGGTCTCGGTGGCCGGGCTGGCGCTGTGCCTCTGGGCGGTGCCGCGACTGGCCCGGCGGTTCGGTACCGATCCCGGGTGGTCGGTGTGGATCTCCGTGGCCAATCCGCTGTTCGCGCTCTACATGATCGCCGCCATCCACAATGACTCGCTGATGGTGGGCCTCTTGCTGGCCGGATTCGTGCTCTTGACCCCGGGGGCATCGCGCGGCCGCAGCCTCGCAGGGCTCGTGCTCGTGTCCCTCTCGATCGCCATCAAGCCGTTGACGGTCCTCGCGCTGCCCTTCGCGGGCCTGTTGCTGCTCCGGGGTGCTCCGGGGTCTCCGCGCTGGGGGTCACGGGTGAAGGTCTGGACGTGGTGCCTGCTGGTGGCAGGGGCGGTGCTGACGGGCATGGGGGCCCTCACCGGTCTTTGGTTCGGGTGGATCCCGGCCATGCTGACCTCGGGCGATGCCGCCTTCCCCTATGCGCCCTTCGGGATCCTCGGTCTGGGGGTCGGCTGGGCCGTTGATGCTGTGGCCGGCACGGAGATCCGCCCGGTGGCCGATCTCGTCTACACGCTGGGCAAGGTGGCGGCGATCGGCTTCACCGCTTGGCTGGCCCTCACGCGCCGGCCCGTCCACCCCGTGCTGGCCACCGGCCTGGCCCTGCTGGCCGCCGTCCTCCTCGCCCCGATCATCCAGCCCTGGTACCTGCTGTGGGTGCTGCCGATGTTCGCCGTCGTCCGGCGCTGGCACGGGTGGCCCGTGTGGACGCTGTACCTGTTGGTCATGGTGCTCGTGGTGGTCGGCGTGGTGGACCAGCTGTCCGTGGCGCAGTGGATCTCCCTGTTCTGGGTGCGGATCACCGCTGCGGCCGTCGGACTCGCCTATATGGTGTTCATTGTCTTTCTCGATCCCAAGACGTCCACCCTGTTCCCCTTCACCGCACGGTGGAGGTCGCGAGGACGTCCGGACGCCACCACTCACCAGACCAATCAGGAGACCTTGTGAACCAGACCGGACCAGCGAAGGCCGCACCCAGGGCGGGCTCTCGCGCAGGCTCCCGTGCCGGCGGCCCGGATCGTCGGCTGCTGCTGGTGCTCGTGGGAGCAACCCTGCTGGCGGCCGTGGTGGCGGTGCTGTCCAAGCAGTGGTGCCGTCTCAACGGCTGGGAGGCCCCGGGGGTGCACATCCACATGTGCTATTCGGATTTCGGACAGCTCTTCCCCACGCGTGGCCTGGCCGAGGGGTACTTCCCGTTCTTCACGCCGTTGCCCGAGGACCAGTGGATGGAATACCCGGCGCTGCTGGCCGTCGTCGCCGGGGTGACCTCGTGGTTCGTGCCCCAGGACGGGACGCTCCTGGAACGGACGGTCACCTACTTCGACATCAATGCGGTCGGTGCCCTGCTCTGCTGGCTGATCGTCGTGGTGGCGACCGCCTACACCGCACGCGGCCGGTCCAAGGACGCGCTCATGGTGGCGGTGGCGCCGGGCATCATCCTGACCTCCTTCCTGAACTGGGACCTGTGGGCCGTCATGCTGGCCGCCCTCGGCCTGCTGCTCTGGTCCCGCAGCCATCCCGTCCTCGCCGGTGTGGCACTCGGCCTCGGAGCGGCCATGAAGCTGTATCCGCTGTTCTTCTTCGGCGCGATCCTGGTCCTGTGCTGGCGTGCCGGGAGACTGGGTGTCTTCTTCAAGTCCCTGGCCGCCGGTGCGGTGGCCTGGCTGGCCGTCAACGTGCCCTTCATGTTGACCGCCTTCGACCAGTGGAGCCGGTTCTACACCTTCTCGGGGGACCGTGAGGTGTCCTTCTCCTCGATGTGGCTGGCCTTCACGTGGACCGGCTGGTCCGGCGAGACCTTCTCCCTGGTCTCCAACGGGTTGTTCGCCCTGTCCTGTCTGGGGATCGCCTACCTGGGGCTCTCGTCCTGGCACCGGCCCCGGATGGCCCAGCTGTGCCTGCTGATCGTTGCTGCCTTCATCCTGCTGGGGAAGGTGTACTCACCACAGTTCGTGATGTGGCTGATCCCGCTGGTCGTGCTGGCCCGCCCGAACTGGCGGCAGTTCTGGATCTGGCAGGCGGTGGAGGTCTACCACTGGGGCGGCGTGTGGATGGAGTCCGCCCGCATCACCTCGGAGGGCGCCTTCGGTGGGGGAGCGCTGTGGATTCCGCTCTGGTACGGGTCCGGGATCGTGCTGCACATGGCCGCTGTGATCTGGATCTGCGTCTCCGTCATCCGGGACATCCTCGACCCCGACCGTGACCCGGTCCGCCGCTCCGCGGCGGCTGGTGCGTCGTGGGACGCTGCCACCACGGCCGACTCAGCCCTGGAGGCCTCACCTTCAGCTGTCCGTCCGCTCCACGACCCCTCAGCGGGTGTCCTGACGGACGAGCCGGATCGATTCCTGTTGCCTCCAGCGGGCCGTGGCCGTGTCCTGACCGGCTGACCCCATGCCGCCCGGCCAGGGCGGGCTCGCCGTCCTCGCTCTATTCGACCGGTCCCTCCGCCATCCTGCGGGCGCGCAGCACGAGTTCCAGTTCGAACCGGACCGCCGGTCGATCCAGCTCGCCGCCGAACAACTCCCGCAACTGGGCCACTCGGTACCCCACTGTCTGCGGGTGGATGCCCAGTTCATGGGCCACGGGATTGCGCTGGCCCCAGTGCACCAGCCAGGACAGCAGGGTCTCCTCCAGGGTCGCGCGCTTCGTGTCGCTGAGCCCATCCAAGGGTGCCAGTCGCCGCGCGGCCAGGTCCGCCATCACCTGGGTCTCCGCTCCGAGGACGATCTGTGCCAGGTGGTCTGAGGCGAAGACCGGGTCTCCGTCCCCCGCGGACTCGGTCTGCAGCTGTGGCAATTGAGCGGCGACGAGCCGTGCCACGCGGTGGGAGTGCGCCACCCCGTCCCACTCCACGGAGGGACCGAGAACGGCGGAGGTGCCGGCGAAGACCTCCCGCAACCGGGGGCGCAGGCGATCGGACTGTGGCGCGGCCACGATCGCCGTGGCCTCGGACTCGCGCTCCACCACGATCCCCGAGGTGCCCAGCCGGGTGCGGACCCCGGACGCCGCGGCCAGGGGCAACACCACCGCCGCCATACGCTGGGGCAGGTGCCAGTCGGCTCCCGAGGCCAGCCGCCGGACCTCATGGACCTCCGTCCCGCCGCCCACCAGCGCCGCCACGAGGTCGGCACGCCGCAGCTCGAGGGCGCCCGCGTGGGCCGATTGCTCCACCGCGTAGGCCTGGACACTCACTGCGGACAGCTCGTCGATGTACGCCAGGATCGTCTCCCCGAGGTCCACCACCACATCCATTGCCATGCCCTGCTCGGCACACGCCTCGGACAGGCCGCGGAACGTGATCCGGGCGCTGGTGCGGTAGGCCGCCAGCAGGGCGTCCATGCTGCGACCCTGGCGGTACTCACCCGCTCCGAGAGCCGCCACCAGTTCGCGCGACTCCTCGTTCAGGGCAGGATTGGCCGTCCCCGGCAGGGACAGCAGCTGCTCCAGGGCACCCTGCACACCGAGGAAGAGCACCTCGCTGAACCGCTCGGTCCTGGTGATCTGATAGGCGGGGATCTGATTCGGCACCGTCTGGATGATCTGCTCGACGACGGCGGGAACGGCGGGTGCCAACAGTTCCGCCAGCTCCGGGGGCAGCGTCAGCCACGGCGGTCGGGAGGCGTCCCGGGCATCGGCGATCCCTCGGGAGCGCTGCGCCTCAGGGGTTTCCCGCACCTGTGGTGGCGGGGGACCGCCGGCTAGCGGATGCGACGGCAGACTATCCTCGGACGATAAGTTCATGGCGGTAATCGTATCCGTTCGGTGCAGAAGTTAGTTGACGGGGCGCATATGGTGGACATATGGCTCGTCGTCCCCTTGTATCCGTCATCTCGCTCTTCTCTTCCGTCTTGGCGACGCCCCGTTCGCCTCGCGATTTCCTGGCGCTGTTGGACCCGGTGCACTCGTCTCGGCAACTCCGCGGCATCGTCACCCACGTCTCCCGTCCGGTTCCCGGTACGGCCACCATCTCGTTCCGCACCGGCCCCGGCTGGAAGTCCCATGAGGCCGGCCAATGGGCCCGTATTGGCGTGGACGTCAATGGGGTGCGCCAGTGGCGCTCCTACTCCCTCTCCGCCGCCGCGGGGGAGGATCCGGAGATCACCGTCACGGATATCGGTAAGGTCTCCGGTGCCCTGGTTCGCAACACCGAACCCGGAGATGTCCTGTTCCTGGACCGTCCGGAAGGTGACTTCACCCTTCCCGAGCACCCTCGGTCCCTGTTGATGCTCACCGCCGGCTCCGGTATCACCCCCGTGATGTCCATGGTCCGTACCCTGGTGCCGCGTCGCCCCGACGCGGACGTCGTCCTCATCCACTCCACCCGCACGTCCGACTCCTCCCCGTTCCGCGAGGAACTGGACGAGCTGGCCCAGCAGTTCCCCGGACTGCGGGTCCACCACCACGCCACGGCGGACGAGGGCCGCCTCGATCTGACCGGCCCCAATGCCGTGGACGCCCTCTGCCCCGACTGGCGTGACCGTGCGGCCTACGCCTGCGGACCCACGGGCTTCCTCGACGACGCCGAGGATCTCTGGGAGCGGGAGGCCGGTTTCGGCGCGGCCGGGCTCAAGATCGAGCGCTTCCAGGCTGACCTGGCCGGCGGCGTCGCCGGCGCGGGCGGCTTGGCAGTCTTCGAGAACTCTGACCTCGAGGCGGAGGCTGCAGGGGACATCCCCTTGCTGGAGGTCGCCGAGGACGCCGGCGTGGCAGCCCCCAGCGGGTGCCGCATGGGAATCTGCCATGCCTGCCTGATCCCGCTGCGCTCCGGTCAGGTCACCGACTTGCGCACCGGTGAGGTGCACGGAGATCCCGGTGAACTCATCCAGACCTGCGTCAGTGCGGCCGCCGGCCCCGTCAGCCTTGCTTTGTAGCGGATGCCAGGGTCTGACGATCCTCAATCCCGCCACGCACAATCCCAGACCATCCGACGCCCACCTCTAGGAGCCTCGTGTTCAAGACCAACACCCATACCAAGACCATCAGCGAACCGGACACGGTCAGCTGGGCCCCGGGCCGGGGCAAAGGCCCCGACGGTCCGCCGCAGCCGCGTCCCGAGACGCCGGGCCGGCGTCGTGCCCCGGGAAGCGGTGCTCCGCGGCCGGGCTCCCTGGCGGCCACCGGCAGTCCCACCGTGCGCCCACCGGCAGCCGCTCACCTGTCCGACGAGCAGGTAGCCGATCTCGGCCGTGAGCTCGACGCCGTCCGGGACGCGGTCCTGGCGGAGCGCGGGGACACGGACGCCGCCTACATCCGCAAGGTCATCCGCTGGCAGCGGGCTCTGGAGTTCGGTGGGCGGACCTGCCTGCTGGGCGCCAACAACAAGCTGGCCTGGGTGGCGGGAACCTCCATGCTGACGGTGGCGAAGATCATCGAGAACATGGAGATCGGGCACAACGTCCTGCACGGTCAGTGGGACTGGATGCGTGACCCGGACATCCACTCGACCACGTGGGAGTGGGACTTCGTCACCCCGTCCAAGTCCTGGCAGAACACCCACAATGACATGCACCACCGGTGGACGAACGTGATCGGCAAGGACCGGGACGTCGGCTACAACGTGCTCCGTGTGGACCGGGACCAGCCCTGGGAGCCGAAGCACATCCTCAACCCGGTCATCAATGCAGGCCTGGCCCCCGTCTTCGAATGGGGCATCGCGCTCTACGACCTGGAGCTCGACCGCGTCAAGACCGGCGAGAAGTCCAAGGCCGAGCTGATGCGGGACCTGAAGACCGTCGGGGCGAAGGCCGCCAAGCAGTTCGCCAAGGACTACGCGGCCACGCCGGTGGCCGCCCAGGTGCTGACCGGTTCCGGCCTCGCGGCCCTCTTGGCGACCGGCACCGCCAACGGACTGCGTAACATCTGGGCCCACGCCGTGATCTTCTGCGGCCACTTCCCGGAGGGTGCGGAGACGTTCACCGAGGAGATGGTCGAGGGGGAGACCCGGGGTGACTGGTACGTCCGCCAGATGATCGGCTCGGCCAACATCTCCGGCTCCAAGGCCATGCATTTCATGACCGGCAACCTCTCCCACCAGGTGGAGCACCACCTGTTCCCGGACCTGCCGTCCAACCGCTACGCCGAGGTGGCCGTGCAGGTCCGCGAGATCTGCGAGCGCTACGGGCTGCCCTACAACATCGGACCCCTGCACAAGCAGGTCGGCTCCACCTGGGGCAAGATCTTCCGCCTGGCGCTGCCGAACAAGGCCTGACCCGCTGTCCCCACGGAGGGAGGCGGCCCGGAGTCAGGGGACGTAGGTGGCGCAGACCGGGTCCACCGGCCGGTCGCGGTGCAGCACCCAGATGCCGTGGTCGTCCTCCGTGACGGGCTCGTAGCCCAGCCGCTCCGCGCGGTCCAGGGCCTCGTCCGGGGTCAGCGGATCCCAGCCGCCGAGCTCCTCCACGGTGGTGTCGATGATCATCCACGTGGCCAGTTCGTCGCCCATGTCCCCGTGCAGGCCCACATAGGTCCGGTCCACCAGGTGCGGCACGGCGTTGTCCGCGGCCTCGACGCAGACATCGTCAGGGATGGACTCCACGGCGCGGTCCAGCGCGTGGGCCCACTCGGTCATCTGCCAGTTCTGACCGGTCACCGTGCGGTGGAACGGGAAGACCTGCGGGAAGACCGCGGTGCCCAGCACGCCGCAGCCGAGCAGGACCGAGACGAACACGAGGGGCAGCCGCCCGGGCTGCTCGACGCCCGGGGCACCCGGGCTGGCGGTGGCGGCGGAACCGGTGCGCCGTCGTCGTGCTGGGTGTGAAGAATCAGCGGACGGCTGACGGCGTGCCTCACGCCAGGCGCCGATCCGGGCGAGGGCCTCGAGCGCGGCCAGCAGGAAGATCGGGGCCAGGATCGCGTCGTACTGGTAGACCGGGCTCCACACGTTGAGCCGGTCGTTGAACAGGCGGGAGAGCAGGATCGGTGCGCCGATCAGCGTGTATGGGGATAGGAACGGCAGCAGCCACAGCGCTACGAAGTGCAGCAGCCACAACCCGATCTTCAGCGGGTGGTCGAACAGGACGGCGACGGCGTCGAAGGGCTGGGACAGGATGAATGCGATCGAGGACCCCATGTCCGGGCCCAGCGCCGTGAACTGCCAGTAGCCGAACTCGCCCTCGGGGGAGAAGCGCGGGATCACCACGGAGGTGGCGAAGACGTAGCCGGCCACCCCCAGGACGGCGGTCACCACGGCGGGCAACCAGGCCCGCTTGATCGCCAGCACCATGGCGATGGCCAGCAGCGTGATACCCATGTCCTCGCGGACCGTCAGCAGGGACACCGCGAGGAGGGTGGCCAGCCAGTACCGGCGGCCGTCGATGGCCCAGATGATCCAGGCGGCGATCGGCACGCCGAAGGAGACCTCGTGGAAGTCCCAGTTCACCATCGCCTGGAAAGGCCACCACAGCAGCAGGGCGGCGGCGGCGACCAGCGCGGTGGCGTGGCGGAAGCGACGGCGGACGAAGAGATAGACCGGGATGGCGGTGGAGACCAGCAGAGCGGTCATCGCGATGCCCAGCATGCGGGGGTCGTCCCAGATCCAGTACAGGGGGGCCACCAGCGCGATGACCGGGTGGAAGTGATCGCCGAGGATGTTGAAGTCCACGCCCTTGATGGGCACGATCGGCTCCCGGAACAGCGCGTACTGGCGCACGGCTTGGTCGAAGATCCCGAGGTCGTACCCCTTGGCCTCGAAATTCCGGAAGCGCAGGAACGAGTGGACCAGGTAGAGGACCGCGGCCACGGCCATGACGGCGCCCAGCTGCCACCATTGGCGGCCGGTGGTGCGCGGACCCACGGTCACCGCGCCGTCACGGCGGTCCGGTTGGCGGCCGATCACCCAGCGGGGCGTCCGCCGCGGGGTGCGGACCAGCGAGGGTGCCGGGGCGTCGGTGGGACCGGAGTCGTCAACGGCGGGATTCTGCTGCACGGGCCACCTGGGGGATCGGAATCGGGACATCCCCTCCATCGTAATGACCCCGGGTGGGCCGGCGGCGCCACTGTCCTCCGGCCGGCGCCGCGCGGCGCCGGCCGGAATCGTGCCGTGGCTACTCGACCAGCTTGCCGTCCTGGGAGACGTCCCGGATCAGTGCGGCGATCTCCTCCGGCACCGGCGGGATCTGCTCGCGCGTGATCCCGCCGGTGGGTGACCAGACGAGGTTGACCTGCAGTGCGGGATCAGTGTCCGGGAAGTCGCTGCGGTTGTGGCAGCCGCGCGTCTCGCGGCGCTCCCGGGCAGCCTCCAGCGTCGCCCGGGCGGCCAGGGCCGAGGCCTTGAGGTCGAAGGCGTGGGCCAGGTCCTGGTATCCGGCGATGTCCGGGTGGATGCCGACGTCCTGCAGGCGCGCCTCGATCGAGTCCAGCTCGGCCAGTCCCGCCGAGAGTCCTTCCTCACTGCGGACGACGCCGGCGTGCTCGGTCATCGTGTTGCGGATGGCCCGCTGCAGGGCACGGACGTTCTCCTGCCCGTCCGCGGCCAACAACTGCTCGATCTCGGCGCGGGCCGCGGCCACGGCCTCGGGAGAGCGACGCTGCGCATCGAGACCGGCGGAATGCTCGACGGCGGCCTGGCCGACGATGCGTCCGAACACCAGCAGCTCGATCAGGGAGTTCCCGCCCAGCCGGTTGGCACCGTGGAGTCCGGAGGAGGCCTCGCCGATGGCATAGAGGCCCTCGACGTCGGTGCTGTGGTCCTCGGGCCGGACCCAGACCCCGCCCATGGAGTAGTGCGCGGTCGGGGCGATCTCGATGGGATCGGTGGTGATGTCCAGCATCTGCAGTTCGAGCAGCGTCTGGTAGACGCGCGGCAGACGCGTCATGATCGTCTCCCGCGGGAGGTGGGAGACGTCCAGCCACACGCCCCCGTTCGCCGTGCCGCGGCCCTCCTGGATCTCGGTGTAGGCGGCCAGGGCCACCCGGTCACGCGTGGAGAGTTCCATCCGTTCCGGATCGTAGGCGGCCATGAAGCGCTCTCCGCGGCCGTTGCGCAGGATCCCGCCCTCGCCGCGGGCGGCCTCGGAGACCAGGGTGCCGGCCGCGTTCTCGGGCTCGATGATGCCGGAGGGGTGGAACTGCACGAGCTCGGGGTCGCGGAGCCGGGCCCCTGCCTCCACCGCCAGGCGGAACGAGTCCCCGGTGTTCTCGTCGCGGCGGGAGGAGGTGCGCCGCCAGATCCGGTTGTGTCCGCCGGCGGCGAGGATGACCGAGTCGGCGTGGATGAGGTAGCGCGTGCCGTCCTGGACGTCGAAGCCGTAGGCGCCGAAGACCACGTTGTCCCTGACCAGCAACCGGGTGATGTAGACGGTGTCCAGGATGGGGACCTCGAGCTGCTCCGCCCGGTTCACCAGGGTCCGCTGGATCTCCAGTCCCGTGTAGTCGCCGGCGAAGGCGGTGCGCCGGTAGGTGTGGGCGCCGAAGAAGCGCTGCGAGATGCGGCCGTCCTCCTCGCGGGCGAAGGCCATGCCGTAGCGGTCCAGGTCGGTGATGCCCTGCTCGGCGCCGCGGGCGACGATCTCCGCCGTGTGGGGGTTGGCGAGGTGGTAGCTCTCCTTGATGGTGTCCGCCGCGTGCTGCTGCCAGCTGTCCTCCGCGTCCATGGTGCCCAGGGCTGCGTTGATGCCGCCGGCAGCCAGGGAGGTGTGGGCGTCCTGCCGCGGGCGCTTCCCCACGGCCAGGACGTCCACGCCCCGTTCGGCCACCTCGATGGCGGCGCGCAGCCCCGAGCCGCCGGTGCCGATGACGAGGACGGTGGTGGAGATCTGGTGTTCGGCCACGGCGGTGGGGCGTCCGGTGGGACGTGCCGTAGGGGGCGCTGTGAGACGTGCTGTGGAAGTCATGGAACCACCGTAGAGACACCATCCTTCATTACTCCAATGAATAATAAGAGTGGAGACGATACGCTTTTACTATGACCATGAACCTGGAACAGCTGCGGGGCTTCGTGGAGGTGGCCCGGGTGGGGCACTTCACCCGTGCCGCCGAGGCCCTGCACCTGACCCAGCCCTCGCTGAGCCGGCAGATCGCCACCCTGGAGCACGACCTGGGATCCGAGCTGTTCCACCGGGCACGGGGGCACATCACCCTGACGGCCGCCGGGGAGACCCTGATGCCCCTGGCACGCCGGATGCTGGCCGATGCGGAGACAGTGCGCCGGGAGATGGCGGAACTGGCCGGCCTGCAGCGCGGCCGGGTCCGCCTCGGAGCCACCCCGACGCTGTGCGTGAGCATCGTGGCCGATGCCCTGGCGGCCTTCCACGCAGCCCACCCGGGGATCGAGCTGCACCTGACGGAGCGGGGCTCGCGCGGGCTGATCGACGAGCTGTCCTCCGGGGCCCTTGACCTGGCCCTCGTCATCACCTCGGACGCCCATCCGGCGACCGCACCGAGCCTCACCCGCAGCCGGCTCCTGACGGAGGAACTGGTGGTCGTGGGCGGCGGGGACGCACCCTTCGGAGCGCGCACCTCGGTCACGCTGGAGGACCTGGCCGGCATGCCGCAGATCGTCTTCCCGTCCAGCTATGACCTCCGCGGCACCCTGGACGAGGCCTTCCGTGCCGCCGGGCTCATACCGACGGTGGTGCTGGAGGGCGCCGAGATGGATGCCGTGCTGCGATTCGTGGAACTGGGGATGGGGGTGGCGCTGGTGCCGGCCATGGTGTTGGGGGACCGCCCCGGCCTGCGCTCGGTCCGGCTGACAGAGCCCCGGCTCAGCCGGACCATCAGTCTCGCCCGGCGCCAGGACGTGCAGCCCACGCGCGCCGCGGCGGCCATGCACCGGATGATCCTGCGGACTGCCGATGCGCTCGCCGCCGGGGATCGGGGCCTGGGCGGCCTGGTCTGCCGCGCCGGATGACGGCGAAGTGCCCCAGGAGGGAGTCGAACCCCCGACCAAGAGATTAGAAGGCTCCTGCTCTATCCACTGAGCTACTGGGGCTGGGCCCCGTCATTCTAGCGGGATGGCCCTCCTCCACAGGAAACCGTCCCCGGTGGGTTGTCCACGGATCAACGGTGCCACCCTGTCGCCGCAGTGCCGGTGCGGCTGTGCTGGAAGGGCAGGAAGTTCTCTTCCTGCCGCCGTCGGACACCCTGGCCGACGGCGGCCCCTCGCCGGCCGCGGGCCGGCTCACCGAAAGGCACCAGCATGAGTCAGCACATCACCGTCCGCGGCTTCGTGGCCACCGATCCGACCATCCGCAACGCCCAGGCCGGGTTTCCCGTCGGCAACTTCCGGCTGGCCGCCACGGACCGGCGCTTCGACCGCGAGCAGAATGCGTGGGTGGACGGCAACACGAACTGGTTCACCGTCAATCTCTTCCGCAGCCTCGCCCAGAACGCCTTCACGTCCCTGCAGAAGGGCCAGCCCGTGGTGGTCACCGGCCGGCTCAAGGTCCGTCCGTGGGAGACGGAGGAGCGTTCCGGGACCGCCGTGGAGATCGAGGCGGACACCATCGGTCATGACCTGTCCCTGGGTACGGCCACCTTCCAGCGCTCCTCCGGGCGGCCGGGCGAGGTGGCGGCCGGAGCGGCGGAGACCGGGACCGCGTCGGGCGAGTCGGCTGGGCCGGTCGGTTCAGACGGTCCCAGCGAGGAGGCCTTCGATCGGGAGACCGGCGAACTGCTGGGCCACGAGGGCGCCGGGGCCGGGGCCGCCGAAGGTGCTGAGGGCCCGGACGCTGGAGAGGACTCGGCGGACTCGCACGCCCTGTCAGCGGCCTGAGGGCCCCCGGTGGCCGCCGGACGCAACGGATGCGGGCATTCCGGCGGCCACCCACTAGCCTTGGGCCCATGGCGGAATACATTTACAGCATGGTCAAGGCCCGCAAAAAAGTGGGCGACAAGCTGATCCTGGATGACGTGACGATGGCCTTCCTCCCGGGAGCGAAGATCGGCATGGTGGGCCCCAACGGCGCGGGCAAGTCCACGATCCTGAAGATCATGGCGGGGCTGGACACGCCCTCGAACGGAGAGGCCCGGCTCACTCCGGACTACAGCGTGGGCATCCTCATGCAGGAACCCGCGCTGAACGAGGAGAAGACCGTCCTCGGCAACGTCCAGGAGGGCGTCGGCGAGATCTACGGCAAGATCCAGCGCTACAACGAGATCTCCGAGGCGATGGCCGATCCGGATGCGGACTTCGACGCGTTGATGGAGGAGATGGGCAAGCTCCAGGAGCAGATCGACGCCGCTGACGCCTGGGACATCGACTCCCAGCTCGAGCAGGCCATGGACGCCCTGCGCTGCCCCCCGGGCGATGCGGACGTCACCAACCTCTCCGGTGGTGAGCGCCGCCGCGTGGCGCTGTGCAAGCTGCTGCTGCAGAAGCCGGACCTGCTGCTGCTCGACGAGCCCACCAACCACCTGGACGCCGAGTCGGTGCTGTGGTTGGAGCAGCACCTGGCCGCGTACCACGGTGCTGTGCTCGCCGTGACCCACGACCGGTACTTCCTGGACCACGTGGCCGAGTGGATCTGTGAGGTGGACCGCGGACGCCTGTACCCCTACGAGGGCAACTACTCCACGTACTTGGAGAAGAAGCGCGCCCGCATGGAGATCCAGGGCAAGAAGGACGCCAAGATGGCCAAGCGTCTGTCCGAGGAGCTCGACTGGGTACGCTCCAACGCCAAGGGGCGTCAGGCCAAGTCCAAGGCCCGTCTCTCCCGCTACGAGGAGATGGCGTCGGAGGCCGAGAAGACCCGCAAGCTGGACATGGAGGAGCTGCAGATCCCGCCGGGCCCGCGGTTGGGCAACCAGGTCATCGAGGCCACGAACCTGCAGAAGGGCTTCGGCGATCGCGTGCTGATCGATGGGCTGTCCTTCTCCCTGCCGCCGAACGGCATCGTCGGCATCATCGGCCCCAACGGCGTCGGCAAGACCACCCTCTTCAAGACCATCGTCGGCTATGAGTCCCTCGACGGCGGAGAGCTGAAGATCGGCGAGTCGGTCAAGATCTCCTACGTGGACCAGTCCCGCGGCGGAATCGACCCGGAGAAGTCGCTGTGGGAGGTCGTCTCCGAGGGGCTGGACTACATCAAGGTCGGCCAGGTCGAGATGCCGTCCCGCGCCTACGTCTCGGCGTTCGGCTTCAAGGGCCCGGACCAGCAGAAGAAGGCCGGTGTGCTCTCCGGTGGTGAGCGAAACCGCCTGAACCTGGCGCTGACCCTCAAGGAGGGCGGCAACCTGCTCCTGCTGGATGAGCCCACCAACGACCTCGACGTGGAGACCCTGACCTCCTTGGAGAATGCCCTGCTGGAGTTCCCGGGCTGCGCCGTGGTCATCTCCCACGACCGGTGGTTCCTGGACCGGGTGGCGACGCACATGCTGGCCTACGAGGGCACGGAGCAGGATCCGGCCAACTGGTACTGGTACGAGGGCAACTTCGAGTCCTACGAGGCCAACAAGGTGGAGCGGCTCGGCCCCGACGCCGCCCGCCCGCACCGCGTGACCCACCGCAAGCTCACGCGGGACTGACGGACCGACGGACTGACCACCTCAGGCGCCCGGTTCAGATGGTCGCGAGCCGGGCGTTCTGCAGTGTGTCCCCATAGTGCTTCCGCACGTCCATCTTGCGCTCCAGGTCGGCGATGACCGCGACGGCGAAGTCCTCCCCGTAGAGACTCTGGCAGGAACCCAGCCCGCCCGGGGAGAACACGTTGATCTCCATGAGCTTGTCGCCCACGATGTCCAGGCCGACCAGGAACATCCCGTCGGACACCAGCTTGGGCCGGACGGCCTCGACGAGGTGCAGCATCTCGTCCGTGAGGTCAACCCGTTCGGCGTTTCCGCCGGCCGACATGTTCGACCGGACATCGTTGGACGTGTTCCGGCGGCGGAATGCGGCGGTCTTCCCGTTGACCGTCAGGGGCCGGCCGTTCAGGAGGAAGAGACGCACATCGCCGTTCTCGGCCTCCGGCAGGTACTCCTGGGCCACGATGTAGCCGTCCCGGCCGATGGCCTCGATGATCTGGGAGAGGTTGGGCGACTCCCTGCGGTTCACCAGGAACACCCCCGACCCGCCTGACCCCTGTAACGGCTTGAGCACCGCCTTGCCGCCCATGTCATCGATGAAGTCCGAGATCATGGATTCGTCCCGGGAGATCAGCGTGCGAGGACGTACTACCTCGGGGAAATGCTGGAAGTAGGCCTTGGACAGCGCGTTGGCCAAGGTGTGGGGGTCGTTGGCCACCAGCACCCCGGAGTCGGTGATCAGTTGGCCGAAGGCGACGGCGGCGGTGGGCGCCCAGGGCCGGTCCACGGCGTCGTCGGCCGGGTCATTGCGCAGTAGCACCACATCGAAGTCGTTCACGGCGACCTGCCGCTCCGTCGCCGGTCGCTGGATGTCCTGTAGGTAACGCTCCAGGGAGCGGTAATTCTTGTCCGCCCCCCCGCGGGCCAGCACGGACAGGGTGCCGTCGGGCTCATAGGCGAAGTCGCCCGTCCCGGTCAGCAGGACTTCATGGCCGGCCCGGGTGGCTGCCAGGGCCAGTCGGTTGGTCGTGTAGTGGGCCTTCTCCGTGGCGACGTCGTTGACAACGAATCCGATTTTCATACGTGCTCCGATCGTTCGGGTGCCGGTGGGCGCGGTGCGGGGGTGGTGGCGGCCGGCGAGAAGTGATGAGCGCCGGGTCAGCGGAATGTGCTCAGGCGTTGACGAACGCCGTGGGGTCGTCCAATGCGGCAGCCCGGCCGAGTCTGGCCGTCGCGTCCTGGTCGTCCAGCCACCGAGGCTGGAGCAGCGCCGGCTCCAGGACCCCTCGCTCCTGGAGATCGTCGATGAGCGGCAGATCCTCCAGGGAGAACTTGCCCAACAGCAGCAGGTCGAGGCTGCCTCCCCGGCGCAGGTGCCCCAGGAGATCGAGCATGCCACGCAAGTAGATCGCGTCCTTGGTCAACCCCCCGGCGCGGTACGCACGCATGGTGGTGGTGAAGGCGGACGAGGCAGGGACACCGTCCGCCACGAGGGCCGAGTGCGCTTCGGCAAAGGTGGCCCCGGTGACCATGCGGTGCACTGTCAGTACCCGGGAGGCCAGCTGCCGCAGCCGGAAGGCCGTGAGCCCGCCGCAGGCAACCTCCGCGAGCACGGCCAGGCCCTCCTGCGTCTCGTCATAGCGGGCCAGCCCGGTGCCGAGGATCTTGATGGGCTGGGCGGAGCCGTTGAAGTGGGTGACCAGGTGGGTCCCGACTTCATGCTGGAGCAACGCGTGGGCGCGGGCCTTTCGGACCTTGGATTCGGGTCCCAGGAGCAGTGAGTTCCCCGAGACCATCACCCCGGACACGTCGTCGCGGATCTCGGCGTGCATCTCGATGTCCGGGTCCTGCTGGCGGTAGTGGTCTATTTCCTCCCGGGCGAGGTCGAGGAATTCCTTCGCCCCGAGGCTACCGGCCGACGTCGATTCCGTGGCCGTGACCGTTTCAAGGATCAACTCGGCCGAGCGCCGCAGGTCCGGAAGGATGGCCCCGTAGAGTTCGATACTCAGCGGCATGAAGTCCTCGGTGTCACGGGCTGCCAGCATGTCGAGCTGCAGGGACATCTCCTTGTGCTTGTTGCGCAGCAGGGTGCCCAGCACCGTATCGTCCACCAAGTGGATCGGTACGTCCTCCAGCACCCGCTTGAGCACCTCGGGGTCGTCCACCACGTCGCGGTAGACGAACTCCGGCAACTCGCCGGTGGCGAGGAATTCGGTGCGTGCCTGCTCCACGTTCATCGGTGTGATGTCCAGCAGGAACCGAATGGAGCCGGACAGCAACGCCAACTCATGGTCGATCGCCCGGTCCCGGGTTGAGAGCCCGACGACGGCCCGAGGGTCGTCGATTCGTGTGCCGTCCTTCCGCTTGACCCCGGTGCGCTGGCCTTCAGCCTGATTGCGCCCGGTCTTCTTGTCCTCGGAGCTGGTGGGCTTCTTGGCACTCATGGTGTCGGCACCTCGACCTCCCTCAGCGCGGCGGTGACGGCCGGGACGGTGCGTGCCAAGGCGTCCGCCAGTTGCGCCAAGTGCTCCTCGTCGACGTCTCCGGTCCACTCGTCCATGAAGGTCTTCTTGAACTCCAGGGCCAGGACGCAGGCGGTGTCCGGGTACTGCCGGTGGGCCCAGCGGCCCTCGTTCTGGCCCCAGAACCGGACGTTCTCGCGAACATCAAGCCTGCGTCCCGTGGCCGGGATGACCTCGGTGGACATCGACTCGATGAAGGCGTCCACCACCGGGTTCCAGGGTTCGCGGTCCAGGGATCCGGTCCCGACGTTCACGTCGGGGTTCCCCTCCTGGGGTGCCGGGCCGGCGTCGGGACCGTCCCGGCGGTGGTTGTAGCTGTGCAGGTCATAGACCACGAAGGGTCCCCGGGCGGCCATCGGGGCGATGCGGTGCGCCAGCTCCTCGTACCAGGCGTCGTGGACCCGCCGGCTCCGCTCGGCCACGTCGTCCGGCAATTGGCCGTCCCTCCAGACGTCGAGGCCCCAGGAGTCATCCGGGTCCAGGTACACGGCGGTGTCGCGTGCGCGGTTGAGATCGGCTTCGAACCGGGAACGGTGCATGACCATGCCCGAGTCCAGTCCCGAGCCGATCCGGTCCGTATGCGGGTCCTCCTCGCGGTAGCGGGTGGCCTCGTCCAGCACCATCAGGTCCCGGACCTCAGGGCGCAGGTCGTGGCCGGCGTGGACCGCCGTGAAGACGATCTGGCCGTCCCAGGGGCCGAGCACCGTCAGGAGATCGGGGTTCCCGGAACCGTTCGGGGTCGTCAGGGTGTCGTCGTCCATCCCTTCAACGTAGACCACCAGCCCTGGAGGTCGGCCAGTTTCCACCGACTGCTTAGCCGGCCGCTGACCACCGGCCGGCTACCGACGTGGCCGGGAGGCGCCCTTCAGGAGCAGGCTCTGGACCGAGTTCTTCACCCGGTACTGCAGATCGCCGGGTACCCGGATCATCCCCTCCTGGGCCACCGAGGCCACCAGCCGGCCGTCACGCGAGTAGATCCGTCCGTTGCTGAGCCCGCGGGCCCCCTGCGCCGAGGGACTGGACTGGACGTACAGCAGCCACTCGTCCGCGCGGGCCGGCCGGTGCCACCACATGGCATGGTCCAGGGACGCGACCGAGATCCCGGGCCGAACCCAGGAGATGCCGTGCCGGCGCAGGATCGGCTCGAGCAGGGTGTAGTCCGAGGCATAGGCCAGGGCCGCCCGGTGCAGGTTCGCATTGCCCTCCATGGCGGAGAACGTCTTCATCCACACCATGTTGGTGGCCACCTCCCTCCGGTCCGGGGCGATCTCGATGGGTGGATCCACGTGCCGGATGTCGAAGGGCCGGGCCCAGGACCACTCCTGCGCGATCGGATGACGCATGCGGCCGAGCCGGTCCGAGGTGGACGGCAGGGACTCCGGATCGGGCACGCCCGTGGGCATGGGTGACTGGTGCTCCAGGCCGGACACGGGATCCTGGAAGGAGCTGATCAGGGACAGGATGGTCTTGCCCTCCTGCATCGCCTGGACGCGACGCGCGGAGAAGGACCGACCGTCACGCAGGGTCTCGACGGCGAAGGTGATGGGCAGCAGGGCGTTGCCGGGGCGGAGGAAGTACCCGTGCATCGAGTGGATGCCACGCTCCTCGTCCACGGTGGCGATGGCGGCCATCAGGGACTGGGCCATGACCTGCCCGCCGAACACACGGCCGCGAGCCTGCGGTGGAGTCTCACCGGTGAAGAGGAGATCGCCGGTGGCGGCGTCCTCGCCAGCCGGCGCCAGGTCCAGGACGCTGCGGAGCACATCGGTCGGATCCTCCGGGAAGTCGTTGCGCCCCTTGTGGACCTTGCCAGTACCCATGAATGCCCCTTCGCTGTCTCCGAGCCGTCTGGCTGTTGTGGCCAGTCCGACGGCGTCGGTACCGGCCGGTAACCGTCCCGGAAGTCTACTCCGCCGGCGTGGAACCGCCGCGCTGACCTGCCCCGGGGGATCGTCCGGGTGATCTGTCTCCGGGGCCCGACGATGGGACAATGGATCCCATGTCCTCCTCACCCGACGATCCGTTCCGTCCCGACTCCACGTCCACCCGAAGCCCGGCCGGCCCGGAACTGCATCTGGAGGACCTGGAGGCGGCCAAGGACCTCGAACGGTACGCCACACGGGCCAGGACCATGGCGGACACGGGCATGCGTCTCCAGGTGGCCGGCAACGTGCTCGCCTCCTGGGTCTCCGTGCTCCACCCCCGGGGACTGGGGGACCGCGTTCCGGTGGCCTTGGGCCTGCGGACAGTCCGGTTGGTGGAGGGCCGGCATGACGGGATCGATGCGGTCTATGCCCTGTCCTCCGTGCTGGAGCGCCTGGCCCGCATGGCCGCCACGGGATCCACGGCCTTCACGCTGCCTCCGGCGCCCGAGAGCGCCCCGTGGACGGCCGTGACCCCGCCCCGGGGCGGATGGACGCCGGTGGCCACCGTGGAGGATGGCGAACTCCAGCAGATCGCCCGGGACGGGATCCGAGAGCTGGCCGACGCACTGCCCCAGGACCCGGGGGCCTCCATGGTCGCCCAGGCTCGCGCCGCGGTCTGGGGGCGGCTGTTGGGAGGCTCATCGGCGGAGCCCGGTGACGGCTTCCTGCCGGCCGGAGCGGCCTTCGCGGCCCACGGTCTGGGCTTCCTCAGCCCGCAGGGTACGACGGCGGTCCACACCTCGGGTCCCTGGGTGCGCCTCTCGAACGCGGCCGGGTACGTGCTCTGCCGTCAGCCGATGCTGCTCTAGGCCGAGTTCACCATCGAGTGGGCCGCCCGCTCCAGGTAGTCCCAGAGGGTCTCCTCCAGCAACGGTGCCAAGTCGAGGGAATCCACGGCTGCCCGCATGTGCCGCAACCAGGTGTCCCGGGCCGCGAAGTCCACGGTATAGGGCGCGTGCCGCATCCGCAGCCGAGGATGGCCGCGTTGTTCGCTGTATGTCTTCGGCCCGCCCCAGTACTGCTCGAGGAACATCCGCAGCCGTTCCTCGGCCGGGCCGAGATCCTCTTCGGGGTACATGGCCCTGAACTCGGGGTCCGCCGCGACCTGCTCGTAGAACACCCTGGCCAGCTTCACGAAGGTCTCGTGCCCGCCGACCTGCTCGTAGAAGCTCGCGTTCTCCGGCTGGGCTTCCGCATCAACACGAGCGCCAGCTGCTCCACTTCCACCGGCAGCGGCGCCAGCACCTCCACCGGCGCTGGCAGCGGTGCCGGACGCGGGAGCCATCACCTGCGGCGGTCGCTGGCCGGTCGACGCGGTGGGCCGGTCCTGCAGGCCGGTCACCTGGCTGGGGGCCTTGCCCTGGCGCGGCTTCAGCACCGCGATGGGCGCGCCCAGGCGGCTGCCGAACTCCGGCAGGTTCTGGTTCTGATGGCGGCGCACCTGCTGAGGCTTGATGGTGACGGGGAAGCTGACGGATCGGGCGATGAAGCACTGCTCATGGGCCTTCGCGTGCAGCCCGTCCGCGGTGCCCCGCTGCTCCTCGTCGGCGAGCCAGATCTCCGGGACCAGGGTCGCGGAGGTGATCCGGCCGCCGTCGTGGTCATGGGTCAGCACACACTCGGCGCGCACGGAGGCGCCGGTCACGACCACCTCGGCCTGCGTGGCGGCCTGGAGGTAGGACAGCAGGTGGCACTCGGCGAGGGCCGCGAGCAGGAGCTGTTCGGGGTTCCACCGGGAGTCGCTCCCGTGGAAGGCCCGCGCTGCGGAGCCGTTGAGTTCGCCGGGGCCTTCGGCGCGGACCACGAGCTCACGGCCGTAGTCCTTGTATCCGGAGGTGCCGGAGCCCCGGTTTCCGGTCCATTCGGCATGCAGGGAGAAGGAGTGTTCCACGTCCTCTACGGTACCGCCCGCGGCGTCGCAGCCGTGCGTCGGCTCCGCCACGGTCCGCAGTGGTGGTGTCTGGGGTGACGCCGCTGGCCGGACCGCCCTCGTCAGCCTAGACTCGAGAGACGCTGGGAGGTTTGATGCCACACATCCACATCTTGACCGTCTCCGATCGGGCCCATGCGGGTCAGGCTCCGGATACGGCGGGGCCGCGCGCTCTCGAGCTGGCGGCCCAGTATCTGAGCGAGTGGACGGCAGACGGGGCCGTGGTGGCGGACGGGGTTGAATCCGTCCGGTCCGGTGTCCGGGCGGCACGGAGCGACGGAGCTGACGTGGTCATCACGCTGGGCGGGACCGGGGTGTCCCCGCGAGACCTGACGCCGGAGGCGATGGACGGGCTCCTCGACACGGAGTTGCCCGGCATCGCCGAGATGCTGCGCCGTGAGGGTGCCGAACAGACCCCCACCGCGGCCCTGGGACGCGGACGCGCCGGGATCATCGGCCGGACCCTCGTCGTGAACCTCCCCGGCTCCCTGCGTGCCACGGAGCAGGGCATTCCACTGCTCGCTCCGGTGCTGCCGCACCTGCTCGCCCAACTTGGTGGAGGCGGCGACCATGCCCGCCACTGAGGACGCAGCCACCGTGAGGCCCGTCTCGACGACGCTCTCCCCAGCACTCCGTTCGGTCGCACCGGTCCGCACCGGGGTGACCGAGGAACCCCTGGACCCGGTGGCCCTGGAGTCCTCGGTCGTGACCCCCGCCTGCGGAGCGGCCCTGACGTTCACCGGCATCGTCCGGAACCACGATCCGGAAGCCACCGGCACCGTGACCTCGCTGGACTATTCGGCGCATCCGGATGCGGGAGCCGTGCTGGCGGAGATCGTGACGCGTCACGTCCGCGGCCCCGGGGATCCGCGCGGGGAGGTTCGGGTCGCCGCGGCGCACCGGATCGGACACCTCGACGTCGGCGACCTCGCCCTGGTGGTCTCCGTGGCGTCAGCGCACCGGGCCGAGGCCTTCGAGGTGTGCCGGGCCGTGGTGGAGGACATCAAGGCCGAGGTCCCGATCTGGAAGAAGCAACAGACCGCGACCGGCGAGGCCCACTGGGTGGGACTGCCATGACCTCGGTGCCAATCACCCTGACCACCCGGACCGCGACCGGGCCGGGCGCACGCCCGGCCGGCGCCGCGGACACTGCGCCGGCACCGGGCCCCGAGGCCAGGCGCCTGCTGCCCACCCCGGCCGAGCTGGCCGGCGTCGAGGCCCATGAGGGGAGCGATCGTTCGCTGACGGACGGATTCGGGCGCGTGCACCGGGACCTGCGCGTCTCGCTGACGGACAAGTGCTCGCTGCGCTGCACCTATTGCATGCCCGAGGATGCCGGCCCGTTCATGCCGAAGGACCAGCTGCTCTCGGCCGCCGAGATTGAACGGTTGGTCCGGATCGCGGTGGACCACGGCATCACCGGGGTGCGGTTGACCGGCGGCGAACCGCTACTGCGCCGTGACCTCGAGGACATCGTGGCCCGGCTCGCCGGAATCGAGCTCTCCGATGCTGCCGGGGGTGGGCGCCTGCCGGTGGCCATGACCACCAACGGGATCACCCTGGACCGCCGACTGGCCGCCCTGCACGAGGCCGGGCTGTCCCGCGTGAACATCTCCATCGACACCCTCCAGCCGGAGAAGTTCCGCCAGCTGACGCGCCGTGACCGGCACGCCGACGTCCTGGCCGGGATCGCCGCCGCCCGGGATGCCGGGCTGCGGCCACTCAAGCTCAACGCTGTCGCCATGCGCGGGGTCAACGACGACGAGTTGGCAGACCTGGTGGCCTTCGCCGTGTCCCAGGACGCGCAGATGCGGTTCATCGAGCAGATGCCCCTGGACGCCGGGCACACCTGGAAGCGGGACAATCTGGTCTCCGGTGAGGAGATCCTCGCCCGGCTCGCCGAGCGCTTCGACCTCGCCGAGGTCCCCGGCCGCGGCTCCTCGCCGGCCGCGCTCTACACGGTCGACGGCGGCCCTCACACCGTGGGCGTCATCGCCTCGGTCTCGAAGCCCTTCTGCGGAGACTGTGACCGCCTGAGGCTCACGGCCGACGGGCAGATGCGCAACTGCCTGTTCGCCCGGGAGGAGACCGATCTGCGAACCCTGCTGGCCGGCTCCGCCTCGGACGCGGACCTGGCCGCAGCCATGAAGATCTCGGTCGGGGCCAAGAAGGCCGGTCACGGCATCGACGACCCGGACTTCGTCCAGCCCGGGCGCGGTATGAACGCCATCGGCGGCTGACGGCTCACCCCACGGCGATAGGGCCGTGCCTAGGGCCCGTCTGCTGGCAGCTAGCCGCCGGCGAAGGGCGGCAAGACGTCCACGAGCGAGTCCGCCTGGACCGGGTGGTCGTCCTCGATCGCGCGCACACCGTCCACCATCAGGGAGCATCGGGAGACGACCTGTTCGGCGCTGGTCCCGTGGCCGGCGACCAGGAGCCGGCGCAGTTCGCCCGCGGTGGCGGCTTCGAGGGCAAGTTCTGAGGCGCCCAGGATGTCAGCAGCTCCGGCGAAGAGACGGATCCGGGCCATCAGCCCTCACTCCCTGCCGGGTCGTAACCGAGGGCGAGAACCTGGACGCGGGCCGAGAGCCGGTCCACCAGGCCGGCGATCTCCTCCGGTGTTCGCTCCTGACCGGCCAGCTGTAGTCCTACAGCCACACCGATCAGGTAGGTCGAGGTCGGGGCCCCGGGACGCAGGACCCCGTGGGCCACGTCTCGGGCCACGTCCAACAGGGGACCGGGGAGCACAACGGAGGCCGGCAGACCCAGTTCTCCGGCGACGGCGTCCAGCCAGTCCGCCAGTCCGGGGATGTCCTGCTGGTGGTCGCGGTGGGGGACGCGGTGCGTACCGGCCGGGACCTCGCCGGCGTGGGGTTCGGTGGAGTGGGGTTCGGTGGTGCTGTTCTCAGGCACGGGGGCTCCTGGTGGTGTCGTGGCAGATCCTGCCGGGTGGGGCCGGTGGCGTTGCAGATCCTCGGGGGTGTCCATATCGTCCCAGAGACCGGGGCGGCTTGCCGGTTCGGGAACCTCGAGCAGGTCCAGGCCGGCGACCCGCTCCCGTACACGGGTGACGCGGGTGCCACCGTCCGTGGTGTCAGGTGCCGCCTGCCTGCGCAGGGCCGGAAGCCGGAAGAGGGCGGTGAGGTGCTGGCGGCGGCCGGTGGAGTCCACGGCGACGACGCCGTCGTGGCCTCCGCCATTCAGGGCACCGTCAATGGTTGCCCCCACGGTCCCGTCCAGGACCCCGGCCCGGGTGCGGTCGGAGGCTCGGACGAGCTCTCGGGCGGCCGCCACCGGATCGGCCAGATCGCAGGGCAGCACCAGGACGTGATCTGCTTCGAGGGCCGTCAGGGCGTCCAATGCGGCGTCCAGGGCCGCGACCGGGCCGGACCGCGGTGGGTCCTCACGCACGAACCGGACGACCGGCGAGTCCAGGACGGAGCGCTGAACGGATCGGTGGGGGGCCGCCGAACCCGTGGGCGCAGACGCCGGCAGAGCCTGCGCCGTGGGCGCAGCAGTCACCGGCCGGTCACCGGCCACGACGACGGTGGTGGCTCCGGCCGAGAGCGCGGCGTGGACGGTGCGCTCGAGCAGGGTGGTTCCCTCGGCGGGATCCACCACGATCGAACCCTTGTCCCGGCCCATGCGAGTGGACGCTCCTCCCGCCAGGACGATCGCCGCCAGGATCTCAGCCACGGTCGACCGGTGCCTCCGGCGCTGCCGGGTGCTCCGCGTTGTCACGGCGCCACGTGCCGGAGCGGCCGCCGGTCTTCTCCAGCAGCCGGACTCCGGTCAGCTCAACGGCCCGGTCCAGGCCCTTGACCATGTCCACCATGGCCAGCCCGGCCACGGAGGCGGCGGTCAGGGCCTCCATCTCCACCCCGGTCCGGTCGGCGGTCCGGGTGGTGGCGACGATGCGGATGCGACCCTCGCCGACCTCGAAGTCCACCGTGGCTCCGTGGACACCGATCACATGGGCGAGCGGCAGCAGTTCGGCGCACTTCTTGGCGCCCTGGATGCCGGCGATCCGGGCCACGGCCCAGACATCCCCCTTGGGCACGGTGCCCCCGGTCAGGGCCTCGAGGACCTCCGGGGCCACAAGCACGGTGGCCTCGGCGGTGGCGCTGCGGATCGTCGGCGTCTTGGCCGTGACGTCGACCATGCGGGCCGAGCCGTCACCGGCGAGGTGGGTGAAGCCGTCGGCTCCGTCGGCACCGAGAGCGGTGGATTGGACGGTGGGGGATTCGGTCATCAGGCCTCCAGGGCTCGGTAGAGGACGGTGTCTCCGGCGGACACCGCGTCGGTGGTGGCGGGCACGCGGGCCAGTCCGGTGGCGCGGGCCATCCGGCCGGCCAGATGTGATCCGGAGCCACGCTCGGTCGCCTGGGCGATCCGCAGTGGTTCCCCGGGGGCGGAGACCACCCGTGCCGGCACGAACTGCTCGCGCCCGGGCGGTGAACGCCAGCCCTCTTCTATGGTCACCGGCTGCCACGGGGCCACGGGCGTATCGCGGCCCTGCATGGCCAGCAGCCCCGGCTCCACGAACAGCAGATAGGACACCCAGGCACTGACCGGGTTGCCCGGCAGCGACCACACGGCCCGCCCGTCCGGCAGCAGGCCGAAGCCCTGGGGCTTGCCCGGCTGGACCGCGACCCGGTCGAAGCGCACGGTGGGATCCTCGGGGGCCGGGGTGCCGCCGTCGGGCGTGGAGGGTTGCGTGGACGGCACCGTGCCGCCCGGCGAGTCCGGCGCCAGGACGAGGCGGGCGACGTCATGGGCACCCACGCTGGCCCCTCCGGTGAGGATCACGGCGTCGGAGGCGCCATGGGTGGACTGCAGCACGGTCTGCAGTTCAGCGGGGTCGTCGGAGACGCGGCCCCGGTGCACCACCAGCCCGCCGCTGGCCGCCACCAGGGACGCCAGCAGGAGGCTGTTGGAGTCGGGGATCTGGCCGCGGCGGACCGATGCGCCGGGTGCCACCAACTCTGAACCGGTGCTGACGACCACGACCTGCGGCCGGCGCCGGACCCGCACCTCGGCGATACCGGCGGCGGCGAGCGCGGACAGCCGGTGAGGCGTCAACGGCCGGCCGGCAGGGGAGACGAGGTCGCCGGCACGCACATCCTCGCCGCGCCGCCGCAGATGGCGTCCCGCCGCGGCGGGGTGGTGGAGCTCCACGTGCGCGGGGGTCTCGGTGCCGGCGGTGGGCGCGGCCGGGTCCCAGCCCACGGCATCCTCCAGGGGCACGACGGCGTCCGCGTCCGTGGGCAACGGCGCGCCGGTCATGATGCGGGCCGCCTGGCCGGGAGCCAGCGCCGGATCGGCCTCCGTGCCGGCGGGGAGTTCCGCGATGAGGTCCAGGCGGACCGGTGCCTGCGCGGAGGCTCGCGTGGTGTCCTCCGAGCGGACGGCGTATCCGTCCATGGCGGAGTTGTCCCACGGGGGCAGGTCCAGGGTGGCGGTGGCGTCGGCCGCCAGGGTGAGCCCGGCGGCCTCGGCCAGGGGCAGGGTGTCGGCGGGCAGGAGGGGGGCCAGGGCGAGGATCCGGTGCTGGTGGTCCTCGACGGTGCTGCGGTAGCGGGCCTCAGCCACGGTGGTCTCCCGAGGGCTCGGTGGTTGCGGTGGGAAGCCCGCCGTCCAGGTACCCCTGGACAGGCCAGCCGAGGCGCGCCAGGTGACGGGCCGCCGTCGCGCTCCGGGGGCCGGCCGCGCAGAAGGGCAGCAGCGTCGCTCCGTCCGGCGGCCCTACCATGCCACCGGGTGCCAGGGCAGCCTGGACGGGCGCCAGCGGGTGGTCGGGAGGCAGCGGCAGCTCCGGGCCGTGGCGTAGACGCAGGAGCCGGTCGAGGGGCAGTTCGACGGTGCCGGGCGGGCCGGGGCGCTCGCGGGATTCCTCCGGCCTCCGGACGTCGAGCCAGACAGCCGCCGGATCCACGTCGGGGCGGTCGATCGGGACCACTCGGGCGGTGTCTCCGCCTGACGCGGCAGATGGCGTGAGGGGGATGTCCGTGGTGGTGCCGGAGAGCCCGTCGATCAGCATCATCCGCCCCAGCAGCGGCGTGCCGGTGCCGAGGATGAGCTTGATCGCCTCCAGGGCCATCAGGGAGCCGGTGATCCCGACGACGGCGCCCAGGACCCCGGCCTCGGCGCACCCGGGAGCGGCATGGGTGGCGGCATTGTCCGGGAAGACATCGGTGAGGACGACGGCGGGAAAGTGGGAGGCCACGGGCGGATCGGACCAGAAGACGGTGACCTGGGCGCTCCATTGCATCAGGGCTCCGAATACCACCGGCGTGCCGAGGGCGGTGGCGGCCCGGTGGATGATGAATCGGGTGGTGAAGGTGTCGCTGCCGTCCATGATCAGGTCGGCTCCGGCGAGCAGGTCCGCTGCGTTGGCGTCCGTCAGGCGGACGGTGTGCGGGATGACGGTGGTCTCGGGGGAGAGGCGCCGGGCCGCAGACACCGCACCGTCGGTCTTGAGCCCGCCGAGGGTGTCCACGCCGTGCAGGGTCTGCCGGTTGAGGTTGCTCAGCTCCACGTGATCGTCGTCGATGACGTGGAGGGTGCCGATGCCGGCGGCCGCGAGGTAGCTGATGACGGGCGAGCCGAGGCCTCCGGCGCCGACGACGGCGATGGAGGCCTGTGACAGGAGATCCTGTCCGGAATCGCCGATCTGGGGCAGGGTCCGTTGACGGAGCGTCCGTTCTGCTGTGTGCGCGGGGCGGTCCTGGGGCATGGGGCCAGCCTAGTCCGCGGCGTCCTCACCAGTCCGCGGCGCACTCACCCCCGCGTTTTCCATTGATTTCGGGTGGGCCTGGGGCCTCAGGACCCACCCGAAGTCGACGGAAAGCGGGCCGGGGGCGAAGATGGAGGCATGGCACGAAGTGAATCGCGGGTCCGCGTGGTCAGGGTCAAAGCCGGGGAACGTGACGCCCGGGCGGACGTGCTGGCGGCCGAGGAGCCCCTGGAGATCCGGGTGAACGGCCGGCGGCTCGCGGTGACGATGCGCACGCCCACGGAGGACTTCTCACTGGCCGTCGGCTTCCTGCTCAGCGAGGGGCTGATCGGGGCCGCCGACGAGGTGCACTCCGTCAGGTACTGTGGCCGCGATTTCGGCCCGGGGGCGGAGGAGACCGACAACACCGTGGACGTGGTCCTGCGCCCCGGGGTCCAGGCCCCGGCGCCGGAGATGGAACGCCAGGTGCTCATGTCCAGCGCCTGCGGCCTGTGTGGTCGGACCAGCATCGAGAATGTCCGCACCCAGTCGCGGTTCCCCGTGGACGGCGACCCGATGCAGGTCACCGAGTCCTTCGTCCTGCAGATGCCCGAGGTGCTGCGCGAGCGGCAGAAGGTCTTCGACCGCACCGGCGGGCTGCACGCCGCCGGCCTGTTCAACACCGCCACGGGCGAGCTGGTGGCGGTGCGTGAGGACGTGGGCCGCCACAACGCCGTGGACAAGGTCCTCGGCTGGGCCCTGCTGGAGGGAAAACTGCCCCTGTCCGGGCATGCCCTGATGGTCTCCGGCCGGGCCAGCTTCGAACTCACCCAGAAGGCCATGATGGCCGGGGTGCCGATGCTCGCCTCCGTCTCCGCGCCGTCGTCGTTGGCGGTGGACCTGGCCCGGGAGGCCGGGATGACGCTGGCCGGCTTCGTCCGCGGCGACCGCTTCGTCATCTACGCCGGGGAGCAGCGGATCGTGGCCGACGCTGAAGCTGTTTTGGAGGCCGAACCACGGTAGTCCGACCCTGTGCGGGCCATCCCCAGCGGTGGGGAGTGCCCGCACAGCGTCGGCGAGAGGCGACCGACCTGGCGCGGCGTGGCTACCGGGCGGCATCCGCCTGGCGCGCGGCCAGGGTGCGGACCATCTCGTCGCGGGACTCGGCCACCGTGCGGGACAAGGCGGCCTGCGTGCCCCGCGAGCGCTCCACCAGGGCATTCGCGGCGTCAATGGTCTCCTGGGAGACCTGGGCACCCGGGAACAGCCCGATCGCCGCGGACTCCGCCATCTCGTGTGAACGCGAGGCCCACAGCTCCTCCACACCCGCGAAGAACTCGGCGGCGAACGGGGCCAACAGGTCCGGATCGTGCACGCGGTTGAAACCCAGCAGCACGTTGCGCTGGGTCATGTTGGACAGTTCCCCACTCGCCACCTGGTCCCACGCCGTGCGCTTGGCCTCGGCGGTGGGCACCGCGGCGCGAGCCTGGGATGCCGCCAGGGCACCGGTGGCGGTGGCGTCCGCGGCCTCCGCGGCAGCGATCTCCGCCTCGCCGGCGCGGCCTCCGGCCACGAGCCCGGTGAGCATCTCCCACTTCAGGTCCGTGTTCAGGTCCAGCCCGTCCAGTGACTCGGTGCCGGCCTGCAGGGCGGCCAGCGTGTCCAGCTGCCGCTCCGAGCGGGCCGCCGCCGCGAACGCCTTGGTGAACTGGAGCTGGTTGTCCGAGCCCGCCTCCGCGTTCCGGGCCAGGTCCAGCAGGCGGTCGGCAGCGGAAACACGCAACCGCACAGCGTGCTCGGGCGCGGCGTACTGGGACAGCGTGGTGGCCAGCTGGCGCAGCAGGGTCTGCACCACGGAGGAATCGCGTTCGTGACCGATGTTGGTCAGCACCAGGTCCGTGAACCAGCCCGCCGTGGCCTCGGCGTCACGGACGGTGTCCCACGCCGCACCCCACAGCAAGGTACGGGGCAGGGACTCCGCCACATCCTTCAGGTGGGTGGCCACGAAGGCCCAGGAAGCGTCGTCCAGGCGGATCTTGGCGTAGGCCAGGTCGTCGTCGTTCGGCAGGATCAGGTCCGGGCGCCGCTGGCCGGCGGCCTCCATGACCTCGGTGACCTCGCCGGCCACATCGAGTTCGAACCGGTGGGTGCGCACCAGCCGTCCGGAGCCGTCCGCGGAGTAGAAGCCCACGGCCATGCGGTGCGGACGCAGCACGGCGTCCCCGGGTTGGTGGTCTCCCGGCGCTGACTGGCGCAGGCGCAGGGAGGTGATGGCGCCGGCGTCGGGAGTTCCTTCGTCAGTGGTGCCGGAGCCGGACGCCCCGGCGGTCTCGACCTCCACGGACAGGGTGTTCACCCCCGAGGTCTCCAGCCACAGCCGGGTCCACTCGGTCAGGTCGCGGCCGGAGGAGGCCTCGAGCTCCCGCATCAGGTCCGGCAGCTCGGTGTTGGACCAGGCGTGCTTGCCGAAGTACGCGCGGACGCCGGCCATGAAGTTCTCCTGGCCCACCCAGGCCACGAGCTGGCGCAGCACGGACGCACCCTTGGCGTAGGTGATGCCGTCGAAGTTGACCAGGACGTCATCCAGGTCCCGGATCTCGGCCTTGATCGGATGCGTGGTGCTCAGCTGGTCCTGCTTGTAGGCCCAGTTCTTCTCCATGGCGGAGAACGTGGTCCAGGCCCCCGTGTACCGGGTGTTCTCCGCGGCGGAGAGCGTGGACATGAACTCGGCGAAGGACTCGTTGAGCCAGAGGTCGTTCCACCACTTCATGGTCACCAGGTCGCCGAACCACATGTGGGCCAGCTCGTGCAGGATCGTGATGGCGCGGCGTTCCACCATGGCCTCGGTGACGGTGGAGCGGAAGACGTAGTTCTCCAGGAAGGTCACGGCGCCGGCGTTCTCCATGGCCCCGGCGTTGAACTCCGGGACGAAGAGCTGGTCGTACTTGGCGAAGGGGTAGGGGGTGCCGAACTGGGCCTCGTAGAACTCGAAGCCCTGGCGGGTCAGCTCGAAGATGTTCTCGGCGTCCAGGTACTCGAACAGGGAGGCGCGGCAGTAGGCGCCCAGCGGGATCGTCCGGCCGTCGGAACTGGTCAACTCGGAGTGGGTGGACTTGTACGGTCCGGCGATCAGCGCCGTGATGTAGGAGGAGATGACCGGGGTGGGCTCGAAGGCCCACGTGGAAACCCCGCCTCGTGTGCCCTCGGCGGGCACCGGCCGCGGGGTGGGGGAGTTGGAGACCACGGCCCAGTGATCTGGGGCGGTGATGGTGAAGGCGAACGTGGCCTTCAGGTCCGGCTGCTCGAAGACCGAGAACATGCGGCGGGAGTCCGGAACCTCGAACTGCGAGTACAGGTACGTCTCCCCGTCCACCGGATCCACGAAGCGGTGCAGGCCCTCACCGGTGTTCATGTAGTCGGCCAGCCCGTCCACCACCAGCAGGTTCTCGGCCGCCAGTGGCCCGATGGCGATGCGGGTGCCGTCGAAGGCCTCCGCCGGCAGCACATCTCCGTTGAGGGTGACGGTCGGTGCCTGGGTGGAGACGAAGTCGATGAAGGTGCTGGTGCCCACGGCCGCCTCCGCCGCGGAGAAGGTGACGGTGGTCGCCGAGCGGAAGTGGTCGCCGTCGAGCGTGAGGTCCAGGTCGACCTCGTAGGAGGCGACTCTCAGGGCTGCGGCACGCTCGGCGGCCTCGGTGCGGGTGATGTTCAGAGTGGGCACGTGGCCTCCGGTCGGTCGGAACGGACAGTAACGATGGCGGCGCGGATGCCATCGGGTGGACAGGACCAGCAGACACCCTGGTGTGAAACGAATGCTGGATAACTGGTCCAGAGAGTATTGTGCCACCGGACACATCCCAGCGGGTAGTGGATCCGCCCCGGTAGGCTGGTCGCTGGTCCCGACCGTATCCCACCGCATCGCCACGGCCGCACGAGAACCCGCCAGATGCCGACAGCAGGAGCAGACCCATGCGCGTGCACATCGCCACCGACCACGCCGGCCTCGAGCTGAGCGCCCACCTCATCGAGCACCTCACGGCCGCCGGATACGAGATGGTCGACCACGGACCCCAGTCCTATGATCCGCAGGACGACTATCCGGGGTTCTGCATCAACGCGGCCGCTGCCGTGGTGGTGGACCAGCAATCCGGGGTGGAGGCGCTCGGGATCGTCCTGGGCGGCTCCGGCAACGGTGAGCAGATCGCCGCCAACAAGGTCCGCGGCATCCGCGCCGCCTTGGCCTGGAGCCTGGACACCGCCAGGCTCGCCCGTCAGCACAACGACGCCAATGTCATCGCCGTCGGCGGCCGGCAGCACTCCCTCGAGGAGGCCACCGCCATCATCGAGGCCTTCCTGGCGGAGCCCTTCTCCGGCGACGAGCGCCACGTGCGCCGCATCGGCAAGATCGGGCACTACGAGCAGACCCGCGAGATCGTCAGCTGACGCTGGCCTGAGCCATGCCCGAGGGCCATTCGATCCACCGCCTCGCGCGGCAGTTCTCCGACGTCTTCGCCGGTGAGCGCCTGCGGGTGAGCTCCCCGCAGGGCCGCTTCGCCGCTGGCGCTCGTCTGATCGACGGGGCCACGCTGACGGCGGCCCGGGCCCACGGCAAACACCTGTTCCTCGACTTCAGCCGGGACACCGGCACCGCATTCGTCCTCCGCGTACACCTCGGCCTCTACGGCGCCTGGAGCTTCGGCGGCGATGAGACGTTCCGTGGGTCCTCCAGCATCGGCGCACCCCGCAGGATGGGAGAGACGGACACCTTTGACGCTCGGGCTGCGCCCGCACACACGGCAGCAGACACGGCACCGTACACCCCAGCGCACGACGCCGGCGCGGCACCCGCGTACGCCGGCCCGCCAGCACCGGTGGGTCAGGTGCGCGTCCGGTTGGTCTCCGCCCACGGGTGGGCGGATCTGCGTGGCCCGAGCGCGTGCGAGGTGATCACGCCGCCCGAGGCGGCCACCGTCGTGGACCGCCTGGGGCCGGACCCCTTGACGCCCGGCACCGGACCCGAGGAGTTCCTGCGGCGGGTCTCCGGCCGCGGGGTGGCTCTTGGGCAGCTCCTGATGGATCAGAACGTGCTGGCCGGGGTGGGCAACATCTACCGCGCCGAGTCCCTGTTCCGGCAGGGGCTCGACCCGTACCTGCCCGGGCGGTCGCTGGGACGGGAGGCCGGTGTGGCCCTTTGGGAAGATCTCGTGGCGCTGATGAACGACGGCGTCCGCGACGGCAAGATCATCACCACGCGCCCCGAACACCGCAACTCGAAAGATGAGCGCGGGAACGTGGCTCCGGTGTGGCCGGACAATGCCTACTACGTGTACCAGCGGGACGGGCTGGACTGCCGGGTCTGCGGGACCACGGTCCGGCTGGCCGAGATGCAGGCCCGCAAGCTCTTCTGGTGCCCGGGCTGTCAGCTCGCGGGGTGAACGACGGGGCGACCGACGGGGTGATCGACTGGGCGACTGACAGGGTGGAGGCCGGCGATACCTGGTGATCGAGAGAACTCCCGGTGATGATCACCGGGAATACGCAGGATCGCGGGGAGCGGCAGGGCGGTTCCGGGCGACCAGCTCTGTGCCGCGGCGGTACAACGCCTCCCGTACTGCCGGTGGATCCTGCACCTCGACGCCGGGAACCTGCAGGAGCTGTGCCACGGCGATGCCCTGGTGCTCCATGAGCAGGTCCAGTTCCAGCCGGTCACCCTCATGGCGCGCCGACTCCAGAGACTCGGCGGTTCCCGGTCCCGGGACCGCCGCCCGCAGGGCTTCGAGGGACGCCAGCGGGACGGACAGACGGACCGGAAGGCTCTGGACGGACGCCTCGAAGGAGGCTCGACTGGCCTCCCAGTAGCGCGAGAGGGAGAAGTCCTCCGGGCGCCACGCCGCCTCTGGCCGGATCTCCGCGGAGACGATGCGGGAGAGCCGATAGGCCCGCGGCTGGCGACGATGCGCCGCCACGAGGTACCAGACGTCCGTCTTGAGGACGAGGCCGAGCGGATCGACCAAGCGGGACCCCCTGCTGTGGTCGATGCTCAAGCGCCGACCGGACCACACCGCCTGGGAGACCACCGCCAGAGACGCGGGCCGCTCCGGCTCGGCGAACCACCGCTCATGGTCGATGAGGAAGCGCTCGCTGACGGAGCCGACACCCGGATCCCGGCCCGTCCTCGTGCCCAGCATCTTCAGCCGGGCGGTCTCGAAGTGCGGTTGCAGACCGAGATCGCGGGATCCGGCCTCGCCGATCAGCAGCGCCTGAAGCTCGGATGCCGTCATCCCGGTGATGGGAGAGGACCATCCCTCCACCAACCCGACCCCGCCGGCGGGACCTGTGCGGGTCCACACCGGGACGCCAAGCTGGTGCAGCGCCGTCAGGTCCCGTTGGATGGTGCGGGTGGAGACCCCGTGGTGGTCGGCGAGCTGCCGGACGGACGTCTGCTGACGTCGTGACAGGTCCATCATGATTGCCAACAGCCGGGTGGTGCGCATGAGGCACCCTAACCGATTGACGACATGGGTTGTCCTGAATAGGCGGAACCATGGTGAACACAGGATCGAACACGAGAACCGGAGTGGACAGAGTCATGGCGATGAAACCAGCCGAATCAACGGACGAGACAGGTCCGGCAACACCGGCCGAACGAACGGGAGCAACGGAGTCGGCAGGGCAACGTCCCCGGACCCTGGAGGGGAGGATCGCCCTGGTGGCGGGAGCCACCCGCGGTGCCGGCCGGGCCATCGCCCGGGAACTGGGCCGGGCCGGGGCGATCGTCTACTGCACGGGCCGGTCCACGGCTGGCCAGCCCTCGGACTATGGGCGGCCAGAAACGGTCGAGGAGACCGCCGGACTGATCCGGGCCGAGGGCGGGACGGCCCATGCTGTGGTCGTGGACCATCTCGACGTGAGCGCCGTCCGCGAACTCGTGGCGCGGATCGACCGGGAACAGGGTCGGCTGGACATCCTCATCAACGACATCGGAGGAGAGGCCTACGTGGAGTTCGGCATTCCGCTGTGGGAGTACGACCTCGACGACGGTATGCGGCTCTTCGACGCAGGCTTCCGCACCCATCTGCTGACCAGCCACGCCGCCTTGGGCCTGCTGATCCGCCACTCCGGGGGCCTGGTGGTGGAGACGACCGACGGGACCCGGGACTACAACCAGGGCCATTTCCGGGAGACCGTGTTCCTGGACCTCGCGAAGACCGCTGTCGACCGGCTGGCCTTCGCCGAGGGGCACGAGCTGAAGGCACACGGGGGTACGGCGGTCTCCGTCTCAGCCGGATGGTTGCGCTCGGAGATGATGCTGGATGCCTTCGGCGTCACCGAGCAGACCTGGCGCGAGTCGGCGGCAGCCAACCGCGGGAAGTCCGACGTGGTCCCGCCCTACGAGTTCGTGATCTCGGAGACCCCCGCCCTGCTCGCTCGCGGCATCGTGGAACTGGCGGCCGATCCGCAACGGGAGCAGTGGAACACCCGGTCCGTCAGTTCCTTCGAACTGGCCCGTCACTACGGCGTGACCGACGTGGACGGCTCCCGGCCGGACGCCTGGGGGTTCATCGCGGCCATGGACACGACGCCGTCCGCGGACCTGGCCGTGGAGGACTACCGATGTGCCGGGGGGTGAGCTGCGGGTGAGGCCTGGCCGCCCCGGGGCTGGGCAGCCCCGGGGCGCCGGATCAGGCGTCCGACCCGGTATAGAAGCCATAGGTGGCGTCCGCAGCGCGGGCGGCCACCGTGGGGTCCGCGCCGGCGGCCACGTGGGCCGCTGCCCAGCCGTCAGCAGCTCCGCGATAGAAACGCTTGCCCTCCTCGGTGACGGCCCAGGCCTCCGCCTCCTGGGGCGAGAGGGAGCCTTCGATGGCCCCGAGGTGCAATCCCAGGCCCAGCAGACCGCCGTCCCAGCCCACCCCGGTGGCGCCGGGGCCGTAGGTGTCCCACATCCCCTCCGGGAGGTCTGCGGCGCGGGCGACGTGTTCGAGGATGAATCGCGTCGAGTCACCCTCGGCGGCCAGCCGCACGGTCACCCAGGAGACGCCTCCTCCGAATTCCCAGGTGATCCGGTAGCGTGCCGTGCCGTCCGCAGGAGGGGCGCATTCCAGTACGGTGCCGCCGGCATTGCCCTCGAGCTGGTACTGGCCGCCGAGGCCGAGGTCACCGCTGACCGGCAGGAACCAGCGGGCGATGCGATCGGCAGTGGTGACCGCCTCCCACACGTCCTCAAGCCCTGCCGGGTAGGTCTGCTCGAGCGTTTGGACGTGTGAGGGCTCGCCGTCCCGGTCCTCGAGTGAGAGGCCGCGTGTGACAGCGGAGAGTTGATTCTGGATATCGACCATGTCATGACTCCTGGTGGGATGGATGGTGGTGTTCGGTGGCGTCTACGGTGGTCTCCGCAGCCGCACGCTCCGCCGCCAGCCTCTGCTGGCGCTTGCCTCGGGCCAGTTCAGTCCCCAGGGCATCCAGGCGCGGACGCCAGAACTGCTCGAACGGACTGAGCCAGTCGCTGGCCTGCCGGGGGCCTTGGGGGTCCACCGCGTAGAGTCGGCGCGTGCCCTCGGGACGCACGGTGGCGAAGCCGTGATCACGAAGGACCTTCAGCTGCTGCGAGACCGCCGGCTGGCTGATCCCGAATTCGGCCTGCACCTGGGTGCCGACCTCTCCGGCGCTGAGTTCGCCCCCGGCCAGCATCTCGAGGATGCGGCGCCGGACGGGGTCACCCAGGACATCGAGAGCGTGCATGAACTCATGATTGCATCGAGTCTTATATAAGACAAGGGTTAAGTAGTGGCGTGCGGGAGTTAAACACGAAGGCCCCGGACGGATCCGGGGCCTTCGTGTTGCGGTGGAGGGGATGACGGGAATCGAACCCGCGTAGCCAGTTTGGAAGACTGGGGCTCTACCATTGAGCTACATCCCCGCGGCGTCGGCCGGGATGGATGATCCCGCAGGGGTCATCAGCCGAACGCAGCGAAGATAATCCTATCAAGCAGTCCGTGTGAGCAGCAAAACAGGCCCACATCGGCGCGCCGCAGAGGTTCAGCCGGGGCTTGAATGTCGCAGAAATGCGGAGTATGGGGCCGTCATGCGTACACTGGTCTCTGGCCAGAAATGGCCAGGGCCGTCTGCGGGGTGTAGCTCAGCTTGGTAGAGCGCGCGCTTTGGGAGCGTGAGGCCGCAGGTTCAAATCCTGTCACCCCGACGTCATGGTCGCCCCGCTTGCCGGGGCGGCCTGATTCACCGGATGCCCGACGGCCGGGCCCATCCGCGCCATATAGACGAGACGATCAATCCACACAGGAGTCCCACGTGGTCAAGAGCACCGCAGAAAACCTCAGCCCGACCCGGGTCAAGCTGGACGTCGAGGTCCCCTTCGAGGACCTCAAGCCGCGCCTGGACCAGGCCTACAAGACGGTGGCGAACCAGATCCAGGTCCCCGGCTTCCGCAAGGGCAAGGTTCCTGCGCGCCTCATCGACCAGCGGGTCGGCCGTGGCTACGTGGTGGAGACGGCCGTCAACGAGGGCCTGAACGACTACTACCAGGAAGCCCTGGCCCAGACTGAGACCACCCCGATGGCACGCCCCGAGGTCGAGGTCACCTCCATGCCCGGCGTTGACGGCGAGGCCGAGGGCCCGCTGAAGTTCAGCGTCGAGGTCGACATCCGTCCCGAGGTCGAGCTGCCCGACTACAAGGGGCTCAAGGTCACCGTCGAGCCGGCGGCCGCGTCCGAGGAGGACGAACAGAAGGCCCTCGACGAGCTGCGTTCCCGCTTCGGCACCCTCAAGGCCGTGGAGCGCCCCGCCGCCAAGGATGACTTCGTCACCATCACCTTGACCGCCACCGTCGGGGACGAGCAGGTCGACCACGCCGAGGACCTGTCCTACCAGGTCGGTGCCGGCACCATGCTGGACGGCATGGACGAGGCCCTCGAGGGCCTGTCCGCCGGTGAAGACGCGGTCTTCGAGACCGTCCTGGCCGGTGGCGACCACTCCGGTGAGAAGGCCACCGTCAAGGTCATCCTCGGTGGCGTCAAGGAGCGCGAGCTGCCCGAGGCCGACGACGACTTCGCCCAGCTGGCCTCAGAATTCGACACCATCGACGAGCTCAAGGCCGACCTGAAGGAGAAGGCCGCCGAGGGCGCCGTCACCGGTCAGGGCATCGAGGCCCGTGACAAGGTCCTCGAGGAGCTGGTGAAGCTCGTCGAGGTGCCGGTCCCGGACTCCGTGGTCAACGAGCAGATCGAACAGCACTTCTCCCAGCAGGGTCACTCCGAGGGCGACGATCACGACACCGCGGAGCACCGCGCCGAAGTCGAGTCGAACGCCCGCGAGGCCTTCCGCAACGAGATCATCCTCGACAAGGTCGCGGACGCCGAAGAGGTCGGCGTGGACCAGGGCGAGCTGATCGAGTACATCATCTCCACCTCCCAGCAGTACGGCATGGACCCGAACCAGTTCGCCCAGATGCTGGACCAGGCCGGCCAGGTGCCGATGATCATGGGTGAGGTCCGCCGCCGCAAGGCCCTGGCCAAGGTCCTCGAGTATGCCGTGGTCACCGATACCGCTGGCAACACCGTGGACCTGACCGCCTTCGTCACCCCGGGTGGCGAAGACGGCGCTACCTCGGCGGACTCCGCAGATTCTGCCGACTCCGCAGATTCTGCCGACTCCGCAGATTCTGCGGATTCAGCCCCCTCAGCCGATTCCCCGGCCGAGGCGGAGAAGACCCCCGCGAAGAAGGCCCCCGCCAAGAAGGCTCCGGCGAAGAAGGCTCCGGCCAAGACCGCTGCCGCCAAGAAGGCTGAGGCAGAGGCAGAGGCAGAGGGAGCGGCGGATGCCGAGGAGGCTCCGGCGAAGAAGGCCCCCGCCAAGAAGGCTCCGGCCAAGACCGCTGCGAAGACGGCCACCACCAAGGCTCCGGCCAAGACCGCCGCCGCCAAGAAGGCCGAGGCCGAGGGTGAGGAGAAGGCCCCCGCCAAGAAGGCTCCGGCGAAGAAGGCTCCGGCCAAGACCGCTGCCGCCAAGAAGACCGCCGAGGACAAGGCCGCAGACACGGCCGAGTGATCGCCGAACCGCCGGCCGCCTGCTGAAACTGATCCCCACCGGATCGGCTGCAGCGGGAGTCGAACGCCCGGGCCGACCATGCACCATGCGTGGTCGGCCCGGGCGTTTTGGCGACCGGATCAGGGAGGCCGCCGCCGTCGTCGTCCATCCACGCCAACAGCGAACAGCCGGGCCAGGAGGGCCCGGGCGGCGCCGTTGGACAGTAGTCTCGATCCAAGACCAATGCCGGACGTGTACCACCAGGTGCCGTCGTCGCATGTGAAGTCCATCTGAAGGAAGGCAGGGCGCCATGTCCGCATCGTCCACTGCTCCCCGTATGGCGTCGGTTGATCCGGCGGCCCGCGAGGACTACATCTACAACCGTCTGCTCAAGGAACGCATCATCTGGCTGGGCTCCGAGGTGATGGACGAGAACGCCAACGCGATCTGCTCCCAGATGCTCCTGCTCTCCGCCGAGGACCCGGAGAAGGACATCTACCTGTACATCAACTCCCCGGGCGGCTCCATCACCGCGGGCATGGCGATCTACGACACGATGAAGTACATCCCGAACGACACGGTCACCGTCGCCACCGGCATGGCCGCCTCCATGGGCCAGTTCCTGCTGTCCTCGGGCACGCCGGGCAAGCGCTATGCCACTCCACACGCCCGCATCCTGATGCACCAGCCCTCTGGCGGCATCGGCGGCACCGAGTCGGACATCCGCATCCAGGCACAGCTGATCCTGCACATGAAGCAGGTCATGGCTGAGCTGACCGCGGAGCAGACCGGCCAGACCGTGGAGACCATCCTCAAGGACAACGAGCGGGACAAGTGGTTCACCGCCACGGAGGGCCTGGAGTACGGGTTCTTCGACCACATCGCCGAACGTGCCGGGACCGTGGCCGGCGGCGGTGGCGTGGACAACTCCTGATCCGGCTCCGGCCCTCCCAGGACCCTCCTCCCCACCTCACAGACCCTTCGCCCAGGAGAAACCAGACATGAACCACTTCACCACGGGAACACCGACCGGAATGCCCTCCGGTGCCGGTCAGCCGGCGCCGAGCAACCGTTACGTCCTGCCGCAGTTCGAGGAGCGTACGCCCTACGGATTCAAGCGCAACGATCCCTACGCCAAGCTGTTCGAGGACCGCATCGTGTTCCTCGGCTCGCAGGTGGATGATGTCTCCGCGGATGACATCATGGCCCAGCTGCTCGTGCTGGAGTCCATGGACTCGGAGCGGGACATCACCCTGTACATCAACTCGCCGGGTGGCTCGTTCACCGCGATGACCGCGATCTACGACACCATGCAGTTCGTCCGTCCCGAGATCCAGACCGTGTGCCTCGGCCAGGCGGCCTCGGCCGCGGCCGTGTTGCTGGCCGCCGGTGCACCGGGCAAGCGACTGGCCCTGCCGAACGCCCGCGTGCTGATCCACCAGCCGTCCATGGGCGGGGACCGAGGCACGGCCACGGACCTGCAGATCCATGCCGAGGAACTGCTGCGGATCCGCACCTGGATGGAGGAGACGCTCGCCATGCACACCAACAAGTCGGCCGAACAGATCCGCCAGGACATCGACCGGGACAAGTTCCTCTCGGCCCAGGGCGCCAAGGACTACGGCCTGGTGGACGAGGTCCTCGAGTCCCGGAAGATCACCCGTCCGCAGCTCTCCAACTGATCCGGTCCGGCTGGCGGACCTGCGACCGTGTGAGCGGTGGCAGGGATCGCCGGGGACCAGGGATCGCCCGACGGCGGCCTGCACCTGGACGTGCTTCGTCACGTCCGGTGTGGGCCGCCGTTGCAATCCACCGTCCTAACGTGTCCACCCCCTAAGCTGTAATGGCAGTACCCCGGGCAGCTTCGTCTGGAGGCCCGACCCAATCGAGGAGATTCCCGCATGGCTCGCATCGGTGAAAGCGCCGACCTGCTCAAGTGCTCATTCTGTGGAAAGAGCCAGAAGCAGGTCCGGAAACTGATCGCCGGACCCGGCGTCTACATCTGCGACGAGTGCATCGAGTTGTGTAACGAGATCATCGAGGAGGAACTCTCCGAGGTCGCGGAGACCGCCGAGGTTGAACTGCCCAAGCCTCGGGAGATCTACGACTTCCTCGAGGAATACGTCATCGGCCAGCCCGATGCCAAGCGGTCCCTCGCCGTCGCCGTGTACAACCATTACAAGCGCATCCGCTCCGGCCAGCAGTCCACGCAGGCCAAAAGTGACTCCTTCGCCGACCGCTCGGCCGAGGAAACCGACGAGCTGGCGGATGTGGAGGTCGGAAAGTCCAATATCCTGCTCGTGGGCCCCACCGGATCCGGCAAGACCTACCTCGCCCAGACCTTGGCCAAGAAGCTCAACGTGCCGTTCGCCGTGGCGGATGCCACCTCGTTGACGGAGGCGGGCTACGTGGGCGAGGACGTCGAGAACATCCTGCTCAAGCTCATCCAGGCCGCTGACTATGACGTCAAGAAGGCCGAGCAGGGCATCATCTACATCGACGAGATCGACAAGATCTCGCGCAAGTCCGAGAACCCCTCCATCACCCGGGATGTCTCGGGCGAGGGGGTCCAGCAGGCCCTGCTGAAGATCCTGGAGGGCACCACGGCCGCCGTCCCGCCACAGGGCGGCCGCAAGCACCCGCACCAGGAGTTCCTGCAGATCGACACGTCGAACGTCCTGTTCATCGTGGCCGGGGCCTTCGCCGGCCTGGACGAGATCATCTCCTCGCGAGCCGGGTCCAAGGGCATCGGCTTCGGCGCGCCGATCAACACCATCGGCAAGCGGGACGTGTCCTACTCCGATGTCCGCCCGGAGGACCTGCTGAAGTTCGGCCTGATCCCCGAGTTCATCGGCCGTCTGCCCGTGATCACCACGGTGGACAACCTGGACCACGAGCAGCTCGTGAACATCCTGACCAAGCCCCGGAACGCCCTGGTGAAGCAGTACCAGAAGATGTTCCTCATGGACGGTGTCGAGTTGCAGTTCGAGGATGAGGCGCTGGACGCGGTGGTCGAGCAGGCCGAAGAGCGGGGGACCGGCGCCCGCGGGCTGCGCTCCATCCTGGAGGAGGTCCTCAAGCCGGTCATGTTCGACCTGCCCTCCCGTGATGACATCGCCACCGTGGTCATCACCGGTGACGTGGTCCGCGAGGGGACCGAGCCCACGCTGATCTCCCGTGAGGTGCAGCGCAAGCGCCGCACCAAGTCCGCCTGAGTCCCACCAGGGCTTCACCGCGGACCTCTTCCCGAATCACCCAGACGCACGCCAGGAGGCACCATGACCGAGACCGCAGACGCCACGAACACCGCCACCGAGGAGGGGACCCAGACCGTCGACTTCTGGTTCGACTCCGTCTGCCCGTTCGCCTGGATCACCTCACGCTGGATGCTGGAGGTCGAGAAGGTCCGCCCGATCAGGGTGAACTGGCACATCATGTCCCTGTCCGTCCTCAACGAGCACCAGGATCTGGACGAGGACTACCGCTCCATGCTCGATCGGGCATGGCTGCCAGCCCGCGCCGCCACCCAGATCCAGGAGCGCCACGGCAATGAGGCCATCGGCGCCTTCTACACGGCCGTGGGCACCCGTATCCACAACGAGGGACAGAAGGACTTCGAGGCCGCCGTCCGCGGGGCGCTGGAGGAGCTGGGACTGGAGACCGAGGAGATCCTCGCGGCGGCCCGCACCGATGTGTTGGACGAGGCGCTGCGGGCCTCCCACGCGGAAGGCATCGAGAAGGTCGGGGACGACGTCGGCACGCCGGTGGTCTCCTTCAACGGCACCGCTTTCTTCGGGCCGGTGATGACCCGCATCCCGCGCGGTGAGGAGGCCGGCCGGATCTTCGATGCGGCCGTGACCCTGGCCGGGTTCCCCTACTTCTACGAGATCAAGCGTTCCCGCACGACCAGCCCTCAGTTCGACTGACCTTCCGTCCGGAACGAAGGGCTGATCCCGGCCTCAGCCCCGCCGTGGTGCGCTGCGGGCGGGTTCAGCGTCCGCGGGCCAGACGCCCCGCGGCCCGGATCATCGGGATCTGCAGGGGCAGCCGTGCCAGTGTGACGGCCCGGGTGACAGGTGTGGCCGTCCGGGCACGCCATGCGTGGTAGAAGTTCCCCGGCCAGACGGCTATGAAGAGGATCTGAGCGGCCCGGCCGCCCACGCGGCGGGTGGCCGGTACGGCCAGCATCCCAGCGACGGCGAGTTCTGCCACGCCCGAACCGTAGGTCCAGGTACGGGCCGAGCCCGGTAGGGCGCGAGGGATGAGTCCATCAAAGGCCCGAGGTCGCGCGAAGTGCAGTACGCCCATGCCCGCCAGGGCCGTGGCCATGGCTCCAGCTCGTCCTGGGGTCTCATCACGATTCTTGCCACTCCGTGCCATGGATCTACTCCGTCGGGTTCGTCGGGCGGTACAGGCGCCACACGTTCGTGGCACCGGTGCGTTCGAAATCCAGGCTGACAAGGGCTCGGATCAGGTCCAGTCCCCGTCCCGATTCCGCCAGGGCATCGGCCATGACGTCCTCGAGCGGCACGGTACCCAGCGGGACACTCGGCGCCGCCGAAGCGGCACCGAACTCAATGATGGTCGCCCGCAGCTCGGCGGGGGAGGCCACGAGTTCCATTCCCAACTCGACTGGACCCGGGTCGCCTACACCGTGTCGGATGGTGTTGCTGACCGTTTCGATGACGGCGGTGTCGAAGGCCATCCGGTCCAGGGCCGGAACATGGTCGGCCGCCGCCCACAAGTCTTCCAGGTGGTCGTGGACGGTCTCGATAGTGCCCAGTTCTGCCGGAAGACGGTCGGCACAGAGCAAGATCGGCTCAGGCACGGGCGAATGCCGAGGCGGAGTCGGGGTAAGGGGTCAGCACGCGGTCCATGTTAGTCAGTTGTAGCACCATCAGCACCTGTGGTGGCACCTGGGCGATGCGCAGGTCGCCGCCGGCCTGTCGAGCCAATTTGAGACAGCCGATGAGGGCCCCCAGGCCGGATGAGTCCATGAACTCGGTGGCGCCGAGATCCACCACGATGTGCCGCGAGCCAGCGCTGATCTCGCTGGAGATCACGTCCTTGAGCTTGGGAGCGGCGACCATGTTCAGGCGGCCCTCGCTCCTCACCTCCGTGTAGGTGTCATGTCTTTCTACGGTGACCTGCATTAGCTTTGGTCCTTTCCTGGGATACCGGGATGACGGTGGACGACGACGGCGGTGACGTCATCGTGTTCGGGATCGTCCTGGGCGAGCCGGGCGAGATGGTCCGCCACGTCCTGGATGGTGCGGTGGGCGAGGACGACCTCCGACATGGCCGCGAAGGTCCCCTCGAGGTCGCCGACGGCATCGAGGACACCGTCGCTGACGAGGATCAGTGACTCTCCGGGATTCAGGTCGGCCCGCTGGGCCACCCACTGGTCCTGGGCCCAGAGGCCCACCGGCGGCCCTCCCGGATCCAGGCGCCTCGTGCCGCCGTCGGGGCCCACGATGGCCGCGATTCCATGGCCGGCATCCACGTAGGAGAAGCGGCCGTTGGCGGGGTTGAGGCGGACCTTGAAGACCGTGGCATAGGAATCGGAGCTTTCCAGCGCGCCCCCGAGCGATTGGGCTGCGTGGTTGAAGGCCGAGGTCAGGCCCGGCATGTTCCCGACGGTCCGGAAGGCAGATCGCACGGCTGCGGCGATCATGGCCGCGCCCATGCCCTTACCCATGACGTCCGCGAGGATGACGTGCAACTGGCCGGAGGAGACGTGCCAGTCGTAGAGGTCGCCCCCGACCGCCCGGGACGGGCGGAAGCTCGCGGCCACCTCGTACCCCGGCAGATCCGGAGAGGCATCCGGCAAGAGACCACGCTGGACCTCGATGGCGCGTTCGAGTTCCGTCGAGCCCGTCATCAAGTCGCGGGGCCGCCGGAACAAGGCGGCGACCCGGGCCCTCAGCTCGCGGGTGCTGAACGGCTTGCTGAGGTAGTCATCGGCACCGGCCTCCAACCCGGCCAGTTTGTCGATCTCCGTTGCGCGCGCGGAGATCATCACCACATAGGCGTTGGAGTACTCGCGCAACTGGCGGCAGACCTCCAGCCCGTCGAGGCCTGGGAGCTGCACGTCCAGGGTGATCAGTTCGGGATTGAGTGTTCGGACCAGTTCCACGGCCCGGGTGCCGCTGGGGGCTTCGGACACGGTGAAGCCCTCCCGGTACAGGGTGTGGACCAGCAGACTGCGGATGTCCTCGTCGTCCTCGACCACGAGGGCATGACGAGTAGAGGATGGTGGCGCCATGAGAAGACCAACTCCCGTCGGAAGATACGGAGATCGTGTGGGTCAATGACGGGCGTCCTGGGGATAGAACGCGGGTCATCCACTGATCCCTATATCAGCACGGCAGCCGGACTTTTTTACCCTGGCCCAGGTTTGTTCACTGGTCCGGCATCATGGAGCAGGGGCGTCCCGCCTGACGGCCGTGCTTATCCGGCAGTGGCCTCCGAGACGTCCGGTGCGGCCAGCTCCACCTGGGACACCTCGATGCCGGCGTCCCCGTCCGGGCTGCCGGCCACCAGGGTGAGTTCGCGGACGTTGCCCGCAGCCTTGAGATCGGCGAGTCCGCCGCGCAGGGAACCGAGGCGGTTCTCCGGGGCGGTCACGACGGCGGCGAGCACCTCGGTGCGCTGCTTCACCTTCGCCTCTGACTTGGCCCTCCGGATGCCGCCGAGGGCGAGGGCGACTGCTGCCAGCACATCGGCGGTGGCGCCGGCGGAGGCGGCCTCGATGCCGGAGATCTCCTCAGACCGGCCCGGCCAGGGGGCGCGGTGCACGGAACCGGTCCGCCACCAGCCCCAGACCTCGTCAGTGGCGAAGGGCTGGAAGGGTGCCAGCAAGCGCAGCAGGGCGTCCAGCGTGGTCGCCAGGGTCGCCAGCACGGAGGCCTGCTCAGCCTTGCCGTGGCCGCCGTAGGCCCGGTCCTTGATGAGTTCGACGTAGTCGTCCGTGAACTGCCAGAAGAAGGATTCCGTCAGGTTCAGCGCTCGGGCGTAGTCATACGTCTCGAAGGCCCGCGAGGACTGCTGGACGGTGTCATACAGGCGGACCATCAGGGCCTTGTCCAGCGGGTTGGTGATGACCGCGGCATCATCGGCAGAGCGGACCACGTTGTCCACCGAGGCGCCGAGGTTCAGGGCGAACTTCGAGGCGTTGAGGAGCTTGATCGCCAGCCGTCGGCCGATCTTCATCTGCGCCACCTCATAGGCGGTGTCCGCGCCGAGCTTGGCGGAGGCCGCCCAGTACCGGACCGCGTCGGAACCGTACTCGTCCAGCACATCGGTCGGGACCACCACGTTGCCCTTGGACTTGGACATCTTCTTCCGGTCCGGATCCAGGATCCAACCGGAGAGGGCGGTGTGGTTCCACGGCACCGAGCCGTTCAGGGCCTCGGCCCGGACCACGGTGGAGAACAGCCACGTGCGGATGATGTCGTGGCCCTGGGGCCGCAGGTCGAACGGGAAGACCTTGCCGAAGAATTCCTCGTCCCGGCTCCAGCGCCCCACGATCTGCGGGGTCAATGAGGAAGTCGCCCAGGTGTCCAGCACGTCCGGGTCACCGGTGAAGCCACCGGGCACGTCCCGCTGGGTCTCGACGTAGCCCGGAGCCGCCTCGGCCACCGGGTCCACCGGCAACTGGTCCTCGGCGGGCACGATCGGGTGCTCGTAGTCCGGTTCGCCGGAGGCGTCGAGCGGGTACCAGACGGGGATCGGTACACCGAAGAACCGTTGGCGGGACACCAGCCAGTCGCCGTTGAGACCCTCCACCCAGTTCTCGTAGCGGGAGCGCATGAACTCGGGATGCCAGGACAGCTGGCGCCCTCGGGCAATGAGCTTCTCGCGGCGTTCGGCGTCCCGGCCGCCGTTGCGGATGTACCACTGGCGGGAGGAGATCACCTCGAGCGGCTTGTCACCCTTCTCATAGAAGTTCACCGGGTGGGTGATCTTCTTCGGCTCACCGTCCACCAGCTCGGCCTCGGTCAGTGCGGTCACCACGGTCTCCTTGGCGGAGAACACGGTCTTGCCGGACAGCTTCTCGTACTCGGCGCGGCCTGCCTCGGTGGTGATCCACTCGGGCGTCTCGGCATGGAAGCGGCCGTCACGGCCCACCACGGTGCGGGTCGGCAGGTCCAGCTCGCGCCACCACGTGACGTCGGTGAGATCACCGAAGGTGCAGACCATGGCGATGCCGGAACCCTTGTCCGGCTTGGCGAGGCCGTGGGCGCGGACCTCGACCTCGACCCCGAACAGCGGAGAGGTCACGGTCTGGCCGAACAGCGGCTGGTACCGCTCGTCGTCGGGATGGGCAACGAGGGCCGAACAGGCCGGCAGCAGCTCGGGACGGGTGGTCTCGATGAAGACCTTGTCCCCGGCAGCGGTGAAGAACGGGATGCGGTGATAGGCGCCGGGCACCTCGCGGTCCTCGAGCTCGGCCTGGGCCACGGCGGTGCGGAAGGTGACATCCCACAGCGTGGGGGCCTCGGCCATGTAGGCGTCCCCGGAGGACAGGTTGCGCAGGAAGCCGCGCTGGGAAACGGCGCGGGAGGTGTCGTCGATCGTCCGGTAGGTCAGGGACCAGTCCACGGACAGGCCGAGCCGTGTGAACAGGTTCTCGAAGACCTTCTCGTCCTCGACGGCCAGTTCCTCGCACAGTTCGATGAAGTTGCGGCGGGAGACCACGTCCCAGTCCCGCTGGTTCTTCGCGGGCTTCTCCGGCGGCTGGTACCCCGGGATGTAGGGCTTGGTCGGATCGCAGCGGACGCCGTAGTAGTTCTGCACGCGGCGTTCCGTGGGCAGGCCGTTGTCGTCCCAGCCCATGGGGTAGAAGACGTTCTTGCCGTTCATGCGCTGGTAGCGGGCCAGCACGTCGGTCTGCGTGTAGGAGAACATGTGCCCCACGTGCAGCGATCCGGAGGCGGTCGGCGGCGGGGTGTCGATCGAGTAGACCTGCTCCCGCGTGGTGTCCGTCTCGAAGGCATAGGTGCCCTCGGTCTTCCACCGGGCGGAGAGCTTGTCCTCCAGCCCCTCGAGGGCGGGGCGGTCCGGAACGGTCACGGCAGGACTGGTGGACGCGGTCGTGGAAACGGGCGTGTCTGTGCCCGGGATCTGTTCAGCCATGATCCCGATTGTCCCACGCCCCCTGAGGCTCTCCGAACCGGGTCACTCGGGACGGCGCGGTGGCGAGCCGGGGGATCCCGGCCTACCGTGGGGCCATGTCCACCTCACGCAGTACAGTCGTCAGCACAGCCGGCAACACCCTGGCGCAGCGACTGGTCGACGAGTTGGGACCCGAGCTCACCCCGGGCGCCGTCAGCGTCGAGCCGGGCGTCGTGGCGGGCCATGCCGCGGACCAGGCACCCTTCGGCGCGGTGGGTGATGCGCTGGCGCTGGTGCGGGCCCGCACCGTCCAGGATGTCCAGGCGACGCTGCGTCTGGCGTCCCGGCTCGGCATCCCGGTGGTGCCCCAGGGCACCCGCACCGGCATCTCCGGTGGCGCGAACGCCGTGGACGGGTGCATCCTGCTCTCCGTCGAGCGGATGGACTCGATCCTGGAGATCAACGCCGGGGAGCAGACGGTGACCGTGGAACCCGGGGTCATCAACCAGACCCTCAAGGAGGCCCTCGTGCCCCACGGCCTGGCGTATCCGCCGGATCCCGGCTCGGTGGCGATCTGCTCCATCGGCGGGAACGTGGCCACGAACGCCGGCGGTCTGTGCTGCGTGAAGTACGGGGTGACACGGGACTACGTCCGGGAACTCAAGGTGGTGCTGGCTGACGGCACGCTGACCCGGCTGGGGCATCGGACGGCCAAGGGAGTGGCCGGACTGGACCTCGTCGGCCTGTTCGTCGGCTCGGAGGGGACCCTGGGCGTCGTCGTGGAGGTGACGTTGCGATTGGTGCCCCTGCTGCCGCCCCCGTTGACGGCCGTGGCGGCCTTCGCCACGGAACGCGCGGCCGCCTCCGCCGTGGCCGCGTTCATGGCCACGGGCGCCCGCCCCTCGATGCTGGAGTCCCTGGACCGCCATGCCATCACGCTCCTCAACGAGTTCGGCGACTTCGGACTCGACGCGGAGGCCGGAGCCCTGCTGCTGATGCAGTCCAACGGGGACGGCCACCGGGAGGCCGCCGAACAGGAGGTGGCCGCCTTCGCCGCGACGGCCGAGCACCACGGCGCCCTGGACGTCGCGTTCAGCACGGACCCGGAGGACAGCGACGCCCTGGTGGCCACACGGCGGATGGCCCAGCCGGCCTTCGAACGCCATGCGCAGACCCACGGCGGCGGACAGCTGCTGGACGATGTCTGCCTGCCACGGATGGCATTGCCCGAGTTCTACGACCGTCTGGAGACCATCCGCGAACGGACGGGCCTGATGATCGCCGTGGTCGCCCATGCCGGTGACGGCAACGTCCACCCCTCCGTGTTCTTCGACGCCCAGGACCCGGAATCTACCCGTCAGGCCCATGAGGCGTTCGAGGAGATCATGGACATCGGCCTGCAGCTGGGCGGCACCATCACCGGCGAGCACGGGGTGGGATCGCTGAAGCGTGCCTGGTTGCCCCGGGAACTGGACGAGGGGAGCCGGCGGCTGCACCGGTCGATCAAGGACGCGGTGGATCCCGGGGGCATCCTCAATCCCGGCAAACAACTCGCCGAACTCTGACCGTGCCTAGAGTGGTGCCATGACTGGTGAGAAGAACACCCGACCGAACCGAGCCGCCGTCGTGACCGGGGCCTCCTCCGGCATCGGCCGGGCCACCGCCGCTCAACTCGCGGCCGAGGGCTGGACCGTCTACGCCGTGGCCCGCCGCGCCGAGAGGCTCGAGTCCCTCGCGGAGGCGGTGCCCGCGGGTACCGGCACCATCGTCCCCGTGCCCGCAGACGTCACGGACGCCGAGCAGATGGCCAGGGCCCGCCAGGTCGTCGAGGACGGCGGGGGAGTGGACACCGTGCTGTGCATCGCCGGCGGCGCCCAGGGCACCGACCGGGTGGCGGACGGCCGGGCGGGGGACTGGGACTGGATGTACCGCGTCAACGTGCAGGGCACCCTGAACACCACTCAGGCGTTCCTGCCCCTGCTCCGCGCGACCGGACACGGCACCGTGCTGGTCCTGACCTCGACGGCGGCGCTTGCCAGCTATGAAGGCGGCGGCGGGTACAACGCAGCGAAGATGGCCCAGCACGGACTCGTCGGCGCGCTGCGCCTCGAGGAGGTGGACCACAACATCCGGGTGGTCGAGGTGCTGCCGGGACTGGTGCACACGGAGGAGTTCACGCTGAACCGACTCGGCGGCGACCAGGAGGCGGCGGACCGCGTCTACGCGGGGGTGGAGAAGCCCCTGACCGCCGAGGACGTCGCGGACGTCTGCACCTATGCCGTCTCGGTGCCCCACCACGTGAACCTGGACCAGATCGTGCTGCGGCCCGTGGCCCAGGCGGCCAACTTCAAGATGATCAGAACAACGTAGGACTGTAGGACTAAGTGAGGAACACCAGCATGGCAGGACAGCACCGAGACCAGCCGACCGCCGCCCGGGGCAGCAGCAAGGACAGCGGCGCGGTCAGCAGCACGGACACCGGCCACCCCGGCGTGGACGTCCCACGACTCCGGAAGGCACTCGGCCTGGGCGTCGCCACCGGGATCGTCTCCGCCTTCCCCCTGTGGAAGATCCCGCGCAAGCCGCTGGCCCTGTGGTCCGGCGGCATCGCCGCCGCGGTGGCGACCGGCGTCCTGATGCTGAAACGGGACCAGCTCGAGCGTGAGGCCGAGGTGCAGGGCGAAGCCCCCACCGAAGCGTCCCGGGCCCGGCGGCTCGGCGCCCCCGTGGTCACGGGGGCCCTCTTCGGCGGCCTCATGGCCGGCTCCATGTGGCTGACCTCGGTCACCGACGAGTGGTCCGAGAAACTGATGGCCCGGCTCGGTGCCAAACGGCCTCGAGCCACCTACGCCGTCCTCGCCGGGGTGGGGACGGCGCTGATCGACTACTTCGACGATTCGCCGGGAAGGAGCGGACAGGACGGGAAAGTCGATCCAGGCGAGACGAGCGGGAAAAGAGCGTAGAATCAACGCCAGCAGCACCAGTAGCACTGACCCGGCCATCACCGGCGAGCTTCCGGAAGAACGGGCACGGCACGCGCCGGCCCCAGTAGACCCGGACGGGTAAGCCCGTCACAGCAGTCATGAGCGGCCGATCGCGTCTCACGGGACCACCGGGGAGCGGGACGGCAAGCAGGGTGGTACCGCGCCGCCGTCGTCCTCGATCTCCACGCCGGAGTTTGAGGACAACGTCAGGCGTCCTTGCAGGAAGACCAGACAGCACCACAGTCGACCCCTGCAAGGATGGAACGCCCGTGTACCCCCTCGCCAGCTCGGATCCTCACGCCCAGTCCGGCACACCCTCCTCTCCGCGTTTCCCGGAGATCGAGGAGCGCGTCCTGAAGTACTGGGACGAGGACGGCACCTTCCAGGCCTCCATCGACGCTCGGCCTGCCACCCACGAGGATGGCTCCGGCAACGAGTTCGTCTTCTATGACGGCCCGCCCTTCGCGAACGGCCTGCCCCACTACGGCCACCTGCTGACCGGGTACGTCAAGGACCTCGTGGCCCGCTACCAGACGCAGCAGGGCCGCCGGGTGGAGCGCCGCTTCGGCTGGGACACGCACGGGCTGCCCGCCGAACTCGAGGCCATGAAGCAGCTGGGCATGACGGACAAGGCCCAGATCGAGGCCATGGGGATCGACAAGTTCAACGACGCCTGCCGCGCCTCCGTGCTCAAGTACACGGACCAGTGGAAGGACTACGTCAACCGGCAGGCCCGCTGGGTCGACTTCGAGAACGACTACAAGACCCTGAACCCCGAGTTCATGGAGTCCGTGCTCTGGGCGTTCAAGGACCTGCACTCCAAGGACCTCACCTACCGCGGCTTCAGGGTCCTGCCCTACTGCTGGCAGGACGAGACCCCGCTGTCCAACCACGAACTGCGGATGGACGAGGACGTCTACAAGTCCCGCCAGGACCCCTCGGTCACCGTGGCCTTCCCAGTCACCGGCCTGGCCGCAAAGCCAGAACTGGTTCCCGACGGCGGCGCTGACGCCGAGCTCGCGGCTCAGCTCACCGGCGTGCGGGTGCTCGCCTGGACCACCACCCCCTGGACCCTGCCGACCAACCAGGCACTCGTCGTCGGGCCGGAGATCACCTACGCGGTGGTCCCCGCCGGACCGGAGGCGGCGGAGGACGTCGCCGGATCCTCGTATCTCCTGGCGCAGGACCTGCTGGGGGCGCACGCCAAGGAACTGGGCTATCCCGACGCCGGCGCCGCCACCGAGGCGGTCCAGCGCACCTACCTGGGCTCCCGGCTGGGCGGTCTTGCCTACGAGCCGCTGTTCACGTACTTCACGGATGTGGAGGCCTACGGCACCGAGCACGCGTGGCAGATCCTCGTGGACGACTACGTGACCACCGAGGACGGCACCGGCGTGGTCCACCAGGCCCCGGCCTACGGTGAGGACGACCAGCGGATCTGTGAGGCCAACGGCATCCCGGTGATCCTCTCCGTGGACGAGGGCGCGCGCTTCCTGCCCCTGTTCGGGGACGTGAACCGGGGCGGCGGTGTGCTCCAGGACATCGCGGGCGTGCAGGCCTTCGAGGCCAACCGGACCATCATCCGGGCGCTGAAGTCCGCCGGGAAGCTGCTCAAGGAGACCTCCTACGAGCACTCGTACCCGCACTGCTGGCGCTGCCGGACGCCCCTGATCTACCGCGCCATCACCAGCTGGTACGTCTCCGTCACCGCGTTCAAGGACCGCATGGTCGAGCTGAACGAGGACATCAACTGGATCCCGTCCAACGTCAAGCACGGGCAGTTCGGCAAGTGGCTCGAGAACGCCCGGGACTGGTCCATCTCCCGCAACCGCTACTGGGGCTCGCCCATCCCGGTATGGGAGTCAGACCATCCGGAGTACCCGCTCCAGGAGGTCTACGGCTCGCTGGCCGAGATCGAGGAGGCCTTCGGGCGGTTGCCGCGCAACGCCCAGGGCGAGGTGGACCTGCACCGGCCCTGGATCGACGATCTGACCCGGCCGCACCCGGACCCGGAGGCGGCCGCCGCCGGGGCCGTGATGCGCCGGGTGGAGGATGTGCTGGACGTCTGGTTCGACTCCGGCTCCATGCCGTATGCCCAGGTGCACTACCCCTTCGAGGCGAAGGAGTGGTTCGAGACCCACAACCCGGCCGACTTCATCGTGGAGTACATCGGTCAGACCCGCGGCTGGTTCTACACCATGCACGTGCTGGCCACCGCTCTGTTCGACCGCCCGGCGTTCTCCAACGTCATCAGCCACGGGATCGTCCTGGGCTCGGACGGGCAGAAGATGTCCAAATCCCTGAAGAACTACCCGGACGTCTCCGAGGTCCTGGACCGGGACGGCTCCGACGCCATGCGCTGGTTCCTGATGGCCTCGCCCATCCTGCGCGGAGGGAACCTGGTGGTCACCGAGGAGGGCATCCGGGAGGCGACCCGCCAGGTCCTGCTGCCGGCCTGGAACGTGTGGCACTTCTTCAGCCTCTACGCGAACTCGGCACGCGGCCGGGCCGCTGACGACACAGAGCGCCCGGACGGCTACCGTGCCTCCTTCCGCTATGACTCCACGGATCCGCTGGACCAGTACATCCTGGCCGCCACCGGGCGCATGCTCCGCGAGGTCAAGGCCGGCCTCGACTCCTACGAGGTCTCCGACGCCACAGACGCCCTGCGCGCCTACATGGACACCATGACCAACTGGTACATCCGCCGCTCCCGCCAGCGTTTCTTCGACGAGGACACCCAGGCGCTGGACGTGCTGTACACCTCCCTGGAGGCCTTCTGCCGGGCCGCGGCGCCGTTGATGCCGCTGGTGGCCGAGGAGATCTGGCGCGGACTGACCGGCGGCCGATCGGTGCACCTGACCGACTACCCTGATGCCGCGCCGTTCTTCGCCGGCTTCGCCTCGGAGGCGGAGGCACAGGCCCTGGTCGAACGCATGGAGACCGTCCGCCGCATCGCCTCGGCCGGCTCCTCGTTGCGCAAGGGGGCCAAGCGCCGCGTGCGGCTGCCGTTGCAGTCCCTGACCGTGGTGGTGCCGGATGCCGCCGGCCTGACCGGCGCCTACACGGACATCATCATGGATGAGCTGAACCTGAAGTCCGTGGACCTGCAGGACGCCGCCGAGGTGTCCGCCACCGATTTCGGCATCAGCCAGTCCCTGGCCGTCAACGCCCGTGCTGCCGGCCCGCGCCTGGGCAAGCAGGTCCAGGTCGCCATCAAGGGCGCCAAGTCCGGTGACTGGTCCGTGGCCGAGGACGGGACGGTCGTCTCGGGCGGCATCGCGCTCGTCGAGGGGGAGTACTCCCTCGAGACCACCGTCGGAGCGGCCGGGGCTGCGGCTGACGGAAGCCGAAACAACGACGCCGACGCCGATGCCGGCGCCGCGGCTGCATCGCGCGCGGTCACCGTGGTGCCCGGCGGCTTCCTGGTGCTGGACACCTCGGTTCCGGCGGACATGGCCGCCGAGGGAACGGCGCGTGACGTGATCCGGGCCGTCCAGGCGGCCCGCAAGGAGGCCGGACTGGAGGTCTCGGACCGGGTGCGGACCGTGATCACGGGACCGGCCGCCGTCGTGCAGGCCGTAGATGTGCACCGTGACCTCGTCTCCGGGGAGACCCTGACGGTGGAGTTGGTGCTGGAGGACTCCGGGGCCGCGGATCCGCGTCAGGACCCCGCCGACGATGCGACCAAGACCGTGCAGGTGGCCGTGGCCAAGGCCGCCGCCGCATCCATCTCGACCGGGAGTGACGCGTGAGCATGAAAGACCACAAGAACAAAAGCAAGAACAAGAAGAGCACCCAGAACGAGGACTATCAATTCCCGGATGAACCGGCCGAGGCACCCGAGACGGTCGAGGCCGTCTACCGTGACCTGCTCGCGCGGGCCCCGGAGAACAAGATGGAACCGCGCATGGAACCGATGTTCCGGGCGATGGAGTTGCTCGGCGAACCGCAGCGGGCGGCTCCGGTCATCCACCTGACGGGGACGAACGGCAAGACCTCCACGGCGCGCATGATCGAGTCGGTGCTACGGGCCTACGGCCTGCGCACCGGTCGGTACACCTCGCCGCACCTGAGCTCGGTGACCGAGCGCATCAGCATCGACGGGGCTCCGGTGGACCGCGGCACCTTCGTGCGGATCTGGAACGAGATCCTGCCGGTGGTCCAGGTGGTCGACGCCGAGCTGGAGGCGGCCGGGGAGAACCGGCTGACCTACTTCGAGGCCGTGACCGTGCTCGGCTTCGCCGTCTTCGCGGACGAGCCGGTGGATGTGGTGGTGCTCGAGGTCGGCCTCGGCGGGATCACGGACGCCACCAATGTGGCCGACGCGGCGGTGTCCGTGGTGAGCCCTATCTCACTGGACCACAGCGACCTGCTCGGGGACACCGTGGCCGAGATCGCCGCGGAGAAGGCCGGGATCATCAAGCCCGGCGGCTTCCTCGTCTCGGCCGCCCAGGAACCGGACGCCGCGCAGGTCCTGCTGGACGTGGCCCGTGCGGTGGACGCGGGTTTCCGGTTCGGCGGCGTCGACTTCGGTGTGGAGTCCCGCTCCGTGGCCGTGGGTGGACAGCAGGTGTCCGTCCAGGGCATCGCGGGCCGCTACCCCGAGCTCACACTGCCGCTGCACGGCGGGCACCAGGCCGAGAACCTGGCCCTGGCCGTGGCCGCATTGGAGGCGTTCTTCGGGGGCGAGAAGCCGCTGAAGTTCGACCTGCTGCAGCAGGGCATCGCCGAGGTCACCGCGCCCGGCCGGCTCGAGGTGGTGCGCAACGCACCGACGATCGTGGTGGACGCGGCGCACAATCCGGCAGGCATCAAGGCCACCGCCGGGGCACTCCAGGAGGCGTTCGGGCTGGAGAAGCTCGTGCTGGTGGTCGGTGTCCTCCAGGAGAAGGACGCCCTGTCCATGCTCACAGAGCTGTACCGGGAGTTCGGCGACCTGGTGGAGGACCTCTGCTTGACCCAGTCCGATTCGCCGCGGGCCATCCCGGCCGGCGAACTGGCCCAGACGGCCCTGGACGCCGGCTGGCCGGAGGAGGATCTCTTCGCCACGGAGTCCATTCCGGACGCCATCGAATGGGCGGTGGGACGTGCCGAGGCCACCGTTGCCGGGGAAGCCGGCCTAGGCGGCGGTGTGCTGATCACCGGATCCATCACCCTGGTGGCCCAAGCCCGTGAGCTCCTCGGTGCACCCTCAGCGGGTGCGCCCGGTTCCGGGACCCCGGAGGCCGTGGCCGTGCCCACCGCCGTGGACGTATTCAACGACTTCGGCCTGGAGCTGGGTGACGGCCTCGACGAGGACGAGGAGGACTTCGACGACATCTTCGACGAGAACGATCCTGATGACGATGCCGATGGCGGAGCCCCAGGGGCGGGACGCTCCCGGGGATTCCGGGCAGACGGAGGGAACAACGCATGAGTTCGGACCACTCATCCGAGACGACGACCGGGCACGAGCCCTGGCGACCGGCACGGGAGACCAAGTCCCAGAGGCAGTGGAAGCCGGGGCAGGTCAAGAAGGTCCGCTCCATCCGGGCGACCTTCACCTCCACCGTCCTGGTCATGGAGGCCTTCGTGCTGGCCTTCTTCGGCATGGCCGTCTACGGGGTCAACCGTGGCGAGCCGATGGCACCCTGGGCGCTGGGCCTGTCCCTGGGCCTGGCGGTGGTGGCGATCCTGACGTGTGCGCTGGTCCGGAAGCCGCTCGGCATCTGGATCGGCTGGACCATCCAGATTCTCCTGGTGGCGTCAGCCTTCATCGAGTACACCATGGCCATCGTGGGCGTGGGCTTCGGCCTGGCCTGGTGGTACGCCGTGGTCAAGGGCGCGCAGATCGACCGTGAGAACACCTCGCGCGCCGAGGCCGAGGCGAAGTGGCGTGAAGAGCACGGCCCCGCATCCCAGTAGGGTTGGACCCGGAGTTCGCGTGAGCGGCCTAGAAACCATCCATTCCGGGACCACCCGACCCCTGGAGATCCAAGGAGCATCTGTGACCACCACTGTTGAAGAGACCCTCGTCCTCATCAAGCCCGACGGAGTCGCCCGCAACCTGACCGGCCAGATCCTGGCCCGTGTCGAGGCCAAGGGATACACCGTCGCGGACCTGAGGATGCTTGAGCCGAGCCGCGAGATGCTCGTGCAGCACTACGCCGAGCACGAGGGCAAACCCTTCTTCGAGCCGCTGGTCGAGTTCATGGGTTCCGGCCCGGTCGTGGCCGTGCGCCTGCAAGGCAACCGGGTCATCGAGGGCTTCCGCTCACTGGCCGGCGCCACGGAGCCCACCACCGCGGCCCCTGGGACCATCCGTGGTGACCTCGGCCGCGACTGGGGCGAGTCCGTGCAGAAGAACCTGGTCCACGGCTCCGACTCCACCGAGTCGGCCACCCGCGAGCTCGGCATCTGGTTCGCCTGACCTGTCCGACCGCTCTGACTGAATCCCGCTGAACTTTCTCGGTCCCTCGGAGGGACTGCCGATGCAGACCGCAGGTATGGAGTGGGGCCGCGGGGGTCAGGGTCCTAGGGTGATCCTGGAATTCCGCCGCCGCTCGACAGAGCACATCGACAGAGAACAGTGGGGGGCACCCCCCCGGACCCGAGGAGTCATCATGACGCAGAACGCCTCCAGCCCGTACTACCTGGCCGAGCCCTATACCGAGGTCACGGTTCTCGAGGTGCCGCCGGTCACCACGGTGGTGCAGGCCGTCACCGATTCGCCGATGGCGTCCATGGCGGAGGTGTTCGACTCCACCTTCTCGGCTCTCTTTCCCGCGCTCGGCGCCCACGGCCTCCAGCCGGTCGGTCCCGCCTTCTCGCTGCACACCCGGATGCCCACGGACACGGTGGACATGGAGGTGGGTCTGCCGGTGGACCGGCCTCTGGCCGAGCCGGTCACCGCGGGAACAGGAATCACGTTGGCGTCCTCCGAGTTGCCGGGAGGCCGGATCGCGATCGTGTCCCACCTCGGCGCGTATGACGGCCTGGGGGACGCCTGGGGCACCTTCATGCAGGCCGTGGCCGAGGCCGGGCATCAGCCGGCGCTGCCGTTCTGGGAGATCTACGTGACCGAGCCGAGCCCGGACCAGGACCCGGCCGCCATGCGCACTGACCTGGTCACGCTGCTCGCCTGAGCTTCCACGCTGTTCGCCCGAGTCAGTTCGCTGGGGCAGGCCGCCCGGACAGCGGCTCAGAAGAAGGCGTTGGAGAAGCGCAGCAGGATGGAGGCCAGCACGCCCACGTAGAGCAGGACGATGATCGGCCAGGACCACTCGGCGGCGAACTTCCGTAGGCCGGCCGGGGCGGGGATCACGCCGTGTTGGATGTTCCGGGACGTCAGCAGGACGAACAGGGGGATCATGCCGGCCCAGACGACCATGCAGTACAGGCAGAGGATGTTGATCTCGTAGACGGCCTGGCTCCACAACCAGACGATGAAGACGAAGCCGGCCAGGACTCCGAGGTTCATTCCGATCCAGAACCAGCGGGCGAACCGCGCCCGGGCGAACAGGCCCATGGCGATGGTGATGACGATCGGGAATGCCACCATGCCGATGAATTGGTTGGGGAAGTTGAACAGCTGGGACTGCCACGTCTTCATGACCTCGCCGCAGGACACCCAGGGATTGAGGTCGCAACTGGTGATGTGGTTCGGATCGTTCCACAGCATCACCCGTTCCATGACCAGCATGAGGGTGCCGTAGAGGCCCAGCAGGGCGGTGACCAGCATCATCCAGGCCGTGCCGAGAGGACGGGCGTACCAGCTGAGCCGGTCGTCGAGCCCACCGCCGGGGGTGGCGACGTCGCTGCCAGCGTCGGTCGCGGTGCGGGGGGGAGCATCTGCGGAAGAGTTCACCGCTCCATCGTAGAACGTGGGGTGCTGCCGTGAACGAGTCCTGCTGCGGAGTACGGCCGTGGCGCCGGATGGTGGAGGCCCATCGGCTTCATCCCGCCGATCAGGCGCCCCGTGTGAGAGAATGGTCCTCGACCCGCCGATGGCCACACCATGGGCAGGGTCCATTGGACGGCCACCGGGCCGGCGGTAGAGGACTGAGGCAGTGTAAGGAAACTGCCAGGCCTTCAGAGACGCGGACCACGCGTCCTCGGCCTTGCGACAGCCGCCATTGGCACGCGACAAGACGCGTGAGACCGGGATGGCCGCCGATGGTTCCGGGGGAGGACGCCGCATCCAGCGGAGACCGAACCTACGGTTCACCTAAGACTTTTTGGAGTCCGTCGACGGCGGCACCCCGAGTACCGCTTGACGGATCGGGGGAAACGCCACCGGGAACGGACCGAGCCGCTCCACGGGCACGAGTGTGGCGTGACCGCGGTGCAGGAGGTGCTGTCCATGGCAGCCAACGAACATCACGACAACGATGCAGCAGCAACGTCCGAACAGGACGCGCAGTCCACGGGAGACCGGACGCTGGATCCGCCCTCAGCGGTTCCCGAGGACGCCGGGGCAATGGTCGTCCAGGAATCATCCTCCGCTGAGGATTTCCCGGCCACCGAGTCTGAGGCGCCGGCCGGCCCCTCGGATACGGCCACTGCTGGCGGCACCGCGGCAACGGAACCCGCCGAGGAGAAGCCGGCCGTTGATGACCCCTTCGCCATCCCGGATGACCCGTTGGCCCTGATCTTCAAGGCTCCGGACCTGTCCACCCTTCCCCCGGTACCGCGCAGGTCCCGCGATGACCGCAGCGAACGCAGTGAGCCAGAAGGCCGGGGCCCGCGTCAGAACCGCAACCGCCGTCAGGACGAGGACGCCAGCGGCGGCGATGACGAGCTCGAGGCCACGGCTGACGGCACACGCATGTCCCGCGATGACCGGGACGAGCAGGAGGACGAGGGCGGGCAGTCCGGTTCCCGCAGCTCCCGCCGTCGCCGCCGCGGCCGGGGCCGCTCGGGCAGCGCCTCGGACCAGGGCAGCACCACGTCGGAAGACGAGGACGGCGATGACCAGTCCCAGCGCAGCTCCGGTGCGCGCGGCGGAGACGGCCGTGAGAACCCGTCCCACGTGGACGGCTCGGACGCCGAGGGCGACGGCAACGGTTCGCGCCGCCGCCGCAAGCGCCGCCGCGGTGACGTGGACATGGAGCTGGAGGGTGGCGCCGGGGATGACCCGGAGAACACCGTGACCCGTGTTCGCGCGCCCCGCCAGACCGCCTCCACCGGTCCGGAGGCCGTCACCTCACTCAAGGGCTCCACCCGTCTGGAGGCCAAGCGCCAGCGCCGCCGCGATTCACGCTCCGGTGGCCGCCAGCGCCGCCATGTGATCACCGAGGCCGAGTTCCTGGCCCGCCGCGAGTCGGTGGACCGCAAGATGCTGGTCCGCCAGCGTGAGCACCGCATCCAGATCGCCGTCTTGGAGGACGGGGTCCTGGCCGAGCACTTCGTGTCCAACACCACCCAGGACTCGATGATCGGCAACGTCTACGTGGGCAAGGTCCAGAACGTGCTGCCGTCCATGGAGGCCGCCTTCGTGGATATCGGCCGCGGCCGCAACGCGGTGCTCTATGCCGGCGAGGTCAATTGGGATGCCGCCAACCTCGAGGGCAAGTCCCGCAAGATCGAGAATGCCCTGAAGTCCGGCGACTCCGTCCTCGTCCAGGTCACCAAGGACCCGGTCGGTCACAAGGGCGCCCGGCTCACCAGCCAGATCTCCCTGCCGGGCCGCTACCTCGTCTACGTGCCGGGAGGTTCCATGACGGGCATCTCCCGCAAGCTTCCGGACGTCGAGCGCTCCCGCCTGAAGAAGATCCTGAAGGACCATCTCCCGGAGAACGCCGGCGTGATCGTTCGCACGGCGGCCGAGGGCACCTCGGAGCAGGAGCTGATGCATGACATCAACCGCCTGCGTGCCCAGTGGGAGGGAATCGAGGAGAAGTCGACCTCCACGAAGACCCTGGCGCCGGAACTGCTCTACTCGGAACCGGACCTGACGATCAAGGTGGTCCGGGACGTCTTCAACGAGGACTTCTCCGGCATGATCGTCCAGGGCGAGGACGTCTGGGACAACATCGAGGCCTACGTGACCTACGTGGCGCCGGACCTGCTGCCCCGCCTGGAGCAGTGGAAGCCCGAGGAGCATGGCGGCGAGGACCTGTTCGCGTCCAACCGCATCGACGAGCAGCTGCAGAAGGCGCTGGACCGCAAGGTCTTCCTGCCCTCCGGCGGCTCGCTCGTCATCGACCGCACCGAGGCGATGACCGTGGTGGACGTCAACACCGGCAAGTTCACCGGGTCCGGCGGCAACCTCGAGGAGACCGTCACCAAGAACAACCTCGAGGCGGCCGAGGAGATCGTCCGGCAGCTGCGCCTGCGGGACATCGGCGGCATCATCGTCATCGACTTCATCGACATGGTGCTCGAGTCCAACCGTGATCTCGTGCTGCGCCGCATGGTCGAGTGCCTCGGCCGCGACCGCACCAAGCACCAGGTCGCCGAGGTGACCTCGCTCGGCCTGGTCCAGATGACCCGCAAGCGGATGGGCACCGGCCTCGTCGAGATCTTCTCGGAGACCTGCGAGCACTGCAACGGCCGCGGCATCATCGTCCATGACATGCCGGTGGAGCACCGCCGCGCCCACAATGCGCACGGCGAACCGCGGGCCCACAGTGCGCCCCCCACCCACGGCGGATCGGGGGGATCCGGTGGTTCCGGCGGGTCCGGGCAGGACGACTCCAACGACGCGGGCCGGAAGTCCTCCCGCAGTGAGCGCCGCCGCCGCAGCCGGGAACGCCAGGCCGAGCGTGAGCGTCATGAGCAGCATGAGCCGCCGGTCGAGCAGCAGCTCACCCCCGAGGAGGAGGCCGAGCGCAAGGCCCGTGCCGAAGCGGCCCGGGCGGCCTTCGCCAACATGGCAGCCGCTGCGGCCAGCGCGCATGAGGAGAAGGACGGACCCTCCGGCTCCGAGAAGGCCTCCCAGCCGGCACCGGAACGGCAGACCCGCCAGGAAGCCGGCCAGGATCAGCCGGATCCGGCACCCTCGACCCTGACCCTCGCGGGCGAGGCCGTCGAGGTTCCGCAGGCCAAGCGCCGTTCCCGGCGTTCGAAGGCCACGGCGGCGGCCCCCCAGGCGGACCTGGCATCACTGGAGAGCGCCCTCGACCAGAAGACCCCCCGCGACCAGCGTGCCTCCGGAGACGCGCCTCAGACAGGCCAGACAGGTCAAACAGCTCAGACAGAACCGGCAGCGCGGCCTCAGCGCCGTCGTCGGGCGGCCTCCTCCGAGGGTGCCGGTGACATCCGGACGGTGGAGGTCGCGGCGGCCGGAGAGAACGCTGGCGGTGGTCATCGCTTCAGCGCAACCGCCGCCCCGGCCAGGAGCGGCACGGGGTCGGAGGCCCAGCAGAAGGCGGCGACGCCCTCGGCTGCGCCGATGATGCTCGGCGTCGGGGTCAAGGCGGAGGATATCGCCCGCCCCGAGTGAGCGTGTCATTTGGCCCGAGGGGGCACCGGCGGGTAGGATAGATACTCGGTGCTGCGCCGCCGTCGTTTTCTGTCTGCCCGGTGAATTGGGTATTGGAAAGCCCGCCGGTACGCCGAGAGCCGTTGCCCCCGCTGTCCGGGACCGTCCGCCTTTGCCGGCCGGACACCGCTGGTTTGGGCAGGCCGGGTTGCAGTCAAACAGATTCGTAAATGTCGAGAGAAGTGAGTCCCAAGTGGTGTACGCGATTGTCCGCGCTGGCGGCCGCCAGGAAAAGGTCTCCGTTGGAGACCTCGTTACCCTTGACCGCGTTGCCGCTGAGGCCGGAAGCTCCCTGGAGCTGTCCGCCGTCATGCTGGTGGACGGGGACAAGGTGACCACCGGTACCGATGACCTGGCCAAGGTCAAGGTCACTGCCGAGGTCGTTGACCATTCCCGTGGCAAGAAGATTGTCATCCAGAAGTACAAGAACAAGACCGGCTACAAGAAGCGCCAGGGTCACCGTTCCGAGCTGACCACCGTCAAGGTCACCTCGATCGCCTGATCCGGACTTCCAGGTCCCCGAGATAAACACCGAAGGATTGCACCATGGCACATAAGAAGGCCGGTAGTTCCTCCAAGAACGGCCGCGATTCGAACGCACAGTTCCTGGGCGTCAAGCGTTTCGGCGGCCAGGCCGTCAACGCCGGCGAGATCCTGGTCCGCCAGCGCGGTACCAAGTTCCACCCGGGCTCCAACGTCGGCATCGGCAAGGACGACACCCTGTTCGCCCTGTCCGCCGGCGCCGTCGAGTTCGGCAACCGTCGTGGCCGCAAGGTCGTGAACATCGTTACTGCCGCTGCTGAGTGATCATTCAGCTGACGGCACCGGGGGAGTGATCCCCCAGTAGTTCAACGCTCCGGCGGGGGTGGGCCACTGCGGCCCGCCTCCGCCGGAGTGGTTAACGCGCGCTGTGCTCCACCGGCGGAACACAGCGATCTGCGCAAGACTGGTCACCACCGCACGGGTGGTACCGAGAAGTTCTGAGGAGAGGCGGCCATGGCGGCTTTCGTGGACCGGGTGGTCCTGCACGTTTCCGGCGGGCATGGAGGGCACGGCGTGGCTTCCGTGAAGCGGGAGAAGTTCAAGCCCCTGGGTGGTCCCGATGGCGGCAACGGCGGGGACGGCGGTGACGTCACCCTGGTCGTGGACTCCCAGACCACGACGTTGCTCTCCTACCATCACGCACCGCACCGTCATGGTGGCAATGGCGGTCCCGGGATGGGCGATTTCCGCAATGGCGGCAACGGCGAGTCCCTGACGCTGAGCGTGCCGGACGGCACCGTGGTCAAGGACGCCGAGGGGAACATCCTCGCCGACCTCGTGGGCCACGGCGCCAGCTTCGTGGCCGCGGAGGGCGGCATGGGCGGCCTCGGCAACGCGGCGCTGGCCTCGGCCAAGCGCAGGGCCCCCGGCTTCGCCCTGCTTGGCATCCCCGGGGATGAGCGGGACATCGTCCTGGAACTGAAGTCCGTGGCGGACGTGGCCCTGGTGGGTTTCCCCTCGGCCGGCAAGTCCTCCCTCATCGCCTCCATCTCCGCAGCCCGCCCGAAGATCGCCGACTATCCGTTCACCACCCTGGTACCGAACCTGGGCGTGGTCCAGGCCGGGGACACCCGCTACACCGTCGCCGATGTCCCGGGCCTGATCCCGGGTGCCTCCGAGGGCAAGGGCCTGGGCTTGGAGTTCCTGCGCCACGTGGAGCGCTGCGCGGCCCTGGTGCACGTACTGGACTGCGGTTCCCTGGAGTCAGACCGGGATCCGCTCTCCGACTTCGAGGCCATCGAGGCGGAACTCGCCGCCTACGCCGTGGAGCCGACCTTCGCCCAGGGCGGCCAGGGCGTCATCCCGCTGAACGAACGCCCACGGCTGATCGCCCTGAACAAGACCGACCTTCCGGACGGCCAGGACATGGCGGACATGGTCCGCTCCACGCTGGAGGCGCGTGGACTGCGCGTCTTCGAGGTCTCCGCCGTCTCCCACAAGGGACTGGACCCCTTGAAGTTCGCGATGGCCGACCTGGTCCGCCAGGCCCGCGAACGGCTGCCCGAGCCCGAGGAGATCGCCGAACCAGAGGTCGTCCGCCCGCGGTCCGTCCGCTCGCGCAAGGGCCGCAGCGGAGAGTTTGAGATCCACCGTGAGGAGCGCAACCTCGAGCCCCTGTTCCGGGTCCGTGGCATCAAGCCCGAACGGTGGGTGGCCCAGACCGACTTCACCGTGGATGAGGCCGTGGGCTACCTGGCTGACCGCCTCAATCGCCTCGGCGTGGAGGATGAGCTGTTCAAGCAGGGCGCCAAGCCCGGGGATGCCGTGGTCATCGGCTCGGATGACAACGGGGTGGTCTTCGACTGGGAGCCGACCATGGCCGCCGGTGCTGAGCTGTTGGGCGGCCCCCGCGGCGCCGACCTCCGCATGGAGGATCGCGACCGGCCCACCCGTGAGGACAAGCGCCGCGACTACGAGGAGCGCAAGGCCGCCCGCGCCGCGACCCAGGCCGACCTTGCCAGTGAGCGCCGCACCGGTGTGTGGGCCGTGGACCAGGAGATCAACCGCCTGGCGGGTATCAGCGACGATGAGACCGGCACGTCCGACGAGACAGTCGGTTCCGGCACGGCCGATTACGCTGATACGACGGCGGGCTCCGGCTCTGAGGACTCCCATGGCTGAGCAGGTCCCCAATCCGGTGACGGGTCGGGACACCCTGCACCGGGCCCGCCGCCTGGTCATCAAGATCGGTTCCTCATCCCTGACCACCCCCACGGGCGTGAACCGGGAAGCCATTGATTCGCTCGTGGACACGATCGCCGCCGTCCGCGCCCGCGGCACGGAGGTCATCCTGGTGTCCTCGGGGACCATCGCCGCCGGCATCCACCCCCTGGGGTTGGGCAAGCGCCCGCGTGACCTGGCCACGCAGCAGGCCGCGGCCGCAGTCGGGCAGGGCAAGCTGCTGGCCGAGTACACGGCCTCCTTCGCGCGCCACGGCACCGAGGTGGCGCAGGTGCTGCTGACCGCGGAGGACCTGATCCGCCGCACCCAGTACACCAATGCGCACCGGGCACTGAACCGGCTGCTGGCCTTGTCGGTGGTCCCGATCGTGAACGAGAACGACACCGTCACCACCGCGGAGATCCGGTTCGGGGACAATGACCGGCTCTCGGCACTGGTGGCCAACCTGCTGCGCGCGGATGCGCTGCTGCTGCTGACGGATGTCGATGCCCTGTACACCGCGCCGCCGTCACGCCCCGGCTCGGAACGCATCGCCCACGTGGTCTCGAAGGCTGAACTGGACACGGTGCTGATCGGGCGGACAGGGCCGGCCGGCGTCGGGACCGGAGGGATGGTCACCAAAGTGGACGCCGCCGGGATCGCCACCGGCTCGGGGATCCACGCGATCGTCACCTCGGCGCAGAACGCCGAGGCGGCGCTGGCCGGAGAGGACGTGGGCACCTGGTTCCAGGCCTCCGGGAAGCGGCAGTCCGCGCGCGGCATCTGGCTCGGCCTGCTCGCCGAGGTGCAGGGCCGCGTGGTGCTCGACGACGGCGCGGTCGCCGCGGTCGTGAAGAACCGCCGGTCCCTGCTGCCCGCCGGGATCACCGGGGTGGAAGGGGCCTTCGAGGCCGGCGACCCGGTCGAGTTGGCGGACGCCCATGGCACCGTGGTGGCCCGTGGCTTCGTCAATTACTCCTCGACGGAGCTTCCGGCCATGCTCGGTCGGCACACCGTCCAGCTGCGTGAGGAGTTCGGGCCTGAGTATCAGCGGCCCGTGGTGCACACCGACGATTGTGTCCGACTGCCGGCGAGGGCACGGCCTCGGCGCTAGGCTGGGGGTATGTCCACGACTGCCCAGAACAACGCCCCCGTCACCGACTCAGCGACCGGAACCGGGCCCTCCGGCGAACCGGCCGTGGCCACGGTGCCGGAGGAGATCCGCGAAGCGATCCTCGCGGTGGCCGAGCGGGCCCGCAGGGCGCGGCCGGAGCTGGCCACCGCGCGTCGGGCCCGGAAGGACGAGACGCTGCAGGGCATGGCGGACGCGCTGCGTGAGAACGCCTCCGCGATCCTGGCGGCCAACCGCAAGGACGTGGAGAAGGGCCGCGAGAAGGGCACGTCAGAGGCCATGCTCGATCGGCTCAGCCTGGACGGGCCGCGGATCGAGGCCCTGGCGGCCGCCCTGGAGGAGCTCGTGGCGTTGCCGGACCCCGTCGGAAACGTGGTGCGCGGACGGGACCTGCCCAACGGCCTGCACATGACCCAGCTGCGCGTCCCCCTGGGCGTGGTGGGAGCCATCTACGAGGCACGCCCCAACGTCACCGTGGACATCGCCGGGCTGGCCCTGAAATCCGGCAACGCCGTGATCCTGCGCGGCGGCTCCGCCGCGCGGGAGACCAACACGGTGCTCATCCAGATCCTCCGGGAGCAGGCACTGTCCCACGGCTTCGAGTCGGACATCGTCCAGGGGATCGATGAGTTGGGCCGGGACGGCGCCACGGCCCTGATGTCCGAGCGCGGCTCCGTGGACGTCCTGGTGCCGCGCGGCGGACGGGAGCTGATCCAGTCCGTGGTCCGCAACGCCAACGTGCCCGTCATCGAGACCGGTGAGGGCAACGTGCACCTCTACATCGACGAGTCGGCTCCGGTGAAGATGGCCGTGGACATCGCTCTGAATGCCAAGACCCAGCGCGTCTCCGTGTGCAACACCGCCGAGACCCTGCTGATCCACGCGGGGGCGGCGGAGGCCGGCCGCGAGGTGCTGCGCGCACTGCACCGGGCCGGGGTGCTCCTGCACGTGGACGAGGGCGCCCGCGCGTGGTTGCCCACCGAAGCGGAGGCCACGGCCACGCCGGCCACGGAGGAGGACTGGGGCACCGAGTATCTGGCCCTCGAACTGGCCGTGAAGACCGTGGGCTCGCTCGATGAGGCCATGGACCACATCCGCCGCTGGTCCACCGGGCACACCGAGGCGATCGTGACCAACGACCTGGCCAACGCAGACCGGTTTGTCGCGGAAATCGACTCCGCCGCTGTCATCGTCAACGCCTCGACCCGCTTTACGGACGGCGGCCAACTGGGGCTCGGCGCTGAGGTGGGGATCTCCACGCAGAAGATGCACGCACGCGGCCCCATGGGCCTCGAGGAACTCACCACCACCAAGTGGGTGCTGCGCGGCCAGGGCCAGGTCCGATCCTGACGGGGGCCGGAGCTGTGCGGGGAACGTACTAGGATGGACCGCAGACATCACCGTGATACGAGGCCGGGGCGCCGGCCATCTTAGTAGTCTGAGCAGTTTTAAGGGAGAACCACCAGATGCAGAACATCACCGCGGCCGTGACCGTTGCCGCTGAAGAGGCCCACGTGGTCAACGAGCTCATCGCCCCGGACTGGGTCTTCGGTGTGGGGACCTTCGCCATCCTGATGCTGTTGCTGGTGGCCACCATGTCCCTCCGTTCCGTCTCGCAGCGCCACCCCGCGCCGGCCACTGACGTCAACGTCCACGGATCGGCTGGCCACGGCGGCCAGCGTTCCGGCCACTGATCCACCCCTGAACCGCATCTCACTGTGACCCACCGTCGCTTCCGCCTGGGCATCATGGGTGGCACCTTCGACCCCATCCACCACGGGCACCTCGTCGCCGCCTCTGAGGTGGCCTCCGAGCTGGACCTGGATGAGGTCGTCTTCGTGCCCACCGGCCAACCCTGGCAGAAGGACGCGGGGAGGGTGTCACCCGCCGAGCACCGGTATCTCATGACCGTGGTCGCGACTGCCTCGAACCCCCGCTTCACGGTGTCCCGCGTGGACATCGACAGGCCCGGCCCCACGTACACGGCGGACACCCTGCGGGACCTGAAGACCCTCCGGCCCGAGGCCGAGCTGTTCTTCATCACCGGTGCCGACGCCCTCGAGCAGATCATGACCTGGAAGGACGTCGAGAAGCTCTGGGACATGGCCCAATTCGTGGGCGTGACCCGCCCGGGACATGACCTGGTGGAGCTGGGGCCGGAGACCGGCGTCAAGCTCATGGAGATCCCCGCCATGGCGATCTCCTCCACCGATTGCCGAGACCGGGTCCAGGACGGAAAGCCGGTCTGGTACCTGGTGCCGGACGGCGTGGTCCAGTACATCGCCAAGCACAACCTGTACCTCCCGTCCGCCCATATCCCCGGAGGGGGGCTGGGCGGCGGCAGCGGTGACGGCCAGGAGCCGTTCACCGGGGGGAGCCGTCCGCCCGAGATGCTCCCGGACACACCACGGCAGTCCGGGAATCCGGCTGCCGCACCAGCATCGACGCCGGGAACCACCGTATGAGTCAGCAGGACCAGAAGCCGCAGGCCGCCAAGCCCCGTCTGGGCAGGCCCCAGATCAAACGCGGTGCGCCGGGGGTGGAGCCCGCCGAGACCTCCACCGGCGGAACCCCGGCCGAGCTGCAACTGCCGACGCGGCGCTCACTGCGCCAGCACCGCCGTGCGGACAGCGAGGCCGGCGCCCCGGCCGGCGATCTCTCCAGGGCGACGATCCTGGAGTTGCCAGCCACCTCGATCAGCCCCGCCGACGTCGGCCCGCTCACCGGACAGCTGCCCCGCGTCATCTACGCCACCGGTGAGCCCGGAGGCGGTGGATATGCCATCAAGTCCCCGGACGAGGCGGTGCCCTCGATCGGCGGTGACACAGCCCCCGCGGACCGGCCCGCGCTGAAGGCCCGCCGGGCCACCGGTGCAGCGGACCGTGAGGCCGGGGGACCGGGGAAGCAGTCCACCGCGTCGGTGGCGGCCTCCTCAGCTGGCCTGCTGCCCGAGGACGTGACGCTGGACCGTGACGGCGTTCCCGTGGGCCCGGACGGGCAGCCGCTCTCGCGGCGGCAACTGCGCGAATGGCGCCGCCAGCAGGGCACTGCCATGCCGGTCGCTGCCACGCCGGCCACCCGCCGTGAGGCCACCCGGGCCCGCCGGGCGGAGGCACCTGCGGGGGCGCCCTCCGGAGCCGTGGCGGAGGGCGCTGAGATCGCCGACGGCGGCACGGTCACGTCCGCTGCACCGGGCACCTCCGCTGGACAACCGTTCACCCGGGAGTCCCTCGCCGCGGAGGGCGCCGCGCTGGCTGCCCGGATCGAGGCCGCGGAAGGGGCGGACCCCTCCACGGTCGACCCGTCCCTGCTCCGGGAGCAGGAGCTGTTGGCCGAGAAGGCTCGGCAGCTCAACACCGGCCTCATCCGCCAGGTCCCGCCGTCGGCTCCGCAGGTCTCTTCGACCTCGGTGGCCAGGTCACCGGCCGTAGCGAAGCCGGCGGCTGGCCCTGCCGCACCGAAGCACGGGGCAGTCTCGCCCACCGACCGGCACGAGCCCGTGGACGCACAGTCCGCGCATGGGCTCGACTCCATCCAGGCCTCCGAATGGTCCTCACGCGAGCGGACCCTGATGATCGTGGCCGGGATCGTGGTCCTGATCCTCGTGGTCGCCCTGATTCTCGCCATCGTCTTCTGACGGCCGTCCCTCCACCGCTACCTCCGTCCTGTCCACTGCTTTCACCGTTTCTTCACAATTCCTTCCCGATTCCACTCATCCGACCCGTTCGCTGACCGATCCACACCGAGGTGCCTATGACCATTCCCGAGACCACCCTGACCGCACTCAAACTGGCCGGACAGGCCGCCGCAGACAAGCAGGCCACAGACATCGTGGCCGTTGACGTGGCGCAGCAGATGGGCCTCACGGACGCCTTCCTGATCGCCTCCGCCGGCTCCGAACGGCAAGTCGTCTCGGTGGTGGACGAGATCGAGGACGTGCTGACCCAACAGCTCACGCTGGATGCCCTCCGCCGCGAGGGCAAGGCCGGTGGCCGATGGGTCCTGCTGGACTACGGACACTTCGTGGTGCACGTCCAGCACGAGGAGGAGCGCGTGTTCTATGCGCTGGACCGCCTCTGGAAGGATTCCCCCCTGGTGGACCTTGGGTTGGCCGATGGCGTGGCCGCGGAAGAGGGCGGCTCCACGGTGCACCCGGACGAGGGCCAGCGGGATTGGACCCCCAGCCGGGATCAGGATTGATCTCTCTCCACACGGTTGAACAAGACTGAACAGTACTGACCGAGACTGAACCGGGGGAGACGGGATGCGACTGGTCTTGTTGCGGCATGGCCGCACGGCGTGGAACGCCGAGGAGCGCTACCAGGGACACACGGATATCCCCCTGGACGACGTCGGCCGGTCCCAGGCCGCGGAGGCCGCGGTCCGGCTGGCCGGCCACCATTTCGACCTGGCGGCATCCTCACCCTTAGTCCGGGCCCGCGCCACCGCGGAATCCGTGGTGGACGGCCGTGGTCTGGACCTGGTGCTGCACGAGGAGTTCAAGGAGACCGGCGGCGGCACCTGGGAGGGTCTGAGCTTCAGCGAGATCCGGACCCAGTGGCCGGACGACTGGACCACGTGGCGCAACTCCCATCTGGACCACGGCCCCTTGGACGGGGAGACCCCGCGGCAGTCGGGCACCCGGGTGATCACTGCCATCACCCGCATGGTGGGCGAGGCGGAGTCCACCCTCGGCACGCCGGAGGCCATGCTGGTCACGGCCCACGGCAACTGCCTCCGGGCCGCGGCTACGCTTCTGACCGGCATGGACGCCGCCGGGATGGGGCGGTTGGAGCGGCTGCGCAATGGTGCGGCGATCGTGCTCGAGGGCTCGCCGCAGCGCCCCGGGCGTTGGCGGATCGAGGCCTACAACGCGTGATGAGCGGGTGATCAACGGGTGACGGCCGGCGCGCGGACGACTATCTGTACTGCTCTGTGCCCTCGGCCACAGGGGATCCGTTCGATTTGCGGAGCGTGCGAAGTGCTGTGTATATTTATGGAGTTGCTTCGGACGGAACGGAAACGGGAAAGCCAGAAACAACGCATCTGGGGGTATGGCGCAGTTGGTAGCGCGTCTCCATGGCATGGAGAAGGTCAGGGGTTCGAATCCCCTTACCTCCACCAGGTGAAAAGCCCTTGTTCTTCGGAATAAGGGCTTTTTTGTTGCCTCGATACGGCGGCCACCCTGCACCGGGGCGGCGGAGCTCCACCGTGAGGGGTAGCATGGGGAGTTGATCTCCCTGTAGCGGTCCGCGTCCATGCCGGATCCGTGCAGTCGGCATGGTCCCCCTGTCTTGAAACAATCCCGATGAAAGCGTGATCCTTTGGCCCGTTCGCCCCGCAAGTCCAAGTCCCCGTCCGGCGTTCCTTCCGGGGGGCTGCGGGTCACGCCGCTGGGAGGCCTCGGCGAGGTCGGGCGCAACATGACCGTCTTCGAGTACAACGGCAAGCTGTTGATCGTCGACTGCGGTGTGCTGTTCCCCGAGGAGCACCAGCCCGGTATCGACGTCATCCTGCCGGACTTCACGTCCCTGCAGGGCCGCTGGGATGACATTGTCGGCATCGTCCTGACGCACGGCCACGAGGACCACATCGGCGGCGTCCCCTACCTGCTCAAGGAACGCCCGAACATCCCCCTGATCGGCTCCCAGCTGACCTTGGCGTTCATCACCGCCAAGCTCACCGAGCACAAGATCACCCCGGTGACAGTGCACGTGGAGGCCGAGGACATCCACCAGTCCGGCCCCTTCGAGCTCGAGTTCGTGGCCGTGAACCACTCCATCCCGGACGCGCTGGCCGTGGCCATCCGCACCCCGGCCGGCCTGGTCCTGCACACGGGCGACTTCAAGATGGACCAGTTCCCGCTGGACGGCCGGATCACGGACCTGCGTCACTTCGCCCGCCTGGGCGAGGAGGGCGTGGACCTGTTCCTCACCGACTCCACCAACGCCGAGGTCCCCGGCTTCACCATCTCCGAGCGCGAACTGACCCCGGCGATCGACCAGGTCTTCGCCACCGCACCGAAGCGGATCATCGTCTCCAGCTTCGCCAGCCACGTGCACCGGATCCAGCAGGTCCTGGACTCCGCGCACGCCCACGGCCGCAAGGTGGCGTTCGTGGGGCGGTCCATGGTCAAGAACATGGGGATCGCGCGCGAGCTGGACTACCTGAAGATCCCACGCGGGCTGGTGGTGGATTTCAAGAAGCTGCAGTCGATGCCGGACAACAAGGTCACCCTGATCTGCACCGGCTCCCAGGGCGAGCCGCTGGCGGCGCTGTCCCGGATGGCCAACGGCAGCCACCAGATCAGGCTCGGCGCGGATGACACGGTGCTGATGGCCAGCTCGCTGATCCCCGGCAACGAGAACGCCATCTACGGCATCATCAACAAGTTCACGGACCTCGGGGTCAAGGTGGTGCACAAGGGCAACGCCAAGGTGCACGTCTCCGGACACGCCTCCGCCGGCGAACTCGTCTACTGCTACAACATCGTCCAGCCCACGCACGTCATGCCCGTCCACGGTGAGTCCAAGCACCTGCACGCCAACGCGGACCTCGCCGTCAAGACCGGCATCGCCCCTGAGCGCGTGCTGGTCGTCAAGGACGGCACCACCGTGGACCTGGTCAACGGCAAGGCCGCTGTCTCCGGTCAGGTCGAGGCCGGCCTGGTCTATGTGGACGGCCACACCGTCGGCAAGGTCACCGAGGAGACCCTGAAGGAGCGCACGTCGCTGCAGGAAGGCGGCGCCGTGACGGTCGTGGCCCTCGTGGACGCGGACACCAACCAGCTCGCCGAGCCGCTCGAGTTCGTCACCAAGGGCTTCATCCAGGACAAGGTGATCTTCGACGGTGCAGCCAAGAAGGTCTCGATCGCCCTGTCCAAGCCGTCCGTGTCCGAGATCGACGACCTCGACAAGCTCGAGCAGCTGATCGGCGAGACCGTGGCCCGTCACCTCGACCGTGCCTACCGCCGGGCGCCCGTCCTGACCGTCGTCGTCATCGACGCCTGACCCGAGCTACTACGGTTGGGGCATGGAATCGCCCATCCAGGAGTACCTCGAGTCGCTGCTCGCTGACGTCCAGCGCCTGCGCGGGGGAGAGCCCTACGAGGTGCACCCCACGGGGCGGGAACCGAACCCGGAGGACTTCGGCATCTGCCTGGCCACCGTGGACGGCCGGGTCTACTCCGTAGGGGTGGCCGACCAGGAGTTCTCGATCCAGTCGATCTCCAAGCCGTTCAGCTACGGACTGGCTCTGGCGGACTATGGCTTCGAGGCCGTGGACGAGAAGGTGGACGTGGAACCCTCCGGGGACCCGTTCAACCAGATCTCCCTGGCCCCGGTGACGGGCCGGCCGCCGAACGCCATGGTGAACGCCGGTGCGCTGGCGGTGGCCTCGATGATTCGTGGCGGCGGCGGCAAGTCCGCCGTGCGCCGGATCGTGGACACCTACTCCCGCTTCGCCGGGCGGGATCTGTCCAGCAGCCGTTCGGTCTTCGACGTGGAGATCCGGCACAGTGACCGCAACCATGCGTTGGCCTACCTGCTCAGCTCCGTCGAGGTCATCGAGAACGACCCCAGCCGCGCCCTGGAAAACTATCTGCGTCAGTGCTCGGTCCAGGTCACCTGCCGTGACCTGGCCATGATGGCGGCCACCCTCGCCAACGGCGGCACGCAGCCCGTCAGCGGTGAGCAGGTCTTCGAGATCGACGTGGTGGAACGGGTCCTGTCCGTCATGATGACCTCCGGCATGTACGACGACGCCGGTGCCTGGGTCAGCAGCGTCGGCATGCCCGCGAAGTCCGGGGTGGGCGGCGGGACGCTGGCCGTGCTGCCCGGACAGGCCGGCCTGGCCGTCTTCTCGCCCCCGCTGGACGGGCACGGCAACAGTGTCCGAGGTCTGGAGACCTGCCGGCGGGTGTCGAAGGACATGGAGATGCACTTCGTGCGCGCCGCCCGCAGTGGGCGGTCCGCGGTCAAGGACACCATGGAGATCTCCCGATTCCCCTCCCGCGTGCGGCGCACCGAGGAGGAGGCCGAGGTCCTGGAGCGCTACGGAGACCGTGCCCGCATCATCGAGGTGACCGGTGACCTCTTCTTCGCCGGCACCGAGTCGCTGGTCCGCGCGGTCAGCGAACTGGAGGACGGCGTCGTCTTCGTGGTCCTGGACCTGCGGCAGGTGTACGACGCCGGCCGGCTCGCCCGCCAGATGATCACCGGCCTCCAACGGCAGCTGGCCGCGGCCGGACGGGAATTGGTCCTCGTCACCGGTGAGGAGGCCCCTGCCCTGATCGTCCACCCCGACGCCGGCCCCGAGGGTCACGCGGCCCAGGTACCGGTCTTCCAGGGCCTCGGTGAGGCGGTCGAACACTGCGAGGACGCCCTGTTGGAACGCTACGGCGCGCCGATCCCGGCCACGGAGCGGGTCCCGGTGACCGAGTCGCCTGCACTTGACCTCCTGGAGGAGGGTGACCGTGAACGGCTGGCCGCCCTGATGGAGCACCGGTTCCATGAGGACGGGGACATCATCCGCCGGGTGGGGCAGCGCTTCGGTGGCGTGCACTTCATCGTCTCCGGACAGATCAACACCATCGCCACCAATCCCCTGGGTGAACGGGTGCGGTTGAACACCCTGGGGGCCGGGATGACGTTCGGCGAGCTGGCCCTCGGGACCGCGGACCGGCAGGAGACCACCGAGAAGGCCGTCGGCGAGGTCGAGATCATGGTCCTCACCCCGGAGGCGATCGAAGTACTGGAACAGGATGATCCGGCGCTGGCGCTGCAACTGTGGCGCGCCCTGACCCGGGACGCGTACTCGCTCGTGGACCGCTACCTGCGTGAGGCCGCCGTCCGCCTGACCTACTGAGACGTATCGCGGAAATTCGCTGAACTATAGTCGTCATCAGGCATTATTCGTCTCGGAAGGGGGCAGCCGTGGAATTCCTCGAGTTCCTGGGGAACCGGGCAGACGACCTGCTCGAGATGGGTCTGGCGCACGCCGCGATCGTCGGTGCAGCAGTCCTCATCGCCACCGTCGTCGGCGTGGCCCTGGGCATCGCCACCTATCAGACGGAGCGTCCGCGGGAGTTCGTGCTCGCGATCACCGGGACGTTCCTGACCATCCCGTCCTTCGCCCTGTTCATCCTGCTGCTGGGACCGCTCGGCCTCGGCTGGCCGCCCGTGCTGTTCGCCCTGGTGCTGTACGGACTGCTGCCCGTGGTGCGCAACACGATCACCGGACTGCGGGAAGTGGACCCGGCCGTCATCGAATCCGCCCAGGGCATGGGACTGACCCGGCGGCAGCGCCTGCTGCGAATCGAACTGCCGCTGGCCTGGCCCGTGGTCATCACCGGTGTCCGGGTCACCACCCTCGTGCTGCTGGGCATCGCGGCCATCGGCGCGGTGGTCAACGGACCGGGCTACGGCGAGATGATCTTCACCGGGCTGGCCCGGGTGGGAACCCCCGTGGCCGTGAACATGGTGCTGGCCGGCACCCTCGGCGTGATCGTGCTGGCCGTCCTGTTCGACCTGATCTTCTACACCGTCCAGCGACTCACAACTTCGCGAGGTATCCGATGACCCAGACACCGCAGACCACACCGGAGCCCGAGGTCATGATCCGCCTCGAGAACCTGACCAAGCGCTTCCCCGGGACGCAGCGCAATGCCGTGGACGGACTCACCCTGGACATCCACGCCGGCGAGATCGTGGTCCTCGTGGGACCATCGGGCTGTGGCAAGACCACCACCATGAAGATGATCAACCGGATCATCGAACCGACTTCCGGCCGGATCATCCTCGGCGGCGAGGACGTCACCACCACGAATGCGGACCAGCTGCGCCGGAGGATCGGCTACGTCATCCAGCAGACGGGTCTGTTCCCGCATCTGACCATCGGCGAGAACGTGGCCACCGTGCCGAAGCTGCTGGGCTGGGACGCCGCCCGCACCCGGGCCCGGGTGGACGAGCTGCTGAGCATGGTGAACATGGATCCGGAGGAGTACCGCGGCCGCTATCCGAAGCAGCTCTCGGGCGGGCAGCAGCAGCGCGTCGGGGTCGCCCGCGCGCTCGGTGGCGACCCGCAGGTCATGTTGATGGACGAGCCTTTCGGGGCGATCGACCCCATCACCCGCGAACGCCTCCAGAACGAGTTCCTCCGCCTCCAGTCCGAGGTGCGCAAGACGATCGTGTTCGTCACCCATGACATCGATGAGGCCATCAAGATGGGGGACCGGATCGCGATCTTGCAGGAGGGGTCCTCGATCGCCCAGTACGACACCCCGGAGAAGATCCTCACCGCACCGGCCAACGACTTCGTCCGTGACTTCATCGGTGGAGGCGCCTCCCTGAAGCGGCTGAGCCTGTCCCGGGTCCGGGACATCGAGCTCGCGCCGTGGCCCACGGTGTCCGCCGCGGACTCCGTGGAACAGGCGCACCGGGTGCTGCGCGAATCGGACCACAGTGCGGTCCTCGTGCTGGATACGGAGGGGCGCCCGGCCCGCTGGGTCGGTGCAGATGACCTGCGCCGGGGCGAGGGGCAGTCCCTGGACCGGATCGGCACCGTGCCTCAGGCCGTCGTGGAGTCCCGGGCCACCCTGAGTGACGCGCTCAACGAGCTCATCGCCGCCCGCTACGCCGTCACCGTCGTGGTGGATCAGGATGGTCGGCACCTGGGCGTCGTGGACATCGAGCAGATCAACGAGGCCATCCGCTCCATGCGCCACTCCGCCGTCGCCGAGGCCCGCACCGAGTTCGCGGACGGGAGGACGACACCATGAGCACCGTCACCCCTGCCGGGGTCCGGGACACCGACGTCGTCGCCCAGACCCCGCCCGCCGCGGGCCGCCGCGGATGGGTGGGTTACCTGATGATGCCCCTCATCCTGGCCGTCGTCCTGGTCTCCCTGTACCTGTACGTGACCGGCCGGGAACTCGATTCGATCGAGGCACGTTCACTGAACGCGGCCGCGCTGTCCACGGCCGTGGGGGAGCACGTGGCCCTCACCGCGGTCTCCACCGCGATCACGCTCCTGATCGCCGTCCCCCTGGGCATCCTGCTGACCAGGCCGTTCACCCGCCGGGTCCGTCCGTACATCATCACCCTCCTGACCCTGGGCCAGGCGGTGCCGACGATCTCCGTCCTCGTGCTGCTGGCCGTGATGTTCCTGTTCCTCGGGTTCCAGGCCGCGATCGTCGGCCTGGTGCTCTACGCGATCATCCCGGTGCTGCTGAACACCATGGTTGGACTGGAACAGGTGGACGAGAACGTGCTCGAGGCAGGGCGGGGCATGGGCCTGTCCCGGTTCCAGGTCCTGCGTCGCCTGGAGCTGCCCTTGGCCGTGCCCGTGATCCTGGCGGGCGTCCGCACCGCCCTGGTGATCAACGTGGGCACGGCAACGCTGGCGACCTACATCAACGGCGGTGGACTGGGTGACGTCATCATGGCCGGGCTGTCCACCAACCGGGTCCTGGTGCAGGTGGTCGGTGCCGTGCTGACCTCCGTGCTGGCCCTGCTCATCGACTACCTCGCCGGGTTGGCAGAGAACCTGCTGCAGCCCAAGGGACTACGGTCCGCCGGGACCTGAGCGAACGCACCGTGACCGCATCCTGACCGCATCGTTGAACGCACCCTGATCGCACCGATCACAGTGATCGCACTGAAATGAGGAACTGACATGAGAAACGCAACCACCCGCAAGACCACGCTCGGCGGCATCGGCCTGACGGCGGTGGCCGCGCTGCTGCTGACCGGCTGCGGAGGCGGCGACGGCGGCGGAGACAGCGCCAACGCCGGCAAGCTGGACGGGGCCGAGCTGACCGCGGGCTCCAAGGAGTTCACCGAGTCCGTCGTCCTGTCCCAGATCACCTCGCTCGCCCTGGAGGACGCGGGGGCCAGCATCGAGGACCAGACCGGGATCTCCGGCAGCGCCACCGTCCGCGAGGCGCTGGAGACGGATGAGATCGACTTCTACTGGGACTACACCGGCACCGGCTGGGTCAACATCCTCGGCAACACCACCGAAGAGGTGCCCGAGGACCTGTTCGCGGCCGTCTCGGAGGCGGACGCGGAGAACGGCATCGCCTGGCTGGACGCGGCCCCGTTCGAGAACACCTACCGCATCGCGGTCAAGCAGGACTTCGCCGACGAGAACTCCCTGGTCACGCAGTCCGACGCGGCGGAGTTCATCAATGCGAACCCGGACCAGGCCCGCGTCTGTGCGGCCAGCGAGTTCATCAACCGCGATGACGGCCTGCCCGGGCTGGAGGAGGCCTACGGCTTCGAGTTCTCCGAGGTCGTGGAACTCGAACTGAACCTGATCTACACGCAGGTCGGGGACACCTGCGAGTTCGGTGAGGTGTTCTCCACCGACGCCCGGATCGCGTCGAACGACATGGTGGTCCTGGAGGACGACCAGGAGTTCTTCGTCGAGTACCAGGGTGCCATGACCCTGCGTCAGGAGACTTTGGACGAGTACCCGGCGATCGCCGAGATCATGGCCCCGATCTCGGAGAAGCTCACCAACGAGACCATGATGGAGCTCAACGGCAAGGTCGACACCGACGGCGAGGATCCGCGGGACGTGGCCGAGGAGTGGCTCCAGGACCAGGGTCTCATCGGCGGCTGACCGCCCCCGCCACGGACCGCACCGCCCCCTCCATCGCATCCAAGGTCGGCCGGTTCCCGGGTCTGATCAGGCCTCTGGGAACCGGCCGACGGTCTCTTGGGCGTTGACGCCGCGCAGGACGGCCTCGAACATCCGGAAGTAGGCGAGTTCCTCCCGGGTGCGCACCGGCGGGGTGAGGGCATCCGCCTCGGCCGCCAGGTCGTCGTCGCTGACGGTCTGACCGAAGTGTTCGGCCAGGACGTCGTTCATGCCGGTGCCTTCGCCGAACTGTTCCTTGCGTCGCCACAGCACCTCGTCCGGCAGCCACCCATCGAAGGCCTTGCGCAGCAACCACTTGGCCGGGCGGTCCCGTCCCACGAGCTTCCATTCCGGGGGCAGGGCCATCGTCAGTTCCACCATGTCCAGGTCCAGGAACGGCAGGCGGGGCTCCACTCCGAGCGCGCCGGCCACACGGTCCACCCGTTGCAGCCCGCCGATATGCATGCCCTGCAGGGTCTCCAGCAGTTCCGCGTGCAGTTCGGATCCGTCACGATGGCGCCCGTAGTGGGTGTAACCGGCGAACAGCTCATCGGCGCCCTCACCCACGAGGACGATCTTGACGTGCAGGGAAGCCAGGCGGGAGACGAAGTAATTGGGCACCGCCGAATGCACGAGCTTCGGATCGAAGGACTCGAGTCCGGCGACGACCTCGGGCACCGCCTCGATGGCGTCCTGGGCGGTGTAGACCAGCTCGTGGTGGTCCGTACCGCAATGCTCGGCCACGATCCGGGCGGCCGCGAGATCCCCGCTGCCCTCGAGCCCGACGGCGAAGGTCTTCAGCGGTGCAGACGTCCAGTCGCCGCGCCGGGCGGCGATGGCGGTGATGATGCTGGAGTCCACGCCACCGGACAACAGCACCCCGGGACGCTGCCGGCTGGCGAGGCTGCGGTCCACGGCCCGGATCAGGGTCTCGCGCAGGGCATCGAACACCCATGCCGGCGGCTCGTCGTCCGCGGACCGGCTCTGCAGGAGTACGGGCGTGGTGCCGGGGAAGCGCCGGATGGGCTTGAGCCCCTCCTGCGGGGTCCAGCAGTGTCCGGGCGGGAAGGGCCGTACCGCGGGGCGCTGATCCTCGTCGAAGGCCTTCAGCTCCGAGGCGAACACCACCGTCTCGCCCTCGTGCACCCAGTACAGCGGGGCCAGCCCGAGGATGTCTCGGGCCGCGGCGAATCGGCCGTCCGCGGCGGCGACCACGAGGGCGAAGGGCCCCCACAGGTGTTCGAAGGCCTCGGAGCCGTGCTCGTCGACGAGGACGATCGCGGCTTCCAGGTCCGAGTCGGTGCGGAAACGCCCGTCACCCAGCCGCTCGCGGATCCGGCGGTGGTTGTGGATCATGCCGTCTCCGACGACCCAGAGTCCACCGTCCCGTCCGCCGGACAGTGGCTGGTCACCGGAGACCGGATCGACAATGGAAAGGTACCTGCTGCCGAGCCAGGACCGGCCCAGTTCCCGGCTGCCCGCCCCGTCCGGCCCGCGGTGGGCCAGCCGGTCCAGCATCCGCTGGCCGCGGCGGGGATCGAAGGACCCGTGGGCTGCGACTACTCCTGACATGGACATCCACCTCTGATTGAGACAACCGGTACGTCTGGCTTCCAGCCTAGTCTTCCAGGACGGTCCTCAGTCCTCCAGGATCACCAGCTGCTGGGTGGCCCGGCTCATGGCCACGTACCGGTCCACTGCACCCTCGATCCCGGTGCCGAATTCCTGTGGGTCGACCAGGATCACCAGGTCGAACTCGAGGCCCTTGGCCAGAGCGGGCGTCAGGGACCGCAGCCGGTCCCGCACCGCCGTGCCCGGTGCCTTGCCCTGAACCGGACCGGCCGCGGCGGTCCCGTCCGCACTGATCACGACGGCGGTGCCCTCACCCTGGTCGTGTTCCTCGAGCCAGGCGTCCAGCACCTGGTCCAGCTCGTCAGGGGTGCCGTGGCGCACCGCGTTGCCCGAGGCCCGGACCGAGGTCGGCACGTTGGCATCCGGGATCTGGGCCCGGATCACCGGGGCCGCCTCCGCCATGACCTTTTCGGGTGTGCGGTAGTTGATCGTGAGCGTGGCGATCTCCACCGATCCGACCCCGACGCGTTCCAGCCGCTGCCGCCAGCTCTCCGTGAACCCCCGCCGGGCCTGGGCTCGGTCCCCGACGATGGTGAGGCTGCGGGACGGGCACCGGGCCAACAGCATCTGCCACTCGGCATCGGTGAGTTCCTGCGCCTCGTCCACCACGATGTGCTCGAAGGGTCCGGCCAGCGGGTCACGGGTGTCCGCCGGCAGGTGCTCGTCGACGGTGAGTTTGTCCCGGATGTCCTCGGTCTGCAGGGACGTCATCAGCTGCAGGTCGGAGACGTCGGCGGCGACCAGGTCTTCGATCACCCGGTCCATGACGGCTTGGTTCCACTCACGTGCCCGGTCTCGGGTGCGGCGTTTCCAGGCCGTGACCGGGTCACCGATGCGGCGGCGTGCCGCGTCCAGGATCGGCAGGTCGGACAGTGTCCACGCCTGAGGATCCGCACGCTGCAGGGATCGCACCTCGGACGGCTCCAGTGTGGGCGCGCACCGGGACAAGTAGGCGGGCACCGTGAACAGGTCGCCGACGATCTCCTCGGCACGCAACACGGGCCAGGCGCGGGCGAAGGCCGCCCGTAGCCCACGGTTCGACTCGAAGGACCGGTACAGCAGTTCGGTGGACGGTCCGCTGTTCTCCCCGTCCCGGGCGGCGTTCGGGTCCGTTCCGGCGCTGTGGGCCTCCACCAGGATCTGGAGCAACGCCGTCCAGACGTCCTCCCGGGCCTCGTTGTGTGGGGTGCCGGAGTCGGGGGCGCCGAAGGCCTCGGCCCAGTCCTCGGGATACAACCAGACCTCGTCCCACGGCGTCTCCACCAGCAGGGCCTCAGCCGGAGGTTCCTCATACAGCCGGACCGCCGGCTCCACGGCGTCCACCAGGTCACGGCGGGACTTCAGATCGGCGACGCGCTGATCCGCCTCGGCGGGAGCCGTGGCCCCCTCCGGGAGCAGCCCGCGCACCGTCGCGGTGAGTACCCCGTCCTCGCCGAGTGAGGGCAGCACGTCCGCGACGTAGGCCAGGTAGGGCTCGTGGGGGCCCACGACGAGCACGCCTCCACGGTGGCGGCGCAGCCGCTCGTCAGAGTAGAGCAGGTGGGCCGTGCGGTGCAGGGCGACGACGGTCTTTCCGGTGCCCGGGCCGCCGTCGACCACGAGCGCCCCGCGCGAACCGGCGCGGATGATCGCGTCCTGATCCGCCTGGATGGTGCCGAGCACGTCCCGCATGCGTCCGGTCCGGTGGGCCCCGAGGCTGGCGATGAAGGCGGACTGGTCGTCGAGTGCGGCGTGGGCCTGCAGTCCGCCGGACAGTCCCTCCGTGGTGAAGACCTCGTCCCAGTAGTCGGTGACGCGCTCCCGGCTCCACCGGTAGCGGCGGCGGCTGGCCAGGCCGAGGGGTTGGGCGTGGGTGGCGGCGAAGAACGGCTCAGCCGCGGGGGAGCGCCAGTCGATGAGCAGACGGTGGCCGTCACCGTCGGTCAGGCCGGTGCGTCCCACGTAGACGGTGGTGCCGCTGCCGTCGGACGGGACCATCCGGCCCAGCACCAGGTCCAGGCCGAACCGTTGGAGCAGGAGCAGGCGGGAGGACAGCCGGCGGATCTCGGCATCCCGCTCCAAGGCGTACTCGCCGCTGCCACGCGGCTGCCGGCGCAGGGCGTCGAGGCGGCGGCCGTCCTCGAAACGTCGGTAACCGAGGGCGGCGGCGATGGCCGCGAAGTGGGCGTCGTCGCCGGCCACCAGGTCCGGATCTGCCTTGGCGGAAAGGTGCTCCGGCAGCGCGAAGACTGAGGTGCTGGTGCGGTGGTGGTCTGTGGTCATGGGGCGGCTCCGATCCGATGCGAGCCATGATTCTGACAGCACCAGGGGGCCTTGCGGCAAGGCCCCCGCTCGGGCATAGTCTGAAGATGGCGGAGGGGATTCGACCCCATGCGAGCACCGGGGGAACGGACACCATGAACGGGACCACAGTGCACCGGATCGCCCGAGATGCGGCACTCGAATTCCCCGCCGTCACCGTGGAGCAGCCGTTCGGGCCGGACTATGACGTGTTCAAGGTCAAGGGCCGGATGTTCATGTTCCTGGCCGAGCTGGACGGCGAACCGATCGTCAACCTCAAGGCCGAACCCGAGGACTCCGGCGCACTGCGCCAGGCCCATCCCGAGATCACCCCCGGCTACCACATGAACAAGAGGCACTGGATCACCGTGACCGGCGGGGACACCGTCACCGGCGGACTGGTCCAGGAACTCGTGCTCGATTCCTACCGCCTGGTGGTGGAGAAACTGCCACGGCACGCCCGCCCGGTGGACCCCGAGACCTTTGGCACCACCACACCGGCCCGTTAGCGAGAGAGGGAACCACCATGACCAGCATCGACCTCACCGAGAGCACACGGAGGGTGGCGTCCGTGGTCCGCGGGATCGAGGACGCGCACCACTATGCCCCCACGCCGTGCCCCCAGATGCCCGTCCACTTGCTCCTGGCCCATCTGCACGGCCTGGCCATCGCCTTCCGTGACGCCGCCCGCAAGATCGACGGCCCGACCACCCACACGGCTCCGGACCCGTCACGGCTGGAACTTCCCGAGGACTGGCGGGAATCCCTGCCGGCCGAGTTGGAGAACCTTGCCGCCGCCTGGAACGAGACCGGGGCACGCACCGGAACGACGACGGCCGGGGCGCAGACCATGCCCGCCGAGGTGGCGATGCTGGTCGCGCTGGACGAGGTGGTGCTGCATGGCTGGGACCTGGCGGTGGCGACCGGCCAGGACTATGCGGTGGAGCAACAGGCCCTTGACGCCGTCGAGCAGTTCTGCGCTGGTATCCCCGAGGAGCCGGGCGAACGGGAGGGGCTCTTCGGCCCCCGGATCCCGGTGCCGGCGGACGCACCCCAGCTGGACCGGGTGCTGGGCCTGTCCGGCCGAGATCCCGGGTGGCGGCCCCCGGGCCACTGAGCCGTGCGGCCCCACACCAGTACCGCCTGCAGCCTGTCCGCAGCTGGAACACCCGGGCCGGTATAGCCTGATATGTGCGGTGCCACTGCGGCACCGCAGAATGGACGTGCACCATGGCACCATCGACTCATCCTGTCCTCGGCGTGTTGGGGACCACCCGGAAGACCGCCGAGTACCGCGTGCCCCTGCACCCGGACCACCTGCAACGCATCGATCCCTCCGTACGGAGCAGGATGGTCCTGGAGGAGGGCTACGGCGAACGGTTCGGATACTCGGACGCGAACCTCGCTGAGCTGGTGGGTGCCGTGGCTGACCGGGCGGCGGTCATCGCCACCGCCGACACCGTGTTGCTGGCCAAGCCGCAGGCGGCAGACCTGGCCGAATTGCGGGACGGTCAGACGCTCTGGGGATGGCCGCACTGTGTGCAGGACCGCGAACTCACCCAGCAGGCCATCGACCGGCGGCTGACCCTGATCGCCTTCGAGGCCATGAACCACTGGGCCAGTGACGGCGGCTTCTCACTGCACGTCTTCCATCAGAACAACGAACTGGCCGGGTACTGCTCCGTGCTCCATTCCCTGGCCCTGACCGGTGTCACCGGGGACTACGGCCGCCGGCTCAGTGCCGTGGTGATCGGATTCGGCGCCACCGCACGGGGAGCCGTCACGGCCCTGAAGGCGCACGGCATCTCAGATGTCCGTGTGCTGACCAACCGCAAGGTCGCCTCGGTCGCCTCACCGATCCATTCCGCGCACATGATCCAGTTCGACCATGACGGTGGCCCCTACCTCAGCGAGGTCATCACCGATGACCGCGGACGGGTCCCGCTGGCTCCCTTTCTGGCCGAGAGTGACATCGTCGTCAACTGCACGCTGCAGGATCCCAATGCGCCACTGCTCTACCTGCGCTCCGACGATCTTGAGGCCTTCCGGCCCGGCAGCCTGATCGTGGATGTCTCATGCGACGAGGGCATGGCATTCGAATGGGCCCGCACCACCACGTTCGCCGACCCCATGTTCACGGTGGGCGGGACCATCGATTACTACGCGGTGGACCACAGCCCCTCGTACCTGTGGAACTCGGCCAGCTGGGAGATCAGCGACGCCCTGCTGCCCTTCCTGGACATCGTCATGGGCGGACCCAGCGCCTGGGCCGGCAGCGAGACCATCAGCCGGGCCATCGAGATACGCGACGGAGTCGTCCTCAACCCCGCCATCCTGGAGTTCCAGGGCCGCTCGGGGGACTACCCGCATCCGGGCGGATGACCGGACGGCGGTCCGGTGGCACGGGGTCTACAGGTGCAGTCGCTTGGCGAGTTCGTGGCGGACCTGCCGACTCCGTCCGAGCTGCAGGAGTGCCAGGGCGAACAGGCTGAGGGCACCGCAGATTGCCGAGGGCAGCGGGGTCGTCACCCAGCCGAAGAGGAGGAACCCGAGCGGTGCCAGGCCCAGCAGCACCGTCAGGCCGCTGTAGACGATGTGCTCGCCCACCTCGATGCGCATCACCCGGACGGTGATCAGCAGGGCGACGATGGACGAGGCGCAGACGATGGGGACCGCATAGGTCAGCGACCAGCCGAGCCATCCGGTGAGGTAGTCCCAGTACACGCAGACCAGGCCGACCAGCACCACGAGGTACACGGTGCTCTTGGCGAGGTTACGCCGCTTGCGCACCGCCATCAGCACCACCAGCCACATGGCGCTGACACCCAGCCACACGGAGCGCAGCACCCCGATGCCGTCCAGGTCCCGGCTGAACAGCAGCTGGGCCGTGAACGAGGCGAGGATCACAGCGATCGAGGCGAGGAAGAGAGCCCTGAGGACCCGGCGCCGGGAGAACTGGAGAGGCACTGCGGGGAACGGACTCGGGGTGACCTCGCCGGAACCCTCACTCGAGGCCGAAGCCGAGGTCGGGGCCGCGCACAGGGGACAGTGACTCCAGGCGCCTTCGATGTCCACGGCGCATTCCGGGCAGCGCCTCATGCCTCCACCACCGTCGCCACTGACCTGAGCTCCTCCTCCGTGACGCGCGCCGCCGCCACGGACACCGCGATCCCGCGGTCGGTGAGGTGCCGGGCGAATTCTCTGATGTGTCCGGTCTCGGTGAACGGTGAGGAGAAGCTGATCGTGAGCAGGCCGGCGTGGGAGACGACGCAGAATTGGGGGCGGGCAGCCGAGACATGGAGCAGCAGGCGGCCCACGTGGGAGTCGACCGGCTCCGGTAGGCTCACGCGGCCCATGTTGGAGATCGCGACGGTCAGTCCGCGGTTGTTGACCCGGTTGACCAGCCCCAGGATCAGGTCCTTGAGAGGCCTCGGCATCACCCGCAACACGGGCGTCCGCTCGAAGCGGATGAAGCGCCGAAGTTTCCTCTCCAGGGCTTCCGGGGTGGCCTTCGGGCGGAACTGGCCCTCCAGCTGTCGGGCGACGGAGCCGACGTCGTCCTCGCCCTCCCCGTAGGTGTGCTCCACCCGGACGGCCGCGAAGAAGTTCCGTGCCGACGTCGAGGGGAAGAACTGGCGCAGGTTCACCGGCACCGAGACCGCGAGGGTGCGGTTCCGGCCCAGTCCGCCCGAGGACCGGCGAACGGACTCGAAGAAGAGGGCGGTCAGATACATGGTGAGTGAGACGCCCTCGGTCCGGGCCAGGCTCAGCACGTCCCGGGCCGGCAGGGTGAGTTCGACGGCACGGGTGCGGTGGTCCGGCGTGCGGGTGCCCCTGATCCGGTGCACCCGCTTCCGCGGAGGTCGGGCCGCACCGGTGGCGGGCACCTGGTCCCGGCCGCGCCGGCGGAAGTAGTGCGCGAAGCTGTCGGCGGTCAGCTCGTGGACCGGCGCCTCCTGGAGTCGTCCGGCCGGTGCCGTGCCGTTGGGCTCCGGGGCGGCATGGTCGGCAGCAGGATCCGCACCGGCCTCGGGGGCTGCCCCGAGTGCCCGCTCCACCTCCGGGTAGCGCAGCCCGAGGTAGGCGGTCACCAGGTCGGAGAGGAACCACAGCGCCCCGGTGCCGTCGGACAGGGCGTGGAACACCTCGAGGTTGACCCGCCGGCGGTGGTGCAGCACGCGGAACAACAGGGTGCGCCGGTCCACCTGGTAGATCGGGGCGCAGGTGTGCTGGAGCTCCGCGCTGACGAGGGGACGCAGGTCGCTGTCCTGCAGGTAGTACCAGAACACGCCGCGCCGCAGCACCGCACGGTAGAGCGGGTACCGGTCGAAGGTGATGTCCAGGGCCTGCTGCAGCAGCTGCGGATCCACCTCGTGGTCGAGTTCCGCACTGAGGCGGAACACCTTGGGATCGGCATCGGTCCGCGCCGCCAGGAAGATGTTGGAGGCGTTGTCCAGACGCACCCAGGTCCGCCCGGTCATGGCGCGTCCTGGAGGCCAGGGTGGCCGGGATGGCCGGCACGGCCGTGCTGCTCACCGACAGGCTGCTCATCGACAGGAGAGTCCTCGTCGAGGAAGGCGTTGATCACCTCGTACGCCTCCCGCAGGGAACGGGAGAACCGGGGCAGCGCGATGAACCCGTGCAGCGCCCCGTCCACCCGGTAGACGCGCACTTCGTTTCCGGCCTCTGCCAGGGCCTGGCCGTAGGCTTCCCCCTCATCACAGAGCAGGTCCAGTTCCGCCGTGATCAGCAGGGTCTTCGGCTGCCCGGACAGGTCAGGTGCCATCAGCGGGGCGATCAGAGGGCTGCGGCGCTCCTGGTGGTCTGGCACGTACAGGTCGAAGTAGTCCTGGACCTCCGTGGAGGTGAGCCGGTAGTCCTCGCCATGGTGGCGAACCGAGGCGAATGGGGAGGTCGCCGGGTCGTGGTCCCAGTGTGTCACCGGGTACAGCAGAATCTGCCGGCTCGCACCGCGATGGCCGCGCTCCCGCAACATCAGGGAGACGGCGGCCGCCAGGTTGCCGCCGGCGGAGTCGCCCACGAGGACGACGTTGGCGGCCGAGTCGATGCCGGCCCGCTGCGGATCCTCCAGTACCATCCGTGCCACGTGGAAGCAGTCCTCGAGTCCTGCCGGGAAGGGATGCTCCGGGGCCAGCCGGTAGTCCACGGAGGCCACCACGCAGCCGGTGAGGTCGGCCATCGTGGCACAGGCCGGGGTGTAGCTCTCGATGTCACCGGTGACCCAGCCGCCCCCGTGGAAGAAGAGCAGGACCTCGTCGCGCCTCTTCTCCTTCGGCTGGAAGACTCTCACGGGGACACGGTGGGTCCCCACCTCCGCCGCCGTCTGCCGGTACAGGGGCCGGTAGCGCGGTCCCGAGAGCGCGGCCACGTGCTGCTGGAAACGCCGGACCTTCGCGTAGTCCTCCCGCACGTTGAGCCGGGGCGCGGCGAACAGGCCCAGGACGGACCGGAACAGCCGGTTCACGGGCGGGGGAGGGGTGGTGCGGTGGACGGGTCCATGTGCCCAGCCTAATGGTCCCGCGGCGGCGGCCATCGACTCAGTCTGAGGGGTCCAGCAGAGAGAGGGCGGGTGCGAAGTTGAACAGCCTCAGCCTGGCGGTCCCGGCGAGGCTGGGCGAGTCCGCCGCCGGGTCCACATCCACGCAGGACAGGCTCGCCGGATGGCTCGGCACCGTCCGGGCTGGATCAAGTCCGACGGCGGCCCGCAGGTAGGCACGGACCGGCCCGCCATGCGTGACCACCATCAGGGTCCCGAGGCCTCGGGCGTGTGCGTCTCGGATGGCCTGGTCCACGCCCGCCACGACGCGGTCCGTCAGTTCCGTGAAGCACTCTGCGCCCGGCGGCTGGTACTGTCCGGCCCGCCATTGCTCGTACAGCTCGGGGGTGGAGGCCTTCAGCTCGGCCGAATGGCATCCCTCCCACGAGCCCAGGAAGGCCTCGTTGAGCCGGTCGTCGGTGGCGTCCAGACCGGCCCCGAGCAGTTCCGCGGTCTCGCGGGCGCGGGCGAGTTCCGCTGACACCACGTACTCCGGGGCCAGTCTCCGGATGGCGCCCAGCAGCGCGAAGGCCTGTTCGCGTCCCGTCGTGGACAGCCCGATGTCCCGTTGGCCCTGCAACCGACGCTCGAGGTTCCAGGTGGTCTCGCCGTGCCGTACCAGGATGAGGCGCATCATCGCCGGGCCCCGCCCAGGACCACGCCATCGGGGCCGAAGACGGCGTCGGGTCCGTCCGGGAAGAGCAACTGCACCGGATCGCCGGGGCTGAGGTCCACCGGGAAGGGAAGGACGACGCTGAGGCGGTTGCCTCCGGGTCCATCGACACCGACCACCCACCGGTCGGCCAGCGGTACCTGGTCGGCGAACAGAGCATCGAGGGCAGGCCTGTGACTCGTCTGACCCGGCGTCGGCACGATCCGTTGCGGGGGTTGCGTGTGCTCCAGCGTGATCGAGGTGGCCCGGAACATGACCTGCACGTTCTCCCCTTCGGCCACACCGTCGGGCGCCGGCCCGCAGTCCAGCCGCGGTGCCGCCGCGGGGCCTTCGGCCATCATCCGGCCCCCGGTGACGGTGCACGGCAGGACGTTGGCCGGCGGAGTGCCGATGAAGGTGGACGTGAACGCGGTACGGGGAGACTCCAGCAACTCGCGGGGCGAGCCGAACTGCTCGATCCTGCCGTCCTTCATGAGCGCAACATGGGTGGCCATGGTCATCGCCTCCACCTGATCGTGGGTGACGTAGACGCTGGTGGCGCCGGTGGCACGGTGGATGCGCATCAGCTCGCCGCGGGTGTCCACGCGTAGTTTGGCATCGAGATTGGACAGGGGTTCGTCGAACAGCAGGATCTTCGGTTCCGGCGCGATCATCCTCGCGATGGCCACGCGCTGCTGCTGACCACCACTGATCTCCCCGGGGTACCGTTCCGCCAGCTCGGAGATGGCCAGCAGGTCCAGCACCTCGGCCACCCGTTCCCGCCGCCGGCCCGCCGCCCACTTCGCGACCTTGAGCGGCCATTCCACATTGTCACGCACGGTCTTGTGCGGCCACAGAGCGTACGACTGGAAGACCAGCCCGGCTTCGCGCTGGGCGGCCGGGACGTTGACGGTCCCGTCCCCGCGGGCGATGGCGCGGTCGCCGAAGCTGATCTGCCCGCCGGTGGGCTGTTCCAGGCCCGCGAGCATGCGCAGGGTGGTGGTCTTGCCGCAACCCGAGGGGCCCAGCAGAACCAGGAAGGCCCCGGCTGGGACGGCGAAGGAGATGCCGTCCACGGCTACGGAGCCGCCGAAGTCCTTGCGCAGTCCTGTGACAGTCACGGAGCCGGAGCCGGAGCCGGAGCCGCCGGGAGGGAACGGGGCTGGGGCGGAGGGTGTGGTGCTGTCGTGGACGGCGCCGGGCCGAGCGCGGACGGCGGTCATGTGCAGGTCCTTCAATGGGGTGTCCTTTCAAGCAGGGAGGCGGTACTGGGAGGCCGGGGATCGGGTCGCCCCGATCGGGCCCTCCCTCAGTCGGCCGTGGTCTGCCGTGCCCAGGGCTGGGCGGCGCCCTCGAACCGACGGGCAGCCAGGGTGGCGCCCACCGAGATCACCGCGATGATCACGGTGACCGCGTTGGCCAGTTGGGTGAAGTTCTCGGAGGAATACTGATAGGTCAGCACGGCGAGCACCGGCATGGCCGGCGTGGCCAGCAGCACCACCAGGGACAGGTCGCGGACCATCTGCACGAACACCAGAACTCCGCCGGTGAACAGACCACGCGCGCTGAGCGGGGCGATCACGGATCTCAGCCTCCGGACCAACCCGGCCCCCGCCATGACGGCGGACTCCTCGATATCCGTGGAGACCTGGCTCATGGCCGCCGTGCCCGAGCGGACGGCGAACGGGATGGTGGCGGCGATCCCGGCGATCACGAGGATGGTGAACGTGCCGTAGAGGCTGGGAATCGGGCCGATGGGTGCTCCGAACTGCGCGATGAACGCCGCGCCCAGGGCGATGCCGGGGATGAGGAAGGGCACGAAGGAGAGCACGTTCAGTGACCCGATCATCCACCTGGGGTGCCGGTGGCGGGTGACCACGTAGGAGATCAGCAGCCCCAGCAGGCCCGCGCCGAGGGCCACGCAGACGCCCAGCAGCACGGTGTTCGCCGTGGCCTGGAGAATCTGCGGGTTGTTCAGGACGCCGCGCTGCCCCTGGGCGATCGACGGATCCGAGCCTCCGGTCCAGTAGTGCAGGGTGAGCCCGGACGTGATGTCACCGGTCCTCCGGGCCAGCGAGCTGAGCACCAGCACGATCCCGGGGAGGACGGTGGTGCAGGCCACCACGAGCCAGGACAGCGCCCCGACCGGCCAGCCCCAGGCTCCCAGGGCTATCCCGCGCTGGCGGCCACCCTTGCCGGTGATCGTCGCGAAGCTGCGCCGGCCCCCGGTGACCCGGGTGGATGTGTACATGATCATGGCGGCCACCACGATCAGCACGATCGACAGCACGTAGCCGCGGGAGGTGTCTCCGGTGGTGATGGAGCCGTACAGCCGGGTCGAGAGGGTGTGGAACCGCACCGGCAGCCCCAGCAGAGCCGGGGTGACGAAGTTGGAGACGCCCTCCGCGAAGGCCAGTAGCGCGCCGGAGACCAGGGCGGGAGCGACCACGGGCAGGGCGATGTCCTTGGCCACCCTGAGCTTGGACGCCCCGGTCATCTCAGCAGCCTCCATCAGGTCCCCGTTCACGGACGCCAGGGCTGCCGCGATCAACATGAAGGACAGGGAGAAGTAGTGGGCGGTCAGCGTCAGGGCCACCGGGACCGGCCCCCAGGCCAACCAGTCCGGGACCTGGACGCCCAGGTTCCACAGGATCCCCGTGGACCCACCGACCAGATCGTTGCGGAACACCGATTCCCAGGCCAGGGCCAGGGCGAAGCTCGGCAGGGCGAAGGGGATGGTGGCCAGGACGCCCAGCACCGCCCGTCCGCGGATACGTGTCATCACGACCACCCAGGCGAGGAACCCGCCGATCACGGTGGAGAGTACCGCGGTGGTGACCCCCATGAGGAGGGAGTTCCCCAGGGGGTCCCACAGCAGGTTCTCGGACAGCCGCGAGGCGAAGACATCAGACCAGGCCTCGCGGTTGCCGACCGTGAGCGTGGAGTTGACCAGTCCGACGATCGGCGCGACGACCAGCACGGCCAGCACCAGCAGGGTGCCCAGTCCGAGCACCGCGGCGGGCTGACGTGCGGCCACGCGGAGGCGGACGGCCGTCGTCGTGTTGGTCATGCGATCAGCTCAGCGTGAGGATGAAGTCGGCCACGTCGGAACGCGTCTCGGCGGTGGCCTCCGGATCGATGTCCCAGGCCGCCAACTCCTCCAGGGACACGGCGCCTTCGGGATTCTCCACATCCTCGCGGACCGGGTAGTCGCCGGCCACGTAGAACGGCTCGTAGCCGGGGCCGCCCGTGGGCGAATCGTCGCCCATCAGGAAGTCGATGGCCAGCCGGGCGGCAGCCGGGTTCTCCGTTCCCTCCACGAGACCCAGGTAGGCGGGAAAGGTGATGCCGGTGGAGGGCTCGGTGCCGAGCGAGACCTGCAGGGCCCAGCCCTCGTCCTCGTTGTCCCGGCGGTCGGAATAGGAGGTGAAGCCCACCGGCGGGTCCTCCTGGCCGGTCTGGCCGACGGCCGCATTGACGTTGTCCGTGTCATCCACCAGGACCAGTCCGTTGGCGTAGAGGTCGGCGATGAACTGCTCGCCGGCAGTGGAGACGCCCTCGTCCAGCTCGATGGGCCGACCGAAGTGCTCCTGATGGGCGGCGGCCATGGCGTCGGACTGGGCGACGATCTCCGTCATCAGATCCAGGTAGTCGCCGCGGACCGTGGGGTCCACCATGACGACCTTGCCGTTCCACTCCAGCTCGGTGAGCTGCCACAGGTTGGAGATGGGGCTGCCGTCCGGGTGGGCGTCCTCGTTGTACATCAGCACCTTGGTGGACAGCCGGTTGGCCAACAGCGGTTCCTGGTACTCGGCCGGGACCACCTCGGCCATCCGTTGGGGCACGTGGTTGATCAGGATGCCGTCCTGGAGCAGTTCGGTGATGACCACGGGGGCATCCGAGATGTAGGCGACGTCCGCCGACGGTGAGCCGGCCCGGGCCTCGGCCTGCAGACGGGTGATCTGCTCCGAGGAGGAGATGTCATGGCCGATGAAGTCGATCCCGGGGTACTCATTCTCGAAGGCCTCCTCGACCTGGGCGATCCGGGAGGTGAAGGAGTAGATGGTGACCTGTCCCTCCTCGAGGGCTCGCTCCTCCAATTGCTCCTGGCTGAGTGAGTCGAGCTCCTGGTGTGCGGCAGTACTCGCCGGAGACCCGGTCCCAGCGTTCTGGGCGGCCTCGGGAGAACCTCCACCACAGGCGGCGAGGGTGAGGAGCAGGGGGAGGAAGACGGCGATGGGCAGGGTTTTCTGTGAACGCATTTCCAGTCCTTCGGGGATGTTTTCGGGCAGGGAACGGTAGGGCGGGGTGCATCACGGGGATGCGGGGTGATTCGAACGGATGGTGGTCGGTCTGGGGCGGGGGTCAGTCGAATGCGGCCATGAGTCCATCCAGGGCATCCAGCGCCGGGAGCAGCGCCTGGTCGTGACGTTGGGCGATCGTCAGCACCAGGGCGTTGGCGATGGCCATGGGCACCGTGAGGGAGGCGAATCCCTCTCGGCTGTCCTGGTGTCCACGCGGCGCGGACAGGATGGCGTCCGGGGCCGGGTCGAGGGTGTGGATGGTGTCGGTGACCAGCGCGGTGCCTGCGCCGACCTGCTGCGCGTGGCCCAGTAGCTCGCTCAGTTCGCGTGGCGGCCGCCGGAAGGCGAACGCCACCACGAGGTCTTCAGCGGTCAGGCTGAGGATTCGCTCTGCCACGTCCCGGCCGGTGCCGGTCAGGTTGACCGTGCGGATGCCGAAGCGGCGGAGTCGTCGTTCCATCAGTTCCGCCAGCACCGAGGCATTGCCGCGGGCGAAGAGATGGACTGTGCCGGCGGAAGCGATGCGGTCGGCGAGCCGATCCAGCTGGTCCTGGCCCACGTGCCGGCACAATTGGGACAGGGTGTCCAGTTCGGTGGTCAGCAGGGTCTCCAGCACGGAGTGCCCACCAGAGTCCTGGAGTTCCACCCGGAAACGGTCGCCCGCCCCAGTGAGCCCGGTACCCAGATCCTGCCGGAGGTGATCCCGCAGATCGGGGTAGCCGTGATATCCCAGCCGCTGGGCCAGCCGGGTGGCCGCCGCCGGGTGGACGCCGGCACGCCGGGCCACGTCTTCGCCGCGCCACAGAGGCGCCTCGGCCGGATAGGACAGCAGTTCGTCCACCAGCGCCCGGTCCGACTTCGTCAATCGGCTGCGGTGCTCGTCAACGCGGTCGGGGAAGCTCATGAAACCAGCGTAAGTGGCAATTTCTGTTGCAGGAGGGAAATGCGTGCAAGTTGTCTTGCTGTTCACCTGACCTTCACCGATATCGCCACCGTCCGGGATCTACCGCCAGATCCTGAGATGCTGGAGGACATGTGGCGAGAGGCGGCGGGTCGAGTGGCGGCCACCGTTCCGTGGCTGGAACGGCACCAGGTGGTGCTGTACGTGGCCGCGCTGCTGGCCGGGGCCGGCGTCGGGCTCCTGGTCCCGGCCGTGGCCGGACCGGCGGGGCACGCGATCAATCCCGTGCTCGGCCTGCTGCTCTACGCCACCTTCCTCGCGATTCCGTTTCCGCGGCTGGCGGGGGCCTTCCGTGACGGCCGGTTCCTGCTGACGGTCCTGCTGGTGAACTTCGCGGTGATCCCGATCGTGGCCTTCGGGCTGTCCCGCCTCGTGGCGCCGTCCCAGGTGCTGGAGGTCGGGGTGCTGTTCGTGCTGCTGACCCCGTGCGTGGACTATGTCATCGTCTTCACCCGACTGGCAGGCGGTGCGGCGGACCGCCTGCTGGCGGCCACGCCGCTACTCATGCTGGTCCAGATGGCGCTCTTGCCCGTCTACCTGCGGCTGATGGTGGGCGAGCGTTTCCTGCAGACGGTCGACGCCGGCCCCTTCCTCGAGGCCTTCGTCCTCCTCATCGTCCTGCCGTTGGCCGCCGCGTGGCTCACCCAGACGGCCGCCACCCGCTGGCGTGCCGGGCGTTGGCTGCGGGACGGGGCGCTCGCGGCCATGGTCCCGCTGATGATGGTGACCCTGGCCGTGGTGGTCGCGTCCCAGATCCACGATGTCGGCGCGCATCTGGGCGGCCTGCTCACCGTGGTCCCGGTGTTCGTGGCGTTCGCTGTGGTCATGGTGGTCATCGGCCTGGCGGCCGGCCGGCTGGCCAGGCTGGGCGTCCCGGGCCGCAGGGCGGTGGTGTTCAGCGGCGTGACCCGCAACTCGCTCGTGGTGCTGCCGCTGGTGCTCGCCCTGCCAGCTGCCTTCGACCTCGCACCACTCGTGGTGGTGACCCAGACCCTGGTGGAGCTGGTGGTCATGGTGCTGCTGGTCAGGGCCCTGCCCCTGCTGGTCCGGGAGCGTCTCCGGACCTGAGGCCGGAGGGTCAGCGGGCCGCCTGACCGCCCTCGGACTGCTTGTCCCGCTCGACTCCGCCGTGGACCTCTGCGGGCAGTTCCTCCACGAGGGCGACCACCACGTCCTCCAGCTTCCAGTCCAGTTCGACGATGCCCTCGGTCAGCTCGCGCAGGCGTGAGGGAGTCTGTGCGGCGCCATCGCGGGGAACCACGAACATCTCCGTGTGGAATACGTGGCCCTCATCCCGGACCCTGGCTCCGGCATCCAGGACCCAGTCGACCGACCGGGCATAGTCCTCCGCCTTCGCCACCAGTGGGTGCGGGTCCTCGCCGTCGATGGTCCGGGCCCGCGCGTCGGCGAGGTCCGTGATCGCGGTACCCACATTCGTGATGCCGTCCTTGAGGATGCTGGCACCCACGAAGATCGCGGCGGTGGCGTCGAACCACCAGAGTCCTAGCCCCACGCCGGCCACACCGACGGCGGTGGCAACCCCCGTCTGCCAATCCGCCTTGTTCATGTCCGCGTCGGCGTACAGGACCTTGTCATGCAGCTGCTCGGCGATCTTGATCTTCATCCGCCCCAGGATCACGGGCCCCGGGATGGACAGGATCATGACGGCGATCATGATCCAGCCCTGCCACACCGTGTGCCCGAACAGGTGGAACGTGCCGATCGGGGGATGCTCGGCCGACACCAGGCCGCTGCCGGAGTCGATGATGAGGTATCCCCCCATGACCAGTAGGGCGACGGAGGCCACGAGATGCCCCACCCCCGCGGCACTGTGGTTGCCATAGGGCCGGCTCCGCGTGGGAGGGCGGTTGATGACGCGGGCCGCCACCAGAAAGGCGAGAGGAGGGATGAAGGACAGCATGTCCTCGATCCAGGCGGCTTTCATGGCCTGGGAATTGCCCATGACCACGATCACGAGCGTCACGGTCACCGCGAGCATCCCCAGGGTGATCCATTCCAGGCGGGTGGCTCGGCGCAGGGCCTGCTGCAGTTCGGGTGTGAGTTCGGTCCGCCCGAATCGGCGCACGGTCGTGGTCACGGGGTGGTTCCCGGGTGACGCTCGTCGAGGAACCGCTCGAGCTCGCCGAGCATCTGGTTCTCACCCAGCGGGACGGCCAGGACGAGGTTGACGGTCTTGCCGTCCGGGCCGGTGTCCTCGGCATAGGAGCGGGTGAGGGCCGCTTGCGAGGACCAGGGGGACTGGTCGGTCAGTCCTCCGGCCATCAGGTCCACGTCCCCGGTCTCGAGGGCCGTGATGAGGGCCTCCTCGCCGGAGGCGGTCCATTCGATCTCCGCGTCGATCTCCTCGGCGAAGGCCTGGATGAGGTCCACCTCGCTGCCGGTGGGCTCGGCACCGGTGGCGTCCACGTACGGGGGGTGATGGACCACCCCCACGGAAAGGGTGCCACCCGAGACGTCGTCGAAGGTCCCGTCCGGGTCGGCCGGATAGGCCGAGGACGTGCAGCCGGTCACCGTCAGGGCCACCGCCACGACCAAGAAGCCGCTGGTCATGGCCCCTTTTCTGGACATGTTCATGGATCCTCCTTCTCCTGAGCCCACTGTAGGGAGAATCGTCCTCCGGTGACTAGCTCCGGCGCGGGCGGCTACAGGGGCAGCCGAACTTTCACGGCGAAGCCGCCCTCCGGCGTCGGCCCGGCCTTGACCGTGCCTCCCAGCGCGCTGACTCGCTCACGGATACCCTTCAGGCCGAGGCCTGCTCCCGGCGACGCCACGAGACCCCCACGGGCGGCGGGCCCGTTGGCGATGCGGATCCCGATCTGGTCTCCCACGGAGACCTGCACGCGGATGGCGGCACCCGGTGCGTGCCGCAGGGCGTTGCTGATCGCCTCCTGCACCACCCGGTAGGCGGTCAGGCCCGAGGCGGGAGGCACGACGGCGGACCAGTCACCGGCCGCACTCGGCGCACCGGGGACTCCGGTCCCGCCAGCGGTTGTCACTCCGCCCAGCGGGAGGAGCTCCGGGTCGATCTCCAGTTCCACGTGCGCCCCGGAGGACCGCGTGGTGACGACCAGCTGGGGGATGTCCGCGATGGTCGGCTGGGGCGTGGTGTCCGCGGCATCGTCTCCGCGCAGGATGGCGAGCAGCCCCCGCATCTCGGTCAGCGCGCGGCGGGAGGAGTCTGCGATCGAGTCGAACTCACCCCGCGTCGGCTCGTCCATGCCGGGCAGACGGTAGGGGGCAGTGGTGGCCTGCACGGAGATCACGGACATGGAATGTGCCACCACGTCATGCAACTCCTGGGCGATCCGGTTTCGCTGCTGCAGCTCTCGGCGCTTGGTCTCCTCCTCGGCGGTGAGCTGGCGTTCGTGGTCGAGTTGGCTGCGGCTGGCCAGGAGGACCTGCAGGGCGCTGCCGACGGCCAGGGCGCCACCGGCGATGGAAGCGCACACGACAGCGTTGGACAGGGTGGCGCTGGACAGGGCCGCCTCGGCCGTGGAGCTCTCCAGGGCGAGGCCGAGCCCACCGACCAGGGCGCCGGCACACCAGGCAACGGCACCGATGCGCCAGGGGTGGCGCAGGGCGACCACGAGGACCAGCAGGATGAAGGCGATCAGGGTGGTGACGGGCCACGGCCATGGCCCGGACGCGGGGTCGGAGGCGAGTGTGGTGCCGAGGGCCGCGGCCGTGCTCAGCAGGAGGGCCGGGATGGGCCGCCGGACGGCGAGGGGCACCGCAGCCGCCTGTCCGACGGCCAGCACCATGGCGATGGCGACATGGACGTGGTGGACTGCGGCGAGGATGGGCCAGCCCGTGGCGACCAGGACCATGGCGGCGCAGGACGTCAGGAGCCAGGTCCACCCACTGCGTGAGAAGCTGGCCCGGACGGGTGACGGTCCAGGGGGACGTGCCTCACCTGACGATGGGGTGGAGGAGACTGACGAGGGAGCAGACGGCTCGGCGGCGCGCATGGCGTTCACGCTACCCGCGGCCCGGCCGGCATCGGATATCCCGGCGCCGGTCCGGCGCCGAGCGCGGCCACCGTGGTGGAGGCGTCCAGCAGGGCGAGTCCGCGCATCACGGCAGGCAGGGTGAGCAGGAAGAGCACGCCGATCAGAAGATTGACGACGGACTCGACCGCGTAGCTGGTGGCCACGGCATCCGGGATGGCTCCGCCGGTCAAGGCCTCCAGCATGCCGGCGGCCAGGGGATACTCCTGCTCGCCACGGGGAAGGTAGTGGCCCCACAACACGTAGGTGGTCCCACCGAGGGCCCCTGCCGTCCAGGCCACGGAGACCACGAAGGTGAGGGTGCGCACCGGGAAGGCGATGAGGGTCTCGAAGAGCAGGTCCAGCCAGCGCCGCGGGTCGGTGAGGTAACGGAGGGATCCGTTGATACCGGTGCCCCCACGGCGGTAGGCGGGCTGATCGAGCCGGCCGCCCCAGAGCCGCACCCGGTTGCGGGAGAGTTCGGCGAATCCGGCGGCCACCAGCAGGACAAGGGGCAGCAGCCAGACACCGATCCAGATGACGGCCGTGCCGAGAGCCAGCGTGAACAGGGGAACGAGCAGGACGAAGGCGAACAGGGAGATGAAGAAGCCGGGCAGGACGAAGGCGTAGTCACGGCCGAGGCGGGTCAGGACGGAAGGTGTGGTGGTCATGGTGGCGAAGCTACGGAGCCGGTCGGGCCGGGTCATCACCCGCCAGAGTGAAAGTGGGGGCTACGTGCGGGCTACTTCGGCGTGACGGATACGCTGGTCGGGTGAGCCAGAGACCTGCGGAACCGTTCTCCGCCATACACCCGATCCGCATCCTCATCGTGGATGACCAGGCCATGGTGCGCCAGGGCTTCGGGGCCCTGCTGGACGCGCAGGAGGACATGGCCGTCGTCGGGAGCGCACAGGATGGCGCCGAGGTGGTGGACCTCGTCAAGAGATCCCGGCCGGACGTGGTGCTGATGGACATCCGCATGCCGGTGGTCAATGGGCTGGACGCCACTCGTGCGGTCTTCGCGATGCCGGGGGGCACCCATCCGCGGGTGATCATGCTGACCACCTTCGACGCGGACGAGTACGTCTTCGCCGCCCTGCAGGCCGGCGCCAGCGGCTTCCTGCTCAAGGACGCCACCGCCGAGGACCTCGCGAACGCTGTGCGGGTGGTCGCGGCCGGGGAGGCCCTGCTGGCGCCGTCGATCACCCAGAAGCTGATCGCGGACTATGTCAGCCGGCCGGTGGCCCGCCAGCCGGATGTGACCGTGCTGGGGGAACTGACCGAGCGCGAACTGGAGGTCATGCGGCTCGTGGCCACGGGACGGTCCAACGCGGAGCTGGCCGGCGAGCTGTTCCTCTCCGAGCAGACCATCAAGACCCACGTGTCCCGGATCCTCGCCAAACTCGGCCTGCGGGATCGGACACAGATCGTGGTCACCGCCTATGAGTCGGGACTGATCAACGCGGGGCAGTGACAGACCGCAAGAACGAGTCCGCCCGGTTCCGGCCACCCATGTGGGTGGCCGGCACCGGGCGGAACCATCGCCAGCGGACCGGCTCGTCTCAGCAGTCGTCCAGCGGGGTGGCCTCCGTCACCCCGTACTCGGCACGCTCATCGAGCAGCAGCGGGATCAGCGTCTTTCCGGGCTGCGCCATGGTGACGAAGGCTCCCTCGGCGTTCTCCTCCCACGCGATCTCATGCAGTTCCAGCGTGGACCCCACCTCGGACAGTTGCGCCTCGGTCAGCTGGTATCCGCACATGGGGTGGGGCTCGGCGCCGTCACTGGTGGTCGGGAGCATGTTGTCCTGACCGCTGAAGTAGACGACTCCGGCCTGGTCGGCACCGGCCTGGGTGGCGCGTTCGGCGGCCTGGGCCGACTGGCGGGCGAGCCTGGTCCGGTTCTCCGAGATCATGGCCAGCGAGCCGACGGCGCTCGAGTACTGCACGTCCACGGCGCGGCGGTTCGCCAACAGCGGGTCGTTCTCCTCCTCCGGGGTCACCGGGCCCTGCGCCGCCTCCGTCAGTTGCCCGGTGATGTGCTTCAGGCCCGTGTAGTTGCGCAGGATCCTGGCCTGGTGGTCACCGGCCACCTGCTGGAACGGCTCTCCGTCCTTGACCAGCAGGCCGTAGATCCCGCTGGTCATGCCGTTGGCCTCGATCTGTGCCCCCGTGTAGTCGTTCACCATCCGCTCGGACAGGTCATGGATGGTGGAGTCCACGTTCCGATTGCGGGGCCACAGGACCAGGGCCTGCGTGTCATAGAACTCGCGCGGACCGAACTCGTGGAGGTCGTTGAGCACGTCAGGATTCCAATCCCGCATGACCGTGGCCAGCGCCTGGGCCTCAGGGGTGGTCAGGGCCAGGAAGTCCCGGTTGATGTCCACATCGTCGGCATTCTCCCGGGTGTCGGCCTCCCAGCCGTCCGGGTTGATGAAAGTGAAGCCCACCGTGGTCTTGTTCAGCAACCGCTTCCACGCGGGATCCTTGGTGGTGCTCAGGTCCCGGGCCAGCTGGAGACACCCCTCCCGACCCGAGGGCTCATCGCCGTGGATCGAGCAGTTGAACAGGATCATGGACCCGTCGGCGACCTCTTCTTGCGATTCCGGTGCGGGGGAGCCGACGGTGACGAAGTTCAGGGGCCGGCCCTCCACCGACTCGCCCACCTGCTGCAGGGCGACGCGCTCGCTGCCCGCGTCGAGTTCCTCCAGGAATGTCTGGGCCTCCTCGACCGTGGTCCAGTTCGCCCCGTTGCTGGCCTCGAACGGTGTCTGCAGGCCTCGTGACGGAGCCTCGGTCAAGGACCGCTCCAGAGCCTGCGTGTCCGCCGTGTCAGTCCTTGCTGCTGTTTCGATCGTGTCCGGTGCGGCGGCCGTCGGGCCGGCCACCAGTGCCGTGCCGGCCAGGGCCAGCGCGCAGCCTGCAGCGGTCAGTCTTTTCTTGTGTCCCATGGGAAATGCCCTTCTCCTTGGTTGAGGCTGGGCCCGGTCGGACGTCCTCGTCCACGGGCTCTGCCTCCTGAACCCGGCCAGTAGATGTGACGCGTTCAGGTAACGTCAAGGTTTAGTCTGTGGTCAGGAGGCAGACCATGACCACGTTGTTCCTCATCCACGGGCGGGGCCAGCACACCGCTCCGGGCGTCCCCGCTGGTCAGGTGGCAGAGCACGCGGAGGCCATCCGCCGCCGGTGGCTGCAGGCCCTGAACACCGGATTGCACGACGCCGGCCGGCCACCGATCCCGGACGCCGCCCCCGTCCTGTTCCCGTTCTACGGCAATGCCTTCCGCGACGCGGTCGCCGAACGCGAGGGCACCGGCCCGGGACCGGATCTGGCCCGCTGGAGTACCGGCGAGCCGTTGCCCGCCGACGTGCAGGCGGTCTGCGAGGTCAAAGCCGGCTTGGTCCATGACGTCACTGAAAGCTTGCGGTTCGAACCGGACTCTGCCTCCCTTCACACCGAGTCCCTTCACCCCGCGGCCGGTGAGCCGACCGCCCGGGGTGTCCCGGCCGGCGTCGGGCGCCCCTGGTGGGAACTGGACGAGCTGCTCAGGGTGCCGTGGCTTCGAGCGGCCCTGCAGTTCCTGGCCGAAAGGGCGGGGGTCTCCGCTCGGGTGATCGAGGAGTACTTCACGGACGTGGCCTACTATCTGGGCTGCGCCGAGGTGCGTCAGACCGTACTGGCGATCGTGGAGCGGGCGCTTGCCGATGTCCCGACGGAGGAGCCGGTGGTGGTGGTCGGGCACAGCCTGGGCAGCGTGGTCGCCCACGACGCTCTGACCCGGGGCGCGCAGGGACGAACGATCGCCCTGGTGGCGACCACCGGGAGTCCTCTGGGGCTGCCGGTGGTGCAGAGGCATCTGCTCGGGGGAGCCGGGGATGGGCCGGTGCCGGTGCCCGCGGTGGTCCCTGACCGGCGTTCTGCCTGGGTGAACGGCTATGACGTACGAGATGTGGTGGCGATCCTGAACCCGCTGGCCCCTCGCCTGGACCAGGCCGTGACGGGGCAGATCCGGGACGTGCGGGTCAGCGCGGGCGATGAGCCGCATGCGGTGATCGGGTACCTCGAGGACGCGGCCGTGGCGGAGCCGATCGGCCGAGCCGTGCACTCCGGGTCCCCTGCTTCCCGGTGAGCGTCCATGGCGTCTTCACACTGCTGAACGGCAGTCCTAGGGTGAGGGTATGCGGTGCACCTGATGCACGTGATCTTCCTGATCCGCCGTGGTGCACCCGGTCCGATGCAGGAGGTCCGAGATGGTTGTCTCCCATGATTCGCGGCCGGCAACTGGCCGGCAGGATCCCACCAGCCACTTCAGCCCGTATCGCCACCCGGAGCACTCCCCGCCGGAGCCGCACGGGCCCGTGTCCCTCTTCCGGGCCCTCTTCGAACTGAACGGGGACCAGCGGATGTCGATGGGCCTGGCCCGCGCCATCTATGCCGTGGTGGTGGTGGGCATCGTGGTGACCTGGGTGGCCGTGGTGCTCATCGGGTTCAGCCAGGGGACCACGCTGGGGATCCTGGCCCTGCTGCTCGGCTGGATACCCGCCGTGCTCTGGATCGCCTGCGCCCGGATCGTCCTCGAATTCTCCACTGCCATGGACACCCTGATCGGGAGGTCCACCGGTTCGGCTTAACGTGTCCTGACCCCCTCATAGGGTCAGAACATGGAAGAACTCCCGTGCATCGCTTCGGCCCTCGGCTCCGCTGACGTGGCCGTGGGTGAGGCGCGCGCTGGTAACAGAAGCGTCGCCTGCGAACCACTGGCGGGGGTGACCGGAACTCTGTTCCGGCAGTTGAACAACTCCGAGCAACTCACGGAACTCCGGGAGGCACTCGCAGGGATGGCCTCTGCTGGAACCGAGGCCGAGGCCATCGACCGGATCCGGGGCCTGGAGTCCCTCAAGGCGACGTGCGCGGCACTGCAGGCGCGCGAGGCGGTGGCCCTGGACGGCCTGCGCCGGACCCGGGAATCCGCAGAAGGAGTGCCGGCCGATCAACAGGGTCGTGGAGTCGGCGGAGAGGTGGCATTGGCCCGCCGGGATCCGGCCCAACGGGGCGGACGCCACATCGGCCTCGCCCGTGCCCTCTGCCATGAGATGCCGAATACCCTCCGGGCCCTGACGGACGGTGAGATCTCCGAGGAGCACGCCACGGCCATGGCACGCGAGACGGCGTGGCTGCCGGTGGAACACCGCCGGACCGTGGACGCGCTGATGTCATGCCGCCTGGGTCCCATCGGCGTGAAGAAGCTGGCCGCTGAGGCGAGGGCCCATTCCCAGCGTCTGGACCAGGAGTCCGCCGTCGCCCAGCTGGAGCGGTGCAGGATTGAACGCCGGGTCTCCGTACGTCCGGCCACCGGCGGCATGGCCTACCTGACGGCCTTACTGCCGATGCCTCAAGCCGTGGCGGTGTACGCGAACCTCCACCGGGACGCCAGCACCGCCGTGGGGGTGGGCGATGCGGAGGGGCGGACGCGGGAGCAGATCATGGCCGACCTCCTGGTCGAACGCGCCACCGGGCAGTCCTCGGCGCCGGAATCCGGGCAATTGGTGGCCATGGACTCGAGGGCGCGGGTGTTCCCGCCGCTACTGCGCAGGATGCTCGTCCTGCGGGACGACGTCTGCCGCACCCCGTGGTGTGAGGCGCCCATCCGGCACGCCGACCACGTGAAGCCGCACAGCGAGGGCGGCCTGACGAGCTACAACAATGGCTCGGGGTTGTGCGCGCGGTGCAACCACACCAAGGAGAACGCCGGCTGGCGTCACGAGGCCACCCCTGACGGGCTGGACGTCATCACCCCCACCGGCCACCGCTATGAGAACCGGACATCGCCCCTCCTCGGCCGAATGTATCGATCTCGTCATGAGAGACCAATGCATTCGAGCGTCCCGGAGGCGCGTGCCGCCGCCGTCATGTCCGGGTGGAACACCGCGAGGACCCTGGCGCGACTCTCCATGGCGGCCGCCCTGGCCGGGCCTGACCATCGGCTGGAACTCCGTGGAATCGGCTCCGACCCAACCGGGCACGATTTCTCGGGTAGGAGGCTACGTTTCCTCCCTACAGTTGAGCTGTGAAGGGAGGATGCCATGCAGCACTGGAATCGCGCCATCGGTGACATCGAAGCGGATCTGACGGCCGACGTCGACGTCCAGGCACTGGCCAGGACTGCCATGACCTCGGAGTATCACTTCCGCCGGATGTTCTCGACCCTTGCCGGCATGCCGCTGTCCGAGTACGTCCGACGCCGGCGCCTCACCGCGGCCACCGCCGAGATCCTGGATGGCTCCACGGTGCTGGACGTGGCCGTGCGTTATGGCTACGGCTCTGCCGAGGCGTTCAACCGGGCCTTCAAGTCACTGCACGGCATGACACCGAGACAGGCGCGCCGGCCCGGCGCCGTCCTTCATTCTCAACCGCAACTCAGATTTCATCTGACCGTCGAAGGGACCGCAGACGTGAAGCACCGCATCATCGAGAAGCCCGCCTTCACCCTGGTGGGAGTCGGTACCCGCGTCCCCCTCATCCATGAGGGGGAGAATGCCGCCATCGCCGAATTCGAACGCTCCATAGACCCCACCATCCGGACGCAGCTGGCCGAGCTCTCGGACCAGGAACCGTCCGGCAGTGTCGCCGTCACCGTCAACATCGACGAGCCGCGCGCCGAGGGGAGCTGGCTGGATTATTGGCGTGCGGTCGCCACCACGCGCCCGACGCCGGCCGGCCTGGAATCGCTCGACGTCCCGGCTGGGCTGTGGGTCGTCTTCCAAGCGGAAGGCGACTTCCCTGAGGCACTGCAGCAGCTCTGGGCCGATGCGGCGACCGAGTGGTTCCCAGCCAACCCGTACCGATGGGCGCCGGGCCCCGAATTGCTCTCCGTGGGATCGGACGAGGGCGGAACCAGCGGGAGCGGCCAACTGTGGATTCCTATCGAGAGGGCCTGATGATGGCGATGACGGCCTGAGTCTCTGCCGTGACTACGATGAACGCACTATGACACCAGGTCTCGTCGGCTCTCGCGCTGGATCCACTGACCCGCCTGCGGCGGCGCGCGGACTGACCGCCGATGTCATCGTGGTCGGTGCCGGTGCGGCCGGATGTGCGATGGCTGCCGCGCTCGCTGAGGATCCGGACCTGCGGGTCCTGGTCGTGGAAGCCGGCCCGTGGAACCGCAATCCCTTGGTGTCCGTGCCGAAGGGCTTCGTGCGGACCATGTTCGACCCGCGGATCAGCTTCGAGTATCCGGCACTCCCGGCACAGGAACCGGGCCCCGTGGACGTGTGGCGGCGGGGCCGGGGCGTCGGCGGTTCCACGCTCATCAACGGCACCATGTACCTGCGCGGAGAGTCCCACCTCTACGACGTTCTGGCGGATCACCTCGGCCAGGACTGGTCCTGGCGCGCCTTTGGACGGGCCTTCGATCATCTGGAAGCCCTACTGCCCGTCTCCGCGCCCGCGGCGGAACCCTCGTCTGGACCTCCGTCCGAGGTCCTGAGTGCCCTGATCGCCGGCCTCGGGGAGACCCGAGTGCCGTTCGTGCCGGATGTGCGCGCCGCCGTCGGGCCCCGGGTGGGACACACCCCGGCCACCATCCGAGGCAGGATGCGGCGGAGCGCGGCCACGTTGTTGCGAACCGGACTCCGGGCAGGGAACCTGAGGGTGCTCACGGGACAGACGACCGTGCGGGTACTGACCGCCGGTGACCGAGCGGTCGGCGTGGAGACGGTCCTCGAAGACGGCAGCCGCATCCATCACCACGCCCGGCATCAGGTGGTGCTCACTGCGGGGACGTTGGAGACACCGCCGCTCCTGGAGCGCTCGGGTATCGGAGACCCGGATCGGTTGCGGCACCTCGGCATCGACCCCGTCGTCTCAGCTCCGCGGGTGGGTGAGGGCCTCAGGGAACAACGCGGGGCCACCATCAAGGCCCGGATCCGCCCCGGGCTGGGCCTCAACGGCCGGCTCGGGACCACCCGAGGACTGCTCGGTGCCACCGCCCAATACCTCGTGACCCGGTCGGGGCCGCTCTCCTCCGGCCCCTACCCGCTCGCCGCCTCCGTGGACTCGACCGGCGGGAACCGGCCGGATCTGCAACTGCTGCTCACCGACATCTCCACGGACGGCACGGGCCTGGCACCGGCGGACCACGCCGGCCTGATGATCCAGGCCTATGCCCTCAGCCCGTACTCCACCGGATCGGTCCACGCGGCGAGCACCGACCCCCACCGGCCCGCGGACGTCCGTGCACCTTTGCTTGAGGATCCCCGCGACCGGGCCGCGGCCGCCCGTGCCCTGATGGCGGCCCGCGCCGTGCTCGCCGCACCGGCGCTCTCGGATGTTGTCATCGACGAGGACCTGCCGGGCGCCAGTGTCGCCGACGGTGATGACGCGGCTGCCGCCAACTTCGTCCGTACCTCCGGCGGCGGCATCTACCACGCCGTGGGGACCTGCGCGGCCGGCGGACCGGACTCCGTCGTCGACGAACATCTACGGGTGCGCGGCATCGACGGACTGCACGTGGCCGACCTCTCCGCCCTGCCCACGCACCCCTCCGGAGGGACGGCCGCGGTGGCCATGGCACTCGGGCACCTGGCCGGGACCCGGATCCGGGAGGACCGATGACAGCCATCGCCCGGACCCAGGGCTCCTACACCCGCCGCCACGGCGAACTGTTGTTCGGCGGTTCGCCGTGGGGACTGGCCCGGCTGTCCGCTCCCGCCCGTCCCTTCGCCACGAGGGTCCTGCGCCGCGGCGCCGGGGCCGTCGAGCCGGACAATGATGTGGAACACGCCACGGCGCGACTGCTCGTGGACCGCGGGCTGGCCCTGCCCGTCCACCCACCCCGCCGGCCCCATCCGGACGAGGTGGACGTGATCGTGCCGGTCCACGGTTCCGCGGCGCCCCTGGCGCGTCTCCTCCCGGCCCTGCGCGGCCATCGCGTGACCGTGGTGGATGATGCCTCGAGCGCCACCGACGCTCGGGACATCGCACGGGTCTGTGCAGCCCACGGCGTGCGACTGGTGGTGCTGCCCGAGAACGTCGGACCCGGCGGCGCCCGCAATGCCGGGCTGGCCGCGTCCAACGATTCACCGGGGGCGCCGGCCGACTTCGTTGCGTTCCTGGACGCGGATACCCTGCCCACCGAGGACTGGCTGGACGCCCTCCGCCCGCACTTCGACGACCCGAAGGTGGCCGTGGCCGCTCCCCGAGTACGCGGCACCGTGACCGGCGCCGGCGCGGGCACCGTCCTGGAACGGTTCGAGTCCCGGCGCGGTGGACTCGACCTCGGATCCCAGGCGCGGCGCGTCGCCCCCGGAGGCCAGATCGGCTACGTCCCCACCGCTGCCCTGCTCGTGCGGCGCTCGGCACTGCCGGATCCGCCCTTCGAACCGGGGCTGCGAGTGGGGGAGGACGTCGACCTCATCTGGCGCCTCGTCGAGGCCGGACACACCGTCCGGTACCTGCCAGCCGCCGAGGTCCATCATGGGGTCCGCTCTGGACTGGCGGAGTGGTCACAGCGTCATGCCGCCTACGGGACCTCTGCCGTACCGCTCGAGGACCGGCACCCCGGCCGCCTCGCCCCAGTGACCTCGGGCTGGCCCGGTCTGGTGATGCTCGCTGGAAGCCTGGTGGCTGTTGGTGGTCGGGGACCGGTGCGCGCCCTGGGTGTTGCGGGTGCCGTGGGCGGGGCAGCGGTCCAGGTCGGAGCGGGCGTGCGGCGGTTCAGCCGCAGGGGTCTGCCCGTGTCCGGCGGTGCCGAGGTTGCCGTGCTCGGACTGCGGTCCGAGATCACCGCCATCGGCAACGCCCTGCGTCGCGAATGGTGGCCACTCGGGGCGCTGGCCCTCGCGGTGTCCACGGTGTCCGCGGCTCCGGTGAACCGGGCGCGGCGGGTGGCGCGCGCCATCGTCGTGCTGGCCCTGGTTCCCACGGTGCCGGACACCGTGCAGGCTGCCCGGCACTGGGTACAGGACCGCCTCGGTCATGACGGCCCAGCGCACGACGCCGGCGCTCCCCTCGACCCCGCCCGGCACCTTGCCCTGCGACTCGTGGCCGACGCGGCCTACGGTACCGGCGTGCTCCGTGCCGCGGTGCTGTCCCGGCGTGGGGCGGTGCTGCGGCCGCGGCTGCGCCAGCGCACAGCATGAGTTCTGCCGCCGCTGCTTCCACTGCCGTCTAACCCGTGAGGACGTCGAACGCTGCGATGGCCCGGTCGCGGAGCCGCGCGAACAGTTCCGCTCCCTCGGCGGCGCTGGCCCCGGTCGGATCGCCGAGAACGCCGTTCGGGCTGACTCCCCGCACCCCGTGCGCCTTCATCTCGGCCAGGAGATCTCGTAGGGGTGCGGTGTTGCCGGGCTCCACGTGATCCAGCCGCACCCGCTCCGGGGTCAGATGCAGCATCAGCGAGGTCTCCGTCCGGCCGGCATGGGCGTCCATCCCCGGCAGGCCCAGGTGGTGGGACAGGAGTATTCGTCCTTCAGCCGTGCACAGTTCGGCTGCGGACCGGAGGGCATCCACGTTGCCGCCATGGCCGTTGACCACCATGACCGCGGAGAACGTCGGAGTGGAACTGCGGACCGCCTCGACGATGAGTTGACGCAGGGCTTCGGTGCCGATGGACAGCGTGCCGGGAAAGTCGGTGTGTTCCCCGCTGGCGCCGATCGGCAGGGTCGGGGCGAGGGCGGCCCGAGGCCGGGCCACTGCCACGGCGGTGGCCACCGCCGTGGCAGTGACGGCATCCGTGTCCAGGGGAAGGTGTGGACCGTGCTGCTCCAGCGCCCCGAGCGGGAGCACAAGCACTGGGGCCGCGCCGCCGAAGGTCTGTGGGTGGATATCCGGCCAGGTGGCATCAGCGAGTCTCATCGACGTTCTCCTCCGGTGATTCCGGCAGCTCCTGGATGGTCGCGGTACCCGTGATTCCCCTGTGGTCCTGCCCCACGGTGACCAACCGTGTCGACAGCTGTGCTGCGACGCCCTGCTCCAGCCGGTCCAGATCCACGATGGCGGCGAAGGCGGTGTCGATGAAGGTCGAGAGGTCGGTGTCAGGCGAGGGAATCCACTGCCGATAGGCGGCGACGGCCGCGCTCAAGGCGACCTCACCGACCAGTTCAGGGAAGAAGGATGTGGGATCCATGTCGAGTCGCCGAGCCGTGAACTCCGCGATGACTCGCCGCCAGTCGAGGAATTTCACTAGGGACCGGGCGATCAACTCCGGCTCCGTCAGGATGAGTCCGAGCCGGGCACGGTGCTGGTCGACGGCCTCCGGCGGGACGCGATTGAACTCCACGACGGCATGTCGTACGGCGGCCATCAGGGGGATGTCATCCGGCACGAGGGCCAGTTCTCCGCGCAGCCGTTCCACCTCCCGGGCGAAATCGCCCCAGGGCAGGTCCGCCTTCGTCGGGAAGTATCGGAAGAAGGTCCGGCGGGACACCCCCGCCACATCGGCGATCTGCTGGACCGAGACGTGCTCATACCCGTGGCGGGTGAAGAGTTCCACACCGATCTCGGCCAGCACGTCATGCGTTGTGGCACGGGGACGGCCCAAGGTCCGTTCAGGCGTCTCGTGGTCTTCGGTCATGGCACCTCCTCTCACCTCTAGGAAGATTGTTCACCAGATTGAGAACGATCCATTGCATTGGCACCCAGTGTCATTTAGTCTCCCATCATGTGAGTGATTCAGCTCACATATTCACGGCACTTTCCACGGAGGAACTATGGAGCAGTCCAGCGCCCACGCCCAGAGCACGGACCCCGAGGTCACTGCGGACGACCTCGTCGAGGATGTCTCGATCGACGGTATGTGCGGGGTCTACTGACCTTGGCCACCACCACACACCCGGCTGTGGATCCGGGATCGGGGCTCGTCCTCGATCCCGGGACGGCCTGGATCCTGAATCCCCGCGTGGCGGTGCGGCCTGAGCCCTTCGGGGCTCTGCTTTACCACTTCGGCACCCGCCGCCTCAGCTTCCTCAAGGACACCCGACTCGTCGACCTGGTCACCGCACTGGCCGACTTCCCGAGCGTGGATGCGACGTTCACCGCCCTGGGAATCGACGAGGCTGCGCGTCCGGGCTACGTGTCCGCCCTGCAACGACTCGCCGACACGGACATGTTGCTGCCGGCCCCCCGCCACGACTGAACCCCTGGAGTTTGCCTTGACCCTCGCGCCCGAACGCCGCCCGACCCTCATCGACCACTTCGAACGCGGTCTCGATTCCCCGATCTGCCTGACCTGGGAGTTGACCTACGCCTGCAACCTCAGCTGTTCGCACTGCCTCTCGGCCTCCGGCCGCCGCGATCCGAACGAGCTGTCCACCGAGCAGTGCAAGGAGATCATCGATGAACTCCAGCGGATGCAGGTCTTCTACGTCAACATCGGCGGCGGTGAGCCGACCGTGCGCTCCGATTTCTGGGAGATCGTCGAGTACGCCACCAGCCACGACGTCGGCGTGAAGTTCTCCACGAACGGGGTGCGCATCACCCCGGAGGCCGCGCAGCGGATTGCCGACAACGGCTACATCGACGTGCAGATCTCCCTCGACGGGGCTACCTCGGAGGTCAATGACGCCCTGCGGGGCAAGGGCTCCTTCGACCTCGCGGTCCGGGCGATGCAGAACCTGAAGGATGCCGGCGTCGAAGGGTTCAAGATCTCCGTGGTCATGACCCGGCACAACATCCCCCAGCTCGACGAGTTCAAGGCCCTGGCGGACGAGTACGGTGCCACGCTGCGCATCACCCGCCTGCGGCCCTCCGGACGCGCGGTGGATGTCTGGGATGACATCCACCCGCGTCCCGAGCAGCAGCGCGAGCTCTACGACTGGCTGGTGGCACACGGGGAGGGCGTGCTGACCGGTGACTCGTTCTTCCACCTCTCCGCCTATGGGCAGACCCTGCCCGGGCTGAACCTCTGCGGTGCCGGGCGGGTGGTATGCCTGATCGACCCGGTCGGCGATGTCTACGCCTGTCCCTTCGCGATCCACGATGAGTTCAAGGCCGGCAACACGGTGCACGACGGTGGATTTGCGGCCGTCTGGCGCCAGTCCGAGCTGTTCACCGAACTCCGCGAGCCGCAGACGGGCGGCGCCTGTGCCGGGTGTCAATTCATCGACACCTGCCGCGGCGGCTGCATGGCCGCGAAATTCTTCACCGGCCTGCCGCTCGACGGACCAGACCCCGAATGCGTGCGCGGTCTCGGCGAGGAACTCCTCCAGGGGCGGGAGGCGGACCTGGAGTTCCCACGGCCCAGCGTCGACCGGTCACACCGCACCTCACCGCCCCGTCCACGCGCGAAGTCCCGCCCGGTACCGGTGAGCATCGGCATGGGCGCGCCCGCACGCCCGCCAGTCAGTGCCTGCGAGATCGATCCATTGGCCGGATTCGTGCCACCTGGCGCCTCCGCGGCCTCATCGTCCTGACCGGATCCTCCTCCACCGTCACCGCACATCTGAATCACATCCACCTCCATCCACTGTCAAGCCACCCCACGGCAATCAGAACAGCAATCTGAATAAGGAGTCACATCATGGGTGCACGTCTCGAAGGCAAGGTCGCGTTCATTTCCGGAGGAGCACGGGGGCAGGGCAGAAGCCATGCCGTGCGTCTCGCGGAGGAGGGTGCCGACATCATCACGTTCGACATCTGCCAGGACGTGGAATCGAATCCCTATCCCGGCCCGCGTGCCGAGGACCTGGCGGAGACGGTCCGTCAGGTCGAGTCCCTGGACCGGCGCATCATCGCCCGCCAGGCCGACGTCCGCGACTTCGCGGCGGTCAAGGCCGTCGCGGACGACGGTTTCGCTGAGTTTGGGCGACTCGATATTGTCTCCGGCAACGCAGGCATCCTGGGCGAGGTCAACCAACTGGCGGACCAGTCCGAAGACGGCTGGCAGGAGATGATCGACATCAACCTCACCGGCGTCCGCCACACGGTCAAAGCTGCCCTTCCGCACCTTCGTGCCGGTGGCAACGGCGGCGCGATCGTCCTCACCAGCTCGACGGCGGGTATTAAGGGCTACGCCAATATGGCGCATTACGTCGCCGCCAAGCATGGCGTAGTCGGCCTGATGAAGACACTGGTGCTTGAACTGGGCAAGGAGAACATCCGCGTCAATACGATCCACCCCACCCAGGTGGACACGGACATGATCCAGAACGAGGCGATCTACAAACTGTTTGTCCCCGGTAAGGACAATCCCAGCCGGGAGGACTTCGCGGAGGTCTCCCGGACTATGCAGGCGCTGGACATCGACTGGGTCGAGGCCAGGGACATCTCAAACGCGCTGCTATTCCTCGCCTCCGACGAGGCCCGCTACATCACCGGTCAGCAGCTCAAGGTCGACGCCGGCCAGACGAGCCTCTAAGCAGAAGGGAAATTGATCATGGGTGCACGTCTCGAAGGCAAGGTCGCGTTCATCTCCGGAGGAGCACGGGGGCAGGGCAGAAGCCATGCCGTGCGTCTCGCGGAGGAGGGCGCCGACATCATCACGTTCGACATCTGCCAGGATGTCGAACACGTTCCCTACGCGGGGCCCACCGCCGAGGATCTGGCGGAGACGGTCCGCCAGGTCGAGGCCCTGGACCGACGCATCATCGCCCGCCAGGCCGACGTCCGCGACTTCGACGCAGTCAAGGCCGTGGCCGACGAGGGCTTCGCCGAGTTCGGCCGGATCGACATTGTCTCGGCCAATGCCGGGATCTCTGGCGAGATGGCCGAAGCAGACGTCATGTCGGAAGGCGGCTGGCAGACGATGATCGACATCAACCTCACTGGGGTGTGGCACACGGCCAAGGCCGCGATCCCGCACATCAAGGCCGGAGGCAGCGGCGGCTCGATCGTCCTCACCAGTTCCCTGGCCGGCCTCAAGGGTATGGGCAACATCGCGCACTATGTCTCGGCCAAGCACGGAGTGGTCGGCCTGATGCGGACGCTAGCCCTCGAGTTGGCCCCGCACAGCATCCGCGTGAACTCCATCCACCCGACCCAGGTGGACACCCCCATGATCATGAACGAGGCCACGAAGAAGCTCTTCCGCCCCGACCTGGAGAACCCCACCGACGAGGATTTCGCCGCGACCTCCCAATCCATGAACTCGCTGCCCATCCCGTGGGTCGAGCCCGTGGACATCTCCAACGCCGTCCTCTTCCTTTCCTCGGACGAGGGTCGCTACATCACCGGTGTCCCGCTTCCCGTGGATGCCGGCGCCGGCCTCAAGTCCGTCGTCTTCTGACCCCGTCGTCTCGTCATTACCCCTCTTGGCACCAGGACCGCATCACGACAAAGGAGTCACACATCATGACAGGACGTCTGAAAAGCAAGGTCGCCTTCATCACCGGCGCTGCACGGGGACAGGGTAGGAGCCACGCAATCCGGCTGGCTGAGGAAGGTGCGGACATCATTGCGGTCGACCTCTGTGCTCCGGTGGGCAGCCTTGAAGGCTTCTACGAACTGCCGGGAGAGGATGAGCTTCAGGAGACCGCGCGGCAAGTGGAGGCGCTGGACCGTCGAGTGGTGACGCGTGTTGCAGACGTGCGGGATCTCGACGCACTGAAGTCGGCCGTCAACGATGGCGTGGCCGAACTCGGTGCCGTCAACGTCATCGTCGCGAATGCGGGGATCTTCACCTTCGGGGCGAACACGCATGAGGTCAGCGAGACTTCGTGGAACGACATCCAGGACATCAATCTCACTGGCGTGTGGCACACCTACGCCGCAGCGGCCGAGCACCTGATCAAGGCTGGCAAGGGTGGTTCCGTCATCATCATCTCCTCTCTTGCCGGCTTCAAAGGTTTGGCGAACGTCGCTGCCTATACCACTGCGAAGCACGGCATCGTCGGCCTGATGAAGGTGCTGGCGAATGAGCTCGGACCACACGGCATTCGCGTCAACACCATCCATCCGAACTCGATCGACACACCCATGGTCAAGAACGAGAGCGCGTACCGGCTCTTCCGGCCGGACCTGGACGAGCCGAAGGCGTCTGACGCCGAATCGGCGTTTGCCGGATTGAACCCCTTCGGGAAGGCATGGATCGAGCCCATTCACGTGTCCAACGCGGTGCTGTGGCTCGCTTCCGATGAGTCGTATTACGTCTCCGGCGGCCAGATTCCGGTCGACGGAGGCGCGGCGATCAAGTAGGACGGACATGAGCATCCAGTCAACGGGCCTGCGGGACAGCGGTCACGTGACCCGTGTCCGCGAGAGCCTCGGCCACCGCGTCGTCGGCCGCGAACGTGAACTCGACCTGGTCCTCGCCGCGGTGGCGGCCGGGCGGGACATCCTGCTGGAAGGTCCCCCGGGGACGTCCAAGTCCACGATCCTGCGGGCCATCGCCGAGGAATGGGGCATCCCCTTCGTCCTGGTCGAGGGCAACGCAGACCTGACCCCGTCCAAGCTCATCGGAGGGCATGACCCCGCCCGGGTTCTGCGGGAGGGGTACCGGGATGAGAACTTCGTGGACGGCCCGCTCGTGCGGGCCATGCGAGAGGGCGGCTTCCTCTACATCGAGGAGTTCAACCGTGCGCCGGATGACACGCTCAACACGCTGCTGACGGCCATGGCGGAGCGGCAGGTCACGATCCCACGGATCGGAACCATCACGGCACAGCCGACGTTCCGCATCATCGGATCGATGAATCCCTACGACAACGTCGGGACCACCCGCCTGTCCACCTCGGTGCATGATCGGTTCAACCGTCTGGTCCTTGGGTACCAGGACGCAGCGGCGGAGCACCGGATCGTGATGTTGCGCACCGGCCTGGGGCCCGACGGCGGCCAGGACGTCCCAGCGCGGCTCGCCTCCGCGCTGGTCACGGACGCCGTCGCCCTGACCCGGGCCACCCGGGACCACGAGGACACCCGCCAGGGCAGTTCGGTGCGGGGCGCCATTGACCTGGCCCTGGTGGCCGCACAACTGCTGAACCTGCACGGCCTCGACACTCCGGGCGAGGGCCGGGTGGGCGCGGAGGACACCCCGCGGCGCCGCTATGCCGACGTCATCCTGGACGCCGCCATGGTCTCCCTCTCAGGGCGCCTCCACGTGGACGAGGCGGCGGGAACCACACCAGAGCGCGTGCTGCAGGAGATCTGGGAGGACCATTTCATCCTGAATCCCGCGGCGGCGGAGCCGGGTTGAAAGCAGATCGAGGGCGATGCTCCGATCGTGCGCCGGGCGGAGAAGGCGCCGGGCCGGCGTCGCAGGCCGAAGGTGCTCGAGGAGGCGCCGACGGTCTTCGAGCCGGCGACCGGCGAGGGCGGAGGACAGGTTCTGACGGCCAGCGGAGCCGGCAAGGATGCCACCGCCGCCCGGGTCAGGGGAACAGCGGCCCCGGGGGAGACCGGCGAGGACAGTCAGGTCATCGACCTGGAGGACCTGGACGATCATGCCGACCGGGAGGTGCTGCGCCGGGCACGGGAGATCGCCCTGTCCTTGGCCATTCCCCAGCCGCCGCGGCGGGCGACGGCGCGGCGTGGACTGGGCGATCTGGAGCGACTTCCCTTCCGAGGCAGTGCCGAGGATATCGACCTGGAGGCGACGGTGGAGAACCTGGTGGCCAAGCCGGTCCCGGAGCCCTCGGACATCGTGGTGCGCGAGCGCATCCGGCAACGCCGGGCGATGGTGCTCCTCCTCGATGTCTCCGGCTCGATGCGCGGGGAGAGGGTCCGCTCGGCCGCTGCCGCGGTGGGCGCGATCGTGGGGGAGTTCGCCCGGGACGATCTGGCCGTGATCGCGTTCTGGTCCGATGCCGCCCGCATCGTCCCGATGGGACAGGGCGGCACCCCGGGCGGGATCCTCGAGACGCTCGTGCGCATCCCGGCACGGGGATTGACCAATGTGGAGCACTCCCTGCGCCTGGCCCGGGACGAACTGGCCAGGGTCCCCGCGTCCGAGGGCCGTGTGCTGCTGCTGTCCGACTGCGTCCACAACGCCGGACCGGACCCCCGCGCTGCGGCCGCCAGCCTGCCCCGGCTGGACATCCTCCTCGATACCTCGGGGGAGAAGGACGTGGACCTGGGGCGCGACCTGGCCCGGCTCGGGCGCGGACGGCTGGAGACCGTGCGCACCTTCCGGGACCTGCCGCGGGCCCTGTCCAGGATCCTGAGTCCGTGAGATTCACCCTGATCAGCAACGACCAACGACATCCAACAGTGAGGACGGCATCACCATGACCAATCCGTGGTTTGAGAGTGTGGCGGAGGCCCAGCGCCGAGCAAAGAAGCGCCTGCCGAAGTCCGTGTACATGGCCCTCGTGGCCGGTTCAGAACGCGGCATGACCGTGCAGAACAACATCGATGCCTTTTCGGAGCTCGGCTTCGCCCCGAAGATCACCGGCAATCCCCTTCAGCAGGACACGACCACCACGATCATGGGTGTGCCGGTCGAGCTGCCGGTCATGATCTCGCCCACGGGCGTACAGGCCGTGCACCCCGAAGGCGAGATTGCCGTGGCCCGGGCGGCGAACAACCGGGGCGCGGCTATGGGCCTGGGTGCCTATTCGTCGAAGCCCATGGAGGATGTCATGCCCGAGAATCCAGGGCGCACGTTCTTCCAGCTGTATTGGGCCGGCGGTCGCGACCAGATGCTGACGCTCGCCCAGCGTGCCAAGGACGCCGGGGCGGCCGGCCTGATCATCACCCTCGACTGGACGAACGGCTATGGCCGGGACTGGGGCAGCCCCGAGATCCCGTTGCAGATGGATCTCAAGGCCATCCTCAAGTACGCCCCGGAGATCGTCCTGGGACGCAAGTTCGGCTACGCCATGGACTGGGCCAAGACCCTCTCGCCGCCCGAGCTGTCCGTGCCGAACGCCGTGCCGAAGGGCGAGCCCGCACCGGGGTTCTTCGAGGCCATGGGCTGGTGGCGCCAGACGGAGATCCCCTCATGGGATGACATCGCGTGGCTGCGCCGGCAGTGGGACGGGCCCTTCATGGTCAAGGGCATCACCCGCGTGGACGACGCCAAGGCCGCCAGGGACGCCGGCGTCACCGCCGTCTCCGTGTCCAACCACGGCGGCAACAACCTCGATACGACGCCGGCCACCATCCGCCTGCTCCCCGCAATCGCGCAGGCCATCGGCCACGACGTCGAGGTGTACCTGGACGGCGGCATCCGCCGCGGTTCCCACGTCTACAAGGCACTGGCCCTCGGCGCCCGGGGTGTCCTCATCGGGCGTGCCTACCTCTGGGGCATGAGCGCCAACGGGCAGGCCGGGGTGGAGAACGTGCTGGACATCATGAAGGACGGGCTCAAGGCCTCCATGATGGGCAACGGCCACGCCAACCTGGCCGAGATCTCCGCGGACGATCTCCTCATTCCCCCTCAATTCACCATCACGGCAGGCGGCGACGACGGCCACGTCTGGGGGGAACCCCAGATCGGCTCCAGCCTGGCCGGGGCCGGTGCTGCCGGTGGTGGACTCGGACCATCCACCCGGCCACCGCTGAACCAATAGACGGTCGTTCACCGCAGGCACACGAACACCAAGAGGAACGGAGCAGTACGCATGTCGAACGAACTCGAGGGCAAGGTCGCCTTCATCACCGGTGCCGCCCGTGGCCAGGGCCGCGCCCATGCCGTCAAGCTGGCGAGCATGGGCGCGGACATCGTGGCCGTGGACATCGCCGGCCCCGTGGCCGATTTCCTCCCCTACCCCGCAGCCACGCCCGATGACCTCGTGGAGACCGTGCGGTTGGTGGAGGAACTCGACCGCCGCATCCTGGGGGTGGAGGCCGACGTCCGGGACCGCGATGCCCTCAAGGGTGCTGCCGACCGGGCCGTGGCCGAACTCGGCAGCCTCGACATCGTGGTGGCCAACGCCGGGATCTGTGAACCCGCCAAATGGCAGGACATTTCGCAGCAGTCCTGGCAGGACACCATCGACATCAACCTCACCGGCGTGTGGAACACCATCACCGCCACCGCCCAACACCTGATCGACGGCGGCAAGGGGGGCGCGATCGTGATCACCTCAAGCTACGCCGGCAAGAAGGTGCAGCCGATGATGATCCACTACACGGCGTCCAAGCACGCCCTTGTGGGGCTGACCCGCGGCTTCGCGATCGAACTGGGCCCTCACAACATCAGGGTGAACTCCGTGCATCCGGGCGCCGTGGCCACCCCGATGGGCGGCGGCGACACCGTGGACCGGATCGAGGCGTCCACCCGGGAAAACCCGAAGGTCAACCAGATGGGCCAGGCGTTCCTGGAACCGGGTTGGATGGAGCCCGAGGCCATTGCCAACGCGGTGGCATTCCTCGTCTCCCCAGCCTCGGCCACGATCACCTCGGAGCACCTCAGCGTCGATCAGGGCATGCAGTACTTCTGAGCTGGGCATCCGCCCTGGGGCGCTGGTCAGCCACCTCGGCGACTATCGTGTGATGAGAGGCACACGAGGAGGAGGAGCCCTGGCTGGCGAGGATCAACGAAGCATGCTGTCCAGGATGGCGTCCATCCTCCGAGCCTTCGAGCGGGGCGCGGAGGAACTGACCGCCACCGAGGTCAGCCGCCGGACCGGGCTGCCGGCCTCCACCTGCCACCGGATCATGCGTTCCCTGGCCGAGGAGGGAGTGCTGGAGATCGGCGAGGGGCACCGCTATCACGTGGGCCTGTGGCTGTGGGAGGTGGCTGCCCACGCGCCGCGGTCCGGCGGGGTGCAGCAGGCGGCACTGCCGTTCATGCAGGACCTCTTGGACATCACCGGTCACCCGGTCCACCTGGCCGTGCGGGAGGGGTCGCAAGCAGTCTTCATCGAACGGATGTCACATTGGCGTGCGCGGAACTCCCGGCCCTACATCGGCAGCCACTATCCGCTGCACCTGACCTCGGTGGGATTGATGCTGCTGGCCCATGCGCCCGTGGAGGTCCAGGAGGACTACCTGACGGGCCGCCTGGAGCAGCGGACGCCCTTGACCGTCACCAGTCCCCAGGAACTGCGGCGGATGTTGGCCTCGATCAGGTCACGCGGCTTCGCCGTCAGTGACCGCCAGGTCGTCATGGATGCCATCTCGGTGGCGGCGCCGATCCGTGACACCCATAGCCAGGTCATCGCGGCCCTGTCCGTCAACACGCCCCTGGGGAGCCTGAAGGAACAGACCATGGCGCATGCCGTTCAGACGACCGCCTTGGCCATCACGAGGTCCATGGCACTGAACGTCCAGATGAATCGGTAATTCTCATCTCGTAGTGTGACTCAGATCTCACTGACTGAGATCTCTGTAGAGCCGCGTCGCCCCCGTTGGCAAAGTCGTGTTCGGCGATCCACCCGAACAAGGAGTCAACGATGTCCCTGCAATCCCCGCTCGTCCGTTCCCAGGTCAACCGGCGCGGTTTCCTTGCCGGCACCCTGGGGCTGTCGGCACTCGGCATGACCGGCCTTCTCACCAGCTGCGGTACCGCGTCCTCCGGTGCAGCGGGCGGTGGTGAGGGCGGAACCGCGCCGTTCACGTACCTGAGCTACCTGCCGATGGAGACCCTCTCGGTGGCTCCCGAACTGCTGGCGGACGCCGGCGGCCACTTCGAGAACCACGGCCTCCAGGTCACGTTCCAGTCCACGAAGGGCTCACCCCAGGCCATCCAGACTCTCGTGGCCGGGGCGGGGCCGCTGACCCGAGTGGGGGCCATCGACCTGATCACGGCAGCTGCGGACGGACAGCCCCTCGTCAACGTGGGCAGCATCGTGCGCGGCTCATCCATCCGCATCCTCAACGCCACGGCGAACCCGCTGGAGAAGCCCGAGGACTTCCTCGGCAAGACCATCGGAGTGCCCTCCGAGGGCGGTACCAGCGACAAGTCGCTCTCCCTGATGCTGCACAAGGCCGGGCTGAACCCCGACGACGTCGCACGCCAGGTCGTCGGCCTGGGCCCCGGGACCTTCGAACTGGTCAAGCGCGGGGACATCGCCGGGTACATGGTCAGTATCGACCAGGCCATCGTCACCCAGCAGCAGTTCGAGGGCGAAGCCCAGGCCTTCGATGCCGGCGATGCCGTTCGCGCCGACTCCCAGATCTACACCGCCACCCAGCAGTCGCTGGAGGAGCACGGGGAGAACATCAAGGCGTACCTGGCCGCCATCCGGGATGCCGTCCAGGAGATCGTCGACGACGAGTCACTGGAATCGGTCATCGAGACGATGCGGTCGAAGTACTCCTTCGGGTCCCTGGACGATGACGCCGTCGCCAAGGAATCACTGAGCCAGAGCAGGGATCTCTGGACCGCCAAGGGGACCCAGCCGCTCCTCACCACGGACGAGGGCTACTGGGCCGAAGGATACGAGGAACTCGTGGCCGCCGGGATGGTCGAGGCCGGCTCGGACCCGTTGAAGTGGCTGGACAACAGTTACCTTCCGGCCTCCTGAGATCCGCCCATCCCCGAGGAGCAATCATGAGCATGCAAACCCAGCCCATCGTGGCCACGCCTGAGACCGCAGTGCCGGACTCGAGTCCAGAGATCCGGATCTCCGGACTTGGCAAGACCTACAAGACCGAGCGAGGGACCACCCACGCGCTCTCCGACATCAACCTGGACATCCGCAAGGAGGAGTTCGTCTCCCTGATCGGCCGTTCCGGGTGCGGCAAGACGACGCTGCTGCGCATCATGGCCGGACTGGTCCCGCCCACCGCCGGTCACGTCGAGATCGGCGGACGGGCCCTGTGGCACCAGGAGACGGTCGACTCGTCCGTCATCCGCCGTCTCGGCGTCGTGTTCCAGGATTCGAACCTCTTCCCCTGGTACAACATCGAGGACAACATCGCCCTGCCCCTGCGCCTGCGCGGTGTCAAGAAGAACGAACGGCGGGACCGGGTCCGGGAACTGGCCGAACTGGTGGGGCTGCAGAACTTCCTGCCCAACTATCCCCGCGAGCTGTCCGGCGGCATGCGCCAGCGGGTGGCCATCGCCCGGGCGCTCAGTGACAACCCCGAACTCCTCCTGATGGATGAGCCGTTCGGCGCCCTGGACGCGTTGACCAGGGAAAAGATGAACATGGAGATCCAGCGCATCGCCCTGGCCACCCGAGCCACCGTCGTCTTCGTCACCCATGACATCGACGAGGCCGTGGCCCTGGGGGACCGGGTCGTCCACCTCACTCCGCGCCCCGGTCGCATCAAGGATGTCGTCGAGGTCCCCCTGGCCCGGCCCCGCGGGCTCGAGATCAAGAAGGACGCCGCCTTCCACGGGCTGGTCGGGAACCTGCACACCTCACTGAACGAAGAGGACGACCATGAATCGTAAGAAGCTGCTGAAGGTCCTGCCGTGGATCACCACTCCCGGACTCCTCGTGGTGTTGTTCGTGATCTGGGAGCTGAGCGTCAAGGCGCTCGACGTCTCCCCGCTCATCCTGCCTCCGCCGACCATGATCTTCGAGAATCTCGGGGAACTCCTCGCCCAGCCCACCACCTGGGACAACGTGCGGGTGACCGTCATCGAGATCGTCCTCGGCTTCCTGGCCGGAGTCCTGGCGGGTGTCCTCGTCGGGGTCATCCTGGGGAAGCTGCCGCTGGTGGAGGCCAGCGTCCGGCCCTTGATCATCGCCCTGGAGGTAGTGCCGAAGGTCGCCCTCATCCCGCTGTTCGTCATCTGGTTCGGGTTCGGCATGACCACCAAGGTCATCATCGCCGGCCTCCTGGCCTTCTTCCCCGTCATGCTCAACGTCCTGCTGGGCGTGCGCTCCGTGGACCGGGGGCACCGGGACCTGATGCAGAGCATCAACGCCAGCCGGTGGCAGACCTTCCGGCACCTGGAGTACAAGAGCATGATGCCGCACGTCTTCGCCGGCATGGAGACGGCCATCGTGCTGGCGGTGATCGGCACCATCGTCGGCGAGTACCTGGGTGGCAACGAGGGACTGGGCTACATGGTGGTGAAGACCCTCAACGAGCTCAATGCACCGGCGTTGTTCGCGGTCATCCTGATGCTGGCCACCGTGGGACTGATCATGTACTTCATCGTGACCTCCTTCAAGCGCGTGGCGATCCCCTGGCACGAATCCGTCTATGGGCGAAAGGACGTGGGCTGAATGGAGCTGCGCAGCAACTTCCCCGTCGGCTCTCCCCGGTGGGCGACCCGCCGGACGCAATGGAAGGCACTCGGCCTCAGTGACGAGGATGTGATCAAGCCGAAGATCGCCGTGGTCAACTCCTCCTCGAAACTCTCACCCTGCTTCAGCCATCTCGACGCCATCGCCGACCAGGTGGCCGAAGCCATCCGGGAGGCCGGGGCCGTGGGCTTCGAGATCCGAACGGTGGCACCCACCGACTTCATCATGGCCGCCGGGGGCCGGGGCGGCTATGTCCTGTCCAGCAGGGACCTGCTGGCCAATGACATCGAGGCGGCCGTGGAGGGCGGCCAACTGGACGGCATGATCTGTCTGGCCTCGTGCGACAAGACGACACCGGGCCAGCTGATGGCGGCCGGGCGGATCAACGTGCCCACCATCGTGGTGCCCTGCGGATACCAGCCCTGCGGAATCCTGGACAACGGCGAGCCCGCGGACATCGAGGAGGTCTTCCTGAAGGCCGGCCACGTGGCCACCGGAGGCATCACCATCGAGGACCTCTGCACGATCAGCGACCGGGCCATCGCCGGCCCTGGCGTCTGCACCGGCATGGGAACCGCCAACACCATGCACATCATGGCTGAGGCACTCGGCATGAGCCTGCCGGGATCGGCGCCCGTGGCGGCCAATAGCCCCGCGATGTGGGAGAACGCGCGTGCCTCCGCCCGGACCATCGTCGAGGCGGTGTTGGTCCAGCGTCGTCCCCGGGACATCCTGACCCCGGGCGCCTTCCGCAACGCCGTCGCGGCCGTACTGGCCGTGAGCGGATCGATCAACAGCGTCAAGCATCTGCAGGCCATCGCTGTGGAATCCGGAGTGGACGTGGACATCAGTGCCCTGTTCGCCGAACTCGGCCGCGAGGTGGGACCACTCACAGCCATCCGGCCGAGTGGACCTGACAGCATCGAAGACCTGGAGGCGGCCGGGGGAGCCCTCGGCGTCCTCACGCAGCTGCAGCCCGTCCTGGATCTCGAGGTCGCCACCATCGGCGGACGCACATTGGGCGAGGTCCTGCAGCGGGCACCGGAGCCGGACGCCAGCATCATCCACCCCCTGCACGAGCCTCGCGCCACACACGCCACCATCCAGATCCTGTACGGGTCCCTGGCGCCGGCCGGTTCGATTGTCAAACTCTCCGCCACCGAGCGACGGCAGGACAGCTTCGAGGGCCCTGCCCGGGTCTTCGAGGATGCGGCGGAGGCCATCGCGGCCATCAACGCACATCAGGTCGAGGCGGGGACCGTGCTGGTCCTGCGCGGCCTGGGACCCTCCGGCACGCCGGGGATGGGTATGGCCTCCAACGTCGTGTTCGCCCTCAATGGTGCCGGACTCACCGGTCAGGTGGCGGTGGTGACCGATGGCCAGCTCTCCGGGCTCGTGAACCAGGGCATCGTCGTCGGCGAGGTCAAGCCGGAAGGAGCCGTGGAGGGGCCCCTCGGGCTGGTCCACGAGGGCGACCGGATCCGGGCCGATATCCCGGCCAGGACCGTCGACCTGCTCGTCTCCGGGGACGAACTCGAGCGACGCCGGCTGACCCAGCCGGTCCGCGAACCCGCCGCGACCAAGGGGTGGCTGGGCGTCTATGCCCGGACCGTCACGCCGCTCGAACACGGCGCCACCCTGGTCGCCGAGGCCGCCCCAGCACTGCAGCACCACCACTACGCCAAGGACTCCTGATGCCCCACAAACTGACCGACGTGAAGATCCACACCGTCACGAAACCACCGAGCGGACCGCTGGAGGAGCTGCGCGGCGACCTGTGCGTCGTCGGCGCCGGCATCGCCGGCGTCTCCGCCGCCCTGACCGCGGCGGGTCTGGGCCGGCGGGTGATCCTCGTGGACGCCCTGCCCATGCTGGGCGGGCAGTGCGCGAACTCCCTGATCGGACTGTTCTGCGGCGTCTACGGCAACGGGCCGGAGTACCGACAGCTCACGCACGGCCTCTTCGACCGGATGTTCCCCGACCTGGAGAAGACCGGCGATCTCTCCTACAACCACCGCCACACCATCACGGTGAACTATGACGAGCACGCCGTGGGCCGCTGGATGGAACGCGAGATCGTCCAGTCGGGAGTGGTTCCCGTGACCGGAGCCTCCATCCTCTCGGTGGACAACGACGCCGGCCACCTGCGGTCAGTGACGTTCGCGACTCGCTACGGACTGCTGAAGGTCGAGGCGGACGCCTTCATCGACGCCTCCGGCGACGCGGCGCTGACCTGGGAGGCCGGCCTCGAATGCCGGGTTCCGGAACGGACCATCTGGGGATCGCAGCAGGTGCGCGTCGAGGGGCTCGTCCCCTCGGCTGCGCCGGAACCCCAGGATCTGGCCCAGAGCGTGTACGATCACGCCGAGGAGTACGGGCTGATCCGTCGGGACGGGCTGGCCTTCTTCTTCCCCGGCCGGGACACGGCGGTGCTGAACATGACCCATATCGAATCTCCTCTCGAGGCTGTGGGGGCCGCTGAGGCCCAACTGCGCGGCAAGGACCAGGCGGATCGCGTCATCCGATTCCTCCGGGACCATCATCCGGCGGCCTTCGGCCAGGCGTCGGTCCGCTTCTATGGCCTTCCGGGACGGCGCCAGACCCGATGGATCGCCGGTGAGCACCAGCTCACCGAACACGAGGTCCGCTCAGGGTTCCGGTTCGAGGATTCAATCGCCCGGACCTCCTGGCCCATCGAACTGCATGACCAGCCCGAGGGGTACGTCTGGGAGCAATTCGACGGCGATCACGTGCACTATGTGCCCCTGGGCAGCATCACCCCCCGAGGCGCCGTCAACCTGCTGGCTGCCGGACGGTGCGTGGACGGCGACGCCGCCGCCCTCTCCAGCATCCGTGTGATGGGGCCCTGCGCAGCCATGGGTGAGGCCGCGGCTCACGCGCTCGACCTGGCCGACGGCGGCCCCGTGGCCGAGATCGACCGGGCCCAGTTGCGCGAACGCATCAGGGCCAATATCGGTCCGGATGAAGCCGGAGACGGTGCGGGTCCGGCCGGGGCGCCAGCCAGCGACCGTCATGAGGAGAAAGACGAAGACAAGGAGTCCCTCCATGCTGCTCACTGATGATGACCGGGCCATGCGGGACGGGCGGGACGGTGACGCCGTAGCGGCGGCCATGGACCTGCTGGTCCGCTACGGGGAGGGGCTGGGGGCCGAGAGACTGTGCAGTGTCCGCAATGTGGCCGGAACCTCCACTCAGCCCACCCCTGCGAAGGAGAAGATCGCCGCCGAGGGCGGCTGGAACAAGGCGTACGCCGTCATCAATCTTGACTGCGATGACGAGATCGAGATCCCCAAGATGCGGGTCCCCACGTGCCAATTGCAGCACGGATTCAGTGCCGATGCCCTCAATGTCACCCCCTACAACCCCCACCTGGTGGAGCTGCAGGCCGACGCCGAGGCCTTCGCGAGTGACCGGGGCATCAACATCCTGGCCACATGCACGCCCTACCAGGTGGGCAACCTGCCCGTGCGGGGAGAGCACATCGCCTGGATGGAGTCCTCAGCGGTGGTCTACGCGAACTCGGTCATCGGGGCCAAGTCCAATTGCGAGGGCACCGCGTCGACGGGAGCGGCCGGCCTGACCGGCCGCATCCCCTATTGGGGCAACCACCTGGATGAGAACCGTCACGGATCCCACCTCATCCGGGCGGACGTGGCCATCGACTCCTTCCTGGACTGGGGACTGTTCGGGTACTTCGCGGGGCACGTGGTCCAGGAGGAGCGGCCCGTCCTGACGGGGGAGCTGGCCCTTCCCACCCAGGGCGACCTGAAGCACCTCGGGGCTGCCCTGGCGACCACCGGGGGTGTGGAGATCTTCCACCTGCCGGGCGTCACGCCGGAGGCACCCTCGGTGGAGGCCGCCTTCGGCCCGGATAAGATCCCGGAACCCGTGGCGTACACCGCGTCGGATCGACGCCAGATGTACGAACTGCTCAACAACCAGGGGGACACCGAGGACGTCGACTTCGTGTTGCTGGGCTGTCCCCATGCCTCCCTGGACCAGCTGGGCGAGATCGCAGCGCTGCTGGACGGGCGGACACTGCATCCCGGGACGGAACTCTGGATCATGACGCCGCGGGCCTTGCGGGCCGTGGCTGACCGCAACGGCTACACGGAGGTCATCCAGCGTGCCGGAGGGCGCCTCCTGACGGACTCCTGTCCGGCCATGTCCCGGACAGCGCCGAAGGGCACACGGGTCTTCGCCACCGACAGTGCCAAGCAGGCCCACTATCTGCCCGCCATCCTCGGGATCGAAGCCTGGTTCGGCACCACAGCGGACTGCGTGCAGGCCGCGATCACCGGGACTTGGAAAGGAGAGCTGTCATGAGCATGCCGTCCACAGATGCCCGTGCCGAGGCCCCGGGAACAGTGCTGAGGGGAAGGGGAATCGTTCCCGGAATCGTCCGGGCCGAGGCCCTCGTCTCCCCGGAGACCATCTCGGGGTGGGGCGGCATCGACCCGGCCCAGGGCACCATCATCGAACGGCGCCACGCCTTGTTCGGGGTGTGCTTCACGGGCAAGGTCCTCGTCTTCCCCGGGGCCAAGGGATCGTCTGGCTGGTCGGGCTTCTTCCAGAGCACACGGTTGCTGGGAACGGCCCCGGCGGCAATGGTGTTCACCACGGTGACCACCAAGGCCGTGCTCGGCGCCGTGGTGACCCGTGTACCCACCGTGAGCGAGTTCGACCGTGACCCAGTCCAGATCATCCGCTCCGGCGACATCGTGGAGGTCGATGGCGACTTGGGAACTGTCAGCATCGTGGGGTAGGGCGTTGCCGATGGCTGGCCGGCGACCAGGACGTTCGGGAGGGTGACTGCCGGTAGCGTGGGGGACATGAAAGCGACCTTCATGTACGGCGCCGGAGACGTCCGCGTCGAGACTGTCCCGGATCCTTCAATACTCGAGCCCACGGACGCTGTCATCCGCACGGTGCGCTCCTGCGTGTGCGGCTCGGACCTGCATCCCTATCACTCGATGGATGCCTCGGTGCAGGGCAGCCCCATGGGTCACGAGGTCATGGGCGTGGTGGAGGAGATCGGCGCGGCCGTGATCTCGCTGCATCCGGGCGACCTGGTGATCTCCTCCTTCACCTACCAGGACAACACCTGCGAGTTCTGCCGTGAGGGATTCCACGTCTCCTGCCTGCATGGCGGGTTCTTCGGTGGCCAGGGGATCGGCCTGCAGTCCGAGTTCGTCCGCGTCCCGCTAGCTGACGGCACCCTGGTGGCGGTCCGGGGCACCGACGGTTCTGCCGTCGATGAGACGGGCAACGGCTCTGGGGAGCTGCTCGCGAGCCTGCTGAGTCTCTCGGACGTCTACCTGACCGGATACCACGCCGCGACGATGGGCCGGGTAGGCCCCGGGCAGACTGTGACCGTGATCGGTGACGGTGCCGTGGGGCTCTCCGCCGTCCTGGCGTCCCGTCAGCTCGGCGCGGACCGGATCATCCTCATGGGCCGGCACGCTTCGCGCACGGACCTCGGCCGCGAGTTCGGTGCCACGGACGTCGTGGCCGAACGCGGTGAGGAGGGGATCGCGTTGGTGCGGGACCTGACGGAGGGCCACGGTTCCCACGTGGTGCTCGAGGCCGTGGGCCATCGTCCAGCCTACGAGCAGGCAGTCGGGGTGGTGCGCGCCGGCGGGACGATCTCCCGCGTGGGCGTCCCCCAGTACCGGGAGGCCCCGATCGGCGGCAGCCTGTTCTTGAACAACATCACGCTGACCGGAGGCACGGCCCCGGTGCGCCGCTACCTTGAGTCAGCCACGGCACAGGTCGTCGCCGGGGAGATCAACCCCGGGCGGGTCTTCGACGTCACCATGCCGCTCACGCAGGCACCGGCCGCCTACGCCGCCATGGACAGCCGCGAGGCACTCAAGGTGATGCTGGTCCCCTGAGTCGCGGCGGCCGTCACCGCCCGTCCGGGACCAGGGAAGATTACCGGAGCCGTTTCACCTGTTCGGCCCACGCGGAGGGTCCTGCGAGGAACTCCTCGTCCGTCAGCACGGCCCGGTCGAGAGCGCTGATCAGCCCCTCGCGGTCCAGGTCCAGGCCGATGAAGGCCAGGTTCTGGCCGACGGTCAGCGGGTCCGTGTCCGCCCAGGGGTCCAGCAACAGCTCAAGCTCGTCGTCGAGGCTGACCGGGCTGAGCGCCATCACCTTGCCCACGTGGTTCCAATGCCCGGTGACGTTGGCGCTGCTGGCCACCCTGCAGTAGCCGGCGGAGCGGACCACGGTACCGAACCGCTCCGGGGACATCAGCTCGTGGACCAATTCGTGCATCCGCACGGGATGGAACGGCCGGGCGCAGTCGTAGTGGAGGGCTGTCACCCGGTCATCGTGGATGAAGGTCTCGAATCCGTGGGCCACCAGCTGCGCCCAACCAGCGCGGTCCAGCTGGGCGTCATATCCGGGGTTCGCAGGCAGATCCGGCAGGGTGTCCTCCATGTCTGCCATGTCCTCCAGCAGGCGTACCCGTGCCAGCGGACTGAGATGGTGGAGCAGCGCCAGCAGGGTCCGGAGCTCGTCCGTGGCGACGTCCTCCCAGTTGACCAGGACGATCAGGGAGGCGTACTCCACGTGCGTGATGGACACGAGGGATCGGGCCGTGGCGGTGGAGGGGTGACCGCTCCGGGGGACCAGGTAGTCCTCGCGGAACAGGTCCTGCACGCCGTGAGATGCGTCCACCACGCAGATCACGCCGTCCAGCCGCGTGGCGGATGCGGTCGAGGACAGCTCAGAGGCGAGGTCTGCCGTGGACACCCGGTCGGGGATCTCCACCACGGCACCGGCCGGTGTCTCCACCCGGGCCGTCAGACGACTGGCCTCGGCCACGGGCTCCTCGGCCGCCCTCAGCTGAAACGAGGTCACCAGCTGCCGGTCCAGGGTCCGGGCCAGCTCGGTCGCGTACTCCAGCCGCGCGTCCGGGCGGGTGCCGACCACGGCGAGCACCGGCACACCGGCCGAAGGCCGTGCGTTGTCCTGCGAGATCATGATGACTTTTCCCTTTCGGCGCGCCCGGCACCACGGCCGGTGGCCTGGTCCACTGGGACTGCTCTTCCGGCGTCGTGGGTGGGGTGTTCGAGATGCTCGATGGTCACGGGGTACGGCTCACTTCGAGTCGGTAAGGTGAGCCTAACCTAAACTGAAGTCCGTGTGGAGTGCGAATTCCTGCCTCCGACCACGTCACACCGCGACACGTGGGTCAGGTGTCCTTTCGCGCCTTCGCCCGGACCCGGCCCACGATGGAGATCACCAGGGCGAGGGCCAGCAGCGCATAGATGGCCACCGGGATCGGGCCATCGACGAAGACCCCGTAGCTCTGGTTGGAGCTGGCCAGGGCGTCCCGCATGCTCGTCTCGAACAGGGGGCCGAGGACCATGCCGATCATCAGCGGGGCCAGCGGCACACCGAACCGGCGCAGTGCGAATCCCAGCAGGCCGATGCCCAAGAGCATCAGCAGGTCGAAGGTGGAGCCCGAGGTCGCGTAGACCCCCATGCCGCAGAAGACCGTGATCCCGGCGTACAGGTAGGGGCGGGGGATCGCCAGCAGCTTGGCCCAGAGCGGCGCGAAGGGCAGGTTCAGGACCAGCAGCACGACCATCGCGATGAAGAAACTGGCCAGCAGCGCCCAGACCAGATCGGGTGACCGGTCGAACATCAGCGGTCCGGGCTGAAGTCCGTACTGCTCGAAGGCGGCGAGCATGATGGCCGCGGTGGCGGAGATGGGCAGGCCCAGGGACAGCAGCGCACCCATGGCGGTCCCCGTGGTGGCGTTGCCGGCAGCCTCCGGGGCCGCGAGCCCGCGGATGGCCCCCTTGCCGAACTGGGGTTTCCTGCGCCGGCGGTCGAGTTGGCGCTCCAGGCCGTAGGCCACGAAGGTCGGGACATCTGCGCCACCGGCCGGGATGACGCCGAAGGGCAGGCCGATGCCGGTGCCTCGGAGCCAGGCTGGGAGGGCCTCGCGGAACTCCCGCCCGGACAGGAACGGCCGGCCCTTGGCCTGGATGACGCGGTTGGTGGGATCGCGGCGGACCCTCGAGGCGATGTGGAATACCTCGCCGAGGGCCAGGATCGCGACGGTCACGGTCACCAGGGAGATGCCGTCGAAGAGCTGGGGAACGCCGAAGCTGAACCGCTCGGCCCCCGAGGTCTGGTCGATGCCGACCACGGCGATGCCCAGTCCGATGATCAGCGAGCACAGGCCCTTCAGGATCGAGTCGGCCACCACGGAGGACGTGGCCACGAAGGCGAACAGGGCCAGGGCGAAGAACTCCTGGGGCCCGAAGTTGGCCGAGAAGTCCGCCAGTGCCGGGGCCAGGAAGACCACCACGATGGAGCCGATCATGCCGCCGATGAACGCGCCGATGGCGGCGGTGGCCAGGGCCTGGGGCGCCCGTCCGGCCTTCGCCATGCGATGCCCCTCGAACGTGGAGGCGATGGCCGAGGCCTGGCCCGGGGTGTTCATGAGGATGGCCATGGTGGAATCGCCGAAGAGTCCACCGAAGTAGACGCCGGCGAACATGATGAAGGCGCCCGTGGGGTCCAGGGCGAAGGTCATGGGCAACAGCAGTGCCACGGCCATGGAGGAGCCTAACCCCGGCAGTACGCCGACCGCGGTGCCGAGCAGGCAGCCGACGACGACCCACAGGAGGTTCATGGGAGAGAGCGCCGAGCCGAAGCCGTCCATGAGATTCATGATGGATTCCATCTCAGAACACCCCTCCCAGCAGGCCGGAGGGCAGGGACAGGCCCAGTCCCACGTCGAAGGCCAGGTAGATGAAACTGCTCAGCAGCAGGCCCAGACTGGCGTCGAAGACGTGGCGGCGGCTGCCGATCCCGTGGGCCACGCACCAGAAGAGCAGCGCCGCGCCGAGGATCCAGCCGAGCACGTTCAGCAGCAGTGCGAAGGCCAGGAACCCGGCGACGCTCCAGCCCACGGCATACCAGTCCGAGAATGTCCGGTACTGCACGGTGGCGGCGGCCTCTGCCGCGCGCCGCTCCTCGTCGGTCGCATCGTCCTCGGCGGTGAAGGTGGGGGTGACCGCCGGCTCGGGTGTGCGGATGTAGTGGACGGCCAGCAGGAGGGCGAGGATATATCCGGCCACCGTGATGATCAGGGGGACGAACTGGGGCCCGGGGGCGTCGGCACCGTCCGGGACGGCCATGGTGAGGATGCCGACCAGGAGGTACGTGGAGAAGGCCGCCATGAAGGCGGCGAGGAAGAGGCCGCTGCGTCCGTGCCACCAACTGCGGGCGGTGGGGGAGCCGGCGTCGCCCACGGGGTGTGAGGGCCCACGGGGTGTGAGGGGGCGGTGGGCTGCGACTGGCTCACAGGTCCAACTCCTCGATCAGGGCGGCGATCTTCTCCTGGTCCTCGGCGATGAACTGTTCGAACTCCTCGCCGGTCATGAAGGAGTCGGTCCACTGGTTGTCCTTGAGGGCCTGACGCCACTCGGGTGTCTGGGACGTCTCCGTGACGATGGCCTCGAGCTCCTCGAACTGCTCATCGGTGATACCCGGGGCGGCGAGCATGCCGCGCCAATTGGCCATCACCACGTCATACCCCTGCTCGGTGATGGTGGGGACGTCCACGCCCTCGAGTCGCTCGGGACTGGAGATGCCCAGGGCCCTGATCCGGCCGGCCTCGATCTGGTCCGCGAATTCGTTGTATCCGGAGGTCGCCGCCTTCGCGGTGCCGGAGGCGATGGTCTGGATCGCCTCGCCGCCGGAGGTCTTCGGGATGTAGGTGATCTCGGCTGGATCGATGCCGGCCTCCAGCGCCAGCTCGGCGATGATCAGGTGATCGATGGAGCCGACCGAACCGCCCGTCCAGGGGAACGAGGCTGGGTCTTTCCTCCAGTCCGCCACCAGGTCGTCGATCGTCTCGTAGGGCGAATCGGCCGGGACGACGATCGCATCGAAGTCGTCGGAGAGCCGGGCGATGGGGCGCACGTCCGAGAGGTCCACGGGGGAGTTGTTCAGTTCGATCCCCCCGAGCATCACCGAGCCGGTGGCCATGAGGGTGTCCGCCTGCCCGTGCATGGTGCTGAACCGGCCGAGCCCGATGGTGCCGCCGGCGCCCGGGATGTTGACGACCTGGGCGTTGTTGACGATCCCGTTGACGCGCATCGCGGACTGCTGGGAGCGGGTGAACCCATCCCAGCCGCCGCCGGCGCCCGCCGGCGCGATCAGGGTCAGGTTGCTGCGCAGGTCCGCCCCGGCCGTGGCCGACTGGATCGAGAAGAACGACGCCGTCCCGATCACCAGGGCGGCTATCACGCCATAGATGATCATGCCGACGCCGGGTCTACCCGATGTGGCGTGGTGGTCAGCTGCCATGCTGGACGTCCCCCTCTGGACTGGCTCACGGGCTGGTGTCCCCTGGTCTACAGGGAAATGTATCCTGAGTCACAGTCATGGACGAAGAGCGGGGGCGTCGCGGTGGCGCGTCCGCACACCGGAGGGAGTCGGCATGTCGGTATTGGTGGGGCGGACGGGCAGCCCGGAGGGCCGGGCGGCGGTGGACTTCGCGGTGGCTGAGGCCACTCGCCGTGGGGAGGACCTCATCCTCTTCGACCTCGACGGCGGCGCGGGCGGGTCCGGAGCCCTGGGCCCCGACGCCGGTCCGGCGCCGGCTGGTCTCGCGGTCACGCACCGTCAGCCGGACGCCCGCGGCCGGGATGCCGCCGGTGATCTGCTGGACGTGGCCGAGGAGCTGAACGCATCCGTGATCGTGGTCGGCATCAAGCACCGCAGTCCGGTGGGCAAGCTCTTGCTCGGCTCGAACGCCCAGGAGATCCTGCTGGGCGCCTCCGTCCCGGTGATCGCGGTCAAGGTCCCGAAGGGTTCCTGACGCTGGCGTCCTACTCCCAGCGGAACAGGCAGATCGCCACCCCGGTGCCGATCACCGCGGTGGTCACGAGGCTGATCAGATGCGTCAGGTCAAGGGCGACGCCGGCCCAGGCCGATCCCAGCGCCTGGACCGCGGCCCCGAACGGCAGCCAGTCGGCCAGCGGTGCCAGAGCGTCCGGCAGCATCTGCACTCCACCGAACAACCCGCCCAGGGCGCCGAAGGCGAAGAACAGGACCAGGCCGATCGCCACGGCCGAGTTCGGCGTCGGGGCAATAGCGGCGACCATCATCCCCAGCGCATACATCGCGGACAGGGCCAGAAGGAAGATCCCGACGGCGGCCCACAGGTGCACGGGCGGATTCGCCCCGAACCCCCAGAACGCCACCGCCAGGGCGAGCATCAGTCCGAGCACTGTCTGCAGCAGGCTCACCACCACCTGTGCCACCAGCACCATGGCCGGAGACGCCGGGGTGACGGCCAGTCGGCGCAGGATGCCCGAGCGGCGGTAGTAGGCCAGGAAGCTGGGCATGTTGATGATGCCGATGGTCGCGATGATGACGGTCAGCACCAACGGCAGCACGAACAGGTCCAGCGCTGTGCGACCGTTGACGATGACCTCCTGGGAGGCTGGTGCGGCGCTCATCACGAGGATCAGCAGAGGCAGGCCCAGCGGTATGATGAGCCCGGAGGTGTCCCGGGTGACCATCTTCGCCTCGGCCCCCATCAGGGACAGCCAGGATTTCGGGCCGGGGCGCCGGGCCGTGGGTGGGAGAAGGGTGGCGGTCGTCATCAGTGGGCCTCGGCTTCCGTGGTGGACTTCTCCGCTGGACTGTCGTCGTCCGCGTCGAGATCCCGCCCGGTCAGGGCCAGGAAGGCGTCTTCCAGTGAAGGGGTCCCGGTGGCGGAGGTGATCTCGCCGGGGGTGCCGCGGGCGATGACGCGTCCGGCGTCGAGCACGACGAGCCGGTCACACAGGTGCTCCACCTCGTCCATGGCGTGGCTGACGAGCAACACCGTCACGCCGTCCTCGCGCATCTGCTCGACCAGCGACCACAGCCGGCGGCGTGCCCGCGGGTCCAGTCCCGTGGTCAACTCGTCCAGGATCACGACGCGCGGTCGGCCCGCCAGAGCGAGTGCGATGGACACCCGCTGCTGCTGGCCCCCGGAGAGCTTCTCGAATCGGGTCCGGCGCTGGGCGGTGAGTCCCACGCGGTCGATGAGATCCTTGGCAGGGACCGGGTCGGGGTAGAAGCTGCGGTACAGGTCCACGAGCTCCGCCACGGTCAACGCCCCGTGCAGGTAGGACTGCTGCAACTGGACGCCGAGGACCTGGCGCACCGCTCCGCGATCGTGCCGGGGGTCGAGGCCGAGGACCCGGACGGTGCCGCTCTCCGGCGTGCGCAGCCCGGCGATCATCTCCACGGTGGTGGTCTTGCCGGCGCCGTTGGCCCCGAGGACGCCCATCACCTCACCGGGCTGGACGGACAGGGAGATGCCGTCCACCGCGGTCCTGCCGCGATAGGACTTGCGCAGATTCTCGGCGTGGATGGCCGGTGCTGATGCTGGAGAGGTCATGGTCCTGACGCTAGGCAATACGGGTCCCGCGCACAGGTGCCGCCCGTCATCATGGTGCTGGGCGGCGGCCCATGACCATCGGCACGGGTGCCGGTACCCACGCTCTTCTAGACTCGGAAGATGAGCCAGCGGTACGGGTACGAGATCTGGTCGGGACTGGCGATGCTCGTCGTCGCCATCGCCGTGGCCTCCCCGGTCCTGTTCGGAGCGGCCGAGCCGTCGATCCACCGCACCCTGTGGACCAGCCTGTTCGTCGTCTTCATGCTCAGCCTCATCGCGGCGGTCTCCGGAATGGCGAGGCGCGTGGACCTGCTGGGGTTCGCCGCCGCCGTCGTGTTCTCCTGGATGCTGGTGCTGACCGCCCCTGGGATGGGATTGCTGAATATCCTCCTCGTACTGACCGCCGCCATCAGCGCCTACCTGGTGCCCGTGTGGGGCGGGTTCGTGCTGGTCGGGCTCAACACAGTGGTGCTCGCGGTGGATGCCGTGCAGGAGGCCTCGCCCCAGTGGGGCGGCGCGATCACGGAAGCCGCCCTGATGGAGCTTGGGCTGTTCCTCGGGTTCTACCTGATGATCCAGGTCGCGACCCTGCTGAGTACCGTCACCCTGATCCGTGAACAACGGCAGCGACGCGAGCTGGCCCGGGCCCACGTGGACCTGCGGGCGGCCTCCGCCGTGCTGGCCGTGAACGCCCGCGCCGCCGAACGGCTGCGGATCTCCCGGGACCTGCATGACACGCTCGGTCACCAACTCACCGTCCTCGCCCTCGAACTGGAGGCGGCCAGGCACCGTACCCCGGGGCCGGCAAGGGAGCATGTTGAGCGGGCTGGCACCGTGGCCAAGGAGCTGCTGGCCGATCTGCGGGCCACCGTGGACCAGTTGCGCACCGAACCGACCGACCTGGCCCGAGCTCTGGACGAGGTGGTGGCGGACCTGCCCGGTCTCCACGTGGAGCTTGACGTGGAACCGGAGATCAGCCTGGACGAGGCACGCACCGAGGCCCTCGTCCGGGCCGTGCAGGAGATCACCACCAATACCCTCCGCCATGCCGACGCCACCCGGTTGTGGATCACCGTGGGGCTGGACGGAGAGAACGGGGGCGTCGGCAGGGATGTGGTGCTCACCGCCGAGGACGACGGGTGTGGCCCCCCGGACGCGGGCGCAGGTGGGAACGGATTGCGGGGCATTGCAGAACGGTTCGAGATGCTGGGCGGCACGGCGACGTTCGGAACTGCCGCTCCACGGACTGCGAAGACTGCCAAGACTGCCAGCATCGAAAGCACTGGAAGAACTACTCGTGGCCGCGACCCCCTGGGTCAGGGGTTCCGCGTCGTCGCCCGGGTGCCGTCCGCATGACCCGCGTGGTGGTCGTCGACGATCAGACCCTCGTGCGGCACGGGATCCGCACCCTCCTGGACATCGCGCACGTCGAGGTGGTGGGGGAGGCGGACGACGGCGCTGCGGCACTGGAGGTGATCGCCCAAGAAGCGCCCGACGTCGTGCTACTGGATTTGCGGATGCCCCGTTACGACGGGCTGTGGACCCTGCGGCAACTGCGGGACCGGGGGATCGAGGTGCCCGTGCTGGTACTGACGACCTTCGACGATGACACCCTGGTGCTGGATGCCCTGCAGTCCGGCGCTCGCGGCTATCTGCTCAAGGACGTGACGGTCAAACAGCTCACCCATGCGGTACAGACTCTGGCCGATGGCGGAACGCTCATTGCCCCATCCATCACCGATCGGTTGCTGCGGGCAATCCGCACCGGCGCTGTGCCCACGCCGGAAGCTGCGGTGCCCGCCCAGGATCTCACCGAACGGGAACGGGAGGTGCTGCGGCTGATGGCCGAGGGCTACCCCAACCGGCAGATCGCCCAGGCCCTGTTTCTCGCCGAGGGCACGGTGAAGAACCACGTCTCCACCATCCTCCTGAAGCTGGGTGCGCGGGACCGGACGAATGCGGTGCTCCGCGCCCTGCGTGACGGTCTGCTGCGGTAGCCCGCGGAGGCTCAGTACCGAGATCGGCCCGCCCGCCGCATTCTCGAGGCTCAGCAGGGTGACCCGGTCCCGTATGCGCGGCATCCGGGATGCGGCCGACCTCTGCCGACCAGAGGAACTGGTCCTCGAGCTCGAGGACCGGAAGGAACCCCTTGCACCCAGCACGCCGACGGGGTTGTCTGAGGGTGAGCCCTCATTCCCGTCCGCCCGTCATCGCTTCCGCGTTGCCCCACACAGGAGGTCCCCATGCGTGCCCAGCAGATCACCGACCCGGTCGCCTACCACGGCGAGGGGCCGGTCTGGTCTGAGCAGTGGGGAGGCCTGCGCTGGGTGGACATGCTGGCCGGGGACATCCTCACGCTGCCCGGGGACGCGGGGGACACGGTGACCCGCCACCACGTCGGTTCGGTGGCCGCCGCGGTGCGGCCACGCCGTGGCGGGGGCGCGGTGATCGGCGTCGAACGGGGCTTCGCCCTGGAGGAGCCCGACGGCTCCATCGCCACCCTGTCCCCGGTGTGGGCCTCGACCGGCGTGCGGATGAACGAGGGCGCCTGCGATCCGGACGGCCGGTTCTACTGCGGATCCATGGCGTATGACCAGACGCCGGGTGCTGCCTCCCTCTACCGCCTGGATGCCGACGGCCGGGTCGATGTGGTCCTGGACGGCGTCACCAACTCGAACGGGCTGGACTGGAGCCCGGACGGGTCCCTGGCCTACTACAACGACACGCCGACCGGTCTGGTCTCGGTCTTCGACTATGACACCGAGTCCGGCCTGAGCGGCCGGCGGACCTTCGTGCGTATTCCCGGCGGCGGCCAGCCGGACGGGTTGACCGTGGACGCCGACGGAGGGGTCTGGGTGGCCGTGGTGGACCAGGGCGTGATCCACCGGTACCGGCCGGATGGCCACCTCGACGAGGTCATCGAGGTGCCGGCCACCAAGACCACCGCCTGCACCTTCGGCGGTGAGCACCTGGACCGGCTGTTCATCACCACCTCGCAGGAAGACGTGGATACCGATGCGGACCCGCTGGCCGGTGCCTTGTTCGTGGCGGAGGTAGGGGTGCCCGGAATCCCGACGCGCCCGTTCGCGGGCTGATGACCCCGGCCGTGGAACTCTGTCAGACGATTCAGCTCGCCGTGACCTGGCGCGATCCGACGCCGCGCCCGCCGTTGCCCTGGGCGATGATGACGACCAGCAGCACCGCCGCCACCAGGGCTGCCACGCCGAAGGCGACGAAGATCGATCCGGCGCCGAAGCCGCCGTCGAGCAGGAAACCGGCCACCAGCGGGGCCGTCACGGCACCCAGGCGCCCCACGCCCAGGGCCCAGCCGAGGGCCGTGCCGCGCAGGTGCCCCGGGTAGTGGTTGGCCACGGCGGCGATGATCAGGCACTGCGTGCCGTGCGTCCCGACGCCGGCCACCATCAAGATCACGTACACGAGCCACACGGGCGGGGAGAGCAACAGGCCGAGCAGGGCCACGCCGGCCAGAGCGGCGGCGATGACGCTGGAGCGGACAGCGCCGAAGCGGTCGCCGGCCCAGGCCGTGACGATCGAGCCGAGAACGGCACCGACGTTCAGGGACAGCGAGAAGGTCAGGGCGGAGCCGAGGTCATAGCCCTGGGCTTCCATGGCGCGCGGCAGCCACGTGCCGAGTCCGTACCAGGCGAACAGCGTGGCCAGGGTGGCCAGGGCGAACATGATGGAGGCCAGCAGGAAGGGATCACGGAGCAACAGGGAGAAACCGCCGGCCTTCGCCGCCTTGCCAGTGGCCGGTGAGGCGCCGGGGCGATCCCGGGCCGCGGCTTCGGACGGCAGGGTCTCGGGGAGGTAGGCCAGGCCCATCGGGACCACGATGACGAGGGCCAGGACGGCCACGAGGAACATCGACTGCCAGCCGAGGGCCGGAATCAGGGGGATGCCGATGAGGGCGGCCAGGGAACCGCCGATCGGGACGCCGGACATCATCAACGTGGCGATGGAGGAGCGCCAGCGTTCGGGGACCAGCTCGGCCACCATGGCGTTGGCCGAGGGCACCAGGCCGCCGAGGCCGATCCCGGCCAGCAGCCGGAAAGCTCCGAAGACCCAGGCGCTCGGGGCGATGGCACAGAGAATCGTGAAGATCGAGAAGGTGACGGCGCACGCCAGGATGGTACGGCGGCGGCCCCAGGAATCGGCCATCCGCCCGGCCAGCAGGGCGCCGATCATCATCCCGACGAACGCCATGGACCCCATGAGGCCGAGGGTGGCGTTGTCCAGGCCCCAGCCGGTGTTCTCCAGCAGCGAAGTCTGGACGGTGCCGAAGACGATGAGGTCGTATCCATCGAAGACCACGAGGAGCCAGCAGACCACCACGGCCAGGGTGGCCTGGCGGCGGGACAGCCCACTGCCCTGCGGTGAGCCCTGGACGGTGATGGCGGCCTGTCGGTGGGGCGCCACGGACGGTGCGTCCGAGGCGGATGTGCTCTGGATCATAGATCTACTGTGAACCTCAGCACAGGAACACTGCCAAAATGATCTACTGTGCAGAAAACGCCATCCCTGCGGCAGTCGCCGAGGTATCCCGTCGACTCCGTGGACCGCGCCCTGACCCTGATGGAGATGGTGCGTGACTACGGCCGGGTGCGCATCAGTGTTGCGGCCCGGCTGTTGGGCGTCTCCGTCTCCACGGCACACCGCCTCATGGCGATGCTGGTCTACCGCGGGTACGCCGTCCAGGACGCCTCCCGTCGCTACATCCCGGGCCCGGCCCTGGGTCTGCCGCCGGTGGGGGTCCCCTGGACGGCCGAGCTACGTCACCGCAGTTATCCGCACCTGGAGATGCTGGCCGGCCGGCTGCGGGAGACGGCCAACCTGATGGTCCGTGCCGGCACCGAGGTTCGTTTTCTGGCCTCCGTGGAGGGGGACCACTCCGTTCGAGTGGGCGACCGCCAGGGCGTGGCCCTGCCGGCCGCCGCGGCCTCGGGCGGTAAGGCCCTGCTCGCGACGATGGACCCGGCCACGGTCGAACAGCTGTACCGCCACCAGGCTGAACTGGTCGGCAGTCCCTTCGACGCGCGGTCCCACACGCGGCTCGCCGCCGAACTGGCGATGATCCGGATCCGCGGCTTCGCCATCAACGATCAGGGCACCGAGGAGGGCGTCGGCGCGGTCGGGGTGGCCGTCCGGGACAGCTCGGGCGCAGCGGTGGCCGGGATGACCGTCTCCGTGCCCCGGGACCGCTTGCGTACTGCCCTCGACGCCGGCCTGGTCGCTGAGCTGATGCGCTCACGGATCGAGTTGGAGGCCGACCTGCACGGCTTCGTCGCCGCCACCTGGTAGTCGCACTGCAGGGGCCGCATCCCGCAACGGTGAACTGCCTAGTTGAGGCCGCCGTCGGCCCGCCGGACGAGTCCGGGCAGGCGCACCAGGTCGAGCAGGCACAGCAGGATCACGATCCCGCCGAACACGAACCCGATGCCCCACGGAGCGCTGGCGAGGCCGGCCACAGTCAGGACCGGGTACACCACGCCGAGCGCACGATGCCCCAGGTAGAACCGGTGTGCCCCCACCAGTCCGAGGGCCACACACAGGACGTAGGCGAGGATGAGGTTCTTCGGCGTACGGTCCACCCGGCAACCCTAGCTGGGACTAGAACAACCGGCGCAGGTTCGTCTTCGCCAGGTCGAACAGCTCGTCGCCGCGGCCCGAGAGGACCGTGCGGAGCGAGTACAGCGCGAAGCCCTTGGCCTGTTCGAACTGGATGGCCGGCGGAATGGTGAGTTCCTGCGGGTCCGTCACCACGTCCACCAGAGCCGGGCCGTCGTGCGCGAAGGCCTCCGTGAGGGCCGCGTCCACGTCACCGGAGTCCTCCACCCGGATGCCCTTGATGCCCATGGCCCGGGCCACGGCGGCGAAGTCGGGGTTCTCCAGGCTCGTGGCGAAGGGCAGCTGCCCGGCGGCCTTCATCTCGAGCTCCACGAAGTTCAGGGACGAGTTGTTGAACACCACCACCTTCGCCGGCAGCCTCATCTGCACCAGCGTGAGCAGGTCACCGAGCAACATGGTCAGCCCGCCGTCGCCGGAGAGCGTGACGGTCTGCCGGGCGCGATCCTGGGCCAGCACGCCGATCGCCTGCGGGACCGCATTCGCCATGGAGCCGTGCGAGAACGAGCCGAGCAGCCGGCGTCGTCCGTTCATCTCCAGGTACCGGGCGGCGTAGACCACGGGGGAGCCGACGTCCGGGATGAACACGGCGTCCTCGGCCGCCAGCGCGCTGATCCGCCGTGCCAGGTACTGCGGATGCACCGCTGCGCCCTTCCGGGCCGGGGTGGCCAGGTCGTCCAGCTTCGCACGCGTCTTGGCGTAGTGCTTCCGCGCGTCCGCGAGGTGCCTGCCCTTCTTCTGCTCCAGCAGCGGGACCAGCGCGGCCGCCGTCTCCTGGACCCCACCCACCAGGGCAACGTCCACGGGATGCCGGCGCCCGATCTGCTCGCCTCTGAGATCGACCTGGACCACCCGGGCATCGTCCGGATAGAACTGCGGGTACGGGAAGTCCGTGCCCAGCATGAGGATGGCGTCCGCCTCGTACATGGCCTTGTACCCGCTGGCGAAGCCGAGCAGGCCGGTCATGCCGACGTCATAGGGGCTGTCGTACTCCAGGTGTTCCTTGCCGCGCATCGCGTGCACGATCGGCGAGGCCAGCCGCTCGGCCAACTGCATCACCTCGGCGTGCGCTCCCGCGGTCCCCGCACCGCCCAGAATGGTGACGTTCCTCGCCGTGTTGAGGATCCCGGCAGCCTCTTGCAACTGGTCCGGCAGGGGCACGACGGCGGAGCGGGCCTTCCGCACGAGGGTGTGGCGATCATCGTGGGCGGCCGCCGAGGCGACATCGCCGGGGATCACCAGGACCGCCACGCCACGTTGCTCGATGGCGGTGCGCAGGGCGATCTCCAGCAGGCGGGGCATCTGCTTCGGATCGGCCACGTACTCCACATAGACGGAGCATTCCCGGAACAGCTCCTGCGGGTGGGTCTCCTGGAAGTAGGTGGTGCCGATCTCCTCCGTGGGGATGTGGGCGGCGAGCGCGAGCACCGGGACACGGCTGCGCTGGGCATCGTAGAGCCCGTTGATCAGATGCAGGTTCCCCGGCCCGCAACTGCCCGCACAGACCGCCACATCTCCGGTCATCTCGGCCTCGGCCCCGGCGGCGAACGCCGCGGTCTCCTCGTGGCGCACGTGCACCCACTCCATCTCGGGGTGGGTCCGGAGGGACTCCGTGATGGCATTGAGCGAATCACCGGGCAGGCCGTAGATGCGCTTGACGCCATTGAGGGAGAGGGTCTGGATGAGGTTCTCGGCAACGGTGACCATGGGCTCAGCGTAGGGGCCGGGACGCCTTCAGGGGGAGGGTGTCCGGTCGCCGGGCTCGGACGCCCGCGTTCGGCGTGGGCCGGGTTCACTGTCTCTCGCCACCCGGGGTGCGCTGATGGAAGTCTGGTCCCATGGCTTCCCCCTCCACCCCAGCGTCCACTCCCATCCCGGCGTCGATCCCCACGCCCGCCGCCACGTCTGTCACGTCCGTCTCGGCGTCCAGGACGGTCGACGCCATCGTGATCGGACTCGGGCCCGGCGGGGAGGACATCGCCGCACGGCTGGCGCGCGGCGGCTGGTCGGTGATGGCCGTGGACGAGCACCTGGTCGGCGGCGAATGCCCGTACTACGGCTGCATCCCGTCGAAGATGATGCTGCACGAGTCCCGAAGGGCGGACGCCTCGTGGGCGAGGGTGGCGCAGCGGATCCGCGAGGAGGCCACGGACCACTGGGACGACCGGGTGGCCGTGGAGCGGCTGCTCGGCACCGGCGCGACGTTCGTCCACGGCCGGGCCGAGATCGCGGGAGGCCCCGCAACCGGCACGGCCTCAGACGGCACCAGCGTCACCGTCACCCCGAACGACGGCGGCGCGCGCCAGACCTGGACGGCCCGCCGTGCGGTGGTCCTGAACACCGGCTCGGAATCGGTGCGGATCCCGGTGCCCGGCCTGCCGGATGCGGTGACGTGGACCCACCGGGACGTGGTGACGGCGGAGACACTCCCGGCCTCCCTCGCCATCGTGGGCGGTGGGCCCGTGGGATGTGAACTGGCGCAGGCGCTGACCGGGTTCGGGGTCCGCGTCAGCCTGCTGGTGCGCGGTGGACGGTTGCTCTCGGGCGAAGCCCCGGAGGCCGGCGAGCTGGTGGCGGAGCGGTTCCGGTCCGAGGGGATCGACGTCCGTACGGGGACGGAGATCAGTGGTGTGCAGGCCGGGGAGGCCTCCCGGTATGAGACGTCGCACGGCATCCCGGCCTCGGCCGGCCCCGTGGACCTGGAGCTGACCACGGGGGACCGGCTGACCGTGGACCGAGTGCTGCTGGCCACCGGCCGGGTGCCGCGGGACCCCGTGGACGTGGATGACTGGTGCCGCGTCCTGGACGGCGCGGCCGCGGAGGGTGGGCAGCCCGTGCCGGGCCGATACGCCATCGGGGACATGACCGGTGTTGGCCCCTTCACCCACACGTCCATGGCCCAGGCGGCGGTGGTGGCGGACCAGCTCCTGGCCGGAGCGGCTCCGCGCCCCTTCCCCCGGCATGCCGTACCCCGGGTGACGTACACGGATCCGGAGGTGGCCGCCGTCGGGCTCTCTGAGGGTGAGGCCCGGAAGGCCGTGGAGCATCAGGGGGGCGATGCCTCCGAGGTCCACGTGGTGAGGGTGGATCTCGGGGCCTCGAGCCGGGGGTGGATCGACGAGGTTCGAGGGCACCTGACCCTGGTGGCTCTGGCGGAGGGGACTGCGGAGGAGAAGGGGGCTGGGGCGGAGGAGAAGGGGACTGGGAAGGGAGCCGGGACCAGGACGAGTGGGGGAGCGCTCGCCGGCGCGGCGGTGGTGGGCCCCCATGCCGGGGAGATCCTCGGGGCGCTCACCGTGGCCGTCCACGCCCGGGTGCCGCTGGCCGAACTGGCCCGGATCCCGTGGGCCTACCCCACCCTGCACCGGTCCATCGGGGACGCCATCGCCCAGTTCGGAAGCGACGTCATGGGCGCAGAGTCGGGAGCAGGCCCGGCTTCCTGACGTGGACCGTGTGGTAGACCAGTCCGGAACCATCCGCGGTGAAGCGGCGCATCGAACGCCGGGGCATCCACAGGAGGTCTCCGGGCCGAAGGGTCAGGTCTCCCTCTGCGGTTCCGAGCGTGCCGGAGCCGTGGAGGACATGGATCATCACGTCGTTGTCCGGGCCCTGGTGCGCGTCGATCCCGTCACCGGCCGGCAACGCGATGATGTTCGAATCAAGCTCCCGGAGCGGCTCCTCGAGTTTCCAGATCGCGCCTGCGGCGCCGGTGGCGATCCTGGCACCTGTGGCGTCTGCGGCGGTCGCTGTCTCGCGGGCGGTGAGGCCGGCGCGGCCGACGAGGTCGTGGGTGTTGACCAGTCGGCGGGGTGTCTCTGGCGTGGGCATGGGAGTCCCTCCTGTGGTGCCTCTTGTGGTTCCTCTTGTGGGTCCTCGAGGCTAACCGGGTCCTGTCCGTGAAGCCGACCGGTCCCGTCACGATGCCGACACGCCGCCGCCGCGGACAGGACACGCCGCCGTGCCGGATCAAAAGAATCTGTGCACAACGCCGGGCCTCTTCGTCCACACCCTGTGGACGTTCTCCGGCCCGCAACCGTCGATCGGCGTGATTCCGGCGTTCCGGGCGGGTGCGTTCACGGCCCGTTCATCCACACCGCCTGTGGACGAACTGGGGGAAACTAATCCCAACCATGTAAGACAGGATCTTGTGGTTGTTCCATACGGTCACCACTAGATGTAGTATTGATGTCAGCAGTTCGGACCGCGCAGTTTTTCACGCCGGAGAGTCCGGGCGGGCCCGGAATCCACGGTATCGGGACCTGTTGAACAGGCCCTAGACGGATTTCGCGGCCATGACGCAAGAACACAGACCACAGAGCAGAAACGCCCGCCGGTCCGGCAATCCGGACGCGGTAACCGAGGACAGGGGAATGACCATGACCGTCACCGTTTACTCCAAGCCGGCTTGCGTGCAGTGCAATGCCACCTACCGCGCCCTGGACAAGAAGGGCATCGCCTACGAGACCGTGGACATGTCCCAGGACGCCGAGGCGCTGGAGCGCGTCCGGTCGTTGGGCTACATGCAGGCCCCGGTCGTCATCTCGGGTGCCGAGCACTGGTCCGGCTTCCGTCCGGACAAGATCGAGGAGCTGACCACCGCCGCTGCCGCCTCGGTGGCCTGAGGTTCCCGAGGTCACCATGACGAGCGTGGTCAGCGACAGCAGGCCGACAGGTGTTGTGGGGTCCCAGACCCCGCAACAGACGGCTGCACGCCTGATCTACTTCTCCTCCGCCTCCGGCTACACCCACCGCTTCGTCTCCAAACTGGAGCTGCCGGAGGGTGAAGTGGCGCGGCTGCCGATCATCACCAAGGAACCGACCCTCCTGGCCACGGAGCCCTTCGTCCTCGTCCTGCCGACCTATGGCGGGGGAGACGGCAAGGGAGCCGTGCCGAAGCAGGTCATCAAATTCCTCAACGTCAAGTCGAACCGGGAACTGATCCGGGGCGTCATTGCCGCAGGGAACACCAACTTCTACGAGGCCTACTGCCTCGCCGGGGACATCGTGGCGCGCAAGTGCGAGGTCCCCCTGATGTACAGATTCGAACTCATGGGCACGCCGGAGGACGTCACGGCCGTGCGCGAAGGATTGGAAAGGTTTTGGGGATGACTATCACCGAGCAGGACATGATCAGGTCGGCCAAGGAGCTGCCGGCGGCATGGCAGAACCTGGGCTACCACGAGCTGAACGCCATGCTGAACCTCTACGGTGCGGACGGCAAGATCCAGTTCGAGGCGGACCACGCCGCAGCCCGTCAGTACTTCCTGCAGCATGTCAACAACAACACCGTCTTCTTCCACGACCTGAACGAGAAGCTGACCTACCTCGTGGAGCACGACTACTACGAGGCCGAGACGCTGGAGCAGTACTCCGCCGAGTTCCGGACGAGTCTCTGGGACCGCGCCTACGGGTTGAAGTTCCGTTTCCCCACCTTCCTGGGCGCCTTCAAGTTCTACACGTCCTACGCGCTGAAGACCTTCGACGGCAAGCGCTACCTGGAGCGCTACGAGGACCGCGTCTGCATGGTGGCCCTGCACCTGGCCCAGGGCGATGAGCAGCTCGCCATCGACCTGGTGGAGGAGATGGTGGGCGGACGCTTCCAGCCCGCCACCCCGACCTTCCTCAACGCCGGCAAGGCCCAGCGCGGCGAGCTCGTCTCCTGCTTCCTGCTGCGTATCGAGGACAACATGGAGTCGATCGCGCGCAGCATCAACTCCTCCCTGCAACTGTCCAAGCGCGGCGGCGGCGTGGCCCTGTCCCTCACCAACATCCGTGAGCACGGCGCCCCGATCAAGCAGATCGAGAACCAGTCCTCCGGCGTCATCCCGGTGATGAAGCTCCTCGAAGACTCCTTCTCCTACGCGAACCAGCTCGGTGCCCGCCAGGGTGCCGGAGCCGTGTACCTGCACGCCCACCACCCGGACATCTACCGGTTCCTGGACACCAAGCGCGAGAACGCGGACGAGAAGGTGCGCATCAAGACCCTGTCCCTGGGCGTCGTCATCCCGGACATCACGTTCGAGCTGGCCAAGAAGAACGAGGACATGTACCTCTTCAGCCCGTACGACGTGCAGCGCGTCTACGGCAAGCCGTTCACCGAGATCTCGGTCTCGGAGAAGTACTACGAGATGGTCGACGACGCGCGGATCAAGAAGACCAAGATCAACGCCCGCGAGTTCTTCCAGACGCTCGCTGAGATCCAGTTCGAGTCCGGCTACCCGTACATCGTCTTCGAGGACACGGTGAACCAGGCCAACCCGATCAAGGGCCGGATCACCATGTCCAACCTGTGCTCCGAGATCCTCCAGGTCTCCGAGGCCTCGGAGTTCAATGAGGACCTGACCTACGCCTCCGTGGGCAAGGACATCTCCTGCAACCTCGGGTCCATGAACATCGCCAAGACCATGGATTCGCCGGACTTCGGCAAGTCCATCGAGACGGCCATCCGGGCGCTCACCGCGGTGTCCACCATGTCTGAGATCAACTCGGTGCCGTCCATCGTCCAGGGCAACAACTCCTCGCACGCCATCGGCCTGGGCCAGATGAACCTGCACGGCTACCTGGCCCGCGAGCGGGTGCACTACGGCTCCGAGGAAGGCATCGACTTCACGAACATCTACTTCTACACGGTGCTGTTCCACGCCCTGCGGTCCTCCAACCGCATCGCGATGGAGACCGGGTCGACGTTCGGCGGCTTCGAGGACTCCACGTACGCCTCCGGGACGTTCTTCGACAAGTACACCGAACAGGTCTGGGAGCCGGCCACCCCGCGGGTCGCCGAGCTGTTCTCCGGTGCCAACGTGTCCATCCCCACCCAGGCCGACTGGCGCGAGCTGAAGGCCTCTGTCATGGAGCACGGCATCTTCAACCAGAACCTGCAGGCGGTGCCGCCGACCGGTTCGATCTCCTACATCAACAACTCGACCTCCTCGATCCACCCGGTCGCCTCGAAGATCGAGATCCGCAAGGAGGGCAAGCTGGGTCGCGTCTACTACCCGGCTCCCTACCTGACGAACGAGAACCTCGAGTACTACGACGATGCATACGAGATCGGCTACGAGAAGGTCATCGACACCTACGCCGCCGCCACTCAGCACGTGGACCAGGGCCTGTCCCTGACCCTGTTCTTCAAGGACACGGCCACCACCCGTGACCTGAACAAGGCCCAGATCTACGCTTGGCGCAAGGGCATCAAGACCATCTACTACATCCGGTTGCGCCAGCTCGCGCTGGAAGGCACCGAGGTCGAGGGCTGCGTCTCCTGCATGCTCTGATCCGTCAGGCCTCCGGGCCCGACGCCGGCCACTAGCCTGGGCCGGGCGGGTCGCTTCCCGGCGGCCCGCCCGGCTGAACCACGAACCACCCACAGCACTGCACCCTTGAAGTGAGGACGACACCTGAGATGATGGCCGACGCTGTCAAGACCCTCGAGACCGTCGAGGCAATCAACTGGAACCGTATCCAGGATGACAAGGACGTGGAGGTCTGGAACCGTCTGACCTCCAACTTCTGGCTCCCGGAGAAGGTGCCGCTGTCCAATGACATCCAGTCCTGGGCCACGCTGTCCGAGGACGAGAAGACCCTCACCATGCGGGTCTTCACCGGACTGACCCTGCTGGACACCATCCAGGGCACCGTGGGCGCTGTCTCCCTCATCGCGGACTCGCTGACCACCCACGAGGAGGCCGTCTACACGAATATCGCGTTCATGGAGTCGGTGCACGCGAAGAGCTATTCCTCGATCTTCTCCACGCTGTCCAACACCAAGGAGATCGACGACGCGTTCCGTTGGTCCCAGGAGAACGCCAACCTGCAGAGGAAGGCCCGGATCATCCTGGACTACTACCACGGTGACGATCCGCTGAAGAAGAAGGTGGCCTCCACCATCCTGGAGTCCTTCCTCTTCTACTCCGGCTTCTACCTGCCCATGTACTGGTCCTCCCGTGCCAAGCTGACCAACACCGCGGACCTGATCCGTCTCATCATCCGCGACGAGGCCGTGCACGGGTACTACATCGGCTACAAGTACCAGCGCGGGTTGGAGAATGAGTCGGCGGAGCGCCAGCAGGAGCTCAAGGACTACACCTTCGAGCTCATGTTCGAACTGTACGAGAACGAGGTCCAGTACACCCATGACCTCTACGACTCCGTCGGCCTGGCTGAGGACGTCAAGAAGTTCCTGAACTACAACGCCAACAAGGCCCTGATGAACCTCGGCTACGAGGGGATGTTCCCCTCCGCCGTCACCGACGTGAATCCGGCCATCCTCTCAGCACTGTCACCGAATGCGGATGAGAACCACGACTTCTTCTCCGGCTCCGGCTCCTCCTACGTGATCGGCAAGGCCGAAACCACGGAGGACGATGACTGGGACTTCTAAGATCGACGGAGAGCTCTGACAGCCGTCCACCGACGGCGCGCATAGGGACACCGGGTCCACCCTTGAGGGGGACCCGGTGTCCCTTTGTCTTGTCCTGGCTGGGCCTGTCATCAGCGCCAACCACGGAGTGAACTCTGTGTTAAAGCTGAGACCAAAGGGACAAAAGTGATTACAAGTCAATAAACGCTTGATAACCTATCTGTGGCGTGGAGGGGAAACCCACGACCACGTCCACCGCTCTGCACCACTTGAGGGAAAAACTGATATGTCCCGGACGCTCCACCCTGTCCTGAAGGCCGGCGCCGCCACTGCCCTGGCACTCACGCTCACCGCCACCACCGTCCTGCCGGCCACGGCCATGCCCGTGGTGCCGGACACCACTGCTGCTCCGGCGGTGACCGCCGCCACCAGCGAGAATGCCGTTGACCCGGCCGTCGAGCCAGGTGAGGTGGCCTCTGAGGTCAAGGGTGCCGAGGAGCAGTCCATTGCCCTCGGCGGCATCGACCCCGAGGCGCTCCCCGAGGTGGCGGACACCCCTGAGTCGGCACCGGCTCCTGACGTGACGGAAGCCCCTGACACGCCGGACCTTGAGAGCACCGAGACGCCTGACGGCACCGAGACCTCTGACGGCACCCAGGCGCCTGACGGCACCCAGGCGCCTGACGGCACCCAGGCGCCTGACGGCACCCAGGCGCCTGACGGCACCCAGGCGCCTGACAGCACCCAGGCGCCTGACAGCACACCAGCTCCCTCGGTCACGGACACCCCTGACCTCGCTGAGCCGTCGGCGTCCTCGGCACCGGAGGCCAGCGAAGCCGCGGCCGCTGAGTCCGCGGCCACCGAGCCCGAGGTCTCGCTGATGTCCTCGACGCTCTCGGCCCGGTCGACCCCCGTGTCCGGCACAGCACCGAAGTCACCGGGCAGCGAGGCCCAGCCCTCCGACGTCGTGATCCGGGAACTCCGGGCCAAGGCTGACGCCACCGCCGATGCTCCAGCGGCCCCCGAGGCCGAGGAGCTGACTGACTCCGTCTTCAACGGCGCCATCTCGTCCACGCAGGAGGTCGAGGTCGAGCGGATCGCGGCCCTCACCCAACCGGTCGAGACCATGGACTTCATCGTCGCGGGCGTGACGTGGGACATCGCCGAGACGAACCAGGTCACTGACGTGTCCCTGCGTGTACGTGAAGCGGGGGAGTGGACCGACTGGAACAGCATGGAGATCCATGACGGCGATGAGGCGCCTCATGCTGACCGCGTGGGCACCGAGCCCTTGATCTCCAGCGGGGGCGATGCCATCCAGGCCCGGGTGACCACGGCGGACGGCGAGGTTCCGGCCGGACTGGAGCTGGAGCTCATCGACCCGGGCACGGCCGAGACCGACGGCAAGCTGGAGGCAGCTTCCTCTGCCTCAGGCGACCTGGCGGAGATCGAGCAGCAGGCCGGCCTGGCCAGCCAGGAATCCGCATCATCCACCCAGGGCGCAGCGGCCGTGCCGGCTTCCTCCCTCGGCACGGGCAGCGACGCGGCCTTCACACCCGCCGTCCATGAACAGCAGGGACTGATCACCGGGACCGCCCAGGCCACTGCCACGGCCAACTCCTCGGCTGATGCGATCAAGCCGAAGATCATCACCCGCGCGCAGTGGGGTGCCGATGAGAGCAAGGTCAAGGACTGGGGGACCCCGTCGACGGACCTGAAGGCGATGTACGTGCACCACACGGCCGGGTCGAACAACTACACCGCCTCCGGCGCCTACGCCCAGATCCGGGGCATCTTCCAGTACCACGCGGTCTCCCTGAACTGGGGAGACATCGGCTACCAGTTCCTGGTGGACAAGTACGGCAACATCTTCCAGGGCCGCCGCGGATCGATCGAGAAGCCCGTCCAGGGCGCTCAGGCCGGCGGGTTCAACACGGACACCATCGGCATCTCCGCCATGGGCAACTATGACATCGCCTCGGCCCCGGCCCCCATGGTACGGGCCATCGAGAAGGTGCTCGCCTGGCAGGCCTACCGGTATGACGTGAACCCGACGGCCAACGTCACGCTGACCCAGCGGGGCAAGGGCACCGCCCGGTGGAGTGACGGCACCAGGGTGACCGTTCCCACCATCCTGGGGCACAAGGTCACCAACTCCACGGCCTGCCCGGGGCGGTACCTGGACGCTCAGCTGCCGACCATCCGCAAGAATGTGGCTTCCGCGGTCAACGCTGCGCGGCAAAAATATGGCCAGTACCAGGTGCCGGCGACGGTGGTGGCGGGCAAGCAGCAGTGGACGGGCGGGAAGCTGTCGATCTGGTGGGGCAAGTCTGCTCGGGCGGATTATTACAAGGTGTTCCGCCGCACGGCTCCGGTGGGTTCCTTGGGTCAGGTGGATGGTCGCTACTCGTCCGGAAGTTATGCGGTCAGCCGCGGGGCGAAGACTCAGTTCGCCGTACGGGCTTACAATTCTGCGGGCTACACGCCGTTGACGGTGGTGGCCACCCAGACGCTGGAGCAGCTGCAGGTGCCGGCGACGGTGGTGGCGGGCAAGCAGCAGTGGACGGGCGGGAAGCTGTCGATCTGGTGGGGCAAGTCTGCTCGGGCGGATTATTACAAGGTGTTCCGCCGCACGGCTCCGGTGGGTTCCTCGAGTTTCGGGGGGTGGAAGTATGTGGGTCAGGTGGATGGTCGCTACTCGTCCGGAAGTTATGCGGTCAGCCGCGGGGCGAAGACTCAGTTCGCCGTACGGGCTTACAATTCTGCGGGCTACACGCCGTTGACGGTGGTGGCCACCCAGACACGGTAGGCATCGCAGTAGATCTCGACCTCCATCCTGATCTCAGGTATGACGACGGTTCAGCCAAGGTACTGGATTCCGGTCTCCGTACGAATCGGAGCCACTCGCCAGCCGACTTGTCCAGCGCCGCATCTCCGGCTCTGACAGGATGGAGGGCATGACTTCCACCACCATGGCCGGCGGTTCCGGCATCGAGGGGCACGACGTCGGCGCCAACTTCCAGCGGACCTCGCCTCCCAGCGTGGTGGACGGGGTGCGCACCTCGGAGTTCGACTCGCTGGTCCATGCCCAGGGCACGTGGCGAGACGACGAACTCCACATGGCCCCGGTCTCCGGACTGATGACGGCAGAGATCCTGGCCCACGATCCACGTCCCGAGCTGCGATTGGCCCGGTTGTCCTTCGAGATCCTCGGAACACTGCACTACGGGCCCCTGACGGTCACCACCCGTACCCTGCGCCCCGGGCGGACCATCGAACTGGTGGAGTCAACCCTGGGGGCCCAGGGGCGCGCCGTCCTGGTGGCCCGGGCCTGGCGCCTCGTCACCTCGGACACGGCCGACGTGGCCGTCACGAACGACTCTGCCCTCACCCCCTTGGCCCAGTGCCGGCCGTTCCCGGCGATGGAACAGCGGTGGCCCGGTGGCTACATCAAATCGCTGGAGATGCGGGTGGCCCCGGATCACGCCCCGGGGCACGGGCGCTGCTGGTCCACCACTGCCGTGGACATGATCGCGGGTGAGCCGACCAGTGACCTCGTCCGGCTGATGGGGATGGCGGACACCTCCAACGGAGTCGCCCCCGTGCTGGACGCCGGTCCTGGTGGCTACGGATTCCCGAACGTCGACCTGCAGATCCATCTCTACCGCGATCCCGTGGGCGCTTGGCTGGGCTATGCGACCACCTCGAACATGGGCTCGGACGGGATCGGGCTGACCTCGTCCGTCCTCCATGACGAGCGGGGCCCGTTCGGGCGATCCGAGCAGATCCAGACGGTGCGGAAGGTCCCCTCCGTCGATGCTTGAGATGGTCCAGCCGTCGGCTCGGCACGCGGCCCCACCGGTCGTGCTGCAGTGGACCCGGCAGGGGACATCGCTGGGCCCGGCTGAGGATCTCGACTACGGGATCACCCTGCTCCGTGCCGCCCAGAACGGGGTGATCAGCTCTCCGATGGTCCGCCTCTACCGCCCCGCTCCCACCGTGGCCTTCGGCCAGCGTGACACCCGGTTGCCCGGTTTTGCCCGAGCCCAGCAGGCGTGCCACGCACACGGTTTCGCGCCCGTGGTCCGGCGCGCGGGTGGCCGGGCCGCGGCCTATCACGGCGGCAGCGTGGTGGTGGATCACATCCAGCGCAACCAGGACGCGATGCAGGGGTTCCAGGACCGCTTCGCCGGGTTCGGCGAGATGTTCGCCCAGGTGTTCCGGAGCGCTGGGGTACCGGCCGCCGTCGGGGAGATTCCCGGGGAGTACTGCCCGGGCGAGTACTCGGTGCACACGCCGCTGCCGCCCGGGCCGGGCGGAGCCGAGCGTGGACCTGTGAAGCTGGCGGGCACGGCGCAGCGGGTCGTCAAGGGTGCCTGGTTGTTCTCCTCATCGATCGTGGTGGAGGATCCCGCGCCGATCCGCGCCGTGCTCGTGGATGTCTACGCGGCACTCGGCCTGGACTGGGACCCGGCGACGGCGGGAGCGGCCACAGACGCCGTGCCGGGGCTGGACGTGGAGACGTTCGCCGCCGGACTGCGCGCGGCCTACCAGCCCGTCGAGGACCGGCCCTGGGTTGACCTGCTCCGGGCGGTTCCGCCCCGGTAGGTCATCCGGTGGTTGGCCTGGTTGGCCTGGTTCGTCCCAGGAGGCCACCGCTGTGGGCTGCTGCGGCGTTGGCGTTGCGCCGTCAGCGCGCTGCGAGACGCCGATGCAGCTCGCCCTTCGGCACCGGCGTGAAGCCGGCGTCCAGGTAGTGGTCGCGGATCTCCCGCTCATTGCGGAGGAGGGACCATCCTCGCTGGAGAAGGAAGGGGACCGGCTTCCGGCGTTCGGCGAGGTCGCGCGCCAGCCGGCGGGCCGCCGTCGTGAGCTGGTGCTGGTCGATGTACCAGGCCTGGAAGTCGACTCCAAGCCGGGTGAGGATGCGGGGGAGCTCCGCGGCGAAGATGCCCTCCGCGACGATCGGTCCTCCCGCCAGCTCGAGGTCCAGGTAACCGGTGATGGACGACGTGGTGATGGAGTAGTCGGGCACGCGGGTGCGGCCGGTTTCCCTGAGCTCGATGATCGCGTCCACGGCGGCGCGTGCATTCCAGGTCCCTGGATGGTCCCAGTCGATCTCACCGTAGGCGGTACGGGGAAAGGCCCGCTCTGGGTCGCACTTCTGGTCCTCGGCGATCTCCCGGTAGAAGGAGTCCAACAGCAGGTGCGGACGGCCGTAGGTGCGGGCCAGATAGGACTTACCCGAACCGGAGGCCCCGCCCAAGAGGACGAGGCCTCCGGAATGGTGTTCGGAGGATGCGGTACTCACAGAGTCGGTGTTCCCGTCAGAGACTGGCGGCGCCTGATGGGAGACCGGCCCGGCGGCTAGTGACCGCGGTCGATCCATTCCTGCAGGTGCGGGGCTTCGGCGCCGATCGTGGTGGAGTCCCCATGGCCGGTGTTGACCGTGGTCTCGTTCGGCAACGTCAGGAGCCGGTTCTTGATCGACTCCACGATGGTACCGAAGTCCGAGTAGGACCGCCCGGTGGCGCCCGGTCCGCCCTGGAAGAGGGTGTCGCCGGAGAAGACGACGCCCTGGGTTCCGGAGTCGCTGACCAGTTCCGGGGAATGGAAGCAGACCGAGCCGGGGGAGTGCCCCGGGGTGTGCAGGGCGGTGAGTTGGATCTCGCCCACGGTGAAGGTCTCCCCGTCCTCGATGGTGCCGTCGGGGGCCTGGTCCGGGTAGACGGTGTCCCACAGCATCCGGTCGGCCTCGTGCAGCAGCACGGGGGCGTCCACGAGCGAGCGGAACATCTGGACGGCGCGGATGTGGTCGTCATGGCCATGGGTCAGCAGGATGGCCAGGACCTGGCGCCCGTTGACAGCCTTCTGGACCTCGAGGGCGTCGTGGGCGGGATCGATGACCACGCAGGTCTCGTCGTCGCCGACGATCCAGACGTTGTTGTCCACCTCCCAGGTGCCGCCATCCAGGGAGAAGGTGCCGGAGGTGACGATCTTGTTGATGCGAGCCATCAGAGCACCACCACCGAGCGGAGGACGTCACCGGAGTGCATCTTGGCGAAGGCGGCCTCGATGTCGCCGAGGCCGATGGTCTCGGTGACGAAGGCGTCCAGGTCGAGGCGGCCCAGGTTGTACTGGTCGATCAGCATCTGGAAGTCGCGGGAGGGCAGGCAGTCGCCGTACCAGGAGGACTTCAGCGACCCACCGCGACCGAAGACATCGGCGAGGGGCAGCTCCAGCTGCATCTCCGGCGTCGGGACGCCGACGAGGACGACGCGGCCGGCCAGGTCGCGGGCGTAGAAGGCCTGCTTGTAGGTCTCGGGGCGGCCCACGGCGTCGATGACGAGATCGGCGCCGAATCCTCCGGTGAGAGCCTGGATGGCCTCGACGGCTTCCTGGTCCTTGGAATTGACCGTGTGGGTGGCTCCGAGCTCGACGGCCTTGTCCAGCTTCCGCTGATCGAGGTCCACGGCGATGATGGTGGTTGCCCCGGCCAGCTTGGCGCCGGCAATGGCGGCCGTGCCGACGCCGCCACAGCCGATGACAGCCACGGACTCGCCGCGCTTGGCCTCCCCGGTGTTGATGGCAGCGCCGATCCCGGCCATGATGCCGCAGCCGAGCAGCCCGGCAGCGGCATTCTGCTCCTCGGAGACGCCCTCCACCTTGGTGCACTGGCCGGCTGCGACGAGGGTCTTCTCGGCGAAGGCGCCGATGCCCAGCGCCGGGTCCAGTTCGGTACCGTCCTCCAGTGTCATCTTCTGGGTGGCGTTGTGGGTGTTGAAGCAGTACTGGAGCTGGCCCTTCTTGCAGGCGCGGCACTCGCCGCAGACGGCCCGCCAGTTGAGGATGACCTTGTCACCGACGGCCACGTCCGTGACGCCCTCGCCGATCTGGGAGACGACACCGGTGGCCTCGTGGCCGAGCAGGTAGGGGTAGTTGTCACCGATGCCGCCCTGGACGTAGTGCAGGTCGGTGTGGCACACGCCGCAGGTGAGGATGTCGACGACGGCTTCACCCGGACCCGGATCCGGAATGACGATGGTCTCGATGCTGACGGGGGCGTCCTTCGCCGTGGCGACGACCGCCTGGACCTTCTGGGGCACGGTGCTGCTCCTTCCGGGGCCCGCGGTGGGGCAGGGCTCCGACTCGTGGGTGGTTTCGGACCCATCCCATCACATCTGGCGCGGCATGGGTGGCAGGTTCCCTGTGAGACGTATCCGAAGGCCTCGGATTTGCGTTGTGGATATCTGTGACGTGGTTCATGGGGGTCTGTTTAGACTGGTCGGGGGCCTGGCAGGCGGGATCTGGCTGGGCTGCTGTGTTGATGAGTGCTGATGAGTGTTGGCGAGCCGTGGGGACGGCGTACTGCCTCGTCTGGGAATGAGTTGGTTTCCGGGTTCGTGGTCGGTGGCCCTGTGGCCCTGAGGGAGGGGTCTGCATGACCGATCCGGTGAATCGTCCTGTCCGACTGGCTGGCCTGGCTGGTGTGATGGCGTTGGGTTTGGTGTTGGCGGGGTGTTCTGGTGATGGGGGAGCGGGGGAGTCGTCCTCTGTTGCGCCGAGTGCCACATCGGTGTCGAGTGAATCTGCCTCGCCCGATGGTTCGTCGAGTGCGTCGCCGAGCGCTTCCCCTTCCGGCACGTATGAGCCGGCCACCGAGACCTCTCCGGCGAAGAACGTGCCGGTGCCCGAGATGCCCGAAGCGGCAAAGGAACCCACTCAAGAAGGCCTTGAAGCCGCAGTCGAGTATTGGTGGGAGGCGGACAATTATCTGAAATTGACCGGTGACTCTGAAGCACTTGAACGTGTGTCCACTGCGGACTGCAAACTTTGTAATGACCTTATAGATCGCTGGTCCGAGATTTACAAGCTCGGCGGATGGGCTGAAAGCGGTCAGGCCGAGATAAATGTTCAGTTCACAACTATCGACGACGGCGGATCCGGAGGCACCGGTGCAATGGAGGTCTCTGAGGCCCCCGGCCAAATCTACAGACCAGATGGCGAGCTGGGCGCGACTGGAGAGGGAACGTCAAAGATTCCGTGGACCTTCTCTGCGTTTTTTAACGAGAATGATCGCTCCTGGAAGATTGACGACCTCGGCGCTCAAGGATGATCGTCAATGCGCAAAATAGCTGAAACTCTAAGTCTCGGCATATGTCTAATTGCCATAATGCTTGTGGCCATGATGGCTCCGGGTAGCAATGCTGGAGCGTTCGCAGATGGATGCAGTGACGTATTTTGTGGTGGTTTTCATAACAATGCGCCGATAGTGGGTGGAACAACGCCTGGCACCCAAACGTCAGAAACTCCTGCGGTAGATACATCCACGCCCATTACGGAAGTACCTCAGGTTGGAAACTCAGAAGACGAACAAAGCGAAGCTGCGGATCCCGCCCGAATCATTACGATCACTCGAGGCTATTGCATGGATATCGCTGGCGTTTCTCAGATGGACTGCCTCGAAGCCGAGCAGTCGGCCTGTAGAGAGCCCGGCAGCCAATGGCTGATTAGAGTTCAGTATCCTGCCAATGATCCTGGGGCCTTAGAAACCATCGGGCGTCAATTCTGTTCAGGCCCTGATGTCGAAGTCGTGGTGGATCCGGCGGCGGAGGCCCCTGATGCTCCGCCGATGCCGGTGGTGACGTTGGCTGATTTCCGTGCCTTGGATATTGCCCCCTCGGAGATCGAGTCTGACTCCGGTGGCTTTGGTTTGATTCGCGGGAATACGAATTTCTTCGCGACCGAGGAGGACCAGACGTTGAACACCACGATGCTGGGTCAGCAGGTGGCGATTCAGGCGGTGCCGGTGCAGTGGACCTGGGACTACGGGGACGGCTCGGAGCAGTTGTCGAATCCGTACCCGGGTGGGCCGCAGGTGGAGTTCAACCAGGAGACCACCACCAGCCATGTCTACGAGGACACCGGCCAATACGCAGTGGGGCTGACCACGTCCTACCGGGGGCAGTTCTCCGTCAATGATGGGCCGTGGATCGCGATCCCGGGCACTGCCGAGGTCCCGAGTGAACCGGTTACCGCGGACATCTGGCGGTCCCAGTCCAAGAACGTCGCCGAGGACTGCCACGAAAACCCCGAAGGTTGGGCCTGCGGCACCCCCCTCGTCGAAGACTGACGGTCGAAGACTGATCCCGGGCGGTTGACCATCAGACGAAAGGCTGCGGCAGACTGAAGCCATGTGCGGACGGTATGTGATGGCCAGGGCCATCGGTGACCTGGTGGCGGACTCGGGTGCGGACCTCAACGAGGAACTGGTGCTGCCGCCGAACTGGAATGTGGCGCCCACCGATGATGTCGCCGTGGTGCTGGAACGTGCCGTGCCGACGTCGGGCTCCGAGGCCGGAACGCGCCGGGAGATCCACGTGGCCCGGTGGGGCCTGGTCCCGCCGTGGGCCAAGGACCTGTCCGTCGGTTCGAGGGCGTTCAACGCGCGGTCTGAAACCGTCACGGAGAAGCCCACGTTCCGCTCCGCGGTGAAGGCCCGCCGCTGTGCCGTCCCCGTGGACGGCTACTACGAATGGCTCAAACCGGACACGGGCGCGCCTAAGTCGGCGAAGAAGCGTCCCTTCTACATCCACCCGGAGGACGGCTCCCCGATCTACTTCGCGGGACTCTACGAATGGTGGAAGGACGAGGCCGTGCCGGACGGCGACCCGGCCCGCTGGCTGCTGAGCTGCACCATCCTCACCGGCCCCTCTCCGGAGGCGGACGATGCCGACCCGACCCTGGCGCAGCTCGGTGGTCTGCACGACCGGCTCCCGCTGCCGATGGACCGGGACACCCTGGACGCGTGGCTGGAGCCGGAGAGACTGTCCTCGGCGGCTGCCGGCGCCCTGGTGGACCGCGTCCGGGAGCGGGCCTTCGGGACAGCCTCGGGATGGTCGCTGGATGAGGTGGGTGCCGCCGTCGGCAACGTCCGCAACAACGGCCCCGAACTGATGGAACCCCTGGACACGCTGATCTGACGGCTTCCGGCGCCCCTCGCTCTCCCAGCTGTGAATCCGCTGACAATGCGGTGAAGTTCTACCCACAGGTAGTGGTTCCACGCTTCGGCTCTGCGCCATGTGGAGTTCAGGAGGGCTCTCTAGTTTGTGGAGCGCCGCAGTCCGCGGCGTCGCCTTGTCCCGAGGGGGAACCATGACCGAGCAGAATCCGTCCGACCCGTCCATCGCGCAGCCGTCCCCGGAGCCCCCTGGAGTCGGCCGTCGCCGTATGCTGGCCGGCGGTGGGGCGCTGGCCGCCGCCGGGGTCCTCGGCTCCCTGCCGGCGGCGGCCCATGCCGCCGGAGTGCAGCCCGCGGCCGGCAGGGGCAAGGAGAGGCGCAGCCGTCGGATGCCGCTGTCCTTCAACCGCAACGGCCGGTTCAAGATCATCCAGTTCAACGACACCCAGGACGACCACCTGACGGACCGCCGCACCCTGGACTTCATGGGGAAGGTGCTGGACCAGGAGGAGCCGGATTTCGCCCTCATCAACGGCGACGTGATCACCGGAGGCCCCACCACCAACCGCGAGGTCTACCAGGCCATCAACAATGTGGTGATGCCCATGGAGTCCCGGGGCGTCCAGTGGGCACTGACCTTCGGGAACCATGACGAGGACTCCACCGAGCAGGCCGGCACCACGGTGTTCGAGCCGCAGATGGTGGAGTTCATCCGCCAGTACAAGCACAACCTGAACCCCACCGACGAGGACGGGCTGTTCGGTTCCTCCAACGGCCAGCTCCTGGTCCGCGGCTCCCGCGGTCGCAATCCAAGGTTCGGCATCTGGCTGCTCGACTCAGGCCGCTACGCCGAGGAGAACCCCGCCGGCCAGTCGCGTGAGGGGCTCATGGGGTACGACTGGATCCGCCCCGAGCAGATCCGCTGGTACAACGAGCTCTCGAAGGAGACGGAGGAGCGCTACGGCCAGAAGGTGCCGAGCCTGATGTACTTCCACATCCCGACCTATGAGCACCACCACATGTGGTTCGGCCAGCAGTTCACCTCGGACGACTCCGGCCACGCGGCGGCCGCGGAGCGCCACGGCATCGTGGGGGTCAAGAACGAGGGCGTGTACACCGGGCTGTTCAACTCCGGCATCTACGCGGCCGCCTTCGAGCGCGGCGACGTCCTCGGCATGTACAGCGGCCATGACCACATCAACACCTACATGGGCAACTACTACGGCATCGAGCTGGGCTACGGTCCGGGCACCGGCTTCGGCCCCTACGGCCTGAACGACGGTACTTGGGACCAGCACACCCTGCGCGGTGCCCGGGTCTTCGAGCTCAACGAGAACTCGAAGCGGGTGTACGACGGCACCCGCCTGGTCTTCGCCAAGGATCTGGGTCTGGACATGAACCCGGAGCCCCAGAAACTCGACGAGCCGCTGGCCTTCCCGAAGTATGTGAAGCCCATCAACTGACGGGTTTCTGACCGGACGCTTATCGCGTCCGACCTTCCTCGTAGCCTCATTCTTGGTGTTAGAACACATGTACTAATACCATGGTGGGGTGCGGCCGGTCCTTCCCGTCGGCCGTTTCACTTCCCACCGCCCCACCGGACAGCCCCGGCTTCGGGCCCGCCGTTCCTTCCCAGACGGCAGGGCACGACGCCGGCCCGGGCTGCCCCCGGACGAACCCGCCGGCCACGTGCCGGAGGGCGGAAAAACGGCATGAGAAGTCACGACAAGAACAGGGCAGGAATCACGTCCCATGGGAATCTTCACTCAATCGGTCGCCGTTGGATGCACCACGGCAGGGGCCCCGGAGCGCCTGGAGTGGAACGGCCGGATCTACGTACTGGCGGCCCAGCCGGTGCGCTGGTACGAGCGGCGCAAGTGGTGGACCGAGGAGCGCCGGGCCGAGCGAGGCCGCGGCGCCGGTCTGGTGGACCACGAGGTCTGGCGGGTCCAGGTGCGCCTGGAGAAGGCACGCAACGCACCATTGCTGACCTTGGACCTCTCCCACCATGTCGACTCCGGCCGCTGGCGGCTGGTCCGCATCCATGATGGCGCCGCCGTGCGCCTCAGGGAGAGCGCTTGATGGGTGCCGCCCCGGGCTTTCCGCATCTGCACGTGGCCAGTGCCTTCAGCTCCCATTACGGGGTGTCCTGGCCCGCTGAGCTGGCCGCAGCCGCCGCCGCGGACGGTGCGGAGGTACTGGCCTGCACTGACCGGGACGGGCTCTACGGCACGGCCAAGCATGTCAGCGCCTGCCTGGAGCAGGGGCTGGACCCGGTGATCGGGGTGGACCTCGCGGTGGCCTGGGGCGAACAGCGGTCGAATCCCGCCGGTCGGGTGGTCGTGCTGGCCCGAGGCGGCACGCAGGGCACGGGATACCGAGCCCTGGTCCGGCTCATCTCGGCAGCGCATGCCCACACCACGGGTGGCTCTGCCGGGGGAACCCCGTACGTCACGATGGCCGAACTGGCCGAGTGGTCCGCCGGCAGGCACCACGGTGCCCCGCCGGAACTGTTCGTTCTGCTGGGGCCGGGATCCGACGTCGGGAGGCTGATGGCCGCGCGCAAGTACACGGCCGGCCGGGCGCTGCTGCGCCAGTGGAAGGCCGCGCTGCCCGCCGGATCCCTGCGGGTGGAGGTAGTCTGCCATCTCTCTGCGCCAGGGGAGAAGCTGTCAGCCGCCCACGCCGTGAAGATGCTGCGCGCCGCCCGGGAGACCAGGGTGCCGGCGGTGCTGACCAACGCGGTGCGCTATGCGACGCCGGACGGGGCCGCCACCGCGGACGTCCTCGACGCCGCCCGGGCCCTGAGCTCCCTCGAGGCCCTCACCGACCTGCAGCCCAACGGGCAGGGCTGGCTGAAGCCCGCGGGGCCCATGCGTCAGATCGCCCTGGAGATCTGCGAGGCGGCGGGGTCCGGGACGGAGGGGCGGGCCGGCGGCAGTGCCGAGGGGGTCACGGCCCTGCTGGATGACACCCATGCCCTCGCTGATGCCTGCCGCATGGACCCCGGCCCGGACCTGGGCTGGAGGCGGCCCACCGTGCCGGAGGCCTCGGTCATCGGGATCACCGGGGACCCGGTCAGAGCGCTGCGGGACCGTACTCTGGCCAGGGTTACCGACCGCTTCCCGGGCCTCTATACCGGGACCCGCTTTGCGTCGTCGACCGCCGGCCAGGACCTGGAGAAGCGGTTGGAGCAGGAGCTGGGCATCATCAACCGGCTCGGCTTCGCCAGCTACTTCCTGACCGTGGCCGAGGTGGTGGCGATGATCGAGAAGATGGGGGTGCGGGTCTCCGCGCGCGGATCCGGGGCCTCGTCGCTGGTCAACTACCTGTTGCGGATCTCGAACGTGGACCCCATGCGGCACGAGCTGATCTTCGAACGCTTCCTCTCCAACGACCGCTCGACCCTGCCGGACATCGACATCGACGTGGAATCGGCCCGCCGTCACGACGTCTACCATGCGATGTTCGAGCGCTTCGGGGCCGAACGCACCACGCTCATGAGCATGCAGAACGGTTACCGTGCCCGAGGAGCGGTGCGTGACGCCGGGATGGCCCTCGGCATGGAACCGGGGCAGGTGGATACGATCGCCAAGCAACTGTGGCGGTTCTCGGCGTCGAGCTTCCGTGAGGCCATGGACCGGATGCCGGAGTTGCGCGGTTTCGCGGAGCAGGTCGAATCAGGCCGGGCCGCCGGACAGGAGCAATTGGACCTGCTGGTGGACCTCACCGAGCGACTCGACCGGTTGCCGCGGCACATCGCCATGCACCCGTGCGGGGTGATCCTCGGAGACGCCACCCTGCTGGACCGGACGCCGTTGCAGCCCTCCGGGATCGACCTGCCGATGAGTCAGTTCGACAAGCACGACATGGATCCCATGGGCATGCTCAAGCTCGACGTGCTCGGCGTGAGGATGCAGTCGACCATCGCCTACACCCTGGCCGAGATCGAGCGGACCACGGGGAGGACGGTGGACCTCGAGCAGGTGCCCTTCGATGACGAGCCGACCTTCGAACTGATCCGGACCACGCACACCCTGGGCATCTTCCAGATCGAGTCACCGGGCCAGCGTGAGTTGATCGGGAAGATGGCTCCCGTGGAATTCAACGACCTGACCATCGACATCTCGTTGTTCCGGCCTGGGCCCATGCAGTCGGACATGGTGCGGCCCTTCCTCGAACAGCGCCACGGTTTCTCCCAGGCACGGTATCCCCACCCGGACCTGGAACCCGTGCTGGCCGAGACACACGGGGTGACGGTGTTCCACGAACAGGTGCTGCGGACCTTCCACGTGATGACCGGCTGCGGGCTGGCCCAGGCGGATGAGTTCCGCCGTCAGATCGGCGGGCCGCAGGAGCACGTGGTGGAGGAGTTCTTCCGGTCTACGGCACTGGCGAAGGGCTACCCGCCGAAGGTCGTCGACGAGGTCTGGGGGACGCTGCACGCCTTCGGCTCCTTCGGCTTCTGCAAGGCCCACGGTGCCGCGTTCGCCGTTCCCACCTACCACTCGGCGTGGCTCAAGACCCATCACCCCGAGGCGTTCCTGGCCGGGATCTTCGAGCACGATCCCGGAATGTACCCCCGCCGACTGATGATCGCCGAGGCCCGCCGCATGGGCATCCCGGTGCTGCCCGTGGACATCAATGCCTCCACCGATCGGTTCAGGCTCGAGTGGGTGCCCGGCCATCCTGAGATTCCCGACGCCGGCGCCGCGCCCTTCCTGGAGAACGCGCCTGCCGCTGGGAGCCGGCCGGACGGCGTCGGGCCGGGGAAAGCCGCAGGGCGCTGGGGGATCCGGCTGGCGCTGAACGCGCTGTCCGGGCTGAGCGAGACGGAGATCAAGAGGATCGTGGCGGGGCAGCCCTATGCCTCACTGGCCGATGTGCGGGACCGGGCCCGCCCGACCCGGAGGAACCTCGAGCGGCTGGCTCAGCTCGGTGCGCTGGACTGCCTCCTGCCGCTGGGCGGGGCCTCGCGCACGGACCTGGTCCACCATCTGGAACTGCAACACGGTGGGCAGGCCGAAGGGCTGTCGGGGCGGAGGAAGCGGTCTGGCGGACGCCAGGTCGACGGTCAGCTCTCCCTGGAACTGCCCGATACCGAGGCAGCGGCGATCGTGCCGATGTTCCCGGAGCCCAGCCGGGACCAACGGGTGCGGACCGAGCTGGATCTGACTGCCATGGACACGACCGCCCACTTGATGGAATCGCACCGGCCGTACCTGGAGGCGCTCGGGGTGACGGCGGCGGAGGACCTGCTCGGGCTGCGGTCACAGTCGCGGGTGCTGGTGGCCGGGGTGCGGGTGGCGACGCAGACCCCGCCCATGCGCAGCGGCAAACGCGTGGTGTTCATCTCCGTGGACGACGGAACGGGGTGCGTGGACGCCTCATTCTTCACGGAGGCCCAGCATGAGACCGGCGAGATGCTGTTCTCGGCCAGGCTGATGCTGATCGAGGGCACTACGCGCCGGACCGGCCCCAAGGCCATCAGCCTGCAGGCCATTCGTGCCTGGGACCTGCACCGGCCCGATTCGCTGCCCGATCCGGACTATCTGGATGGCACGCGGGACGAATGGCGGGCCTGGTTGCGCCGGGACCGGACCCGGGCTGGTGCGCCACCTGCTCCGGTGCCGTGGGGTCCGGCCGCCTCGTCAGCCGCCCAACAGCAGGAGACCGGTGGCTCGCGCCAAGTGGTGGGGGCCACCGCGCGGCTTCACGACATCCCGCACCATGACACCGGGTCCTGGCCGGTCAAGGTGCGCGGCCCGGTGGGAGTTCCGGAGGGTGCCTCGGCGACGGGCGGAAACCGGTCTGACCCAGAACGTGCGACGATCAGACCATGACGAGCACATTCACGGTGGTGACCCCGTCGTCGCACGCAGCCGAGCGGCTCTTCGACCTCTCCCTGAGCATCGATGAGCATCTCGGATCGATGGCCGACTCCGGTGAACAGGCCATCGGCGGCGTGACCTCGGGGCAGATCGGTCACGGCGAGACCGTCACCTGGCGGGCCCGGCATTTCGGGATCTGGTTCACCATGACCTCCCAGATCACCGAACATGACCGTCCCCGTCGGTTCGTCGACGAGCAGATCACCGGCCCCTTCCGCTCCTTCCGCCACGTCCACGACTTCTCGAGTGAGGCCCACGGATCTGCCGGAGCCGGACTCGCAACGGCCGGGGGAACCGCTCAGAGGGCGAGCACCATGACGGATACGATCACCGTGACGTCGCCCCTCTTCGGACGCCTGGCCGAAAGACTGATCCTGGTGCCCTACCTCCGCAGGCTGATCCGGCAGCGCAACCGGCATCTGCTCGGGGTTCTCGACGCCGAGGCCTCGGCTCAACGCCAGAAGAAGTGATGCTCCATCCCGCTCGGGCTCAGGACACTCTCATGATGGAAGCGGTCCTCGAAGTCCGTCGGACTGGACCACAGCCGCAGTCCTGAACCGATGTCATGGGGTGCGACGGCGATGTGCAGATCATCCACGAGGCCAGCTTCGAGGAACTCCAGCACCGTCGTGACACCACCACCGAGGCGGACGTCCTTGCCCTGGGCAGCGTCCATGGCGATCCTCAGCGCCTCGGAGGGACTGGCATCGAGGAAATGGAACGTCGTGTCGCTGAGCGAGAAGGACGGGCGCAGGTGGTGCGTCAGCACGAACACCGGCGAGCGGAACGGCGGGTCATCACCCCACCAGCCCTTCCAGTCCTCGCTCGTCCAGGGGCTCCGGAACGGACTGAACTTGTGGCTGCCCATGATCTCGGCCCCGATGTTGTGGGTGAAGTCGCGGACGATGTGGTCGTCCACGCCCCGCGAGCCGCCGGGATCCGTTCGATTGGGCCAACTGTCCGTGGCCCCGGCCCATTCGGTCAGGGGGCCCGGGTCCACGTGGCCGAAGGGGCGTTCCAGGCTCTGGTCTTCCCCTGCGGCGATGCCGTCCCGCGAGACGAAGAAATTCTGGACCCTGAGTCGTTGAGGCCTGCGCCGGTGAAGCGGCTCGCCGGTGGAGGAATCTGTCGTGGAAGGCATAGGTACATCCCGGTTCTGGGCTGCGTTGTCAGCAGTCGGACGCTGGTGGTTGCCCCGAGTGTAGAAACGCACGACGTCGGATGGCCAGATCCGCGGTGCGTACCGCCTCCTGCACAGGCAACAGAAGGCAGGGAGGCGTCCACATTCCGCGGTGAGGGAGCTTATCGTGTCCCAGCATCATGATCGAATATATGTACTAGGCGGACGACTTGGTGGGGTTGCAACTACACGGGAGAGGAGCACCGGTGATCGAGAAGGGCGAGTTGGCAGGGCTGGACCTGCCCGAGTTGCTGGTGGCCTCCCGCCTCTTACTGGAGGAGCTGGCGGCACGGGTATCGGATCCCCGGCTGCCGGATGCCGTCGACCGCTTCCCGGATGGGCCGGATCATGATCGTTCCGAGGAGTGGGGGCTGTATGCCCATGCGGACAGGGCGCTCGACGAGAGGGGCGGCGCGGACCCGGATGAGTTGCTAGGCGACAAGTCTCTGAACGGCGCGACTCTGAACGATGAGACCCTGGGCGCCACCGCGGAAGCCGTGCCGGTGGGTTGTCTGCCAGTCGTGCTGTCCCGGGTCGAGGAGCTCGGCCGATGGGTGGATGCGGCTCGAACGGGACTGGCAGGCCAGGTGGACCACGTCTTCGAAGAGCATGGGACTCGTCGCGGTGTGTTGGGGATACCGGAGGGCAAGTGTGCCTACCGCAACGGGGCGGACTACCTCCAACAGGTTCTGCGCATCCCCCGTCATGAGGCGAAGAAGCGTGTCCGCCGCGCTGCCCGTGTCATGCCGCAGTTGTCCCAGGACCGAACCCAGGTGCTTCCACCCGAGATGGGCGCACTGGCCGGCACCGTGACCTCGGCCCAGGCCGATCTCGCCGCGGTGGACACAGTGGCGGACGCCCTCGCGTCTGCTCGTGCCGACGCGGGCCGAGCTGGAGCACCGAAGGAACACATCGACCTCTTGATCACTGAGGGGGAGCGGGTGTTGGCGGCCCAGGCGCAGGAGATGGACCCGGACGCCGTACGGAAGGTGTGCGCGTACTGGCGCCAACGCTTTGACGCTGTGGTGAATCCCGACGGTCTCGAGCCCACCGATGCCCAGATGAACGCGGCCCAAGGGCTCTTCTATCACGGCAAGGGCACCGCGAACCTGCACCACTGGTCCCTGTTGGCGACTGACGGCCAGCATGAGACGTTGAAGACCCTCGTCTCCGCCTCCTCCAACCCGCGCAGGATTGCTGACGAGCAGCCGGGTGCCGACGTGTGGGCGGAGCACCTGGATGTTGCGGACTCGCTGGATTCCCGGAGCCGGGCCCAACAGGAACTGGACGGACTCATCAGTGCCCTGACCGGTGCACTGGCCTTGACGAACCAAACGACTCCCACCGCCGAAGAGGGCGGATCTGACCTGCCGGATGCCGGGGGTGGCGGAGCCAGGCCACAGGTTCTGGTGACGATCGACTACGAGTCCCTGGCAGGCCACTACACGAGCGTCATAGGCAACGCCGGCACCGGCCACGTGGTATCCCAGGCAGCGTATGCGGGAGCGATCGATCCACAGACCATCCGGCAGAAGGCCTGCGATGCCGACCTGATCCCTATAGTGCTCGGCGGTTCAGGAGAGGTGCTCGACGTGGGGCGATCCCAGAGGCTGTTCACCCGAAAGCTCAGACGGGCCATCGTTGCCCGGGACGGCGGATGTGCGGCACCCGCCTGTTCCATACCTGCTCCCTGGTGCGAAGCCCACCACATCCGCTTCTGGGAGCATGGCGGGCCCACCAGTGTCGAGAACGGGGTCCTGCTCTGCTCACATCACCACCACGCAGTCCACGCTGGCGCGTGGGAGATCGAGGTCAAAGACGGTGTGCCCTGGTTCATCCCTGCTCGCTATCACGACCCGGAACAACGGCCCCGCCGCAATCACTATTGGCGCCCCCGAGATCCAGGTACCTCTGGCAGTCCGGGGCCCGAGACCCCAGGGGAATCAGGCGGCCGCGACAATCTCGATGACGTGGCGTGACGTGGCGTGACGTGGCGTGAACCGACTGACCAGCTGAATCAACTGGACCAAGTGAAGCAGCTGAATCAACAACCGCCACGCTTCTGACCTTCGAGACTGTCTGAGGCTGTCTGGTCCGCAGCACGCCTCCAGAGGCACCACGGCATGCACGCCATCAGACGGTGAACCGACCACGACTGCCCTAGAATGGCCGGTGGCTGGCGATGGCCACCGTATGCCATCAGCCCTGAAGCCCTACCCAAGGAGGAACCGGACCGTGTCCGAGGCGTTGCAACACGAACAGATCACCATCACCGTCAACGCGGAATCGCGGGAGGTGACCTCGGGTACCACCGGCACAGAACTCTTCTCCGATCAGAAGACCATCGTCGTGATGCGTGTGGACGGCCAACTGCAGGACCTGAGCCGCCAGATTCCGGCCGGCGCCGACGTCGTGGGCGTGGACATCTCGGACGAGGACGGACTCAACGTCCTGCGCCACTCAACCGCCCATGTCATGGCCCAGGCGGTCCAGCAGTTGCGCCCGGGCGCCAAGCTGGGCATCGGCCCCTACATCACGGACGGCTTCTACTTCGACTTCGACGTCGAGGAACCTTTCACTCCGGAGGACCTCAAGACCCTCGAGAAGATGATGCAGAAGATCATCAACTCGAACCAGACCTTCGCCCGCCGCGTCGTCACCGAGGACGCGGCCCGCCAGGCGATGGCCGATGAGCCGTACAAGCTGGAACTGCTGAACAAGCAGGAGGATGCGGACGCCGTGGGCGAGGGGGCGAACATCGAGGTCGGCGCCGGCGAGATCACCATCTACGACAACGTGGACCGCAAGACCGGTGACAGCGTCTGGTGCGATCTCTGCCGCGGCCCCCACCTGCCGAACACCAAGCTCATCTCCAACGCCTTCGCGCTGACCCGTTCGGCGGCCGCCTACTGGTTGGGCAACGAGAAGAACAAGCAGCTGCAGCGCATCTACGGCACCGCCTGGCCCACCAAGGACGATCTCAAGGCATACCAGGAGCGACTGGCCGAGGCAGAGCGCCGCGACCACCGCAAGCTCGGCGCCGAGATGGACCTGTTCTCCTTCCCGGACGAGCTGGGCTCCGGCCTGCCCGTGTTCCACCCCCGCGGCGGCATCATCCGCAAGGAGATGGAGGACTACTCGCGTCAGCGCCACACCGAGGCCGGCTACGAGTTCGTCTACACCCCGCACATCACCAAGCAGCACCTCTACGAGATCTCCGGACACCTCGACTGGTATGCGGACGGCATGTTCCCGCCCATGCAGATCGACGAGCAGCGGGATCCAGTCACTGACGAGATCACGAAGCAGGGCCAGAACTACTACCTCAAGCCCATGAACTGCCCCATGCACAACCTGATCTTCGCGTCGCGGGGCCGCTCCTACCGTGAGCTGCCCATGAGGTTGTTCGAGTTCGGGCAGGTGTACCGCTATGAGAAGTCCGGTGTGGTGCACGGCCTGACCCGAGTGCGCGGGATGACGCAGGACGACGCCCACATCTACTGCACCAAGGACCAGATGAAGGAGGAGTTGACCACCACGCTCACCTTCGTCCTGGACCTCCTCAAGGACTACGGCCTCAACGACTTCTATCTCGAACTGTCCACCAAGGACCCCGAGAAGTACGTCGGCGAGGACGCCGTCTGGGAGGAGGCCACCCGCACCCTCGAAGAGGTCGCCACCGCCTCCGGCCTGGACCTCGTCCCGGATCCGGGCGGCGCCGCCTTCTACGGCCCCAAGATCTCCGTCCAGGCGAAGGACGCCATCGGCCGCACCTGGCAGATGTCCACCATCCAGTTGGACTTCAACCTGCCGGAACGCTTCGACCTCGAGTACCAGGCCGCAGACGGCACCCGCCAGCGCCCCGTGATGATCCACCGCGCCCTCTTCGGGTCCATCGAACGCTTCCTCGGCGTGCTGACCGAGCACTACGCCGGCTCCTTCCCGGCCTGGCTGGCCCCGGAGCAGGTCGTGGCGATCCCGGTCGCGGAGGCCTTCAACGACTACCTGGCCGAGGTGGTCGCCCAGCTCAAGGCCCAGGGCATCCGTGCCCGCCTTGACGACGGTTCCGACCGCTTCCCGAAGAAGATCCGCACCGCCTCCAAGGAGAAGGTGCCGTTCGTGCTCATCGCCGGTGGCGAGGACGCCGAAGCGGGAGCGGTCTCCTTCCGGTTCCGGGACGGCAGCCAGGACAACGGCGTGCCCGTCAGCGAAGCCGTCGAACGCATCGTGAACGCCGTGAGGAACCGGGAGACCCAGTGACGCCGGAGCCGAGCCCGAGGGGCAGCACCCCGGCCACCGACGACTTCGAACTCGCCGGAACGCCGGACGGCTTCCAACGACTGTGGAACCCTCACCGGATGGCCTATGTCCGTGGGGGACAGGACCAGGTCAGCGGAGAATCCACGTGTCCCTTCTGCGCCGCTCCGGGTCGATCTGACGAGCAGTCACTGATCGTTGCACGGGGCAGGACGGCCTTCGTGCTGTGCAACCTCTACCCCTACAACGCGGGGCACCTGTTGGTGTGTCCCTACCGCCATGTTCCCGACTACACGGACCTCACCGTGGACGAGACCCTGGAGATCGCCCGGTTGTCCCAGATCGGCATGACGGCACTGCGCACCACGGCGAAGGCCACCGGCTTCAACCTCGGCATGAACCAGGGCAAGACCGGCGGCGCCGGCATCGCCGCCCACCTGCACCAGCACATCGTTCCGCGGTGGGGCGGAGACGGAAACTTCCTCCCGATCATCGCCGAGACCAAGAACATCACGGTGACCCTGGATACGGTCCGCGCGGCCGTGGCCGGAGCCTGGGCAGAAGCGGAAACCGCCTTTGACAGCCACCAGGCGAGCACCGCCACGGAACAGCGCGGCTGATGCTCAACCGCTACGCCCGGGCCCTGTTCACCCGGATCTTCACGCCGGCGGCCAGGTTCCTCCTGGCTCGCGGCGTCTCGGCGGATGCCGTCACCATCGTCGGGACACTCGGCGTGGTGCTGGGGGCACTGATCCTGTTCCCGTTGGGAGAACTGTTCTGGGGCACCATGGTCATCACCCTCTTCGTCTTCTCGGACGTGCTGGACGGGGTCATGGCCCGGATCGCCGGGACGACCGGCAGGTGGGGCAGCTTCCTCGACTCCACCCTGGACCGGGTCCAGGACGCCGCCGTCTTCCTGGGACTGATGCTCTGGTTCTTCGGTGCCGGAGACTTCTGGATCGCCGGCGTGGCGGCCGCCGCCAGCATGGCACTCGGCATGCTGGTGTCCTATGCCCGCGCCAAGGCCGAATCATTGGGCTTCGACGCCAATACCGGCATCGCCGAACGGGCGGAGCGGCTCGTGGTGACACTGGTGTTCGCCGGCCTGACCGGTCTCGGCCTGAACCCATGGGCCCTGGCAGTGGTCCTCCTGTTGCTGGCGGCGGCGTCGGCCATCACGGTGGGCCAGCGCATGGTCACGGTGTACCGGCAGTCCCGCAAGGTCCGCGAGAACGACGCCGGTCAATAACCCCGGTCCTGCGCAATCGAGGCCTTCTGCGCCACAATGGATGGATGAGCGAGCCCTTCACGGACAGCACTGAGGCTGTCACCGACCGACCGCTGAATCTCCCCGAGTACTTCCTGCTGCTCTGCCTGGACGACGAGAAGGGCAAGCTCCTGCTGGACGGACCGACCGTCGGGATGGGGATCGCCGGGGCCGCACTGGTGGAATTGGCGCGCCGGGGCCGGCTTGAGGTCACGCGAAGCACGGTGCGCACGATCGAGCATCCGCAGCAGGTCTTCGCCGTTGATCCGAATCCGCCGGCGTGGGCGCACAGCACAGGGCTTGAGTGGCCGCTGGAGCAGGTCTGGGACATCATCCGCGCCTTCACCCGCCATCGCGATGCCGAGCAGTGGATCAACCGCTTCTCACGCCAGACGCTGCGGGACGCCGTGGCGGCCTCACTGGTGAAGCGGGGCATCGTGGAGGAGGACGAGAGTACGGTGCTGTGGATCTTCCACCGGACGCGCTACCGGGAGCGGGACGAGCACTTCGAGCACGAGCTGCGGGACAGGATCCGTGGTGTGCTCATGGACGGTCAACCGGCCGACGACGTCACGTGGCCGCTCATCTCGCTGATGCGCACCACCCGCCTGCTCCACCGGCTGTTCCCGGACGTGGACAAGGCGCACATCCGCGCGGCCGCCGTCACCCCGGTGGGCAGCCCCGCCACGGAGCTGTCCATGTCCGAGGCGCTCCTGGCGACGGAGAACGCCGTGGCTGAGGCCCTGACGGCGACGACGGGCGGGGCCTCAGCGCTCGACTGAACCCTGGATCTCGACGGAAGGCTCTACAGAGCCGCGATCGGTGCGACGCGAGCCTGCGTCAACGTCACCAGATCTCGCGGTGCCAGTCTCACGTCCAGTCCTCTGCGACCTCCCGACACCAGGACATGGTCCAGGGCCAAGGCCGAGTAGTCGATGACCACCACGGTTTGATGCCGCTGGCCCATCGGCGAGATCCCACCCAGCACGTAACCCGTGCGTCTCTGCGCCAGGGCCGGCTCCGCCATGGTGACCTTCTTGACCCCGAGCGCGGAGGCCAAGGCCCGCAGATCGAGGGTTCCGGCGACGGGTACCACGGCGGCTGCCAGGGAGTCGTCCGGCAGGGCCACCATCAGGGTCTTGAACACCACGGTGGCGTCCAGCCCGAGCTTCTCGGCGGCCTCCTCGCCGAAGCCAAGGCCGGATCGCTCGTCGTGCTCGTACTCCAACACCTCATGTTCGATGCCGGCCCGTTCCAGCGCGTGCAGGGCGGGCGTCGAGGCGGAGTGCGCGGGCTTCTTGCGGGTCATGGGGTATTAGGCACGTCCGGCGGAAACTCGACCTGTTGCCGGTTCAGCTTGCCGGTTCAGCCCGCCAGCTGATCGGCCAGCTGGTCCGAGATGTTGCGCTTGATGCGACCCAGCATGGCGGACATGCCCCGCAGCCGCAGGGGAGTCAGGGCTTTCTGGAGGCCCAAGCGGGTCGAGAGGTCCTCGGGGACGGCCAGGACCTCGGCGGCCGGCAGGCCGTTCAGGCTCTGCGACAGCACCGAGGCGAAGCCGCGGGAGGTGGGAGCCTCCGGCGGAGCGGAGACGAACAGGCGGACGATCGACGCGGCGGTGGGGCCGGCGTCGGGCGCGGCGTTCTCCAGCTCCACGGCGAGGAACAACGGCGTCTGGCATTCGACGACCTGCTCCATCTGGTCCTGATGACCGGCATAGCGGTCGGGCAGGGCCGGCAGCTCCTCGGAGAACTCCAGCAGCAGTTCCAGCCGTTCCGGGTCCGGGACGGCTCGGAAGTCCTCGACGATCTCGTGGAGCTTCTCAGGGAGTTCGGTGGTGGTCATCGTGAAGTGGGTTTCCTTCCAGAGTGATCGGTGAAGGCCGGCGATCACCGGTGACGGACGATTCTGTCCCTTAAACACCGCTGGGGTGCGATCTATGCCGTACCCCAGCCTAGTCCCGGCCTGAAGTATGCCGGAGGCCGGTCAGCGTCCGGCCGGCGCCTCGCCGCGCTCTTCGCCCACGGCGATGGGCAGGCGCACAGAGTTGCCCCACTCGGTCCAGGAGCCGTCGTAGTTGCGGACCTTCTCATATCCGAGGAGGTGGCGCAGCACGAACCAGGTGTGTGATGACCGCTCGCCGATCCGGCAGTAGGCGACCACGTCATCGGAGGTGCCGAGGCCGGCGTCGTTCCGGTAGATCTCCTCGAGTTCCTCGCGGGACTTGAAGGTGCCGTCCTCGTTGGCTGCCTTCGCCCACGGTACGGAGGCGGCGGTGGGGATATGCCCGCCGCGGAGGGTGCCCTCCTGCGGGTAGCCGGCCATGTGGGTGGTCTCACCGGTGTACTCGAGCGGCGAGCGGACGTCCACCAGGGGCTTGCCGAAGTGGCCCAGGACGTCCTCGCGGGAGGCACGCTCGGTGGAGTCGTCGCGGTCGACCACCGGGTAGTCGACCGGCGTCACCGACGGGACCTCCCGGGTCGTCTCGCGGCCCTCGGCGATCCACTTGTCACGGCCGCCGTCCATCAGGCGGGTGTCGGCGTGGCCGTAGAGCGTGAAGACCCACAGCGCATAGGCGGCCCACCAGTTGGACTTGTCGCCGTAGAACACCACGGTCGTGTCCCGGCTGATGCCCTTGGAGCCGAGGACGCGGGCGAACTCCTCCGGACCGACGAAGTCCCGGGACACGGGATCGTTCAGCTCGGTGTGCCAGTCGATCTTGAGGGCGCCGGGAATGTGGCCGGTGGAGTAGAGGAGCGTGTCCTCATTGGACTCAAGAATGACGAGGTTCCGGTGGTTCTCGTGGCTCTCACCCAGAACTTGGTCGGCGACCCACTGCGTGGACACGAGCTTCTCCGGATGCGCATAACCGGAGAAATCGGCGGAGGGGTCAGCGGAGAGGTGAACGGACGGGTCAGGCGAACTGGAGGATTCAGTGGTCATTCTCTTACATTACGCCACAGGCCCCGGTGGTAATTGGTGAGGGTTGCCTTCATTGAAATCGGTGAACATCGGCAGGGGGCGACCGCCGGTAGAGTTACCGTCGTCATGGCCGGCTCACACCGCCTGACCCGATCCTTCACACCCCATCAGGATGGAGCCGCCCGTGGCTGAGACCGTTCACCTCGCAGACCGCACCCCCCAGGTGTCCGCCGAGGACCTGCTCGCCGGCTTCCACCCCTCCTACCGGTTCGGTGAGGTCTCCTTCGACACCTACATCCCGGACCCGGCCCACCCCTCGCAGGCCGAGGCCGTGAGCCGTCTGCGCGACTTCGCCGCCTCCATCAAGGGCGGCGCTCGGGGCGGCAAGGACAACGGCGGAGGCAGCAGGAAAGGCAGCAGCGGGGGACTGTTCGGGTTCCTGAAGGGCGGCAAGTCCGGCTCGGCCGGAAGATCCAAGGGCACGACGTCGGCCGCCGGCATCTACCTCGACGGCGGCTTCGGCGTGGGCAAGACCCACCTGCTGGCCTCCACCTGGCACGCCGCGCCGGGCCCCAAGGCGTTCGGCACCTTCGTCGAGTACACCAACCTCGTCGGCGCGCTGTCCTTCCGCAAGGCCGTGGACGTGCTCAAGGAGTACACCCTCGTCTGCATCGACGAGTTCGAACTGGACGATCCCGGTGACACCGTGTTGATGTCACGGCTGATGCGTGAGCTCTCGGACGCCGGGGTGAAGCTCGTGGCCACGTCCAACACCCTGCCCGGATCGCTCGGCGACGGGCGCTTCGCGGCCCAGGACTTCAAGCGGGAGATCCAGGTCTTGGCCGATCAGTTCGACGTGATCCGGGTGGACGGCGAGGACTACCGTCACCGTGGCCTGACCGCGGCGCCGGATCCGCTGGAAGACGACCAGCTGCTGACGGTGCTGGCAGATCGCTTCCCGGACGCCGCCGTCGTGTCCGAGGACTCCTTCGAGGATCTGACCGCAAACCTGTCACGGGTGCATCCGAGCCGCTACCGCAAGCTCGTGGAGGACGTCGACGTGATGGTGCTGCACCAGGTGGAGACCATCTCCGAACAGGCCATGGCCCTGCGCTTCGTGGTCTTGGCCGACCGTCTCTATGACAGGGACGTGCCGGTCATCGCCTCGGGCGTGCCGTTCGACCGGCTGTTCACCGAGGAGATGATGAGCGGCGGGTACATGAAGAAGTACTTCCGCACCGTGTCCCGCATGACCGCCCTGGTCCGGGAGGGCCAGATGGGGGAGACGGGGCTGTAACCCGGCGGATCGGCTCCCTGTTGGCTGGGGGCTGCTGAGGGGAGCTGCTTCTCCGCGAACGAAGAGATCCCCCGACGACGGTGACCGTCGTCGGGGGATCCTCTTTTCATCTTCAGTGGAGCGGATGACGAGATTCGAACTCGCGACCTCCACCTTGGCAAGGTGGCGCTCTAGCCAACTGAGCTACATCCGCAGGACCAGGATAACCTCGAAAGGAGGATCAGTCCGTGCGCGATACTGGGATCGAACCAGTGACCTCTTCCGTGTCAGGGAAGCGCGCTACCGCTGCGCTAATCGCGCCCATGGGCTCCGGCGAACCGGAACTTCTGAGTTGCAGGTCCCCATCCTAGCGGACAGAAACCGATGCGAGGTGGGGACGGGATTCGAACCCGCGTACACGGCTTTGCAGGCCGTTGCCTCGCCTCTCGGCCACCCCACCAGGGATTGGAGACTTGCGAGCGGATGACGAGATTCGAACTCGCGACCTCCACCTTGGCAAGGTGGCGCTCTAGCCAACTGAGCTACATCCGCACAGAAAACTGGTGACCGGAAAAACCAGTCACCGTGATTTCCAACGAGAGATGACTCTAGTGCACGTCAGGCGGGAACGTCCAATCGGGATCTTTCCCGGCGTGTTCCGGTCTGTTCAGGTCTGTTCCGGCGCGTTCCCACCAGAACCCCCGCCCGGACGGACGCTAACGTGTCCGTCGCAGTGGGAGAATGGATCATCATGACCCAACCCCAACTCGCCCACCAGACCGAACACGGACGCATGTATGCCCGGAGTCTGTCCGGCGTGCCCGAGGTTCCGTCCATCACCACGGTGATCTCGCAGCAGAACACAGACCTCAGCGGCTGGGTCGGCCATATGGCGGCGACCGCCGTCATCGAGGACCCTCGGCTGTCCCAGGCGGTCGGCTCCAAGCCGCAACTGAAGACCGTGGCCAGGCAGGCCTCGAATGCGGCCGAGCGCTACCGGGACGAGGCGGCCGCCCGCGGAGACCGTGTCCACAATTACGCCGAGCAGGTCGGGCTGCACGCCCTCGGCAAGCCGCACCAGATGGCCCAGATGCGCGCGGTGCTCGCCGAGCATGGGGAGGGTGCCTACGCCGACCGGTTCGATGAATGGTGGGACCTCTACGACGTCCGGCCCCTCGCCACCGAGATCACCGTCTGGAACGGCACCGTCGGGTACGCCGGGACCCTGGACCTCGTGGCCTCCATCGGCGGCCGCACGTGCATCATCGACTACAAGACCAAGGGCACCACGCGGGACGGGCGTGTCAAACCCCTCGACGCGAAGGTCGTCATGCAGCTCGTGGCCGGGCTGAAGGCAGAGGAGTCTCTCGTGGACCCCGTGGCCGGGACCTGGGAGCCCTGGAAGTACGGAGATGCGCCGCTGCTGCTGGGGGTGGCCGTCGGACAGACCGAGGTCGTCGCCCACCAGGCCAACCCCCAGGTGTTGCCGGACCACTGGCGCAAGTTCTGGTCGCTCCGCCAGGTCTGGGGCTACTCCCAGGCCGCTGACGGCGCCGGTCCGGCACTGCGACCCATCGGCCCCCCGCCCGCATCCACCGTGCCGGCCGCATCCACCGTGCCGGCCGCATCCGCCGCGCCTTCAGCGTCCTCAGTGCCAGCAGCGACCCCGGTTCCCGGGGCGCAGATACAGTAGTCGCCGTGACTGTCCTGCCCATCCGCACCGTTCCCGATCCCGTACTGCGCACCCTCGCTGACCCCGTGCCGGTCGGCCGTCGAAACCTTCACCAGCTGGTGCGGGACATGTTCGAGACCATGGACGACGTCGGCGGTGTGGGTCTCGCTGCCCCGCAGGTCGGCGTGGGGTTGAGGATCTTCACCTTCGATGTGGAGGGCCAGCGCGGCCACGTGGTCAACCCGGTCCTGGAGACCTCGGGTCAGAAGCTGACCGAACCGGGGGAGGGCTGCCTGTCCGTGCCGGGACTGCGCTACCACCCCGAACGCTTCGCCGAGGCCACCGTCACGGGCGTCGACCAGGACGGGAACCCGGTGAGTTTTAGGGGCGAAGGTCTGACCGCACGCTGCTTCCAGCACGAGGTCGACCACCTCGAGGGCATGCTCTACATCGACCGACTCACCGGTGAGGACCGCAAGGACTCCCGCCGCAAACTCCGCGATCCCGGCTATGGCCGCATCACCGGCTCCACCCGGGCCGACCGCGCGGCAACGACCAGCTCCAGTTTCGGAGGTTCTCTGTGAGCGCTGCACCGAGCGATAACTCCGCCTACCGGATTCTGTTCGCAGGAACCCCGGACACCGCCGTCCCGTCGCTGGACGCACTCGTGGACGCCGGCTTCACGATCGCCGCCGTGTTGACCCGTCCGGATGCGCCGGTGGGTCGCAAGCGCGTCCTGAGCCCCTCACCGGTGGCCGTCCGTGCCGCGGAGCTGGGCCTGCCGATCCTCCATGCCTCCCGCCTGACTGGCGACGCCGGCCGGGAAACCCTGGACCGGATCGCCGCGCTGGATCTGGACGCGGCCGCCGTCGTGGCCTATGGGGCCCTGGTGCCCACAGCCGGCCTGGACTTGCCGCGCCACGGCTGGGTGAACCTGCACTTCTCGCTGCTGCCCGCCTATCGGGGCGCCGCACCGGTGCAGCATGCCGTGATCGACCAAGCACCTCAGACCGGAGCGTGTGTCTTCCAGTTGGAGGAGGGACTCGACACGGGGCCCGTGTTCTCACGCCTGGTGCGTGACCTGCAGCCCGGAGAGACGTCCGGGGCGGTGCTCGCTGACCTGGCAGTCTCGGGCGCGGATCTGCTCGCGAGCACGATGGCCGCCATCCTGGCCGGCGCTGCGTCGGCCGAACCGCAGAGCGGCGAGCCCAGCCTCGCCCCCAAACTGGACCAGGCTGACGGGTTCGTGGACGCCGCACGGCCGGCGGCCGCCGTCGCCGCCCGGATCAACGGCACCACGCCGGAGCCCGGCGCCTGGGCCCTGCTGGAGGAGAGATCGCCAGCCACGGAGGAAGCGGCAGGAGCGGCGGAAGTGGCAGGAGCGGCAGGGGGCCGGCCGGCGCAGCAACGGGTCAAGCTCCTCGGTGCCGTCCCGGAAGATCTTCCCGAGGGTGCCGCTGACCTTTCTGCTCCGCCACCTGCTCCGCCACCTGCTCCATCGCCTGCTCCATCGCCTGGCCACCTGCACCGCGGACGCAAGACGGTGCATCTGCAGTGCGCGGACGGGACGGTGCGGTTGGTGCAGGTCCAGCCCGCCGGCAAGAAACCGATGTCCGCGGCCGATTGGGCGAGGGGACTGCCGGAGGGCACCCGGTTCCAGACGGGATCCACGGCAGAGACAGCGACTGAGGGAACACGATGAGCGAGCAGGGCAAGAGCCGCGGGCCAGGCCAGCCAGGGAAATCAGGCCGGCCTGGGCAGCCAGGTCGGCCGGAACGCCGCAAGGAGCAGCGCGGCCAGGGTCAGGGGCAGGGCCGCAACGAACGCCGCGACGAGCAGGGCCGCACCCGCAACCGCGGCACCTCCGGCGGACCGCGGCAGTACTCGGCGTCGGCACCCTCACAGCGTCGCCGGTCGGCGGATCCGTCCCGGTTGGCGGCCTTCGAGACGCTGACCGCGGTCAGCAGGGACGACGCCTACGCGAACCTCGTGCTGCCGGGGCGGATCGCCGCCCACCGGCTGGACAAGCGGGATGCCGGCTTCGCGACCGAACTGACCTATGGCGCCCTGCGCGGGCAGGGCTTCTACGACGCCGTGTTGGCCACCTGTGTGGACCGCCCCCTGGACCAGCTCGACCGTCCTGTCCTGGATGCCCTGCGGCTCGGCGCCCACCAATTGCTCGGCATGCGGGTGCCGTCCCATGCGGCCCTGGACTCGACGGTGTCCCTGGTGCGCGACCAGATCGGTGCCGGCCCCTCCGGCCTGGTGAACGCCGTGCTCCGCAAGGTCACCGCCCAGGACCGCGAGGCGTGGCTGGACCAGCTCGCGCCCGTGGACGAGCAGACCGGTGCCGCCTCGGATGTGGCCCTGGCTATCCGCCACTCCCACCCGCAGTGGATCATCCGGGCCCTGCGTCAGTCACTGGCCAACCACGGGCGCCCCGCTGAGGGACGGTCGGCTGAACTCGAAGCACTGCTGGAGGCGGACAATGCCGCCCCGGTGGTCAACCTGGTGGCCCTGCCCGGATTGGGGGACCTGCAGCCTGTGCTCGCGGCCGGCGCGGAACCCGGACCGTTGGCACCGGGCTCGGCCCTCTACCGCGACGGCGACGCCGGCCGGTTGCCAGGCGTGAAGGAAGGCACCATCCGTGTGCAGGACGTGGGCTCCCAGCTCACGGCCCGTGCCCTGGCGGTGGTCCCCGTGGGCAGTGCTGCGCCGGGTGCACACGGGGCATCAGGGGATGCGCACACGCCGGAACGCTGGCTCGATCTCTGCGCCGGCCCCGGCGGCAAGGCGGCCCTGTTGGCCGCGTTGGCCCGCGAACAGGGGGCGACCCTGCTGGCCAACGAGCCGGCCGAGCACCGGGCCAGGCTCGTGGAGAACGCATTGGCGGCCGTGCCGGGCGGATCGAGCGCGGCTGATGCGGCTGATGCAGACAACACCTGGTCCATCCGCTGCGGAGACGGCCGGGACGTCGGGACGGAGCAGCCCGAGGCCTTCGACCGGATCCTGGTGGATGCGCCGTGCACCGGGCTCGGAGCCCTGCGGCGCCGGCCGGAGTCCCGGTGGCGGCGTCAGCCCTCGGACCTGGGCCCACTGACCGAATTGCAGCGCCAGTTGCTTGACTCAGCGGTGGAGGCGCTGAAGCCCGGCGGCGTCCTGGGGTACGTGACCTGCTCGCCCCATCCTGCCGAGACGGTGTTCCAGGTCCAGGATGTGCTCAAGCGCCATCCCCGCTTGGAACTCCTGGACACCACCGGCTACCTGACCACCGTGGCACCGGCTCTGCAGGATGCTGGCAGTGAGCCGACTGCGCGCTCTGCCGGTTCCGGAGCCAACCCCGGCGCCAGCTCCGCCGGCAACACCAGCCAGCTGTGGCCACACCTGCACGCCACCGACGCCATGTTCATGGCCCTGTTCCGGAAGGTGGAGTCGTGAGCCACGCCATGCCCCACCACGCGGAGCACTCCCGCGGCATCCACATCCACCCATCCATCCTGTCGGCCGACTTCGCCCGGCTGGCCGAGGAACTCGCGCGGATCCGGAACGCCGACGCCGTACACGTGGATGTCATGGACAACCACTTCGTGCCGAACCTGACGCTCGGTCTGCCGGTGGTCCAGGCCATCCGCCGGGCCACCGACCTGCCGCTGGACGTGCACCTGATGATCCAGGACGCCGATCGCTGGGCGCCCGCCTACGCGGAGGCCGGCGCCCATTCCGTGACCTTCCATGCCGAGGCGGCCGGGGCGCCTATCCGGCTGGCCCGGGAACTGCGCTCACACGGGGCCAAGGCGGGCATGGCGCTGAAGCCGGCGACCGCCGTCGAGCCCTATCTGGACATGCTCGAGGAACTGGACCTGCTGTTGCTCATGACCGTGGAACCGGGTTTCGGCGGCCAGCCTTTCCTCGACGTGGTCCTGCCCAAGATCCGGCGAGCCCGGGAAGCTCTGGACGGTTCCGGTGTGCCGGTCGCCCTACAGGTGGACGGCGGCGTCACCCGGGACACCATCATGCGCGCCGCCGAGGCCGGCGCGGACGTGTTCGTGGCGGGCTCGGCCGTCTACGGGGCAGAGGACCCCGAGGCCGCAATTGACGAATTGCGAAGCGCCCCGCTCCGCTGAAGGCGGACACGGGGATGCGTTGTGGCACAATCGTGTCAACGTGCTCCGGGGTCGGTGTAAATCCGAACCGGCGGTCAAAGTCCGCGACCCGCGCGTCGACCCACACCCGTGGCCATCGACCAGCGGTTGAACCGGTGGAATTCCGGTACCGACAGTTAAAGTCTGGATGGGAGAAGCACGTGCAGCACCGCCGTTCCGGTGGGTGTGGTTTCGCGGTAGCCGTTTCGGGCTACCCGGGATCGCTCCATGGGAGGGGCGAATCCGCAGCATGATCCCCCGGAGCCGCCGCGTTCCGAAGGAGGATTCATGGATTTCATGCGGTGGCTCGTCGAACTCTTCAATTGGTACATCCCGGTCGCCGGCGGCGGCCTGTTGATGCGAGAAGTGGTCGGCAACATCTTCGGTCTGGCCTCGGCCCTGGGCGGCATGCGCCGCAAGGTCTGGGCCTGGCCCATCGGCATCATCGGCAACGTCATCCTGCTCACGGTGTTCCTGTCCAGCCTGTTCGGCGGGGCGGACGCCGCGAACCTGCTGGGCCAGGCCGGTCGCCAGATCATGTTCATCACCGTCTCGGTCTACGGCTGGGTGCAATGGCGCCGCGCCAAGGCCGAACGCGCCGGTGACGACACGGCGATCGCGCCCCAGTGGGCCGGGCTGAAGGCCCGCATCGGGATCGTGGCGGCCATGGTGATCGGCACCCTGGCCCTCACTCCGCTGTTCACGGCGCTGGGGTCCTACGAGCCGGTCTGGGCGGATGCGTGGACCTTCGTCGGCTCGCTCATCGCCACCTACGGCATGGCCCGTGGCTGGGTCGAGTTCTGGCTGGTGTGGGTGGCGGTCGACGTCGTGGGGGTGCCGCTGCTCTTCAGCGCGGGCTACTACGCCAGTGCGTTCATGTACATGTTCTACGGGGCCTTCACCCTCGTCGGCTTCTTCGTCTGGGTGCATGCCAAGGCGAATGAGAAGCCCGAGGTCGAGACGGTCATGCCGGATCCGACGGTGCGTGTCCCATGAGCGCATCTGACAGCGTCACTGCCGGTCACCATGCTGCCGGTCCCGAGGAGGCCCTGGCCCTGGCCGTGGCGCAGGCCCTACGCGGGACCCGAGGTGCCAATCCGCTCGTGGGGGCGATCATCACCGCCTCGGACGGCCGGGTGCTCGCCTCCGGATACCACCGCGGCCGCGGCACCGCCCATGCCGAGGTCGAGGCCCTGGCCGGATTGCGCGGATTCGGTGGCTCCAGTGGCTTCAGTGGCCTCAAAGAGTCCACCGAGTCCACCGAGTCCACTGAGTCCACGAGGATCGATCCCGCCGACACCACGCTGTGGATCACCCTGGAGCCCTGCGACCACACCGGCACCACCGGCCCCTGCACCGAAGCCATCCTGGCCTCGGGGATCCGGAGGGTGCGGTACGCGGTGGCGGACCCCACCGGGCTCGACGGCGGCGGCGCGGCCCGGCTGCGCAGCGCCGGGCTGGACGTGGCGCAGGTCGACGCGGATCAGGTGCGGCGTGCCGGGGCGGTCAACCTCAATCGACGCTGGACGCTGGCGCGCGACAGCGGACGTCCCTTCGTGACGGCACATCTCGCCCAGTCCCTGGACGGCCGCGTGGCAGCCGCCGACGGCACCAGCCAGTGGATCACCGGACCAGAGGCCCGGCGGCATGCCCACCGGGTGCGCTCCCGGGTGGACGCGATCATCGTCGGGACCGGGACCGTGCTCGCGGACGATCCGCGGCTGACGGCACGGGATGAGGACGGCCATGACCTGCTCCGCCAGCCGGTCCCGGTGGTGCAGGGCCGTAGGGCCGTTCCCGCCGGGGCGGCCCTACGGGGTGGCGCCTCCTGGCTCCATGTCGAGAGCCATGACCCTCAGGTGGTCCTGGATCAACTGACCGCCGGAAACGTCGCCGAAGGCAACACCGAACGCCCCTCCGTCTCCACCTCGTGGCCCCACGGAGGGACCAGTCCAGGCCATGTCCTGATCGAGGGCGGCCCCACCGTGCTGTCGGCCTGGATGGGGGCCGGCCTCGTCGATGAGCTGTTCCTCTACCAGGCCCCTCTGGTCCTCGGCTCCGGCCCGGCCGGACTCGACCTGCCCCAGCACACCACCCTGTCCCATGCCCTGCGCCTGACGCTGGACGCAGCCGAGAACGGCGCCGTCAGCCGGCTCGGGGACGACGTCCTGCTCCACTATGCGGCCCTTTAGATGCAGAGGCGCGAGCTGCACAGACCCCATGACCCATCACGGACCTCCCGGAGGGAACACCATGTTTACCGGAATCATCACTGAACTCGGCACCATCACCGAGCTCGAACACCGCCCGGACCACGACTCGGCGCGGCTCACCATCCACGCACCGGCCTCGAGTGTCGATCTTCCTCTCGGCGGATCCCTCGCTGTCAACGGCACCTGCCTCACCGCCACGGCGGTGTCCATGACCGATGGCGCCAGCACGGAGGGCCTGAAGCCCGGCTCCGTCGTCGTCGACGTCATCGGTGAGACGCTGCGCCGGACCGCCATCGGCGACCTGCAGGCGGGGGACCGGGTCAACCTGGAACGCTGCATGCCGGCCTCGGGCCGCTTCGACGGCCATATCGTGCAGGGCCATGTCGACGGCACCGGGACCATCGCCAAGATCGAGGTCCACGGATCGTGGCGCCAGGTCCGCATCGCCCTGCCCTCCGGGCTGGGCCGCTACGTCGCCGAGAAGGGGTCCATCGCCGTTGACGGTGTCTCCCTGACCGTCACGGCCGTCAATGACGTGAACCGGGCTTCGGAGTCAGAAACCCTGTCCGGGGCACCGTCCGGAGCCATCAACGACTGGTTCGAGATCGGTCTCATCCCCGCCACCCTGGCCGAGACCACTCTCGGTACCCGCAGCCTGGGGGACCGGGTCAACCTCGAGGTCGATGTGGTGGCCAAGTACGCCGCCCGGCTGACGGACCATGATCGTGCCAGTGCCAGTGCCAGTGCCAGTGCCAGTACCAGTGCCACCGCAGGGCAGGAGGTGACGGGATGAGGTCCCCAGCGCAGCCGACTGAGGCCCAGCCGAATCAGGCTGCACCGAACCAGGCAGCATCAAACCAGGCAGCACCGAACCAACCATCGATCCAGCACCCGATCCAGCTGGACTCGATCGAGAAGGCGATTGCGGCCATCTCGGCCGGGCGGGCCGTCGTCGTGGTGGATGACGCAGACCGTGAGAATGAGGGCGACATCGTCTTCGCCGCGGACGCCGCCACCCCGGAGATCGTGGCCCTGACCGTGCGCTACACCTCCGGAGTGCTGTGCGCGCCGATGCCGGCCGACGTCGCCGAACGCCTGGACCTTCCGCCCATGACCGCGCGCAACGAGGACCCCAAGGGAACCGCGTACACGGTGTCCTGTGATGCGATCGCCGGCACCACCACGGGCATCTCCGCCGCGGACCGCGCGACCACGCTCAAGGTGCTGGCCGACCCCTCGGCCACCGCCAACCTGGTCAGCCGCCCCGGGCATGTCTTCCCGCTGGTGGCGGCGGCCGGCGGCGTGGCCGAGCGGCGCGGACACACCGAGGCGGCCGTGGAACTGAGCCGGCTCGCCGGTCGGACCCCGGTGGGGGCCATCGCGGAACTCGTCAATGACGACGGCTCCATGATGCGCCTGCCCGGCCTGCGCCGTTTCGCCGATCGGCACCGGTTGCCACTGGTCTCGATCGAGGACCTCGTCGCGTATCTGGCGACCGAAGGCGACGAACACCGTGACGAGCACCGAGTGGTTCCGGGTCTCGAGCGCGCTGTGGAGCCAGCGGACGAACCCGACACCAGCACGCCGACGGTGAACCTGCCCACCCGCTACGGCACGTTCCAGGTGTCCGTCCATCCCGAACAGGAGACCGGCGCCGAACATGTGGTGCTCCAGGCGCCGGGTGCCGGGACCACCGGGCTGGACGTCGCGGCTCCGCTCGTCCGGTTGCATTCCGAGTGCCTGACGGGGGACGTCTTCGGTTCGGAACGCTGTGACTGCGGCGCCCAACTCGACCATGCCCTGCGGCAGGCGATGGCCGAGGGTGGAACGGTGATCTACCTCCGCGGCCATGAGGGGCGGGGGATCGGCCTGGCCAACAAGATCCTGGCCTACGCACTGCAGGACTCCGGACTCGACACCGTCGCCGCGAACGAGCATCTCGGCCTGCCCGCCGACGCCCGCAGTTACCGGTCCGCGGCCGCGATCCTGCGCCGGCTTGGACTGGACCGCATCCGACTGGTGACCAACAACCCGGACAAGTCACAGCAGCTGGAACGGGAGGGGATCGAGGTGGCGGAGATCGTCCCGAGCCCCGCGCCCGTCACCGAGCACAACCGCGGCTACCTGACCACCAAGCGGGACCGCATGGCGCACCGGCTCTCCGGTGACCTCGTGCCGCGGCAGGCGAGCACGATGCCCGGGTCACCGGCCACGTCACCTGCAGCAACATCACCAGTAACCACACCACCCGAAACCACAGGAGATACAGCATGAGCGGTCACGGAGCACCCCAGGGACTGGGCGCAGACCTCGGAGAGAAACTGGCGGGGAAACGCACGACGGCGGCCGGCACCACGGACTCGAACGGCCCCCTGCGCGTCGCCGTGGTCGCGGCCCAGTGGCATGAACAGGTCATGGAGGGGCTGCTGGCCGGCGCCCGTCGGGCGGCCGCCGACGTGGTGTCGGCAGCGCAGCCGATGGCTGGGTCCGGGATCGAGGTCGAGGAGTTCCGCGTCCCCGGGACCTTCGAACTGCCCGTGGCGGCGGCCCGGCTGGCACCCCGCTTCGACGCGATCGTGGCCCTCGGCGTCGTGATCCGAGGCGGGACCCCGCACTTCGAGTACGTCTGCTCCGGGGCGACGCAGGGCCTGGTGGACGTGTCCGTGCGCACCGGGACCCCCGTCGGCTTCGGGGTACTGACCTGTGACAACGAGGAGCAGGCCCTGGACCGGGCCGGGCTCGAGGGGTCCAGCGAGGACAAGGGGTACGAGGCGTTCCAGGCCGCCGTCCTGACGGAACTGTCGCTGCGCTGAGCGGTGGCTTCGGCGTCACATTGGACGGGCGAGGTCAGAGGTACTGTCCGGCGGTGGCTACGCTGGGAGGGTGAAAACCTTCGATGAACTCTTTGCCGAGCTGAGCCGGAAGGCCGAGACCCGGCCGGAAGGGTCCGGGACCGTTGCCGAACTCGACTCCGGAGTCCATGGGATCGGCAAGAAGGTCGTGGAGGAGGCCGCCGAGGTGTGGATGGCCGCCGAATACGAGTCGAAGGACGAGGCGGCCGAGGAGATCTCCCAGCTGCTCTACCACCTGCAGGTCATGATGATCGCCAAGGGCCTGACCCTTGAGGACGTCTACCGCCACCTCTGAGGCGCCCCGGCAAGACGCCGACCGCCTCACCATCCGCCGCGCCACCCACCACACCACCCACCACACCAGGAGAACCAGCACGTATGCTGCGCATCGCCGTTCCCAACAAGGGCGCCCTGTCCGAAGCCGCCCGAGACATGCTCCAGGAAGCCGGATACCTTCAGCGGAGGGACTCCAAGGAACTGGTGATGATGGACCCGGAGAACCAGGTGGAGTTCTTCTACCTGCGGCCCCGTGACATCGCCGTCTACGTGGGTCAGGGCACCCTGGACATCGGGCTGACCGGGCGCGATCTCTTCCAGGATGCCCAGGTCGGCGGGTCCGCGGAGGAGATCATGGCCCTGGGCTTCGGCAGGTCCACCTTCCGCTTCGCCGCCCCGGTCGGACGGTTCTCCTCGCAGGCCGAGCTCGAGGGCAAGCGCATCGCCACCAGCTATGACGGGCTGCTCGAGGACTACCTCGCCACCCAGTCCGTGAAGCCGGAGATGATCGTGCACCTTGACGGTGCCGTGGAGTCCTCGGTCAACCTGGGCGTGGCGGACGCCATCGCGGACGTGGTGGAGACCGGCAGCACGCTCAAGGCTGCCGGCATGGAGACCTTCGGCGAACCGATCATGCGGTCCGAGGCCATCATCATCGGTCAGACCGGGCGCCGCCCCGAGGGCCTGGATGTGTTGCTGCGGCGCCTGCAGGGTGTCCTGGTGGCCCGCCGCTACGTCATGATCGACTATGACGTGAGCCGCGCGAACCTGGACCGGGCCTCGGCCGTGACCCCCGGTCTGGAATCGCCGACCATCTCCCCGCTGCAGGACGAGAACTGGGTCGCAGTCCGTTCCATGGTCAAGAAGGGGGACACCAACAAGGTGATGGATGAGCTCTATGACCTCGGCGCCCGCGCCATCCTGGTCTCCGCCATCCACGCCATCCGCATCTGATCCCGAACCACCCGAGGAAGTACCCATGCCCGTTGCCGTACGCGTGATCCCCTGCCTGGATGTCGATGCCGGCCGGGTCGTCAAGGGTGTCAACTTCGCGGCCCTGCGGGACGCCGGCGATCCCGTCGAGCTGGCCCGCCGCTACAACGAGGCCGGCGCCGACGAGCTCACGTTCCTGGATGTCACCGCCTCCACCGCCGACCGTGCGACCACCTACGAGGTGGTCTCCCAGACCGCCGAGGAGGTGTTCATCCCTCTGACCGTCGGCGGGGGCGTGCGTACCGTGGACGACGTGGACCGGCTGCTGAGGTCCGGCGCGGACAAGGCGTCCATCAACACCGCGGCCGTGGCCCGGCCGGAGGTCATCAACGAGATCACCCAGCGCTTCGGATCCCAGGTCCTCACCCTGTCCCTCGACGCCCGCCGCACGGACGATCCGGCGGTGGGCTCCGGCTACGAGGTCACGACCCACGGCGGGCGGCAGGGCACGGGGATCGACGCCGTCGAGTGGTGCCGGGAGGCCTCCGAGCGCGGTGTGGGGGAGATCCTGTTGAACTCCATCGACGCCGACGGCACCAAGGAGGGTTTCGACCTGGAGATGATCCGCGCCGTGCGCGCCGTGACCACCGTTCCCCTCATCGCCTCCGGGGGTGCCGGCGCACCGGAGCACTTCCCGCCGGCCATCGAAGCCGGGGCGGACGCTGTGCTGGCCGCCTCGATCTTCCACTTCGGACCCGTGGACATGATCTCCCGGGTCAAGGCCGCCATCAGGGAGGCCGGCTATCCCGTCCGCTAACCGCCCTACCCCTCCGCGTCCCTCACCGATCGAGTTGCAGCGCTTGACCCTCCTGGGCTGGCCGGCCATCGAGTCACAAGAGGTCAACGGCTGGTCAGTGCGCTTCTCGTCCGGCATCACCCGGCGCGCCAATTCCGTGGTGTCCGCGACGATGCCGGTCTCCGTGGCGGAGATCGAGGCCGCCGTGGATGAAGTCGAGCGGAGAAGCGCCGAGCGCTGGCTGGCTCCGACCTTCCAGCAGTGGCTGCCGGCGTCGGGATCCTGGCTGGAAGGCCATGCGGAAATTTCTCCGGAGAACACTTCCGAGAACTCTTCAGAGGACTCCTCGGGGGTGTCTTCAGCGGGCATCACCATCGCGGCACACCACGTGGAGTCCGAAGCGTTCTTCGAGGGCCAGCACCGCCTGGGCCATCTGTTGGAACGCCGCGGTTACGAGGCCGTCGCCCCGACCGGCGTGCTGTGGATGGATCGGGAGGCTCTCCCGGCGGACGCCGAGTGGGACCGGCGCATCCTCGTCAGCGACACCCTCAGCGACGAATGGCTGGAGGCCTACATGGGCCGGGACGCGGGCAGCGGACCATCCGGGGACGATTCCGCCAGCCGGATGGTCCACCGCCGCCTGCTCGGCGGCGGTCGCAGCCGCTTCTACAGCTGCCTGGACGAGGACGGCAACATCGCCGGCGGGGCGAAGGTCTCCCTCGTGACCCCAGAGGGATCCTCGAACACCTTCGCGGGAATCTATGCGCTGTGGGTCCGTGAGGACCGGCGCGGGCGGGGACTCTCGGCCCTCCTGTTGGATGCCATCTTCAACCACCTCGTCCGGCTGGACGTCTCCGGGTGCTGGCTGCAGGTGGAGGAGCGGTCCACGCGGGCGAGAGCCGTCTACCAGGCGGCCGGCTTCTCGACGGTGGCGCGGTACCGGTACCTCACCCGCGCCCACTGACGCAGCTCAGTCCAGCAGCACCAGGGCATGGTCACGGCGGCCGAACGCATGCAGCACGAGTTCCCCGGCCGGACCGGAGACGGTCCGGGTCTCCTCGTCCTTGCCGGTGGGGCGCGCCACCAGGCGTTGGCCCGTACTGCGGGCCAGGACGACCCCGGTCGGCTCGGAGCGGTACATCATGCGGACCCGGCGGCCGAACTCGGTGAACAGGGCGTTGGCGTAGTCGTCGGCGAGGTGGCGCGGGGCCCAGCGGTCCTGTGCGCGCCGGACGTCCTCGGTGTGGACGAAGAACTCGAGCAGGTTCGTGGCCTGGGCGGCACGGCGTGCTGCGGTGGACCCCTGGATGGTCTTGGTCAGTCTCGAGGCCCGCGGGTTCTGGCGCAGCCGCGCCGGTGGCTGCGGCCCGGAGGCCACCCGGTCCACCAGCTGCTGGTAGGCGGGCGGCGAGGACGAGGCGTCGCCGAGTTCCATGGTCTTCCGCTCCAGGGTGCGGGCCAGGGGACGGAGCACCAGGCCGGCCACGAGCGGCGAACTCTCCCGCAGGACGATATGGGCTGCGAGGTGCTCTGTCTGCCATCCCTCACACAGGGTCGGCCGGCCGGGACCGGCGGCCAGCAACGACTCGACGAGTGCATCCCGAGAGGCCGCGGTGAAGTCGCGTCCAGGTGTCTGGCCGGTGGTCCGGTCGGCGTGGTTCCCCATAACAGGGACAACGCTACACGGAGCCTAGACTGGATCACCATGGACAACACCGCCTCCGCCGATGTGGCACTCGACCCGGCGATCGCACAGCGGCTCAAGAAGACGCCAGACGGCCTCGTCGCCGCCATCGCCCAGCAGCACGACACCGGCGAGGTGCTGATGCTGGGATGGATGGACGAGGAGGCCCTGCGGCGCACCCTGGTCTCCGGCCGGGCCACCTACTATTCGCGCTCACGGCGGGAGTACTGGCGCAAGGGGGACACCTCGGGCCACATCCAGGAGGTCCGGTCCGTGGCCCTGGACTGCGACGGCGACGCGTTGCTCGTGCAGGTCGACCAGACCGGCGCCGCCTGCCATACGGGCACTCGCACGTGTTTCGACGGACGCCGGCTTCCGCTCTCCGGCGCTGACCGTCCTGACCCTGCTGACGTGCCTGCAACCACCACAGCGAAGGAGACCACCACGGATGCGTGAGCTCGGCACCATCACCCCCTCCGCGGAGGATTTCGAGGACCTCGCCGGACAGCACCGGGTCATCCCGGTCACCCTGACGGTCCTGGCGGACGGCCTGACTCCGGTCGGCATCTACCGCCGCCTGGCCGCGGACGAGCCCGGCACCTTCCTGATGGAGTCAGCGGCGCAGGGCGGCGTCTGGTCCCGCTACTCCTTCATCGGAGCGGGAAGCGCTGCAACCCTGACCACGCGCCGGCAGGGAGGGGAAGCCGTGGCCCACTGGCTGGGGGATCCCCCAGCCGGAGTGCCCACCCAGGGCGACCCCATCGAGGTGCTCCGGGCGACCCTGGACCTGTTGTCCACCGACGTGCGGGAGGGGTTGGGCGATGACCTGCCCAACCTGGTCTCCGGGTTGGCCGGTTTCCTCGGCTGGCCCACGGTGCGCCGCTGGGAGAAGCTCCCGAGCCCGCCGCCCGACGACCTCGGGCTCCCGGAGATGGCCATGAACCTCATCACAGACCTCGCCGTGCATGACACCGTGGACGGCACCGTCACCCTCGTGGCCAACGCCATCAACCACAACGGCCTGGCCTCCGGCGCCCGCGAGGCGTGGACGGACGCCGTGGAGCGACTGCGCTCGATGGCCGTCCGGCTCACCGGTCCTGCGTCGCCCGGAGCAGCAACGTGGGCTGGGGGCATGACAGAAGGTGGCGTGCCGGGCAGTGGTGACCCGGTGTCCGTCGCCCCGAAGGACTGGCTGAACCTCGACGTCTCGGCCCACGTCCACGACTCGTGGACGCACGAGGGCTTCCTGGACGCCGTCGCCAAGGCCCAGCAGGCCATCGTGGACGGTGAGGTCTTCCAGATCGTCGTCTCGCGCCGCTTCTCCGCGGAGACCACGGCCAGCGGCCTGGACATCTACCGCGTCCTGCGCGCCATGAACCCCAGCCCGTACATGTACCTGTTCTCCTTCGAGAAGCCCGGGCCCGACGGCGGCCGGTACCAGATCGTCGGCTCCTCGCCGGAGGCGCTGGTCACCGTCAACGACGGCTCGGTGATCACCCACCCGATCGCCGGATCGCAGCCCCGCGGAGCCACCGTGGAGGATGACCACCTGCACGAGAAGCTGCTGGTCAACGATCAGAAGGAGCGGGCGGAGCACCTGATGCTCGTGGACCTCTCCCGGAACGACCTGTCCAAGGTCTGCGTGCCCGGCAGCGTGTCTGTCACGCAATTCATGGAGGTGGAGCGGTTCAGCCACATCATGCACCTGGTCTCCCACGTGGAGGGCCGGCTGGAACCGGGGCAGAAGGCCCTTGACGTCCTGGCCGCGGCCTTCCCCGCCGGCACCCTGTCCGGGGCGCCGAAGCCGCGGGCGCTGCAACTGCTGGATGAGTGGGAACCCCAGGAGCGAGGCCCCTACGGGGGCGTGGTCGGCTACTTCGACCTGGCCGGCAACATGGACATGGCCATCAACATCCGCGCCGCGACGCTCGTGGACGGGACCGCCTACGTGCAGGCCGGCGCCGGTATCGTGGCCGATTCAGTCCCGGAGACGGAAGCCGCCGAGACCGTGACCAAGTCGAGCGCACCGATGCGGGCCGTCCTCGCGGCGGGGCTGCTGAGCACCCTGGACCCGGAGGTGACGCCATGATGCTGAAGAGGCGCACCGCGGTCCTGTGGGCCATCGCCGCCGGGGCCATCATCCTCGGCACCGGGGCCCAGACCTGGATCGAGTCGACCCAGATCTCCGGGTTGCCGGGCGACTCGGTGACGACCACCGGGAACGAGGCGGCCGCCGTCGTGCCCGCCATGGCCCTGGTCGGGATGGCCGCCGGCATCGCACTGTCCATGGCCCGCAGGATCGGCCGGTGGATCACGGCGCTGCTCCTGCTCCTCGCTGGAGCGGCGACCGCCTGGTCCTCCCTCCAGGCCGCCCTGGACCCGGCAGCTGCAGCCCGGACCCAGGTCTCCGAGGCCAGCGGCACCACGGCGGACGCGGGGGCCTACGCCGTCACCGTGTGGCCATGGCTGACCCTTGTCGGCGGCATCCTGCTGTTCCTCTGCGGTCTCGCCGTGCTTCTGTTCGGCCGACGGTGGACCACCACCCGCCGCTATGAGGCCACGCCGACCACTGCAACAGCCACAGGAGCCACCGGGACCACATCCACCGCGGCGCCCACCGCGGCGGAGACCCCGGGCGCGGGGGACACCGGGGACCTGGACGAGATCGACGCCTGGGACGAGCTCAGCCGCGGCCAGGATCCCACCTGATCGAGACGGGGCGAGACCTGCGGGTCCGGCACTGACTTCCGTGGCAGAATGAGGCACAGACCTGATCAGTTGCCGCACGCCTGGAACGCGGGCAGTGCTGGCCTGGATAGACCTGGATATACCTGGAACGAAAGGGACGGTCCATGACCACCTCGCACCGCACCACTGACGACGACCTCGTCCTGAACGACCCGACTCACGCCGAGCCCCTCGGCCACGGCAACTCGCCGGCCGCGTGGACGCTGGTGCTGTTGCTCCTCGCCGGATCCCTGCTGGCCGGCGTCGGCATGCTGGCCGACCTGTTCGTCCTGGTCATCGCCGGTGCCGTCGTCGCGGTGGCCGGTCTCGTCGCCGGATTCATCATGGGCAAGGCCGGCAAGGGCACCAAGGGTCACGCCGAGCCCGCCCGGCACTGATGGCCACCGTTCTGGACGAGATCATCGTCGGAGTCCGCGCCGACCTCGCCGAGCGCCGCCGCACGGTCTCCCTGGACGCCATCCGGATTCTCGCGGACGAGGCCACGGACCGTGCTCCGGCCCGGGACGCCTACGCCGCCCTCGGCGGGGGACGTACCGACCCGCAGGGCATCCGCATCCTGTCCGAGGTCAAGCGGTCCAGCCCCTCTAAGGGGGCCCTGGCGGACATCGCCTCCCCGGCTGACCTGGCCCGGAGGTATGAGGCCGGTGGGGCGGCCGCCATCTCCGTGTTGACAGAGCAGCACCGCTTCGGCGGCTCACTCGCTGACCTGGACGCCGTCCGTGCGGCCGTGGACATCCCGGTGCTGCGCAAGGACTTCACGGTGGACGAGTACATGATCCACGAGGCCCGGGCCCACGGCGCGGACCTGGTCCTGCTCATCGTTGCCGCCCTGGACGAGGCGCAGCTGGCGGAGTACCTGGCCGTCACCCACGCACTGGGGATGAATGCCCTGGTCGAGGCCCACACGGTCGAGGAGATCGAGCGCGCCGTGGCCGTGGGCGCCAGGATCGTGGGTGTCAACGTCCGCAACCTCAAGACCCTGGACGTGGACCCGCGGAACTATGCCACCCTCGCCCCGCACCTGCCCGAGGACGTGGTCCGGATCGCCGAGTCCGGTGTCCAGGGGCCGGAGCAGGTGGCCGACTACGCCCGCGACGGGGCGGACGCCGTCCTGGTCGGTGAGGCCCTGGTCAAACACGGCGACCCGACGCAGGCCATCCGCGACTTCCGCGCCGCCTCGCTGGCCGTCCGCGGCTGACGTGTCCCGACCCCGAGGCGACCGCGCCTTCCTCCTGACGTATCCCTGACGTACCCCCGAACCTCCGGAAGTACCCGAACACAGACTGGAACGTACGATGATTGAGCACACCGGGAGCTACCAGCACCAGCCTGGGCCGTACTTCGGCCCCTACGGCGGGCGCTGGATGCCCGAATCCCTGATCGCCGCACTCGAGGAAGTGGACCGGACCTTCACCGAGGCCCGGAACGACCCGGAGTTCACGGCCGAGCTGCAGGACCTGTTCACGAATTATGTGAATCGGCCATCGTTGCTGACGGAGGTGCCGCGTTTCGCCCAGGATTCCCCGGGCGTGCGGATCTTCCTCAAGCGTGAGGACCTCAACCACACCGGGTCCCACAAGATCAACAACGTGATCGGGCAGGCTCTGCTGGCCCGTCGGATGGGCAAGACCCGCCTCATCGCGGAGACCGGTGCCGGTCAGCACGGCGTGGCCACCGCCACGGCCGCAGCCCTGTTCGGCCTGGAGTGCACCGTCTACATGGGCGAGGTGGACACCCAGCGCCAGGCGCTCAACGTCGCCCGCATGGAGATGCTCGGTGCCACCGTCATCCCCGTGACCACCGGCGCCCGCACGCTCAAGGACGCCATCAACGAGGCCCTGCGCGATTGGGTCGCCTCCGTGGACACCACCCACTACCTCCTGGGCACCGTCACCGGGCCGGCCCCGTTCCCGGCCATGGTCCGCTACTTCCACTCGGTCATCGGCGACGAGGCCCGCGAGCAGATCCTCGCGCAGGCCGGTCGGTTGCCGGACGCGGTCTGCGCCTGCGTCGGCGGGGGCTCGAACGCCATGGGCCTCTTCCACGCCTTCCTGGACGACTCCGGTGTGGCGCTCTACGGCCTGGAGGCCGGGGGCAAGGGGATCAGCACGGGCGAGCACGCCGCGTCGATCAACCTTGGCCGTACCGGTGTGCTCCACGGCGCCCGCACCTACCTGATGCAGGACGAGGACGGCCAGACCATCGATTCACACTCGATCTCGGCCGGCCTCGACTACCCGGCGGTCGGCCCCGAGCATGCCTGGCTCAATGACACCGGCCGGGCCACCTACGAGCCCGTGGACGATGCCGAGTGCATGGACGCCTTCCAACGGCTGTGCCGCACCGAGGGCATCGTGCCGGCCATCGAGTCCGCCCATGCCCTGGCAGGCGCCCTGCGCCTCGCGCAGCGCTGGTCGGACGAGGGCGTCGTCAGTGCGGACACCGCCGTTGGTGAGGAGAAGATCATCGTGGTCAGCCTGTCCGGACGTGGTGACAAGGACGTGGCCACGGCGGCGAAGTACTTCGGCATGTTGCCGGACGCCGCGACCCCCGAGGGCGGCGACGCGGAGGCCGTGGCCGCACGCCCCGAAGGAGCGCAGAACTGATGACCGAGCAGAACACCGGACAGCAGATCCGATCGCTGACCACCGAGAGCATCGAGGCCGCGCGCGACGCCGGCCGCACCGCCTTCATCGGGTACCTCCCCGCCGGCTTCCCGACCGTCGAGGACTCGATCGAGGCCGCCGTCGCCCTGGGCAACAACGGTGCCGATGTCATCGAGATCGGCATCCCCTACTCTGATCCGGTGATGGACGGGCCGGTCATCCAGGCCGCCACGAGCCAGGTGCTGGTCGATGGCTTCCGGGTCGACGCGGTCTTCGACATCATCCGTGCCGTCACGCAGCGCACTGACGCCGCGGTGGTGGTCATGACCTACTGGAACATCGTCGACCGGATGGGCGTGGAGACCTTCGCCCGCCGGCTGGCCGAAGCCGGGGGAGCCGGCATCGTCACCCCGGACCTGGTTCCGGAGGAGGCCGGAGCGTGGTTCGAGGCCTCCGACCGCTACGGACTGGACCGGATCTTCCTGACCGCGCCGAGTTCCACGGACGAGCGCGTGAAGCTGATCACCGAGTCCTCGCGGGGCTTTGTCTACGGCGTCTCCGTCATGGGCGTCACCGGAGCCCGCTCCGAGGTCTCCACGGCCGCCGAGAACGTCGTCGCCCGGGCGCACGCCGCCGGGGCACCCCGGGTCGCGGTCGGCCTCGGCATCTCGAAGCCCGAGCACATCCGTGAGATCGGCGCGTATGCCGACGGTGCGATCGTGGGCACCGCCCTGGTGGTGGCCCTGCGGGACGGTGGCCCGGCCGCCGTCGGGACCCTGGCGGCCGATCTGGCCACGGGCGCCGTGAAGAGCTCGCGAGGAGACGCCTGATGGACGGCGCGCTGACCACGGCCGCCATCCCCGCCCCGATCTGGGACGGATTCGACCTCGGGCCTGTCACGATCCACGCGTATGCGCTGTGCATCGTGGCCGGGATGATCGCGGGCCTCTGGCTGGCCTCGCGGCGCTGGAAGGCCCGTGGCGGCCCCGAGGGCAGCCTCATCGACGTCTCCATCTGGGCCATCATCTTCGGCCTGGTCGGCGCCCGGCTCTACCACGTGGTCTCGTCCCCGGATGCCTATTTCGGTCCCAACTTCGACGGCACGGGTGACCTGACCAAGATCTGGCGGGTCTGGGAAGGCGGCCTCGGGATCTGGGGAGCCGTCGCCCTGGGAGCCGTGGGCGCCTGGATCGCCTGCCGCCGCTACGGTTTCAAGATCTCCGCATATGCCGACGTGGTGGCGCCCGGCGTGCTGCTGGCCCAGGCCATCGGCCGGCTCGGCAATTACTTCAACCAGGAACTCTTCGGCGGCCCCACCACGGCGCCCTGGGGCCTGCAGGTGTCCGCCGACCACCCGAACTTTCCCGCCGGTGCCCTCGAGGGCACCCTCTTCCACCCCACGTTCGCCTACGAGATGCTGTGGAGCCTGCTGGGGGTGGCCCTGCTACTGCTGATCGACCGCCGGCTCCAGCTGCGCCGAGGCATGATGCTCTGGTCCTACGTCGCCTGGTACACGGCCGGGCGCACCTGGATCGAGATGCTCCGGATCGACGACGCGGAGATGATCACGCTCTTCGGCACCACCCAGCGCCTGAACGTGTGGACCTCGCTGCTGATGCTGCTGATCGCCATCGGCTTCCTCATCTACCTGGGCCTCACCCGGCCGAAGACCGCCGAGGCGGAGGCCGAGGCCGATTCGGTGTGGCGTGCGGGCCGTGAGCCGATCGAGGAGACCGCAACCGAGACTGGCTCCACCGCTGAGTCCGCGGCGTCATCAGGTGCGGCGGATCCAGCCGGGCCGGCCGATCCAGCCGTCGACGGGGCGAAAGTTAACGCAGCCGAAACAAAAAAAGTGGCTGATCCGGTCGAAAAATCTGATTGACGGCCTCGCACCTCGGTAGTATCGACTCCACTGCATTGACGTGAGGTGAAGCGGACGAAACCGCGTGTTCATCTCTCGTCGTAGGGGCCGATGATGTCCCCTTCCACCGCAGCAGAACCCCTGCGCAACGGAAGGAATCTCATGACATTGCGCCGCGACGACCAGTACGTCCGCCCTCCTCAGGGCCAGCCCGCCGAGGCAGGGGACCCTGTTGAGTCCGCCACGCCGGCGCAAGCCGCCCGGCCCATGCCGGACGACTCGGCCCAGGACGCCTTGGCCCGGGACCCGAAGAACCCCTTCAACCGGTTCTCCGCGATCCCCGCCGAGCAGGGCCTGTACCGTCCCGACGCGGAGACCGACAACTGCGGCCTGGCCGTCATCTCGACCCTGCGCGGCACCCCCGGGCACGACATCGTTCAGCACGCCCTCGTGGCACTGCGCAACCTCGAACACCGGGGCGGCGTCGGCGGGGATGACGGCACCGGAGACGGGGCCGGACTGCTGCTGCAGATCCCGGACGCCTTCTTCCGCGAGGTCGTCGACTTCGACCTGCCGGACGCGGGCAACTATGCCGCGGGCACGGCGTTCCTGCCGCAGGACGCGGCCGAGCGCCGCGAGTGCGTGGACGGCATCCAGGGGCGCGCTGCCGAGGAGGGCCTCGTGGTCCTGGGCTGGCGCGACGTCCCGGTGGAGACCGATGTGCTCGGTGCCTCTGCCCGAGCGGTCATGCCCCATTTCTCCCAGCTGTTCCTCGCCCTGGACCCCTCGGTGGGGGCCACGGGCGGCGACTCGCTGGACGCCCGCGTCTTCCGGGTCCGCAAGCGCACCCAGAACAAGTTCGGGGTCTACTTCCCCTCCCTCTCCACGCAGACGATCGTCTACAAGGGGATGCTGTCCACGGCCCAGCTCGAGCCGTTCTATCCCGACCTCTCGGACGAGCGCTTCGCCACCTCCCTGGCCGTGGTGCACTCGCGCTTCTCCACGAACACCTTCCCGTCCTGGCCGCTGGCCCAGCCGTTCCGGGCCATCGCCCACAACGGTGAGATCAACACGGTCAAGGGCAACCGGAACTGGATGCGCGCCCGCCAGTCCCAGCTGGCCTCCTCGGTGCTCGGCGAGGAACCGGAGAAGCTGTACCCGATCTGTACCCCGGGCGCCTCCGACTCGGCGAACTTCGACGAGGTCGCCGAGCTGCTGATGCTCGCCGGCCGGCCCCTGAGCCACGTGGTGATGATGATGATCCCGGAGGCGTGGGAGAACCACGAGTCCATGGATCCGGACCGCCGGGCGTTCTACGAGTACCACTCCATGCTGATGGAGCCGTGGGACGGCCCCGCCGCCGTGGCCTTCACCGATGGCCGCCAGGTCGGTGCCGTGCTGGACCGCAACGGCCTGCGCCCGGCCCGCTACTGGGTCACCGATGACGGACTCGTGGTGCTGGCCTCCGAGGTCGGTGTGCTGCCGCTCGAGCCCTCCCGGATCGTCCGCAAGGGGCGGGTGGCCCCGGGCCGGATGTTCCTCGTGGACACCGCCGAGGGTCGCATCATCGAGGACAACGAGGTCAAGGCAGAGGTGGCCTCGGCCAACCCGTGGCGTGAGTGGGTCCACGAGAACCTCATCGACCTGGCCGACCTGCCTGAGCGTGAACACGTCAATTACTCGTCCACCTCCGTGGCGCACCGCCAGCGCACCTTCGGCTACACCACCGAGGAGTTGCGGCTGCTCATCGGCCCCATGGCGGAGAAGGGCGCGGAGCCCCTGGGGGCCATGGGGACGGACACCCCCATCGCGGTGCTCTCGAAGCGGCCCCGGCTGCTGTTCGACTACTTCACCCAGTCCTTCGCGCAGGTCACGAACCCGCCGCTGGACTCCATCCGCGAGGAACTCGTCACCTCCATGCGGACCTCGATCGGCCCGGACGGCAACCTGCTGTCCACCGAACGAGTGCGGACCAACCATGTGAACCTTGAGTTCCCGGTCATCGACAACGACCAGCTGGCCAAGATCGCCAACCTGCGGTCCGAGGGTGGTCAGCAGTCCGGCGACCAGCCCGGAGGCAAGCCGGGCGGCAAGGTGGCCCTGAAGGTCCGTGGCCTGTACCGGGTCGACGGCGGCTCGGCCGGCCTGCGTGACCGGCTCACGGAGATCTGCGAGCAGGTCTCAGCCGCGGTGAACCGCGGCGTGCAGTACATCGTGCTCTCCGACCGCGACTCGAACGCGCAGTGGGCTCCCATCCCGTCCCTGCTGCTGCTCTCCGCCGTGCACCACCACCTGTTGTCCTCGGCCAACCGCACCCGCGCCTCGCTGCTCGTCGAGGCCGGGGATGTCCGCGAGGTCCACCACGTGGCCGTGCTCATCGGCTACGGTGCCTCCGCGGTGAACCCGTACCTCGCCATGGAGTCCGCCGAGGACCTGGTCCGTACCGGGGCCATCACCGGCGTGACCCGCGCCGAGGCCGTCGCCAACCTCATCAAGGCGCTCGGCAAGGGCGTGCAGAAGATCATGTCCAAGATGGGCATCTCCACCGTGGCGTCCTACTGCGGGGCCCAGACGTTCGAGGCGATCGGATTGTCACGGCCTCTCGTGGACCGGTACTTCGCCGGCACGCACACCCCCATGGGCGGGGTCGGGCTGGGCGTCATCGCCGCCGAGAACGAGCAGCGCCACTGGGCGGCCTACCCGCCGGACGGAAATGACATCGATCCGTACCGGGAGCTGGAGACCGGGGGCGAGTACCAGTGGCGCCGGGACGGGCCACCGCACCTGTTCAATCCGGAGACCGTCTTCCGCCTCCAGCACGCCACCCGGACCCGCCAGTACGGCATCTTCAAGGACTACACGCAGGGCGTGGACGAGCAGTCCCGGGACCTGATGACGCTGCGTGGGCTGCTGACCCTGAAGACCGGGGTGCGCCAGCCGGTGCCGCTGGACGAGGTCGAGCCCGTCTCGGAGATCGTCAAGCGCTTCTCCACGGGGGCCATGAGCTACGGCTCCATCTCCCGGGAGGCCCACGAGACCCTCGCGATCGCCATGAACCGGCTGGGCGGCAAGTCCAACACGGGTGAGGGCGGCGAGGACCCGGAGCGACTGCTGGATCCGGAACGCCGCTCGGCCATCAAGCAGATCGCCTCCGGCCGCTTCGGCGTGACCAGCCTCTACCTGGCCACCGCGGACGACCTGCAGATCAAGATGGCGCAGGGGGCCAAGCCCGGGGAGGGCGGCCAGCTCATGGGCACCAAGGTGTATCCCTGGGTGGCCTCCACGCGGCACTCCACGCCCGGTGTCTCCCTGGTCTCGCCGCCGCCGCACCATGACATCTACTCGATCGAGGACCTCGCCGAGCTGATCTATGACCTGAAGCGGTCCAACCCGGCGGCCCGTGTGCACGTCAAGCTCGTCTCCGAATCAGGAGTGGGCACTGTGGCGGCAGGCGTGACCAAGGCGAAGGCCGACGTCGTGCTGATCTCGGGGCACGACGGCGGCACCGGCGCCTCCCCGCTGAACTCGCTCAAGCACGCGGGGGCTCCGTGGGAGCTGGGCCTCGCCGAGGCCCAGCAGACACTGATGCTCAACGGCCTGCGGGACCGGGTGGTGGTCCAGGTGGACGGCCAGCTCAAGACCGGTCGGGACGTGGTCATCGCCGCGCTGCTCGGCGCCGAGGAGTTCGGCTTCGCCACCGCACCCCTGGTGGTCTCCGGCTGCATCATGATGCGCGTCTGCCACCTGGACACCTGCCCGGTGGGCGTGGCCACCCAGAATCCCGAGCTGCGGTCCCGGTTCACCGGCCAGCCCGAGTTCGTGGTCACCTTCTTCGAGTTCATCGCCCAGGAGGTCCGTGAGTACCTGGCGGAGCTCGGCTTCCGGTCCATCGACGAGGCCATCGGCCACATCGAGGTCCTGGACCGGGATGCGACCCGGAACCACTGGAAGACCGAGGGCCTGGACCTCAGCGGCATCCTGGCCGGATACGATCCGGCCGATCCGGTCAAGGCCCGTCAGCTGTCCAACACCCACGGACAGAACCACGAGTTGGACCAGCACTTCGACAACGAGCTCATCACCCTGGCCGAGCCCGCCATCGCGAACGGCACACCGGTCGAGGTCACCAAGCGGATCGTCAACACGGACCGGGCCGCCGGAACCATGCTCGGCTACCACGTCACCAAGGCCCGGTTGCTGGACGAACTGCCGGCGGACACCATCACCGTGAACCTCACGGGTGAGGCCGGTCAGTCGCTGGGTGCCTTCCTGCCGGCCGGGATCACGCTCCGGCTGCAGGGCGACGCCAACGACTACGTGGCCAAGGGCCTGTCCGGCGGACGCATCGTCGTGCGCCCGGACGCCTCGGCCGGATTCGCGGCCGAGGACAACGTGGTGGCGGGCAATGTCATCGGCTATGGCGCCACCTCGGGCGAGGTCTTCCTGCGCGGACGCGTGGGGGAGCGGTTCCTGGTCCGCAACTCCGGGGCCACCGCCGTCGTCGAGGGGATCGGTGACCACGGCTGCGAGTACATGACCGGTGGGCAGGCCCTGATCCTCGGCCGGACCGGCCGCAACTTCGGGGCCGGCATGTCCGGTGGCACCGCCTGGGTCCTGGACCTGGACGAGACCACGCTGAATCCACTGGCGGTGGAGCAGCACGATCTGTTGCTGCTCGAGCCGCGGGCCGAGGATCGGGAGGCCATCATCGGCCTGCTGGAACTCCACCGTGCGGAGACCGGCTCGCCGGTGGCCGCTCACCTGCTCTCCGACCTGGAGGCAGACCCGGAGGCGGTGATGGCACGCTTCACCACCGTGCTGCCGGCCACCTACGACGCCGTGCTGAAGACGCGTGCGGCCGTCATCGATGAAGGACTAGACCCGGACGGCGACGCCGCCTGGGGTCGGATTGTGGAGGCTACCCGTGGCTGATCCCCGTGGATTCCTGAACACCCGTGAGCGGCAGGACCGGCCGTCCCGGCCGGTGCCCGTGCGCATCCTGGACTTCAAGGACGTCTATGTCCGCCAGGACGAGGCCGTGATCCGGACGCAGGCCGGTCGCTGCATGGACTGCGGCGTCCCGTTCTGCCACCAGGGCTGCCCCCTCGGGAACCTCATTCCCGAGTGGAACGACCTGGTCCGCCGGGGCCGGTGGGAGGAGGCTGCCGCCCGGTTGCACGCCACCAACAACTTCCCCGAGGTCACCGGCCGTATCTGTCCGGCACCCTGCGAGTCGTCCTGCGTGCTGGGCATCAACCAGCCGGCCGTGACGATCAAGCAGACCGAGGTGTCCATCGCGGACGCGGCCTTCGACAACGACTGGCTCGACCCCGTCGTCCCGCAGCGGCTCAACGGTCACACCGTGGCCGTCGTCGGATCCGGCCCCACCGGCCTGGCCGCCGCCCAGCAGCTGACGCGGGCCGGCTTCACCGTGGCCGTCTACGAGCGGGACGGGAGGGTCGGCGGTCTGCTGCGGTACGGGATCCCGGACTTCAAGATGGAGAAGGACATCCTGGACCGCCGGATCGAGCAGATGGAGGCCGAGGGGACGCGTTTCCGCACCAACGTGGCCATCGGCACGGACATGACCTGGGCTGAGCTGCGGTCTCGCTACGACGCCGTCATCATGGCCACCGGGGCGCCCGTGCCGCGTGACCTGCCCGTGCCGGGCCGGCAACTGGACGGTGTGCACTTCGCCATGGACTACCTGGTCCAGTCCAACCGCGCCGTGAACGGGGAACTGGACGAGGCGGAGGCGGCGGCACAGATCCGGGCCGACGGCAAGCACGTGGTGGTGCTCGGCGGCGGTGACACCGGCGCCGACTGCATCGGCACGGCTCACCGCCACGGCGCCGCGTCCGTGACCACCCTGGCCATCGGCAAGGAACTGCCCGCTGAACGTCCGGATGACCAGCCCTGGCCGACCGTGCCGCGGGTCTACGAGGTGACCTCCGCGGACGCCGAGGGCGGCACGCGCGAGTACCTGGCCTCCACGGTCGAGTTCCTGGGCGAGGTGGGTGCCGACGGCGTGGAGCGGGTCCGGGCCGTGCGCGTGGCCGAGACCGAGTACCTGCCGGACGGCCGCCGCGTGCCCAAGCCCGGCACCGAACGGGAGATCCCCGCGGACCTGGTGCTGCTGGCACTGGGGTTCACCGGGGTGGAGGACGCCGGACTGACCTCCGGAGAGGGCCACGCCGGCGTCGTGCTCGAACGCGGACTGGTCAAGCGGGACCACCGCTACGAGACGGACACCCCTGGGGTCTTCGTGGCCGGCGATGCCGGGCGCGGTGCCTCGCTCGTGGTGTGGGCCATCGCCGAGGGGCGGGCCTGCGCGAAGGCCGTGGACGAGTCGCTCGAGACCTGGACCCGGCTGCCGTCCCCGGTGGAGCCGACGGATCGTGCCATGTCGGTGTGATGTCGGTGTGATGTCGGTCCGAAGGTGGCCACGCCTGTTCACCTCAACGTCAGTTCGGCTCGTTAGGCTGGGAACATGAGACACGCGAAGATCGTCGCCACGTTCGGCCCGGCCAACGAGGGATACCAGAACACCAAGGACCTGATCGCCGCGGGGGTCGATGTCGCGCGCATGAACATGAGCCACGGCAGCTGGGACGTCCACGAGCAGACCTACGCGGACATCCGCAAGGCCGCCCGGGACCTGGACCGTCCCGTGGCGATCTTCGCGGACCTGCAGGGTCCCAAGATCCGGCTCGGACGGTTCGCCGACGGTCCGCACGAGCTGAGGGTGGGTGACCGGTTCACCATCACCACGCAGGAGATCGAGGGCACCGCGGAACGTTGCGGCACCACCTTCAAGGGGCTGCCCGACGACGTCAAGGCCGGGGACGCCCTGCTGATCGACGACGGCAAGGTCGCCCTGCGTGCCGTGGAGGTGACCGGAACCGACGTCGTGACCGAGGTGGTGGTCCCGGGAACGGTGTCCAACAACAAGGGCATCAACCTGCCCGGTGTGGCCGTGAACGTGCCCGCCCTGTCCGGGAAGGACGAGGACGACCTGCGCTGGGCCCTGGACCTGGGCGTGGACATGATCGCCCTGTCCTTCGTCCGCTCGGCGGAGGACATCCAGCGGGTGCACGAGATCATGGATGAAAAGGGCCGCCGGGTCCCGGTGATCGCCAAGATCGAGAAGCCCCAGGCCGTGGAGGCGCTGCACGGGATCGTGGATGCGTTCGACGCCATCATGGTGGCCCGTGGGGACCTCGGAGTGGAGCTGCCGCTCGAGGACGTCCCGCTGGTGCAGAAGAGAGCGATCGAGCTGGCCCGCCGCTGGGCCAAGCCGGTCATCGTGGCCACCCAGGTGCTGGAGTCCATGATCGACAGTCCTCGGCCCACCCGCGCCGAGGCCTCCGACTGCGCCAACGCCGTGCTGGACGGGGCCGATGCCGTCATGCTCTCGGGGGAGACCTCGGTGGGCAGGTACCCGGTGACCACCGTCGAGACGATGGCCAGGATTATCGAGTCCACCGAGACCCACGGACTCGACCGGATCCGCCCCCTGGGCTCCAGGCCGAAGACCCGCGGCGGGGCCATCACCCGGGCCGCCGTGGAGATCGCCGACCAGTTGGACGTGCGCTACCTGGCGGCCTTCACCCAGTCGGGCGACTCCGCCCGGAGGCTCTCCCGGCTGCGTCCCCAGCAGATGATCTACGCGTTCACGCACGTGGAGCACACGCACAACATCCTGTGCCTGTCCTGGGGTGTGCTGCCGAAGATGGTGCCCTTCGCCGACTCCACGGATGAGATGACGGCGCAGGTGGACCGTTCGCTGCTGAAGGAGGGCATCGCGGGCGTCAACGACCTGGTGGTCATCGCCGCCGGGTCCCCTCCCGGGAAGACCGGGTCCACCAACATCGTCAAGGTGCACCGCATCGGTGACCTGGACGACTCCGGGGGACTCGTGGAGGGCTACCCGCAGCCGAACGCCGAGCGGGTGGGGATGTGGCCGGCACGTTCGCCCCTGTGACGGTGGGTGTGAGCCTGCGTATGACCTGCGTATGACCTGCGTGTGACCGAGTGTGGGCGCGAGGTCAGCCCATTTGGTCGATGACCGTCTGGGCGACCTCGCGCATGCTCAGCCGCCGGTCCATGGAGCTCTTCTGGATCCACCGGAAGGCCTCCGGCTCGGACAGGTTGAGGGTGGTCGTCAACAGTGACTTGGCACGGTCCACGAGCTTGCGCGTGGCGAACTGCTCGGCGAGGTCGGACACCTCCTCCTCGAGCGCCCGGAGCTCGTCGAAGCGGGCCACCGCCAACTCGATCGCGGGCACGAGGTCGTTCTCGTTGAATGGCTTGACCACGTAGGCCATGGCCCCGGCCTCGCGGGCCCGCTCCACCAGCTCCCGCTGGCTGAAGGCGGTCAGGAGCACCACGGGGGCGATCTTTGCCTGGGCGATGTGCTCGGCGGCGGTGATGCCGTCCATCACGGGCATCTTGACGTCCATCAGGACCACGTCCGGCTCCAGCTCGGTGGCCAGTTCCAAGGCCTTCTGGCCGTTGTCCGCCTCACCGACCACGTCATAGCCCTGCCCGGTGAGGATCTCCACGATGTCCACCCGGATGAGCGTCTCGTCCTCGGCGACGACGACGCGCAGTCTGGCGGGTTCCACCTCGGGGCGGTTGGTCTGTTCGCTCTGCTCGGTCGGCATGAAGACTCCTTGCGCTCGGTCAACGAACAGCGTATCGGTTCGATGCCTGGCCACGACGCACAGCGTGTTCGTGACGTGTATCCTTGTAGGGTTGTCAGGCCGGTTCCGACCGGCACCAACCTTGCAGTACGCAAGCCCGAATGGCGGAATTGGCAGACGCGCCGCACTCAAAATGCGGTATCGAAAGATGTGTGGGTTCAAGTCCCACTTCGGGCACCAGTCTCATCCCGTCTCCGTGCAGCCGCGCCTCAGCGCCGGCTCGGATCCAGGATCATGTTCGTGATCTTGGCCGTGGACAAGCGCTTCCCCTGCTCATCGGTCATGACGATCTCATGTGTGGTCAGCGTCCCGCCCAGGTGGATCGGTGTGCAGGTGCCCGTGACCAGGCCGGCTGTGGCACCTCGGTGATGCGTGGCGCTGATCTCGATCCCCACCACCGGCTTCTGTCCCCCCGTGTGCAGCACGGCGCCGATCGAACCCAGGGTCTCGGCCAGGACCAGGTGGGCGCCGCCGTGCAGCAGTCCCGCGTTCTGCTCGTTGCCCGCCACCGGCATGGTGGCCACCATGCGCGCCACCGTCATCTCCTGGAAGATGATGCCCATCTTCGCCGCCAGAGGACTGATGCCCAGTACGCCCAGCTGGTGGTGGAGCTCTTCCGGGATGCCGGAGTCGAACATCATCTGCCGGCGCTCCTCGGGGCTGAGCTCGGGGGTGACGCCCGGTACGAAGGCATAGGGCTCCGGCCCCGTGGTCGGTGTTGAGGTGGACGGTGTGGCGGGCTCGGCGCCCGGAGAAGTGGCGGGGGCTGCTGTCTGGGCATGGTTCATGACCATTAGGCTGGCACCCGTGACTGATTCGAGCAATCCCGTTCCTGATTCCGCCGTTCCCGCCGCGCCACCGGCCGCCGACCAGCGCCTGCTGGTCATCGATGGCCACTCCATGGCCTTCCGGGCCTTCTACGCGTTGCCGGTGGACAACTTCGCCACGGACACCGGTCAGCACACCAATGCCGTCTACGGCTTCACCACCATGCTGCTGACCATGATCCGCCAGCAGAAGCCCACGCATGTGGCGGTCGCGTTCGATCTGGACACCCCCACGTTCCGCTCCGAGGAGTACACGGAATACAAAGCGGGCCGCTCGAAGACGCCCGAGGAGTTCCACGGGCAGATCAACCTGATCATCAAGGTCATGGAGGCCATGAACATCCCCACCGTCTCGGTGGACGGGTTCGAGGCGGATGACATCGTGGCCACGTTCGCCGCGCAGGCCGAGGCAGCCGGATGGGACACCCGTGTGGTCTCGGGGGACCGGGACGCCTTCCAGCTCATCACGGATCAGACGACGGTGCTCTACCCGAAGAAGGGCGTCTCGGACATCCCGCCCATGGACGCCGCCGCCATCATCGAGAAGTACGGCGTGGCCCCGGAACGCTACCCGGACCTGGCTGCCCTCGTCGGCGAGACGGCGGACAACCTGCCGGGCGTCCCGGGCGTCGGCCCCAAGACCGCCGCGAAGTGGATCAATCTCTACGGCACCGTCGAGGACGTGCTCGAGCACGCCGACGAGATCAAGGGCAAAGCCGGCCAGTCCCTCCGGGACCACGCGGACGACGTCCGGCGCAACCGCCGCCTGAACCACCTGCTGCGGGACATGGAGCTGCCCGTGGCCCTCGAGGCCACCGAGCTCACCCACCCCGACCACGAGCAGGTCGAGGAGCTCTTCGACGCGCTCCAGTTCAACACCGTGCGTCAGCGCCTCTTCGACACCCTGGCTGAGCGCCTCGGGGGCGAGCCGGAGAGCGCCCCGGTCGAGGCCACGCCGGAGTTCACGGTCCTCACCCCGGATGCCGCCGGCGTGGCCGCGCTGGAGTCCTTCCTCTCCGAGCACGCCGCCAACCTGATGGGTGTGCACGTGGTCCTGGACGGCCCGGCCATCCTGCCCAAGCGCAAGATCCCGGCCCCCGGCGACTACGGCGTCGCGATCGGCGCCGCGCTGGTGGCAGAGGTCAGCGGCAGTGCCGGCACCGCTGGCACGAACACCGGGCAGGCCGAGAAGGCAGTGAAGGTAGCGAAGGCTGCCGTCTATGTTGACCTCCGGCTCCCGTCCGGGAGCACATCCTCGGACACCACGCCCGACGCCGGCCCCGGCCCGGTGCTTGCCGCCTACCTCGCGGAGGCGGGCCACCCGAAGGCGATCTACGACCTCAAGGCCGTCGCGAAGGCGCTCTCCGCGGCGGGGCACCGGACCGCACTGGGGACGGAAGTGGTGCTGGCCGGCGTCGTGGATGATGTCCTGCTCTCCGCCTACCTGATCCAGCCGGACCGCCGCGGCTACGGACTGGACGCCCTGGTGCAGACATATCTGCAGTCCACCTTGGAGATGGAGGACGATCCGACCCAGGCGGGGGACCAGCTGGAACTGGATCTGGACAGTGCGGCCGACGCGGGAGCCTCCTCGGAGGAGGCCGTCCTCCAGGCCCGGGCGGCCGCCTCAGTCCGGGCGGGCTGGATGGTGCGGCGGCTCTCCGAAATCTTCTCGCCGGCCCTGATCGAGCGGGGCGGCCAGCAGCTGCTGCTGGACCTGGAGATCCCGCTGGCCGAGGTCATGGTGGACATGGAGCTGGCCGGCATCGCGGTGGACCGCCCGGTACTGGACGGACTGTTCGCCGACTTCACCGAGCGCATGGAGGCGGCCCAGGAGTCGGCGTGGGCCTCGGTCTCGGAGGTGACCGGCGGGGAGAAGGTCAACCTCGGCTCCCCGAAGCAGCTGCAGGCCCTGCTGTTCGAGAAGCTGGACATGCCGAAGACGCGCAAGACCAAGACGGGCTACTCCACGGACGTCGACTCCCTCAACGACCTGCTGAACCAGACCCAGCACCCCTTCCTCGAGAACCTGATGCTCCACCGGGACGCCACGAAGCTGCGGCAGACGGTGGAGGGGCTGCGGGACACTGTGGCGGAGGACGGGCGCATCCACACCACCTACTCACAGACGGCCGCCGCCACCGGACGGCTGTCCAGCCTGCACCCGAACCTGCAGAACATTCCGGTGCGCACCGAGGCCGGCCGGAAGATCCGCGAGGTGTTCGTGGTGGGGGAGGGCTACGGCACCCTGCTGACCGCCGACTACTCCCAGATCGAGATGCGGATCATGGCGCACCTCTCCGAGGACGAGGCCCTGATCCAGGCCTTCCGGGACGGTGAGGACCTGCACCGGTTCGTCGGGGCGCAGGTGTTCGGCGTGGACCCGGCAGACGTCTCCGGTGAGATGCGGGCCAAGGTCAAGGCCATGAGCTACGGACTCGCCTACGGGTTGAGCTCCTTCGGGCTGTCCAAGCAGCTCCAGATCCCCGTGGATGAGGCACGGGGACTGATGAAGGGCTACTTCGACCGCTTCGGTGCCGTGCGCGACTACCTGAAGGACGTGGTGGCGCAGGCCCGCCGGGATGGGTACACGGCCACGATCAAGGGCCGGCGCCGTTACCTTCCGGACCTCAACAGTGACAACCGCCAGTTGCGGGACATGGCCGAGCGGGCCGCCCTCAATGCCCCGATCCAGGGATCCGCAGCGGACATCATCAAGCAGGCCATGCTGGACGTGCAGCTGGCCATCAACGAGCAGGGCCTGCGTACCCGGATGCTGCTGCAGGTGCATGACGAGCTCATCCTCGAGGTCCCGGACGACGAGTTGGAGGCGGCCACCGCCTTGCTGGAGGACAAGATGGGCCATGCGGCGCAGCTCACGGTACCTCTGGACGTGAACGTGGGCGTGGGGCGAAGCTGGCATGATGCGGCCCACTGACCGGCCGGACGGGCCCACGGACGGGTTCACGGACGAACGTACCGCCGAGATCCTGCCCGGCTTGGACCTGCACCGTTTCCGGTCCTCCGGCCGGCCCGCCGCAGAGGACCCCCGCGGTGCCCGCATGATCGCCGCGGTCGAGCGGGGCTTCTACGAGGCGGTCCCCACCGGGGCGGCGCTCGACCAGGTCCTCTCCCTCTATGGGGAGGATCGGCGCACCTATGTGGGCGTCTATGAGACCGGGACGGATCCGGAGACCACCGAGCCGGTCGGCACCTTCGCCTCCTTCAGCAAGCACCTCCAGACCGGGGCCGGCCGGGAGATCGAGGGCCTTCTCATCTCGGACGTGACCGTGCGCTCCACCCATCGCCGCCGGGGCATCCTGAGGGCCATGATGCGGGCCGAGCTGGACCGAGCCGCCACTGCAGGAATCCCCGTGGCCGCACTGAGCGCCTCGGAGGCCACCATCTACCGGCGGTTCGGGTTCGGGGTGGCCACCACCCGACGCACGGTGGAGGTGGACACCGGCGGTGAGGTCGCCCTCGCCGGGCCGGTTTCCGGGTCCATGAGGATGGTCGAGCCGAAGGACCTGCGGGACCTGGGACCGGCACTCTATGACCGTGCACACCGCCAGAGCCCCGGTGCCGTGGGCCGCACGGCCGCCTACTCGGTGATCGAGACGGACACCTGGATGTCCAAGAACGATGGCAAGGGCACCGGGGTGCTCGCGGCCGTGCATCACGACGACGGCGGCACACCCCGCGGGTACGTCACCTACACGTTCACCGGCTGGGACCAGAAGGTCCCGACCGTCAAGGTCGGGGTACTCGTGGCGAGCACCGCCGCCAGTTACCGGGCGATCTGGGACTACCTCGTCCACCTGGACCTCATCCGGAAGGTCGAGTGGGGCTTCGCCTCGGACGACCGGCTGCTCGAGAACCTGCTGGTGGACCCGCGCCGGGTCAAGACCACCGGGCATGCGGACCAGCTGTGGCTGCGCGTCCTCGACGTTCCGGCGTGCCTGACGGGCCGGCCGTACCACCGGGACGGCGAGCTGGTCCTGGAGGTCACGGACCCCCTCGGCTATGCCGCCGGGATCTGGCGCCTGACCGTGGAGGGCGGCACGGCCGGCGTCGTGAGGGTGGGCGACGCCAAGACGGAACTCGAGACGGCGACGGCAGACCTCTCCCTGGAGGTGGCCGACCTTTCCAGCGTGTACCTCGGCGGGGTGTCGGCGGAGATGCTGCGGCAAGCCGGGAGGATCACGGAGCACCGGCCGGGTGCCGCGGCGGAACTGACTGCCCTGTTGTCCCAGGACCGGCCCGTGTTCTGCATGACGGGTTTCTGACGGACTGCCTTTGACCCAGACTTGCCAATGTCGTTAGACTGAACGAGCACTTTCTGTGCGCTACCAATATTCATATCAACCCACTATCCGGGTTGTCGCGTTCCCCACGTGTGTCCGCGTCACCCGGCCGAGTGAACAATCCACATCGGAGCCCCTACTACATGACCATTACCTCCACCGCCCCGCAGGTTGCCATCAATGACATTGGCACTGCTGAGGACTTCCTCGCCGCCGTTGACGCCACCATCAAGTACTTCAACGACGGCGATCTGGTCGAAGGCACCGTCGTCAAGGTCGACCGCGACGAAGTGCTGCTCGACATCGGTTACAAGACCGAAGGCGTCATCCCTTCCCGGGAACTTTCCATCAAGCATGACGTGGACCCGGACGAAGTTGTTGCCGTCGGCGACAGCGTGGAGGCCCTTGTCCTCACCAAGGAGGACAAGGAAGGCCGCCTGATCCTCTCCAAGAAGCGTGCTCAGTACGAGCGTGCCTGGGGCTCCATCGAGAAGATCAAGGAAGAGGACGGCGTCGTCACCGGCACCGTCATCGAGGTCGTCAAGGGCGGCCTCATCGTGGACATCGGCCTGCGCGGCTTCCTGCCCGCCTCCCTGGTCGAGATGCGCCGCGTCCGCGACCTGGCCCCGTACATCGGCCAGGAGCTGGAAGCCAAGATCATCGAGCTGGACAAGAACCGCAACAACGTGGTCCTGTCCCGCCGTGCGTGGCTCGAGCAGACCCAGTCCGAGGTCCGCTCCAACTTCCTGCACAAGCTGGAGAAGGGCCAGGTCCGCACCGGCACCGTCTCCTCGATCGTCAACTTCGGTGCCTTCGTGGACCTGGGCGGCGTCGACGGCCTGGTGCACGTCTCCGAGCTGTCCTGGAAGCACATCGACCACCCGTCCGAGGTCGTCGAGGTCGGCCAGGAAGTCACCGTCGAGGTGCTCGAGGTGGACATGGACCGCGAGCGTGTCTCGCTGTCCCTGAAGGCCACCCAGGAAGATCCCTGGCAGCTCTTCGCCCGCACCCACGCCCTCGGCCAGGTCGTGCCGGGCAAGGTCACCAAGCTGGTTCCGTTCGGTGCGTTCGTGCGCGTCGAGGACGGCATCGAGGGCCTGGTGCACATCTCCGAGCTGGCCTCCCGCCACATCGACACCGCCGAGCAGGTCGTGTCCGTCAACGACGAGCTGTTCGTCAAGGTCATCGACATCGACCTCGAGCGTCGCCGCATCTCGCTGTCCCTCAAGCAGGCCAACGAGGGCGTCGATCCGGAGGGCACCGAGTTCGACCCGGCGCTCTACGGCATGGCTGCCGAGTACGACGACGAGGGCAACTACAAGTACCCCGAGGGCTTCGATCCCGAGACCAACGAATGGCTCGAGGGCTTCGAGACCCAGCGCGCCGCTTGGGAGCAGCAGTACGCTGACGCCCAGGCCCGCTGGGAGTCCCACAAGGAGCAGGTGGCCCGCCACCTCAACGAGGATGCCGAGGTCGCGGCCGACGTCGAGTCCGGCGCCGCCTCCTACTCCTCCGACGACACCAACCAGGTTGCCGATCAGGGCACCCTGGCCTCCGACGAGGCCCTCGCCGCCCTGCGCGAGAAGCTCACCGGCAACTGATCTGCTGATCAGTCACGGGGCGGCCATGGGCTGACCCGCCGACCTGACAGGCCCCGCACCCTCCGGTGCGGGGCCTGTCTGCGTCCGGGCTGACAGGGCAGTCGCAGGGCGCGAGTCCGTGGACGGCACCGTCGGAGACTGACGGTCAGCCGGTCAGCGGCGGGTGCTGACGGTCACCGTGAACGTCCGATCGCGGGAGAGCTGCCGGGTGGGGCCCACGAGGCGCTCGAGCTCAGGCCGGTACATCAGGTGCGAGTTCCACACGCACCACAGTTCCCCGCCGGGACGCAGGACCCGTGCCGAGGCGGCCATCAGGCGCACCGCGATCCGCGTGTCCACAGTGTTGCCCGCGTGGAACGGCGGATTGAGGACGAGGAGGTCCTCGCTGGCGTCCGGGAAGGTGGACAGGGCGTCATCCCGGCGGACCTCGATCCGGTCCTGGACCCCGTTGAGTGAGGCCGTGAGCCGGGTGGACGCACACGCGTCCGCGGACTGGTCAGTGGCGATGACGCTCACACCGTCCAACCCGTCCAATCCGTCCAAGCCATCCAGTCCGGCCAGCTGCGAGGCCAAGTACACCGCGATCGTGCCGTTGCCGCAGCCCACGTCCACGGCCCGCTTCCGTCCGGCCCACTCAAGCCCACCCCGCTGGAGGTCGGACTCCAACGACCGGAGCAGGTAGGCCGTCCCCGGATCGAGGTTCGTCCCCCCGAAGGTGGCCCCGTGGGCGGCCAGGGTGACCGGGCCCAGGCCGGGCATCTGGTGTTCGGCGGTCCGGGGGAACGGGGCGGGGCGTCCGCGCCGCGGGCCACGGGCGGTGATGACCCGGGACTTGGACCGGCCCCGGCCGGGTACCACCGAGGCGAAGTACCGCTCGAGGACGGTGTTCTGGCGCGGGGTCATGTGCTTGTCCCGGCCGCCCGCGAGGAGCAGGACGTCCTCGTGTGCGTGTTCGGCGATCAGGTGCGCCCACTGCTCCAGGGCGTCCAGGGACCGGGGCAACTGCAGCAGGATCATGCGCGCCCCGGCCGCCAGCTCGGGGCCGATTCCGTGACGGCTCAGCGGGACGGCGTCCTTCAGCGCACCGGAGTCCCGGAACGCCGCCACATTGGCGTCGAATGAGCGCTCCTGGGCCAGGGCGTCCTGGCCGATCCGGACGCCATGTCCCGCGGTCAGCAGGGGCAGGGTGAGAGCGCCGTGACGGTCCTCGAGGACGACGACCGGAGGGACGCCGCTGTCATCCAGCGATACGGCATCCCACCAGGCCTGCGCCGTGTCCAGCAGCAGCAGGTCCGCGGCATCGTGGGCCTGGAGGTCGGGGGACTCGGGAAAGGGCCAGCGGGAGAGGGCAGCGAAGTCGAAGCCGGTGGTCAACGCGGTCCGGTGGACCGGCGGGGTCTGGCCTCGGGGGACGGAATTCACGGCAGGTCCACCCACTCGGTGCCCAGCGTGCGGAAGTGCGCCGTCCCCGCGGTGACGGACGCCAGCCGCTCGGTGAACGCGGCGCCGGACCGGCCGTCGTCGGGCAGGGCCACCACCAGCGTGGCGGATCCGGAGCCGTAGCGCGTCTCCTGGACCTGGAAGCCCGCGGCGCGCAGCTCGTTCTCCCACCGTCCGGCCTCGGAGTGTGGGGCATCGACGCCGGCCAGCACCATACGCTGCCGCGTCACCGTCACGGTCTGGTCCAGGGTGGCGGAGACGGCGTCCGAATAGGCGCGGACCAGGCCTCCGGCACCGAGCTTCACCCCGCCGAAATAGCGGACGACGGCGATGCACACGTCGGACAGGTCCCTCGCCGCGTTGCCCTCGGGCCGTGACCGGGTCTCGCGCTGGGACAGGGCCTCCAGCATGGGGACGCCCGCCGTGCCGGCCGGCTCGCCGTCATCCGAGGAGCGCATGGCGGCCCGGTCCGGGCCGAGGATGAACGCGCTGCACACGTGCCTGGCCTCGTGGTGCTGCTTCCGGAGGGCCGCGATGAAGGTGCGGGCCTCGTCCTCGGTCGTGACGCGCAGGGCGTGGCCGATGAAGCGGGAGCGCCTGATCTCCAGTTCGTGAACGATCGGGGTGCTGATCGTGATCGACGGGAGCACCGCATAGCGTGATGCCCGGGACCCGGGCTGCTCCACAGACATACCGTCCACTCTACTGCCGAGTACCATCCGGCCGTGATGAGGTAGTTTGTTGGCCAGCGTGAACCCGCCCCGGCACGACCGCCGGTGACGGCTCGATCGGAGGGGGACTCCACATGCTGACCCGATTGCACAACCGACTCGGTCTGCGCACCGGCCCGGCCATCTTCTTCATCTCAGCGTTGATCATCGTCGTCTTCACCCTGGCAATGGCGATCTTCCCGGGACCGGTCCAGGGTGCCTTCGGCGTGGTCTCCACCTACCTGCGCTATGACGTCGGCTGGTTCTACACGCTCGGCACCACGCTCTTGGTGGTCTTCGCGGTGGGACTGGCACTGAGCCGCTTCGGCCGCATCAAGCTCGGCGACGACGACTCCCAACCTGAGTTCTCCGGAATGGCATGGTTCGGCATGCTCTTCGCCGCCGGCATCGGCGCCACCCTGATGTTCTGGGGCGTGGCCGAGCCGATGAACCACTACGCCAACCCGCCGCTGTACGGCACCGAGCCCCTGTCTGACCAGGCGGCCACGCAGGCCCTCGCGATCTCCAACTTCCACTTCGGCATCCACATGTGGGCCCTGCTCGTGGTGCCTGGCCTGTGCTTCGGCTACTTCACCTACAAGCGCAAGCTGCCGCCGCGCGTGTCATCGGCCCTGCAGCCCTTGCTCGGAGACCGGATCCACGGCCCCTGGGGCAAGCTCGTGGACATCATCTCCGTGCTGTCCACCGTCTTCGGCCTGGCGGTCTCCGTAGGCCTGGGTGCCATGCAGATCAACAGCGGCATGAACTATGTCATGGGCGTCCCCATCAGCGGCTGGCTGCAGGCGGGCATCGTCGCCATTATCACGGGCATCGCCCTGGCTTCGGCGCTGGCCGGCCTGGACAAGGGCATCAAGCGCCTGTCCTACCTGAACATCGTGCTGGCGATCGTGCTGTTGGTCTATGTGCTCATGTGGGGTGCCACCATGGACACCGTGCGCGGCATCGTCGAGTCGGCGGGGGCGTACCTGTCCCACCTGCCGGCGCTGTCCTTCTTCAACGACACCTTCGGCGGCGGTGAGTGGTCAGGCGACTGGACCGTCTTCTACTACGCCTGGACCGTGACGTGGTCGCCCTTCGTCGGGCTGTTCATCGCCCGGATCTCCCGCGGCCGCTCGATCCGCGCCTTCGTCACCGCCTGCCTCGGCCTGCCGACGGCCTTCGTGGTCATCTGGTTCGGCATCTACGGCCTGAGCGCTTTCACCATCGACCGTGCCGAGGGGACCGCGGGTTCTCTGACGGAGACCATCGTCACGGACGGGAACGTGGAGGCGGCACTGTTCCAGCTCCTGCAGTCCTACCCGTTGTATCTGGCCACCGCAGTCCTGGCCCTCATCGTCATCGTCATCTTCTTCGTGACGTCACTCGACTCCGGGGCCCTGGTCCTGGACTCCATGGCCTCCGGGCACGAGGACGTGGGCCCGAAACGCCAACGCGTGTTCTGGGCCGTGTCCGTGGGGCTGGTCTGCGCCGTCATCCTGGTGACCTCGGGGGAGAACGGCCTGAACGCGCTCCAGGAGGTCATCATCGTCATCGGTGCCCCGGTGATGGCGCTGTCCCTGTTCCAGGCCTGGCTGCTGCTCCAGGCCCTGCGCGAGGACGCCGGGACCACCCGGCCACTGCGCACCCGGCAGTGGAAGCAGGTGCTGCCGATCGAGGAGTACCACCGCCGAGCCCATGAGGACGAGCACGACCTTGACGAGTACGTGATGCGGCCGGAGTACGAGGTGGGCACCGAGCCCGAGTACGAGGCACTCCAGCCGAACACCTACCACCGGCAACAGGCGCTGGAGAGCCGTGGACTGTTGACGGTCGGCCTGACCGGTGGCATCGCCTCCGGGAAGTCACTCGTGGCCCGTGACCTCGCGCAGTGGGGCGCCGTGGTCATCGACGCCGACGAGCTGGCCCGCGCGGCCGTCGCCCCGGGATCCGATGCCCTCTCGGAGATCCGTGCGGTCTTCGGCCCGGAGGTCATCGCCGAGAACGGTGAACTGGACCGCCAGGCCCTGGCACAGCTCGTCTTCGGCAACACGGTGGCCCGGGAGAGACTCAATGACATCGTCCACCCGCGGGTCCGGCAACAGATCCAGCGGATCGCCCGCGAGGCCGGCCCGGAGGCGGTGGTGGTCGTCGACCTGCCCCTGCTGGTGGAGACGGCGTCTGCGGGTGAGTTCGACGTGGTGCTCACCGTGGAGACCACTGCGGAGGCGAGGGTCAACCGGCTCGTGCATGAGCGGGGGATGTCCATGCAGGAGGCCTGGGCGCGGGTGGACGCCCAGGCCACGGACGCCGAGCGAAGAGACGTCGCCCACGAGGTCATCGTCAACGACGCGAGCCTGAACGACCTGTCCGAGGCCACGCGGCGCTTCTGGGACGACTACGTGCAGCCGGCCCTCGACGAGCACCGCGCCACCACCGCCGCGGGCAGCGCCACTCCTGAGAGCGGAGCCCAGTGAACAACGTGAACGAGACGGAAGACGGCATGGTCAGGCCCCGGCTGCACATCGGGCTGACGGGCGGCATCGCCAGCGGCAAGTCCACGGTTGCCGCGGAGCTGTCCGCCCTCGGTGCCATCGTGGTGGACGCGGACGCCCTCTCCCGGGCCGTCGTGGAGCCCGGCAGTGAAGGGCTGGGCCGCGTGCGTGAGGCCCTCGGCCCCACCGCGATCGCTGCGGACGGATCCATGGACCGCGCCGCCGTCGGGAAGCTGGTGTTCGCCGATCCAGAGGCCAGGGCGCTGCTGAACGGGATCATCCACCCCCTGGTGCGCGCCGAGGGTCGGAGACTCGTCATGGAGGCCGGTCCGGACGCCGTCGTGGTCCAGGACGTGCCGCTGCTGGTGGAGTCCGGGCAGGCGGGCACCTACGACCTCGTGCTGGTCGTGGAGGCGGACCCCGAGGAGCGGGTGGTGCGGATGGTCCGGGACCGGGGGATGACGGAGGATGACGCGCGGGCCCGGATCGCTGCCCAGGCCACGGACGAGCAGCGCCGCGCCGCAGCGGACGTGCTCATCGTCAACGACGCCGGCCTGGAGGACCTGCGCCGCGCCACGCGCCGAGTATGGGACGAGTACGTGGAACCGGTGCTCGGCGGGGACCAGATCCGCCGGCGGTGAACCGGCCTCCCCGTCCGACTCGAACAGTTGTACGGTGGAGTCCATGAGTCTGGCACAGAAGATCAACCGGCAGGTCGCCCCCTTCGAGGTCATCTCGGACTACCAGCCCTCCGGTGACCAGCCGAAGGCGATCGCCGAACTCGCCGAGCGCGTCCAGGCCGGAGAGAAGGACATCGTTCTGCTCGGTGCCACCGGTACCGGCAAGTCGGCCACCACGGCCTGGCTGGTCGAGAAGGTGCAGCGTCCCACGCTCATCATGGTGCAGAACAAGACGCTCGCGGCGCAGCTGGCCAACGAGTTCCGTGAGCTGCTACCGAACAACGCCGTCGAGTACTTCGTCTCCTACTACGACTACTACCAGCCGGAAGCATACGTCCCGCAGTCGGACACCTTCATCGAGAAGGACTCCTCGATCAACGAGGAGGTCGAGCGGCTGCGCCACTCCGCCACCAATGCCCTGCTGACCCGCCGTGACGTGGTGGTGGTCGCCACCGTGTCCTGCATCTACGGCCTCGGCACCCCGGAGGAGTACATCGAGCAGATGGTCACGCTGCGCCGGGGCGCGGAGATGGACCGGGACACGCTGCTGCGCCAGTTCGTGGCGATGCAGTACGTGCGCAACGACCAGGACTTCCACCGCGGGACCTTCCGGGTCCGCGGGGACACGGTCGAGATCATTCCGATGTACGAGGAACTGGCCATCCGGATCGAGTTCTTCGGGGACGAGATCGAGGCCATCCAGACCCTCCACCCCCTGACCGGGCACGTGGTCCGCGAGGAAGAGGAGATGTACATCTTCCCGGCCTCCCATTACGTGGCCGGGGACGAGCGGATGCACCGGGCCATCGGTGCCATCGAGGACGAGCTGCGGGACCGCCTGCAGGAGTTCGAGTCCCAGAACAAGCTGCTCGAGGCCCAGCGGCTACGGATGCGCACCACCTACGACCTCGAGATGATGCAGGAGATGGGGTACTGCAACGGCATCGAGAACTACTCCCGGCACATCGACGGCCGGGCGGGCGGTTCCGCGCCGCACTGCCTGCTCGACTACTTCCCGGACGACTTCCTGCTCGTGGTGGACGAGTCTCACGTGACCATTCCGCAGATCGGGGCCATGTACGAGGGGGACATGTCCCGCAAGCGCACCCTGGTGGAGCACGGGTTCCGTTTGCCGTCCGCCATGGACAACCGGCCCCTGAAGTGGGGCGAGTTCCTGGAACGCATCGGCCAGACCGTCTACCTGTCCGCCACTCCAGGCAAGTACGAGCTGGCCCAGGCCGACGGGGTGGTGGAGCAGATCATCCGGCCCACGGGGCTGGTGGACCCGGAGCTGGTGGTCAAACCGACCCAGGGCCAGATCGACGACCTGCTCGAGGAGATCCGCGTCCGCAGTGAACGCGATGAGCGGGTGCTGGTGACCACTCTGACCAAGCGCATGGCCGAGGATCTCACCGAGTACCTGCTCGAGCACGGGGTCAAGGTGGAGTACCTGCACTCGGACGTGGATACCCTGCGGCGCGTAGAGCTGCTGCGGGACCTGCGCAAGGGCGTCTTCGACGTCCTGGTGGGCATCAACCTGCTGCGTGAGGGACTGGACCTGCCCGAGGTCTCCCTCGTGTCCATCCTGGATGCGGACAAGGAGGGATTCCTGCGCTCCTCCACGTCACTGATCCAGACCATCGGCCGCGCGGCCCGCAACGTGGACGGACAGGTCCACATGTATGCCGACCGGATCACCGACTCCATGCGGCAGGCCATCGACGAGACCAACCGGCGTCGCGAGGTGCAGGAGGCCTACAACAAGGAACACGGCATCGATCCGACGCCGCTGCGCAAGAAGATCGCGGACATCACCGACCAGCTCGCTCGGGAGGACGCCGACTCCGCGGACTTCCTCGCCGGCATGGGCGGGGTGAAGACCGGCTTCGACTACGGGATGGGCAAACGTGGCTACACCGCCACGATCTCGGATGAACAGCGCGCCGCGGCCGCTCATGCGGCCGATGGAGACTCGGCCGACGGCTCCGGCGGCACAGGGGCTCCCGACTTCGCGAAGCTGCCGGCCAAGGACCTGTCCGAACTGATCGAGCAGATGAGCGCACAGATGCATCAGGCGGCCGTGGACCTGCAGTTCGAGCTGGCCGCGCGGATCCGTGACGAGGTGTCTGAGCTGAAGAAGGAGCTGCGGCAGATGCAGCGCGAGGGCCACGCCTGAGACGGCCGCCACTCCTGACTTCGGGCGGAGGCGGGGTACACTGGTCCACGGCGTAGGGGAGTATCCCTAACACTGCGATCGTCAACACGCTGGATCTGTCCACGGGGAGAGCCAGCCGGACGCAGTGGCCTGCCGGGACCGTAACCCACAGGGAGCGGCCATGGCAGGCGGAGAGACTTGCGGCACCCACCTGAACGCGTGCAGCGTTTCCGACTCCCCATTATGGCGGAAGCGGGTCGCGCACCGCCCTCCTCACGGAAAGTGACCGCATGGTTATCAACGGCTGGACCTGGGCCATCACGATCGCTGTCATCGTGGCCCTGCTGCTCTTCGACTATTTCTTCCACGTGCGCAAGGCACACATCCCCACCATCAAGGAGTCGGCCATCTGGTCGTCCATCTACGTGGGGATTGCCCTGGTATTCGGCCTGGTGTTCTTCGCCCTGGGCGACTCCCAGCATGCCATCGAGTATTACGCGGGCTACATCACCGAGAAGGCGCTGAGCGTCGACAACCTGTTCGTCTTCCTCGTCATCATGGCGTCGTTCAAGGTGCCCCGCGAGGACCAGCAGAAGGTCCTGTTGTTCGGCATCACCTTTGCACTGATTTCCCGGACCGCCTTCATCCTCGTCGGCGCCGCTGTCATCGAGCTGTGGTCGGATGTGTTCTACCTGTTCGGCCTGGCGCTGCTGCTCATTGCCGGCAGCCAGCTGAAGGGCGCGCTATCCACGGACGAGAGTAAGGACGAGGCGGACAACGTCATGGTCCGCCTGGCAAAGCGCATCATGCCGGCCTCGGACAAGTACGACGGCGACAAGCTGTTCACGATCGAGAACGGCAAGAAGGTCATGACCCCGATGCTGTTGGTCATGGTGGCCATCGGTGCAACGGACGTGCTCTTCGCTTTCGACTCCATCCCGGCGATCTTCGGCCTGACGCAGGAGCCGTACATCGTTTTCACCGCCACCGCGTTCTCCCTGATGGGCCTACGCCAGCTGTACTTCCTCATTGACGGTCTGCTGGACCGCCTGGTCTACCTCACCTACGGTCTGGTCGCGATCCTGGGCTTCATTGGCGTCAAGCTCGTCCTGCACGCCCTGCACGAGAACAACCTGCCGTTCATCAACGGCGGCGAGAACGTGCCGGTCCAGGAGATTCCGACCATGACGTCCCTGGTCGTGATCGTGATCATCCTGGTGATCACGGTGCTGGCCTCGTTGTACAGCCCGAAGGGCCGGTCGCTGATTGCCCTGCAGAATGCCGAGAAGTTCGCTTACCGGTACACCAAGCTGGACGATTCGGCACCCACCGAAGAGCGCCGCGAGGCTGCCGAGAAGATGGACCGGTGGACTAGGGCGGCGGAGAAGGTCTCGCCGAAGTGGCGTGACGAGCTCGTCGAGCACAAGGACAAGTATTCGCGGGTGATCCGCACCGCCCACGAAACACGGCTGGCCGATGCCGTGGCTGCCGGTCACGAGGCCCCCGTTTCCCAGCACATCGTCGACCGGGAAGGCCCGACGATCTAGGGTTGCCCGTCTCGCCACCTTTCGCGGAAAGCTGTGGTCAATGTCGAAGCCCCGGCCCGGAACAATCCGGGCCGGGGCTTTCGTGCACCCTGTGCCAGTCAAGAGGCGCATGCCGGGAACCGCTGCCTACCGACTATGGGCCGGTCATCTCCAGCAGCCGGCGGAGGATGCCCGGGCCGTCGTCCCCGATGCCGTCATGGTGGAACTCGTCGGTTTCCCAAGCCATCAGGCCCTGGACCCGGGAAGCCGTCTCCAGGGAGAGATCCCGGTCCACGTAGACGTCATGGGTGTAAATCGCTGCGGCGGTCGGCACGGTATTGGTGGCCAAGGCCTCGAGGTCGTACAGGGGGCCCCAGTCGGTGCGGCGCGCCAATTCTTCGGTCACGGCCTGCAGTGGTCTGAGGGCGGGGTCCAGATCCGCATACCAGTCGAAGACCATCTCCCCGGTGAGCAGCGGGTGTGCGGTCTGGTCTGGATCGAAGTCCGCGAGGTCGGGGAACGACCGCAGCACGCGTTGCGCGGCCCACGCCGTGTCCGTGGCGTCGTCCTCCGGCGGTGAAGCCAGTTGTGCCAACGGTGGCGAGTCCTGCTGCGCCTGCGAGACCTGAGCCGGCTGGGCGTAGATGGATTCGTGCATCACCAGGTACAACGGGTTCGTGGCCCGGGAGACCTGCTGGTACAGGCCGTGAAGGAAGACGTCAGACAGGATGTCCTGGCTGGCACCCGCCATCACCTCTCCACCCTCGGCGACCTTGACCGGCACGACCGGCACCCGTTCGAACGCCTCCTGGAGCAGGTAGTGCAACTGGTCCATCCGGGTGTTGCCCCCGAGGAACATCCCCAGCATCTGGACGCGCCCCACCGTGACGGGCGACCCGTCCGGGAGTAACACCGACGGCGCGGCCCCCGTCTCGCCGGCACGAACGGCATCGTAGACGCGGCCCAGGATCTGACGGTCCTCAGGAAAACGCCCGAAGTACTCCTCGTTGCGCGCACGCATGCGCTGATAGGTGGCGCGGTAGACGCGGTCCGGGGGGCCGTCCAGCGGCGCCAGTCCACCGGTGATGAGGGCTCGGGACATCCCCTCGGGGTGCCAGGACAGGTAGCTCAGCGCACAGAACCCGCCGAAACTCTGCCCGAAGACCGTCCACGGCTCCGCACCGAGCATCAGCCGGATCAGCTCGGCATCCTGCACGATGGAGGGCGCACGCAAGTGCACCAGGTAGTCCGCCTGCTCCTCGGGCGTGCCGATCAGGGGCAGTGTGTTGCGGTTGGCAGGGGTGGACAGACCGGTGCCTCGCTGGTCCAGCATCAGGATCCGGAACCGCTGGGCCACCTCCTTCATCCACCCGCCCAGCTGGGCCTGGCGCACCCCTTTGCCACCGGGCCCGCCCTGCAGGAACAACAGCCACGGCAGGCCGTGCCCTGCGCCGGCTGCCCCGACGTCTGCCGAACTGTCCAGGGGTGCTGTGGTGTCCGGGTTGAGGCCGGAGACGTACTCGCGGGCGTACACCCGAATCAGCGCTCCCTCCGGCCGGGCATGGTCCAAGGGCAGGTCGAACCAGTGGTCGGTGATGCGGGTCCCGTCCAGCAACCGCGCCGACGGTCCGGCGCGGTGGGTACAGACGCCGGAGGCGATCACCTCGGCCGGCCGCGCGAAGGTGCGGGGATCGCCTGCGGCGCCGGGCGTCATCGGTGGCCGTCCGAGGTGATTGGGTGGGCGCCGGCGGCGTCCTCGAGTGCGGCGCCCGTGAGCCGGAACGTCGTCCACTCGTCCTGGGAGGTGGCGCCGAGAGACCGGTAGAAACCGATCGACGGCTCGTTCCAGTCCAGGACGGTCCATTCCAATCGCGCATAGCCGCGCTCGGCCGCGATCCTGGCCAGGTGCAACAGCAGCCTCTTGCCGTGACCGCGTCCCCGCATGACCGGGTCCACGTAGAGGTCCTCGAGCCAGATCCCGTGGGTGCCCTCCCATGTGGAGTAGCTCAGGAACCACAGCGCCATGCCCACCACGGTGGGGCCGGAGGCCGGAAGCGACGCCGGCTCAGGCCCCGGCCCCGCGACGGTTCCCCGAAGCGTGTCCTCGATGACGTGGCAGAAGACCGCCGGTTGGTCGCCGAAGAGGCTCGCCTCCAGGGCGGCCTCCGTGGTCTTCACAGCGTCCGGCTCCTTCTCATAGATCGCGAGATCCCTGATGAGCCGGAGGATGTGGGGGACGTCTGCTGGGACGGCCGGACGGACGGCGCCGGGAACGGTTCTGGGGGTGGTGGCGCTCACGTGTCGGGTCTCCTTCTCACAGAGTTCGGGTCACACTGTCCAGCCGGGCTCCGGGGCACCCACGGACACCACGTGCACCACGGGGTGGGCGGCCTCGTCCGAGGCGTCCAGGTCGACGAGGGCGTTGATGCCCCAGTCCAGGTGGCCCTCCGGGTCGACGAGGACCTGCCGGACCGTCCACCAACGGGAGCCGGAGACGCCGGCCGGGGCGCCGCCGTCGGGCCCTGGCTGAGGCGTGGTGTCCACGCGGAAGTACTGGGGTCCGCGGGCGGCGGGGCCGTCGTCGATGTCCTCGTAGTCCCCGAAGTAGCCGTCCAGTGCATACGCCCAGTCGTCGGCGGAGAACGAGTCACCGGCGTCCTTGCCGAGCTCGGCGAGGGCACCGTCCTGCTCATCGCCGAACAGCCGCACCCGGCGGAACAGGGCGTTGCGGACCATCACGGTGAAGACCGGCTTGTTGGCGGTGAGCCGTGGGGGCGCCGGCGGGGCCAACTGCTCGTGGTCCTTCTTCAGCTCCTCGATGTCCCCGGCCAGCAGGTCCTCCCACTCCTCGATGAGTGAGGAGTCGGTCTGCTTGACGATCTCGTCCAGCCAGGCCACCAGGATGTCGAGTTCCTCGTCCCGATCGTCCTGCGGGATGGTCTGCTTGAGCGCCTTGACGGCATCGGTCAGGTAGCGCAGCAGCACCCCCTCGGAGCGGGACAGCCCGTAGAAGTTCACGTAGTCACCGAAGCCCATGGCGCGTTCGTACATGTCCCGGACCACGGACTTCGGGGTCAGCTCGAAGTCATGGAGCCAGGGGGCGGAGGCGCTGTACAGCTCGAACTGCTGCTCGAGCAGTTCGGCCAGCGGCATCGGGTACGTGACCTCGTCGAGGGCGTTCATGCGGTCCGTGTAGTCCATGCCCTCGGCCTTCATGGCCGCCACGGCCTCACCGCGTGCTTTCTTGACCTGGGCCGAGAGCACCTGCCGGGGAGGCTCGAGGGTTGCCTCCACGATGGAGACCATGTCCAGGGCGTAGCCCGGGTCGGCCTGATCGAGGAGGTCGAAGGCGGCCAGGGCGAAGGGGGAGAGGGGCTGGTTGAGAGCGAAGTTCGGCTGCAGATCCACGGTGAGGTCCACGGTGCGGCCCTCGGCATCCGGCTCGGGCAACTTCTCCACCACGCCGGTGGCCAGCAGCTCGCGGAAGATGCCCAAGGAGCGGCGCATGTGGGCGGCCTGTTTGGCCGGGGTCTCGTGGCTGTTCCGCAACATCCGGCGGACCGCGATGACCGGGTCGCCCGGCCGGTCGAGAATGTTCAGCAGCATCGAGTGGCTGATGCGCATCTGGCTGCTCATGGCCTCGGGCTCGGCTGAGATGAGCTTCTCGAAGGTGGCCTTGCCCCAGGAGACGAAGCCCTTCGGCGGCGTCTTCTTCGGGGAGGACTTCGTGGACTGCTTCATGCGCTTGCTGCGCTCGGCCTCGTCCTTGATGTTCGCGAACTTCGCGGCCGCCTTCTGCTGGGCCTTGGCGTTCTCGATGACGTGCTCGGGCGCCTGCACCACCACGAGTCCCGAGGTGTCGTAGCCGGCGCGGCCGGCCCGGCCGGCGATCTGGTGGAATTCCCGGGCGTGCAGGATGCGGGTGCGCTGGCCGTCGTACTTGCTGAGGGCCGTGATGAGCACGGTGCGGATCGGCACGTTGATACCGACGCCGAGGGTGTCCGTGCCGCAGATGACCTTCAGGAGCCCCTCCTGGGCCAGGCGTTCCACGAGCCGGCGGTACTTGGGCAGCATCCCGGCATGGTGTACCCCGATGCCGGCCCGGACCAGTCGGTTGAGGGTCTTGCCGAATCCGGCGGAGAATCTGAAGCCTGCGATCCGCTCCGCGATGGCGTCCTTCTCCTCGCGAGTCGCCACGGACACGGAGGACAGGGACTGGGCCCGCTCGACGGCGTCCAGCTGCGAGAAGTGGACCACGTACACCGGTGCCTGACGGGTCTCCACCAACTCGGCGACCTTGTCCTGCACCTGCTCCTCAGACCATTCATAGGTCAGGGGGATGGGCCGCTCCGCGTGCGCGACGGTGGTGGTGGTCCGTCCCGTCCGTGCGGTCAGGTCCTCCTCGAACCGGGCGGTTTCCCCGAGCGTGGCGCTCATCAGCAGGAACTGCGCCTGGGGCAGCTCCAGCAGGGGCACCTGCCACGCCCAACCGCGCTGGGGGTCCGCGTAGAAGTGGAACTCGTCCATGACCACCGGTCCCACGTCCAGGCCGGACCCCTCCCGCAGGGCATGGTTCGCGAGGATCTCGGCCGTGCAGCAGATGATCGGGGCGTCTCCGTTCACGGAGGAGTCGCCGGTCACCATGCCGACATGGTCTGCGCCGAAGATCTCCACCAGGGCGAAGAACTTCTCCGAGACCAGGGCCTTGATCGGGGCCGTGTAGTAGGTCCGCTGGCCGGTGGCCAGGGCCTGGAAGTGGGCGGCGATGGCGACCATGGACTTACCGGAGCCGGTGGGGGTGGACAGGATGACGTTATTGCCCTGCACGAGTTCCATGACGGCCTCGTCCTGCGCGGGATACAGGGCGATGTCCCGGGACCGGGACCACTCGAGGAAGCCCTCGTACACGGCATCGGGGGAGAGGCGTTCCGGCGCGGTCGCGAGACCGCCGGCGGGGGAGGGAATCAAGTCGGAGAGCAACATTACGTCCAGCTTACGTCTCGCCGGGGACGCGCTAGCGTGGAAGCATGCAGGACTTCACCTGGGATCCCCAGCAGTACACCGTCTTCGCCGACCGCCGGGCCCGGCCGTTCCGTGACCTCACGGCGCGGGTCCGGGCCACGGACCCGAAGGTCGTGGTGGACCTGGGCTGTGGCCCGGGCAATATGACGCGGACCCTGGCCGAGCGCTGGCCGGGCGCCCACGTGGTCGGTCTGGACTCCTCAGCGGACATGGTGGCCTCCGCCCAGCAGATGGCCGCGGAGTCGGGAGCACCCGGCAACCTGGAGTTCGCCGAGGTGGATGCCGAGCGCTGGGCGCCGGACGCCGAGGTGGACGTGATCGTGTCCAATGCCATGCTGCAGTGGATCCCGGATCATCGGCAGCTGGTGCGCGGGTGGCTCGAGGCCCTGAAGCCCGGAGCCTGGTTCGCCGTGCAGGTCCCCGGCAATTTCGCTGCCCCCTCGCATGCGACCATCGCGGAGATGTCCCGCCGCCCCGAGTTCGAGGTCGCCCTGGAAGGCGTGGTGGAACGGGAATCGGTCTACACCACGGACGAGTACCTGGAGACCCTGATCGAAGCGGGCTTCGAGGCGGACATCTGGGAGACCACCTACAGTCAGCCCCTCAGTGGACCCGATCCGGTGTACGACTGGGTCCGCGGCGCCGCCCTGCGACCCTCGTTGCAGCGGCTGGAGGCCGCCGACCGGCGTGATGGCACCAATCTCCAGGAGCGGTACATCGAGGAGTACCGGCGGATCATGCGCGAGTCCTACCCGACCTACACCACGCCCGAGGGCGTGCGGCTGACGGACTACCCGTTCCGCCGCATCTTCATCGTGGGTGTGAAGAACGACCTCTCGCCCAGTATCTGAGCTGGACTCCGGGGCGGTGACGTGAGGTCACCGCCGTCTCGGGCCTACCAGCCGCGTTCGCGCCAGTCCCCGAGGTGGGGGCGTTCCGTGCCGAGAGTGGTCGCGTCTCCGTGGCCGGGGTGGACGATCATGTCATCCGGATACTGCTCGAACAACCGCTCCACCACGTCCGTGAACAGCGAGTCGAAGCGGTCCGCGTCCTGCTGCGTGTTGCCCACGCCCCCGGGGAACAGGCTGTCGCCCGAGAAGCAGAGCGGCGGCCCGTCCTCTGGCTCGTAGACCAGCGCCACCGAGCCCGGGGTGTGCCCACGGAGCCCGACGACGGCCATCGAGATCCCGTCGAACGTCGCCGTATCGCCGTGGTTCAGCAGGACCTTCGCGCGCACGCCGGTCTCCCGCTCGATGGCGTCGGCATCGTCCACGCCGGCCGCGGTCGGAACCCCCGTGGCCTCCACGACCTCGGCCAGGGCCCGGATATGGTCCCAGTGCTGGTGGGTCGTGATGATCACGGCCAGCTTGAGCTCGCAAGGGGTGTCGTCCTTCGCCGACTGCAGCAGCTCACTGACGGCGACGGCGTCGTCCGCAGCATCGATCAGCACCTGGGTCCCGGACGTCTTCGAGGTGAGGACGTACACGTTGTTCGCCATGTCGGAGACCGACCGCTGGCGGACCGTCACCCGGGGCAGATCGTGCAGCAACCGGATGGGGGAGGTGGATGAAGGCATGAGCAATAGTCTAAGGACGTTGACCGCCACCGGGGCAAGCCCATATCGGGGGTCAAGTCTCGATCGCCGCCGCTCCGTCCCCTCCGGACCGCCTCGGGCCTGGGCGCGGATCGGCCCCATCCCGGCGCCCCCCGGCGCTCCGCGCTCCGATAGGGTGTCTGGACACACAGACACGGGACAGGGCACGGACCAGACACGGACCGGGTAGGGACACGGGGACACATGGCGGCACGGGGCACATCAGGCCAACCGAAGGATCCGGCGCAACCTGAGGATCCATCGGCGGGCACACCGCCGGCGAAGTCCCCCGCCACTCCGGTCCCCGCGTGGTTGGTCAGCGCCCTGTCCATCAATACCGGCTCGACCGTTCCCCCCTACGAGCAGGTGCGGACCGGACTGCTCGACCTCATCCACCGCAAGAGGCTTCCGGTCGGCAGCAAGCTGCCCACGGTGCGCGCACTGGCCTCGGCCCTGGGCGTGGCCGCGAACACCGTGGCCCGCGCGTACAAAGAGCTGGAACAGGCCGCCGTCGTGACCGCCCGGCCACGGCTGGGGACCGTGGTGGCGCAGGGAAATGACACGGCGGAGTCCCAACTCGCCGCCGCGGCGGTCACCTATGCCCAGGTCGCGCGTGCCCTCGGGTATGGTCCGCGTGAGGCGACGCGGCAACTCGAGGCCGTCTTCCCGGCCTCCTGACGGAGAATTCGCTCAGGGCCGACGGTTCGAAGAGGTGTTCGAAGCATCTCTGCCATACAGTGGATTCCGTGCCGAAATCCCTCACGACTCCCGACTCCGATACGGTTCCCGCCACGTCCGCGTCCTCCACGTCCCGCAACTCCCGTGGTCTCGCCTCCGGCCCCGCAAGTGGGGCGCACCGCCATGATCCCGATCGGATCGTGGTCAAGGGTGCCCGCGAGCACAACCTGAAGAACGTGGACCTGGACATCCCGCGCGATGCGCTGGTCGTCTTCACCGGGCTCTCCGGCTCGGGCAAGTCCTCCCTCGCCTTCGACACGATCTTCGCGGAGGGCCAGCGCCGCTACGTGGAATCGCTGTCCTCCTATGCGCGCATGTTCCTCGGTCGAGTGGACAAGCCCTCCGTGGACTTCATCGAAGGTCTGTCCCCGGCGGTCTCGATCGACCAGAAGTCCACGAACCGCAACCCGCGCTCCACGGTCGGGACCATCACCGAGGTCTACGACTACATGCGCCTGCTGTGGGCACGTATCGGCATCCCACACTGCCCCGAGTGCGGCGAGCCGGCCAGCCGGCAGTCGCCACAACAGATCGTGGACCAGCTCAGCGAGCTGCCCGCCAAGACCCGCTTTCAGGTGCTCGCCCCCGTGGCCCGGGGCCGCAAGGGCGAATTCGTGGACGTCTTCACCAACCTCGCCACACAGGGCTTCTCCCGGGCGATCGTGGACGGTGAACTCATCCAGCTGTCCGACCCGCCGAAGCTGAAGAAGCAGATCAAGCACACCATCGCCGTGGTGGTGGACCGTCTGGCCATGAAGGACGGCATCCGCCAGCGACTCACCGATTCGGTGGAGACCGCCCTGAACCTGGCCGACGGCCTCGTGGTCATCGACTTCGTGGACGTGGACGCCGCCGTGGACCCGGCCAAGGCCAATGCGGGCGAGTGGGACGCCTTCGATGCGGAGGGAACGCCCAAGTTCCGCTCGTTCTCGGAGAAGCTGTCCTGCCCCAACGGCCACCAGCTGACCATCGACGAGATCGAGCCCCGCTCCTTCTCCTTCAACAATCCCTTCGGCGCGTGCACGGTCTGCACCGGTATCGGCACCAAACTGGAGGTGGACGAGGACCTCGTGGTCCCGGACCAGGACAAGACTCTCCTGGAGGGGGCCATCGCCCCCTGGTCGATCGGCAAGTCGACGTCTGAGTACTGGCAGCGGCTGCTCTCCGGCCTGGCCAGCGAGGTCGGCTTCAGCATGGACGTGCCCTGGAAGGACCTGCCGGCCGCTGCCCGCAAGGCCGTCCTGCACGGCAAGGACTTCAAGGTCGAGGTGTCCTACCGGAACCGCTTCGGCCGCGAACGCCGGTACACCACCGGCTTCGAGGGGGTCATCGACTACATCCACCGTAAACACCTCGAGACCGAGTCGGACCATGCCCGGGACCGCTACGAGTCCTACATGCGGGAGATCCCCTGTGCGGCGTGCAACGGCACCCGCCTGAACCCGACCTCACTGTCCGTGACCGTCGGCGGGAAGTCCATCTCCGAGACCACGGTCCTGCCGATGCAGGACGCCATCGACTTCTTCGAGCAGCTCGAGCTGTCCGAGCGGGACGTGCAGATCGCGGACCAGGTCCTCAAGGAGATCCTGGCGCGCCTGCACTTCATGCTGGACGTGGGCCTCAACTATCTGAACCTGGAGCGGCCGGCCGGAACGCTGTCCGGCGGCGAGGCCCAGCGCATCCGCCTGGCCACCCAGATCGGTTCTGGGCTCGTCGGGGTGCTCTACGTCCTGGACGAGCCGTCCATCGGCCTGCACCAGCGGGACAACCGGCGGCTGATCGAGACACTGCTGCGGCTCCGGGACCTCGGCAACACCCTGATCGTGGTGGAGCATGACGAGGACACGATCGCGGAGGCCGACTGGATCGTGGACATCGGCCCCCGGGCCGGTGAGCACGGCGGCGAGGTGGTCCACTCCGGCTCCCTCGAGGGCCTGAAGGCGAACGAACGATCGCTGACCGGTGACTACCTGGCCGGGCGGCGCGAGATCGCCCTGCCGGAGCAGCGCCGTCCCCTGGACAAGAATCGGAAGATCACCGTGGTCGGGGCCCGGGAGAACAACCTGAAGGACGTCACCATCGACTTCCCTCTCGGTGTGCTGACCGCCGTGACCGGCGTGTCCGGGTCCGGGAAGTCCACGCTCGTGAACGAGATCCTGTACAAGGTCCTCGCCAACCAGCTTAACCACGCCAAGCACGTCCCGGGCCGGCACAAACGGGTCAACGGGCTGGACCAGCTGGACAAGGTCGTGCACGTGGACCAGAGTCCGATCGGCCGCACTCCGCGCTCCAACCCCGCCACGTACACCGGCGTGTTCGACACCATCCGGAAGCTCTTCGCGGACACCCAGGAGGCCAAGGTCCGTGGCTACCAGCCCGGACGCTTCTCCTTCAACATCAAGGGCGGTCGCTGCGAGGCATGCTCCGGTGACGGCACCCTGAAGATCGAGATGAACTTCCTGCCGGACGTCTACGTCCCCTGCGAGGTCTGCCACGGCGCCCGGTACAACCGGGAGACCCTCGAAGTGCACTACAAGGGCAAGAACATCGCCGAGGTGCTCCAGATGCCGATCGACGAGGCGGCGGACTTCTTCTCCGCCTACACGAAGATCTCGCGCTACCTCAACACCCTGGTGGACGTCGGGCTCGGGTACGTCAAACTGGGCCAGCCCGCCACCACGCTCTCCGGCGGCGAGGCACAGCGCGTCAAGCTTGCGGCGGAGCTCCAGAAGCGCTCGAACGGCCGGACCATCTACGTGCTGGACGAGCCCACCACCGGCCTGCACTTCGAAGACATCCGTAAACTGCTGGGTGTGCTGCAGTCCCTCGTGGAGAAGGGCAACACGGTGATCACGATCGAGCACAACCTGGACGTCATCAAATCGGCTGACCATGTGATCGACCTCGGCCCGGAGGGAGGGTCCGGCGGCGGCGGCATCGTCGCCACCGGCACCCCGGAGCAGGTCGCTCGGAATGCGGCCAGCCACACCGGCCAGTTCCTCGCGGGGATCCTGTGACGGCGCCCGTCAGCGCGATCCTGTTCGACCTGGACGGGACCCTGGTGGATCCCGCGGGGGCCATCACCGGGGGCATCGCCACCGCCCTGGAGCGCCACGGACTGCCCGTGCCCGGCCCGGACCGGTTGGCGTCCCTCGTGGGACCGCCGTTGCAGGAGAGCCTGGCCTCCCTCGAGGGAGTCACGGCGGAGAACATGCCCTCGGTGATCCGGGACTACCGGGCCGGATACCTGAGCCACGGGATGGCGGCCAGCACCGTCTACCCCGGTGTCCGTGACGCCCTCGAGGACCTTCGGGCAGACCATCGGCTGGTGGTCGCCACCTCCAAGCCCCGCTCGCTCGCGCGCCAGCTGCTGCGCGTCCAGGGCCTCGATCACCTCTTCGCGGCGGTCTGCGGCTCGAACGACGACGAGACCGCACCGCTGCCGCCGCACGGCACGAAGGTGCAGGCGATGGACGAGGCGTTGGCCGCCGTCGGGCACCCGGAGCGGGCCGTGATGGTGGGGGACCGGCACTTCGACCTGGCCGGGGCCACCCACCACGGGATCCCGGGGATCGGTGTGCTCTGGGGCTTCGGCAGCCGGCACGAGCTGGAGGGAGCCGGGGCCACGGTCCTGTGTGAGGACGCGGGGGACCTGCCCGCGCATTGCCGAGCACTGCTGACCGCGGCCCGGACCTGACCCGGGCACTATGATGGACCCGGTCCGCGGGAGCCTCCGGGACACTCAGCTCTGTCGATTCCACTGGAGAGGACGGCCATGGCGACCAATGAAGCCGTGCGCACGGGGATCCGTGCCCTGGTCAAGGTCACCTGCCGGCCGACCATCACCGGCCTGGAGAACGTGCCGGAGTCCGGCGGGTTCATCGTGGCCAGCAATCACTTGTCCTTCTTCGACTCCGTGATCCTGCAGGCAGTCATGCCGCGCATGGTGCACTTCTTCGCCAAGGCCGAGTACTTCACCCAGCCCGGCATCCGGGGCACGGTGATGAAGGGCTTCTTCGACTCCGTGGGCTCGATTCCCGTCGAACGCGGTGAGATGGCCGCATCCGTGGCAGCCCTGGAGTTACTCGTGGACCACGTGGAGGCCGGCTCGGGCGTCGGCATCTACCCCGAGGGCACCCGCAGTCGGGATGGCCGCCTCTACAAGGGCCGCACCGGCGTCGGCTGGCTGGCACTGGCCACGGGGGTGCCGGTGGTGCCGGTCGGTCTGCGGGGGACCGACCGCCTCCAACCTCCCGGTTCGAACCGGTTCACGCCGCACCGTTTCTCCCTGACCGTCGGCCAGCCGCTGCAATTCGAGCATCTCGGCACCAAGCACCCGTTGCCGCCCCGGCGGCAGGCGACGGCGGAGATCATGGACGCCATCGCGGCCCTCTCGGGCCAGGAACGCGCGGCCACCTACAACGAACCGGTCTCGGGCAACACCTCCGGCAGTCAAGCCGGACAGAGCCCGACGCCCGCCCAGGACTGATGCACCATGGCTGATCCGGCCAGCTACCGCCCGAGGACCGGCGAGGTGCCCACCTCGCCGGGGGTGTACCGGTTCCGCGACCCGGACGGGCGCGTCATCTACGTGGGCAAGGCCAAGAACCTGCGGTCGCGACTCGCCTCCTACTTCCAGGACCCCAACGGGTTGCATCCCAAGACCCGGGCGATGGTGTTCACCGCCGCCTCGGTGGAGTGGACCGTGGTCGGCTCGGAGCTGGAGGCCCTGCAGCTCGAGTACACCTGGATCAAGCAGTACACACCGCGGTTCAACATCATGTACCGGGATGACAAGTCCTACCCGTACCTCGCCGTGACGATGAACGAGAAGTACCCGCGGGTGCAGGTCATGCGCGGGGACAAGCGCAAGGGCGTGAAGTACTTCGGACCCTTCCACCCGGCCAAGGCCATCCGTGAGACCGTGGACCTGATGCTCCGGGTCTTCCCGGTCCGGACCTGTTCCTCTGGCGTCTTCCGGCGGGCCGAGCTCACGGGCCGGCCCTGTCTGATGGGCTACATCGACAAGTGCGCCGCCCCGTGCGTGGACCGGATCAGCCAGGCGGGGCACCGGCAGCTCGCGCAGGACTTCTGCGACTTCATGGCCGGGGACGCCCAGAAGTACATCCGCCGCCTTGAAGCCCAGATGAAGGAGGCCGTGGCGGACCTGCGCTACGAGGACGCCGCGCGTCGCCGGGACGACATCGCGGCCTTGAAGCGGGTGTTCGAGCGCAACGCCGTGGTCCTCTCGGAATCCACGGAGGCAGACATCTTCGCCTTCGCCGACGACGAGCTCGAGGCCGCCGTCCAGGTGTTCCACGTCCGGGACGGGCGCATCCGCGGTCAGCGCGGCTGGGTGGTCGAGAAGGTCGAGGACGTCTCGGGTGCCACCATGGTGGAGCAGCTGCTGGAGCAGGTCTACGGCTCGCTCGAGGACACCAGCCGCATCCCGCGCGAGGTCCTCGTGCCCGAGCTGCCGGAGAACGCCGACCAGGTGGCCGCCCTGCTGTCCGGCATGCGGGGCGCCCAGGTCAGCCTGCGGGTGCCGCAGCGCGGTGACAAGAGGTCCCTGATGGAGACCGTCAAGGAGAACGCCGTGCTCGCGCTGCGGATGCATAAGACGCGCCGCTCCGGAGACCTGACGACTCGCTCCGCCGCACTGCGCGAGCTCCAGGACGCCCTCGAACTGCCCGAGCCGCTGCTGCGGATCGAGTGCTATGACATCTCCCACGTATCCGGGACCAACGTGGTCGGCTCCATGGTGGTGGTGGAGGACGGGATGCCGAAGAAGGCCGACTACCGCAAGTTCAGTGTGACGGGGGATGCCGCCCGGGATGACACGGCCGCCATGCGCAACGTCCTCACCCGCCGGTTCCGCCACTACCTGGAGGACCAGGAGCGCAGTGGCACGTTCGCCACCGGGGAGATCGCTCTCGAGACGGATCCGGCGGATCCGGCTGGTCAGACGGGTCCCGGCGGAGCGGCAGAGGGCCCGGCCGGGGCACCCGCGGACGGTCCGTCCTCGCGCCGTTTCGCCTACCCGCCCTCCCTCGTGGTGGTCGACGGCGGCCCCCCACAGGTGGCCTCGGCCGTCCAGGCCCTGGCGGACCTGGGGATCACCGACCTGCCCGTGGTCGGCCTCGCCAAGCGGCTCGAGGAGCTGTGGCTGCCGGGCGAGGAATTCCCCCTCGTGCTCCCGCGCGCCTCCCAAGGGCTCTACATGCTGCAGCGGATCCGCGACGAGTCCCACCGCTTCGCCATCACCTTCCATCGGGAGAAGCGTGGTAAGTCCATGGTCTCCTCTGCCCTGGACGGCATCGAGGGTCTGGGCCCGGCCAAGCAGAAGGTCCTGCTCAAGCACTTCGGTTCGGTCAAACGCATCCGTGCCGCCAGCGTGGATCAGCTGCAGGAGGCCCGGGGCATCGGCCCGGCCCTGGCGGCCACCGTCCACGCGGCTCTCCACCCCGAGATCTCGGCGCCCGAAAGCGAGTCCGCTGAAGCCGCGGAGGCCGCTGGGACTGCCGAGCCTGCCGAGATGGCCTCGGCGGACCGGGTGACGCACGGCGTGAACCTGACCACCGGGGAGATCCTGGAATGAGAGGGGTGGACTGGACTGGGTAGTCTGGACGCATGAGCGACGGCCTGACCCCGGTGAAACCACCCACCTCTGAAGTCCTCATCGTCACCGGCATGTCGGGAGCGGGACGGACCACCGCCGCCCACGCGCTGGAAGACCACGGCTGGTACGTGGTGGAGAACATCCCGCCACAGCTCTTCATCACCCTGACGGACCTCGTGGGCCGTTCCCCGGAGGCGATCCCGCGGCTGGCCCTCGTGGTGGACGTGCGGTCCAAGGAGCTCTTCAAGGACATCCAGGAGGCCCTGGGCCAGTTACGTGCCCAGGGCGTGGACTACCGGGTGCTCTTCCTGGATGCCAGTGACGAGTTGCTGGTGCGCCGTTTCGAATCGGCCCGCCGCCCGCACCCCCTGCAGGGTTCCGGCCGCATCCCGGACGGGATCGCCGTCGAACGCCTGCTTCTGCGGGAGCTGAAGGAAGAGGCCGAGATCGTGGTGGACACCAGCACGAAGAACGTGCACTCGCTGGCCACCACCATCACGGAGCTGTTCACCGAGTCCGGCCCCATTGTGCTGCGTCTGAACGTCATGAGCTTCGGCTTCAAGTACGGGCTCCCGCAGGACGCGAATTTCATGGCCGATGTCCGGTTCCTGCCGAACCCGCACTGGGTCCCCGAGCTGCGTCCCTTCACGGGCCGGGACACCGCGGTCTCGGATTTCGTGCTGCAGCAGCAGGGCGCCAGTGAGTTCGTGGATCACTACCTCGAGGCGCTGGTGCCCGTCCTGGACGGCTACCGCCGGGAGAACAAGCACTATGCCACCTTCGCCATCGGCTGTACGGGTGGCAAGCACCGCTCGGTGGCCGTGGCCGAGGAGCTGGGCCACCGGCTGAGCCAGCAACCGCGGGTCACGGTCAACGTGCACCACCGGGACCTGGGCCGGGAATGAGTGGGATGGCGGGGATGCCGGGCATGAGCAGCCATTTCACGGGCCAGTTGCCCCTGGCGCCCAGTTCCGTTCCGGCGCCGGGCCAGCCGGCCGGGACGTACGATCCGACCCTGCGCGTCACCGCGCTCGGCGGCGGCCATGGGCTGTCGGCCACGCTGCGGGCCCTGCGGCTCATCGCCGGGGAGATCACGGCCGTGGTGACGGTGGCCGACGACGGGGGATCCTCGGGCCGCATCCGCCGGGAGATGGACGTGCTGCCGCCTGGTGACCTGCGGATGGCCCTGGCCGCCCTGTGTGATGACACGGACTGGGGGCGGACCTGGCGCGATGTCATGCAGCACCGGTTCACCTCCAAGGAGGGCACCGAGGCCACGCTGGACAACCACTCCCTGGGCAACCTGTTGATCGTGGCCCTGTGGGAGCTGCTCGGTGACCCGGTGGGCGGACTGCGCTGGGCCGGGGCCCTGTTGGGTGCCCGCGGTCAGGTGCTGCCCATGTCCACCGTGCCGCTGGCGATCTCCGGTGCCGTGCTGTCCGAGAACGAGAAGGGCGAGCTGGTCCGGCGGACCGTGACGGGCCAGTCCTCGCTGGCGGCCGCCGGGAAGAACACCAGGGTCTCCCACATCCGGCTCGAACCGGAGAATGCCCCCGCCTGTGAGGAGTCCATGGAGGCCATCGAGCTCTCCGACTGGATCGTCCTCGGGCCCGGTTCCTGGTACACCTCCGTCCTGCCGCACCTGCTGCTACCCGAGCTGCGTGACGCCCTGGTCCGCACTCCGGCCCGGAAGGCGCTCGTGATGAATCTCACCACGGACACCGCGGAAACCTCCGGCATGAACGCGGCGGACCACCTGGAGGTCATCCACCACTACGCGCCCGATCTGCGGTTGGACGTCGTCATAGCAGACCAGGACGCGGTCCAGGACGCCCAGGGCTTCGTGGATGCGGCTGAGCGTCTGGGGGCCGCGGTCCTGTTTAGTAGGGTTGGTGCCGGTTCGGGGACCCCGATCCATGACCCACTGCGTCTGGCTTTGGCCTTTCAGGAGGCCTTCAAGGGCTCCTGATACGGTCATCGTCGTCCGTCACGCCCACCGGTATGGCGGCTCCACCAGTACAAGCGAGAGATGTGAGGCGAGACGCCATGGCGTTGACTGCGGCGGTGAAAGAGGAATTGGCCCATCACGGGATCAAGAGCTCTTCCGAACGGAAGGCCGAGGTCTCGGCCATGCTGCGCTTCGCCGGGGGACTGCACATCATCTCCGGCCGGATCGTCATCGAGGCCGAGCTGGACCAGGCCGCCACCGCCCGCCGACTCCGGACCGCCATCGCCGAGGTCTACGGCCACGGCAGCGAGATCATCGTCGTGTCCGGCGGCAATCTGCGCAAGGGCAGCCGCTACGTCATCCGGGTGATCCGTGATGGCGAATCCCTCGCCCGCCAGACCGGCCTGCTGGACGTCCGCGGCCGCCCCGTGCGTGGTCTGCCCCCCATGATCGTCAACGGTTCCGTCGCCGACGCCGAGGCCGTGTGGCGCGGAGCCTTCCTGGCGCACGGGTCCCTCACCGAACCGGGCCGGTCATCCTCCCTGGAGGTCACGTGCCCCGGCTCCGAGGCCGCCCTGGCACTGGTGGGGGCCGCCCGCCGGCTCGGCATCGCCGCCAAGGCCCGCGAGGTGCGCGGCGTGGACCGCGTGGTCATCCGTGACGGAGACGCCATCTCGGCCCTGCTGACCCGAATGGGGGCGCACGACACCGTGCTGGTGTGGGAGGAGCGCCGCACCCGCAAGGAGGTCCGCGCCACCGCCAACCGGCTGGCCAACTTCGATGACGCGAACCTGCGGCGTTCGGCCCAGGCCGCCGTCGCCGCCGGGGCACGGGTCGAACGGGCTCTGGACATCCTCGGCGACGAGGTCCCGGACCACCTCAAGTACGCCGGGCAGCTGCGCGTGGACCACAAGCAGGCGTCCCTGGACGAACTCGGACGGCTGGCCGATCCGCCCATGACCAAGGACGCCATCGCTGGCCGGATTCGCCGACTGCTCGCCATGGCGGACAAGCGGGCCATCGAGGAGGGCCTGCCCGGGACCGACGCCGCCCTGCCGTCGGACACGTCGGAACATGACGCCTGACGACTCCTGAATCACGCTCTGCGGGGGTGCTGTGATGACCACACCGCAGCTGGCCGGTACCTGGCCGGCAACTTTCCGGCGGCTGAACATTCCGGCTCTGAGCGGAACCGGTGGCCAACGCCCCCACAGGGGTGCTTAGGATGGGAAGCAAGGTCTCCTGACGGGGGCCAGACACCAGGGCCCGGCACCCCGGACCCTGGATACATGTCCATCAAGGAGGAAACATGGCTGAATTCACCCTGCCGGAACTTGATTATGACTACAGCGCGCTGGAGCCCCACATCTCGGCGAAGATCATGGAGCTGCACCACTCCAAACACCACGCCACCTATGTGAAGGGTGCCAACACCGCCCTCGAGAAGCTGGCCGCCGCCCGCGAGAGCGGCGATTTCGCCACCGTCAACCAGTTCTCCAAGGACCTGGCGTTCAACCTGGGTGGGCACACCAACCACTCCATCTTCTGGAAGAACCTGTCCCCGAACGGCGGGGACAAGCCCGAGGGCGAACTGGCCGCGGCGATCGACGAGTTCTTCGGCTCCTTCGACAAGTTCCAGGCCCACTTCACCGCCGCCGCGCTGGGCATCCAGGGCTCCGGCTGGGCCGTGCTCGCCTACGAGCCGATCGGCGGCAACTTGGTCATCGAGCAGTTCTACGATCAGCAGAACGGCGTCCCCGTGGCCACCATCCCGCTGTTCCAGCTGGACATGTGGGAGCACGCCTTCTACCTCGACTACCAGAACGTCAAGGCGGACTACGTCAAGGCCATCTGGAACATCGTGAACTGGGCGGACGTCTCGGCCCGCTTCGAGGCCGCCCGCGCCGGCGCCTCCAAGCTCATCACCCCCTGAACCAGGTGACCCGTTGACGGGCCGGCCGGCCACTGTGGTCGGCCGGCCCGCTTCGTGTCTTCAGACCACACTTCTCGTTCCTCTCCGTCCGACCGAAAGGCACCACCGTGAGTACTGCAACCAGGATCGCCATCAACGGATTCGGCCGCATCGGCCGCAACGCACTGCGTGTCATCGAGCAGGAGGGCCACGATCTCGAGCTGGTGGCCGTGAACGACCTCGCGGACGTCGAGGACCTGATGTACCTCGTGAAGTACGACACGATCCTGGGGCGCTACCCGCACGGGATCGAGCTCGTGGACGGCAACCTGGTCGCCAATGGCAGGACCATCCGCGTCTTCTCCGAGAAGGACCCGTCGAAGCTGCCCTGGGACGAGCTCGGCGTGGACATCGTCGTCGAGTGCACCGGTCACTTCACCCGGGCCGAGGACGCCCGCAAGCACCTGGAGGCCGGCGCCCGCAAGGTCGTGCTCTCGGCCCCCGGCAAGGGCGTGGACGGCACCTTCGTGATGGGCGTCAACGACTCCACCTACGACCCGGCCATGGAGATCATCTCGGCCGCCTCCTGCACCACGAACTGCCTGGCCCCCATGGCCAAGGTCCTACACGACTCCTTCGGGATCGTGGACGGCATCATGACCACCATCCACGCCTACACCGGTGACCAGAACCTGCATGATGGGCCGCACCCCAAGGACCGCCGCCGCGCCCGGGCCGCCGCCCAGAACATGGTCCCCACCTCCACCGGCGCCGCCAAGGCCATCGGCGAGGTGATCCCCTCGCTGAAGGGCAAGCTGGACGGTTTCGCCATGCGGGTGCCCACGATCACCGGCTCCGCCACGGACCTCACCGTCGAACTGGAGAGGGAGGCCTCGATCGACGAGGTCAACGCCGCCTTCCAGGCCGCAGCACAGACCCCGGAGTTGCAGGGCCGCCTGGTCTACAACGTGGACCCGATCACCTCCTCGGACATCATCACCTCGCCGGCGGCCTGCACCTTCGACGCCCCCTTGACCAAGTCGATCGGCAAGACCGTCAAGATCATCGGCTGGTATGACAATGAGTGGGGGTACACCTGCCAGTTGATGGACCTGACCTCCATGGTCGCCTCTAAGCTGTAGTCCGGGTTCGAACCCCGCCCACCCAAGTTCCACCGTCCCGGAAGGCCCTGTGCATGACCGCCAAGACCCTTGACGACCTGCTGGAGGCAGGAGTGGCTGGACGCCACGTCCTCGTCCGCTCCGACCTCAACGTCCCGCTGGAGGATGGCGCCGTGGCTGACGACGGCCGCATCCGTGCCTCGCTGCCGGTCATCACCGCGCTGGCCGACGCCGGCGCACGCGTGGTCGTCATGGCCCACCTCGGGCGCCCGAAGGGCACGGCGGACCCGGCCTTCTCGCTCCGGCCCGCGGCCGAGCGGATGGCCGAGCTGGCCGGTCGTGAGGTGCGCCTGGCCGCGGACGTCACGGGCGCCTCGGCCCGTGAGGAGTCGGCGAACCTGCCCGACGGAGGCATCCTCCTCCTCGAGAACGTGCGGTTCGATCCGCGCGAGACCTCCAAGGACGAGGCCGAGCGTGCCGCGCTGGCCGCGGAGATGGCGGCCCTGACCGATGGCAGCGGCTCGTCCGAGTCGGCTCAGGCGACCCAGGGCGCCTACGTGGATGACGCCTTCGGCGCCGTGCACCGACGGCACGCCTCGGTGTATGACATCGCCGGCCTGCTGCCGTCGTACCAGGGTGGCCTCGTGTTCCGTGAGCTGGACGTGCTGTCCCGCCTGACCGGAGAGCCGGACCGCCCCTACGTGGTGGTCCTCGGAGGCTCCAAGGTCTCGGACAAGCTGGCGGTGATCGACAACCTGATGGACCGCGCGGACACCCTGCTGATCGGGGGCGGGATGCTGTTCACCTTCCTCAAGGCCCAGGGCCACGAGGTCGGTGCCTCCCTGCTGGAGGAGGACCAGATCCCCGTCGTCACCGAATACCTGGCGCGCGCCGAGAAGGGCGGCTGCCGGATCGTCCTGCCCACGGACATCGTCATGGCCTCGGCCTTCGCCGCCGACGCCGAGCATGAGGTCCTGCCCGTGGAGGCCCTGACCTCCGGTGCGCACGGCGCCTCTGCCCTGGGCCTGGACATCGGCCCCGAGACGCGTGTGGCGTTCGGCGAGGAGATCCGCCGCGCCGAGACCGTGTTCTGGAACGGGCCGATGGGTGTCTTCGAGTTCGAGGCCTTCGCCCATGGCACCCGCACGGTGGCCCAGTCCCTGACCGAGTCCACCGGGCTGACCGTGGTGGGTGGCGGTGACTCGGCGGCCGCCGTCCGGGCCCTGGGCTTCGATGACGAGCAGTTCGGCCACATCTCCACCGGTGGCGGTGCCTCCCTGGAGTACCTCGAGGGCAAGTCCCTGCCGGGCATCGACGCCCTGGAGCGCTCGGCCACGGGCCACGGCATGAACCACAGCGCAGGTCCTGACGCGGCACAGGCAGGTGCCTGAGCATGACCTCGAAGACCAACGGCGTCTATGACCGCACCCCGCTCATCGCGGGCAACTGGAAGATGAACCTGGACCACCAGCAGGCCGTCACCCTCGTGCAGAAACTGACCTGGATCCTCACGGACGCGGACCACGACTTCGAGAAGGTCGAGGTGGCGGTGTTCCCGCCCTTCACGGACCTGCGCAGTGTCCAGATCCTCGTGGCGGGGGACCGGCTGCCCCTGGTATACGGGGCTCAGGACGTCTCTGCGGAGGATTCCGGGGCCTTCACCGGCGAGATCTCGGCACAGTTCCTGTCCAAGCTAGGGTGCCGCTACGTCCTGGTCGGCCACTCCGAGCGGCGCACGCTGCACGGCGAGGACGACGCCATGGCCAACCGCAAGCTCACCGCAGCACTGCGGCACGGCCTCGCGCCCGTCCTGTGTGTGGGCGAGGGCCTGGACGTCCGGCAGGCCGACCGCCACGTGGAGCACACCCTGGCCCAGCTCCGTGGAGCGCTCGAGGGCCTGTCCACCGAGCAGGTCACCGACCTGGTGGTGGCGTACGAACCCGTGTGGGCCATCGGCACCGGCGAGGTGGCCGGCCCGGACGACGCCCAGCAGATGTGTGCCGCCCTGCGCGCCGACGTCGCCTCCCGGTATGGTGAGGAAGCCGCCGAGGGTCTCCGCCTGCTGTATGGCGGATCCGTCAAGTCCTCGAATGCGGCCTCCATCCTGCGGGAGAAGGACGTGGACGGCCTCCTCGTGGGTGGCGCCAGCCTGGACGAGGCCGAGTTTGCTAGCATAGTCAGGTTCGAGCATCACCTGCTGACTGACTGATTCCGGCTGTTCGGCTCCGGTCGGACGGCGCAGAAGAACCCGAACGGGCCGGTGACGGCCTCCCGCCAATGGAAAGAGTGACGTGGACGTCCTGACCCTCATCCTGCAGATCGCCCTGGCCGCCATCAGTGTCCTGCTGGTCCTGCTGATCCTGCTGCACAAGGGCCGCGGCGGCGGTATGTCCGATATGTTCGGCGGCGGCGTGACCTCTTCACTGGGTGCTTCCGGCGTGGCCGAGAAGAACCTGAACCGCATCACCGTCACCCTGGGCCTGACCTGGGGTGCGATCGTGGTGGCCCTCGGCCTGATCATGCGGTTCTCGCAGGACTTCTAGCCCGTCCTGGACGGGCGGCAGTGGCAGCGGCACAGAGCTGTCGGCCCACCCCAGTCCGGCAGCCAGTCCACCAGGTCAGACCTGACCGGCTGCCGCCTCGTCCAGCCACCAGACAGTGTCATCCCGACCTGAGACCACCGACGCCGGCCAGCGGGCCGCGTCGGTGGTCTTGCCGTCACGGGCCTGCCGGACCGCTGCGACGGCCTCGGCCTTGTCCGCACCGGCCACCACGAACCAGAGCCGTTCCGCCGTGTGGAGGGCCTCCACAGTCAGTGAGAGCCGCCACGGCGGCGGCTTGGGGGAGTCGACCACGGCAATGACCGTCGCTCCACGGGTCAGGGGGCCGGGCAGGCCCGGGAACAGGCTGGCGACATGGGCATCCGGTCCCACACCCAGCATCACCACATCGAAGACCGGCAGGCGCTCGTCCGGCCCCCCGTCCACGCGCGCGTGGTCGGCGAGCTCGGACGCATAGGCCTCCGCCGCCGTCATGATCGACTCCAGCACTGGCGTCTCCGGCGGCACCGTCCCCGCTGCTGCAGCGCTGTCAGCAGCGGGCATCCGGTGAATGTTCGCGGCGGGCATCCCGTGCTGGGTGACCAGGTCCTGCAGGAGGGCCTCCTCGGCCTGCTGCTCATTGCGGTCCTGGTCCCCGGCCGGAAGGAAACGCTCATCGCCCCACCACAGGTGCACCCGGGACCAGTCCGGGATGCGGAGATCCGCGGGGACGCCGGGTACCGCTGACACCAGATCGGAGAGCGCCGACAGGATCCCCGTGCCGGTCCCACCCCCGGTCAGCACGGCCGAGGCCGCGCCCCGGTCCCGGACGGCGTCGGCGAGGATGCGGAGCAACTCCCCGGCTGCGTCACGGCAGAGCGACTCGCGGTCGGAGAACAGGCGGGTTTCATCGGTCACTGGGCAACACCGCTTTCAGATCGGTCAGGGGCAGCCCGTTGACCACCACATCGCCGAAGACCTCGTCCGGGTCCAGCCGGCGCAGCTCCTCTGCCAGGCAGTCCTGGTCGCTGCGCCGTGGCAGGGAGATGTGCTGGATCGGCCGGCCCTGCTGGTACAGGGAGGCCACATCTCCGGCAGGCCGGGACAACACCACGTCGCCCCGCTGGCGCCGCAGCCGGACGGAGCGCATGCCCTGACCCGCCTTGGAATGGGCCATGGTGACGGGGACCCCGAGGCAGCGGGTGAGCCAGGCGGCCAGCAGCATGGTCGAGGGGGAGTCCTCGGCCCCGTCCACGGTGACGGAGAGGATCTCGGCGGAGTCCAGCCCGTCCAGGATCGCGGCCAGCTGAATGCGCCATCCGGTCAGCCGGGTCCAGGACAGGTCGGTGTCCCCGCCCCGGTAGGTCTGGCGCAGGTGCATCAATGCCCTCCGGGGCGAGGGCGCCGTGGCCGTGTCCGTGATGCGGCGGTGCGCGATGCGCCCCAGGGCCGAGTCGGCCGGGATCTCCGGGGCGGAGTGGGGCCACCAGACCACGATCGGGGCGTCCGGCAGCAGCAGGGCGCCGATGAGTGACTCGGACTCCTCCGCATTGGAGCCGGAGCCGTGGAGGATGACCACGTCGGAGGCCCCGGCGTCACCGCCCACCCGGATCTCCGCATCCAGCCGGGTGGGAGCTGCGGCATCCCCGGCAGCCAGCACGATGATCCGGCAGGGGTGCTCGCGGCTGGCCAGGTTGGCGGCCAGGATGGCCTCCTCGGCATGGTCCGGCGAGGTGGAGATGATCAGCGTCAGCACCCGGCCGAGCGCGACGACGCCCCCGGCCTCGCGCAGGCGGTTCATCTCCTTGGCGACCTGGGATGTGGTGGTGTCCTGGACCTCGACGATCATCAGGGCCTCCTCCAGACGCGGCCGTCACGGGCCACGAGCTCGTCGGCGGTCTTCGGTCCCCAGCTGCCGGGGGCATAGGGCTCCGGCTGGCCGGCCAGGGACTCCCAGTACTCCTCGAACGGGTCGAGGATGGCCCAGGACAGCTCCACCTCGGCCTGGCGGGGGAACAGCGGCGGCTCGCCGAGCAGAACGTCGAGGATCAGCCGTTCGTAGGCCTCCGGGCTGTCCTCGGTGAAGGCATGGCCGTAGCCGAAGTCCATGGTCACATCCCGGACCTCCTGCTGGGTCCCGGGGACCTTGGAGGCGAAGCGGATCGTGACCCCCTCGTCCGGCTGCACCCGGATCACGATCGTGTTCTGCCCGAACTCGTCCTCACCGTGTCCGGGGAACAGCAGGTTCGGGGCACGCTTGAGCACCACGGCGATCTCGGTGACCCGACGGCCCAGTCGCTTGCCGGCGCGCAGGTAGAACGGGACCCCGTCCCAGCGCCGGGTGCGGATCCCCAGCTTCAGGGCGGCGTAGGTCTCGGTGGTGGACTCCGGGTTGAAGCCCTCCTCCTCGAGGAAGCCGGTGACCTTCTCCCCGCCCTGCCAGCCACCGGTGTACTGGCCGCGCGCGGAGGCGGCGCCCAGGCCGGCGTCGTCCATGGGGACCTCGACGGCCGCCAGGACCTTCTCCTTCTCGGTGCGCAGATGGTCCGCGTCAAAGGAGATGGGCTCCTCCATGGCGGTCAGGGCCAGCAGCTGCAGCAGGTGGTTCTGGATGACGTCGCGGGCGGCGCCCACCCCGTCGTAGTAGCCGGCGCGGCCGCCGATGCCGATGTCCTCGGCCATGGTGATCTGCACGTGGTCCACATGGTTGGAGTTCCACACGGGCTCGAACAGGCGGTTGGCGAAGCGCAGCGCCAGGATGTTCTGGACGGTCTCCTTGCCGAGGTAGTGGTCGATCCGGAAGACGGCATCCGGGACGAACACCTGCTCGATCACATCGTTGAGCTCCCGGGCGCTGGCCAGATCGTGGCCGAAGGGCTTCTCGATGACGACCCGGCGCCACGGACGCCCCGAGGAACCGGCCTGGGCGGGGGAGGGCCGCGTCCCGGCGTCGTGGTGGCGGCCGGCCAGGCCGTGGTCGGCGAGCTGCTGGCTGACCTCCTCGAACCAGTCCGGCGGGATGGACAGGTAGAACACGGTGTTGCCGGCGGTGCCGCGGGAGACCTCGAGGTCGGCCAGCGTCCCATGGAGGTCCTCGTAGGCCGCGGCGTCGTCGAAGCCGCCGGAGACGAAGCGGAAGCCGCCGCGCAACTGGTTCCAGACGGTGTCGTTCCAGCCGGTCCGGGCCGAGGACTCCACGGATGCGCGCACGTACGCCGTGAACTCCTCGTCGCTCCAGTCGCGCCGGCCGAAGCCGACCAGGGAGAAGCCGGGCGGGAGCAGCCCCCGGTTGGCGAGGTCGTAGATCGCCGGCAACAGCTTCTTGCGGGCCAGGTCTCCGGTGACGCCGAACAGGACGAGGGCGGAGGGTCCGGCGATCCGGGTCAGCCGCCGGTCCCGGGGGTCGCGCAGGGGATTGGCCGGGCGCGTTCCGGTCAACGGCTCAGGCACCATCGGATCCCTGCGTGCCGTGCGCTGCCCGGAGGAGCTGGCCGATGCCGTCTGTGCGCTCGGTCAGGTGCAGCCGCACCACGGGCCGGCCGTGCTCGCGCAGCACGGAGGCGTCCCCGGCGGCCTGGGCGGCCAGCAGCTGGCCGAAGGTGAAGGGGCGGCCCGGGATGTCCAGGTCCAGGTCTGAATCGGCCGTGACCTGCAGGAAGACTCCCTCGGGCGTGCCGCCCTTGTGGTACTGGCCGGTCGAGTGCAGGAACCGCGGGCCCCAGCCGAAGGTGACCGGGCGGCCGGACAGCGTCGCGAGGGCGGCGCGCAGGACCTCCAGCTCCGGGTAGCCCACGCGGTCCAGGTACGCGTGGACGGCCAGGTAGCCGTGGGCCGGCACCAGCTGCGCGACGGCGGCCAGCACCTGCCCGAGGTCATCCGGGTTCCCGGCGGGGCCGTTCACGACGTCGGCGGGACCGGTGACCTCGACGGTCCCGATCACGGTGTCCGGGCGCTCTTCCGCGGGCGTGGCATCCAGCAGGCCGCGGGCCGCAGTCTTCGCCGCCTCGACGTCCGGCTGATCGAAGGGGTTGATGCCGAGGATGCGGCCGGCCACCGCCGTGGCGAACTCCCACAGCAGCAGCTGCGCGCCGAGGGAGCCGAAGACCTCCACCGCGTGCTCGGACCGGACGGGTGAGACGCTGTCGAGGGCATCTGACGCGTCGGGCGCCTCCCGGTCCTCGGGGTCGGCCACCAGGCGGATCTGCAGCAGGTCGTCGGCGGCGGAGAGGGTCTCCGGGTCCCCGGAGTCCACGACCACCGGCAGCACACCGGCGCCGTCCTTGCCCGTGGACTCGGCGATGAGCTGCTCGGCCCAGCCGCCGAAGCCGACCAGTCCGGAGTCCTCGTCGGAGAAGATCAGTTTGTTGCGCAGCGGGTCCGTACCAGCCATGGCGGCGCCGAGCTGGAGGCCAGGGTTGCCAGGGTCGTCGGTGGCGAGGACCTCGCGGGTCTCCTCGGCTTCGTCGAGCAGAGCGGCGATGTCCACGCCGGCCAGACCGGTGGGCACCAGGCCGAACGCCGTCAGGGCGGAGTAACGCCCGCCGACGGTGGGATCGGCCGTGAAGACCCGACGGTAGCCGGCTTCGCGGGCGGACCGCTCGAGCGGGGAGCCCGGGTCCGTCACCACGACGATCCGGGACGCGGCGTCGAGGCCGGCGTCGTTGAAGGCCTGTTCGAAGACTCGCCGCTGCGAGTCGGTCTCCACCGTGGAACCGGATTTGGAGGACACCACCAGGACGGTGTGTGCCACCCCCGCCGCCAGGACGTTGCCCACCATCTCGGGGTCGGTGGAGTCGAGCACGGTGAGCGGACATCCCACGGTGGCGGCGATCACCTCGGGGGCCAGGGAGGACCCGCCCATGCCGGCGAGGACCACCCTGCTGATGTCCTCGGCCGCCAGCTCGGCGCGCAGGGCCTCGATCTGCGGCACCAGCTCCCGCGAGTCCTCGAAGAGGTCCATCCACCCGAGGCGCCGCGATGCCTCCTCCTCTGTGGCCGGACCCCACAGGGTGTGGTCCTTGCCGTCCAGGCGACTGGCGACACGGTCGTCCACCAGGGCCGGGACGTGACGGTCGATCGCCGCTAGGGCGGCACCGGTGGCCTGCAATCCGAGTGAACTCATGTCAGTCTCCTGGTTCGTGCGGGGAGGGATTCAGGGAATGGTCAAGCGGTGACCGAGCGGCGATCAGCGGCCGTCAGTGGGCTGCGGAGTCCTTGAGCGCGGCGCGCACGGTCTCCAGCAGTTCGTTCCAGCTGGTCACGAACTTCTCCACGCCCTCCGCTTCGAGGACGGCCACCACGTCGTTGTAGTCGACGCCGGCATGGGCGATCGCGTCCAGCACGCGGTCCGCTTCCTCGTAGCAGTCCGTGATGGTGTCCCCGGTGACCTCGCCGTGGTCGGCCAGAGCCTCCAGCGTCTTCTCCGGCATGGTGTTGACCGTTCCCGGCGCCACCAGGCCGGTCACGTAGAGCGTGTCCGGCAACGCCGGGTCCTTGGTTCCCGTGGAAGCCCAGAGTGGACGCTGCGGGCGGGCACCGGCCGCCTCCAGGACGCGCCAGCGCTCCGTGTCCAGGGTCTCGGTGAAGATGCGGTAGGCGAGTCGGGCATTGGCGAGGCCCGCCTGCCCCGTGAGCTCGCCGGTCCCCTCGGCCGTGGACTCGGCGAGGCGGCGGTCCACCTCGGAGTCCACGCGGGAGACGAAGAAACTCGCGACGGAGTGCAGGGTGGACAGGTCGATCCCGGCGGCATGCGCCTGCTCCAGGCCCAGCAGCCAGGCGTTGAGCACCTCGCGGTAGCGGGTCAGCGAGAAGATCAGGGTCACGTTGACGCTCAGTCCCTGGGCGAGGGTCGCCGTGATGGCCGGCAGACCCTCTTCCGTGGCGGGGATCTTGATCAGCACGTTGGGCCGGTCCACGGCCTGGGCCAGCTTGCCGGCTTCGGCGACGGTCTTCTCGGCGTCCCGGGCAGACCGGGGATCCACCTCGATGGACACCCTGCCGTCCACCCCGTCGGACGCCTGGTAGACCGGCGTGAAGAGGTCACAGGCGGCCTGGACGTCCCGAGTGGTGAGCTCGAAGACGGCCTGGTCCAGGTCCGCGCCCTCGGCGGACAACTGCGCCAACTGTTCGGCGTAGGCCTCCCCGTTCTTCAGGGCCGCGGCGAAGATCGAGGGATTGGTGGTCACGCCGGTGACGGTCCGCGTCTCCATCAGCTCGGCGAGGTTGCCCGTGGCGATCCGCTCACGGGACAGATCGTCGAGCCAGATGGACACACCGGCCTCGGCCAGTGCACGGGTGTTCGGGTTCTGTTCGGTCATCGTGTGCTCCGTACGTCTGGGGGGTGCTTTGCGTGGCGGTGGTGACCGGCCGGTGCCGGGTCAGCGACCGAGCAGGTCCCGAGCGGCGGCAGCCACGGCCTCGGCCGTGATGCCGTACTCGCGGAACAGCGTCTGGAAATCTGCCGAGGCGCCGTAGTGCTCCAGCGAGACCTGGGCACCGCGGACCCCGGTGTACTTGGCCCAGCCCTGCGCTATCCCGGCCTCGACGGACACCCGGACGGCGCCGTTGTCCGGTAGCACGGAGGCGCGGTAGGACTCGTCCTGGGCGTCGAACCACTCGAGGCTGGGGGCGGACACCACCCGGGTCGGCACGCCTCCGGACTGAAGCTGGTCCCGTGCGGCCACCGCGAGCTGCACCTCGGAACCGGTCCCGATCAGGATCGCCTGGGGCTCGACAGCCGCGCCCGAGTCATCGATGGCGTCCAGCAGCACATAGGCGCCGCGGGCTGTGCCCTCCGCACCGGCGAAGCCCTGCTCGTCCCGCGGGAAGACCGGCAGGTTCTGGCGGGAGAGCACGATGCCCGCGGGGCCGTCGGTCTTCTCCAGGATGGTCTTCCAGGCCCAGGACACCTCATTGGCGTCGGCCGGGCGGACGACTGCCAATCCCGGGATGGCACGCAGCGAGGCGAGTTGCTCCACCGGCTGGTGGGTGGGACCGTCCTCGCCGAGGCCGATCGAGTCGTGGGTCCAGACGTAGATGGCCGGGGTGCCCATCAATGCGCCGATGCGGATCGCGGGGCGCTGATAGTCAGAGAAGATCAGGAAGGTCCCCATGTAGGCCCGCAGCAGTGAACCGAGCGAGATGCCGTTCACGATCGAGCCGGCGGCGTGCTCGCGGATGCCGAAGTGCAGGGTGCGGCCATAGGGGCCGCCCTTCCAGGTGGCGGTCTGCCGGCTGGCGGGAATGAACGAGGGCTCGCCGTCCATGGTGGTGTTGTTGGAGCCGGCCAGGTCGGCAGACCCGCCCCACAGCTCCGGCATGACCGGGGCCAGGGCGGACAGGACCTTGCCGGAGGCGGCACGGGTGGCCATCCCCTTGGCACCGCCCGCGAAGCTGGCGTCGAAGTCCGCCTCGAAGGCGGGGAACGCCTCGGCGAAGTCCTCGGGCAGTTCGCCCGCCGTGAGGCGGTCGAACAGCCGGGCACGCTCCTCGTTGGCGCCGCGCCACGCGGCGTAGGACTCCTCCCAGGTGGCGCGGTAGGCCTTCGAGCGTTCGCCGACGCTGCGAGCGTGGGCCAGCACGCCGTCGTCGACGGCGAAGTGCTCCTCCGGGTCGAAGCCCAGGACCGTCTTCAGCCCGGCCAGCTCCTCGCCGCCGAGCTTGGAGCCGTGGATGGCGCCCGTGTCCTGCTTGCCGGGGGAGGGCCAGCCGATCACGGTGCGGAGCTTGATGAGAGAAGGCTTGGCGGTCTGTGCCTTGGCCTCGGCCAAAGCTGTGTAGAGCTGTTCCGTGTCCTCCACGTAGTCCCCGGTGGCGAGCCAGTCGACGGTCTGGACATGCCAGCCGTAGGCCTCATACCGGGCGGCCACGTCCTCGCTGAACGCCACGTCCGTGTCGTCCTCGATGGAGATCTCGTTGTCGTCGTAGATGACCACGAGGTTGCCGAGTTCCTGGTGGCCTGCCAGGGAGGAGGCCTCGGAGGTGACACCCTCCTGGAGGTCGCCGTCGGAGGCGATGACGAAGACGTGGTGGTCGAAGGGGCTTGACCCGAGGGCGGCGTCCGGGTCCAGCAGGCCGCGCAACCGGCGCTGGGCGAAGGCGAAGCCGACGGCGGAGGCCAGACCCTGGCCCAGGGGACCGGTGGTGATCTCCACGCCGTCCGTGTGCCCGTACTCGGGGTGGCCCGGGGTCTTGGAACCCCAGGTGCGCAGGGACTGGAGGTCCTCGACTTCCAGCCCGGCGCCGGCGGCGAACAGCTGCAGGTACAGGGTCAGGGAGGAGTGACCGGCCGAGAGGATGAATCGATCGCGTCCGGCCCAGGTGGCGTCCGCGGGGTCATGGTGCATGACGTTCTGGAACAGCTGCCAGGCGACCGGGGCGAGGGAGATGGCCGTGCCGGGGTGGCCGTGACCGGCCTTCTCCACGGCGTCTGCGGCCAGTACGCGCAGGGTGTCCACGGCCTTCCGGTCCACGGCGGAATACGTGTACTCGCGGGCGGGCTGAAGACGCTGCAGGGAGGAAGTCCCCCCGGTGGCGGATCCGGTGGATGATGCCGGGGCTGAAGTCACGAAAGCTGCTCCTGACGGGATGAAACTGGGGGCCGGTGCCGACCTGACGCCAGCTTATCCCGAATGGGGCCACGCCCTGCAGGGGGTGAACCGCCAGTGACCTGTCACGACCCGACATCGTGGGCGGGGAAAGGTACACTGGAAGGGGTGTTTCCAGCACCGATGACCACATCCCGCCCGCCTGCACCGTGAGAAGTAGATGCCCAGCACCCTTGATGCCCAGTCCGCCGCGAGCCCGGCGCCCTCCAGCGCCCGTCCGGTCCACCGGAAGATCGGGTTCAAGCGGAAGGCCGCAGCCTACGTCTCGCTCACGAAGCCGCGGGTGATGGAACTGCTCCTGGTCACCACGCTGCCGACGATGATCTTCGCGCAGAGGGGCTTCCCGGACGTGGTCACCATGATCGCCACCATGGTGGGTGGCGCACTGGCCGCCGGTTCCTCCGCGGCCTTCAACTGTTACATCGACCGGGACATCGACAAGCTGATGAACCGGACCAAGAAGCGCCCTCTGGTCACCGGCGAGGTCACGCCACGCGAGGCCCTCATCTTCGCCTGGGCCATCGGCGTGGTGTCCATCGCCATCCTCCTCTGGGGCACCAACCTGCTGGCCGCCGGCCTCGGCGTCCTGGCCATCTTCTTCTACGTGGTCGTCTACAGCCTGATCCTGAAGCGCCGCACCGAACAGAACATCGTGTGGGGCGGGATCGCCGGCTGCTTCCCGGTCCTCATCGCCTGGGCCGCTGTCCGCGAGACCGTGGAGTGGCCGGCCATCGTGCTGTTCCTCATCATCTTCCTGTGGACCCCGCCCCACTACTGGCCGCTGTCCCTGAAGTACAAGCGTGACTACCAGGCCGCGGACGTGCCGATGCTCGGGGCCGTGGCCTCGGCGCGGGTGGTCTCCAGCCAGGTCGTGCTCTACGCCTGGGCCACCGTGGCCTGCTCATTGCTGCTGGTGCCGCTGGGCTGGGCCGGGATCGTCTACACGGCCGTCGCCCTCGTGGCCGGTGGCTGGTTCGTCTACGAGTCGCACGTGCTCTACGCGGAGTCTCAGAAGCCGGAGTACAACGACAAGAAGGCGATGAAGGTCTTCCACCTCTCCATCACCTATCTCACCCTCGTCTTCGTGGCACTGGCCGTGGATCCCTTCGTGGGCAGCCCGCTCATGCCGGTACCGGGCATCCCCTCCTGACCCTCCGGCTCTGAGGGCGTCAGCTGGCCGGCTGCCGTCCGTGGTCAGTTGCCGAGAGCGACCTGACGGTTGTGGTGGCCGTTGAGGATCGCGGTGGGGATGACCGCCACCGCGAACATCAAGAGGGACCACGTGCCGATGGCATCCATCCAGGCTCTGAAGGAGAGCAGGAGCAGCAGCACGGCGACGACGCGGTACGCGTAGACCCGTCGCGGGAAATGCACCGGGCGGCCGAAGAACCACGGGATTCGATGGCCATGATTGGCCTTGCTCACCACCCAGAATGAGGCGAAGAAGACCGCCGTGCCTGCCAGCCCTGCCAGTGTTCCCCCGAGAAGCCCCATGCGCCCTACTAGACCTCGCCGGGTCCCTCCTGGTCAAGGCAGGGTTTTGTGAAGGGTGCCGTCATGAGGGTTAGGCGATTCACTGGTGATCGGGGGCCTGCGTCGAGCTGATCCCGCGCCGGCCGATCCGGACGCCCCGGTTAGGAGCGGACGACTGCTGGCCGGGTGCGGTAGGTGGAGACCTGCCGGTCCCAGACGGTGGTGACGGCCCAGACGACGAGGCCGGTGCCCAGCATGTGCAGCAGGACCACGCCGATCGGCAGTCCGGTGAAGTGCTGGATGTAGCCGACGATCCCCTGAAAGGCGATCACCGCGATGAGGGCCCAGGCCGAGATTCGTTGCCGCCTCGAGGACTGCTGGCGCAGGACCACCACGAGCAGCACGAGGGCCGCGGCCGTCATGAGGTAAACGGGGAAGGCGTGCAGGCGGGTGACCACCAATGGGTCGAAGTCATGGCGGGGGGCGTCCGCGTCACCACCGTGGGGACCGGTCCCGGTCACGATGGTCCCGAGGTACAGGACCACCCAGGCAACCACGAAGATGCCCCGGGCCAGGTTGCGGGACAGAGCGGAGGTCTGGCCGTCCACCACTGCCGCCGGGGCCACGTGCTGGTCCCCGTGGGCCTGACGGTGACGCCATTCAGCGCCGACCCGGTTCACCAGCAGGGTGGCGAAGCAGACCATCACGGAGGAGACGAGGAAGTGGAATGCCACCACCCAGGGGTTCAGCCCGGTCCAGACGGTGATGCCGCCCACCACGGCCTGCGCCGGGATGCAGGCCAGCATCCCCACCGAGATCCAGAAGATGCTCGGATGAGACTTGCGGAGGTTCCAGACCCACAGCAGCACCGCCAGGGCCGCCAGTCCCACCACGAAGGTCAGCAGGCGATTGCCGAATTCGATGACGCCGTTGATCCCCATCTCCGGGGTGTTGACCCAGGAGTCGTCGGTACAGGTGGGCCACGTCGGGCAACCGAGCCCGGAAGCCGTCAAACGCACGGCACCACCGGTGACGATGATGCCGATCTCGGTCACGAGCGAGATGACGGCGAGCACCAGGGTGCCCCGGGTGATGTCCCGTGGCGTGTATCGGCCGATGCCCGCATCGATGCGGCGCCACAGCCCGGGGCGGGTGGCGGAACCGCTCTGGGCGGTGGACTGGGTGGGGGTACTCACTGCAGGGTCCTTTGAACGAGACGGACGGGTATGGACTGTGGAACACTCAGCGCCATTTGAACCACTTCAGGGCGCCGACCGTGGCCAGGATGCCCCAGCCGGCCAGGACGAGGAGGGCGCCGACGTCGGGCATTCCGGTGCCGAAGGCGGACCGTAGACCGTCACCCAGCGCGGCCGAGGGCAGGAAGGAGGCGATGCCGGAGAACCAGCTGATGGCGGGGACCGGGAAGACGGCCCCGCCCACGGCGCCCAGCAGCACCCACAGCAGGTTGGTGAGGGCCAGGGTGGCCTCTGGCCGGGCGGTGCCCGCGATGAGGAGCCCGAGGGCGGTGAACGAGGCCGCCCCGAGGATGAGGAAGAGGACGGCCCACGGCACCCCGGCCCAGACGGGCTGCCAGCCCAGCGCGAGACCGATCCCGCCGATCACCACGACCTGGAGCAACAGGACCGCCAGGACGGCGCAGGCCTTGCCCAGGATGAGCCCGGCCGGCCCGAGGGGAGTCGTGGACAGGTAGGCCAGTACGCCGTAACGGCGGTCGAATCCAGTGGCGATGCCCTGCCCGGTGAAGGCCGAGCTGAGCACGGCGAGGGCAAGGACGCCCGGCACCGCCACGTCCACGCCGCGGACCCCGGCACTGTCCATCAGTCCGGACCAGACGACGGCGAACAGGGCCATGAGGGGTAGGACGAGTGAGATCAGCAGCTGCTCGCCGTTGCGGATCGCGGTGACGGACTCATAACGTCCCTGCGCCATGACCCGGCGGGCCAGGGAGCTGGCGTTGCCGAGCCGCGGGGAGCTGCCCTGCGGGGACACGGCCGCGGCGGTGCTGGTGGTGCTGTGAGGGGTGTTCACGGGACTGCTCACGGGGCGACCTCCAGAAAGACCTCTTCAAGGGAACGGTGCAGCAGGCGCACGTCCGTGGGCATGATGCGGTGATCGCGCCACCACCCAGCCAGGTCCGCCCAGGCGTCGGGGGTGGTCAGCCCCTCGACGCGGAACGTGCAGTCGGCCGGCGCGCTGGGGCCCTCTGACACCAGGTGGAGTCCGGACGGGAAGGCAGCCAGCGCGGCGGAGTCCAGTGGCTGCGGGACGGAGAAGTGGACCGGGGTCGGGCCCGTGCGGTCGGTGAGCTCGGCGACCGACCCGGACCGTTCGACCATGCCTTCCCGCAGGAGCACCACGTGATCGGCCAGCCGCTCGGCGTCATCGAGCAGATGGGTGGTGAGCACCACGGCCAGTCCGGCCTGCTTCAGCTCGAGGATCAGGTCGAACACCAGTTGGCGGGACACGGGGTCCAGCCCGGCGCTGGGTTCGTCCAGGAACACGACGCGCGGGCGGCCCGCGAGGGCGGCGGCCAACGCCACCCGCTGCTTCTGGCCACCGGACAGACGGCGGATGTCCCGGCCGGAGAACTCGTCGATGCCGAGGCGCTCCGTGAGGGCGGCCATGTCAGCCGGCTCCCGGTAGAGAGAGCAGATGTGGCGCAGCAACCGTGCCGGGGTGGCGGACGGTGGCAGCCCTCCGTCCTGGAGCATGACGCCGACCTGGCTGCGCAGGGCGGCCCCGGCATGCCAAGGGTCCTCGCCGAGCAGGCGGACGGTGCCGGAATCAGGACGGTCGAGCCCCTGCGCGATGGTCAGGGTGGTGGTCTTGCCGGCGCCGTTGGGGCCCAGCAGGGCGGTCACCTCTCCACTGCGGGCTCGGAAGTCCACGCCCTTGAGGATGTGGAGATCTCCCCGGCGGCTACGGACGGTCTTCTGCAGTCCCTCAAGGGACACCAGGACGGAGGGTGAGGATGGCACCCATCCATGGTACCCGCGTGGCCCCCTAGTTCTACGACCCGTAGAACTAGCGTGGCCGACACCACCCCTGGGCAAGGCAGGCCTTACTTTCGTGGTGGCGTTAATTAGGTAAACTAAGGGTTGTGTATTCCACCAGCCAGCTTGATGTGCCCACCGCGGGCCCGGTCGACGGGCAGCGCGAGAGCACCCGGGACCGGGTGCTGCAGGTTGTCCTGACCCAGGGCCCGGTCAGTGCCGCCCGCGTGGGCGAGTTGCTGGGCCTGACCGCGGCCGCCGTCCGTCGCCATCTGGACGTGCTGTCCGAGGAGGGCGCCGTCGAGGTCAAGCTCGTCTCCGGCAACCGCGGCGCCGGTCGCCCCTCGCGCCGGTACGTGGTCAGCCGCGCCGGTCAGTCCCGCCTCGGCAATGACTACCTCGAGGTCGCCGCGCAGGCCCTTCATCGGCTGAACCAGGTCGGAGGGGCGGACGCTGTCCGCTCCGTGGCCCGGGATCGCTTCGCTGCCGTCGAGGACCGCTACCGGGAGGCCATCGGCACCGCCTCTAACCTCAAGGACCGGACCGCCGCCCTGGCCCGGGTCCTGGACGAGGAGGGCTTCGCCGCCAGCGTCCGCACCGTGGGCCTGGCCGCCAACGCCGGAGGCAGGACCACCTTGAAGGCCGCTCAGATCTGTCAGGGCCACTGCCCACTCCAGGACCTGGCCGCGGACTTCCCTCAGTTCTGCGAGGAGGAGACGGAGCTCTTCGCCCGCCTGCTGGGCGTGGACGTCCGCCGATTGTCCACCCTGCCCACCGGCGGACACGTCTGCACCACCCACGTACCGCTGGGTCGGGATGCGGACCAGACAGATCCGGCGGAGCAGTGAGCCGGCCCTGAGCCGACAGTGAAGCGGCACCGCGCGAACACCGGCCCCGCCGGACTCCACGGATTCACACAGATTTACACCAGATCCAACAGACCATCAGCTCGATCACCAGAGAGGCAGCGATGACCGATCAGATCATCAAGGAGAACGCCGACCCGGGCGTGATCTCCGAGGTATTGGAGAAGAACCCGGAACTCAATGCGATTGGCGCCTACCAGTTCGGCTGGTCGGACCAGAATGACGCGGGCGCCAATGCCCGCCGCGGCATCAACGAGGACGTCGTCCGGGACATCTCGGCGAAGAAGAACGAGCCCGAGTGGATGCTCAACCTCCGCCTCAAGGGCCTGAAGTACTTCGACCGCAAGCCCATGCCGACCTGGGGCGCCGACCTCTCCGGCATCGACTTCGACAACATCAAGTACTTCGTCCGCTCCACGGAGGGCCAGGCGAAGTCCTGGGAGGACCTGCCGGAGGACATCCGCAACACCTATGAGCGCCTCGGCATCCCCGAGGCTGAGCGTGAGCGCCTGGTCTCCGGTGTGGCCGCCCAGTACGAGTCCGAGGTCGTCTACCACCAGATCCGTGAGGATCTGGAGGAGCAGGGCGTCATCTTCCTGGACACGGACACGGGCCTCAAGGAGTACCCGGAGATCTTCAAGGAGTACTTCGGCTCCATCATCCCGGTGGGGGACAACAAGTTCGCCGCGCTGAACACCGCCGCCTGGTCCGGCGGCTCCTTCGTCTACGTCCCCAAGGGCGTCCACGTGGAGATCCCGCTCCAGGCCTACTTCCGCATCAACACCGAGAACATGGGCCAGTTCGAGCGAACCCTGATCATCGCGGACGAGGACTCCTACGTCCACTACATCGAGGGCTGCACCGCCCCGATCTACAACTCGGACTCCCTGCACTCGGCCGTCGTCGAGATCGTGGTGAAGAAGAACGCCCGCGTTCGCTACACCACCATCCAGAACTGGTCCACCAACGTGTACAACCTGGTGACCAAGCGCGCGGTGGCCGAAGAGGGCGCCACCATGGAGTGGATCGACGGCAACATCGGTTCCAAGGTCACCCAGAAGTACCCGGCCGTGTACCTCACGGGTGAGCACGCCAAGGGCGAGACCCTGTCCATCGCCTTCGCCGGCGCGGACCAGCACCAGGACACCGGGTCCAAGATGGTGCACCTGGCCCCGAACACCTCCAGCTCGATCGTCTCCAAGTCCGTGGCCCGCTCGGGCGGCCGTGCCGCCTACCGCGGACTCGTCCAGGTGATGGAGGGCGCCAAGAACGCGGCGAACTCCGTGGTCTGTGACGCCCTGCTGGTGGACACGATCTCCCGCTCGGACACCTACCCGTACATCGACATCCGCGAGGATGACGCCACCCTCGGCCACGAGGCCACGGTCTCGCGCGTCTCCGAGGAACAGCTCTTCTACCTGATGAGCCGCGGCATGTCCGAGACCGAGGCCATGGCGATGATCGTGCGCGGGTTCATCGAGCCCATCGCACGTGAGCTGCCCATGGAGTACGCCCTGGAACTGAACAAGCTGATCGAATTGCAGATGGAAGGATCGGTAGGCTGAGCGTGTCACAGACCGTCAACACCACTGACAACGCCTCCCCGGAGGAAATCGACGCCGACGGCGCCGGTGTGCCCGTCATCCCCGGCATGGGTGAGGAGGGCGAGAAGCTCTCCGCCACCGTGGCCGAGGCGTCCGACGCCGGCCACGCCGCGCACAGCGTCCCGTCCGGTTCTCAGAAGCGCCCGGTCAAGCCCGGGTCCTCCCGTGCCGACCGCCTCTCCAGCTTCGAGTTGGCGGACTTCCCGGCCCTGACGGGCCGCGAGGAGGACTGGCGCTTCACGCCCCTGAACCGGCTGGCCGGCCTGCACCTGCCCGACGGCGACGACGCCCGTCTGACCGGTGCGGCACCTGCCGTCTCGGTCACCGAGCTGGACGGCGTCACGGTGGAGACCGTGGGCCGGGACGATGCCCGGCTGGGCTCCGTCCTCACGCCGGACGATCGTGTCTCGGCTGCAGCCTGGGCCTCGTTCGAGCAGGCCACCGTCGTGACCATCGGCGCCGATGTCGAGGCCACCGCCCCGGTGCGCATCGACATCACCGGAACCGGCACGGCCCCGGCCGCCCAGCACCTGCTGGTGGTCGCCGCGCCCAACTCGCGCGCCGACGTCGTGTTCCAGCACCGCGGCTCGGCCGTGGTCGCGCAGAACATCGAGTTCGATGTGCAGGAAGGGGCCGGTCTGAACGTCACGTCCCTGCAGTCCTGGGATGACGGGGCGGTGCACGTCTCCGCCCAGCAGGCCCGGATCGGCAAGGACGCCTCGTTCAAGCACGTGGCCGTGTCCTACGGCGGGTCCCTGGTCCGCCTGACCCCGACCTCGCGGTTGGCCGGTCAGGGTGGCGAGACCGAGATGTTCGGCCTCTACTTCGCGGACGCCGGCCAGCACCTGGAGCAGCGCCTGTTCGTGGACCACGCCGTGGCGAACTGCAAGTCCAACGTCCTCTACAAGGGCGCCCTGCAGGGCCAGGACGCGCACACCGTCTGGGTGGGCGACGTCTTGATCCGCAAGGAGGCCGAGGGCACCGACAGCTACGAGAAGAACCAGAACCTGGTCCTCTCGGAGGGCACCCGCGTGGACTCGGTCCCGAACCTGGAGATCGAGACGGGCCTCATCGACGGAGCCGGTCACGCTTCCTCCACGGCCCAGTTCGACGACGAGCAGCTGTTCTACCTGATGGCCCGTGGCATCGAGGAGAAGGACGCCCGCGAGCTCATCGTCCGCGGCTTCCTCCACGAGATCATCCAGAAGATCGGGATCGCCTACGTCGAGGAGTCCCTCATCGACCAGATGGATTCCGAGCTGCAGGTGGCCAGCCTCTGATGGCCGCCGGTCAGCGCGTGTGCGCCGTCGCGGAGATCGGCGCCGAGGAGGCCAAGCGGTTCACGGTCGACGGCATCGACGTCGCCGTGGTCCGGGCCTCCGACGGCTCGCTCCATGCGGTCAATGACATCTGCTCGCACGAGGAGGTGTCCCTCTCGGACGGATTCGTCGAGGGGTGCGCCCTGGAGTGCATCGGCCACGGCTCTGCCTTCGACCTGGTCACCGGCGAGCCGAACGTGCTGCCCGCCACCGCCCCGGTCGCCGTCTACGCGCTGGCCGTGGAGGACGACTCCGTGTGGGTCGACACCGCCACCGTGCTGAACAGCGCGTCACTGAACTCGTAACCAGCCCCACCAGAACTTCCGCTGAAACCTCCCGCCGGCCGACCGGCGGAACCGCAAGGAGAACACGAATGTCTACCCTGGAAATCAAGGACCTGCACGTCTCCATCGAGACCGAGACCGGCCCCAAGGAGATCCTCAAGGGCGTCAGCCTGACCATCAACACCGGCGAGACCCACGCCATCATGGGCCCCAACGGCTCCGGCAAGTCCACCCTCGCCTCGACCATCGCCGGCCACCCCCGCTACGAGGTCACCTCCGGCAGCATCACCCTGGACGGCGAGAACGTCCTCGAGATGTCCGTGGACGAGCGGGCCCGCGCCGGCCTGTTCCTGGCCATGCAGTACCCGGTCGAGATCCCGGGGGTCACCATGACCAACTTCCTGCGCACCGCCAAGACCGCCATCGACGGCGAGGCGCCGTCCCTGCGTCACTGGACCAAGGACGTCAAGGCCGCCATGGAGGGCCTGAAGATCGATCCGTCCTTCGCGGCCCGTAACGTCAACGAGGGCTTCTCCGGTGGCGAGAAGAAGCGCGTGGAGATCCTCCAGCTCGAACTCTTCAAGCCGAAGTTCGCCGTGTTGGACGAGACCGACTCCGGCCTCGACGTCGACGCCCTGCGCGTGGTCTCCGAGGGCGTCAACCGCGCCCAGGACACCGGAGCCATGGGCACCCTGCTGATCACCCACTACACCCGGATCCTGCAGTACATCAAGCCGCAGTTCGTCCACGTCTTCGTGGACGGCAAGGTCGCCGAGTCCGGCGGCGCCGAGCTGGCCGACCGCCTCGAGGCCGAGGGCTACGAGCGCTTCGAGACCGCTGCAACCGGAGCCTGAGGAGCATCCCCATGACCACTGAAGCACCCCAGACCGAACTGGATGACATCAGAGAGGCCCTGCACGAGGTCATGGACCCCGAGTTGGGCGTGAACATCGTGGACCTGGGCTTGCTCTACGGCATGCACTACGCCGAGGACGGCGCCCTGATCCTGGACATGACCCTGACCACCGCTGCGTGCCCCTTGACGGACATGATCGAGGAGCAGATCAGCAACGAGATCGGCACCATGGTGGACGAATGGCGCCTGAACTGGGTCTGGATGCCACCGTGGGGTCCCGAGCGGATCACCGACGACGGCCGTGAGCAGATGCGGGCCCTCGGCTTCAACATCTGATCCAGAGTCTGACCCGATGCGTCGGAGAATCCCGGTCATCCTGAACTTTCCCGAGAATTATCACCGGGAAACGTCAGGATGGCCGGGATTCTCGTGTCTCGCCGTGGTCCCCTGGCAGCCCGCGAGCAGCCAGGGCCTCACCCGTGGCGCGGGCGTGCCCCACGGTCGCCACCAGCACCGGTCCCATGAGCCGTACCGGTCCACGCCGCAGCCCGCGCGAGGCCAGGGCCTCGGCGTTGCGACGGACCGCTCCACCCACCCAGGGGATGGACCGGATCATCACGTTGACCGCCAGGGCAGCCGCCTCGGGATTGACGCCTACCGGGCGCAGGACGCCGAAGAACCGCTCCAGCCCGTCGAGCAGTTCTGTGCCCGGGGTGGTGATCACCAGCAACCGCGCCGCGGCCAGGGCGCCGAACACCGCGGCCACCACCACGAGGGCCGGACCGAGCGCCTCGAGGGGCGGGGCCGCCGTCGGGCCCCAGATCCCGGAGACGAAGCGGGCGATGCCGGCGAACAGCAGCAGGGGCCAGCCGCGGCGCCAGGGGGCGAGGAACTCGCGGGGGAGCGAGGCCGCCAGGTAGAGGGTGAAGACCACCGCCCCGGTCACGCCGACCACCAGCGGCTGGCGCCAGAAGACGAGGATTCCCGAGAGCGCCAGCAGCACAGCGTACTTGGCCCACAGCGGGCAGCGGTGCACCGCGGTATGGCCGGGCCGGTAGTCCAGCAGATTCACAGCCTGTCCATTCCCGTGTCCCGGCCATCCCTGCGGCTTCGGCGGGCCAGGACGTCCGTGCGGTACCACTGAACGGCGTCCGGGCCGGAGGCGTCATGGACGATGTGCCCGTCGGCGATGACGAGGCACCGGTCCGCTTGGGCGGCGAAGTCGAGGTCGTGGGTGGTGAACACGACCTGCTCACACCGGCCGGATCCAGGCAGGGACAGCAGGAGTTCTTGGACCTCGAGTGTCCACTCCAGATCCAGCAGGGTGGTGGGTTCGTCGGCCACCAGCAACACGGGGTCCGTGGCCAGAACGGAGGCCAGGGCCAGGCGCTGGCGCTGCCCACCGGAGAGGTCATAGATGCTGCGGTGCCCCAGGCCACCGAGGCCGTGCGCCTGCAACAGGCGCTCGGCAGCCGCCCTTCGCTCCGGGCGGCCGCGGTGCGTGCGCCGCAGGGAGAGCTCGATGTCCTCTGCGGCGGTGGGCATCACCAGCTGGACGAGTGGGTCGGTGAAGACGAATCCGGTCCGCGCGCGGACGGCCGTGGTCTCCGTGGCCGCGTCCAGGCCGTGCACGCGCACGCTGCCCGCTGCGGGCAGGACCAGACCGTTGAGCAGGCGGATGAGCGTCGACTTCCCCGAGCCGTTGGCTCCGATCACCGCGACCGTGGGTTCGGAGGCCACCAGGTCCACCGGACCCAGGACGCGGATGGTGCCGGCTTCCGAACCGGCCGACTGTCCGGGTCCCGGCGCGGCCCCGGGGGCATCGACCACTGCGGCGCGCAGCTCGAGGCCGGAGGCTGTTGCCCCGCTGCCGGGCCGGCCGTGGGTGATGCTGTCGCGGTTTTGTGTGATGGTGGGCTCCACGCCGTTCAGAAACGCCGGAGGGCCAGGGCCGGGAAGGCCCGGATCACCGTGGCGGCCACGGCGGTGGCGAGCAGGTTCTTGATGACGTCACCGGGCCAGAACACCATGTCCGCCGCCAGGGCGGTCGGCAGGTCCAGGTCGAGCGCAAGCATCATCCCGCCGATGCCCATGGGGTGGATGAACACGAAGGATCCCACCATGGCCGAGAGCCACACCAGTGCCCACCAGCCGAAGCCGATCCGTCCGGCGGCAGCATCAGCGCCTCGAGCGGCACGCTGGGCGGCGGCTGCCTGGCCCCGTTTGAGGACCAGGGTCGAGAGGGCACCGGCCAAGGCGGCCGCGAAGGGGAACGCCAGCAAGTACCCGCCGGAGGGGCCGGCGAGCACCCCGAAGCCCGCGTTGAAGCCGGAGAGCACCGGCAGGCCCACCAGGCCCACCACCACGTACAGGGCCACGGAGAGGAAGCCGAGCCGCGCGCCCAGGATGAGTCCGGTCAGCATGACGGCGAAGGTCTGCAGGGTGATCGGCACACCGAATCCACCCACGGGAATCGGGGGCAGCATGGCGCACACGGCGATCAGGGCGGCGAAGACGCCGGCGAGGGCCACTTGGGCGGGAACCGCCAGCGGCTTGCGGCCGGCAACGGGAACGGTCTGGCTCACGGTGGACTCCTCAGAGGCGGTGGGACGGCGGCGTGGGCCGCGGCCAACCCGGTTTGGACGGCAACGGTAGACTTGGCGGGTTCCGCCAGCCCTGCCGGACAGTCTATTCATCTCAAGGAGTCCCTCCCGTGCTTGCCGTCACAGACCTCGAACTTCGCGTGGGGGCCCGGCTGCTCATGGACGGGGTCACCTTCAAGGTGGACAAGGGGGACAAGGTCGGCCTGGTCGGGCGCAACGGTGCCGGCAAGACCACCCTGACGAAGGTCCTGGCAGACGGTGGCCTCCCCGCCGGAGGCAATGTGACCCGGCGCGGCACGGTCGGCTACCTGCCCCAGGACCCCAAGGTCGAGGACATGGACCAGACGGCGCGGGACCGCATCCTCTCAGCACGGTCACTGGACCAGATCATCCGCCGCATGCGCCAGGCGGAGGACGACATGGCCAATGCGGATGACGCGATCCGTGAGAAGGCCATGAACCGCTATGGGAGGCTCGAGGCCGAGTTCACGACGTCGGGCGGGTACGCCGCGGAGTCGGAGGCCGCCACGATCTGTGCGAACCTCGGCCTGCCTGACCGCATCCTCGACCAGCCCCTGCACACCCTCTCGGGCGGCCAGCGGCGTCGCGTGGAACTGGCGCGCATCCTCTTCTCGGACGCGGACATCCTGCTGTTGGACGAGCCCACCAACCACCTGGACCATGACTCGATCGTCTGGCTGCGTGACTTCCTCAAGGCCTACCCGGGCGGCTTCATCGTCATCAGCCACGACGTGGACCTCATGGAGATGACCGTCAACAAGGTGCTGTACCTGGATGCCAACCGCCAGGTGATCGACACGTACAACATGGGCTGGAAGAACTACCTGCTGCAGCGTGAGCAGGACCAGGCCCGGCGCAAGCGTGAGTACTCCAATGCGGAGAAGAAGGCCACGCACCTGATGGAGCAGGCGAACAAGATGCGTGCCAAGGCGACGAAGGCGGTGGCCGCTCAGAGCATGATCAAGCGGGCCGAACGCATGATGAAAGGCCTGGAGGGCGAGCGGGCGGCAGACAAGGTCGCCGCGATCCGTTTCCCGGAGCCCGCCAAGTGCGGCAAGACCCCTCTCCAGGCGGAGGACCTCTCCAAGTCCTATGGATCCCTGGAGATCTTCTCCGGAGTGGATCTGGCGATCGACCGCGGTTCCCGCGTGGTCATCCTCGGGTTCAACGGCGCCGGAAAGACCACCCTGCTGCGGATGCTGGCCGGGGTGGACCAGCCGGACACCGGCGAGGTCATCGCCGGGCACGGGCTCAAACTCGGCTACTACGCCCAGGAGCATGAGACCTTGGACACCGACCGCTCCGTGTTGGAGAACATGAAGACCGCCGCACCGGACCTGGCGGACACCGAGGTGCGCAACGTCCTCGGGTCGTTCCTGTTCCAGGGCGACGACGTGGCCAAGCCGGCCGGAGTGCTCTCCGGCGGTGAGAAGACCCGGTTGGCCCTGGCCACCCTCGTGGCCTCCAGTGCCAACGTCCTGCTGCTGGACGAGCCGACGAACAACCTGGACCCGGCCTCACGCCGGGAGATCCTCAACGCCCTGCGCACCTATGAGGGTGCCGTGGTGCTCGTGACGCACGACGAAGGCGCCGTGGAGGCACTCAATCCGGAGCGTGTGGTGCTCCTGCCGGACGGCATCGAGGACCACTGGAACAGCACCTACCAGGACCTCATCACCCTGGCCTGAGCGCTGTGGTGCGGGCGTCCCTCAGACGGGGAGCTACCGGCGGGCCTCCGCCTCGTCGAGCAGGGCGTCCTCGGCCTCCTCGTCGGTGAGTTGACCGTTGCGGCGCCGGACCGGCTTGCGCTTCGGGGCACGGTAGGCAGACAGGTATCCCTGTTCCTCGGTCAACCCGAGTTCCTGGTCGTCGCGGTCGTTCACGGCCCGCTGTCGGCCCATGTAGCCCCACACGATGAAGCTCATCAGGCCGAAGAGGAACCACTGGAGCGAGTAGGACAGGTGCGGCCCCTCATCCAGGGTGGGCGGCACCAGGGTCTGGGGTCGGCTCGCCGGAGCGGGGTCCTCCTCGACCATCTCGCCATAGGCGGTGTCCGCGATCGGATAGTCGACGGCCTCTTCCAGGGCGACCAGGTCGATCGAGGCCAGCTGACCCTCCGGGGCCTCCCGCTCGAGGGTGGGCTCGCCGGGCTTGGTGCGGACCACCACGGTGGCCTCGCCCTCGGGGGGCGCGGGGACGACGTCGGGCCAGCCGGCGGTGTTGCCGATGGGCAGCCATCCGCGGTTGACCGCGATGACGTCCCCGGTGTCCGCCCGGAACGGGACGATGACCTCGTACCCGGGCTTGCCGGCCTTCGGGCGATTGCGCACGATCTGGGTGTCCTCCGCCAGGTACTCGCCGGTCATCTCCACCGGGGTCCATTCGCGGGGGGCCTCGAACGCCGTGAAGAGGTCCTCGTTGCCGGCCAGAGGGACGGGCGCGTCGTCGTAGTTCTCCAGGACCTTGTTGATCTCGGTGACGGCCTCCATGCGGCGGTCCATCTGCCACTGGCCGAGCAGGGCGCAGGCCACGGAGAAGATGGCGCAGAACGCCAGCCCGCCGAGCCACTGGGGGGAGAGCAGGAACCGGAAGTCGAGCCGCGCGCGCTTCTGTCCCGGACGGCCCGAATCTGCCTGCCGGTCGCTCTCGGAAGACTCGTATCGTCCGGCATTCCCGGCACGCTGATCTGCGCCGGCGCCGGTGACGCGATCGTTGCTCGTCTGGGTCATGAATCCTTCTCGCGGGTGTCAGTGCCGGTCGGGGCCAGGGGCAGGACGTCCTTCAGCAGTCCGCGGGACTGCAGGTAGTCGGCCAGCCAGTCACGATGGTCCTCGCAGGCCAGCCATGTCTTGCGCCGCTCGGGGGTGTGGATCCGGGGATTGTTCCATTCCAGGCGCCAGGCCGCCGCGTGCCCGCAGCTCTTGCGGGAGCAGACTTGCTGGTCCGCCGCAGTGTCGCTGCGCGCATCGCTTCCCGACGGCGGCCGGCCGCCGGGTGTGGGCGCCGGCGGCACTGGAGGATTGGTGCCGTCAAGGGCACCGAGGAGGTCATCGTGGCTCATGCGGCCCTGTCGTCGTGCTCGTGCTTCGTCTCATCCGGGTGGTCTCCCGGTTGAGGGCCGCCGTCCACGGTCTCACCCTGAAGGGTCTCGGGTCCGGCGGTCAGCTCGAGCCGGGAGCCGAGTTGGGGGGTGCCCGTGGGGGCCGGAGGTACCGCGTCCAGCACCTGACCGTTGGACACGGCCCCGTTGTTGGCCAGCATCACAGCGATGTATGGCAACACGATGGCCGCGATGAAGAGCACGATCTGCACCCAGCCGGTGGTGAAGAAGGCTCCGACGAAACAGGCCGTCCGGATGCCCATCTGCCACGCGTAGCGGACGAATCGGGCATCCCGGTCCACGTGTCCGGCCTCCGGGGCGCTGGTGATGCGCTGGACGTCGTCGTCACGGCCCGGGTGTCCGGCCTGTGGGCCGGTCTGGACGTGACGGGTGGACATGGGGCGCTCCTGCAAGGCTGTGCGCTGGCACGGCGACCGTCCAGCGGGGTTTCGGTTCCGTCCATTGTCCCACTTTCCGCCCTAGAGTGGATGACCGGAGAAGTGATCTGACATACCGCGCTGATCGCACGACAGTCCAGTCCCAGGAGGACCCAGATGGCCGAGGCCAGCACCGTTTCCACCACCACGTCTGATTCCCGCGATGCCCCGGCTGCCGGCCGCAGCGTGCTCGTCACCGGCGGCAACCGGGGCATCGGCCTCGCCATCGCCCAGGCGTTCCGGGACAACGGGGACAAGGTCGCCGTGACGTCCCGCTCCGGCGAGGCGCCGGACGGCCTGTTCGCCGTGCAGGCCGATGTCACGGATGCTGAATCCGTGGACCGTGCCTTCACCGAGGTCGAGGAGGCTCACGGGCCCGTCGAGGTCCTCGTGGCCAACGCCGGGATCACCCAGGACCAGCTGCTGCTGCGCATGAGCGAGGAGGACTTCGCCACGGTCATCGACACCAACCTGACCGGGTCGTTCCGCGTTCTGAAGCGGGCGTCGAAGGGCATGATCCGGAAGAAGAAGGGTCGCGTGGTGCTGATCTCCTCGGTGGTCGGCCTCATGGGCTCACCGGGTCAGATCAATTACGCCTCGTCCAAGGCCGGACTGGTCGGCATGGCCCGCTCGCTGACCCGCGAACTCGGATCCCGCAACATCACGGCGAATGTGGTGGCTCCGGGATACATCGACACCGAGATGACCCAGTCCCTGGGGGAGGACCTGCAGAAGCAGTACCGGTCCCAGATCCCCGCAGGCCGCTTCGCCGAGCCCGCCGAGGTCGCCAACGTGGTCCGCTGGCTCGCCTCGGACGAAGCCTCGTACATCTCCGGGGCCGTCATCCCCGTGGACGGCGGCCTCGGGATGGGACACTGATTTCCATGACTTCTGAGAACTCCGCGCACGCAGCAGGACACGACTCCACTCCGTCCACCGCCCAGGACCTGGCCGGCAAGGGCGCCATCGTCACCGGCTCCAGCCGCGGTGTGGGCGCGGACACCGCCCAACTGCTCGCCGCCCGGGGGGCCGGCGTCGTCGTCAATTACCGCCAGAAGGCGCCCCGCGCCAACAAGGTGGTGGGCGCCATCGAGTCGGCAGGCGGCCGTGCCGTGGCCGTGGGCGCGGACATCACCACCGCAGAGGGCCGCAAGGCCATGGTGGACGCCGCCGTCGAGGCCTTCGGGTCCCTGGACATCCTGGTGCTGAACGCCTCCGGCGGCATGGAGACCTCGATGGGCGAGGACTACGCCACCGTGCTGAACCGCGACTCGCAGCTGGCCATGCTCGAGGCCGCGCTCGAGGTCATGCCGGCCGGCGGCCAGGTGGTCTTCGTCACGAGCCACCAGGCACACTTCATCGATTCGGTCCCCACCATGGATGCCTACGTCCCGGTCGCCCGGTCCAAGCGCGCCGGCGAGATCGCCCTGCGCGAGCGGATTCCGGCATTGCAGGAACGGGGGATCGGCTTCGTGGTGGTGTCCGGGGACATGATCGAGGGGACCATCACGGCCACCATGCTCAACCGTGCCGAGCCCGGTGCCCTCGAGGCCCGCCGCGAGGCCGCCGGCAGGCTCTACTCGGTGGCCGAGTTCGCAGCGGAGATCGCCGCTGTGGTGGGTTCGGCCGGCCGGGATCTGCCGGTCGGCCACACCGAGTACGTCGGCGGGGCCCAGGACTTCCTCGACGTGGCCGGAGACCCGGACCACCGCTAGACAGAGGGCGGTGCGGGCGGCTAGAGGCCGGCCAGCACGCGCAGGACGTCCAGGGAGGGCAGGTCCAGCTCGACGTGTGCGTGGGCGCGAAGAGCCGGCTTGGCACAGAACGCCACGGCCAGTCCCGCGGCCTGGAGCATATCGATGTCATTCGCACCGTCCCCTGCGGCGATGACGCCGTCGGCGTGGACCCCGGCCGCCGCGGACCAGGCACGCAGCATCTCGGCCTTCACGGCCCGGTCCACCACCGTGCCCAGCACCCGGCCGGTGAGGCGGCCCTCCACGATCTCCAGGTCGTTCGCCCGGTACTGGTCCAGGCCGAGGTCGGCCGCGAGGGGCGCGAGGACCTGGGTGAAGCCGCCGGACACGGCACACACCTGCCACCCGGCCGCCTGGAAGGCACCGATGACCTCTCGCGCGCCGGGCTGGGGCTCGACGGCGGCCACCACCTGGTCGATGACCGCGGCGTCCAGTCCCGCCAGAGCCTTGACCCGGTGATGGAGCGATTGAGTGAAGTCCAGTTCACCGCGCATCGCGGCCTCGGTCACGGCGGCCACCTCAGCCTCGCGGCCCGCGTGGGCGGCCAACAGTTCGATGACCTCCTGGCGGATGAGGGTCGAGTCCACATCCATGACCAGCATCTTCGGCCGGGCCGCCAGTGCGGCCGCCGGGACCACCGCGGCGGCGTGCCCCTCCGGGAGCAGTCCGAGATCGGGGCGGCCCGCCGTGTCACCGGCCTGCACGTGCCACCGCCAGCCGTGGAAGCCGACGCCGGCCACCGGCTCGGCATGGGCCGGCACCACCGGCGGGGTCGAGATCGGGTCGGAGTCTGCCCCGCCGGAACCCGGAGCATAGACCAGGACCAGGTCTGTCCCGATGGAGGAGGGGACGATGTCCGGACCGGTGGACGGGGAAACAATGGGCGGCATGCCGTGGCCTTTCGTGCTTCAAGGGGTGTTTCTAGCCTAGTGTTTGAATCATGACCAGCCCCTCTTCCCAGCCCCTGCGCGCCGCCACGGACCACGAACTGTTCACCCCCTCGGGCGAGTCGGTCGTGGAGATGGCCGGGGTCGGTGTCCGGAGGGGCACCAAGGACCTGCTGTCCGAGGTCAGCTGGCAGGTCCGGGAGGATGAGCGCTGGATCATCATGGGCCCCAACGGGGCGGGCAAGTCGACGCTGCTGCAGGTCGCCTCCACCCGAATGCACCCGACCACCGGCATGGTGGGCATCCTCGACGAGGTGCTCGGCGCCGTCGACGTGTTCGAGCTGCGCCCGCGCATCGGGCTGTCCTCCGCGGCCCTAGCCCAGCAGCTCCCGGACGGGGAGACGGTGCTGAACGCCGTGCTGACCGCGTCCTGGGGCGTCATGGGCCGCTGGAACGAGGCCTATGACACCGTGGACGAGGAGCGAGCCCGCCGCCTGATCTGGCAGTGGGGCCTGCGTAGCTACGAGGACCGCCGGTTCGGCACCCTGTCCGAGGGCGAACGCAAGCGTGTCCTCGTGGCCCGGGCGCTGATGACCGACCCGGAGTTGCTGCTCCTGGACGAGCCGGCCGCTGGTCTCGATCTGGCCGGACGTGAGACTCTCGTCCGGGCGCTGACGCGGCTGGCCTCTGACCCCGCAGCTCCCGCCCTCGTGCTGGTGACCCACCACGTGGAGGAGGTCCCGCCCGGATTCACCCATGCGTTGCTCATGCGCCAAGGACGGGTGGTGGCCGCGGGGCCCCTGGAGCAGACGCTGACCGAGGACCATCTCTCGACCGCGTTCGGTCTGCCCCTCAAGGTCACGCGAGTCGACGGCCGCTACACGGCCGTCGCCCGCTGACCGGCCCCGGGGGTATACCGCGTGGACGTACTGGGCCTCAATGTCATGGGTCTGGACCTGTGGCAGGTCATCGTCATCCTGCTGGCGGGTTTCTGGGCCGGCACCATCAATACCGTGGTGGGTTCGGGCACCCTCGTGACCTTTCCCGTGCTGGTGGCGATGGGTTTTCCGCCCGTCACCGCACAGATCTCCAATGCCATGGGCCTGGTGGCCGCGGGCGTCTCCGGAGTCTTCGGTTTCCGCCGTGAGCTGGCGGCCTCCAAGGCCGTGCTGCCGGCCCTGACGATCGCCTCCCTCCTCGGCGGCCTCGTGGGAGCGTTCCTCCTGATGGTGTTGCCGGAAGAGGTCTTCGGCGTCGCCGCCCCGATCCTCATCGCCGTGGCCATCTGCTTCGTGGTCTTCCAGCCCGCCCTGTCCCGGTGGGTCCGCCGGCGGAAGGCCGGCGCAGACCACATCGAGGAGCCGGAGACCCCCACGGGGCCGGTGTCTCCCGTGCTCTGGGCACTCATCTTCGCCGCGGGCATCTATGGTGGGTACTTCGTCGCCGCCCAGGGTGTCCTGCTGCTGGGCATCATGGGGGTGTTCCTGTCCGGAGCCCTCGTCTACGCGAACGCCATCAAGACCTGGCTGTCCCTGGCGGTGAACCTCATCGCCGCCGTGTCCTACCTGATCTTCGCCTTCGACCGCATCGATTGGCGGGCCGTGCTGCTGATCGCGGTGTCCTCCATGATCGGTGCCTCCCTCGGGGCCAAGATCGGCCGCCGCATCAAGCCGTTCTGGCTCCGCGTGGTCATCGTGGTCGTCGGGGTGGCGGGCCTCGTGAACCTGGCGTGGCCGCTGCTGACCAGTGGGTGAACCCCTCGGGCCCCTCAGCGCGAGCGGAGCCAACGGCGCCATCGAGGTGACCGACCCCGCGGATCCGCGGGTGGAGGTCTTCAGCGGCCTCACCGATGCCGCCCTGCGCCGCCGGCAGGACGCCGCCCACGGAATCTACCTCGCGGAGTCCTCACTGGTGGTCCGCCGCGCCCTGGACGCAGGCCACCGGCCACGCTCGTTCTTCCTGGCGCACCGGTATCTCGACTCGATGGCCGATGTCTTCGCCGCCCATCCGGGCGTCCCTGTCTACACGGGCACGGACGCCATGCTCGAATCGATCTCCGGCTTCCACCTGCACCGCGGTGCCCTGGCCGCCGTGGAACGGCCCGCACCCCGCACGGTCGAGGAGCTGCTGACCGGGGCCCGCCGCATCGCCGTGCTGGAGAACGTCTCCGACCACACCAACATCGGGGCCATCTTCCGTTCTGCTGCGGCGATCGGCATCGACGCCGTGCTGGTGACCCCGCTCTGCGCGGACCCGTTCTACCGCCGCTCCATCCGTGTCTCGATGGGGGCCGTGTTCCAGGTGCCGTGGACGCGAGTCGACCCCTGGCCAGCTGGTATCGAGATGTTGAAGGATGCCGGCTTCACAGTGGCGGGGATGACCCTGGGGCACGGTGCCATCACGCTGGACGACCTGGTCGCCGAGGATCACGGGAGACTCGCCCTGGTGTTCGGCCACGAGGGTGACGGGCTGGCGGCCGAGACGGAGCAGCGGCTCGACAGGAGAGTCACCATTCCCATGATGAACGAGGTCGATTCGCTCAACGTCGCCGCCTCCTCGGCCATCGCCTTCTACGCGACACGGTAAGGGCTCATGGTGAGGCGGCAGCCGTCTCCTGGGTCGGTTTCGCCGTCGGGTGTCGGATGACGCTCCAAGGGGCCATGCGTTATAGTAGGTAGCTGGCCGTACTGCGGTCGCCCACACACGTTCCTCATCAGCCGCTGGCAAAATCCAGTGGCGCCACCGAAGGATTCCCCATGAAGACTGACATCCATCCCGATTACCAGCTGGTGATCTTCAACGATCTGGCCTCCGGCGAGAAGGTCCTGACCCGCACCACCACCACGTCCCAGAAGACGATGGAGTGGGAAGACGGCAACACTTACCCGGTCATCGACGTGGAAATCTCCGCGGCCTCGCACCCCTTCTACACCGGCAAGCAGCGGATCATGGATACCGCCGGCCGCGTGGAGCGCTTCAACGCCCGCTTCAAGGGCTTCGGCGGCAAGAAGTAAGGCCTACCGCCTACTGGATGCCCCAGCACACCGGGGCCGATCCGCGACCTCCCCTCGGGGACGAGTCCGGATCGGCCCCGGTTTTGTTTTTAATCCGATGCCGTAAGCGATATCAGTGTTCCTGATGTCAAGGAGAGTGCGCCGCTCTCGTTTCCGGCGTCCGCCTCCGGAATACCACTTTCTCCCAGCGCCTTCCGCCGATACCTTCTGCTTGGTATCTTGGTATACCAACAGAAGGCCATGATCGAGAGGGATTCAGGGTGTCGATAGAAGCAACAGACCAGGCGGCGAAGAATGCGACGGCGGACCCATCGGTGGACGCACACGCACCGCTCAGTGAACCGGCAATGAGCGCGCTCCTCTCCGTGGGTACAGCGACCATCACCACCCAATTGCTTTCCCGGGGGTTCCGGAACACGTTCTTGGAGGGACTGTTCGTCTCCAACCCCTCACGGCAGCGCATGGTCGGTGAGGCTTTCACCATGCGGTCGATCCCCGCCCGGGAGGACATCGACGTTCCGGCCATCTTCCAGGACTACGACCATCCCCAGCGCAAGGGGGTCGAATCCGTACAACCGGGGCAGGTCCTCGTGATCGATTCGCGAGGGAAGAAGCGTGCCGCCTCTCTGGGACACATCCTGGCCACCCGACTGCGTGCGCGCGGCGCGGCCGGTGTCGTCACGGACGGATCCCTGCGAGATATGGAGGGTTTCGAAACACTGGACCTGCCGACATTCTCGGCGGGGCCGTCCCCCACCACCAACTTGGCGCAACACCACGTCGTCGACTTCCAGGTGCCCATCGCCTGCGCCGAGGTGGCTGTCTACCCGGGTGACATCATTGTCAGCGACCGGGACGGTGTGGTTTGCATCCCTCGGCACCTGGCGGAATCCGTGGCGATCGACTCGGCGGAACAAGAGAGGTTGGAGGAGTTCGTGCTGGCCCGGATCGAGGACGGCAAGCCTCTGCGCGGTACGTATCCACCGAATGAGGAGACGATGCGGGCCTACTGGGAGCAGCGTTGACGCCGCTAGCTCCCCGCACGTTCGCCCGCGGCGGCCCGATCGATCGACGTGGTGATGTGCCGCCGCATCAGCTCAGCGGCGCGCTCGGGATCCCCGCGACGGGCGGCCTCAAGGATCGCCTCGTGCTCGGCTCCCTCTGCCTCCCACTGCGGCCAGTGTTCCCACAACACGCCCACCACGGCCAGCGCTGTCAGGTCCTGCAAGCTGTCCAGGGACTTGACGATGATCGTGTTCTCACTGTTCGCGTACATTCCGCGGTGGAACTGACGGTTGGCCAGTGCGCGTACCGCCGCGTCGCCCGCGGCCGCATGCCGGCGTGCCTCGTCGAGAGCACGTTTCGCCGCCGAGAAGTCGGGGTCGACCCTGGCGGCATCGATGATGGCCCACGGCTCCAACAACACCCGCTCCTCGTAGACGTGCCGGATGTCGGTGAAGCTGAGACTCCGGACGGCAATGCTTCGGTGGCCAACGACGACCAGACCGGAACGTTGGAGCACGATCAGCGCCTCGCGGACGGGCGTCTTCGAAACCCCGAGCTGCTCGGCGATCTTCCGTTCCACCAGTACTTCGCCCGGCTTCAGCCTGCCCGAGAAAATCGCTTCCTTGAGGGATTGGACGATCAACTCAGTGCGCGTGGGGGCCGCATCCAGAGCAGGAAGGGGGGTCAGGAATCCGGCATCCGACGACAACGTCATGGTCGTCATGATATGCCACGCACCCTGTGAGACGGCCCGTAGGGGCGCGCGCGGCTCCGTGACTCCAGCACAGACTTCGCCCACGATCGCCCACCACATTCCAGAGGAACCCATGATGACATCTTCTTACAGTACGACGCCGGGGCTGATCCGGCGCCTCCGGACCCCGCTCACGCTGGCCGCCGCGTCGTCCGTGCTGCTCGGCGGTTGCGGTGTCGCCAACTCGGAGCCGGACACGGCCGCAGAGAGCCCCGACACCCTGCGCATCGCCCTGGCCATCGAACCGACAACACTCGAGCCGTGCGATTCGACTCTGTCTTCCACCGGCATGCTGGTCCGCTCCAACGTCACCGAGCCGTTGGTCGAGCGCAATCCCTCCACGGGTGACCTCGAGCCGCTCCTCGCGACCAGCTGGGAGGCGATCGATGATTTGGAGTGGACCTTCACCCTGCGCGACGACGTCACCTTCCACGATGGCACGCCATTCAACGCCCAAGCTGCCGCTGCCGCCATCGACCGAGCCGTCAATGGCCAGCTCGGTTGCGATGTCGAGGGCCAGATCTTCGGCGACGCCGACGTCGTCGTGGAGGCCATCGACGACACCACCCTGAAGGTGTCGACCGAGCAACCCGATCCGGTCCTTCCGCTGCGCCTATCGTTCATCGAAATCGGTGCGCCGACCGAAGGTTCGGTTGACGCCAAGGTCCGCGAACCCGTCGGCACCGGACCGTACTCCATCGGATCCTGGGATTCCGGAATCAAGATCTCACTGGACCGCAACGATTCCTACTGGGGTGAGGCGTCCGCCTACCCTGCTGTCGACTACCTGTGGCGTTCCGAGGGTACCGTGCGTGCGGCCATGGTGGCGGGCGATGAGGCGGACATCGCCACCGGCCTCAGCTCCGCCGACGGTGCCGGCGACCTCGCCGAGGCCTATCCCAACAACGAGACCGTCGCGCTGCGCTTCAGCGGGGACATCGCCCCCTTGAATGACATCCGGATCCGGCAGGCCATCAACTATGCGATCGACCGGGACGGCATCACGGATTCCCTCTACGCCGGCGAGAGCGAGCCCGCCGAGCAACTGGTCCCTCCGGGCGTCGTGGGCTTCAACGAGTCACTCGAGCCGTGGGAATCAGACGTGGAGATGGCCAAGGAGCTGGTTGCCGCAGCCCAGGCGGACGGGGTGGACACGAGCGCCAAAATCACGATCGTGGCTCGCAACGGGCAGTTCCCCAAGATCTCGCAGCTGACCGAAGTGCTGCAGGATCAACTGGCGCAGGTGGGGCTGAACGTTGAATCGAAGGTCGTCGAGACCTCTGTCGGCCTGCAATACCAGGTCGAGCCGTTTATCAAGGACGAGGGGGCGATCGCCATGTTGGTCCAGCACGGCAATCAGGCAGGAGACGCGTCCTTCAGCGTGGACTCCTACATGGTCAGCGACGGCTCCATGAGCATGTTCGGCACCCCGGAGTTCGACGCGATCCTTGAGGAGGCCGCTGCAAAGACCGGCGACGATCGCCAACAGGCATACGCCGACGCATTCAAGTACGAGCGCGAAAACCTGGTGCAGTTCGCATACGTAGCCCGGATGACCGGCCTGATGAGCAAATCGCCCACGGTGGACTACACACCGAACTCGTCGACGAACGACGAACTGCGGTTGTCGGAGATCCGCCCGGCTCAATAGCCGAGGGGCAGCGCGGCGGGGCCCGTGGATGCAGCGGTGTCCGAGGGTCCCGCCTGGAGGCTAGACATCCAGCACGGGAAAGAAGCCGGTGCCCTGCGCGTCGTCCTCGTCCGAATCCCGCGACCGTCCGTTGCCCTCGCCGTGGGCGCTGTGGCGGATGGACACCACGCACCCCATGACGGCCATGAACAGCATGATGATCCCCAGGGGATTGGACAACGCCGCTGCGGCACCCTCCGCTCCCGGCCCCGCCCAGGCCCCCAACACGGACGACGCCCCCGCACCGGTATCCGGCAGGGTGAACCCGAGGGCGATCCCGCACCCCCAGGACAGCAGCAGGATCGTGCAGGCCCGGACGGAGGGGTAGCGCGCTGGACGCCGCGCCGGCACGGCGAGGGCGACGACGGACAGGACCAGCAGCACCGGGGCCAGGGTGGCCGCGTAGACGGGCGTCAGGTCCCCGGTGCTGTCCGTGAGGACACGCCCACCGGCCAGCCAAACCGGAACGGCCACGGCCAGGACCCAGCCGATGCGGGCCGCCCACCGGCGGAATCCCTGCCCACTGTTCGGACGGTGGGAACCAGGGATTGGTGAGGATGAGACGAGCGGGGAGGTCATGCCCCGATCCTAGCCAGCGGACCAGACTCCCGAGGTGCCACGACGGTGCGAGCCGAGCAGGTGCGTGTCCACGATGCCGACGGCCTCCATCAGGGCGAACACCGTGGTGGGGCCCACGAAGGAGAACCCCTTGGAACGCAGGGCCTTGGCGGCTGCGACCGACTCGGGGGACCGGCTGGGGATCTCGTCCAGGGTCCGGGGCCGTGGCGTCGCCTCCGGTTGGAAAGACCAGATGAACTCCGCCAGCCCTTCCTCATCTCGTAGGGCGACCGTCGCGCGGGCGTTGCCGATCGTGGCCAGGATCTTGGCCCGGTTGCGCACGATGCCGGCATCCCCGAGTAGACGTTCCACGTCACCGTCGCTGAAGGCCGCCACCACGTCCGGGTCGAAGTCCGCGAAGGCCAGCCGAAAAGCCGGTCGCTTGCGGAGGATGATGGCCCAGGACAGGCCGGACTGGAAGGCCTCCAGGCTCAGGCGCTCGAACAGGCCCCGTTCGTCCCGGACGGGCAGACCCCATTCCCCGTCGTAGTACTCGCGCAGCATCAGGTCCTTGGAGGCCCATACGGGCCGGACCAGGCCGTCCTCGCCGACCACCAGACCCGCATCACGAGCATCAGTGGTGGGGTCCACCGTCCGTGTCTCGTCACTCATGCCGTGGCATTCTCCTTCTCGAGCTTCAGCAACAGGGTCTTGGCCTCCAGGCCGCCGAGGTAACCGCCGAGGCTGCCGTCCGAGCGCAGCACCCGGTGGCAGGGGACCACCACGGGCAGCGGATTGGTGGCACACGCGGTACCCACCGCACGCACAGCTTTAGGGTTCTCGAGCCGTTCGGCGAGCTCCCGGTACGTGGCGGTCTCCCCGTAACCGATGCCAGGAAGTTCCCGTTGGACGGCCAGCCGGAACCCCGAGGAGAGGACGAAGTCCACGGGGACCTCGAAACGGCTGCGGTGTCCGGTGAAGTACTCCTCGAGCTCGCGGGCCACCGCCTCCAGCTTCCAGGGGGCGTGCAGCAACCGGGGGCTGATCCTCTCGGCCAGTCCGGCCAGCACCTGTGAGAATCCCTCGCTTTCGAAGGCCACGCGAACCAGGCCGCGGGGGCCGGTCACGAGCAGGAGCCGGCCCACAGGGCTGTCCACGATGCGGTAGGCCAGGTCCAGCAGCTCTGCCTCCTCGGCGCGATGGGACAGCCGGTCTCGCAGGGTCGTCAGGTCAGCCTCTGCCACCGAGAAACGTCCCTGTAGCCCGGTCCCTGCCAGGGAATCCGACTGCTCGGGAGGGCGCGCAGTAGTCGCGGGTGCCGTGGTGGAGGGTGTGGTCGGTGGTGTGGTCATGGGCTTCGTCATCATCGTGGTCCTCCCGGTCCTCCCGGTCCTGTCGTCAGTGACGATGCGGTGTGAACCGGCGTCCTCTCGTCCTCCTCGAGAATCCGCCGCAGCGCCCGGACGCCATCCGAGGAGGCACGCCGGACTGCTTCCACGCTGCCGCCGATCAGCGCGGCCGTCTCGGCATGGGGAAGCCCGCCGAGGTAGTGGTAGGCCACGGCCAGACGTTGACGCTCCGGGAGGGATGCCACCACGGACCAGAGCCCGTCCGCCCCGGTGCCCGGCAACCCGTCCGTGGCCGGGTGTTCGGGAAGGGTCTCCATCGGCACCGCACCGCGTCCCCGGGCACGGAGGACGTCGATCGCCTTGCGGCCGGCCACGCGCACGAGCCACGCCTCCACATTCGTCCCCGGCGCCAGGTCCGGCCACTGCCGCAGCGCTGCCAGGAAGGTCTCCTGCCACGCGTCGTCTGCATCCGGGCCGGGACCCAGCACGGCTCGGCACACCCGCAACACGGTGGCCCCGTGCCGCTGGACGGCCTGTTCGAACGGTTCTGTCATCGTCATCACACAGTAGACGCGTCAGCTCCCCGGAACGTGAGGTGTGAAGATGGAATCATGAACACCCCTCTCGGATCCTCCCACCATGGCGAGTACAAAGTCACCGGCGGCAAACTGGTCATCGCGGACCTGACGGTCTCCGACGGGGCCGTCGCCACGGCCAGCATCAACGGGGACTTCTTCCTCGAGCCGGACGAGGCGCTGCAGGACATCAACCGCTCGCTCCGGGGGCTGGACCTCAACGCACCCCACGGGACCATCGCCGAGACGGTGCGCGCCGCCGTCGGGCCCGAGACGGTGATGTTCGGCTTCGATCCGGCCGCCGTGGCCACGGCAGTGCGCCGCGCCCTGGGCCACGCGACCACGTGGGAGGACCATGAGTGGGAGATCCTCGCGCCGCAGCCCCTGCCCATCACCACCCAGGTGGCGCTGGACCAGATCCTCACCGAGGACGTGGCCGCGGGCCGGCGGCGGCCCGCGCTGCGGCTGTGGCAGTGGACGGAGCCGGCGGTCGTCATCGGCTCGTTCCAGTCCCTGGCCAATGAGGTGGATCCGGAGGGCGTCGCGCGGCACGGGATCACGGTCGCGCGCCGCATCTCCGGCGGCGGTGCCATGTTCATGGAGGCGGACAACTGTGTCACCTACTCGCTCTACCTGCCGCAGTCCCTCGTGGATGGGATGAGCTTCGCGGACTCCTACCCGTTCCTCGACGCCTGGGCCATGGACGCCCTCGCCAGGACCGGCGTGGAGGCGTTCTATCAGCCGCTGAACGACATCGCCACGCCGGAGGGCAAGATCGGTGGCGCGGCGCAGAAGCGGCTGGCCAGCGGGGGACTGCTGCACCACGTCACCATGAGCTATGACATCGACGCGGACAAGATGACCGACGTCCTGCGCATCGGCCGGGAGAAGATCCGGGACAAGGGCATCCGCTCCGCCAAGAAGCGGGTCGACCCGTTGCGGCGACAGACCGGCCTGACGCGCCCAGAGATCTGGGAGACCATGATGTCCACGTTCACGGACCGCTATGGGGCCACCCGGACGCACCTCACCGAGGACGAGATCTCCCGCGCAGAGACCTTGGCCACCGCGAAGTTCACGACGCCGGCCTGGACGGCCCGGGTGCCGTAGTCCCGGAGCGCTCGGGTTGGCTCAGGACCGACTCAGGGCCGACTCGCCGCCTGCGCCCGCAGCGCCCGCAGCACGTCGTCCGTCTTCTCGATCACGAGCCGGCGCAGGGCCCGCGGGGAGTCCGGATGGGCCTGCAGCCAGTCGTTCGCCGCCAGCACCACGGGGTGGCGCCATTGGTCGTCGGGCGCGCCCGGGAGGGCGTCCTGCGCCGAGGGGAACAGCCCGATGATGGTCCGGGAGGCCAGACCGTTGGACCGGCTGGACCAGATGGCCTCCAGCTCCGGCCAGAACCGTCCCGTGAACGGTGCCGCCAGGTCGGGGCGGGACGCGGTGAAACCGGCTGCCGTGGCCGAAAGGTGGTCGTTGGACAACGTCTGCCCGTCCGCCGCGCGGCCGGTCATCACGGCCTCCCAGGCAGCCTGGCGCACGGGCGCCTCGGGAATCGCCGCGGACGCCATTCGATGCCGGACGGCGTTGGCCGCGGTGACGTCGGCTTGGAGCGCCGCGTCAAGGTCGTCCTGCGCTGCCAGCCCGAGGGCGGTCAGCCCCTGCCAGGCCGCCCAGCGGACCTCCGCGTCCACGTCTAGTCCCGGCGCCACCACGGCACGGTCCCGCGCCGCCTCTGGCCCGGAGGCCACGAGGGCTTGCAGGACCGCCACGAGGTGCTCCTCGGCTGCGGCGGTTCCCTCGTCACGAGCACCGCGGACCAGCCGGGCCAGGGTCCGGACGGCGGATCGCTGCCGATCGCTGCCGGCACCCGTCGTCTGCAGGGCGTCGGCCAGCGCGGCCCCCAGGCGGGAGCGGACGGCGGGCCGGTCCGGCAGCGGGACGTACCGGGACACGGCACTCAAGGCCTGCTCGAGCACCCGGCCGTACAGGCCGGCGTCGGCCATCAGTCCCGAGAGCCGGCACACCGCGTCCACGAACTGGGCGGCGGGCAGGATGGCATCCCGGGTCATGTTCCACAGCGCGGCCCACACGGTGGCGCAGGCCAGGTCATTCTCGACGGGATAGCGGAGCACCGCGTGCAGCGAGGCTTCGTCGAGCTTGATCTTGGCGTACGTGAGATCTTCGTCGTTGGGGAGGATGAGCTGCACCGCCTCCGAATCGCCGGAGGCCGGCAGCACCACACGCGTGCTGGTGCCGGCCGGACCGGACCGCACCTCCACGTCCACCGAGCCCGTGCGGACGAGCCGCCCCACGTCGTCGGGGGAGTACCGACCGACCTTCAGCACGTGAGGGCGCAGCACCTCCGCGCCGGTCACGGGGTCGGTGCCCCGGTGGTGGAGGTGTCCGTCCTCCGCGCTCAGCTCCGGCACCCCGCGGGTGTGAAGCCAGGTGTCCACCCATTCCTTCAGGTCCCGCCCGGAGGTCTCCGCGAGGGCGTCCACGAAGTCGGCGAGGGAGGCGTTGCCCCAGGCATGCCGGGCAAAGTACAGGCGGGAGGCCGCCATGAAGGCGTCCCGGCCCACGAAGGCCACCAACTGCTTGAGCACGGAGGCGCCCTTGGCGTAGGTGATGCCATCGAAGTTCTGCCGGGCGGCCTCGAGGTCGGTGATATCCGCCACGATCGGGTGGGTGGTCGGGTACTGGTCCTGGACGTAAGCCCACCCCTTGCGCCGGTTCGCGAAGGTGGTCCAGGCCCCGGTGAATTCCGTGGCCTCGGCGACGGCGAGGGTGCCCATGTAGTCCGCGAACGACTCCTTCAGCCACAGGTCGTCCCACCAGCGCATGGTCACGAGGTCGCCGAACCACATGTGGGCCATCTCGTGCAAGATCGTGGTGGCCCGGGCCTCGTACTGCGCCGCGGTGGCCTGTGAGGTGAACACGTAGTCCTCGGTGAAGGTCACCAGCCCCGGGTTCTCCATGGCCCCGAGGTTGTACTCCGGCACGAAGGCCTGCCCGTACTTGCCCCACAGGTACGGGGCCCCGAAGAGGTCGTGGAAGAAGTCGAGTCCAGCCCGGGTGGTGGCGAACAGCCGTTCGGCGTCCAGGGAGGCGGCCATCGAGGATCGGCAGTACAGCGCCAGGGGCACCTCCGGGGCGCCCGACGCCGGATGGCCGGCCCAGCGGTCCGCCCACGTGGCGTACGGTCCGGCCAGCAGCGTGGTGAGATAAGTCGACAGCGGGGGAGTGGGCGCAAAGTCGACGGTCACCAGGTTGCGGGCGGGTGCCACACCGACTGCGGCCCCGCCTGCGACGCTGTCTGCCGCCCCGACGACCGACTGTCGCGAGGTCTCGGGTTGGTTCGAGGCCAGCACCCAGTGTCCGGGGCCGGTCAGGTGGAAGGTGAACCGTGCCTTCAGGTCGGGTTGCTCGAAGTTCGCGAACACCCGGCGGGCATCGGCCGGCTCGTATTGGGTGTACAGGTAGGTCTGCCCGTCCGCGGGATCCACGAAGCGGTGCAGGCCCTCGCCCGAGGTCGAGTAGAGGGCCGTGCCGATGACGGTGACCTCGTTCTCTGCGGCCAGGTCCTCCAGCAGGATGCGCGCACGGCCCGCCACCCGTGTGGGATCCAGGGTCCGGCCGTTGAGGACCACCGACTCCACGCCGTCGTTGATGAAATCGAGAAACGTCCACGTTCCCGGATTCACACAGGAGAAGGTGAGGGTCGTCGTCGAGCGGTAGCCGGAGGCGGAGGGGTCCAGGGCCGTGGACAGATCGATGTGGACGTCGTACTCGCGGGTGATGACCTGATGGGACCGGGCGAACGCCTCGTCCCGGGTCAGGTTCGTGCGGTCCAGGAACGTCGGGAGCGCGTCGGCCACGGGCGCGTCCAGCGTGTTGTCGGTCACCATGAGAGATATTCAACCACTCTTTCACGAAATTGTGATCGGGGAGTCTCGAGGAGAACCGGGGAATCTCGACGATGTCGAGGAATCCCGAGGCTGACGCGGCCGTCCTCAGTTGCTGGGCGGCATCTCCACATGCACGACCTTCACCTGGGTCATCTCGTCGAGCAGCTCTGGTCCATAGCCGAATCCCGCGCCGCTGTCCCGCCGGGGCTGGGCCGCGCCGCCCGGGGCACCGCCGAAGACGTTGTTGACCTTGACGGTGCCCGCGGGCAACTCTGCGATGGCCCGCTGGGCGTGGGCGATCCGGCCCGTCAGGACCGACGCCGCCAGGCCGTAGCGATCCCGGGACGCGAGGTGCAGGCCTTCGGCGAAACTGTCCACCACTCTGACCGGAGCGACCGGGCCGAAGGTCTCCTCGGTCATCACCTGCATGGCGTCGGTACAGTCCCGCAGGACTGTGGCGGGGTAGAACGAGCCGGCCCCCTCGGGAACCTCTCCACCTTCCAGGGCAATGGCCCCGTCCTGAAGCGCCGCCCGGACGTGACCGTGCACCGCGTCCCGCATCCGGCGGTCCACCAGCGGGGCCAGGGCGGCCTCACGGTTGCGTTGACGGGCCTCGGCGGCCAGCGCGTGCAGGAACGGTTCCGCCACGGCCCGGTGGACGTAGATGCGTTCCACGGAGGTGCAGATCTGACCCGCGTTCGTGAACGCGCCGATCGCCGCCTGCTCGGCGGCCCACGCCGGGTCGACGTCGTCATCCACCACGAGGGGGTCGTTGCCGCCGTTCTCCCGGATCACGTGGGCTCCGGTGTCCAGCGCGGCCCGGGCGATGGCGCGGCCGGTCTCGGTTGAGCCCACATGGGCCAAAACATCGAGGTCAGCCTGATCGGCCAGCACCCGTCCGGTCTCCGGGCCGCCGGTCACGGTGACCAGCACGCCCTCGGGCAGGGCCGCCGCGAGGATCTCGCCGAGGCGGGCACCGGTGTGCGGGCAGCGTTCGCTGGGCTTGTGCACCACGGTGTTGCCGGTGACGAGGGCGGCGCCCAACAGGCCCGCGGCGACGGCCACCGGGTCATTCCAGGGGGTGATCGCCGCCACGACGCCGCGCGGTTCGGCCACGGTGTAGTCGGACGCCAGGGCACCTCCGCGCAGGGCATGGCCACGGTGCACCGGGCCGACTTCCGCATACTGGTGCAGGGTCCCGACCCCGGCCAGGACGCCGCCGAGGGCTTCATGCGCCAGCTTGCCGGTCTCGCGGGTGTTGAGGGCGGCCACCTCCTCGGCATGCTGGGCCAGCGCGTCGGCCGCGGCCCGCACCAGCCGGCCCCGCTCCTCGGGACTGGTGCCGGCCCAGTCCTGGCTGGCCTTCCTGGCCGTGGCGATGGCCCCGCGGACCTCCTCCGCTCCCGCGCAGGGCAACGTGCCGACGGGCGTGCCGTCATGGGGGCTCAGGACCGTCAACTCGGCTGGTGGGATCGATGTCGTCATGGTTCCGACCCTAACGGTCTGAGGTTACGGTGGGGGAACAGGCTGCCCGCAGGCGGTCATCCCAGTGAGAGGAAGAGTGCATGGTTTCTCCAACCTTCGGTCCCGGACGAGTCCTGATCACCGGTGGTGGCTCCGGTCTCGGTGCTGCCGTCGTGGAGGCGGTTCGGACCCGTGGCGGCCAGCCGATCGTCCTCGACCGGGACATCAGCTCGCTGAGCGGCGTCACCGCATACCAGGTGGACGTGACGGACACCGCCGCGGTGACCGAGACCGTCGAACGTGCTGCCGCGGAGGCGGGCGGACTCGATGCCGTGGTGACGGCCGCGGGGATCGACCGCTGCGGTCGGCTTGAGGACGTCTCGATCGAGGACTGGGAGCTGGTGGTCCGGGTGAACCTCTTCGGCACCGTCTCCACCGTGCGGGCGGCTCTGCCCGCACTCAAGGCCTCGCGCGGGCGCGTCATCACGGTGGCCTCCACGCTCGCCCTGAAGGGTGCCTCGGACGCCACCGCCTACTGCGCCTCCAAGTTCGGCGTCCTCGGTTTCACGCAGGCCCTGGCCGCGGAGCTCAAGGGGGAGGTCGGAGTCACCCAGCTCATCCCCGGGGGCATGAAGACCCGGTTCTTCGACGACCGGACCGAACAGTACAAGCCCCAGGACGACTCCCAGCTCAACGATCCGTCCAACGTGGCCAACGCCGTGCTGTTCGCGCTGTCCCAGCCTGCTGGCTGCGAGGTGCGTGAGTTGTTCATCGCCCATGCGGAAGAGCCCTCGTGGCCCTGAGCCGGTGAGTGGGTGAGTGGGTGACTCTGAGCCGTTCCGGTCGGCTCTGCCCGGCCCATCGGCAGGCACTTCATCGTTACAAAACGAGCACCTTGTACCTCTGGGTACAAGGTGCTCGTTTTGTATATGATGAGCTACGTCGTCAAACCGTGGGCGGGCTCAGGCTCTCCGCTCAGTCCAGGGGCGGGACGAATTGCCCCTTCGAGGTCACGGTCAGACCCGATTCGGTGACGGTGAAGCCGCGCGCCTCGTCCTCGGCTCGGTCGAAGCCGATCTGCACGCCCTCCGGGACCACCACGTTCTTGTCCAGGATCGCATTGCGGACCTTGGCGCCCTTGCCCACCACCACGCCGTCGAGCAGGACGGACTGCTCCACCCAGGCCTCGTTGTGCACCCGCACGTCCGTGGACAGCACGGACTGGGCCACGGTCCCGCCGGAGATCACCACCCCTTGGGAGAGGATGGAGTCCACCGCGGTGCCCGGGCGTTTCGTCGCCGACCTCACGAGCTTGGCCGGAGGCGAGACGGACTGACGGGTGAAGATGGGCCACTCGGGGTTGTACAGGTTGAAGTCGGGCCACGGTTTGACCAGGTCCATGTGCGCGTCGTAATACGAATCCAGGGTGCCGACGTCCCGCCAATAGTGCGTGCGGTCGGTCTCCTCGGGCAGCACGTTCGTCGTGAAGTCGTAGACGCCGCAGTCGTTCTGCTCCACGAACCACGGGACGATGTCTCCGCCCATGTCATGATCCGTGTCCTCGGCTTCGGCGTCCGCGTTGAGGGCGTCCACCAGCGCATCGGCGGTGAAGACATAGTTCCCCATGGACGCCAGGAACTGCGTCGGGTCGTCGGCAAGCCCCTCCGTCGTCGCGGGCTTCTCCACGAAGCGCTCGATCATGGTCGGATCGGACCGCTGGGTCTCGATGACCCCGAAGGACGACGCCAGTTCCAGCGGCTGCCGGACGGCGGCGACGGTGGCCGAGGCCCCCGAATCGATGTGCTGCTCCACCATCTGCTGGAAGTCCATCCGGTAGACGTGGTCCGCCCCGATCACCACCACGATGTCTGGGCGCGCGTCGTGGATGAGGTTCATCGACTGGTAGATGGCGTTGGCGCTGCCGAGGAACCAGTCCTTGCCACGGCGCTGCTGCGCCGGGACCGAGGCCACGTAGTTGCGCAACAGGGTGGACATCCGCCAGGTCTCGGAGATGTGCCGGTCCAGGGAGTGCGACTTGTACTGTGTCAGCACCACGATCCTCAGGTACCCCGAATTCACCAGGTTCGAGAGGGCGAAATCGATCAACCGATAGCTGCCCGCGAACGGAACGGCGGGTTTGGCCCGGTCCGCCGTCAGCGGCATCAACCGCTTGCCTTCACCGCCGGCCAGTACGACCGCCAGCACCTTCTTCTGTGGCATCTGAAGCGTCCCGTTCCCTTGGAGGAGTGTCCCGTGCCTTCACACTAACGGGAGTCCTCCGTACTCGACTACGTTGATGTCGTGCGCATCGACATCGTGACCAAGGAATTCCCGCCAGCCATCTATGGGGGCGCCGGCGTCCACGTCGCCGAGCTGTCCCGGGTGCTGGCCGGCCGGGTCGATCTGCGTGTCCATGCCTTCGGCGAGGCGCGGGATCCCGACTTCCACGGGGCAAGGGTGACCAGTCACGGCATCCCCGGCGGCCTGGAAGCCTCCAACGCTGCCGTCCAGACCCTCGGCACCGATCTGGCCATCCTGGATGACCTGGCCGGCACGGACCTGATCCACACCCACACCTGGTATGCGAACCTGGCCGGCCATCTCGGCGGCCTCCTCCACGATGTTCCGCATATCCTCTCCGCCCACTCCCTGGAACCCCTGCGGCCCTGGAAGGCCGAGCAGCTCGGCGGCGGCTACCGCATGTCCTCCTGGGCAGAGGCCACGGCCTACGCCTCAGCGGCGGCCGTCATCGCGGTCTCCGAGGGGATGCGGCGGGACATCCTGGCCGCCTACCCGAACGTGGACCCGAACAAGGTGCACGTCGTCCACAACGGCATTGACACCGAATTGTGGACTCCCCAGCACGACGCCGGCACCCTCGAGCGCCATGACATCGATCCGGGGCGCCCGATGGTCGCCTTCGTGGGCCGGGTGACCCGGCAGAAGGGCGTGCCCTACCTCCTGCGGGCGGCGGCCCGGCTTGACCCCGAGGTCCAGTTAGTACTCTGCGCCGGTGCGGCCGACACTCCGGAACTGGCCGCCGAGGTGGCAGGCCTGGTGGCCGAGTTGAAGGCCACTCGGGACGGTGTGACCGTCATCGAAGGCATGCTTCCCCGGGCGGACATCATGCAGATCCTGTCCCGCGCGACCGTGTTCGCCTGCCCCTCCGTCTACGAGCCGCTCGGCATCGTCAATCTCGAGGCCATGGCGTGCGGCACGGCCGTGGTCGCCTCCGCCGTGGGCGGGATCCCGGAGGTCGTCCAGCACGGCGAGACAGGCCTTCTGGTGGATCTCGAGCAGAACGCCGACGGCTCGGGGACGCCGCTCGACGAGGAGCGCTTCGTCACCGATTTCGCCGCCGCCCTGACGGCCGTGCTCAAGGATCCCGCCGAGGCAGATCGGATGGGCAGAGCGGGCCGCCAGCGGGCGATCGACCATTTCTCCTGGGATTCCATCGCCGATCGGACCCTCAACGTCTACGAGTCCGTCCTCCGGTGACCGACGCGCGGGTCCTCGTGGTCGGTTGGCCGTCGGTCCTGCACGGGGAGGCCACCGCAGGAGACGTGCTGGCCATGCGAACGGTCGAGCACGCCCTGTCCGGGGCCGGGATCCGGCACCACACGGCCTGGAGCCCCGTCATGTGTCCGCCGGGCGGACTCCTCCTGGATGAAGCGGAACCCGGCCTCTACTCGCACCTGGTCTTCGCCTGCGGCCCAGCCACGGGGACACCGCTGGTGGAATTGCATGAACGCTTCGCCCACTGCACTCGGATCGCCATCGGTGTCAGCGTCATCGATCCCGCCGATCCCGCCGTGACCGGGTTCCACCGGGTCTTCGCCCGGGACAGCCCGGGATCACCTCCACAGCCGGACCTGGCCACAGTGGCACCGATGGCACGCGAGGCAAGCCTGCCACCGGTGCTGGGAGTGTTCCTGACTGCCGGCCAGCGGGAGTATGGGACCAGGCGCCGGCACGACGCGGTGAAGGACACGCTGGAGACGTGGCTGGCCCGCGTCGACGCCGGCCGGCTGGACCTGGACACGCGCCTGGACCCGCGGGACTGGCGCCTGCCGACCTCGCCGGAACAACTGCAGTCGGTGATTCGGCGCCTGGACGCGGTGGTGACCATGAGGATGCACGGCCTCGTCCTGGCGCTTCGGGCCGGAGTCCCGGCCCTTGCCCTGGACCCCGTCGAGGGCGGCGGCAAGGTGACGGCGCAGGCGCGCGCTCTCGGCTGGCCGGCCGTTCGGCCCGCCGTCGCGGTCTCGGAGTCCGCCCTCGATCACCAGTTGGAGTGGTGCCTGACCGATGGGCGGGCCGTCGCACGGCAGTTGGCGTCCTGGATGGGATCCGGACGTGGCGAGTGGACTGAGGGCCCGGTCAATGCAGGGTTGAGCAAGCTCATTCAGCACCTGCGGAGCGATTGACAGGAACGCGCCAAAGTGTGTCCTCCATCACAGGTGAATTATGTCAGACTGACCGCGTGCGCTACTTGGGAATCAATGCAACGTTCCATGATCCGGCCGCCGCCCTGGTCGTCAACGGGGAGGTCGTGGCGGCCGCTGAGGAGGAAAGGTTCTCACGCCGCAAGCACGGAAAGCGGCCGGTGCCATTCTCCGCGTGGGAGTTGCCCGAGCAGTCCATGCGCTGGGTGCTGGCCGAGGCCGGCGTCGCCCCCGAGGAGCTGGACGGCGTGGCGTACTCCTTCGACCCCGAGATCGCCGTGGACATCCCCGACGATCCCTATGACCACCTCCGCCTGGACTACGTGCGCCGGGCTCCGAGCTTCATCGCCGAAGCCCTGCCCGGCCTCGACCCGGCCAAGGTCACGTACGTCCAGCACCACGTGGCCCATGCCGCCTCCTCCGGGCTCGCCGGGCCGTACCGCACCGGTGCGGTCCTCGTCTCCGACGGACGGGGAGAGGGCCACTCCCACCTGGCGGGGGAGTACGTCGACGGCGAGCTGTCCATCCTGGCCCGCCAGGAGCTGCCCGATTCCCTGGGCCTGGTCTATGAGTCGCTGACCGATCACCTCGGCTTCCTGCGCTCGTCCGACGAGTTCAAGGTCATGGCCTTGGCCTCCTACGGGACTCCGCGGTTCCTGGAAGAACTTCGCGAGTACGTCAACGCCACCGGGGACGGCGGCTTCACCGCCCGCGCCCCCCAGTGGGAGCGCTTCGCCCCCCGGCGCATCGACGACGGCACCTGGGGCGGCGCCCACGCCGACCTCGCGGCCTCCGTCCAGTGTGTGGTCGAGGAGACCCTGGTGGAACTGGCCCGTTGGCTACGGGAGCAGACCGGCCAGCGCGTGCTGACCATGGCCGGGGGCACCGCCCTCAATTGCGTGGCCAATTCCCGGATCTGGCGCGAGGCCGGCTTCGAGGACGTCTGGGTCCAACCGGCGTCGGGAGACTCCGGCACGGCGCTGGGAGCTGCCCTGACCCTGGCCCAGCAGGCCGGGGACCTCGCCGCGCCGGAACCGACGGCGGCCCTGGGACGCAGCTGGGACGATGAGGAGCTGGCCCAGTGGCTCACCACCGCCCAGGTGCCCTTCACCACGCCCGGCTCCCGCGAGGCGCTGGCCACGGAGGTGGCCGGCATTCTGGAGCAGAACGGGGTCATCGCCTGGTTCGACGGCCGCAGCGAGTTCGGGCCCCGCGCCCTCGGGTTCCGGTCGCTGCTGGCGAACCCGATGCACGCCGAGAACCTGGAGCTGCTCAACGACGTCAAGGGACGGGAGCAGTTCCGCCCGGTGGCGCCGATGGTGCTCGAGGACCGTGCCGCCGAGATCTTCAGCGGCGGCCCCATCCCCAGTCCCTACATGCTCTTCACCCACGAGGTCGCGCCGGAATGGCGTGACCGCATCCCCGCCGTCACGCACGTGGACGGTTCGGCCCGCATCCAGACGGTCTCCGACCGGGACAACCTCGGCATCGCCGCCCTGTTGCGCGCCTTCGACGAACGTACGGGCGTGCCGGTGGTTGTCAACACCAGCCTCAACACGGCCGGGCGCCCCATGGTCGACGACCCCCGCGACGCCCTCGAGCTGTTCGGCTCGGCCCCCGTGGCGGCGCTGGTCCTGGGCCCGCACCTCGTCCGCAGGGCGGCACTCTTCGCATGAGCACCCTGTCCGCACAGAGCCCGTACGCCCTCGTCATCCCCTCGCTCGGACGCCCCTCCCTGGATCGGCTCCTCGAGACGGTGGCCGCCCTGGACACGGACGCGGCCCATCCCGGCCCGGTGGAGATCGTCGTGGTGGACGACCGACGCGAGTCCGCGGCGGCCGGCACCCGGCTGGCCCCCTTGGCGCCCACGGTGGACGGTGAGCCCGTACGCGTGGTGCGCGGCTACGGCCGCGGCCCAGCGGCGGCGCGCAACCGTGGCTGGCGTGCCGTCGACCGTTCCGTGGAGTGGATCGCCTTCCTGGACGACGATGTCGAACTGCCCACCACCTGGGCCCGCGACCTGGCCGCTGACCTAGCAGACTGCCCGCCCGACGTGGCCGCCACCCAGGGCCGCATCACGGTGCCTCTGCCGGTGGACCGACCACCTACCGACTGGGAGCGCAATACCGCCTCGCTGCAGGAGGCCGACTGGGCGACGGCCGACATGGCCTATCGCGGATCAGTGCTCGAGGAGGTCGGGGGACTGGACGAGCGGTTCCCGCGCGCCTACCGAGAGGATGCCGACCTGGCCCTGCGAGTCCGCCTCGCCGGCTATCGGCTGGTGCGCGGACACCGCCACATCCTCCACCCCGTCCGCCCGGCGGACGACTGGGTCAGCCAGCGCGTGCAGGCCGGCAACGCCGACAACGCCTTGATGCGCCGGCTGCACGGCCCGCACTGGCGTGAACAGGCCCAGGCACCCGCTGGTGCCTTCGGCTGGCACCTGGCCACGACGTCGGCCGCGGCCACCGCGGCGATCGGCACCGTGGGCCGGTTGGCCGGCTCACGCGGGGCCGCCCGCCTGGCGGGAGCCGGCGCCCTGACCTGGACCATCCTGTACGGCCGCTTCCTCGGCAGGAGAGCCGCCCCCGGCCCGCGTCCTGGCGACCCCGGATTCACCGGCGAACTGCGCCGGATGGCCCTGACCAGCGCAACGATCCCGCCGACCGCAGTCTGGCACCGCTTCCGCGGCTGGAGGCAGCACCTGGCCACCGGTCCCTGGCCGGTCCGCCCCCGCGCCGTGCTCTTCGACCGTGACGGCACCCTGGTCCACGACGTGCCGTACAACGGCGATCCGGACCAGGTCGATCCCGTGTTCGGCGCCCGGGACCTGGTGGACCGCGTCCGCGCGGCCGGTCTGGCCACGGCCGTGATCACCAACCAGTCCGGGATCGCCCGCGGACTGGTGACCCGAGACCAGGTGGATGCCGTCAACGAACGGATCGACCGATTGCTCGGCCCCTTCGACTCCTGGCAGATCTGTCCCCATGGACCGGGGGAGAACTGCCCGTGCCGCAAGCCGCAGCCCGGTATGGTGCTCGCCGCCGCGCAGGCCCTGGGCGTACGCCCCGAAGAATGCGTGGTCATCGGGGACATCGGTGCGGACATCGAGGCCGCGCAGGCCGCCGGGGCCCGTTCGATTCTGGTTCCCACCCGCGTCACCCGGACCCAAGAGGTCGCCGACGCCCCGGCCACCGCGCCAGACCTGGCCACCGCCGTGGAACTCGTGCTCGACTGGTCCTCCGGGCGGCAACCCGACCCGACTCTGACGTCGACCCCCACCCAGGACGGTGAGCAATCCACCACATGACGCGCATCCTCGCGGTACGACTCGATTCGGACGGTGACGTCCTGCTGACCGGACCAGCGATCAGGGCCCTGTCCGAGATCGGCACGGTGGACCTGCTCGCCTCTCCCTCTGGAGCGGCCGCGGCACGGCTGTTGCCGGGTGTCCACACGGTCCTGGAGTTCGACGCCCCGTGGTCCGGTTTCCGTCCGCCGGCGCTCGACACGGAGGCCACGCTCGACCTGGTCGAACGGTTGCGCACCACCGGATACGACCAGGCGGTGATCTTCACGTCCTTCCACCAGAGCCCCCTGCCGATGGCCCTGCTGGCGCGGATAGCCGGCATCGGACACATCGTGGGCACCAGCATGGACTACCCCGGCTCGTTGTTGGACGTGCGATTGAAGCGCGCCGACCCGCCCGGCGGCGGTCACGAGGTCGAGGCCGCTCTGGAGGTCGCCGTTGCCGCCGGTGCCTCCCAGCCGCAGCATCCAACGCTGCGGGTGCGCCACCCCCTGCCACCACCGCCGGACCGACTGCCGGCCGACCTGCGCGCGGGCGGGTACGTGGTTCTGCACCCGGGAGCATCCGTCCCGGCCCGTGGACTGCAGGCAGATCACGCAGCGGCCATCGCGGCGGCTCTGGCCGCCGCCGGACACGCCGTCGTCGTCACCGGGGGGCCCGCCGAACGCGAACTCGTTGCCGAGACAGTGGCCCTGGCGCGCCAGCACTGCCCGGACGCCACCGTGCTGGACCTGGCCGGTGCCACGGATCTGGCCGGCCTGGCCGCCGTCCTCGAGGCCGCCTACTGCACGGTGGTCGGCAACACCGGCCCGGCGCACCTCTCGGCCGCCGTCGGCACACCGGTCGTCTCCCTGTTCTCGCCGGTGGTCCCGGCCGCGCGATGGAGACCCTACGGGGTCCCGGTCCGTCTACTCGGAGACCAGCACGCCCCGTGCCGGGACAGCCGGGCGCGTGACTGCCCCGTCCCCGGACACCCCTGTCTGAGTGGAGTCACCGGCGCCGCCGTGGTCGCCGCCGTGGCCGAGCTCACCCAGCCCACCGAAGCGCGGGTCCGCATCGCCCACGAGGCCGGCACCGGACCCCTGAGCACCTCCCGAGGAGACCGATGAGAATCCTGATCTGGCACGTGCACGGCTCCTGGATGACCGCGTTCGTCCAGGGCCAGCACGAATACCTACTGCCGATGGACGACCGCCGGGGACCGGACGGCCGTGGCCGGGCCCAGACCTGGGACTGGCCCACCTCGGCGCGGGAGCTGACCGCCGCACAGATGGCCGGTGAACGACCGGACCTGGTGGTGCTGCAACGGCCGCACGAGGTGGACCTGCTGGAGAGCTGGACCGGGCTGCGGGCCGGGACCGACGTCCCGGCCGTGTACCTGGAGCACAACGCGCCGACCGGGACCGCGATGGCCTCCGGCCACCCCTATGCCGACCAGGACACCATCCCAGTCGTGCACGTCACCCAATTCAACCGCGTCATGTGGGACACCGGCACGGCCCGCACCGAGATGATCGAGCACGGCGTCACCGATCCCGGCCACCTGTACACGGGAGAGCAGGCCTCCCTCGCCGTAGTGGTGAACGAGCCCGTGCGCCGCACCCGCGTGGCGGGCACCGACCTGGTGCTGCAGCTGTCCCGGGACCTGCCGATGGAGGTCTACGGCATGGGCATGGACCGCCTGGCCGAGGTCGCACCCTGGCTCGAGGGCCGCCTGCACGAGAACTACCGGCAGTCCGAGCTGCACCGGGCACTGGCCGCACACCGCGTGTACTTCCACCCGTACCGGTGGACCAGCCTGGGGCTGGCCCTGCTCGAGGCCATGACGCTCGGCATGCCCGTGTTGGCCCTGTCCACCACCGAGGCGCCACGGGCCGTGCCGCCCTCCGCCGGCCTACTCAGCAACGACCTCGGCGAATTGGCGCACCGTGGCCGGCAGTGGCTCCAGGACCCGGAGCTCGCGGCCCAGGCCGGGGCCGCGGCACGCGCCCACGCGCTGGACCGGTACGGACTCGAGAGGTTCCTGGCCGACTGGGACGCACTGATCGGGCGGGTGGTCGCATGAGCACCGACCGGAGGGACACCGGCCTCCTGGATATAGCGCTGGTGTCCGAGCACGCCTCACCCCTGGCCGCCCTCGGCGGCGTGGACGCTGGCGGCCAGAACGTCTTCGTGGCCGCCTTGGCCACCGGACTGGGTCGCCGCGGCCACCGGGTCCGGGTCTACACCCGGCTCGACGACGCGTCCCTGCCCGAGCAGGTGGAGGCCGCCCCGGGCGTGACCGTGGTGCACGTCCCCGCCGGTCCGGCCGAGCAGTTGCCCAAGGACGAACTCGCGCCGTACATGGATGAGTTCGCCCGCTGGATGTCCGCCCAGTGGCGCCGGGACGGCGTCCCGGACCTCGTGCACGCGCACTTCTGGATGTCCGGGATGGCCGCGACCACGGCCGCGGAGGCCGCCCGCATCCCGGCCGTCCAGACCTTCCATGCCCTGGGCTCGGTCAAGCGCCGGCACCAGGGACTCGCGGACACCAGCCCGGCCGACCGGCTCGGGATCGAGGCCCGTCTCGTGGGGCAGAACGAGCTGGTCCTGGCCACCTGCCGCGACGAGGTGGACGAGCTCATGGGCCTCGGCGCTGACCCGGACCGGATCCGCATCGTGCCCTGTGGCGTGGACGCCGGGGCCTTCGCCCCGCTCGTGGATGGCGGTCCGCGGCGCACCGCCGACGAGCCGGTGCGTCTTGTGGCGCTGGGCCGGATGGTCGAGCGCAAGGGCGTGGACGTCGTCGTGCGCGCCCTCGCCCAGGTTCCCCGGGCGTGCCTGACCGTGGCCGGCGGACCGGACCGCGCCGTGCTCCATGAGGACCCCGAGGCCCGCCGCCTGCTGGCGTTGGCCGAGGAGTACGGAGTCGCGGACCGGCTCACTCTGACCGGCCGGGTCAGCCGCGACGAGGCCGCCCGACTGCTGGCCTCCGCCGACATCGTCACCTGCACCCCGTGGTACGAGCCCTTCGGCATCGTGCCGCTGGAGGCCATGGCCTGTGGCCGTCCGGTCGTCGGCTCAGCCGTGGGGGGCCTGCTGGACAGTGTCGACGACGGCACCACCGGCCTGCTCGTCCCGCCCCGGGACGTGGACGCCACGGCCACGGCCATCCGCCGCCTCACCGAGGACCCGGAGTTGGCCGCCTGCATGGGCCGGGCCGGACGCGAGCGGGTGCAGCGGCTGTTCAGCTGGGAGCGGGTGGCCGAGCTCACCGAGACGGCCTACCGGCAGGCCCTGACCGGATACGCACGGACGCACCCGAGCCGGCCCGGGGCCACCCGTCGGCAACTGGCCGAGCATCGGGAAGAGCTGGACCGGGCGCTGACCACCCTGGAAGATGACGCGGAGCGGCTGGACCGGTGGGGTCGCCGTCTGTCGGAGCTCCTGGCCGGCGGGGGACGCGTGCTGGCCGCCGGCAATGGCGGCAGCGCGGCCGAGGCCCAGCATTTCACCGCCGAGCTGGTCGGCCGCTTCCAGGGCGAGCGGCGCCCCCTGGCGGCCGTGTGCCTCTCGGCGGAGACCTCGTCCCTCACGGCGATCGTCAACGACTACGGCGCCAACGAGGTGTTCGCCCGTCAGGTCCAGGCACACGGGCGTCCGGGCGACGTGCTGATGCTGCTCTCCACGAGCGGTGCCAGCCCCAACGTGCTGGAGGCGGCGCGCCGTGCCCGGCAGTCCGGGATGCTGGTGTGGGCGTTGACCGGTCCGGGGCCCAACCCGTTGGCCGACCTGGCCGATGAGTCCATCTGCGTGCCGGGTCCGTCCACCTCGGTGGTGCAGGAGGCACACCTGGTCCTGTTGCACGCACTTTGTGCCGTGATGGACGAAGGATTCAACCGTTGCCAACCGGGTCCGGCGACCGTTCCGGGCACGCACAGAACCAACAGGACCAACAGGACCAACAGGGAGGACACGCCATGAGTGCGCGGATCGTCGTGGTGGGGGATGTGTTGCTGGACCGTGACATCACGGGCAGCTCCGAGCGACTGAGCCCGGACGCCCCGGTCCCCGTGGTGGACGTCCAGCACATCCACGCCAGTCCGGGCGGTGCGGGCCTGGCCGCGCTGTTGTGCGCCGGTCGGGCCGGCGGCCTGCCCGGCGAGCCGCCCACCGTGGTCCTGGTCGCCCCACTGGCCGAGGACGACGCCGCGGCCGAATTGCGCGCGGAACTGGCCGGTATCGACATCCACGCGCTGGGTCATGACGGCGCCACCCGAACCAAGACCCGGGTCCGTAGCGCGGGACAGACCCTCGTGCGCATCGACGACGGCGGGCCGGGGACACCGCTGGACGTCGACCCCGGCGGGCTCTCCGCCGTGCTGGGCGACGCCGACGTCATCCTCGTCTCCGACTACGGCGGTGGTATCACCCGGGACGAGTCCGTACGGGAAGTCCTCACCGAGACGGCGACTCGCGTGCCGATGGTCTGGGACCCGCATCCGCGCGGGGGAGAGCCGGTGCCCGGTTGCACCGTGGTCACCCCCAACCTGGCGGAGGCCCGCGCAGCGTTGGGCCGGCTGGACACGAGGCGGGCCGAACCCCCTGAGACCGCGGCCGGCGTCCCGGACGACCGGCTGGCCGAAGCGCTGCGGGTGGGATGGGACGCCCGTTCTGTCTCCGTGACCGCCGGGGGCTGCGGGGCATTCCTCGCCACCTCCGGCACCGCCGAGCTTCTGCCGACCGTTCCGGTGGACTCATCCGACCCCTGCGGTGCGGGTGACCGGTTCGCGGCCGCTGTCGCCGTCCAATTGGCTGCCGGTGGGTCGGTCCACCGCTCGGTCGAGGCCGCGGTCGCGGCCGCCGCCCAGTGGGTGGAGGCCGGAGGCGCCGCTGCGTTCCGTGACGGACGCATCGGGCCGGATGGCCCCGCGGCTCCCCGGCGGTCCGCACCACGCGCGCTCGCGCAGGACCCGCAGGAGGCGGCCATCCACGCGGTGGCTGCCACCCGGGCTCGCGGTGGCACCGTGGTCGCCACCGGCGGGTGCTTCGATGTGCTGCACCCCGGCCACCTGGAGACGCTGCGCCGGGCCCGTGACCTGGGTGACGTGCTGGTGGTCCTGCTCAACTCCGACGACTCGGTCAGCCGTCTCAAGGGGCCGAGCCGGCCGGTGGTGGTCCAACAGGACCGGGCGGCCCTGCTCATGGGGCTCCGAGATGTCGACGGCGTCCTGGTCTTCGACGAGGACGATCCGTGTGCCGCCCTGGACCGGCTGCGCCCGGACATCTGGGTCAAGGGCGGGGACTACACCGCGGACCTACTCCCCGAGACGCCACTGGTCCGCAGCTGGGGCGGACGCGTGGAGGTGCTGTCCTACCTGCCCGGCCACTCCACCACCGGCATTGTGGAACGCATCACCGCCGGGAACGTGGATGTCCGCTGAGGCCCCCGAGCCCTATACGGCCGCCTGGCTAGCTGCCGGGCGCGGCGAGGCGCCGGGCCATAGGCCAGGTGGCGCGATGGGCGCAGCACAGGCCGGTCCGGACGGGGCCACTCCCGTGGCACTGCGCCCGGATGACGTCCTCGTGCTCCGCGCCCTCGGTCTGGGCGACGCCCTGACCGGCGTCGCCGCCCTCCGCGGGGTGCGGCGGCGGTACCCGGACCGCCGCCTCGTGCTGGCAGGCCCCGCCGCGACCGGCCGCTTGCTCCGGGACCTGGGCATCGTGGACGAGGTGCTTCCGCTCCCCGGACTGGTTCCGCTGCCGGAGTGCAGGCCCGGATCGGTGGCGGTGAACCTGCACGGCCGGGGTCCCGCCAGCCACCGACTGCTGCAGCGGGCACGACCCGCGCGGCTGATCGCCTACGGCGCCCCGGAGGCCGGGCACGCCGGGCCGGGCTGGCGGACGGACGAACACGAGGTGGACCGTTGGTGCCGCCTGGTGCGTGAGGCCGGGGGCGAATGCTCCCGCGCCGACCTGCGGCTGAGGTCCCGGGACACTGCCGCGGATGAGCGCCGGGCCAGTGCCGCGCCCGGGCCGGTTCTGGTGCACCCGGGGGCGGCCTCGGCCTCTCGGCATTGGCCGGTGGAGCGTTGGCGCCAGGTGACCGCCGCACTGGCAGCGGACGGTCACCGGGTTCTGATCACCGGATCGGCGACCGAGTCCGGTCTGGGACACGCCGTGGCCAGTGGACTGGCCGGCGTCGAGGACCACACGGGTGGCCAGGGGCTGAGTGGCCTCTCCACAATGGTGCGTGAAGCCGCACTCGTCCTGAGCGCGGACACCGGAGTCGCCCACCTGGCCACGGGTTGGTGCGTTCCCTCCGTGGTGCTGTTCGGCCCGGTGCCCCCGGCACGGTGGGGGCCGGCAATCGACCCGGACCTCCACACCGTCCTCTGGCACGGCGACCCCGACGCCGGCTCATGGGGCGACCCGCACGGCGACACCCTGGACCCCCTGCTGGAGAAGGTGTCCGTCGACGAGGTTTTGGACGCCGCCCGCGTCCTCCTCCGCCCGTACCCGTCTCTGTCCCCGTCCCTCGAAAGGATCCATCGTGAACCCTGAGAACCGCCAGAGCGATACCGGAGCCGGACCGCGGCGCCCGATCCGCCGCGCCGTCGTCACCGGAGGCGCGGGCTTCCTCGGCAGTCACCTGTGCACCGAGCTGCGGCGGCGCGAGGTCGAGGTGGTCTGCCTGGACAACTTCCTCACCGGCAATGCCGTCAACATCGAGCACCTGATCGGCGATCCCGGCTTCCGGCTGGTCCAGTGCGACGTCACGGACTACATCCATGTCCCCGGCGAGGTGGACCTCGTGCTGCACTTCGCCTCACCGGCCTCCCCGATCGACTACCTGAAGCTGCCCATCCACACCCTCAAGGTGGGCTCGATCGGCACCCTGCACGCTCTGGGTCTGGCCAAGGACAAGGGGGCCCGCTTCATCCTCGCCTCCACCTCGGAGGTCTACGGGGATCCGCAGGTGCATCCCCAGTCCGAGGACTACTGGGGACACGTCAACCCGGTGGGGCCCCGCGGGGTGTATGACGAGGCCAAGCGCTTCGCCGAGGCCATGACGGTGGCCTATCAGGGGCAGCACGCGGTGGACACGGGCATCGTCCGGATCTTCAACACCTTCGGCCCGCGGATGCGCCCCTTCGACGGCCGGGCGATCCCCACCTTCATCCGGCAGGCGCTGGCCGGCGAGCCGTTGACCGTCACGGGTGACGGCGCGCAGACGCGCTCGGTCTGTTACGTCTCCGATCTGGTGCGCGGGATCCTGGCCCTGGCATGGAGCAGCCATTCCGGGCCGATGAACATCGGCAACCCCCACGAGCTCTCCGTGCTGCAGATCGCCCGGGACGTCGTGGCCGCCACCGGATCCGACTCGGCGATCGAGTTCATCGACCGCCCGGTGGACGATCCCATGGTCCGCCGCCCGGACACGACCCTGGCCTCCCACGAGCTGGACTGGACCCCGGAGGTGCCCTGGACAGAGGGCCTCGCGCGCACCGTGGAATGGTTCCGCACGGCCGTGGACGAGGACAGCCTTGAGGCGGCCACCCGCCAGGACTGACTGTGGGCTGACAACCTCCGTCGTCCCACAGCCGGGACGACGGCGGCCGGCTCAGCTGACGTACTGACGCGCCTTGCTGCGGCGCTGGGAGTCCTCCAGCGCGAGGAAGCGCTCCTCGACGCGCGGGGGCAGCACCCGGCGTTCGCGCAGCACCCAGCCGGCGCCGGCCAGGGCGTCGGTGATGCCGGCGGCGGTGGTGCGGTCCCGCGGCGCCGTGCTGAGCACGTCGCGCGTGCGGCGCACCGCGGCTCCCACCGGGCGGCGCAGCCAGATGAACCAGAGGGTGTTGCGCAGGCCGTGACGCCGGCGCAGGTGCGGATCACGGACCGTCGACGCCTGGTGGTGCACCAGCATGTCCGGCAGGTGGCACAGTTCCCAGCCCGCCGTGGCGAGGTCCGCCGCCATCAACTCCTCCTCGCCGCCGAGCCAGAGCCGCGGACTGAAACCGCCGACGTCGCGGAAGGCCGCCGTGCGCATCACCGAGGCCCCGGCCAGGAAGCTGCCGAGCGCCGGGCCCGGGAGCCACTCCGGGCCGGACACGGGGGAATGCAACAACTCGGCGTTGATGGGATCCTCCCGGCCGCCGGGCTCCACGAGGATCCGGCCGGTGACCACGCCCAGCAGGGGATGGGCGGACAGCGCCGCCACGGCCAGGTCCAGGGCGCCCGGCTCCCACCACGTGTCGTCGTCGCAGAACGCCACGAACTCGGTGGTCACCTGCTCCATGGCCAGGTTGCGTCCCACGGCACCCAGGTTGTCGGGGCTGGCGACCAGCACGACCTGAGGGTCTCCCGAGTACCGCTCCTGGATGGCTGGCGCCGTCCCGTCAGAGGACCCGTTGTCCACGACGACCACGCGGGGCCGCTCCGGCAGGGATGTCAGGCGTTCCAGCGACTGCAACGCTTCCGCCCGGCGGTTGTAGGTGATCATCACCACGGACAACCGAGCGTGAAGGGCCCCGGGTCCGCCGGGCGGCGGCGCCGGCGTGGCGGACACCATCACCTGGGGGCGCAACCGCGCGAGGTCGGCCTCGACGGAGGCGGGGACCGGTTGGCGGCGGCGCACCGCCGCCGGGATCCTCGGGAGGGCGGAGGCCAGCGCTCGTCGCCCCCTGGACCCGGCTGTCGCCGCCGTGCGGGCCTCGTGCCCCACGGACGCCCAGGGCCGACGCATCACCGTGGTCAGCAGCCGGCTCCGGAGCAGTTCCCGCTGGCGGGTCTCGTTCGGCTCCCTCAGACTCGAGGGATGGTGGTGGACCCACAGCTCCGGGGCATGGGCGAGCTCCCAGCCGGCGGCCGCCAGGTCCAGCGCCACCCGCTCCTCCTCGCCGGGGAATCGGACCACGGGGTCGAACCCACCCACCTGAAGGAATGCCGATCGGCGCACCATGGCGGCACAGGCTACGAAGCCCAGGAGCCGAGGTCCCGATCCGGTCGAGGCCGGCCCCAAGGGGGAGTCGGCCAGCACCGCATTGATGGGGTCCGGCACCTCGTCCGGCCCCACCGCGATGGAAGCAGCCAGCAGCCCCAGGCGCGGATGGTCCGCGAAGTGCTCCTCGCCGCGCCGCAGGGCGCCGGGCGACCACCAGGAGTCGTCATCGGCGAAGGCGACGAATTCCGTCTCCGCCAGCCGGGCACCCACGGATCGGGCCTCCGCGCCGTGGTTCCGCGAGAGCCGTACCACCCGCACACTCGGGAAGGCGGCCTCGATGGCCTCGGGCGACCCGTCCGTGGAGGCGTTGTCCACCACGATCACAGGCGCCTCGTGGTGTCCGAGGTAGGCCAGGAGCTCTTCACGGCGGTTGCGGGTGGCCACCACCACAGTGGTGCGTTCAGGTTTCCGGGATGCGGCCCCTGGTCCCGTCACGGCTGTCTCCCTTGGCTTGCTTGGCTTGCCCTGCAGATGCCTCCGAGCCTAGGGGGTACTCCGTGTACCGGGCCACAGAGGGGCCACCGATAGGCCAGCCGGACGACCTTCCGCTCTGGCCTACCTGCTGCTCCGGCCTATTTCCTGTCCTGGTTTCTGCCGTTTCTGCGCTTGGCCGCGTTCTTCTCCCGCTGGTGCAGGACCTTCTCGTGGATGGGGGCATCCGCCGAGGCACGCAGCTTGCGGTAGTACTCAGCGGCCTCGTCCTGACGCCGCGCCTCGTCCCCGGTGGTGATGTCCATCCGCAGATGCTCCTGCTCGTAGCCGAAGGCATCGACCAGGGTCTGCGCGTGCGGACGCAGGCGGGCCGCCAGACGGTTGATGTAGGTTCGCAGGGTGCGTGCACGTTGCGGGGAGATCCGGCCGGTCTCCAAGAACCAGCCCAGGTCGTCCTCGATCACCCGCAAGGCGAAGAGGTTGCGCATCCAGGTCATGACCTGGCGGGTGTGATCGTCCTCGATCTGCTCGATCGCCCGCGTGAACGCCTCCCATTCGAGCAATTCGCCGTGATTGCGGGCGGCATCGATCAGGTCCGCCTGGTGCAGGTTGAAGGTGGCGGCCTGTTCGGCCTGGGACTTCCGAGCCACCGGCATCAGGGCCTGGGCGACGGCCCCGGTCTTGGTCCGCACCCGATCCTCGAGCAGAGCCCTCTGGACCTCGGCATCCTTGAACCAACTGGCGCTCTTGCGCTCCGAGCCCGCATCCTGCACTGACTGCACCACGCGGCGCAGGCCGGACCGGTACACGACGGCCTCGGTGGCCTGGCCCCGGACGTAGCGGGACAGGGCTCCGATGGAGAGGTTGGTCAGGTCCTTGGAGTAGTCAGAGAGCAGTCGTTTGCCGACCAGCTGGAGCAAGACGTTGTTGTCTCCCTCGAAGGTCACGAAGATGTCCAGGTCGTGGCGCAGCGAGGCGAAGCGGTTCTTCGCCATGTATCCCGCACCACCACAGGCCTCACGGGATTCCTGCAGCGTGTCCAGTGCGTTCCAGGTCGCCAGTGGCTTGATGGCCGCGGCCAGTGTCTCGAGTTCCTGCCGGTCCTCGTCGGTGTCTGACTCCCCGGAGAACACGGCGTCGAACTTCTCCAGCAACTCGTTGGCGGCGAAGGTGTCGGCATAGGTCCGGGCGAGGCGATCGATCAGGCGGCGCTGGTGGAGCTGGTAGTCCATCAGCACCTCCTCGTGCGTGTCCGAGGTCGCGTTGAACTGCCGGCGCTGATTGCCGTAGGTGATGGCACCGGTCAGGGCCAGGGCGGAGGCGGAGGCACCGGACAGAGCGAGGGAGACCCTGCCCTGGACCAGGGTGCCGATCATAGTGAAGAACCGGCGGCCGGGGGAGGCGATGTCCGAGGAATAGCCGCCCTTCTCGTCCACGGAGCCGTAGCGGTTCAGCAGGTTGGTACGGGGGATGCGCACGTGGTCGAAGTGCAGCCGGCCGTTGTCGATGCCGTTGAGCCCGCCCTTGTATCCATCGTCCTCGCCACCGATGCCCGGCAGGAAGCCGCCGGTCTCATCACGGAGCGGGACGTAGAAGGCGTGCACCCCGTGGTTGACCCCGCTGGTGATCAGCTGGGCGAAGACCACCGCGGCCTTGCCGTGGAGTGCGGCGTTGCCCAGGAACTCCTTCCAGGCCGCCTTGAAGGGCGTGTGGATCTCGAACTCATCGGTCTCCGGGACGTACGTCGCCGTGGTCGCCAGCGAGGAGACGTCCGAACCGTGGCCGATCTCCGTCATGGCGAAGGCACCCGGCACCTCCAGGCTCATGACGGCGGGCAGGAGGCGCTCGTGGTGCTCCTCCGTGCCCAGGTGCAGGATGGCGGAGCCGAACAGGCCCCACTGCACCCCGGCCTTGATCTGGAGCGACGGGTCGGCACTCACCAGTTCCGCGAACGTGGCGATGTTCCCGCCGTGGTTGTCACTGCCACCGAGATGCCGCGGGAACGCCTTGTTGACCTGACCGCGGTCCACGAGGATGCGCAGCTGACCCAGCACCCGCTCACGGTGGTCCTCCATGGTGAGGTTCTCGATCTTGTGCAGCTCCGGGTCCTTGACGTTCTCCCGTCCCTCCAGCCGGTCCGCGGCCCACCGACCGAGCAGCAGCTGCTGGACGGAGTCCAGGTCCAGTCCGCCGGGCTCTGCCGCGGAGATGGCGCTGAAGGCGCCCTGCGGTTCGGTGTCCGGATTCGCCTGGGTGGGCGGCACCGCGCCGGCCGGTACCGCGGTGGTGCTGGAATCAGAGGTGGTGGTCATGACTGCTCCTGTTCGGGAGTGGGCGGTTCGGTGGACGTGGCTCGTACGGGTTGTACACGGTGATCAGGCGGATCAGGCAGATCGACAGCGGCATAGGTGCCGGACAGGCCCACTGTGAGCCACGCGGTGATCTTGCGGGCCAGCCGACCCGCATCCGGCCGGTCGGCGCCGGATGGGGTGGACAACCAGGATTCTCCGGCCGAGCGGACCATGCCGATGGCGGCCCGCGGCCAGTACCAGGTGGCGGAGGCCGCGGAGGGACGACGGCCCTGCTGGCGCAGGTAGTCGCGGAAGTGGACATCCATGACGGCGGCGATCCGCTCGAAGAAGTCGGCCATCGCGGCCGGCTGCCCACCAGTGGCGCTGGGGCCGCCGGGCCCGCCGGACGGGCCGGACGGGCCGGACCCCTCGGTGGCCTCGGAGGTCTCCGGCGGCAGTCGCGTCGAGAAGGCATAGACATGGGGCGAGGACTCGGCCAGCCTGAGGTACACGGAGACCATCGCGTACAGACCCTCCAGGGCGTTGTCCGAGGTCTCCGCGGCGGCCAGCAGCTCACGTTCCATGAAGTCGATGGCGCGTTCGCCCACGGCGGCCTGCAAACCGTTCTTGTCCCCGAAGTACCGGTAGAAGACGCTCTTGGAGGTTCCGGCATGCGTGGCGATGTCGCCCATGGACGCCTGGGGTCCGAGATCGTGGACGGCGTGGCGGGCGGCCCGGATCAGTTCTGCGCGCCGCTGCAGGCGGTGCTCGTCCCAACGGGTGGCGCGGCCATCCGGCGTATCGGCGTCCTTGACTGCGGTATTCACGATACCGAGCGTATCAGGTACTCTGGGTATCAGTAAGCCCCGTCACGTTGCATCCACGGCCCGCCGTGAAACCCGAAGGGATCACCATGACCGAGAAGACCTCCCCGACCTCCGCGAACATCTCAGCCGCTCCGCAGGACTCACCGCGGATCGCGTCCGGCCAGCCCGCCATCGCCGGGGGCGAGGTGCGGCAGGCCGTCATCATCGGTGGAAACCGCACCCCGTTCGCGCGGTCCCATGGCGCCTATGCCAAGGCGACCAACAAGGACCTGCTGACCTCCGCCCTGAACGGACTCATTGCCCGGTTCGGGCTGCAGGGGGAGCGGATCGGGGAGGTCGCGGCCGGCGCGGTCATCAAGCACAGCAAGGACTTCAACCTGACCCGGGAATCCGTCCTCGGCACCTCGCTGGACCCGGCCACGCCGGCTCACGAGGTCCAGATCGCCTGTGCCACGGGCATGGAGGCCATCGGGGGGCTCGCCAACAAGATCCGACTGGGGCAACTCGACTCGGCCATCGGCGGTGGCGTGGACAGCATCTCCGACGCCCCCATCGTCTTCAACGACGCCGCGCGCGCCGTGCTGATGGAGCTCAACCGCGCCCGCACCACGCAGGACCGGATCAAGGCCGTCCTGAAGTTCCGTCCCGGCCACCTCGCTCCGGAGGCCCCGGGCACCGAGGAGCCCCGCACGGGGCTGTCCATGGGGGAACACCAGGCCCGGACCACACACCAGTGGGGAATCACCCGGCAGGCTCAGGACGAGCTGGCCCTGGCCAGCCACCACCACCTCGCAGCCGCCTATGACCGTGGCTTCTTCGACGATCTCGTGACGCCTTTCGGCACGCTGACCCGGGACAACAACCTGCGTGGGGACACGACGCTCGAGAAGCTCGGCAAGCTCAAGCCCGCCTTCGGCCGCGACCTCGGGGACGAGGCCACCATGACCGCCGGAAACTCCACCCCGCTGACGGACGGGGCCTCGACGGTCCTGCTCGGTTCCGAGGAATGGGCCGCCGAGAGGGGCCTGCCCGTGCTCGCCGACTTCGTGGACTTCGAGACCGGTGCCGTGGACTTCGTGGACGGCAAGGAGGGCTTGCTCATGGCACCGGCCTACGCCCTGTCCCGGCTCCTGCAGCGCCAGGGACTGTCCTTGCAGGACTTCGACTACTACGAGATCCATGAGGCCTTCGCCGGAACAGTCCTGTCCACCCTGAAGGCCTGGGAGGATGAGGACTTCTGCCGAGACCAGCTGGGTCTGGACGCGCCACTGGGAGCCATCGACCGATCCAAACTCAACGTCAACGGCTCCTCGCTGGCAGCCGGTCACCCGTTCGCCGCCACCGGCGGGCGGATCACCGCCACCCTGGCCACGATGCTCCACGAGAAGGGGCCGGGCTCCCTCGGCCTGATCTCGGTCTGCGCAGCCGGCGGCCAGGGCATCGTCGCGATCGTCCGGGGGCGCTGAGCACATGGCCAAGGCACCGCAGACCGATACCTACACCGCACTCGTCAACCAGCCGCTGGGCCAGAAGCTCGCCGGGGCCCTCGGACTGCCCCGGCCGGCTGTCCTCCGGCGCTACGAGCCCGGCCAGACACTCGTGGAGGGCTCCGTGCTCGTCCTCGGCGGCGGCCATGCCGCCGACGAGGCCGCAGCCGTCCTGCTGGACTGGGGACTGGACGTCCGCCGGCAGTCGGCTCCGGCCGACCGCTATGGCGCCGTCGTCGTCTGTTATGACGACGCCGTCACTCCGGCCGACCTGTCCGCCACCACCCTGCAGCTCGGGGCCGTGCAGCGGAAACTGGGCCCGTCGGCCCGCGTGGTCACCGTCTACCGTGATCCGCTCGGATCGGGCCAGCCCGCCGTCCGGGCCGCCCGCCGGGGCGTCGAAGGCCTGACCCGTTCACTCGCCCACGAGATGCGCCGCGGGGCCACCGCCAACGGGATCGTGCTGGGCGAGAACACCGCGCTGTCCACCCCGGGGGCCACCGGGGCGCTGCGCTTCCTGCTCTCGGCCAAGAGCGCCTTCGTCTCCGGCCAGTTCATCCCCGTCTCCTCCGATGCCGGCGCCCTGCCACGAGACTGGGAGAAACCCCTGGCGGGCAAGGTGGCCGTGGTGACCGGTGCCGCCCGGGGCATCGGTGCCGCCATCGCCGCGACCCTGCACCGCGATGGAGCGACCATCGTCGGGGTCGACGTACCGGCCGCCGGCGAGGCCCTGGCCGGCGTCGTCAACTCAATCAACGGCACCGCACTGCAATTGGACATCACCGCGGCCGATGCCGGGGAGCGGATCCTCGCGCACTGCGCTGAGCGCCATGGGCGGCTGGACATCGTGGTGCACAACGCCGGGATCACCCGGGACAAGAAGCTCGCCAACATGGACGCTGCCCGGTGGGACTCCGTGCTCGCCGTGAACATCGAGTCCCAGCTGGCGATGAACCGAGTCTTCCTGGCAGCGACCGGCCAGGGTGTCGTGGCGGACGAGCTGCGGATCGCCTCGCTCGCCTCGACGTCCGGGATCGCGGGCAACGCCGGCCAGACGAACTACGCGGCGTCCAAGGCGGGGGTCATGGGGATGGTCTCCGCCACAGCGGAACTGATGGGCCCCGCCGGAACGGCCGGCGGAGGCACCGTCAACGCGGTGGCCCCCGGCTTCATCGAGACCGAGATGACCGCCCGGATGCCGATGGCCACCCGTGAGGTCGCTCGCCGGTTGAACTCCCTCCAGCAGGGAGGCCGGCCCGTCGACGTGGCGGAGGCCATCGCCTACCTGGTCTCCGATGCGGCTGGCGGGACCTCCGGGGCCACGCTGCGTGTCTGCGGCCAGGGCATGATGGGAGCCTGAGATGGAACGCGAGACCATGACCCCACTGAGCTCGAGCTACCGGTCCGCCCTGTCCACGGCAGCCAAGGACGCGCTGGTCAGACGGAGCCGCCCACAGCAGCTGCCGGGACGGACCGTGGTGGTCCACGACCACGAGATCAGTGCTGAACTCGCCGCCCGGTACGCCCGGATGTTCCACCGGAACGGTCCGGCCCTGGACACAGCCGACCTGCCTTCGGTGCTCGTGCACGTCGCCTCCTTCCCGGCGGCCATGGAACTCATGGCCGATCCGGATTTCCCGCTGCCACTGCTCGGCATGGTCCACCTCCGCAACCGCGTGGTCCACCATGCCCCGGTACCGGCCGGCACCCCGGTGGAGGTGGCCGCCTCGGCCACCCGCCTGAGCGCCCATCCGTCGGGCACCACCGTGGACCTCGTCGTCACCGTCCACGGCCCGGCGCGCGTTGACCGCCCCGCTTACGGCACTGTCAGCGACCCGAGCGACGGGACCGGGGAGCTGCAGCTGTTGTGGGAGGGCACGTCCACGTACCTGGCCGCCGGAGTCCACCTGCCGGCCCATGAGCGCCCGGCCAAGGCCGGTCACCCGCCGTTCACGGCACCGCAGCTGACCGCACAGTGGCGCCTCCCCGCGTCCACCGGTCGGGAGTATGCCGCCGTGTCCGGGGACTTCAACCCGATCCACCTGAATCCGGTGACCGCGAAGCTCCTGGGGCAGAAGGGCATGATCGCCCACGGGATGTACCTGGCCGGGCGGATGCTCGCGGGCCGGGAGCCGGCGGGTGCCGGTCACGAGTGGGAGATCTCCTTCGCCACCCCGGTGCTACTCCCGGGCACGGTGTCCCTGGGCGTCGTCCACGCGGATCGCCGCAACGCTGAAATCACCACCGAGCTCACGACCGAGGTCACGGCGTGGAATGGCCGCACCGGCAGGCCGCACTTCACCGGCTCGATCACGGTCCCGGGCTCAGGTCCGGGACACAGATCGGGGCCGGGGCAGGGCAGGGCGTAGAGGACAGGAGCACGGCCCTACCGGTCGGCGGAGAGCACCTCGTACGCCTCTGACATGTGGGCCGCCATGGCGTCCCAGCCGAACGTCCCGGCCCGGCGCGCCGCCGCCTGGCCCATCCGCCGCCACGCGGGCAGGTCTGCCACGATGCGCTCCAGCTCCTGTGCCCAGGTCTCCGGGTCCAGGCCGTCCACCAGCCGGCCGGTCTCACCGTCCGCCACGGCGTAGGCGAGCCCGCCCACCCGGTGCGCCAGCACGGGGGTCCCGCAGGCCTGGGCCTCGAGGGCTACCAGGCCGAAGGACTCCGAGAAGCTCGGCACGACCACCACGTCCGCAGCCCGGTAGACCTCCGCCAACTCCTGCGCGGACACGGGACCGGAGTCCGCGCACTGACCCTCCAGTCCGGCGGCCGAGACCAGGGCGGGGAGGTCGAGCTCATCCGCGCCCGAGTGGGCACCGGTCAGGTGCAGCTGCACCGGCGGAACACCGGAGGCCCGCCGATTCACCAGGCCTGCGGCCCGAATGGCCACCTGCGGGCCCTTGTGCCCTTGGATACGCCCGGCGAACAGGACCTTGAGCCCGTCCGGCCGACCGGGCCAGTGGGCGCCGCCGTCGGGATGGAAGACGGACGTGTCCACGCCCGGCGGGACCACCCTGATCCGGGCTGGATCGGCTCCGTAGTGGCCCCTCAGCTCGTCCCGCTCGGCCGGGGTGTTGGCCACCAGCAGGTCGGCCGCCGCGGCGATCTGCTGCTCGGCGGCCTCCCGTTCCTCCGACTCGCTGGACCGCGCGTCCCGGGCGTTCTTGACGGCCGCCATGGTGTGCATGGTGTGCACGATCGGTGCGTTCAGGTCTCCGGCCACCGCCATTCCGGCCAGTCCGGAGAGCCAGTAGTGGGAATGCACCACCCAGCGACAGTCGTCCCCGTGGCATCCGCCCGCGGCAGTCAGGGCACCGGGGGCCGCGGCGGCGAAGTCGTCCACCCACCGCGGCAGCTCCTCCTTGGGGACGTCTGCGGCCGGGCCGGCGGGGACCGGGACCACCCGGGCCCGGGCCGCTCCCGGCACGTCGGGCACCGTCAGGTCCTCGACGCGCTGGCCGGTCCGGTCGCGGCGCGTGAGGACCCAGACCGGATGCCCAGCAGCGGCCAGGGTGATGGCCAGCTGACGGACGTAGACGTTCATGCCACCGGCATCACCCTGGCCCGGCTGTGCCAACGGTGAGGTGTGCAGGGACACCATCACCACGCCGAAGGGCCGCGTCACGGTGTGGGACGCCCGTGGTCGGACTGCCGGCCCGAGGTCGGGCGGGAGTTCAGCTCGTGGTGCACCGCGTCCAGTAGTCGGGCGAACCCGGGGACGGAGTCCAGGTCGTCGATGAGCACGGCCCGCCCGGCTGCGTCCGCGAGCGGGATCTCCCAGTTCGGGTATTCGTGCTGCTGGGTGCCCGGCTGGTTCTGGATGCGCCGTTCGCCCACGGCGTCCACCAGCGCGATGCCGTGCAGCAGGGAGGGTGCCTGGGCCAGGTAGCGGTGCAGGGCCACCACAATGTCCGCCACCGCGGTCGGATCGGCTGGGTCAGCCGAGCCAGCTGGGCCAGTCGGGGTGAGGGGTGCCGCGGCCTCGGCGGACAGGAATCCCGCCTCCACGACGGCCTGGAGGAACGCCCGGCGCTCGGCACCGGCCCGGTCCCGCTCGGCGTGGGGATCGCCGGCCACCAGGTCGAGGCGTTCACGCAGGTCCAGGTGCGTGCCGGCCAGGTACCCGGCGGTCGGGGGCAGGTCATGGGTGTTCACGGAGGACAGGCACTGGACCCGGTAGTCCTGGGGCGGCCGGGGCCGGCCGTCCTCCTGCTCGAACCACAGGATCGAGGTGCCCAACAGCCCGCGGTGCGCCAGGTAGTCCTGGACCCACGGTTCGAAGGTGCCCAGGTCCTCGCCCACGACGACGGCCCCCGCGCGTTCCGCCTCGAGCGCCAGGATGCCGATCATCGCCTCGTGATCGTAGGTGACGTACGCGCCCTCGGTGGGGGACTGGCCCACCGGGATCCACCACAGCCGGAACAGCCCCAGGATGTGGTCAACCCGGATGCCGCCCGCGTGGCGCAACACCGAGCGGAGCATGTCGCGGTACGCGCGGTAACCGGTCTCGGCCAGCCGTTCGGGGTGCCACGGTGACTGGGACCAGTCCTGGCCGCGTTGGTTGTACATGTCCGGTGGGGCGCCGACGGACATGGACGAGACGAGCTGGTCCTGCAGCATCCAGGCGTCCGCGTTGTTGCGGTCCGCCCCGACGGCCAGGTCCTGCATCAGTCCCAATCGCATACCCGCCTCCCGGGCCGCCTGCTGCGCCGTGGCCAACTGCGTGTCACACAACCACTGCATCCAGCGGTGGAAGTCGACGTCCTCGGCCAGCTCCTGGCGATACCGCTCGGCCAGCCGACCCCCCGGCGTGAACTCGGGGTCCTGCCAGACAGGATCGGTGGCGTCAAAGACGCTGCGCAGGGCACACCACAGCGCGAAGTCCTCCAGCCCCTGGCCTTCCTGCTCCCGGTAGGCGCGGTAGGCGTGCGCCCGCTCCGGCGGGGCAGTGACCTGATGGAGCCGGCGCAGGGCCGTCAACTTGGCGGCGATGGTGGCGTTGCGGTCCAGGGACTCGGCGTTCGCGTTGTCGGCCTGGCGGGCGGTGGCCAGAGCGTCCACCTCGCGGCGATCACGCGGGTCAAGGGCAGCGTACTCGGCGAGTTCCTCGATGCGCAGGTACATCGGGTTGGTGAACCGGCGGGTCGAGGGGGAGTACGGCGAGGACACCACCGGCGGTCCCGGCGCGGTGGCATGCAGGGGGTTGGACAGGACGTAGTCACCGCCGTGCACGGCGGTCTGGACCGCCAGTGCCGCCAGGTCCCCGAAGTCGCCCACGCCCCAGGAGGCTGAGGACCGTGCCGAGTACAGCTGGACGGACAGCCCCCAGCCGCGCTGATGGCGGTAGGGGTCTGCAGTCGTGAGACGTTCCGGCGTCACGACGAGGGCGGCCTCGACCTCGTTGCCGTCCTCCACCCTGGCGACCAACCGGTGCCATCCCACCGGCAGGTCCCGGGGGAGGCGGAAGGTGACCTGCCCGATCAGCTCGCCGTCGATGTTCTGAGGTTCTGTGAAGTCCTCGAGTTGTTCGAGGGGACTGGTCTCTCCGGTCTCCAGCAAAACCGCGACCGTGATGGCACTCCCGTGGGGGACGTGGACCTGGACCGAGGATCCCGATCCCGCGTGGGAGACCGTGGTGTGCGGCAGCATGCGGCGCCACGGGGCCAACCGCCGTCGCTCCAGTGCCACCTCCAGCCCCGCCGTGCCGTCAGGTTCGACGGTGCAGCCCAGGGCTGCCAGCACCCTGGTCAGCGTGAGGTCGGAGACCAGGTGTTCGTGACCGTCATGACCCCGGTAGGAGGTCTGGATGCCATAGGCGTGGGCCAGCCGCTGGAGCAGGTCGCGGGCTTCGGTCATGGCTGGTGGGCCTCTTTCACGTGCGGGTGCGGCCGGGCCACCGGATCCGGTGCCCCGGTCCGATTATGGCAGGCCATCGCCGGTGGCGGCTCAGCCGCGAGCCAGGGCCGGAGGCAAACAGGCCAGCTGGCGTCCGGACAGTCCCGAGCGGATGCGCCGGGCCTGGTCCGGAGTGTAGTCCGGGGCCACTTCCGTCTTCATCGGTGTGCGCGAGGACCAGGTAAAGGTCACCGAGAAGCGGTCCCGGGCGATCGGCGGTGTAGCCCGGTGGAGCAGACGGCAGTTGTCCGCCACCACGGCCGTCCACTTCGGCCCGGTCGCCGCGGTCACGGCACCCGCGGGGACCATGTCCGCCACCCGGGCATCGTCCACGAAACCGGCCACGTAGTGCAGCCGATCCACGGCGTACAGCGTCTCGGCCAGTGGAATGTAGGCGTACGGCCCACCCTGGTCGTCGACGTCGTTGAGCCACACCAGGATCTTCACGGTGCGCCGGTCCTCGGCATCCCGGTGCCAACGGCGCACGCCCACCGTCTGGTTGTTACCGATCTCGCGTCGTACGTCCGCACCGTAGTAGCGGGCCGGCACACCCAGGTAGTTCTCGACGATGTCCAGCATGCGGTCCTGCAACCCCCACTGCCAGAGAGACAGATCCGCCAGCAGGTCGTCAGTGGAGGGCCGCAGCGTACTGGCACCACCCGTGGGCAGGGCCGCCAACGGGGCCACGAGGCGGTCCAGGGCGGGCTTGAGCGCATCCGTGGTGGGGATGGCGAGATCGTCCAAGGGTCCGATGCGGACACCCTGCCGCTGCAGGGTGGAGACCAGCCCGGCCTGGGCCAGGTCGAGCGGAGGCAGATGCGGCGCCCAATTGCGGCGGCGCTCCTCATGCTTGCCGTCGGCGGCCCAGCGGACCGGCGTGACATTGGTCAGGATCTCCCGCTTGAGTCGATTCGCGAACCGTCCCAAGGGGCCCGCCACGGTCTCGGATGTGATCATGCGACTGAGGTTACAAGCGTGCATCGGCGGTGACGACGGCCATGGTGGCCGACGAGTAGTGGTGGGGTACCAGAGCGTCCGGTCACGTCCCCTATCACGTAGGAACAGCAGGTGCCCAGGTCCGTGGACCTGAAAAGACTGCAGTAGACCGTCAGAGCCGGTCGAAGGGCGCCGCGTACCGAAAGCGGCCGGTGTGTTCGTCGGATGTGGTGAGGGTCCTGACCTGGAAATAGTCGCCCCACGAAGGATCCGGCCCGATCACTCCGGCCAACGCCGCCGGCACGAAGCCGAAACGGGAGTAGTAGGCGGGTTCGCCCAGCAGTCCCACGAGAGACTCGCCCCTCGCCTCAGCGGCACCGAGGACCGCATGCATCAAGGCCGAGCCGATGCCGGAACCCTGCCGGTCCGGGCGAACACTCAGTGGCCCGAGACCGAGCACGGGCCGGCCACCCACAGAGGCACGGGCCGGCCACCCACAGAGGCACGGGTCGCGACGACATGGCCCACCACCAGACCGTCTTCGACGGCGACGAGGGACAGACCGGGGATCCATCCGGCGTCATCGCGTAGCCAACCGACCAGCACGGCCTCGCCCGGGTCTCCGCCGGGCTCCGGGGATGGCGCATGATGTTCGACGCCGCGGAAGGCAGCAGCTGTGACGGAGCGGATCGCCTCACGGTCCTCGGCGCGTTCCGTTCGAATGATCACCATGGATGCCTCCTTGGGGACATGCCCCAGAAACTCGTCCCACCATGGCAAAAACGGGGCTGGTTGTCACCAGCCCCGTTCCTGTTCGCCCCTGAGGTGGGCGTTCGATGTGCGCGGAGGGGGACTTGAACCCCCACGCCCTTGCGGGCACAGCGACCTCAACGCTGCGCGTCTGCCAATTCCGCCACCCGCGCGCACAATCCGGTTCGCACCGGATTTCCGCCGCCTCGAAAGGCAGCGCTGACAATCCTAACACCCTTTTCGCGTGCCTCCGTACACGGTCCGGACACGGGCCGATCCACCTCGCTAGGGTGGCACCATGAGCGCCACCTCCAGCCACGACTTCACGGACGACGTCGTCCGCATCTGCCGAGACCTGATCCGGATCGACACCTCGAATTACGGAGGCAACGATTCCCGGGGAGAACGCGAGGCCGCCGAGTACTGCGCGGCCCTGATGCGGGACGCCGGAATGGAGCCGACGGTCTACGAATCGTCCCCCGGCCGGGCCAGCGTGGTGGGTCGCGTCGCGGGGTGGGACACCCAGGCTCCCGCCCTGATCCTGCACGGCCACCTCGACGTGGTCCCCGCGGACGCCAGCGAGTGGACGGTGGACCCGTTCTCGGCCGAGCTGAGGGATGGGATGATCTGGGGCCGGGGTGCCGTGGACATGAAGGGCATGGATGCCATGATCCTCGCCGTCCTGGGCCACCTGCACCGCACCGGACAGCAGCCGCGCCGGGACCTCATCGTCGCCTTCTTCGCGGACGAGGAGGCCGGCGGCGTCTACGGCGCCCGCTGGATGGTGGACCACCATCCCGAGGTCTTCGCCGGGGCGACGGAGGCCATCAGCGAGGTCGGCGGTTTCTCCACGGACATCCGCGGGCAACGCGCCTACCTCCTGCAGACCGCCGAGAAGGGCCTGGCCTGGCTCAACCTGACCGCCACGGGAGCACCGGGCCACGGATCATCCGTGCATCCCGACAATGCCGTGACCCGGCTGTCCGGAGCCATCGAACGGATCGGCAACCACGCCTGGCCCCTGGACTACACGAAGACCACGCGCGCCCTGCTGGAGCAGGTCGCAGAGATCTGCGGGGTGGATTTCGACGAGGCGGATCCCACGCCCCAGCTCGAGGCCCTCGGCACGGCCTCCCGGTTCGTGGGCTCCACGCTGCGCAACAGCACCAACCCCACAGGACTGACTGCCGGCTACAAGCACAATGTGATCCCGGGCAAGGCGCAGGCCACCGTGGACGTCCGTTTCCTGCCGGGGCAGGAGGAGGAGGTCATGACCACCCTGCGTGAACTCGCCGGCGAGGGAGTGGACTTCAGTCATGAGCACCGGGACATCTCCCTGGAGGTCCCGTTCTCCGGCGACCTCGTGGATCTCATGGTCGACTCCCTCCAGGCGGAGGATCCCGGCGCTCCGGTACTGCCGTTCATGATGTCCGGCGGCACGGACAACAAGTCCCTGTCCCGGCTCGGGATCGCCGGCTACGGCTTCGCCCCCCTGCGGCTCCCCGCCGACCTCGACTTCACCGGGCTGTTCCACGGCATCGACGAGCGCGTCCCCGTCGAGGCCCTCGACTTCGGCTGCCGCGTGCTGCACCGGATGCTCGAACCCCGCTGACATCCGCCATGGCGGAACCGTCACCACCGAGCCGACCGGCCGCCCGAACCCCAGGAGGACCCCCTCATGCCGACCTCGCAGAATCCCCAGCTGGCCGCCGTGGGGACCATCCTGACGGACGACCTCCTCGCCGGGATCCGCGACCGCGCCCCCGGTTTCGACGAGACGAACGCCTTCCCGCAGCAGGACCTGGAGGTCCTGCGGGAGGCGGGGTACCTCGGGGCCCTCGCCCCCACAGCGGCCGGCGGACTGGGCTGGGACGTCTCGACCGTCGTCGCCGCCCAGAGGGTACTGGCCATGCATGCACCGGCGACCGCGCTGGCCGTGAACATGCACCAGATCTGGAACGCCGTGGCCTTCGTCCTGGGACGCCAGGGAGATGACTCCCTGGGCTTCATCCACCGCGAGTCGGCAGCGGGGGAGGTCTTCGCCTTCGGCATCTCCGAGGCGGGCAATGACGCGGTCCTGTTCGACTCGGACACCATGGCCGAGCCCCAGGGTGACGGCTCCTACCGGTTCACCGGGACCAAGATCTTCACCACCCTGTCCCCGGTGTGGGGCCGGCTCGGAATCTTCGGCAAGACGCCCGACGGCGGCCAGCTGGTCTTCGGCTTCCTCGATCGGTCAGCGGGTGGCTGGGAGGCCGACGCCTCCTCCTGGGACATGTTGGGAATGCGGGCCACTCACTCTCACACCACCCGGCTGCAGGGTGCCCTCGTCCCCGCCGACCGGATCGTGAGGCACATCCCCACCGGGCCGAACGCCGACCCGCTCACATTCGGGATCTTCGCGTCCTTCCTGACGTTGGTCGCGGCCGTCTACACGGGAATGGGGGACCGGGCCGTGGAACTGGCCACGCAGAGCCTGGCCCGGAGGACGTCCAAGGTCTCGGGGCGGGCACTGTCCCAGGATCCGGTACTGCGGTACAAGACCGGAGAGGCCGCCCTGCGGCAGCTGGCCGTGGACACCCACTTGCGGTCGGTGGCCGCGGACATCGACGCCGGTGCAGACCTGGGTGCCGAGTGGTTCCCCCGACTGGTGGCGAACAAGACCATGGCCGTCCGTACGGCCAAGGCCCAGGCGGACTTCGCACTCGAGGCCTCCGGGGGCGCCTCCTACCACCGCGGCAACGAGCTGTCCCGCATCTATCGCGATGTCATGGCCGGGGTGTTCCACCCCTCCGATGACGAGTCGGCGCACCAGACTCTCGCGAACCACCTCCTGGGGCCGGTCCAGGGTCCGGAGGCGTAGGTTCAGGCCCGCACGGCCAGGGTCGACCGGACGCGGATGATCCGACGGCGCAGCCAATAGCGCCGGGCGCCGCCGCGATAGAGGACCGTGCGCTGCAATTCCCACTTGCCGTACTCAGCATGCTCCACCACCCGACGCCGGGCCTCGGCCACGGAGTCCCTTGGGGCGACGGTCATCACCAGGTACTCCCAGTGGTCCCGCTGCTCCAGCGACTCCAGACCGCTGGTGATCTCCTGTTCGCGCATCCTTCTCCTTGGGGAACTGACGGGACAACGGACCCGGTCTCCGTGGATCGTGGCCGGTCCTCGACCAGTATCCGGCACGAGCGGGCCCGCTTCCGTGAAACCCTATGCCAGGCCGGGAAAAAACGGCTACCGTGGTGCCATGAGCATCGACCCGCGCGTGGCCCTTGAGGCCCTGGTTTCCGCATTCGAAGAACATCTGGCGGCCGCCACCGGCAAGCGTGACGATGACGATCCCGCGGTCGAGTCGGCTTTCTTCAACGTGGCCGACTCCTTCGAGGCCTACGAGGACGCCCTGTATGCCGCCACCGGTGAGTTCACCCCGCTGGACGTCTATGACGAGGATGACGACGACGAGGACGATCAGGACTCCGGCAGCTGACGGATCTGCCAGCAGGACGGCGAGCACACCTGAGAGCGGATCCAGGAGCGGAACTACGACCACGGGATGATCTTCGTCCCGTTCTTCCAGCGCGGGTGCGTCGCGAAGACAGGGTCCTCGAGCCTGTGACGTAGGGTTCTCTGATGTGAACTGGTTAGAAGCGATCATCCTGGGCCTGGTCCAGGGCTTGACGGAATTCCTTCCCATCTCGTCCTCGGCGCACCTGCGCATCGTCGGCGAATTCCTGCCCGGGGCCGCCGATCCGGGGGCGGCGTTCACCGCCATCACCCAGATCGGCACGGAGCTCGCGGTCCTGATCTTCTTCTGGAAGGACATCGTCCGGATCATCTCGCGCTGGTTCGGCTCCCTGGTCGGCAAGGTGGAACGCAACGACCCGGACGCCCGCATGGGCTGGCTGATCATCATCGGGTCGCTGCCCATCGCCGTGGCAGGCCTGCTCTTCGAGGACTACATCGACACCTCGTTCCGGTCCCTGTGGATCGTCGCCACGATGCTGATCGTCTTCGGCCTGCTGCTGGCGGTCGCCGACGCGCTCGGGCGGCAGACCAAGCCCTTGGAGAAGCTCACGCTCAAAGACGGCATCCTGTTCGGATTGGCGCAGATGATGGCCCTGATCCCCGGTGTCTCCCGGTCCGGCGGCACCATCACGATGGGCCTCGCCCTGGGCTTCACCCGCGAGGCCGCCGCCCGGTACGCCTTCCTGCTGGCCGTTCCGGCCGTCTTCGCGTCCGGCTTCTACAAGCTGTTCCAGGCTCTGGGCGAGCCAGGCGCCTCCGCCGCCTATGGCATGGGGGAGACCCTGGTCGCCACCCTCGTCGCCTTCGCGGTCGGCTATGTCGTCATCGGCTGGCTCATGAAGTTCATTTCAACCCACTCGTTCAGGCCCTTCGTCTGGTACCGCATCGGACTCGGCCTGCTCCTCTACATCCTGCTCGGCTTCGGAGTGATCAACGCCTGATGGAATCCTGGAACACCCCCCTCCCGGCTCGCCTGCCCGTCCAGCCGGACCGGCTCAAGATCCATGACACCTCCTCCCAGGCGGAACGCCATCCGGGCAATCTGGCCGAGGCGTCCCTGTACGTCTGCGGGATCACGCCCTACGACGCGACCCACCTCGGCCACGCGAACACGTACGTGACCTTCGACCTGCTCAACCGCTACTGGCGCGCCTGTGGCCTGCCGGTCACCTACGTGCAGAACGTCACCGATGTGGACGATCCGCTGCTGGAACGGGCGACCGCCACCGGCGTGGACTGGCGGGACCTGGCGGCGGACCAGACCGAGCTGTTCCGCTCGGACATGGAGGCCCTCAATGTCCTGGCCCCGGACCACTATGTCGGCGCCACCGAGACCGTGGACTGGGTGGTCCAGTCCGTCGAGGCCCTCGTGGACAACGGGACCGCCTACGCCGTGCCAGGTGTGGACGGAGGGCCCGACGGCGACGTCTACTTCTCGATCGACGCCGCCGAGGCGGCCACTGACTGGACCCTCGGCAGCATCGGACGCCTCGGGTCCGAGGAGATGTCCGCGGTCTTCCCGGACCGCGGCGGTGACCCGGAGCGCCCAGGAAAACGGCACCCTCTGGATCCCCTGCTGTGGCGCGTGGCCCGCCCCGGCGAACCGACCTGGGACGGCCGCTCCCTGGGCGCCGGCCGGCCGGGTTGGCACATCGAGTGCTCCGCCATTGCCCGGCGGCTGCTTCCGGCGCCCTTCACCGTCCAGGGAGGAGGCTCGGACCTGCGTTTCCCGCACCACGAGTTCAGTGCGGCCCACGCCACCGCCGCGGACGGGAAACCACTGGCCGGTACCTTCGTCCATGCCGGGATGGTCGGCTACGAGGGCGAGAAGATGTCCAAGTCCCTGGGCAACCTCGTCCTGGTCTCCCGGTTGCGCCAGCAGGGCATCGAGGCGGTGGCCATCCGCGCTGCGCTGCTCTCCAACCACTACCGTGCCGACTGGGAGTGGACCCCTGAGCTGTTGCGGCAGGCGATGGACCGAGTGGCCCGGTGGCGCCAGGCCCTCGGACTCGAGACGGCCGAGGACGGTTCCGCCGTACTGGCCGCCGCCCACCGCGCGCTGTCCCACGACCTGGATGCTCCGGCCGCATTGACCGAACTGGACCGCTGGGCGGAACGAGCCCTGGACCGGAATGCCGTGGATCAGTACAGCGCGGCGCCCTCCTCGGACCTTTCGGCCCCGGACGTCCGGACGGTGGCCAACGGCCTGCTCGGCCTGATGCTCTGAGTCGACCTGATGGGGTACGGCTAGTCCCGGCCGCGCCGGCGCAGGTACCGCTCGAACTCCTGGGCGATGGCCTCGCCAGAGGCCTCGGGCAGTTCCTCGGTGTCCCGCGCGCGCTCCAGCTGTTCCACGTAGGCGGCCACGTCGGGGTCCTCACCGGCGAGTTCGTTCACGCCGCGTTCCCAGGCCTCGGCGTCCTCGACGAGCGGCGTGAGGTCCAGGTTCACCTGGACGAGGTCCTCGATCCGGCGCAGCAGGGACAATTCCGCCTTGGGGGAGGGCGCCTGGGAGACATAGTGGGGGACCGTGGCCCACACGGACACCGTCGGCAGTCCCGCCCGCGCGGCCGTGTCCGTCACCACGCCGACGATCCCGGTCGGGCCCTCGTACGTCGGCCGTTGGGCGCCCAGGGCCTCCCGGAGCTCTGGATCCGCGCTGGAGGGCTTGGCCGGCAGTGGCCGGGTGTGCGGGACGTCGGCCAGCAGCGCCCCCAGCATGATCACGGCGTCCACGTTCTGCTCTGCGGCATGGGTCAGCAGTTCGGCCGTGAAGGCCTGCCACCGATAACTGGGCTCGGCTCCGGACACCAGGATGATGTCGAGGCCCTCCACGTCGGTCACCCGGAACATGCGCGTCTGCGGCCAGCACAGCGTGCCGAGCCCATCAGCGTCGCGCACCACCGTGGGTCGGGTGAACTGGTAATCGTAGTAGTCGCCGTCCGTCAGGGAGCCGGCCGCGGCCGCACCCCATTGACGGCGCAACAGTTCGATCGCGCTGGTAGCCGCCTCGCCAGCGTCGTTCCAGCCCTCGAAGGCCGCGACCATGACCACTGGCCGGCGTCCGGAGACCATTCCGGCCAGATGGTCGCGCAGCCCCGACTGCCGGGCTGGTGTTCCGTCCATCTCTGCCATGATGGCCACCCTAGACCCGTGTGAACGTGGGGTGCCAGACGTGTCCCGGACGTGAGCTGGACGTGAGCCCGACCAGAACCGGACTTGAGCTCTCCGGGCCGGCCCCCGTCAGGAGCCCGGCCGTCCGCCACTAGACTGGCAGGCATGCCCATCCGATCCTCCGCAGGCGCTCCGCGCCCCCAGGACCGCCCGACGACCCCGATGCCCGAGCCCGGCCCCGGCGGGGAGGCTGTGCCCGCAGCGGTCCTCTGGGACATGGACGGCACCCTCGTGGACACCGAACCCCTGTGGAACGAGAGCCAGCGTGCCCTCGTGGAGGCCGCCGGTGGGCGCTGGACCACAGAGCTGGCTCACGGGCTGGTGGGTCAGGCGCTGGACCACGGGGCCCGCCTGCTCCAGGAAGCCGGGGTCACGCTCAGCGTGGGGGAGATCATCGAACACACCATGTCGGACGTGGTCAACGGAGTGCGACGATCTGTGCCGTGGCGCCCAGGTGCCCGGGAACTGCTCACCTCGTTGCGGGATGCCGCCGTGCCGTGTGCCCTCGTCACCATGTCCCACGCCCCGCTGGCCGCCGTGGTCGCCGAGTCCGTTCCCACCGGTTCACTCGAGTTCCTCGTCACGGGGGACATGGTCCTGCGGGGCAAGCCGGACCCGGAGCCCTATGTGACGGCACTGGATGTCATGGCGCGCCGCCACGAGAGCCTGGACCGGAGCGGCTGTGTCGCGGTCGAGGACTCGATGCCCGGATTGCTGTCCGCGACCGGCGCGGGCCTGGCCGTCGTGGCGGTCCCGCATGTCCTGGCGCTGCCCGATGACCCACGGTGGGAGAAATGGACCACCCTCGCCGGCCGCACCCCCCGTGACCTCGCCACGGTGGCGGCGCGGATGTCGGCTGCCTCGTGAGCAGCGACACCCTCGAGCCCGGTTCCGACCGCCGCGGGAAGCTCCGCCTCGGCTCACTGATCGGGGTTCCGGTCTACCTGTCCTGGAGCTGGTCGCTCATCGCCCTGTTCGTGGTGGTGCTGTTCGGGCCTCAGGTCCAACGGCTGTTCCCCGAACTGGGTATCGGAGCCTATGGGATCGCCTTCCTCTACGCCGTACTCCTGTTGCTCTCGGTCCTCGTACACGAGTTGGCCCATGCCGCCACCGCCAAGGCGTTCGGCTGGCCCACCACGGAGATCGTCCTCAACCTGTGGGGCGGCCACACCCAGTTCGGCAGTTTCCAGGCCACGCCGGGCCGCTCCCTCGTGACGGCGCTGGCGGGACCCGCCGCCAACGTGCTGCTGGCCCTCGGCGGCCAACTGCTCATGGTCACGTGGGCCCCCGACGGCGTCGGGAGCCTGCTGCTCGGCATCTTCACCTACGCGAACTGGCTGGTGGCGGTCTTCAACGCGCTCCCGGGCCTTCCCCTGGACGGTGGGCGGATCGTCGAATCAGCCGTGTGGGCGGCCACGGGGGACCAGGACAAGGGCACCATCGCCGCGGGCTGGGCCGGGCGCATCATCGTGCTGGCCCTGGTGGTCGGGGTGGTGGTGGTGCCCCTGGTGCAAGGTCGGCCGGCCGACATCCCGCTGATCGTCATCCTGGTGATGGTCGGCTATTTCCTCTGGACCGGCGCCACCGAATCCATCCGTGGCGCCCAGCTCCGGCTGCGGGTCCCGGGCCTGACCGCCGCCCAGCTCATGCACCCGGCCATCGGCGTGCTCCACACCGCCACCGTGGCGGACGTCCGGGGCCGGCCCTCGGGCACGCTCGCGGTGCTCGTGGCCCCCACCGGCCAGCCGGAGGCCATCGTCGACGAGAACGCTCTGGCCCGCGTCCAGGACCAGGACGCCTCGTCCGTCCTGGCAGCGGCCACCGCCCGGGCCCTGACGCACGGCGCCGTAGTCCGCGCCAGCGATGCCGGCCGCCCCCTGGTGGACCGGCTCGCCGCAGTGGACGGCTCGGAATACGCTGTACTGGCGCCGGACGGCACCGTCTGTGGCGTACTCCGCCAACCCGATGTGGTCCAGTGGCTCACCACGGGCCGCCGTCGCTGACCCTCACCACCCACCAGAAGGACCACCGCCGCATGACCGACATCCCCAGCCCCACCGGCGTCAACGAACGCCGTGGCCCCCTGCGCCCCGGCCAGCGGGTCCAGCTCAAGGACGCCAAGGGACGTCTGAACACCATCACCCTCACGGAGGGCGGGCAGTTCCACAGCTATCAGGGCGTCCTGCACCATGACGATCTGATCGGGGGTCCGGACGGCGTGGTGGCGAGGAACTCGGCTGGTCACGAATACCAGGTCCTGCGCCCGTTGATCAGCGACTTCGTCCTGTCCATGCCGCGCGGGGCCACCGTCGTCTATCCCAAGGACTCCGGTCAGATTGTGCAGATGGCGGACATCTTCCCCGGTGCGCGGGTGGTGGAGGCCGGCGTCGGCTCAGGCGGCCTGTCCATCTCCCTGCTGCGCGCGGTGGGTGACGCGGGGGAACTGCACTCCTACGAACGCCGCGAGGAGTTCGCGGACGTGGCCCGCGCCAACGTCCAGACCTTCTTCGGCGGGGAGCACCCGGCCTGGCAGATCCACCTCGGCGACGCACAGGAGGAGATGACCGCGGTCCATGAACCTGGTTCCGTCGACCGCGTGGTGCTGGACATGCTCGCCCCGTGGGAGTGCCTGGACGCGGTCGCGACGGTGCTGGCGCCGGGCGGTGTGTGGATCAACTACGTCGCCACGGCCACCCAACTCTCCCGCGTGGCGGAGGCGATCCGTGAGGACGGACGGTTCACCCAGACCGAGGCCTCGGAGACCATGGTTCGCGGATGGCACCTCGACGGCCTGGCCGTGCGTCCCGATCACCGCATGGTCGCCCACACCGGCTTCCTGCTGGTCTGCCGCCGCCTGGCCACCGGCCAGGAGGCCCTGGCCCTGAAGAAGCGCTCCAAGGTCTCCGAGTTCAAGGCCGTGGACGTGGAGGCCTGGCAACCGGAGGACGAATCACGCTGGACCCCGCAGGCACTGGGCGAACGCCCCGTGACGGACAAGAAGGCGCGTAAAGCGGCCCGCGAGGCGGCGTCCATGGAGCAGAGGGGCGCGCGACGCCACCTTGCGGACACGGATCCCGGTGAGGGCCCGGCCGCCGCTGCAGATCCGACGGCGCCGGTGGAGCCGGTCGACCCGGCGGATCTCTGACCGACGGACCGTCCACCGGCCCAGCCCTTGGTTACGCCACCAGCCAAGCGCACCACAGCGTTCGTGGACAGGCCTAGGATGGATAGGTAAGGCTGACCTCAGGTATTCCCCGATCCGGTTGGCCGGAAAGGTATCCGTGAGCGATCCCACCACTGCCGGAACCACGCCGATGGAGTCCGGCCTGACGCAGCAGCTGGATGCGGCGAAGCGTCGCGCCTCCACCCTCGTGGAGAAGAACCGGACGCTCGAATACCAGTTGCAGACCGCCGCACGGAACAACCGCCGCATGGTCGACCTGCTGGAGGAGACCCGGGACGAGATCACCACGCTCAAGGCCGCCCTGGAGCTCGACGGGGAGGCCCCGTTCGCCTTCGCCACGGTCCTGGAGGTCCACCCGGCCCGCGAGCCCGTCGAGGGCGTCGAGATCGCGGCGACGGTGCAGGGTGGCGTGGACGTCGTCCACAACGGCCGCCGGATGCGGGTGACCGCATCCCCCCTGTTGGAGCCCGCCCGGATCACCCCCGGCTCCGACGTGCTGCTGAACGAGTCCCTGACCATCGTGTCCGTGCTCGAGGCCGAACGGGCCGGGGAGCTGGTCCGGGTGAAGGAGACCTTGGACGACGGCCTGCTGGTCGTCGTCGGGCGCGGAGACGAGGAACGCGTGGTGCGCCGGTCGCACCGCCTCTCGGGTCAGCGCATCCGCGTCGGGGACGCCGTCACCTATGACTCGCGCACCGGCCAGGCCCTCGATGTCGTCCCGCTGAACGAGGTCCAGGACGTGGTTCTCGAGGAACTCCCCGATGTCAGCTACGAGGACATCGGGGGCCTGCGGGACCAGATCGAACAGATCCGCGACTCCATCGAGATGCCCTTCCTGCACCCGGGCCTGTACCGCGAGCACGGGCTCAAGGCCCCCAAGGGCATCCTGCTCTACGGGCCTCCGGGAACCGGCAAGACCCTGATCGCCAAGGCCGTGGCCTCCTCCCTGGCCGCACGCTCCACGGAGGAGCGCCGCTCCTACTTCCTCAACATCAAGGGCCCCGAGCTGCTGAACAAGTATGTGGGGGAGACGGAACGGCACATCCGCACCATCTTCGCCCGCGCCCGCGAGAAGGCCTCCGACGGGTACCCGGTCGTGGTGTTCTTCGACGAGATGGAGTCGCTGTTCCGCACCCGCGGCTCCGGCGTCTCCTCGGACGTGGAGACCACGATCGTTCCCCAGCTGCTGGCTGAGATCGATGGCGTGGAACGACTGGACAACGTCATCGTCATCGGCGCCTCGAACCGCGAGGACATGATCGACCCGGCAATCCTCCGCCCCGGCCGCCTGGACGTGAAGATCCGTGTCTCCCGGCCGGACGCCGAGGGCGCCGCGGACATCTTCGGCAAGTACCTCACCACCGCCCTGCCCCTGCACGCCGCCGAACTGGAGCGTCACGGCAGCCGGGCGGACACCGTCGCTGCGATGATCGCCACCGTCACGGACCACCTGTTCACCCGGGGCCCGGAGACCGAGTACCTCGAGGTCACCTACGTGGACGGCACCACTCGGACGCTGTACTTCGCCGATTTCACCTCCGGTGCCGTCATCGCGAACATCGTGGACCGGGCCAAGAAACAGGCCATCAAGGACTACCTGACCGCCGGCTCCACCGAGGAGGCCAAGGGGCTGCGCACCGCGCACCTGCTGCAGGCCGTCCAGGACGAGTTCACCGAGCAGGAGGATCTCCCGAACAACACCTCACCCGAGGAGTGGGCCCGGGTCTCCGGTCACCGCGGCGGACGCGTCGCCGGGATCCGGATGCTGGTCCGCCATGGTTCCCCGAATTCCGCAGAGTCCAGGACCTCGAATGAGGGCCCCGGCAACTCCGGCGCCCCTGGCATCACTGGGATCCCGGTGGGCCCCGGCACGACGACGGCGAGCGCCTCCCAGCAGGGGGCACGGTGACGCACGTGCCCCCACCCCCGGACAGTGCGGCCGGCGTCGGGCCCGTGGTGGCGGACCGGCACGGGCTGGTCCCGGCCGATGCCGTGCTTCCGGCGGGCCGCGACACCGCCGGCTGGGGAGTTCACCGGGTGATGGGGCTGGAGACCGAGTACGGCGTCCATGCCCCCGCCAACCCCGGTGCCGGCCACTCCGTGCTCTCTGTGGAGGTGGTCAACGCCTATGCGGACCTCGTGACGTCCCAGGGCGGGACCGTGGCGGGCACGGAATGGGACTACGGGGAGGAATCCCCGCTCGTGGACGCCCGCGGCTGGCAGCTGCCCCGCTCGGCGGCCCATCCCACGCAGTTGACGGATCAGCCACTGATGGGCGAGGACGGCAGTCCCGTGCACCTGCTGACGAACCTGGTGCTGCCCAACGGGGCCCGCCTCTACGTGGACCATGCCCATCCCGAGTACTCCTCACCCGAGACCACGAACCCGTTGGACGCCATGGTGTGGGACCAGGCGGGTGACTTGGTGGCGTTGGCCGCCTCGCAGCGCATCGCCGCGGCACCGGGGGAGCCCCAGGTGCTGCTGTACAAGAACAACACGGACAACAAATCGGTGTCCTACGGCGCCCACGAGAACTACCTGGTGGCCCGCAGCCTGGACTTCGAGGAACTCGCACAGCGCCTGGTGCCGTTCTTCACGGCCCGGCAGGTGATCTGCGGGGCAGGTCGCGTCGGGCTTGGCGTCACCGGGTCGAGCCCCGGGTTCCAGATCAGCCAGCGGGCGGACTTCTTCGAGGAGCAGGTCGGCCTGGAGACCACAGTGCGGCGGCCCATCGTGAACACGAGGGACGAGCCGCATGCCGACGCCGACCGGTACCGCCGGCTGCACGTGATCATCGGGGACGCCAACCTCTCGCAGTACGCGACCTGGCTGCGCTGCGGGATGACCGCCCTCGTGCTCTCCATGATCGAGCTCGGCACCGCGCCGGAGGTGGAGCTCCTGGACCCCGTGACGGCCCTGCAGCGGATCAGCCACGATCCCACCCTGCAGGCCACCGTCCCCCTGGTGCGTCCCCTGGAGGGTGCCGTCCCGGGCGGTCGCCGTGAGGCCACCGGGCTGGAGATCATGCGCGTCTATCTCGAGGCCGCCGAGCGGCATGTCCACCGTTTCGGCATGGGGGACCAGGCCACGCTGGACGTCCTGAATGCCTGGCGGGAGTCCGTCGAGACTCTCGGGACTGATCCGGCCGCCATGGCCGACCGGCTGGACTGGGTGGCCAAGTACCAGCTGCTGTCCGGGTACCGGCAGCGCCACGGCCTGGGCTGGGACGATCCCCGCGTCGGCATGATGGACCTGCAGTATGCGGACCTGCGGCCGGACAAGGGGCTCTACCAGGCGATGCTGCGCCGTGGCTCGCTCCGCAGGCTGGTGCCGGACGAGAGGATCCGCGACGCCGTCGGCTCGCCTCCGCGGGACACCCGGGCCTGGGCACGCGGCCGGACGGTGGACGTGTTCGGACGCCACGTGGTCGGAGCCAGTTGGGACACCCTCCTGGTGCGTGAGGACGGCGAGGGCCCCCTCTACCGGTTCCATCAGCGAGAGCCGCTGGCCGGCTCGGCAGAACAAATGTCCGGGGTGTTCGAGGAGCCGGTGGCGGAGGGTTCCTACGGACGGCTGCTCGAGGCCCTGTCCCGGGTGCAGGCCGGCCCGCAACGGCATCACGGACACCCCTGACTCCGCTGACTCCCCTCACCGACAGACAACCATCACCACCATCAGGAGCGACCATGTCACAGCAGTACGGCTCATCCTTCGAGCGCGAGGAAGACTCCGCCAACGGTCCGGACGCGGATCCCACGCCGGCGCCCACGGGCGCCGCGGGCCAGACCAGCACCGCTGACCTGGACAGTCTGCTCGACGAGATCGACTCGGTGCTCGAGACGAACGCCGAGGAGTTCGTCAAGGGCTTCGTCCAGAAGGGCGGCCAGTAGCCCGCATGGATCGCAGGATCATGGGCGTCGAGACCGAATTCGGCGTGCACTACTCCCATCCGGGATCACGGCCGCTGACGCCCGAGGAGGTCGCCCGGTACCTGTTCCGTCCCGTGGTCGAGTGGGGACGCTCCTCCAACGTGTTCATCAGCAACGGCTCCCGGCTGTATCTGGACGTGGGCTCCCACCCGGAGTACGCCACGGCGGAGTGCTCCACCCTGGATGAGCTCGTGGCAGTGGACAAGGCCGGAGAACGGGTCATGCAGGAGTTGATCGACGAGGCCACCGGGCACATGAGGGCTGACGGCTTCACCGGGACCATCTACCTGTACAAGAACAACGCCGACTCCGCGGGCAACTCCTACGGTTCCCACGAGAACTACCTGCTGAACCGCCGGACCGAGTTCCGCCGGCTCTCCGAGGCACTGATCCCCTTCCTGATCACCCGGCAATTGGTCACCGGGGCGGGCAAGGCCATCGGAGTCCGCACCGGGACCGGCGACGGGGGCCTGCACGGGGCCACTGGGACGGAGGCACCCATTTCCGGCCCTCCGGAACCCCACTTCGCCTTCTCCCAACGGGCCGACCACGTGATGGAGGGCATCTCCTCCGCCACCACCCGTTCCCGGCCCATCATCAACACGCGGGACGAGCCCCACGCGGACGCCGCCGAGTACCGCCGCCTCCACGTGATCGTGGGGGACTCGAACATGTCCGAGACGACCCAACTGGTCCGGTTCGGGGCCACCGACCTGCTGCTGCGCATGATCGAGGCCGGCCGGACCCTGGGCGACCACCAGTTGGCCAATCCCATCCGGGCCATCCGGCAGGTGTCCCACGACCTCACCGGTACTGCCGAACTCGAACTGCGCAACGGCGGCCACCGTTCGGCCCTGCAGCTGCAGCGGCACTACCTGGAGCATGCCACCGCCTTCGTGCGGGAGAACGGGCCCCACCATGATCGGGTTCCGGCCGTGCTCGATCTGTGGGAGCGCACTCTGGATGCCGTGGAGAGCGGCGACTACTCCCAGATCGACACCGAGATCGACTGGGCCATCAAGCACCGCTTCCTGTCCCGGTACGCCGCGAAGAACTCCCTGGACTGGGATGCGCCACGGATCGCCCAACTCGACCTCTCCTACCACGACATCACGCCCCAGCGGGGCCTGTTCTCGCTGTTGCAGTCGCGCGGGGCCGCCGCCCGATTCCTGGACGATGCCGCCATCGAGGACGCAGTCGACAACCCGCCGCCGTCCACCCGGGCCACCCTGCGGGGCCGGTTCATCCGGGCTGCACGGAAGGCTGACCAGACCTATTCGGTCGACTGGACCCACCTGAAGCTCAACGACCGACCGCTCCAGGCCATCAGCATCAAGGACCCGTTCCAGACCGAGTCCGATCGGCTCGATGCGCTCATCGGTCATCTGCCTCACGCGGCTGGCGGGGAGTCCGACTCATCCAGCGTCCATCCAGTCTGACGTGACAGACTGAAAAGGCCGGGTGAAGGCCCGGCCTGGGTGTCGCCCCTCCGCCCTCCTCGGCCGGGAGCTGGCCCCGTCCCGTACTACCGAAGGATCCCATGTCCCGCTCTGTGCCCCGTCAGCAGTCTCGATCGCGCCGGTCCCGCGCCGCCGCGCCCCTGTCCCTCTCCCTCGTCGGCGCCCTGCTTCTGGCCGGTTGTGCCGCCCCGGAGCCGCGTGGCGCCGGTGACATCGAGGCACTGGAGCCAGTGTCCATGGAGGTCAACGAAGAGGGCGTCCCCGAGGTCACCGTGGACGGAGAGATCCAGGCTGAGGAGGTCTCCTCCCGCGTGCTGAAGGACGGCGACGGCGCGGACGTCAACGACGGCGACATCGCCCTGGTGCAGACCGCCATCGTGGATCCGGCCTCCGGCGAGGTCACCGCTGAGAACTTCACCCAGGGCTCTGAGGCCGTGTTCCTCAACGACACGCTGAAGGAGGGCAATGACGTCCTCTACAACATGCTCGACCAGAACAAGGTCGGCGCACAGATCTCCTTCTTCATGCCCGGAGCCCAGATGGGCCAGGGGGCCCCGGACCAGCTGATGGTCTTCCAGATCTCTGACGTCCGGCCGGCGCGCGCCGAGGGTGAGTCCGTGGAGGTCACGGATGAGGCCCTCCCTGAGGTGACCCTCAACGAGGACTCCGGCGAGCCCACCATCGCTGCGCCCGAGGGCGACGCCCCGACCGATCTCGTCGTGCAGCCGCTCATCGAGGGCGACGGCGAGGAGGTTGGCGAGGGGGACCACGTCACCGTCCAGTACAAGGGCGTGAAGTGGTCCGACGGCGAGGAGTTCGACTCCTCGTGGTCGCGCGGCGAACCTGCAGGATTCCCGCTCAGTGGCGTCGTCGCCGGCTGGTCAGAGGGACTGCAGGGCCAGAAGGTCGGCTCCCAGGTGCTCATCGTCGTGCCGCCCGCGAAGGGTTACGGGGATTCCGAGGGCCATGAGCTGCAGGAGGAGACGCTCGTCTTCGTCGTGGACATCCTGCACACCATGCCACCGGCCCAGCCCGCCGAGGCACCGGAATCGACCGAGTCTGCACCCTCAGAATCGGCACCGGCAGAGTCGGCCCCCGCGGAGTCGGCGTCCCCTGAGTCTGAGTAGGCTGGGACGGACCGCAGAACCGACCCGAACTGATCTGAGCCCTACCTTCTGGAAGGAAGAAACCCATGTCCTTCGGACAGCGCAATTACGACCGCACCCGCCCGGAGATCGAGTTTCCCGGTGACAACCCGCCGGAGGAGCTGGTCATCGAGGACATCGCCGAGGGCTCCGGCCAGGCCGTCCAAGCCGGCGACCGGGTCTCCTGCCACTACCTCGGGGTGGCCTGGTCCACCGGTGCCGAGTTCGACGCCTCCTGGAACCGCGGCCAGCCGCTGGACTTCCAGGTCGGCGTCGGCCAGGTCATCAAAGGCTGGGACGACGGCCTGCTGGGAATGAAGCTCGGCGGCCGCCGCCGTCTCGAGATCCCACCGCACCTGGCCTACGGGGACGCCGGTGCCGGCGGCGAGATCGGTCCGGGCGAGACCCTGATCTTCGTGGTGGACCTCGTCGGGATCAACTGAACCCACCGTGTCCGCCGCATCGCCAGCGCGCTCCACGGAGCGCATCGTCTCCCTGCTGTGGGTGCTCTTGGCCAGCGGCCGCCGCGGGGTCACCCGCGAGTATCTGATGACCTCCGTGGACGCCTACTCGCTGTCCCCGTCCGCCGCGGCGTTCGAGAAGATGTTCACCCGTGACAAGGAAGTCCTGAAGGGCATCGGCGTGCCGTTGGAGTCCTTCACGGTCCAGGACGAGTCCGGCTTCGAGTCCTCGGAACCGGGCGGGGAGACCCGCTACCGGATCGACGAGGACCGGATGTACCTGCCGGCCGTCCCCTTCACCAACGGGGAGCGCCTGGCCCTGATGCGGGCGGAATCCGCCTGGGCCGGTTCAGAGATCGGCCATGCCGTGGTCCGGGCCCTCGGCCGGGTGGACGCGGGGGAGGACTGGCTCGAGGCCAGGTCCGGCTCTGACCACGAGGCCTTCGGAGTGCGCCTGGCGGGAGCGGACCGCTACCTGACAGAACTCGGGGACATGGTCCGCGACCAGTCGGTGGTGCGCTTCAGCTACCGGACAGTGAATGCCGAGCGCGCCGAGGACAGGACCGTCCGCGTCTGGGCACTGACCAATCCGACGGGCGTCTGGTACCTCGTCGGATGGGACCTCGACCGGCAGCAACAACGCACCTTCCGGCTGACCCGCATCGAGTCCGAGCCCCGGGTGGCTGCGGCCGGCCCCGGCCATGACCGCGCCCCGCGCCGGCCCGCCGACTTCGACGTCCAGGCGGTCCACGACGTGGTTTCCGGGCAGCGGCAGCCGGCGTCCACCGTGCTGCACCTGGCCGCCGGCCGGGCCGTCCACCTGCGGATCGGTGCCGAGCCCACCGGGAACCCCACCACGGTGCCGAAGGGCTGGGACGAGGTCCGGGTGACCTACACTCGCCCGGCGGAACTGGCGGGGAGCATCGCCGCGGCGGGACCCCTGGCCAGGGTTCCGGACATCGGGGACCCGCTGCGGGCCGCCGTCGTGACGTTGATCGAGGGCGCCCTGACCTCCCATGCAGCCCCGCAGCCGGAATACACTCTCAGCACGCCGAAGCGGCGCCGCAACCGCCGGACCGACCGAGACAAGGTCGCTGCCGTGGTGGACGCCATCGGACTGGCGAACCGGCGTGGCGGGATCAGCCGCACTGAACTGGCCGAGCGGCTCCACGTCGGCGACCGCGAGCTCACCGCCATCCTCGACGAGCTCTGGTTCTGCGGCATGCCCGAGCGGCAGTTCGCCGGGCAGCAGTTCGAGGTCTTGGAGCAGGACGGCCGGATCCGCATCACCCAGGCCGAACGACTCTCCGGGCCTCTTCGCCTCAGTGTCCCAGAGGCCGCCGCCCTGGCCATCGGCCTCCGCGCCGCAGCGGGCATCCCGGGACTCACGGACACCGACCGGCAGGACACGGCGTCGGCGCTGGACAAGATCCTGGCCGCATCCGGTCCCGAGGTGGAGCAGGCCGGCGCCGGGATTGTGGCCGGATTCGACTTCGGTCCCTTCACTGAGCTGGCCGGCCGGCTGCACGCCGCCGTCCGCGAACGGACTCTGCTCTCGATCGACTACCACTCCGCGACCAGGGACGAGACCTCCACCCGCACCGTGGAGCCGCTGCGCATCACCAGCGAGGGGGGCCACGGGTACCTGCAGGCCTGGTGCCGCTCGAGCGACGGCCGGCGGAACTTCCGTCTCGACCGGATCGCCGCCGTCCGCGAGACAGGTGAGACCTTCGAAACCCGTCACCTGCCTGCGGACGACCGCCTGTTCACCCAGCACGGTGACGAGGCCGCCGTGACCATCCACTTCGCCCACCGCATCCGTGACCTGGCCGCCGGATTCGATCCGGAGAGGACCGCCGTCCTGGGGGACGGCTCGGTGATCGCGGAGGTCAGGCTCGCCCACCCCGACTATGCCCACGCCCAGGCGGCCCGCTTCGGAGGGGAGTTCCGGGTGCTGGCCCCCCAGGACCTCGTCGAATCGACAGTCGACTGGCTCCAGCGCGCCCGAACCGGATACGTCACCGGGAATTCACCGTCACCGGGTGTCTCCTCGGGCTCCGGCCCAGCGGCGTGACGTAAACTCGACAACGTTCAATCGAAAGGACGCCCCCCATGGCTGGACTTCAGGGATGGCAGCTCGTCATCATCATCGCCATCGTGCTGTTGCTGTTCGCGGCCCCCAAGCTGCCCGCGATGGCCCGCAACCTCGGCCAGTCGATGCGGATCTTCAAGTCCGAGGTCAAGCAGATGAAGGACGATGGCCCCGACAAGAAGGCCAACCAGGGCACGTCAGACTCTGCGGACGGCCAGGACCCCGAGGGCTCGGACGCCGTCGAGGGCCGCATCGTCAACGGTGACGCCGACGGCACGCGGAACGGTCGGAAGACCGGCACCAACGACCAGCAGTAGCAGCAGGTCACCGCCTCCATGACGACTGCTCCCAAGGCGGCCCGCACAAAGCGCACCAAGGTTACCCGGGCCTCCCGCAAGGACAACCCCGCGGGGGAGATGGCCCTCAAGGACCACCTCAAGGAACTGCGCAACCGCCTCATCGTCGCCGGCATCGGCCTGACCCTGGGCGCGGTCGTCGGGTTCATCATCTACCAGCCGTTCTTCTCGGCCCTGATCGACCCGGTGCACCGGCTCTCCGACGAGGGCCGCATCGTCACGGTGTCCTTCAGCGCCGTGGGGCAGCCCTTCGACATCATGCTCCAGGTCGCCCTGTTCGTGGGCCTCGTCATCTCGAGCCCCGTCTGGCTGTACCAGGTCTGGGCCTTCGTGGTGCCGGGGCTGAAGAAGAAGGAGAAGCGCTACGCCCTGGGGTTCATCGGGGCTGCTGTCCCGCTGTTCGTCCTGGGCGTCGTGCTGGGCTGGCTCGTCCTGCCCGAGGCGGTCCAGTTCTTCGTGGGACTGTCCCCGGAGGGCACCGCCAACGTGATCTCGGCGGACGTCTACATCCCCTTCGTGTTGCGATTGTTCCTGGCCTTCGGGTTCGCCCTCGTACTGCCCGTGGTGCTGGTCGGCCTGAACATGATCGGGGTCCTGCCCGGCCGGCAGATCATCAAACACTGGCGGATCACCGTCTTCCTGATCGCTCTCATCGCCGCCCTGGCCGCGCCGGGCTCGGATGCCATCACCATGTTCTACCTCGCGATGCCGCTGATCCTGCTCTTCGGTGTCGCCATCATCATCTGCCTGGTCAACGACAAGCGGCGGGCCAAGCGTGCCGCGAAGGCCGAGCAGGACAACGAGGAGTACCTCACCACGGGTCCGAGGCCCCTCGACGAACTGTAGGCAACGGCCACCCGCCAGCCACCGCCCGCCAGTCACCGCCGGGCTCTGCCGGCCCGGTCGGCGGCAGAGACCGGCTATGTCCTAGGCTGGCCCCATGGCACCTTCCGCGGACAACACCACCGGCCAGCCGAGTCCCGCGGAGCGCTACGCGGCCGCCAAGCGCCGGGCCGCAGACGCGCGGACCGAACTGGGTCGGTTCACCACCACCCTGGGCTTCGAGTTGGACCCGTTCCAGGCCGAGGCCTGCCGTGAACTCGAGGCCGGCAACGGCGTCCTGGTGGCTGCCCCGACCGGCGCCGGCAAGACGGTGGTCGGCGAGTTCGCCATCCACCTCGCCCTGACCCACGGCCAGAAGGCCTTCTACACCACCCCGATCAAGGCCCTGAGCAACCAGAAGTTCCAGGAGCTCGTCGCCACCTACGGGGCCGAACGGGTGGGCCTGCTGACGGGGGACACCGCCATCAACTCCGAGGCCGAGGTGGTGGTGATGACCACCGAGGTGCTGCGGAACATGCTCTACGCCGATTCCGACACGCTGACGAACCTGGCCTATGTGGTGATGGACGAGGTCCACTACCTGGCCGACCGCTTCCGCGGGGCCGTCTGGGAAGAGGTCATCATCCACCTCCCGGAGCACGTGCAGCTCGTGTCCCTGTCCGCGACCGTCTCCAATGCGGAGGAGTTCGGCGCCTGGCTGGACACGGTGCGCGGCTCCACCTCGGTGGTGGTCTCCGAGCACCGCCCCGTCCCGCTGTGGCAGTACGTCATGGCCGGCAACCAGCTCTACGACCTCTTCGCCACCGAGGTGGCCTTCGACGAGGTCGCCCCTGTCAGCGACGACCCGGCCTCGGATGCGCAGCCCGCCCCGGAGCCCAAGGACACCTCCGGGGGCCGCCTGGTGCTCAATCCCGAGCTGGCCCGCCTGGCCGAGGACCAGCGGCGCCGCGAGGAACGCAGTGACTGGGGGCGTCCTGGCCGCAGCACCTACCGTGGCGGACGCGGCGGCCCCCGGGGCCGCGGCGGCGGCAAGACCGGCGGGGGCAGGAGCGGCGGCCGGGACGGCGGCGGTTCCGGCCGCCAGCCGCGGGACCGCCGGCGGTCCGGCCCGGCCCCCTACGGCCGGGACGAGCGCACCGCCACCGCCCGGTACGACGGCGGCACGGCCGGCTCCACGCAGGCCTCCTCGGGCGGTGGGCGGCAGGGGGAGCCCCAACGCCATTCCGGGCAGCTGCGCATCTCCCGCCCCGGGATGGTCCGGGTGCTCGAACGGGAGGGACTGCTGCCCTGCATCACGTTCATCTTCTCCCGCGCGGGGTGTGACGGCGCCGTGGAGCAGTGCCTGGCCGTCGGGCTGGACCTGACGACGCCGGGGGAGAAGCAGCAGATCCAGGCGATGGTGGACGAGGCCGGTCAGTCCCTGCCGGCCGAGGACCTGGATGTCCTGGGCTTCTGGGGCTGGCGTGACGGGTTGTCCCGGGGGTTCGCGGCCCACCACGCCGGCATGCTCCCGCCCTTCAAGGAAGTGGTGGAGAAGCTGTTCGGCCTCGGGCTCGTCAAGGTCGTCTTCGCCACGGAGACCCTCGCGCTGGGCGTCAACATGCCCGCCCGGACCGTGGTGCTGGAGAAGCTCGAGAAGTACAACGGTGAGGCGCACGTGAACATCACGGCGGGGGAGTACACCCAGTTGACGGGGCGTGCCGGGCGCCGCGGCATCGACGTGGAGGGCCATGGGGTGGTCCTCTGGCGTCCGGGACTGGACCCGGCTGCCGTGGCGGGGCTGGCCTCCCGGCGTACCTACCCGCTGAACTCCTCCTTCCGCCCCACGTACAACATGTCCGTCAACCTCATCGCCCAGTTCGGCCTCGAGCGCTCCCGGGCGATCCTGGAGTCCTCCTTCGCCCAGTTCCAGGCGGACCGCTCGGTGGTCGGGCTGGCCCGGGAGGTCCGGACCCGGGAACAGTCCCTGGACGGCTATGAACAGTCCATGACCTGCCACCTCGGCGATTTCACGGAGTACGCCCGATTGCGCAAGGAGCTCTCGGAGGCGGAGAAGGACACGTCGAAGGGCCGTAACCGGGCCCGCCAACGGGCCGTCAAGGACTCCCTGGCCAATCTGCTGCCCGGGGACATCATCGAGGTGCCGGGAACGCGCCGTCTGGGCACCGCCGTCGTCGTGTTCCCCGCGGGAAACCCGGCCAACCCCCGGGTGGGCATCATCACGCAGGAGGCGCAATTGCGGCGGATCGGCACGGACGATGTGACGGAGCCCGTGGACCCGGTCGGCGGGGCGCGATTGCCGCAGAACATCCAGGTCAAGACCCCCACGCAGCGCAAGGACATCGCAGCCGCCATGCGCACGGCCCTGCGCGAGCACCGTCCGGCGCCGGGCCAGCGCACCGCGGCCGGGTTCAGGTTCCAGGACGATGGCAGCACCGGCCGCGTCGAGGACCTGCGGCGCCAGCTCGAGCGCCACCCCTGCCACGGCTGCAAGGACCGCGAGGACCACGCCCGTTGGGCCGAACGCTGGTGGAAGCTGCGCCGCGAGATCGACCAGCTGTCCTCCCGGATCCAGGGCCGGACCAACACCATCGCCAAGGCGTTCGACCGGCTCGTGGGCCTGCTGACCACCTACGGCTACGTGGCAGTCGGGGACGGCACCCGGACCGTGCCCGGAGCCGTGGCCGGCACCGAAGACTCACCGGGCGTCACCGCCGCCGGGCAGACCCTGCGGCGCATCTACGGTGAACGGGACCTGCTGACCTCACTGGTGCTGGAGGACGGGCTGGCGGACGGGCTCGACCCGGAGGAGTTGGCCGGCCTCGCCGCCCTGCTGGTGTTCCAGGCCAAGGGGGCCGAGAACGTCGGGATCCCGCAGATGCCCACCCCCGCCCTCCAGCACGTGCTGGAGGGCACCGCCGAGCACTGGTACGAGTTGCAGCTGGCCGAACGCGGGGCCCAACTCGAGCCGACCGCGGAGCCGGATCCCGGACTGGTGTGGCCCATCCATCGCTGGGCCCGTGGCCGGAACCTGAGGGACACGCTGAAGGGCACCGACCTCGCGGCAGGCGACTTCGTCCGGTGGGCCCGCCAGGTGATCGACCTGCTGGACCAGTTGGCCAAGGTGCCCGGCCGCCCCGGGTTCGCCGGCCAGTGCCGACGTGCTACGGATCTCGTCCGTCGCGGCGTCGTGGCCTACTCGGGTGTGGATAGTCTGGAGGGATGAGCACCCTCTTCGTCAACGGGACCCTCCACTCCACCGCCGATCCGTATGCCACCGCCATGCTGGTGGACTCCGGTTCCGTGGCCTGGGTGGGAGCCGAGGACACGGCGGCCTCGATGCGCGCGCGTTCCGGAGCCGACTGGCAGGTCGTGGATCTGGACGGCGCCCTCGTGGTGCCCGCCTTCGTGGACTCCCTCGTTCTGCCCTCGGATCCCGCCCACGACGCCGGCCCGATCACGTCCGCTCACACCACCGCCGCCGCCGCCGGTGTCTTCATGTCCATCACCGGCTCCGTCACCTGCGGCACCGCCGCCGGGATATCTGCAGAACACGGCACCCGGGCCATCCACTACCGCGCCGTCGGCACCGACGAGGTGACCGGCACAGCCGATGATCTTGCGGCACTGGCCTCCGCTGACTCGATCGCGGGGCTGTCGGCCGTCGTCGGTCCTGGGGGACTCGACGCCGCGGCCGTGACCCGCTTGGCCGCCAGCGCCACCTCCGCCGGCGTCCAGCTGTACTTGCTGCCCCAGGATCCGGATGCCTTGGCCATGGTTATCTCCGCCCTCCGGTCCACGGCGGAGACCCAGGGGACTGCGGCCCTCGGCATGGTTCGCCACCGCCTGTCCTGGAACGGTCCGCTGGAGCAGGATGCCATCCAGACCCTGGCGGAGAACAGCCTGTCCTTCACGGCCGTTCTGGATGCCGACGGCACCCTCGCCGCTCCGATCGCCTCCCTGTTGTCCAATGCCGTCCCGGTGTCCTTCGGCAGCGGCACCAGAGCCCCGGATCCATGGTCGGCCATCCGCGCGAGCCTCGAGCATCCCGATCTGGATCAGCGGATCTCCGCCCGCTCCGGGTTCACGGCCGCCACCAAGGCCGGACTGCGAGCCCTCCCGATGTCCCTCGGCGCCGGCCTCACGATGGCGGGCCGGATCGCGCCCTCTTCCCCGGCCACGTTCGGCATCTGGGCGGCTGACGCCCTCAGTGTGCAGGCGCCGGACGGACGGGTTGCCGCGTGGAGCACGGACACCCGGGCGGGTACACCCCTGCTGCCCGTGCTCGAGGAGGGGACCGCCGCACCGGAATGCCTGGCCACTTTGGTGGACGGCACCGAGGTCTACCGCTCCTCGGCGTGGACCTGATCGGCACCGCTCAGACCTGTGCACCGCCGTCCGGCCTATACTTGACCCCCGATGCCCTCGGACACTCCCAAAGGATTTTTTCGCCTATGCGCCTGCTGACGATCATTCCCACCTACAACGAGATCGAATCGCTGCCCCGCACGCTCGACCGACTGCGTGTCGCCGTGCCGGAATCCGACGTGCTCGTGGTGGACGATGCCTCACCGGACGGGACCGGTGACTGGGCCGACCGCGCCGCCGTGGCCGATCCGCAGATCCACGTGCTCCACCGCACCCAGAAGAACGGCCTGGGCGGAGCCTATATCGCCGGCTTCCACTGGGGCCTGGACCAGGGATACGACGTCCTGGTCGAGATGGACGCGGATGGCTCGCATCAGCCTGAGCAGCTGCCCCGCCTGATCGAGGCCATCGACCGCGCCGACTTGGTGATCGGCTCACGCCGGGTACCGGGGGGCAAGATGGTCAACTGGCCTGCTCACCGCAAGCTGATCTCGATCTGCGGATCCCTGTACCCCCGGATCATGCTGGGACTGAACCTGACCGACGTCACCGCGGGCTACCGGGCCTACCGTGCGGACACCCTGCGGGCCATCGACCTGGACGACGTACAGTCCAAGGGCTACGGTTTCCAGGTGGACATGACCTTCCGCACGGCTCTGCTGGGCAAGAAGATCGTCGAAGTGCCGATCACCTTCGTGGAGCGTGAGTACGGCGAGTCCAAGATGAGCGGAAACATCGTCACCGAGGCCGTCGCGTCAGTGACCCAATGGGGACTGACGGCCCGCTGGAACGTCCTGAAGGGCAAGCTCGGCCTCTGACTGGACGGCACCAACGGAAGAACCCCCGACCATCCGGTCGGGGGTTCTTGCGTTCACGCGGGTGGCGGAAGGGTCAGGAGACCTTCTCGCCGCGGCGTTCGCGCAGCTTGTCCAGTTGTCCCTTGAGGGTGTCCTCCAGCTCGTCGATGCTGCGGCGCTCGAGCAGCATGTCCCAGTGGGTGCGCACGGGCTTGGCATCGGACTCGTCCGGCTTGTCACCGTTGACGAGGAAGGCCACCTTGCCGGTCTTCGAGGTCCACGTCGGCGGAATATCCGCGTCGGTGGCGAAGGTCACGAGCACCTTCTCCCCGTCCTCACAGCGGTACTCGACCCGCTGGCGCGGTGCGGGCTCGACTCCGGCCTCGGACTCCATGGACTGGGCACCAAGGCGCATGCCGCGCAGGCTACGGTCGCTCATTCGATCTCCTTCCGGCCCCGTCGGCGGGGCGGTACAACGTCGACCACCCAGTCTAGTGGGTGTGGGGGTACTCTCCGGGCCAACGCCCCGGCGGCGGGTTTTGTTCCCACTGCCGGGGCATTGGCCAAAGGGTCAGGCCGGGTTGCCGCCCTGGCCCGGATCCGGTTCCTGTCCGGTGTCCTGCCCCGGGGTCCGCGCCGGCCGGGAGGGAAGGTCGGCAGGATCGGACTTTGCCCGGAGCGCACGTTCCGCCGTCTCCGAGTGCTCATCCTCCAGGATGGCCGGCGGTGCCAGCGCCTCCTCCAGCGGGGTGTCAACGATCTTGGCCACACTCTGGCTCGACTCGTTCAACTCCGCGGCCGTGGTCGGACGGGGTTCACGATGCCGGCGCCGGGCACCGGCGGTCACCTCACCCGGGCGATCAGCGTCGCCCGCCTCGTCCGAGCCGTCGGCGGTGCCGGACCCTGAGGTCCGGGACAACAGATCGGAGGCCCCCACGCCGCTGGCGGCGCCGGAGCCGCCGAAGGCGTCACCCAGGCGGCCGAGAGCATCGGTGAGCTCGGCCGGGATGACCCACATCGTGTTGGCGTCGCCCTCGGCGATCTTCGGCAGGGTCTCCAGGTACTTGTAGGCCAGCAGGTCCGGGTCCGGACGGCCCTCGTGGATGGCCTCGAAGACCACGTGGATCGCCTCGGCCTCCGCGTTGGCCCGCAGGATGCGGGACTGGGCGTCGCCCTCCGCCTCGAGGATGGCGGACTGGCGCTGCCCCTCGGCGGTGAGGATCTCGGCCTGCTTGGTGCCCTCGGCGGTCAGGATGGCGGCACGGCGGTCCCGCTCAGCCCGCATCTGCTTCTCCATGGAGTCCTGGATGGACAGGGGCGGGTCGATCGCCTTGAGCTCCACTCGGGAGACGCGCAGGCCCCACTTTCCGGTGGCCTCATCCAGCACCCCGCGCAGCTGGTTGTTGATCGAGTCACGGCTGGTGAGGGCCTGTTCCAGATTCATGCCGCCCACCACGTTGCGCAACGTGGTGGTGGTCAACTGCTCCACGGCATGGATGTAGTTGTTGATCTCGTAGGTAGCGGCCTTGGCGTCGTTGACCTGGAAATACACCACGGTGTCGATGGACACCACGAGGTTGTCCTCCGTGATCACCGGTTGCGGCGGGAAGGACACCACCTGTTCACGCATGTCGATGAGGGGACGCATGCGGTCGATGAAGGGAATCATCAGCGTCAGGCCGGCGCCCTTGGTTGCCTGGTACTTGCCCAGGCGTTCCACGATGCCGGTCCGCGCCTGGGGCACGATGCGCACCGCTCGGATCAGGATGATGGCCACGAGGACCGCGACGACTATGAGCACGATGAGGACTTCCACGCCGATGCTCCCTCCTGCGGCCCCGTTCGGACCACGTTGTGAGTCTGCTGGTGTGCAGACGTTGTGCCGCGGCGGTCGCGGCGTCAGGTTCCTTCAGGGAGTCCGGCGGCGCCGGAATCCCAGTCAATGGCGGCCTTCGGGTGGATGATCAGCGTGGCGCCGTCCACCTCGTCGATCTCCGCTTCGTTGCCCGCAGGGATGGTCACGCCCGTGGCCGAGCGTGCCGTCCAGGTCTCACCGTCGATCTTCGCCAGGCCGGCGGTGGATCCGGTGTCCTCCAGGACCACCACGGTGCGGCCGGGCATCGAGTCCACGTTGGTCAGTTGGTCCGCTGAGCCCTTCCTCAGTTGCCTCAGCGCCGTGGGCCGGACGGCCGCGAGCATCAGCAGGGAGACACCGGCGAACATCACGATCTGCAACCATGCCTCGCCGCCCACGAGGGCGGTGGCCAGCGCGGCGGCAGAGCCCGCGGCCAGCATGAGGAAGACCAGATCCAGGACCATGGTCTCGAGGACGGCGAACACCACGGCGAGGCTCAGCCACAGCACCCACAGGTTGTCACCCACCCATTCGATCACTGCGGCCTCCTCGATTAGCCTTCTCCCCCCATCCTGCCTGCTCAACGGGCGAGGGACAACGTAGGTTATGGACATGCGACCTGATCAACTGGATCTCCTCACCACCGTGGATGCGCCGACGCTGACCCCGGACGGCGGCCGGCTCGTGATCGGCACGGCCCGCCCGGACTTCACGACGGACGGCTACACCGGCCAGTTGTGGGTCATGCCCACGGACGGTTCCGCCCCGGCGCGGCGCCTCACCCAGGGCTACCGGGACTGTGGAGCGCAGCTGTCCCCGGACGGCACCACCGTGGCGTTCCTGCGATCTCCGGTGCCCGATTCTGACTCCACAGCGTCATCCTCTCCACAATTGGCCCTGATCCCGCTGGACGGGGGCGAGGGCCAGACCGTCACCGATCGTCGGTTAGGCGTCACGGGGTTCGCATGGTCTCCGGACTCCCGCTGGATCACGTTCTCCTCTCCCGAACCGGAACCGGGCCGCTATGGGACCGTGGCCGGCGTCGGGCCAGGGCAGGAGGATCCGCGTCTGGTGACGGGCCCGGATCACCGGTTGAACGGGGAGGGGTACACGGCGGACAAGCGTCCCCGACTGTTCGAGATCGAGGTGCCCGATGCAGCTGGCGAGCTGGTCTTCGCAGCCCGGGGCCGGATGGCAGAGCCTGAAAGCTCTCAGGCCGTCTCGCCGGCGTTGCCCACTGCGCGTCCGCTGACCGGGGGAGAGCGGGCCGCCACTGACCCCGTCTATGCCGCGGACAGTCGCCACGTGTTCTTCGCGACCACCCCGGAGGCCGGATTCGGACAGAGCCTACGCACCGCCGTCGCCGTGGTGGAGGCGCGCCGCGATGCTGCCGGAACACCGCGACCGCCGGGCTCCGGGCCTTCGGCAGATCCCGACGCCGGCCCCGTGCGCCTCGTGGCCGGCGGCACCGAGGTGCGCGTCGGGTTCGGGTCCCCGTGCATCTCCCGGAACGGGGAGTGGCTGTATCTGCTGGGCCAGGACCTGGGGGAGTCCGGTCTGGAGTTCGTGGCGTCCAACGCTGCCGTGTATGCCCTGCCGGCGGCCGGCGCCGTACGGGAGGCCATCACCGGATGGGACCGCCCCGTGGCCAGCCTGCAACCGCGGTTGTTGACGGATCCCGCGGCCACGGGCTTCGCCGGCCCCTTGCGGCCCTCAGGCCAGGACCAGGTGCTGGCATTGGGGGCGAGCCGCGGCAGGACAGTGCTGGTACGGGTGTCCCACCAAGGCCACCCCGAGGTGGTCGTGGACCGGCAGGGTGAGGTGACGGGCGCCTGCGAGGCGGGCGGCACGCTCGCCGTCACCTCCACGAGTGCGGCCTCTCCGGGCGCGGTGGCCATCCAGCACCGGGACGGCGGCCTCCAGGAGCTCTTCGACCCGAACGCCGCCTGGCGTGCAGACCTCCCACCGGCCGCCGGACTGGAGCGCGAGTACGGCGGGCCGGGTGATCCTCGTGGTCACCGTCCGGACCAGCCTGCCGTCCACGGCTGGGTCTTCCTGCCAGACGGTCCGGGGCCCCACCCGGTCATCCTCAACATCCACGGCGGACCGTACGCCCAGTACACCTGGTCCTGGTTCGACGAGACCCAGGTGCTCGTGGCCGCTGGATATGCCGTGGTGATGTGCAATCCCCGCGGATCCGACGGCTACGGCGCCGCCCACGGGGCCGCCGTCCAGGGGCGCATGGGGACGGTCGACCACCAGGACATCATTGCCTTCCTGGACGGGGCGCTCGAGGAGTTCGGGCCTCAGGGCAGCGGCCAGCTGGACGCCCGCCGGATCGGCATTCAAGGCGGGTCCTATGGCGGATACATGACCGCCTGGATCACCGCCCATGACCAGCGGTTCACCGCTGCCATCGTGGAACGTGGCTACCTGGACCCCGTTTCGGCGCTGGGTTCCAGCGACATCGGCTGGTTCTTCAGCGAGCAGTACATGGGCTCGGATCCCGAACGCCTGCGGCAGCAGAGTCCCCTGCACCACGTCGATCGAGTCCGCACACCCACCCTGGTGATCCACTCGGAGGAGGACCTGCGCTGCCCGATCGAGCATGCGCAGCGCTACTACCGGGCCCTCTGGGCCCAGGGAGTGGAGGCGGAACTGCTGATCTTCCCGGGGGAGGACCACGAGCTGTCCCGGTCCGGCACCCCCTGGCACCGGCGGGTGCGCTTCGAGCATCTTCTCCGCTGGTGGGACCGGCATCTCGCCGCACAAGTTACTGAGGAGTAGTATCAGGGCGTGACCCTCTCCACCCAGACCTCCCCGGGCAGCCCGTCCTCGCTGTACCCGCACCTGTTCCGCCCCCTCGAGGTCCTCGGGGGCACCCTGCCGAACCGGATCATCATGGGCTCCATGCACCTGGGCCTTGAGGACCGGCGTGCGGACGCGGCCAAGCTCGCCGCGTTCTACGCCGAGCGGGCCCGCGGGGGAGTGGGGCTGATCGTCACCGGGGGCTACGCACCCAACCTCACGGGGCGCCTGACGCCCTTCGCAGGGACCATGCGCTCGGGGCGGGACGCCGCCACCCATCGGATCATCACCGACGCGGTGCATGCCGAGGGCGGGCGGATCGCCCTCCAGATCCTGCACGCCGGCCGTTATGCCTACCACCCCTTCTCGGCCGCCCCCGGGACGTCCCCGTCCCCCATCACCCCGTTCTCGCCGCGGGTCCTCTCCACCCGGGCCGTGGAGCGTACCGTCGGGGCCTTTGTCCGGTCGGCCGGGTACGCCCGCCAGGCCGGTTATGACGGCGTCGAGATCATGGGCTCCGAGGGATACCTGATCAATCAGTTCCTCTCACCCCGGACCAACTCCCGCACCGATGCGTGGGGCGGCTCGGCAGCAGGGCGCCGCCGCTTCGCCACGGAGACCGTCCGCCGCATCCGCGACGCCGCCGGGGAGGACTTCATCATCACGTTCCGGATGTCCATGGTGGATCTGGTCCCGGACGGTCAGACTCTCGAGGAGACCCTGGACCTGGCGCGGGAACTCGAGCGGGCTGGCGTGAGCCTGCTGAACACCGGGATCGGCTGGCATGAGGCGCGGGTGCCCACCATCGTCACGTCGGTGCCCCGCGCCGCGTTCGCGGACTTCACGGCCCGCATCCGGGAGGCGGTCTCGGTTCCCGTCGCCGCCTCGAACCGCATCAACATGCCTCACACGGCGGAGCAGATTCTCGCCGATGGCCGGGCTGACCTCGTCACCATGGCCCGGCCGTTCCTCGCCGATCCGGACTGGGTGCTGAAAGCGGATGCCGGGACGCCGGAACGGATCAACTCCTGCATCGGCTGCAACCAGGCCTGCCTGGACCACACGTTCCAGAACAAGCCGGCCTCCTGCCTGGTCAACCCGCGCGCCGGGCGGGAGACCGATCCCGCGTTCCCCCCGCTGCCGGACCGGGCCCTCCTGCCAGTGACCCCGGTGTCCACGGGTCATCCGGCTCCTGCACCGCACCGTGACTCACCCCCCGCAGGCGCCGTCCGCGCCCGGACAACGGCACTGCGCGTGGCCGTCGTCGGCGCCGGGCCGGCCGGGCTGGCCGCCTCCACCCAGGCCGCTGCCCGGGGCCACGAGGTGGACCTGTTCGAAGCCTCGGACAGCATCGGCGGACAGTTCCGCCTCGCCCGGCAGATCCCCGGCAAGGAGGAGTTCGCCGAGACCCTGCGCTATTACGAGCACCGGCTGATGGAGACCGGCGTGAATCTGCGCCTGGCCCACCGAGTCACCGCCACCGAGCTGCTCGACGGTGGGTACGACCGCATCCTGCTGGCCACCGGGGTGGTGCCCCGCACCGTGGACCTCCCCGGCGCGAACCGACCCAACGTGCACGCCTATCCGGATGTGGTGGACGGCCGGGTGCACTGCGGACCGCGCGTGGCGGTGATCGGTGCCGGCGGCATCGGCTTCGACGTGTCCGAACTGCTGACCGAGCCGCACCGCGAGGGCCGCGAGGGCCGGGAGTACCCCGACAGCGGGACGCAGAGCGATGGGCCAGAGCCCGGCACCCTGGTCGGCGCCCAACCGCTCGAGGACTGGCAGCAGCAATGGGGCGTGGACCCAGAGTTCGCCGGACGCGGCGGCCTGGCACAGGCCAGGCCGGAGGCACCGGCCCGGACCGTCCACCTCATCCAGCGCAAGACCACCAAGATGGGAGCGGGTCTCGGTAAGACCACGGGCTGGGTCCACCGCGCCGCCCTGAAGGCACGCGGTGTCGACTTCATCACCGGTGCCGGCTACGTCAGGATCGACGACGACGGCCTCCACCTGGACGTCGACGGCGCCCGCCGCGTTCTGGCGGTGGATGATGTCGTCGTGTGCGCCGGCCAGGTCTCCCAGCGCGAGTTGTACGGGACGCTGGAGGCCGCCGGGGCCGACGTCGTGCTCCTCGGCGGAGCTGATGTGGCCGCGGAACTGGACGCCAAGCGGGCCATTGAGCAGGCGACGCGGATGGCCGCGGCGCTCTGACGACCTGTGGCCCCTCCCGGACTCCCCGTACACTGGGGCCCATGGCTACCGTCTACCAAGCAACCCTGGTGCCCTCGAAGCAGGAGCTCCTGGAGTCCTGGCTGGCCCAGCAACCCTGGTCCGGTGAGGGCGAGCTGGTCAGGGTCGGCGCCTACCGCTATGACGATCCGGACGGCGAGGTGGGCGTCGAGGGACATCTGGTCCACCGGCAGGGCAGCGACCAGGTTCTGCACGTGCCCATGTCCTACCGAGGAGCCCCGCTCGAGGGCGCGGAACCCTACCTGATCGGCACCGTGGACCATTCCGTGCTCGGACAACGCTGGATCTACGACGCCATGGCGGACCCGGTGGCCACCGCCTGCTTCCAGCGGGCCCTCGACGGACTGCAGCAGCAGGCCGAGGTGCACCTCTACGAGGAGGACGGCCAGTACATCGGCCACGAAGCTGATGAGGTCAGCGTGACCGTGCTGGGCCCTCTGGCGGACCAGCCGGGACGGGTCCAGGTCCACCGGGTGGTCTCCGACCCGGAGACGGCCGGTTCCGAGCATCTCGCCGAATCCCGCCGACTGTGGGCCACCTGGCCCGGCGGCAGCGGTATCATCTTCAGCCTCAACACGGACGAGCCCGCCTGAGCCGACGCCGGCACGGTCGAGGAGCGCCGGTCAGAGGACGGTGAATCCGTCCGAGAGCGGCCCGCGGCCCGTCAGCGCCTCCGCGACCACCACGCCCGCGCCGCGGGCGACCGCGAGATCGGCGGCCACTCGCGGCACCACGGGATCCAACGCGGCGGGCATCGTCTGCCCGGTGGCGCGCGCCACGTCCACGGTGTGCACCGCCAGCTCGAAGATCCGCGTGGCCAGGTAGCCAGCCAGGGTCATGGTGCCCGCCGGCGTGCGCAGTTCAACGTCCAGTGCCGTGGATTCCAGGACGGCCAGCACCTCTGCGCGATCCCGTTCGATGACGGACAGCGGCTCCTCGCCGAGGGCCTCGCCTGCGTTCCGGCCACGCTCGGCGACCTCTTCGTCATCACTGACGTTCCGTCCCGGCTGGGGCGCCCAGAACGCGGCGAAGTATCCAACGGGCCCGTCCACCCGGACTGCACCGGGCTCCGGTCCGGCCGCGACGTAGCGGGTCACATTGGTGTGGGAGCGATTGGTGTGGCCAGCCAGGGACCGAACCGTCCACACGCCCAGACCGGGCGCCTCCCAGTCGGTGACGCCGCGACAGGCTTCCAGAAAGGCCGTCGAGGCCGCACGGTAGTGCTCGATCGCCTCACGGTCTGGGCCGTCGTGTTGCGGGGTGGTCGCCATGGCCCACAGTGTGGCATCGACGCCCCGTATGTCACCAGAGCAGGGCACGGGACCTTCAGACTCGTCCTGCGGAAATCCGGGGATCGCGCTGGATCGGCCGGGAGACACCCGGATACGTGCGTGATGACCACCGGGACGCTGGGGGGCAATCACCTGACAGAATGGTGACGGTGACCCCCCCCGCCCCGCGCCCAGTGCCGCGCCCGCTGCGGCGCCGAGTACCTCAGGCTCCGCCAGCCGCCGGATCCCGGTGGAGGACTTGGTGCGCCTCCGGAGGGTGCGCGATCGGATCGACCGGGAGTACCGCGAGCCGCTCGACGTGGAGGCCTTGGCCCGCGGTGAGGCCATGTCCGCAGGACACCTGAGCCGGCTGTTCAAGAGGGCCTACGGCGAATCGCCCTACTCCTATCTGATGACTCGGCGGATCGAGCGGGCGATGTCCCTGCTGCGCCGTGGAGGCTTGAGCGTCACGGAGGTCTGCTTCGAGGTGGGCAGCTCCTCCTTGGGGACGTTCAGTACCCGGTTCTCCGAGCTGGTGGGCATGCCACCGAGCGAGTACCGTGACCGGGCATCCCGCGACCCGGACGGGCTGCCCACGTGCGTGGTGCGGCACGCCACCCGGCCGCTGCGGAAGCCTCCGGGGAATCCCGTGGAGAATCCCGGGGACCATCCGGTCAGGAATCAAGAAGCGCCCGTCGCCGGCCACGTCCTACGCTGAACCCATGACCATCACCATTCACTCCAGCTTCCTGCCCCACACTGACCCGGAGGCCTCCCTGGCCTTCTACCGTGACCTGCTCGGATTCGAGGTGCGCCTCGACGTCGGTGAGGGCACCATGCGGTGGATCACGGTCGGTCCGGCCGACCAACCGGATACGGCCATCGTGCTCACCCCGCCGGCGGTGGATCCGGGACTCAGCGAGGCTGAGCGGCAGGCCATCACCGAGATGATGGCGAAGGGCACCTACGCCGGCATCAACCTCGCCACCGACGATCTGGACGGCTTCTTCGAACGCGTCCAAGCCGGCGGAGCGGACGTGGTCCAGGAGCCCATCGAACAGCCATACGGCCTGCGTGATTGCGCCTTCCGTGATCCATCCGGGAATATGGTTCGCGTCCAGCAGTCCAGCTGAACCCACCACACCACAGTCCCACAGTGGCGGGCGCCTCGTCCCGGCACCACGTTCCCGTCCGCCCAGACATCCCGCATCGGAGCCCGCATGAGCACATCCACCGGCCAGTCCACCGAAGCTGCACCAGGCCACGTGGCCGATGCGCATGACACGATCCGCGTGGTCGGGGCCCGGCAGAATAACCTGAAGGACATCAGCGTCGATTTGCCCAAGCGACGGCTGACCGTATTCACCGGGGTGTCCGGGTCAGGAAAGAGCTCACTCGTCTTCGGCACCATCGCGGCCGAATCGCAGCGGCTCATCAACGAGACCTACTCGGCGTTCGTGCAGGGGTTCATGCCGTCCATGGACCGCCCCGAGGTGGACGTCCTCGAGGGTCTGACCACCGCGATCATCGTGGACCAGGAGCGGATGGGCGCCAACCCGCGGTCCACCCTGGGGACCGCCACAGACGTCAACGCGATCCTGCGCGTCCTGTTCAGCCGTGTAGGCCAGCCGTACGTGGGTCCGCCCAACGCCTTCTCGTTCAATGTGCCCTCGGTCTCGGCTTCCGGGGCCATCACGGTGGAGCGCGGCGGCAAGACCATCGCGGAGAAGGCCAGCTTCAACATGCTCGGCGGCATGTGCCCGCGCTGCGAAGGCCGCGGCTCGGTCACTGACTTCGACCTGACTGCTCTCTTCGACGAGGACAAGTCGCTCCGCGAAGGCGCCCTGACCATCCCCGGTTACTCCATGGACGGCTGGTACGGGCGGATCTTCGAGGGCTCTGGCTACTTCGACATGGACAAACCGATCAAGAAGTTCACCAAGAAGCAGATGCACGACCTGCTCTACCGTGAGGCCACCAAGATCAAGGTCGAGGGCATCAACCTGACCTACCTCGGCCTGATCCCGCAGATCCAGAAATCGATGCTGGTCAAGGACCGGGACGCCATGCAGCCGCACATCCGCCGCTTCGTGGACCAGGCCGTCACCTTCACCACCTGCCCCGACTGCGAGGGCACCCGGCTGGCCCCGGAGGCCCGATCCTCGAAGATCAACGGCAAGAACATCGCCGAGGTGTGCGCGATGCAGATCTCGGATCTCGCTGCCTGGGTGGGGGAGCTGGAGTTGCCCGAGGCTGCGCCCCTGTTGAGGAACCTCTCCGAGACCCTGGAGTCCTTCGTGGACATCGGCCTGGGCTACCTCAGTCTCGACCGCCCCGCCGGCACGCTGTCCGGGGGCGAGGCTCAGCGCACCAAGATGATCCGCCACCTGGGCTCCTCGCTGACCGATGTCACCTACGTCTTCGACGAGCCCACGATCGGTCTGCACCCGCACGACATCGAGAAGATGAACCAGCTGCTGCTCGAGTTGCGGGACAAGGGCAACACCGTCCTGGTGGTCGAGCACAAGCCGGAGACCATCCGGATCGCCGACCATGTGGTGGACCTCGGCCCGCGCGCCGGGACCGACGGCGGTCAAATCACCTTCCAGGGCGACCTGGACGGCCTGCGCGCCTCGGACACCCTCACCGGACGGCACCTGGACGACCGTGCCCGCCTCAAGGAGTCGGTGCGGGCGGCCACCGGTCACGTCGAGGTTCGAGGGGCGGACGCCAACAACCTGCAGGACGTCGACGTCGACCTGCCCACAGGCGTGCTGGTTGCCGTCACCGGGGTGGCCGGCTCCGGCAAGAGCTCGCTGATCCACGGTTCGGTGGCCGGACGTGAGGGCGTTGTGGTGGTGGACCAGTCCGCCATCAAGGGCTCCCGACGTTCCAACCCGGCCACCTACACCGGCCTGCTGGAGCCGATCCGCAAGGCCTTCGCCAAGGCCAACGGGGTCAAGCCCGCCCTGTTCAGCGCCAACTCCGAGGGTGCCTGCCCCACCTGCAAGGGCGCGGGCGTGATCTACACCGAACTGGGCTTCATGTCCACGGTGGCCTCCACCTGCCAGGACTGTGACGGACAGCGTTACCAGGCCGCAGTCCTGGAGTACCGCTTCGGGCCCGGCGGCGGCCAGAACATCGCCGAGGTCCTCGGCATGTCCGTGGCCCAGGCCGAGGAGTTCTTTGGAGAAGGCGAGGCCCGCCTTCCCGCAGCCCACAAGATCCTGGTGCGCCTGGCCGACGTCGGGCTCGGGTACCTGAAGCTGGGACAGCCCCTCACCACACTGTCCGGTGGCGAGCGGCAGCGGCTCAAGCTGGCGAACGAGATGGGGGAGAAAGGCGAGGTCTACATCCTCGACGAGCCGACCACCGGCCTGCACCTGGCCGACGTCGAGAACCTCCTGGGCCTGCTGGACCGTCTCGTGGACTCGGGCAAGACCGTGATCGTGATCGAGCATCACCAGGCGGTGATGGCCCATGCCGACTGGATCGTCGACCTTGGTCCGGGTGCCGGGCACGACGGCGGCCGGATCGTCTTCGAGGGCACGCCGGCAGACTTGGTGGCCGGGGCCGGGACCGCGGGGGAGACCCTGACGGGACGGCACCTGGCCGAGTACGTCGGGTCATAACCGTCAGGGGGTCGGCTGCCGACTACCAGTACCGCCGTTGCACTCCTGACCGGCCATTGCGTACCGGAGGAGTGTCCGAGTTGCGCCGGGGTATGCGGCGTCATCCGTCGGCGTGCTGGTGTTGTGGATATCTGTGACGTGGTTCATGGGGGTTTGTTTAGACTGGTCGGGGGCCTGGCAGGCGGGATCTGGCTGGGCTGCTGTGTTGATGAGTGCTGATGAGTGTTGGCGAGCCGTGGGGACGGCGTACTGCCTCGTCTGGGAATGAGTTGGTTTCCGGGTTCGTGGTCGGTGGCCCTGTGGCCCTGAGGGAGGGGTCTGCATGACCGATCCGGTGAATCGTCCTGTCCGACTGGCAGAGTGCGCGTCGAAGCCTTGGCTGAAGGTACGCTCATGGCGCGGTTCTGCGGTGGCAGGTGTGGCCGCACTGGGGCTGATATTGACCGCGTGTTCCGGGGATGGGGGAGACGGCGGATCTCCGTCGGGATCTCCGAGCGCTACAGAGGTCTCGACCAGTTCTGGGTCGCCAAGCGGCTCCGCCCCGGACAGCGCATCTCCAAGCGCAACCGATTTTGGTTCATATGAGCCAGCCACAGAGACCTCGCCGGCGAAAAACGTGCCGGTCCCGGAAAAGCCGGAAGCGGTGAAAGAGCCAACGGAGGAGGGGCTTGAGGCTGCGGTCGAGTACTGGTGGGAAACCGAACACTTTCTCAAGGCCACTGGCGACTCCAGCCCTATGGGCGAAGTGTCCAATGATGACTGCATCGCATGCCAGGACCTCATTGAGGACTGGACGTGGGTGTATGAGGAGGGAGGCTGGGCAATGGTGGATGCTGCCGACATCGATGTCCGCGTAGCTAGCGTTGACGATGTTGGAGGCACCTTCATCTTTTTCGCATCAGAGGAGCCCGGCGAAGTTTTCCAGCCAGATGGAACACGCGTCGAAGGCGCCAGCTCGACTGGATCTAAGGACATCGCCTGGACTGGATCCGCGACGTTTGTCGAGGAATTCGACGCCTGGCTGATCGACGAATTGTCAGTCGAAGGTTCCTGACGATGGATAGATCTCGGGTTCCACTATTTGCTGTCTTGGTTGCTTTCTTTATTTTCACACTGACACTCGGGGCTGGTCCGTCGTTAGGCGTATCAGTCTCTGTGACCAAGAACTGGAACGACATCAATGCAAATACGGGAGAGAACACTATTGATGTCACGGTCACGTCGGAAACCACCGGGGAATCAGACCCGAATACAGGGGATGAGTCGCAGCGAGGCGAACGTACTAGTTCTCTAGTAGATCAATCGTCCGGAAGCCAAGAACCATTGGACCCGGAGCGCATCATTTCCATTACGCAACCTTATTGCTTTTCCTTGGACGGTACCGGACAACTCGATTGTTTTGAGACTGCCTCGATCGTCTGTGGTGACGAAGGCAGCCAATGGGTGATTCAGGCACAGTACCCGGCGAATGATCTTGCCGCTATCGAGCGTGTCGGCTCACCGTTTTGTTCGGATCCGGCCGAGCCGGTGATATTAGATCCCGCTTCCGGGACTTCGGATACTCCGCCGATGCCGGTGGTGACGTTGGCTGATTTCCGGGCCTTGGATATTGCCCCGTCGGAGATCGAGTCTGACTCCGGTGGCTTTGGTTTGATTCGGGGGAATACGAATTTCTTCGCGACTGAGGAGGACCAGACGTTGAACACCACGATGTTGGGTCAGCAGGTGGCGATTCAGGCGGTTCCGGTGCAGTGGACCTGGGACTACGGGGACGGCTCGGAGCAGTTGTCGAATCCGTACCCGGGTGGGCCGCAGGTGGAGTTCAACCAGGAGACCACCACCAGCCATGTCTACGAGGACACCGGCCAATACGCAGTGGGGCTGACCACGTCCTACCGGGGGCAGTTTTCCGTCAATGATGGGCCGTGGATCGCGATCCCGGGCACTGCCGAGGTCCCGAGTGCACCGGTCACCGCGGACATCTGGCGGTCCCAGTCCAAGAACGTCGCCGACGACTGCCACGAAAACCCCGAAGGTTGGGCCTGCGGCAACCCCTTCGTCGACGGATAATCTGGCGCTGGCGCAGAAGTCACCGGAGGGACAGCCACGTTATCGGGATTGGAGGTCTCGGCGGCGGTAGCCCCAGAATCCCACCGCCGTGAGTGCCACGGCGATGGCCGTCATCGCCAGCAACGGTGCCGCCTCGGCGTCCTGTCCGGGTAGGGCCGGCGTGTGTGTGAAGGGGGAGAGGTCCAGGGCCCAGTCCGGCAGCTGAAGCAGGTCGCCGAGGAACAGGGCCAGGGCGATCCATACGACGAACAACCAGGCGAGCAAGGTCCACCGGGGCTGGAATCCGAACAGGGCCAGGGCCAGTGAGGTGGCCACCAGCAATGCCGGCAGGTAAGCCGCGGCGGCGAGGGCCATCTCCCCGACCCAGTGCGCGTCCCCGGTGCCCGCCCAGACCCCCACGCCGACGCCGACGCCTCCGAGCAGGGTGAGGAGGGCGACCTCGATAATCACCGTGACGGACCACCCCGCCAGATAGCCGGAACGCGTGCGGCCGGAGACGAGCAGCAGTTCCGATCTACCGGTAGACTCCTCACCCTGCAGGGCCAGGATGCCGGAGACCCCCAGGATCAGCGGGGCGATCATCACGAAGGACAGGATGACCGCTGCGAACTCTGCGGTCAGGTCCGTACCTTCCACGGCGATCCACTCGGCGAGAGCCGGGTTCTCTTCCAGCATGTCGTCGAGCGAATTGGCCAGGGCCCCCATCGCGATGGCAAAGAAGAACACGCCGACGCCCCATGCCAGGGCCGAGCCTCGCTGGAGTCGCCCGGCCAGGCCGGCGATGGAGTGCAAGCTGCCGGCCGCCGTCGCCGGTCCGCGGCGTGCCGGACGCAGTCCGGCACCGAGATCACGCCGGTGGGACAAGATGATGGCCAGCGCAAACAGGACAACGATCACGGCAAGGGACACGGCCAGCGGCCACCAACGCAGGTCCACGAAGAGACGAGTCTGTTGGGCCCAGGCGAAGGGGGAGAACCAGGACAGCCAGGAACCGGTGTTCTCGATCACGTCACCCACGCCTCGGAGCAGGTAGGCCACGGCAACTCCCGCCATGGCCATGCCGGTGGCGCTGCGGGCGTGCTCGGTCAGCTGGGCGGCCACAGTGGCCAGGGCAGCGAAGACCAATCCGGTCAGGGCGGTGCCGGATCCAAGGGCCAGCGAACTGTCCAGTCCCAGGTCCTCATGGCCGACGGAGACCAGCCCAAGAGTGGTGGCCGCACCGACGAGGAAGCAGGCCAGCGCCACGGTCCCGACTGCCGCAGTGGCCGGAGCAAAACGGCCGACTGGAAGGGCTCGGATCATCTCCAAACGTCCGGATTCCTCCTCCGCGCGGGTGTGGCGGACTGCCAGGAGGATGCCCATGATGGCGGCAGTGAGGAACACGTAGAGGCTGAGCTCGTTGGCCACCATGGCACCGAAGGTGTAGTCGTCCGTAGCGAAGGCCGGCCCGGTCATCATGATGGTGGCCGGGTTGGTCAGCAGGGCACCGCGCGCCTGGATGGCCTCTTCGGTGGTGAAGGCCTGGTCCAGCGAGTACACCGATCCGTAGACGCCCAGCCCCACCGCGACCGTCCAGAGGAGGATACGGACCCGGTCGAGTCGGAGGTTGAGCCTCAGCAACGCGCCGGTCCCGGTGAACGGGGAACCGGCCTTCGGCGCCGCATGGGCCGGGCCAGCCCCCAGAGGACGACGCCGGCCGAGCGCCGTCATCGCGATCCCTCCCGCTGGCCCTGCTCAGGTTGGCGGTCTCGGTCCTCGTCGCCATCGCCGTAGTGACGCAGGAAGAGATCCTCCAGGGACGGCGGCGCGATCGTCAGGTTCTGCACCCCGGTATCGGCCAGTACGCCGAGCACCCGGGTCAGGTGGTGATGGTCGACGTCGAAGCGGACGCGCCCGTGATCGACGGCCAGGTCGTGGACGCCCTCAAGCCCATCCAGCCCATGCATCCCGGACGGTCCTGCGGTAGCGGGCGGGCCGGCGTCGAGGGTGGCATTCACCGTGGACCTGGTCAGGTGACGCAGGTCGTCCAAGGTGCCGCTTTCCACAGCCTTTCCCGCACGGATGATCGTGACCGTGTCACAGAGCTTCTCCACCTCAGCCAGGATGTGGCTGGACAGCAGCACGGTCCTGCCTTCGTCCCGGAGGGCGCGAACCTCGGCCTGGAAGATGGCCTCCATCAGGGGGTCCAGACCGGACGTGGGCTCGTCGAAGACGAACAGATCTGCATCCGAGGCGAGGGCGGCCACGAGGGCCACCTTCTGACGATTGCCCTTGGAGTACGTGCGGGCCTTCTTGGTCGGATCCAACTCGAAGCGTTCGAGCAGTTGCTCGCGGCGGACGCTGTTCGCGCGCTTGCCCTCCCGGCGGTGTTCCTGACCACCCAGACGGGCCAGCACGTCGATGGCCTCACCACCGGTCAGGTTGGGCCACAAACTTGCGTCGCCGGGAACATAGGCGAGCCGACGGTGGATGGCGACCTGGTCCGCCCAGGCATCCTGACCCAGGACTCGGACCGTGCCCGAATCGGCTCGGAGCAGGCCCAGCAGAATGCGGATCGCGGTCGACTTACCGGCACCGTTCGGTCCGAGGAAACCCGTGACCTGGCCGGTGGGCACGTCCAGATCGAAGCCGTCGAGGGCACGGGTGGTGCCGAAGGTCTTGACCAGGCCCTTTGCGTCGACGGCGATCGCCGGCGTGGCTGGTTGGGAGGTCATGATGTGGTCCTTTCGGTGCTCTGGGCAGAGCCCTGTCCCTCAAGGTAGGCATCCAACAGGGTGGAATCCGTGAGGAGCGGTTCGGTGAAGATCTCCAGGGTGGGCTGGAGGATACGGTCCACGTACGCGGCAAACCAGGCCGGCAACTCGGTCAGGTTCAGGGGGTCCTTCCCTGCGGGAAGGTTCAGCAGCAGGGATCCGAGTGCGAAGTCGGTGAGGAGGCGTGCCCTGGCAGTTTCGTCCCGGCTGGGGGAGACGGTGCCCGCGCGCACGCCCTCCCTGAGGTAGTCGACCGTGTCTGCCACCATTCCTTCGACAAGCCGACTCGTGAGTTCACCACCGCTTTGCAAGCAGCGCAGGATGTAGCCGACGAGAGGGGCATAGCCCTCAATCTGGGCCAATTGGGCCAACATCGCCGCGGGTGCGCCGGCGGGCAGCATCAGTTCGGCCTTGTTGACCCGGATCGAGGCCTGAACATAATCGTCACAGGCGCTGCGCAGCCCGGCGCGGGAACCGAAGTGGTGCATGATCAGCCCCGCGCTGACGCCGGCGTCAGAGGCGATGGAGCGCAGTGGGGCTTCCAGACCGTCCTGGGCGAACCGCAGGATGGCAGCGTCCCGGATCCGGGCCTTGGTGGTCTGATCATCGGATCCTGAACGCATGTTCAATACACTAAACGTCTGTTCAAAACGGCGTCAAGGGTTGAGAGTGACCGGGGGAGAAGGAGCCCGTCGCCTGGTCAATAAATCATTCATCCACCCGAGGTAGTCACCGGAAGGGGCAGGCTGGCATCGAGCATGTAGAAGGAGTCCGGATTGAAGTCGATGACGACCTCATCGCCGACGACCGCGTCTGGGACATTGGACAAGTCCAGCGTGATCACGTTGCGATGGTTGAGCAGGACCGGAACCTCCTGGCCGCCGACACTGAAGACCACCTGGGTCTCCCTGGCCGGGACATGGGTGATCACCCCGACTTTCTTCGGGGCGCGGGTGGGCTCGGTGCAGCCGTAATCGATGCACCAGCCCGCAGGGAGGGTCTTGACCTGCTGGAGTTCCATGGTCCATGAGTAGACGCGGTTCTCGGCGCTGCCACCGAAGAACATCCCGCCGATCCGCAAGAGGTCGTAGTACAACGGATCGAGTTCGTTCAGCAGCACGTCGCTCGCGCCGGCATGGATGAGGGCATCCTGCCCCAATCCCGCGTCCCTGATCTGCGCTACGGCACCGTCAAAACGGGTCTTCTGGGCCACGGTGGTGTTGGTGGTGTCGCCAACCTGGATGGCGGCTGCATCGTGTTCCGTGACGCTGGAGAAGTGGGTGGCGATTCCGGTGAGTTCCAGGTGCTTGGCCTCCTCCACCGCACGGGCCAGCGGAAGCGCCTGGTCGGGGGTGACACCCTCCCGGCCCATCCCGGTGTCGACCCAGAGGTGGACCCGCAGCGTGCCACCCGTTCCCGCCACGATCTCTTCCGCCGCCGCGACCCAGGCCGGATCCGTGGCTGCGACCTCGATGTCGTAGTGCAGCATCAACGGGATGTCTTCGATCTGAGAGACATACAGGATGGCAATCTTCGACTCGATGCCGGCTTCCCGGAGAGCGATGGCGTCGTCCAGCTTTGGGACGAAGAAGTAGTCGGGCTGGGCGGCCTCGTTGATGACCTTGCCGAACACGTCCACCGGTTCGCCGTTCTTCAGAACGGCGCCCAGCTGGACATCCTCAGGGAAGCCGGCGCGGATCTCCTCGGCATGCTTGCGCACGGTCTGCGTTTCCACCGTCAGGATCGGCATGTCCTGCGTGCCGTTCGTCGTGTAGGTATAGGACGCCGTCTCCGCGATGCGGTTCCCGTCGGCACTGAGGGCTACATCTACCGTCCCCGGCACGTCGTGTTCCGGGGCGAGGCAGGCGTGCCGGAACGAGGCCTCGTCGAAGGCGCACTCGACGGCGGCCGCGTCGCCGAAGGCTGCCGTGACGGGTCCATCGGGGGAGACGCCGGTGTCCACGAGGACGAGGTTGCCACCCTGCACCCCGCCGTGCGAAGGGGTCAGGGCGACGGAGCCGGTCGGGCGACCCACGGCTTCCGCCTGCAGATTCGTGTTGCCGGCCTGCACACATCCGGCCAAGGCCAGCGCCGAGAGCCCCAGGACCGGGGTCACCAGCTTCCACGTCCGGCCGGACTGCGTGCCCACCTTGTTCTGTCGACCCATGAGAATCTTTTTCCCTCCGTGTTGATGCGATGGTGCGTTTCGGACCCAACGTCGAGAGAACTCTCGTGGGATGCACGATGGTGTCCACGATTGGACGCTATCCGGAGCCGTGGGCGGACTAACGAGTACCGTCCACCCGAATGCCACGTAGGCGACGACGAACCTGTCCGTAGGCCACGGCCGCCTGCCTTCACCCACCCGGATCAAACGCCGATAATCTACATTATGTCAACTTAAAGCTCCGCAACACTCTCCTGCCGTGAGGCGATGACCTCCCATCTGCTGCGCTTGACCCCGACGCAACGTCACGGTTTGGACTATCCGTATGTCTCTCGTACCCATCGCGTATCTCACGTCCTACGTCCTCTCCTTGCTGGGTAACTCGATCGCTGCGATCGCTTTGCCACTCATCGTGTTGCAGACCACCGGCAGCGCCCTCGGCGCGGGGACGGTGGCCGCGGCGACGGCAATCCCGGCGGTTCTCGCCGGCATCCTTGCCGGCGTCTTGATCGACCGCATCAACCGTCGTACGGCGTCGGTGGTCGCCGACCTCATTTCGGCCGCGTCGATCGCGGCGCTACCGCTCGTCGACATGATCAGTGGTTTGACCCTGGGCTGGTTCGTGATCCTCGGCATCGTCGGCTCGTTGGGCGACGTCCCGGGCATGACGGCACGTGAGGCGCTGATTCCCTCGATCCTGCGGCACAGCCGGGTCAGTGCCGAGCGTCTCCTCGGACTGCGCGAGAGCCTCGGTGCAGTGGCCATATTGTTGGGGCCCGCAGCAGCTGGCATGCTCATGGTGATGTTCGACGGCTCCACGGTGCTGTGGATCACGGCCGCGACATCGCTCGCGGCAGCGCTCACCACGATGCTCCTGCCGCGAGCCGTAGGCTCGTACTCCGGCGACGCGTCGCCGACATCGTCGCGCACGGCATGGTCGCAGCTGCGCGACGGTTGGAGTGTACTGTTCCGGACGCCGTTCCTCATCGCGATCACCCTGTTGAGCATGGCCTCGGCTCTGGTGATCGCGGCAATGCAGGGACTCGTGCTGCCCGTGTTCTTCACCGCTGAGGGACAGCCGGCCCTGTTGGGCTTCGTGCTCAGCGCACTTGCGGCCGGAACCCTGCTGGGCAGCGGTGCGTACGCGATCTTTGGCACGCGCGGGCGGCGGCGCGTCTGGTTCGTCACGGGACTTGTGGGCACGACGGTAGGCATCGCGACGATTGCGACACTCGGGTCGGTGTGGGTCGTGCTCGTGGGTGCGTTCATCATTGGTCTCGCGAGCGGATTGTTCAGCGCGCTCACCGGCGTGCTCCAGGTTGAGCGGATCCCGGAGGCAATGCGTGGCCGCATTATGGGGACGCAGAACGCGATGATGACCCTGGCGCCGTCGTTGGGCATCATGCTCGTGGGCGTGGTCACGGAGTTCGCGGGCCTGCAAGTGGCTGGGCTGACGCTACTCGGCGTGTGGGTCGTCGCGTTCGTGTATGCCCTCGCCACACGGTCACTCCGTAGACTCGAGCGATCAGAGATGGAAAGCGGCGGGTCCTCCCCCGTCGGTCCGAAGGCGGAGGCGGTGAACGCAGGTGCAGAGCGCTGAGTTGGCGTCGCTCGCCGGGGTGACAGTGCGCACCCTGCGGCACTACCACCAGATCGGCATCCTGCCGGAGCCGGAGAGGGCTGCGAACGGGTACCGTCGCTACGGCGTCCATGACCTCATCCGAGTGCTGCGGATCCGCCGGCTCGTCGCGGTGGGTGTGCCTCTCGAGGAGACGCCGAGGCTGCTCGATGAGCCCGTCGCCGGCGGTTCGTTGGAGGCGAATGCACTGCTGGATCGTCTCGAAGCGGAGCTGATGTCGCAGGAGGTACGCATCGCGGCGCAGCGTGCGGTGATCCGGAGGCTGCGCGGCGAGTCCGGCGCCCTCGACATACCGCCCGAACTCGGCCGGTTCCTCCGCGCAATGTCCGGCATCGCACCATCAAGAGAGGTGGAACGGATCGACCGCGACCAGACAGTGCTGCTGGCGCATCTGGTGGGAGAGTCGGGCTTGCCGCAGCTCGTTGGCTTCCTGGAGCGACTGAGTGCCCCGGAAGTCCTGCCGACTCTGACAGACGTCGCGTCCCGGTTCTATCATTTGGATCAGCACACGAGCGAGTCCCAGCTCGACGGGTTCGTCGAAGATTTCGTCACGTCACTCGATCCGGTGCTGCGTTCCCTCGCTGAGGAGGATTTCGCTCTCGATCTGACGAACGCCACCAGCCTCCTCGCCGAGTATTCTGAGACGACGCTCACGCCGATGCAGCAGCACGCGCTGGCCAGGATCGGCGAACGCCTCGATACGCCCTCGCAGATTTGAGCATCCCTTCCGCCGGTGAAGCTACGAGCGGCCATCGCTGCCTCGAGCTGGTACTTCTTCCTCGATTCGGTCGGATCGGTGTTGCGGGACACGAATGTCGTACGTCCCCTGGCGCCGTAGCGAGCAAGGCGACAATGTCGGTCGGTCGTCAACTCCGGGTCTCGTACCTGGTCAGGAGCACACCATCGGGAAACGTCCGGGTCTCCACCAGGCTCAGGTTCACCCAGTGGTCCAGGGCCGTGAAGAACGGCGTGCCGCCCCCCACCAGGACCGGGTGCGTGACGATCGCGTACTCGTCGATCAGCCCGGCCCGCATGGCCGCCGCGGCGAGGGCTGCGCCGCCGATGTCCATCGGGCCACCCTCCTCGGTCTTGAGCCGGGTGATCTCGGTGACAGCGTCGCCGGCGACCAGGCGGGCGTTCCAGTCGACCGTGCGGGTCGTCGAGGAGAACACCACCTTCGGCATGTCCCGCCAGCGGCGGGCGAACTCGATGTGCGCCGGTGTGGCCCCAGGCTGCTGGTCGGCGGTCGGCCAGTGGGAACTCATCGCCTCCCACAGCTTGCGCCCGTACAGCGCCAGTCCCGTCACACCCACCCGGTCGGACCACCACTGGAACAGCTCGTCGCTCGGCACGCTCCAACCGAGATCGTCGCCGGGCGCGGCAATGTAGCCGTCCAGACTCACGTTCATCCCCCAGGTCAGTTTCCGCATGGCGTCAGTGTCCCGTGAGTCGGTATCCGGCGTACAGTCCAGCATTGCGCGGAAAATTCATCAGGCAGACGCGCCGGGCAGGCCGGCCTGGTCCGCGGTCAGGCCCGCGGTCAGGCGAAGGGCTGAGATGCGGTGTTCAGCGCCCGAAGTTCGGCATCGGTCAGGGTCAGGGAGCCGGAGGCGACCAGTGCGGGAAGCTGTTCGGGAGTGGATGCCGAGGCGATCGGAGCGGTGACCCCCTGGGTTAGCTGCCAGGCCAGGGCCACCGTTGCGGGCTCGACGCCGCGGGATTCGGCCACCCGCACCAACTCCTCCACTACGGCGAATCCGTCCTCGTTGGCATATCCCTCGACCATGTTCTGGCGGGACCTGCCCTCGAGATCGGCGGCTGACCGGTACTTGCCCGTGAGGAAACCGGACGCCAGGGCGAAGTACGGGAAGGTCGCAGCGCCGAACTCACGCGCCACCGGAAGGTAGGCGGATTCGAAATCCTGGCGGTGCACCAGGTTGTACTGCGGCTGGATGGCCACCGGTACCGCGAGACCGTTCGCGGTGGCGTACTCGAACCACTGGCGCATGCGCTGAGGCGAGTAGTTGGACAGCGCGATGTGGCGAACCTTGCCGGAGGCGACCAGCCCGTCGTAGGTGGTGGCCTGATCTTCGATCGAGACGTTCTCGTCGTCATAGTGCGCGTAGTACACGTCGATGTAGTCGGTCTGCAGTCGATCCAGTGACGCCTCCAGGGCCGCCACGACGGAATCATGCTGTTGGTTGTCATAGGGCGCCAGGCCGCCCATCTTCGTCGCCAGGACAACCGTGTCCCGAGTGCCACGGGCGGCGAACCACTCCCCCAGGACCTTTTCCGAATCGCCGCCGGTATGGTCGCCGGCCCAGACCGCATACAGGTCTGCCGTGTCGATCAGGGTGCCGCCGGCCTCGACGAAGGCGTCCAGCACGGCGAAGGAGGCTTCCTGATCCGAGGTCCACCCGAAGGTGTTGCCGCCCAGAACGAGTGGCAGGGTCGTGTACTCGGTGTCCTGGAGAGTGATCGTGGTGGTCTGCAGCATGTTCGAGGAAGTCATCCGATCACCCTATCGGCCGCCCGGACTGCGGTGCCCAACTCTCCACCGCAACGCCTCTGTCCACTAATGTGTCCATCACCGCCTTCAAGGAGCATTGCCATGTTGCTGGAACGGATCTATGACCACGACCTGTCCCAGGCCAGTTACCTGATCGGCTGTCAGAAGACCGGGGAAGCCATCGTGGTGGACCCCCGTCGAGACATCCAGGAGTACCTAGATCTCGCTGCCCGGAACGGGATGCAGATCATCGCCGTGACAGAGACCCACATCCATGCCGACTATCTCTCAGGGTCCCGAGAACTCGCCCACGCGACCGGCGCCACGCTCTGGGTCTCGGCGGAGGGCGGTCCGGACTGGCATTACGGTTTCGAAGCCGAGCGATTGCATGACCGCGACACGGTCGCCCTGGGCAACATCGTCCTCCAGGCGCTGCACACCCCCGGGCACACCCCGGAGCACCTGTCCTTCCTCGTCACCGATGGCGCCGTCACCACCGAGCCGGGGTATCTTCTCTCGGGAGATTTCGTGTTCGCGGGAGATCTCGGTCGTCCCGATCTCCTCGACGAGGCGGCCGGTGACGTGGACACCCGTTTCGAGGGCGCCCGGCAGCTGTTCGCCTCCCTCCGGGACGTCTTCCTCACGCTTCCTGACCACGTGCAGGTCTTTCCGGGCCACGGAGCCGGATCGCCGTGTGGCAAGGCGCTCGGTGCGTTGCCGTCCACCTCCGTGGGCTATGAGCGGCTGTACTCGTGGTGGGGCAAACATCTGGCGGCCGGGGACGAGGACGGTTTCATCCACGAGCTGCTCGATGGTCAACCGGACGCCCACGCCTACTTCGCGCGCATGAAACGCCAGAACCGCCAGGGACCAGCAGTCGTGGGTCCCAGGGCGGCGCTGGTCGAACAGGACATCTCCACGGTCGCCGCCGGACTGGACAACGGAACCCTCGTGCTCGTGGACACCCGCCCGGTAGAGGCGGTCCACCGCGGGACAGTGCGGGATGCGCTGTCCCTGCCCAACCCAGGCAAGGTGGCCAGCCACGGAGCGTGGGCCTACGACCCTGAGCTGGACTCGACCCCGATCGTCCTCCTGGCCGAGGACGGCGAGCAGGCTCACCGGCTCTGGAACCACCTGGTCCGTGTTGGCATCGACCGAGTGGTGGGATACGTCAGGAGCATCGAGGGCCTACCGAGCAGCACACCCCTTCGCGTCTCCCCCGCCGACCTCGATTCCGCTGACCACGCCGTGCTGCTGGATGTACGCAGCAAGGGCGAGTATGCCGATGGGCACATCCCCGGCGCCCGGCAACTCAATGCCGGCAAGGTCCTGTGGAATCTGGATGCGCTCCCCCGCCAACGAGTCATCGTGACCTATTGCCAGACCGGCATCCGCAACTCCGTGGCGGCCTCTGCCCTGCGCCGGGCCGGCTTCACCATCGCCGAACTGGAGGGGTCATATGCCGGCTGGCAGGCCTGGAAGGCTCGGTCTCCGGAACCCTCAGGGACACCCATGCACGACGCCGGCCGCGCACCCACCGCAGAGCCCGTCGCCTGAGTCTGTTCCGACGGCCGCTTCGCTCCTAGGCTGTGGGGATGACCACCGACCTGCCGCAGGTTCCTGCGGGGCCCGCCTATGGACTCCAGCTCTGCGTTGACTGTGCACGCCCGCACGAGCTCGCGGATTGGTGGGCCGAAGCTCTCCGCTGGGAGATCGAGACCCAGGATGAGGACTTCATCCGCCGCATGGTGGCCGAGGGCCACGCCAGCGATGCCGAGACCAACACCCACCGTGGCCGGTTGGTGTGGGCCAGCGGCGCCGCCATCAATCCGCCCGTGAACGCTGAGGGAGCGGGTGATCGGCCGCGCATCCTCTTCCAGGCCGTTCCCGAATCCAAGTCCGTCAAGAACAGGGTCCACTGGGACCTGCGCGAACCCGGCGCCGATGATGAGCGCCGCGCCGGTGAACTGCTCCGCTTGGTCGACCTGGGCGCCACGCAGGTCGGCACTGGACGCCAGGGCCCGTGGACCTGGACCATTCTGCAGGACCCGGAGGGCAATGAATTCTGTCTCTAGGTGCTGAGCGCCAGGGACCGACCCAGTGCCAGTTCCCCTACCGTGCGCCCAGCGGGCTCTCAGTGCATCAAGCCAGCAGAACGGCCACGCCAACACAGGCGCACGCCCACAATTGGCTCGCGAAGGTCCCGAGGATGAACCGTTCGGCCGCGCCGGATTTGCCCAGTTCCGAATACCGGCCCAGAGCCTTGACCGCCAGAATGATCGCCAGTCCTTCGGGCCAGCCCATGATCAGCGTTGAAGCCACGGCCAATCGCTCGAGGACGCCGATCCATGCTCCGCCTCGCAAAACCGGCTGTGCGTTGATCTCCTCGTTGAAGACCTTCTCGCCCTTCGGTCCCGTCAGGATCCGTTGGTGCTCCGGGTGGGACGCGTTGAAGGACAGCCGCAGGACCGCCAGCGTGGGAGAACCGCCGCCCACCGTCGCCGCCAGTACAGCCAAAGGTCCGGAGACAGCCCACCCCGCTCCCCCGCCCGAGAGCAGCGCCACCACGGCGGCCGCGCCCAACAGGAGGATCTGGACCAGCGCGGAGCAGTACAACCAGATCTGTGGACGGCCAGGCCTTCCACGCCATCGCTCTTGGTACTGGGGCACACCGACCAGGCCGGACACCACCAGCAGGACCACTGACATCTCGGCCAAGCCTGTCATCCCTGACCTCCTGATCCACCTTCGCCATCGACCAGCCGGTCAACGCGCTCCAGCATGCCAGAGACCACGGACGCCAGACGCCTGGACTCACCCCACATTCCCGTGCGCAGCCGCGAACTCACCGCCTGCTGGGTGACACCCAACTCACGAGCAGCCTCACGTTGTGTCTTGCCGGCGTCCACCAGTCGGCCGGCATCCTGGCCTTCCTCGCTGCGCCGATGCTCAAGTTCCGCCAGCAACTGCAGGCCCGACTCGATCGCCTCCAGCAGCTCGGACACCTCATCCCCCACCGGACCGGCCACGGCCACACGGCCGGGCGAATGCTTGGCCCGCTCGACGGCGATGCGGGCGTATTCGAAGGCGGGCCCGGCACCGGCACGGGTCTCCGCAGGCAGTGGCTGGCGTACCTGACCGACCCCGATTCCCACGCTCCAATGGCCGGACCGCGCCGCCGAGAGGGCGATGCCCACCACGATCTCGGCCCGATCCACCACGCCCTGCACCTCGTCGCCCGCCGTCCGCTGGAACGGGCGGACGATGCCACGGCCGGCCTCGTTCTCCTCCTGCTCCACGAGTCCCTCGATGAGGGCGGCCACCCGATCCGGTCCCCGGCTGGAAGCACGCTGGTCCATCGTCATCACGAACATTCCACAAACCTAGTGTTTAGTAGAAGCAGACACAAGGGCAAGATCTTGTTTCAAGCGGGGCCTCTAGAGTGGAGGGATGCCCGCTTCTTCGGAGACCTCGCCCCCGGCCGATCCACGGACGACGCAGCACCCGCCCACTCGAGCCTCGCGCTGGATGTGGATTGGACTGACGCTGGACGCGGTGTTAATCGTCCTCTTTGCCGCGCAGGGGCGCACGACGCACGAGTCCGGCATGGACCTCGGCGGCCTTCTCTTCACCGCGCTCCCCTTCCTGTTGGCCTGGGCGATCGCCACCGCCGTCACACGCCCGCACCGCACCTGGGCGCAGATCTGGCCGGCCGGCGTCGTGGTGTGGCTGGTGACCGTGGCGGGCGGCCTCGCGCTGCGGGTGGCCTTCGGCGGCACGGCCGCCCTGGCGTTCCAGTGGGTGACGGCAGGCGCCCTGGCCGTGCTCCTCCTGGGCCGCCGCGCCGTCACCGCGCTTATCCTGCGATCGCGACGTCGACGCCGGTCCTAGGATGGCTTCGAGACCAGACGAACCCAACAGAAGCACCCAGGAGGAACCACGATGGTGACAGCCTTCGTCATGATCAAGACCGACCCGGACCGCATCCCGGAGTGTGCAGAGCAGTTGGCCGACCTGAACGGCGTCACGTCCGTCTACTCGGTGACGGGGAACTGGGACCTCGTGGCCATGGTCCGCCTGCGCCAGTACGACGACCTCGCTGACGTCATCGCAGACCAGATGTCCAAGGTGGAGGGCATCCGGGACACCGAGACCATGCTCGCCTTCCGCGCCTACTCACGCCATGATCTGGAAGAGGGATTCGCCCTCGGCTTCGAGAACATCGAGCAGTAGCAGCCCTCGGCCGAACGGGACGGCCCTGAAGGGCGCCCAGCGAGCCCGGCAACCCCGGTGCCTCCGCGGTGACAATGGCGACTGAGGTGACCGTGACGACCGGGATCAGGAGTGCGAGACCTGCACCCAGGAATCCAGAGCGCCCCGGGCGGCGCCGGAATCGATCGATTCCGCCGCCCGCACCATGTTCGCCTTGATCCTGTCGAAGAGATGCCCCTCCGCCGAGGTGTCGAAGGCGGTGAGGCCAGCGGCCGCGTTGAGCAGCACCGCATCGCGGACCGGGCCCACCTGGCCTGCCAAAAGGTCGCGGACGATCCCGGCGTTGTGCTGGCCATCCCCACCGGCCAAGGCCTCGACGGCCGCCAGATCGATCCCGAAGTCCTGTGGATTGAGTTCATGTTCGGTCACCACACCGTTGCGGATCTCGAAGATGGTCGACGGGCCGGACGTGGTGATCTTGTCGCGGCCATCGCTGCCGCGGAAGACGAGACCGCGCAGTCCGCGGTCAGCCAGCACACCAGCCAGCAACGGGGCCATGCGGGCACTGGCACATCCCAGCGCCTGGGCACGCACGCCCGACGGGTTGGTCAGCGGTCCGAGGTAGTTGAAGACGGTCGGCACGCCCAGCTGCTTGCGCGCCGGGGCCACGTACTTCATGGACGGATGGTACCCCTGCGCGAACAGGAAGGTGATTCCAGCCGTCGTGGCACACTCAAGCACCTTGTCCACTGACATGGACAGGTCCACCCCGAGGGCCTCGATCACGTCGGCCGCGCCGGCCGTGGAGGACGCGCCACGGTTGCCGTGCTTGACGACGGTCGCACCCGCACCCACGGCCACCAATGAGGACATGGTGGAGATGTTGACCGTTCCGAGCTTGTCCCCGCCGGTGCCGACGATGTCCAGGGTCTCCCCCGGGACCTCAAGATGCACCGCGTTGTCCAGCATGACCTGGGTCAGGCCCAGCAGTTCCCCGACAGTCTCCCCCTTGGCGGCGAGGGCCACCAGGAACCCGGCGATCTGCGCGTCCGTGGCGTTGCCGGACATGATCTCCCGCATCGCCCACATGGCCTCGTCGGTGGTGAGGTCCTGGCGGGACACCAACCGACCGAAGACGAAAGGCCAGGACAGGGATGCAGTCGACGAAGTACTCACGCGATTCATGCTATCCCCGCACCGGCAGGCCCCCGAAGCGTGAGACCGTCTGTTGCAGACGACGTGGTGCGGGTCATACTCTCAGTCTCGGGCGACCAGCATGGAGACCGAAGTCGAGTAGGTGCAGTCAATTCTCCCGTCCCTCTTCCCAGACGGGCTGCATTAGGACATACTCATGACTCGTAACCTCATGGCCAGCCCGGTCGGAAACATCGACTGACCTGCAATCCTGCGAGATTGCTGGACATTCCTGGCCAACTGGGTGGGAAATCGGTCAACACGGGAAGAACGTGAAACGCCGAAACGTTCGTCGCATTGGAGCCATTGGGTGTTTTAGGGCCATAATGGCTGGGTGACGACTGCAACCCATGCCCTCCCCCGGCCCGCAACAGGGCTCCCCAGCCGACCCAATATGGTGCAAGTGGGCACCATGGTCTGGCTTTCCAGCGAGCTGATGTTCTTCGGCGGCCTCTTCGCCATGTACTTCACTTTGAAGTCCACCTCCCCTGAATTGTGGGCCGAGAGCACCGCGACGCTGAATGTTCCCCTCGCGTTCGTGAACACCCTGATCCTCGTGGCCAGCTCCTTCACGGCCCAGGCCGGCGTGTTCGCTGCCGAGCGCCTCCAGCCGCGCCGCACCGGAGGCCTGCTCGCCCTCAAGAGCTGGGGCATGGTCGAGTGGTTCATCCTCACCTTCATCATGGGCGCGATCTTCGTCTCCGTGCAGTGCTACGAGTACGCGGTGCTCGTCTCCCACGGCATCACGATCGACGCCAATGCCTATGGTTCCGCCTTCTACATCACGACGGGCTTCCACGCCATCCACGTGACCGGCGGACTCATCGCCTTCCTCTTCATCATCGGACGCGCCTACCTGGCCAAGCGCTTCGGTCACCACGAGGCCACCTCGGCCATCGTCGTCTCCTACTACTGGCACTTCGTCGATGTCGTCTGGATCGCCCTCTTCGCCATCGTCTACTTCCTGAAATAGGCGCAGCCGTCCTCCCGGCACACCCGCACCACACCGAGGTAGACCGGATTCGGAACGTCACCCTCCTCCGGTCACAAAAGAAACGTTAGGAACCAACCGTGAAGGCACTTTCACAGAAACGGCGCCACCCCATCGCCGGGCTCGCGCTGCTGCTTCTGGGACTTCTCATCACCGGCGGCCTGTACTCCGTCGCCAGCACCATGAACCAGGCACAGGCCTCCAACACCGGTTCTAGCTACAGCGCAGAGGACATCACCGAGGGCGAGAAGCTGTTCAACGCCAACTGTGCCACCTGCCACGGCGTCGAAGCCGTCGGCACCGAGGACGGACCGACCCTGGTCGGAGTCGGCGCCGCCTCCGTCAACTTCCAGGTCGGCACCGGACGCATGCCGATGCAGATGCAGGGACCTCAGGCCCAGGCCAAGCCGAATCAGTTCAGTGAAGAACAGACCGCTCAACTGGCCGCCTACGTCGCCTCCCTCGGTGCCGGTCCGGCCATCCCGGACGAGCAGTACCTGGACACGGATCACGAAGACGTGGACCTGGGCAACGGCGGCACGCTGTTCCGCGTGAACTGCGCCATGTGCCACAACGCCGCTGCTGCCGGCGGTGCCCTCACGCGCGGCAAGTTCGCCCCCGAGTTGGCCGGCGTCTCCGAGCAGCACATCTACGAGGCCATGATCACCGGCCCGCAGAACATGCCCGTCTTCAGTGACGCCAACATCAAGCCGGAGGACAAGCGGGACATCATCGCCTTCCTCAAGCAGATCGAGAGCCAGGGCTCCCCGGGCGGCGCCTCCCTCGGCTCGCTGGGTCCGGTGTCCGAAGGCCTCCTGGTCTGGACCGGAGGACTGGCAGTCCTCATCGGCTTCATGGTCTGGCTGACCACGCGGTCCTCCTGACCTGACGGCGCCGTGGGGGCGCCGGCCACACACAACGTCACATCACTCAAGCAAAGGATTCAGATCTATGTCTGAGCAAAGCCACGGAGGCCCGGACCACACGGGCGCCGTTGAGCACGCCGGTGTGGAGGAGTCGGGCAAGTACGCCATCGACAACCCCGGCCTCCCGCCGCACCGGCCGCGACTGGCAGACGAGGACCCGAGGGCCGCCAAGCGCGCGGAGCGCCAGGTCGCCTTCCTGTTCGGCATCTCCATCGTGGGCACCCTCCTGTTCTTCGTGGGCTACTTCGTGGTCGGCCAGATCGGCCCTGACACGACGATCGCCACGGTCCGTCTCCAGAACATGCTCCTCGGACTCGGCACTGCCTTCGCCATGCTGGGCATCGGCGTCGGTATCGTTCACTGGGCCAAGACTCTGATGCCGGACCACGAGACCACCGAGCTGCGTCACGAGGTCCGCACCGAAGCCGATCGCCAGATTGCCGTCGGCATGATCGAGGACATCGTTGACGAGACCCAGGTGAAGCGCCGCCCCCTGCTGCGCAACACCCTCATCGGCGCCGGCGTCCTCGCCGTCCTGCCCGCGATCGCCATCTTCCGTGACCTCGATGACACAGACAACCGCAGCGAACTGGCTGCCGAGAACTTCGGCCCGGAGCGCCTGCGGCACACCATGTGGGCACCCGACGTCCGTCTGGTGCGCGACCCCACCGGGACCCCGATCAAGGCCTCCGACGTCACCATCGGCTCCGCCTTCCACGTGATCCCGGAAGGCCTCAACGAGCTCGACCCGCACGAGATGCTCAACCAGAAGGCCAAGGCCGTCGTGCTGCTCATGCGCATGAACCCCGAGGACATGTACGTCTCCCCCGAGCGTGAGGACTGGAATGTCGACGGCATCGTCGCGTACTCCAAGGTCTGCACGCACGTCGGCTGCCCCGTCGCGTTGTACGAACAGCACACCCATCACCTGCTGTGCCCCTGCCACCAGTCGACCTTCGACCTGGCGCGGGAGTGCAAGGTGATCTTCGGCCCGGCCGGCCACGCGCTGCCGCAGCTGCCGATCAGAGTTAATGAAGAGGGCTTCCTGGTCGCTCAGAGCGATTTCCATGAGCCCGTTGGACCGGCATATTGGGAGCGTGGCTGATACTCATGAGCACCTCAACCACCACCGAGTACCAGGCCTCGACCCCCACGGGGAAGATCGCGAACTTCATGGACACCCGTGCCGGACTGTCCCCCATGGTCAAGGAGTTCGGCCGCAAGATCTTCCCGGACCACTGGTCCTTCATGTTCGGCGAAGTCGCCCTCTACACTTTCATCATCCTGTTGATGTCGGGCACCTTCTTGACGCTCTTCTTCGACCCCTCCATGGCTCACACCACGTATGAGGGCTCCTACAAGCCGCTCTACGGCGTGGAGATGTCCGTGGCCTATGCCTCGGCACTGGACATCTCGTTCGACATCCGCGGCGGCCTCTTCATGCGCCAGGTCCACCACTGGGCGGCTCTGCTGTTCGTGGCGGCCATGTCGGTGCACATGCTCCGCGTGTTCTTCACCGGTGCCTTCCGTCGCCCACGCGAGCTGAACTGGGTCGTCGGCTGCACACTGCTCATCCTGGGCCTGGCCGCCGGCTTTACCGGCTACTCCCTTCCCGATGAGATGCTCTCCGGCAACGGCCTGCGCATCATCGACGGCGTCGTGAAGGCCATCCCCCTCATCGGCACCTACATCTCGTTCTTCCTCTTCGGCGGCGAGTTCCCCGGTGACGACATCATCGGGCGTCTGTACATCCTGCACGTGCTCGTGGTGCCGGCTCTGATCCTGCTGATGATCGTCATCCACCTGTTCATGGTTGTGGTGCACAAGCACACTCAGTACCCCGGCCCGGGCCGCACGGAGAACAACGTGGTCGGCTACCCGGTCGGCCCGGTATACGCGGCCAAGGCCGGTGGCTTCTTCTTCATCGTGTTCGGTGTGGTGGCCCTGCTCGGTGGCTTCTTCACCATCAACGCGATCTGGAACTACGGCCCCTACGATCCCTCGCCCGTCCAGGCAGGTACCCAGCCGGACTGGTACATCGGCTTCGTTGACGGCGCGCTGCGCCTGATGCCGGGCTGGCTGGGAGAGTTCTCGTTCAAGTGGGACATTCCCTTCCCGTGGGGTACCAATACCCTCGCGCTGGGCGTCTTGCTGCCGGCCCTGGTTCCTGCAGGCATCCTCTTCTCCGTCATGTTCGGTTGGCCGTGGATCGAACGGTGGATCACCAAGGACAACCGCGAGCACCACATCCTGGACCGTCCGCGCAATGCTCCGACCCGCACCGGCGTCGGTGTGGCCGGCATCATCTGGTACTGCGTCATGTGGGCTGCGGCCTCTTCTGACCTGATCGCCACGCACTTCTCCGTCTCACTGAACGACGTGACGTATTGGTTGCGCGCGCTCTTCGTATTCGGTCCGTTCATCGGCTTCATTATCACGAAGCGCGTGTGCCTGGCCCTGCAGCGCAAGGATCGTGAGATCGTGTTGCATGGTCGCGAGGCCGGTGTCATCGAGATGACGCCGGAGGGAGAATTCCGTGAGCGCCATGAGCGCCTGGACGACTTCCGCCTCTACAAGCTCGTCAGCTTCGAGAACAAGAAGCCCATTCCGGCTCAGCCTGGCCGTGACGGAAAGATCAAGGCCGCGGAGAAGCAGCGGGCCAAGTTCAACCGCTGGTTCTACGAGGAGCGCGTTGAGCCGGTGACCCGTGAGGAGCTGGCCGAGGCCAAGTCCCATGACCACTCGGACGTTCCGAGTGCCGTGGAAGGCCAGAGCGGCCAGTCGTCCATCGGTCACTAACCGAAGATCTTCACAGCAGAAGGGCCCCACTACGGTGGGGCCCTTCTGCTGTTCCAGAGTGCATCCGCGTCATCGTGACAACGTCCTTCGGTAGCACTCTCGGTACTTCTCGGTGGCCTCTGGTCACCACTGGAACGCTGTTCTGGCGAGTGGAGCTCAGCCATGATCACCAAGCACAGGGACGTGGAAATCGTCCTCGAGGTCCATGTGGGCACGGGCCAACACCACGCCCGCCCACGGAGGCCAACCTGCGCGCCCAGTACGCCTCGATCGTCGAGCTTGAGGCCGCCTGTGAGGCGTTCACGGCCAAGCCAAGGTCAACACCCGCCGGCACCGGGAGACCGCCAGGGTGCCAGCGGAGGCACTGGCTGAGGAGCGGGCTCGGTTGCACGTGCTGCCGGCCGCCCCGCACACCATGGCGCTGGGCACGACACGGATCGTGAACACCGACCAGACCATCCGCTTCGGCTCGGTGCGGTATTCCACCCCGCCAGGACTCGTGGGATCAGAAGTGTGGGTGCGGGCGGCTGGCTCCGAGCTGGTGGGCGCGGCCGATCTCGACGCCCTGCCGGTGGCCCCGGCGTGGGCCGGAGACCGACGGGGACTCACCGGGGTCGCCCGCCACCGGCTGGCGACCCCGGGCAATCCGAGGATCGATTTGTGCCACTATCCCAACCACCCGCAGGACCCCGACGGGGCACCCCGGCCGCCACGGCCGGCCGATTCGCCGAAGACGACCTCGCCGCCATCGTGGACCACCAGGCCACCGGGGCCAGCCCGCAGAGCTCGTCGCCGCAGAGACCCATTCCGCGCAGCCTGGCACCGGCGCCTGGGCCGGCTTCACCACGACCAGCAAGGAACCCACCACGTGAACTCAACCATCACAACCTCCACTGCCTCGGCGGTGAGGCCGTCCCCGCCATTGCCCGAGGAACTCACCGAGGTCCTCAAGCGGGTGCGGCTGCCCCACCTGCGGGCCGTAGCTCCGGACGTGCTGGCCACCGCCACAGCCCAGCGGTGGGACCCCACCGAGGTGCTGCGCGTGCTGTTAGCCGAGGAGATCCGCGGCCGGGACGAGGCCCCCAAGGCCGCCCGCCGTAAGGCCGCCGCGCTGCCGTCCGGCAAACGTTCGACTCGTGGCGCGAGGCTGACTCCTCGATCCCGGCACAGACCCAGTCCGCACTGGCCACCTTGGAATGGGTCCACCGCATCAACCGAGCCGAACTCGACCTCGTTGACGACATCGGCATGCTGCCCACCGGGCAGGCCGCCGCCGAAGCGTTCTACCGACTCGTCGAGGCCACCGCCGGACGAGGAGTCAAACCCCTGACCTGACTGACAGGGAGATCAACTGACCGCGGGCAGGGAGACCCAATGTCCGCCCACGGGGAAATCCCGGTGTCCCTTGACAGCCGCATAGGATTCTATGCCAGCAGCATCCTCCGAGCTCTGCAAGAGTATCCTCTGGCCGTCGCCAGCCCAGCGTCTGATCCACCGGAGATGGCGCCGGTGAGCGGCTTCTATGGCCTCGTGGACGCTGTTGAGTTGTGATGGTGCCCGTGCGCCGGCGGCTCGGGAGAGACTCGGTCACGCTCGCTCCCCCGCACTCGCACCATCAGGCCGGTCGACACGTGGAGACGGTGAAACGGCTGAGGCCGGGAAACCCACGTGGGGTTTCCCGGCCTCAGCCGTTGCTACTGCCGCGCCTGCGGAGCGGATCAGATCAGTGGGCGTGATCACCCTTCGAGTACTCGAAGACCCAGCCGACCAGGAAGTAGATGCCCACACCGACGCCGATGAAGGCGATCCAGGCATCGATGGCGAGACCGAGCACCAGTGCAGCGCAGGCCAGGCCGAGGCCCAACGGCCACCAGCTCCACGGAGCGAAGCTTCCGTAGGTGCCGGCGTACTGCGAGATCTCTCCGTGCTCGTCGTCATCCGGGCCCTGGCCGAACTTGCGCTCGGTGAGCCAGAGGAAGACGGCGACCATCAGGGAGAGGCCAGCCACGGCGTAGAGGGCGGGGATCCCGGCCCATTCGGTCCACCGGACCCAGAAGCCGTAGACCGTGGCCACAACGATCAGGAAGACACCGAGGATCGTGAACAGCTTGACATTGGTTCTCACTTGGCAGCCGCCTTTTCTCCGAAGACCTCGGGCTCATGCTGCGGGGACGTCGGCAACAGTTCGGGGTGGTGCAGGTCCAGTGCCGGACGCTCCGAACGGATCCGCGGCAAGGAGTGGAAGTTGTGGCGCGGGGGCGGGCAGGAGGTCGCCCACTCCAGGGAACCACCGAAGCCCCAGGGATCGTCCACGGTGATCTTCTTGCCCTTGCGCGCCGTGGTGTACACGTTCCAGAAGAACGGGATCAGCGAGGCGCCCAGGACGAAGGAGAAGATTGTGGAGAACTGGTTCATCAGGGTGAAACCGTCCTCGACCATGTAGTCGGCGTAGCGGCGCGGCATGCCCATGACACCCAGCCAGTGCTGGATGAGGAAGGTGCCATGGAAGCCGATGAACAGCATCCAGAACTGGATCTTGCCCAGACGTTCGTTGAGCATCTTGCCCGTGAACTTGGGCCACCAGAAGAAGAAGCCCGCGAACATGGCGAACACCACGGTGCCGAAGACCACGTAGTGGAAGTGCGCCACCACGAAGTAGGTGTCGGAGACGTGGAAGTCCAGCGGCGGCGAGGCCAGGATGACACCGGTCAGGCCACCGAAGAGGAAGGTGACCATGAAGCCGAGGCTCCAGAGCATCGGGGTCTCGAAGGTGATCGAACCACGCCACATGGTGCCGATCCAGTTGACGAACTTCACGCCCGTCGGGACGGCGATCAGCATGGTCATCAGCGAGAAGAACGGCAGCAGCACGGAGCCGGTGACATACATGTGGTGCGCCCACACGGTCACGGACAGTGCGGCAATGGCCGTGGTCGCGAAGACCAGGGTCTTGTATCCGAAGATCGGCTTGCGGCTGAAGACCGGGATGATCTCCGAGACGATGCCGAAGAACGGCAGCGCGATGATGTAGACCTCGGGGTGCCCGAAGAACCAGAAGAGGTGTTGCCACAGGATGGCGCCACCATTCTCCGGATCAAAGATGTGGCCCCCGAAACGACGGTCCATGCCCAACGCACCCAGTGCCGAAGCCAGCGGGGGGAAGGCCATGATCACGAGAATGGCGGTGATCAAGGTGTTCCAGGTGAAGATCGGCATGCGCCACATCGTCATGCCCGGGGCGCGCATCGTCAGGATGGTGGTGATGAAGTTGACGCCACCCATGATCGTGCCGAAGCCCTGCAGGAAGAGGCCGAAGACCCAGAGGTCACCGCCCACTCCCGGCGAATAGGTGGTGTTGGACAGCGGCGCATAGGCGAACCAGCCGAAGGACGCGGCACCCTGCGGGGTGAGGAAGCCGGCCACGGCGATGATGGAGCCGAACAGGAAGAACCAGAACGCCAGGGCGTTCAGACGGGGGAACGACACATCCGGTGCACCGATCTGCAACGGCATGATGACGTTGGCGAAACCGATGAACAGCGGGGTGGCGAACATCAGCAGCATGATCGTGCCGTGCATGGTGAACAGCTGGTTGTACTGCTCCTTGGTCTGCAGCAACTGCATGCCCGGCTCGAAGAGCTCGGCGCGGATCAGCAGCGCCATGACGCCGCCGATGCAGAAGAACAGGAAGGAGACGATCAGGTACATGTACCCGATGGTCTTGTGGTCGGTACTGGTGATCCAGTTGACGATGATCTTGCCCTTGGACTCGGGCACCACCCGCGGCTGAGCCGCAGCCGCGTCATCCGTGGCGTATTCGTAAGTGGTCATCAGTTCTCTCCCTCGACCGTCGAGTCTTCGCCACCGGTCGGGCCGCCGGCGTCCTCGCGGGTGGTTCCGTCACCCTGAAGGGGCACTTCCTGGTTCTGGGCGCCATCCGGATGCTCATTCGGATTGCGGTTGTACTCGTCGCCCACGTGGCCGTCTTCCATCTGGGACAGCTGCGAGGTGAACTCCTGCTCCGAGACGACCTCGACGTTGAAGAGCATCTCCGAGTGGTACTCGCCGCAGAGCTCCGCGCACTTGCCCTGGAAGGTGCCCTCCTCGGTGGGCGTCAGGTACATGAAGTTCGACTTGCCGGGGACCATGTCCAGCTTGCGCAGGAACGCGGGAACCCAGAACGAGTGGATGACATCGCGCGACTTCAGCTCGAACTCGACCGGAACATCGACCGGCAGGTACAGGGTCGGCAGGGTCTCTTCGACACCCTCGGTGCCGTCGAGCTGCGCCTGGACGCCCTGGTAGTGCTTCTCTTCGCCCTCGTAGCTGTAGTTGAAGTCCCAGGCCCACTGCTTGCCGTAGACCTCCACGGTCAGCGGAGAGTCCTCCACGGGGGTGTCGATCTCACGCTGGACACGGTCGGTGAAGCCCCACAGGGTCAGCACCATGATGACCGGCACGACGGTGAACAGCGTCTCCATCGGGACGTTGTACGCCATCTGACGCGGGTAGCCCTTGTCATGCTTCCGCCGACGGTAGGCGACCATGCACCACAGCATCATGCCCCAGGCCGCCAGGCCCACGATCAGGGCTGCGATCCAGGAGTTGACCCACAAATCAGTGATCTGGGCGGACTGGTTGGTGGTCTCCCGTGTGCCGGGCAGGAATCCTCGTTGAACCTGCTCCGAACAACCGGACAGGACCATGGCTGCCATGACGGCAAGCGCTCCCCCCTTCAGGAGACGCCTGCCACGGCTGCCGGCTTGATTCTGCGATCTCACAGACGGCCCTTCCTCTTCAATCTCGAGTGCGAATGCCTCCCGTGGCCGCGCTCTCCCCAGACAATGTCTGGGCGGGAACGAAAATGCCACAGGGGGACCCCTAGGTTTACTACCTACTGTAGAGCTTACCGCCCTGGTCGTCTGCCCTATGACACGCAAAAACGTCGGGCATCCGAACCATTTCCTGGCTCGGATGCCCGACGTCGCGTGGTACAGAAGACCTAGTGGAAGGAATCACCGCAGGCACAGGAGCCACCGGCGTTCGGGTTGTCGATGGTGAAGCCCTGCTTGGAGATGGTGTCCTCGAAATCGATCGAGGCGCCACTGAGGTACGGCACGCTCATCTTGTCCACGATGACCTCGACGCCGTCGAAGTCTCGCAAGGCGTCGCCGTCCAGCACACGCTCATCGAAGTAGAGCTGGTAGATCAGGCCGGAGCAACCGCCCGGCTGCACGGCGACGCGCAGACGGAGATCGGTGCGGCCCTCCTGCTCCAGCAGGGTGCGCACCTTGGCGGCGGCCACATCGCTCAGCTGGACCTCGTGGGCGTCCAGGCCTTCTGCCGGCTGGGCAGTCGGGATCTCGGTCTCGGTGGATTCTGCGGAAACGCTCATGCTCGCTCCTTCGTCTGCGTGCGTGCTCCCCCGGTTCGGCGACGGGCCGATCGGTGGGGCGGCCCGGAGGCCACTCTCCCCGGTCCCAACACCCGGTCCGGACGGTTCATTCCCGACGACCGGATCGAGACCTTCGGTGTCTGTCGAGTCTAGGTCAGTGACCGACGGCGGCCAACAGCAGGGCTTCTGCCAGCACGGCGTGTCGGAAGTCGCCCAGGTGCAGGGACTCATTGGCCGAATGGGCCCGGGAATCCGGATCCTCGACGCCGGTGATCAGCAGGGTTGCCTCCGGGAACAGCTCCACCAGGTCGGCCGTGAACGGAATGGACCCACCCATGCCAGCTTCGACCGGCTCGGCCCCGAAGGCCTCCCGGAGGGCCGCCATCATCGACCGGGCGGCGGGAGCGGAGGTGTCCGTGGCGAAAGGCTGGCCGGTCTCCCCCGGCTCGAAGATGACCTCCGCGCCCAACAGCGCGGTGGATCGAACCGACTCCACGTGATCACGCACGGCGGCCATCGCCGTGACCGGGTCCATGCCCGGACCCAGGCGCAGGCTGAACTTCGCGCGCGCCTCGGGCAGCAGGGTGTTGGACGCGACGTCGAGCCGGGTCACGTCCGTGCCGATGATGCTCAGGGCCGGCTTGTTCCACAGGCGGTCCGCCAACGGCCCCGTGCCGGCCAGCCGCACGGAGTCCAGCACGGAGGAGTCGGCGCGGTAGTCCGCCTCCGGGTACTCGATCGACGAGTGGTGCTGCTGCTCGAGGCCGGCGATGGCCACATTCCCCTCCTCGTCATGCAGGGTCGCTATCAGGCGCGCCAGCAAGGTCGGAGCGTCGAGCACCGGGCCTCCGAACATGCCCGAGTGGACGGCGTGGTCCAGGACCCGGACGCCGATGGTGCCATCCACGAGTCCCCGCAATGACGTGGTCAGAGCCGGGACGCCGATTCTCCAGTTGGCGGAGTCGGCCACCACGATGACGTCGGCCGCCAACTTCTCACGGTGCCGTTCGAGGAAGGTCCGGAAGGTCGGAGAGCCGGCTTCCTCTTCCCCCTCGATGAAGAAGGTGACCCCCACGCCCGAGTCGGCGCCGGCGTCGAGCATGGCTTGCAGGGCGGCGAGGTGCACCATGATCCCCGCCTTGTCGTCCGCCGCCCCACGGCCATAGAGCCGGCCGTCCTTCTCCACGGCGGTGAACGGCTCGGTCTCCCAGAGCGCCAGCTCCCCCACCGGCTGGACATCGTGGTGCGCGTAGAGCAGCACGGTCGGCTTCCCCGGCTGCGCCGGACGGCGCGCGACGACGGCCGGTCCCCCCGGGCGTTCCGTGCCGTCGGTCTCCACCAGCGTCTCCGTCAGGATCTCCACGTCCTCCAGCCCCAGCGACCGGATCAGTTCGGCGACGGCCTGGGCGGATCGTTCGAGCGGAGCGCGGTCGAAGGAGTCCCAGGCGATGCCGGGGATGGCCACGAGCTCCTTGAGCGTGGCCACCGTCTGCGGCAACCGCTCCTCCACGGCAGCGGTGACCCGCGCGATCGTCTCGGGGTCGAGGTCAAGGGCGGGCGGGGTCTGGGGCGTCTCAGGCATGAGGCCCAGCCTAGCGAGATGGCAGCCGTCACAGCATTGACTCCCGGAGGCTCCGGCTCCGCCTAGAATGGATGGGTGTTTGGACGCAAGAAGACCGAGACCCCCGCCCCTGAGTCGGCGCCCGTGATCGAGACCCCCGAGCAGACGGCCGCGCGCCATCAGGCCAAGAAGGGGCCGACGCCGACGCGCGCGGAGCGGGAGGCCGCCCGCCGCCGTCCGCTGGTGCCGGAAGATCGCAAGGCGGCCCGCAAGGCCGCTCGCGATGCGGAGATGGTCGAGCGCCAGAAGATGCGCGTGGCCATGGAGACCGGCGATGAGCGGAACATGCCGCTGCGTGACCGCGGCCCGCAGAAGCGCTACGCCCGTGACTGGGTGGACGCCCGCACCGGTGTGGGCGAATGGCTCATGGTGATCGTGCTGGTCTACGTCTTCCTGGCGTTCCTGCCCCAGTCAGACCTGCAGATCTGGCTGACCTTCTCCCTCTGGGCCATCGTGCTGCTGGTGGTGCTGGAGGGCGTCCTCATCTCCTTCCAGCTGAAGAGACGTCTGGCGGAGAAGTTCGGTGAGGTCGAGCGCGGCGTGCGCTGGTACGGCGTCATGCGGGCCATGCAGCTGCGCAAACTGCGTCTGCCCAAGCCGCAGACCAAGCGCGGTCACTTCCCCGACTGATCCACGCGAGGTGGCCGCGACTACCGCGCCAGCTCGCGGTTGATCCGGGCCGCCCAGAACGGTCCCTCGTAGAGGAACGCCGTGTAGCCCTGCACCAGATCCGCCCCCAGCTCGAGCCGCTCACGGACATCCGCACCGGTGGTGACCCCGCCCACGGAGATCAGGGCCACCGTATGCGGCAGCGCGTCGCGCAGCCTGGTCAGGACCTCCAGCGACCGTTCCTTCAGCGGTGCCCCCGACAGGCCCCCGGCCCCCATGGTCTCGATCTCGGCAGCGGGCGTGGCCAGCCCCTCCCGGGCAATCGTCGTGTTGGTGGCGATGACCCCGTCCAAGCCCAGTTCCACGGCCATCGCGGCCACGGAGTCCACATCGTCGTCAGCCAGGTCCGGGGCGATCTTCACGGCCAGCGGCACGTGACGGCCCGTGGTCCGATCCGCCTCCTCGCGCACCGCGGCCAGCAGCGGTGCCAGAGCCTCGATGTCCTGCAGTTGGCGCAGTCCCGGCGTGTTGGGTGAGGACACGTTGACCACGAGATAGTCGGCGTGGACTGCCAGGGCCGCAGTGGAGGCCAGGTAGTCCTGCGTCGCCTCCTCAAGTGCCACCGTCTTGGTCTTGCCGATGTTCACCCCGAGTACCGGTCGACGCCGGCCGAAACGCCGGGTCAGCGTCTGCCGGGTGGCCTTCAGCCGCGGAGCCACCGCGCGGGCGCCGTCGTTGTTGAAACCCATCCGGTTGATGAGCGCCCTGTCCTCGACCAGGCGGAACAGGCGCGGAGCAGGATTGCCCGGTTGTGCCTCACCGGTGATGGTGCCGACCTCGATATGGCCGAAGCCGAGGTCCGCCAGGGCCGCCGTGCCCAGGCCCTGCTTGTCGAAGCCCGCCGCGAGTCCGAACGGCGAGGGGAAGTCCAGGCCCATCACCCGCGTCGTCAGTGTCTTCGCCGGCCGCGTGGCCCGACGAAGGCCCACTGAGGCACCGGTGGACTCCGCCGCACGGATCATCGAGAAGCCCACGTGATGCGCCTTCTCGGCGTCCATGCCCTTGAAGAACGTGTTGAAGAAGGCTGGATAGAGGCGGGCCTCGCGCGGCAGAGCAGTCATGCACTTATGGAACCACGATTCCGCTGCTGGCCCGGCCCACATTTCGGCTCTAGCATGGCGTTCATATGAGCGCCACCGACCAGCCGTCCGGGGACACCCCCTTCGCCCCCACCGCGGAGCCCACGCTCCTGACGGATTCCCCGCCCGGGGTGTGGGTCCCCGATCTGCTGGAGGGCTTCGAGCGGCTGACGATCCCCCTCGAGGTGGACGAGGAGGGCCCCAACGCGGCGACCTTGGTCCGTTCGGCTCGCACACGGGCTCGCACGCCGGCACGCGGGCCGGTGGGTGACGCCCCAGGCGAAGCGAACGCGATCGGTGCCCGGCCGGCGTCGCGCATTCCGGTGTTGTACGTCCACGGCTGGTCCGACTACTTCTACAACGCACCGCTCGCGGACCACTTCGAGGAGCGCGGCTACGCCTTCTACGCGCTGGACCTGCGTAAGTACGGCCGTTCGCTGCGTCCCGGGCAGACACCGGGGTGGGCGGACAGCCTCGAGGTGTACGACGACGAGATCGGCCAGGCGCTGCGGACCATTGGACGGGAACACCACCAGGCCCCCGTGCTGATGGGCCATTCCACCGGAGGGCTCATCCTGTCCCTGTGGGCATCCCGGCATCCCGGCCGGGCGCGGGCGCTCGTGCTGAACAGCCCGTGGCTGGAGATGCAGGGCTCGGCACTGGTCCGCCACATGGCCACCGCCGTCCTGGACCCGGTGGTGCGGCTGCAGCCGAAGAACTTCCTCAAGCTGCCCCGGGTGGACCACTACTGGCGCACGGTGTCCTCCGCCGCGGACGGCGATTGGGACCTTCACCCCTTGTGGCGTCCGCAGTACGCCTTCGAGGTGCCCGGCGGTTGGCTCAAGGCGGTGATGACGGGCCATGCCGCCGTGGCCGAGGGACTCGGCCTGTCGGAGCCGGTCTATGTGATGCTCTCGGACCGCACGGTCTTCTCAGCCGGGTGGCGCCAGGACATGACGGCGGCGGACATCGTGCTCGACGTGGAGATCCTGGCGCAGCGTGCCACCCGGCTCGGCCGGCACGTCACGGTCGTCCGGCACGCCGGTGCCCTGCATGACGTGATGGCCTCGCCACAGGCCATCCGGCGTGACGCCGTTCGCGAGATGTTCCGCTGGCTGGGGGCCTACGCCGGTCCTGCCTGATCCACCGCTCCCCCATACCGGCGGTCGCGGCGGGCATAGACCTCGACGGCGTCCCACAGGGTCGTGCGGTCCACGTCCGGCCACAGCGTGTCCAGGAACACGAGTTCGGCATAGGCCGACTGCCAGAGCAGGAAGTTGGACAGCCGCTGTTCTCCGGAGGTGCGCAGGAACAGGTCCACGTCCGGAACATCCGGTTCGTCCAGGTGCCGGGCGATCGTCTCCTCGCGGATCCCGGAGGGCGTCAGCCGCCCCGTCTCCACCTCACGGGCGATGGCCTTGACGGCATCAGTGATCTCGGCGCGGGATCCGTAGTTCACGCACATGGTCAGGTTGCACCGGGTATTGCCGCGGGTCTGCTCCTCCGCGATCTCCAACTCCTTGACCACGGAGGTCCACAACCGGGGGCGGCGGCCGTTCCACCGGATCCGCACCCCCCACGAATCGAGGGTGTCCCGCTGGCGGCGCAGCACGTCCCGGGAGAAGCCCATGAGAAAGCGGACCTCGTCCGGGGACCGCTTCCAATTCTCGGTGGAGAACGCGTAGACGGAGACGTGTTCGATGCCCAGCTGCACGGCACCGGCCATGACGTCCAGCAGCGCGGCCTCCCCGGCCCGGTGACCTTCGGTGCGGGGCAGTCCGCGCTGGTTGGCCCACCGCCCGTTGCCGTCCATGACGATGGCCACGTGGCGGGGGATGAACCGCGGATCCATCTGCGGCGGCCGGGCTCCCGACGGGTGCGGATACGGTTCGGCGAGGGCAGGCCGGTGGGCAGAGGGGCGGGAGGGCATGTGCTCGGTCCTCGGGTTCAGGGGCTCTGGTCCATGACGGTCAGGGACTTCAGGTGGCGTTCCAGGTGGAATTGGAGGTACCCGGACACGATACCGGCCGCCTCCCGGCGCGCCTGTTCCGGTGCGGCATCGGCGACCTCCCAGCGGCCTGTCTGCAGGGCCGCGAGCAGTTCCACAGTGGCCGGGGCCGGCGTCGCTGAGCCGGGCGGACGGCAGTCGTCGCAGACGCTGCCGCCGAGGGTGACGTTGACGGAGCGGTGGGGTCCGGGGACCCCGCACTTGGAGCAGGTGGTGAAGCTGGCTGCCCAGCCGGCGGTGGCCAGGGACCGCAGCAGGTAGGAGTGCAGCAACAATCGGGGAGCGTGGGTGCCACGGGCCAGGGCCGCCAGTGCCCCGTGGAGGAGCCGGTACTGGCTGGGCGCCTCAACCCTCCCGTCCGGCCGGGGCGGCTCCCCGCCCTCACCCACCTCCCCGATGTCGCTCACGGTCAGCCGCTCGGCGGTCTCGACCATGGCGGAGGCGGCGGAGTAGGCATCATAGTCCTGGGCGATCCACTGCCCGTAGGGCGTGACGGACTCGGCCTGCGTGATGATGTCCAGGTTCCGTCCGCGGACGAGTTGCAGCCGGGAGAGCATGAAGGGTTCCAGGGTGGCGCCGAACTTGGATGTCGTCCGGCGGACCCCCTTGGCCACGGCCCGGATCTGGCCGTGGCCGGGGGTCAGCAACACGATGATGCGATCGGCCTCACCGAGTTTGTAGGTGCGCAGGACCAGGGCGTTCGTGCGGTAGCTGTTCGCCGCGTAGCCTGCGCCTCCCCGCCCCGTCGAGCGTCCACCCGAACCGGACACTAGGCCCTGGCATCCATCCCGGCCCCCGGGCCGGCCACGGCCTGGGCGAGCTCCTCATCGTCCCGGAGGGCACGGTTGACGGCGGAGATGACCGCCTTCAACGAGGCCATGGTGGTGTTGTAGTCCAGGCCGGCGCCCCAGAGCACCCGATCCCCCACCGCGCACTCGACGTAGGCGGCGGCCATTGCAGATCCGCCCTCGGACAGCGCGTGCTCGGAGTAGTCCAGCACCCGGATGTCCAGGCCATCGTCGGCGAAGATCTTCACGAGGGCGGCGATGGGGCCGTTGGCGGTGACGGTGCGTTCCCGCTTCTCGCCGTCCACCTCTGCCTCGGCGGTCATGGTGAACCTGCCGTCCTCCTCGGTCGTCGAGTTGACGAGGCCCAGGCGGTAGCGGCCCCAGCGGGCGCTGTCATCAGCCGGGTCATCGGCCGGCAGGTACTCGTCCTGGAAGACCTGCCAGAGCTGGTCACCGGTGACCTCCCCGCCCTGGGAGTCGGCCATGTTCTGGATGACGTGGGAGAACTCGATCTGGGCGCGGCGCGGCAGGTCGAGGTTGTGCTCGCTTTTGAGCAGGTAGGCCACTCCGCCCTTGCCGGACTGCGAGTTCACCCGGATGACGGCCTCATAGGAGCGGCCGATGTCCTGCGGATCGATCGGCAGGTAGGGGACCCCCCACGGAATCCCGTCCCGGTCGGTGCCGGCCTCGGCGGCATCCGCGTCCATGAACTCGAAGCCCTTCTTAATGGCGTCCTGGTGGGAGCCGGAGAAGGCGGTGAAGACGAGGTCTCCCCCGTAGGGCACGCGCTCAGCGACCTGGAGCTGGTTGCAGTACTCCACGGTGCGGCGGATCTCATCCATGTTGGAGAAGTCGATCATCGGGTCGATCCCCTGGCTGTACAGGTTCATGCCCAGGGTCACCAGGTCCACATTGCCCGTGCGCTCCCCGTTGCCGAACAGGCAGCCCTCGATGCGGTCCGCGCCGGCCATGTAGCCCAGTTCAGCAGCCGCCACGCCCGTGCCGCGGTCATTGTGGGGATGCAGCGAGAGGATGATGCCACTGCGGTTCTCCAGGTTGCGGTGCATCCACTCGATGGAGTCCGCGTAGACGTTCGGGGTGGCCATCTCCACGGTGGCGGGCAGGTTCAGGATCATCTGGCGGTCCGTGGAGGCCTCGAGGATCTCACCGACCGCGTTGGAGATGCGGACGGCGAACTCCAGCTCGGTGCCCGTGAAGGACTCCGGCGAGTACTCGTACACGATCTCGGTGCCTGTCATCTGCTCCTCGTACTTGCGGCACAGACGGGCGCCGGTGGTGGCGATGTCCACGATGCCGTCCATGTCCTCGCGGAACACGACGCGCCGCTGGAGCACCGAGGTGGAGTTGTACAGGTGCACGATCGCCCGGTGGCAGCCCTCGAGGGCCTGATAGGTGCGCTCGATGAGGTGTTCACGGGACTGGGTGAGGACCTGGATGGTGACATCCTCGGGGATGCGGTCCTCGGTGATCAGCTGACGCACGAAGTCGAAGTCGGTCTGCGAGGCGGAGGGAAAGCCGACCTCGATCTCCTTGTAGCCCATGGACACGAGCAGTTCGAACATCCGCATCTTGCGGTCCGGGCCCATGGGATCGATGAGTGCCTGGTTGCCGTCCCGCAGGTCCACCGCGCACCACCGGGGTGCCTGGGTGATGACCTGGTCCGGCCAGGTGCGGTCCGGCAGCTGGACCTCGATCTGGTCCTGGAAGGGGGTGTACTTCTGGAACTTCATCCCGGAGGACTTTTGGAAATTGCGCATGGGGCTGGACGCCTGCCTTTCGTGAAACCCGGTGCGTGCACCGGAGGGGTCTGGCTGGTGGAAGGGCCGTGGAGCTACCTCCGCAACGGGGTTCCGGCCCGGCCAGGGTGCGATGCCCCCAGTGCGTCAGAGCGTGGCGGGCGCCACGACCGACGGCTCAGCCCCGTTGCGGCGGCGTAGTAGCAGCCCATCAACGGTGTCCGGGGTGATCCCGGTGAGGTCCAGTCGGTCGAACATGATTTCAGCCTAGCACCGCCGGGACCGAGGGGATCAAAACCCGAGCCGCCCCAGCTGCTTGGGGTCGCGCTGCCATTCCTTGGCCACCTTCACCCGCAGGTCCAGGTACACGGCCGTTCCGAGGAGCTTCTCGATGGAACCCCGCGCCTGGGAGCCGATGGCCTTGAGGCGGGAGCCGCCCTTGCCGATGATGATGGCCTTCTGGCTGTCCCGCTCCACGAACACGTTGGCGTGGATGTCCAGCAGCGGGCGGTCGGCGGGCCGCCCCTCGCGTGGGTTCATCTCGTCGACCACCACGGCCACCGAGTGCGGCAGCTCGTCCCGCACACCCTCCAATGCCGCCTCCCGGATGAGCTCGGCCACCATGGTCAGCTCGGGCTCGTCCGTGAGCTCACCGTCCGGATAGAGCGGAGGGGACAGCGGCAGACGTTCGGCCAGGACCTTCGCCACGTCCTCCACCTGGTGGCCCTGGACGGCGGAGACGGGAACGACGGCGGCGAAACCGGCTCCCCGGTTCTCCGGCCCGAGCACCTCGTCGCCGAGGGCGGTGACGGCGAGCAGCTGGGCCGCGATCGCGTCCGGCTTCACCTTGTCCGTCTTGGTCACCAGGGCGACCACGGGCTTGCGGTTGAGCAGTGCCAGCTGACCTGCGATGTAGCGGTCGCCGGGGCCGATCTTCTCGTCTGCGGGGATGCAGAATCCGACCGCGTCCACCTCGCCGAGGGTCTGGGTGACGAGGTCGTTGAGCCGCTGGCCCAGCAGGGTCCGGGGACGGTGCAGTCCGGGAGTGTCCACGAGGACCAGCTGGAATTCCTCGCGGTGCACAATCCCGCGGATGGTGTGCCGGGTGGTCTGCGGCTTGGAGGAGGTGATGGCGACCTTCTCCCCCACCAGGGCGTTGGTCAGGGTGGACTTGCCGGCGTTGGGCCGGCCCACCAGGGAGACGAATCCGGCGCGGAAGTCCTCCGGGGCGTTGCTGGGGTCGAACAGGGTCGTCATGGGGTCTCCCGGGAGGCTGGGGCGGATGCCGAGGCGGCGTCGCGATCGGTAAGGTGGGCTGGCAGCAGGTCGGTGCCGGGCCGGCGTCGGGCGTGGCCGCCGTCCCGCGGGGACTCCCGCACCACCAGGCGCGCGACGCGGTTGCGCCGGCCCTGCAGTGACTCGGCCGTCAGCTCGATGCCCTGGACTGCCACGTGTGAGCCCTGGATGGGGACGCGGCCCAGCGTCTTGGCGAGCAGACCGCCGACGGTGTCCACGTCCTCCTCGTCGTCCAGGTCCATGCCGAACAGCTCGGCGAAGTCATCGATCCCCATGCGGGCGTCCACGCTGAACGAGCCGTCCTCGAGGGGCTCGACCTCCGGACGGTCCTGGCGGTCGTACTCATCCGAGATCTCGCCGACGATCTCCTCGATGAGGTCCTCGAGCGTCACCAGGCCGGCGGTGCCACCGTACTCGTCCACCACGATCGCGATGTGGGTGGACTCGCGTTGGAGTTCCTGCAGCAGCACGGACACCGGCTTGGACTCGGGGACGAAGCGCACATCCCGGGCCACGGCGTCCACGGGGCTGGCCGGGTCCGCCGCGCCATCCCCCAGTCCCCGGTGCAGCGCCCGGGCCACATCCTTGAGGTAGACCATGCCGAAGACCTCGTCCGCGTTGTCCCCGATGAGCGGGATGCGGGAGCAGCCGGAGCGCAGGAACAGGTTCATCGCGTCCTCCAGGGTGGTCCCGGTCTCGACGGTGACGACGTCGGTGCGCGGCACCATCACGGCACGCACCAGGGTGTCCCCCATGTCGAACACGGAGCGGATGAGCTCGGCCTCCGCATCCTCCAGGACGTCGGCGTCGTTGGCCCGGGCGACGAACTCACGGAAGTGGCGCTCCTCGATCTCGGCGGCCTCCTCCTCCTCGTCCTCCGACCTCGGGCCGGGTGCCGCCACGCGGGCCGGCAGCGAGCCGAGCAGGCCGGTGAGGAAGCGGACGAGGCCCGCGGTGCGCTGGGCGGCCGCGACATCGTGCTTGGTCCCCACCTGGCGCGGCGAGAGCACGGTCAGCAGCAGGGCGACCAGCCCCATCAGCAGGAGGGACAACAGGGCGGTGATCCAGATGGTCCCGGTGAGGGAGTGGATGAACAGGGTACCGGCCACGGCGGCGGTGGTCTCGGCGAACAGCCGCCAGAACCGCAGGGCGTGCAGGTGCTCCGGCAACCGGGCCATGACCGTGAGGATCGGGCTGCGCGGGCGGCGCATCGCGATCCCCTCGGCCTCCTTTCGGGACAGGTATCCCAACGAGGCCTCGGCGACACCGAGGATCCAGGACAGGAACAGCAATGCGGTCAGCAGGACCGCGAGTATGAGGGAAGTGAGCATCAGGCTTCGGTGGGGTCTGGGGCCGGGCGGCCGAGGAAGTCGCCGAGCAGCTGGCGCTGGAGCGCGAACATCTCGGCCTTCTCCTCGGGCTCCTCATGGTCGAAGCCGAGCAGGTGGAGCACTCCGTGGACCAGCAGCAGCAGGACCTCGTCCTCGGCGGGGTGACCACCGCGTGCGGCCTGCACGGCGGCGACCTGCGGGCAGATGACCACGTCGCCCAGCAGCCCCTCCGGGCTCGGGTCCTCGGCGGTGCCCGGGCGGAGCTCGTCCATGGGGAAGCTCATGACATCCGTGGCGTCCGGCAGGTCCATCCACTCCAGGTGGAGCTGTTCCATGGCGGCCTCGTCCACGCACACCACGGAGAGTTCCGCACCCGGATGAACGTGCAGCGTCTCCAGGACGGAACGGGACAGGGCGAGCAGCGCCTCCTCGTCGACCTCAATGCCGGACTCGTTGACGATCTCAATGGCCATCGGTGCGTCCCCCAGCGTTCTCGTAGGCATCCACGATCCGGCTCACGAGGCGGTGGCGGACCACGTCGACGGACTGCAGCCGGATGACGGCGATGTCCTCCACGCCCTCCAGAATGGAGACGGACTGCGCCAGGCCCGAGTTGGTTCCCCGCGGGAGGTCGACCTGGCTGGTGTCGCCGGTGACGACCATGTGAGAGCCGAAGCCGAGGCGGGTCAGGAACATCTTCATCTGCTCGACCGTGGTGTTCTGGGCCTCGTCGAGGATGATGAACGCGTCGTTGAGCGTGCGTCCGCGCATGTAGGCCAGGGGGGCCACCTCAATCGTCCCGTCCGCCATGAGCCGCGGGATGGACTCGGGTTCGACCATGTCATGCAAGGCATCGTAGAGGGGCCGCAGGTACGGGTCGATCTTCTCGCTGAGCGAGCCCGGCAGGTACCCCAACCGCTCCCCCGCCTCGACCGCCGGCCGGGTGAGGATGATCCGGTTGACCTCCTTGGCCTGCAACGCCTGGACCGCCTTGGCCATGGCCAGGTAGGTCTTGCCGGTGCCGGCGGGACCGAGACCGAAGGTGATGGTGTTCTGGTCGATGCTCTCCACATAGTGCTGCTGGTTCGCCGTCTTGGGCCGGATCTTCCGGCCGCGGCTGGAGAGGATCGAGGCAGAGAGCAGTCCGGAGGCCTGGGCCCCTGATCCACCCCGCACCAGACTGGTCACCTGTTCGATGACCTCGGGGGTGATCGAGGTGCCGCGCCGGGCCAGGCCGTGCAGGTCCTCGATTACCTGGCGCGCCTGCTGCACGTCCGGGACGGGGCCCTCCACGTCCAGGTCCTCACCGCGGACGGAGACGGTCAGATCCGGATAGAGGCCGTCGAGGATCCGCAGCAACAGGTCCTGCGGGCCGAAGGTCCGCACCATGGTCTCCGCCGAGGCGAAGGAGATGGTGATGTGGTCACGTTCCGTGGAAAGACTCAAGGGAGGTGCTTCAGCTCCTGGCTGGTGGGACAACTACTGGGACAAAGGGTGGGGCGGGTGGACTACGAGGTCAGTCTACGTCCGCGGCCCGAACCGTCCCAGCAGCTGCTGGAGGACAGCGACGGCGGCCGGACCGGCGGTGGAGGACCGGAGCACGTGGTGCCCCAGCAGCACGGGCCGCCCCCCGGCCTCGACCAGGGCGGCGGTCTCGGCCGGGCTGATGCCGCCCTCGGGGCCGACCACCAGCACGATCCGTTCTACCCGTTCCACGGTCCCGCGGGCCAGAATCCCCGTCTCGGCAACGGCCTCGCCCAGTGACTGCCGCGCGTCCTCGTGCAGGACGAGCACCAGGGAGCCGGGCCCGCAGACCGACGCGACCCCGACGCCGTCGAGCACCTTCTCCGTGCGGGGCACCTGGGTGCGGCGTGCCTGCTTCGCGGCCGAGAGCAGCGCCCCCTCCCACTTGGTCACGGCTTTGGCTGCTTTGTCACCCTTCCACCGCACGATGGACCGTTCGGCCTGCCAGGGGTGCACGGCATCGAGCCCCAGCTCCGTCGCCGTCTGGATGGCCAGCAGGTCCCGGTCGCCCTTGGCGAGGGCCTGGACGAGCACGAGTTCTGGGTTCGGCGCCGGCTCGTCGTGGACGGTCTCGACGGTGACCTCCAGCCGGTCGGGCGCCGCGGAGTGCACGGTGCCGCTCACGCGCCGGCCGGATCCGTCCGCCACGTCCACGCGCTCCCCCGGCGACAGGCGCATGACCTGGACCGCGTGCCGGGCCTCGGCACCCGAGACCACCACGCTGGCCCCCGCCGAGGCGGGGGCCAGCTCGCCGTCACCGACGTAGAAGAGGGGGTTGCTCACAGGTTCTTGAGGTTGTCCCGGAACTTGGAGAACAACCCGCGGTGTTCCGTGGTGCCGTGCACCAGGTCCTCACCGCGCAGACCGGCCAGCTGCTCCAGCAGGGCGCGCTGCTCGTCGTCGAGTCTGGTGGGGGTCTCCACCCGCAGGGTGACCCTGAGATCACCGCGGCCGGAGCTCCGCAACCGGCCGACGCCCAGGCCCTTGAGGGTCTGCACCTCTCCGGACTGGGTGCCGGCCTTCACCGGCACCTCCTTCTCACCGTCGAAGGTGTCCAGCGTGAGCGTGGTCCCCAGGGCGGCGGCGGCCATCGGCACGCTCATCGTGGCCAGCAGGTGATCGCCGTCGCGGACGAACACATCGTGCTGACGCACCTCGATCTCCACGTAGAGATCGGCATTCGGGCCACCGCCGGGACCGGCCTCGCCGCGGCCGGCGAGCTGAATCCGGGTCCCTGTGGCCACACCGGCGGGGATCTTGATGGTCAGTGAGGTGCGCTCACGGATGCGTCCCTGCCCGGAGCACTCGCGGCACGGATCCGGGATGACGGTCCCGAAGCCCTGGCAGGCCGAGCAAGTCTCGGCGGCCATGACGGTGCCGAGGATGGAGCGGACCGGCCGGCGGATGGCGCCCTGACCATTGCAGATGGTGCAGGTCTCCGGATGCGTGCCCGGCTGACTGCAGCTGCCGTCACAGGTGGGGCACACCACGGCGGTGTCCACCTCGAGGGTCTTCTCAGTGCCGAAGACCGCATCACTGAGGTCGAGCTTGGCCGTGATGAGGGCGTCCTGCCCCCGCCGCGCACGGCTGGCGGGACCACCGCCCCTGCCACCACCCATGCCGCCGGAGCCGCCACCGCCGAAGAACGTCTCGAAGATGTCCTGGAAACCACCGAAATCGGCACCGCCGAAGCCGCCGCCCATGCCGCCGGTGCCGTTCTCATGGCCCGTGGCGTCATAGTTGCGGCGCTTCTCCTGATCCGAGAGGACCTCGTAGGCACGCGTGACGTTCTTGAACTCCTCGGAGGCGTCGGGAGCCGGATTCACGTCGGGATGGAGCTTGCGGGCCAACTTGCGATAGGCGCGCTTGATCTCCTCGGCGGAGGCGTCCCGGCCAACGCCGAGCACCTCGTAATGGTCAGCCACGGTCTGCGGTGTTCCTTCCGGTGGTGGGGTGGTGGATGCCGGTCCTGGCCGCTACTGCGACAGGATCCGGGACAGGTATCGGGCGATTGCCCGCACGGCGGTCATGGTGCCCGGGTAGTCCATACGGGTGGGGCCCACGACGCCGAGCTTGGCGCCGGAGCCGGGGCCGTAGCCTGCGGCGACGACGGACGCCTCGGACAGGGATCCGGTGTTCTCGGAGCCGATGCGCACGCTGAGGCCACGCACATCCTGCTCCATCTCGGTCAGCAGGCGCAACAACACGACCTGTTCCTCGAGCGCTTCCAGGATGGGGCCGATCGAGAACGGGAAGTCCCCGGTCGAGCGAGCCAGGTTGGCAGTGCCGGCCATGATGATCCGGTCCTCCCGGCGTGCCGCGAACATCTGGTCCAGCTGGGTGGCGAAGGCCAGGGCAAGATCCCGATCCTCTGCCGGCACCTCGGCCAGGGCGAGCCGGAGACCCTCGGCAGCCTGCACCGGTGTCAGCCCGTCCAGGTAGCGCAGGAACTGCTGCTTCAGCACGGACAGGGACGTCTCGTTGGCCTCGACCTCGAGGCCGAAGGCGCGCTGGTCGACCTGTCCGGTGGACAGGATCACGACGACGAGAGCCCGGCGGGGCGCCAGGAAGACGAACTCGATGTGCCGGATGGTGGACGAGTCCACGTGGGGGTACTGCAGCACGGCCACCTGGTTGGTGAGCTGCGCGAGCAGCCGCACGGTGCGGGCCATCATCTCGTTGAAGTCCCCATTGGCGTCCAGCAGCGTCTGCACCGCGCGCTTCTCGGCGGCGGACAACGGCTTCACCTCGGAGATCTGGTCCACGAAGATCCGGTAGCCCTTGTCCGTGGGGATGCGTCCGGAGGAGGTGTGCGGGGCCACGATGAGCCCCTCCTCCTCGAGGGCCGCCATGTCATTCCGGACGGTGGCCGAGGACACGCCCAATTGGTGACGGTCCACAAGGGCCTTGGAGCCGACGGGCTCGCGGGAGGACACATAGTCCTCCACGATGGCCTGCAGCACCTGCATGCGGCGCGGCTGCTCGCTCATCGGTTCCTCCTGCCTGTCATCCGGCTTAGCACTCGACGCTTTGAAGTGCCAAGTCTAGACCTTGTGTCCAATCGATGTACCACCACTTCCCCGCGACCCTGCGGGTTCCGGCACGGAGCCCGCCCACCGCCGGGCTCGTGCCGACCGCGTGCCGCGCGAGCCGCTGCACGGTTACGCCGGGTCCTCTTGCTAGCGTCGATGCCCGTGGAATGGAACAACTGGGGCCCGGGCACCCTCGACGGCGGCTTCCGCCCGACCGCCCGCACCGTCGAGAAGGTCCCCGCGAACCGGGGCGCCGTCCTGGAGGACACGGAGACCGGATTCACCGGTGCCGTCCTTCGGGTCGAGAAGTCCGGCGGTGTACACCTGGTCGTCCTGGAAGACCGCCGGGGACGCACGAAGTCCTTCCCCTTGGGTTATGGCTTCCTCGTGGACGGTGAGCCCGTCGAGGTGGTGCCCCCCACACCGGGCGGCACCCCCGGTGACTCCCCCGCGAAACCGGCCCGTACGGCGTCGGGTTCCCTGCGCGTGGACAACGCCCGGGCCCGCACGGCGCGGGCCTCCCGCATCTGGGTCGAAGGGCTGCACGACGCCGAGCTCGTGGAGAAGGTCTGGGGTGAGGACCTGCGTCTGGAGGGGATCGTGGTCGAGCCACTGCACGGGGTGGACGACCTGGCAGGCGCCATCAGGGACTTCTCACCCGGTCCGCAGCGCCGGCTCGGCATCCTCGTGGACCACCTCGTGACCGGGTCCAAGGAGGAGAAGATCGCCGTCGAGGCCATGAAGGTCCCCGGGGCGCGCGGCAACGTGCTGATCGTCGGTCATCCCTACGTGGACGTCTGGCAGGTCATCAAGCCCTCCGTCCTGGGCATCGGCGCCTGGCCCGTGGTGCCGAAGGGCCAGGACTGGAAGACGGGCATCCTCGCCGGCCTCGGCTGGCCACACCGGACCAAGGAGGACATCGGCCTGGGCTGGAAGAGGCTGTTGTCCCAGGTGCGGACCTATGCCGACCTGGAGCCGACCCTGCTGGGCCGGGTGGAGGAGGTCATCGATTTCCTGACCGCCGCGGAGCACTGACCGTCCACCGACCTGCAGGGAACTCCCGGAACCCGGCGGTACACTGACGACCGAACGCCACCCATCACCTCCGAACGGAAAGGCCCAGGACGTGTCCCAGCAGGAGCCCGGCAGTCCGCACCGCCCGCGCCCCGGCGCCGCCCCCCGGCGCGATCAGCAGCTGCAGGGGTCACCGGACCAGGCCAAGCCGCTGACGCCGGCCGAGGACCGTCAGTGGGCCACCCTCGCACACTTCGGCGGCTTCCTCGGATGCATCCCCTCCCTGGTGATCTACCTGGTCTTCCGCCACCGGGGTCCGTTCACGGCCCAGGAGGCCAAGGAGGCGCTGAACTTCACGCTGCCGCCCACGGTACTGGCCATCGTGGCGAACCTGCTGGCCCTCATTCCCATCGTCGGCGGCATCTTCGGCATCGTCGCCATGCTCCTGTGGCTGTTCATGACGGTCTCCGGCGTGGCGGCGGGCATCCAGTGCAACAAGGGCCGCCCCTATCGCTACCCGCTGAACCTGCGCCTGATCCAGTAAGCCCGGTCCGGAGCCGGCGCTAGAACCCGGCCAGTCGCCGGACGATCGCGTCGTCCAGCAGCCGGCCCTGCAGGGTGGGCACCACCCGGCCGGCCAGCGCCGCCCGTCCGTCCAGCAGTCCCTCGCCGATCATCGCGGCGATCTCCTGGCGCCCCTGGGCGCCGCCGTCGGGCGCCTGCTCCAGGGCGGCCGTCGGCAGCCCGTCCGAGAGCCGGACGCCCAGCATGACGCGCTCCAGGAACCGCGCCTCGGCGTCGGGTTCCTCCCGGCCGACGGACGGGGAGATCCCGGTGGCCAGTCGCTGCGCATAGGCCGCCGGATGCTTGGCGTTCCAGAACCGGACGCCGGCCACGTGTGAGTGGGCGCCGGGGCCGGCGCCCCACCAGTCCTGGTCACGCCAGTAGGCCACATTGTGCCGGGCCCGGTGGATGCCGCGGTCCTCGGGATCGTGGGCCCAGTTCGAGATCTCGTACCAGCGGTAGCCGGCCTCGGCGAAGAGCCGCTCGGCCAGCAGGTACTTGTCTGCCTGGTCGTCCGGATCCACATCCGGCACGGTCCCCCGCTTCACGGAGGTCCCGAACTTGGTTCCCTCCTCCACGATGAGCGAATAGGCCGAGATGTGGTCCGGTGCCAGGGCCAGTGCCGCCTCGACGGTGGTGCGCCAGTCCTTCAGGGACTCCCCCGGCGTGCCGTAGATCAGGTCCAGGGACACCTCCAGGCCGGCTTCCCGGGCCCAGCCGACGGCGGCCGGGACGTTCTCCTGCCGGTGCGTGCGGTCCAGCGTGGCCAGCACGTGCGGGACGGCGGACTGCATGCCGAAGGAGACCCGGGTGAATCCACCGGCGGCCATCTCCCGCAGGGACTCGAGGGAGACCGAGTCGGGGTTGGCCTCCGAGGTGATCTCCGCGCCGGGCGTGATCCCGAAGACGTCCCGGGCCCTGCCGAGGATACGGACCAGGTCTGCGGCGGGCAGCAGGGTGGGCGTGCCGCCGCCGAAGAAGACGGTCTCCAGCGTGCGCGGGGGGATCTCCGAACCGGCCAGCGCCTGCGCCGCGAAGTCCAGCTCACCGGCCACGGTGTCCGCGTAGGACGACCGGGACGCGCCGGGGCCCAGGTCCTCGGCGGTATAGGTGTTGAAGTCGCAGTAGCCGCACCGGACGGAGCAGAACGGGACGTGCACGTAGAGGCTGAAGGTGCGCGGCTGGCCGGCCTCGGCCGCCTCACGCACCCGGTTCCCCACCGCTGCGGGGAACCGGCCGTCGTCGGGCGCGGGGTCGCCGAGGGGAAGGATCGAAGGCAAGGTGTGTTCGTCCCCGCCCTACTTCTTGGCGCCGGTCTCGGAGCCAGCGCCGTCCGACGACAGCGCGGCGATGAAGGCCTCCTGAGGGACTTCCACGCGGCCGACCATCTTCATGCGCTTCTTGCCCTCCTTCTGCTTCTCCAGCAGCTTGCGCTTACGGGAGATGTCGCCGCCGTAGCACTTGGAGAGCACGTCCTTGCGGATGGCGCGGATGTTCTCGCGGGCGATGATGCGCGAGCCGATGGCCGCCTGGATCGGCACCTCGTACTGCTGGCGCGGGATCAGCTCCTTGAGCTTTCCGGTCATCATCACGCCATAGGCGTAGGCGTTGTCCTTGTGGGTGATGGAGCTGAACGCGTCCACGGTCTCACCCTGGAGCAGGATGTCCACCTTGACCAGGTCGGCGGTCTGCTCGCCGTCGGCCTTCCAGTCCAGCGAGGCATAGCCCTTGGTGCGGGACTTGAGCAGGTCGAAGAAGTCGAAGACGATCTCCGCCAGCGGGATCCAGTAGCGGATCTCCACGCGTTCCTCGGAGAGGTAGTCCATGCCCTTCATCTGGCCGCGCTTGCCCTGGCAGAGCTCCATCACGGAGCCGATGAACTCGCTGGGGACGATGATCGTGGCCGACGCCATGGGCTCGGCGACCTCGTTGATCTTGCCCTCCGGGAACTCGGACGGGTTCGTCACCGTGACGACCGTCTTGTCCTCCTTGGTGACCTCGTAGACCACGTTCGGGGCGGTGGAGATCAGGTCCAGGTTGAACTCGCGCTCCAGGCGCTCACGGATGATCTCCAGGTGCAGCAGGCCGAGGAACCCCACGCGGAACCCGAAGCCGAGGGCCACGGAGGTCTCGGGCTCGTACACCAGGGCGGCGTCGTTGAGCTTGAGCTTGTCCAGGGCATCACGCAGCACGGGATAGTCGGAGCCGTCGATCGGGTACAGCCCGGAGAAGACCATCGGCTTGGGATCCTCATAGCCACCGATCTGTTCCTGCGCCGGATTGCCGGCACCCGTGACCGTGTCACCGACCTTGGACTGGCGGACGTCCTTGACACCGGTGATGAGGTAGCCCACCTCGCCCACGGAGAGACCCTTGGAGGGTTTGGGCTCCGGGGAGGACACGCCGATCTCGAGGAGCTCGTGGGTGGCCCCCGTGGACATCATCCTGATCTTCTCGCGCGGGGACAGCTTGCCGTCCACCACGCGGACATAGGTGACCACGCCCCGGTAGGTGTCATACACGGAGTCGAAGATCATGGCCCGGGCCGGGGCGTCCGGCTTGCCCGTGGGAGCGGGGACAGCCTCCACCACGCGATCGAGCAATTCTTCGACCCCGACGCCGGTCTTACCGGAGACCCGAAGGATGTCCTCCGGCTCGCAACCGATGAGTCCCGCGATCTCCGCGGCATACCGGTCCGGATCGGCAGAGGGCAGGTCGATCTTGTTCAGCACGGGGATGATGGCCAGCTCGTTCTCCATGGCCAGGTAGAGGTTGGCCAGGGTCTGTGCCTCGATGCCCTGGGCCGCGTCCACCAGCAGGATGGCGCCCTCGCAGGCCGCAAGGGACCGGGACACCTCGTACGTGAAGTCCACGTGCCCCGGCGTGTCGATCATGTTGAGCGTGAAGTCGGTGCCGTTGAGGCTCCAGGGCATGCGCACGGCCTGCGACTTGATGGTGATGCCACGCTCACGCTCGATGTCCATCCGGTCCAGGTACTGGGCCTTCATGTCCCGCGGCTGGACCACGCCGGTGGACTGCAGCATGCGGTCCGCCAGGGTCGACTTGCCGTGGTCGATGTGCGCGATGATGCAGAAATTCCTGATGACCGCGGGATCGGTGGCGGCGGGCGCCGGGGCGTTGCTCGCCATGGGCGACACGGGCATCTTCCTTCAACTCTGACGACAAGGGCGGGTCAGCCCCCTGGAACCAGCGGGAGCCTGATCCTCCATTCTTCCACGTTTCCGCGGCGATGGCGGCCCGGCATGACCACCGGTTGTTACCTTGTGGCCATGGCTTTGAACTTCAACCAGCTCCTGTCCATCGGCCGCAGGGTGGCACGCATCGCCCGGCAGGTGCAGCGGCAGTCCCCGCCGCGCAACCGCAGCGGCGGACACGCCAGCGGTCCGGGCGGCCTCTCCGACTACCCCGGTGATTTCCACGGCCGTGCCCAGGTGTCATACTCCCCCGTTCCCGGTCCGGAGGCCGGTCCGGGTGAGATCGTCTGGACCTGGGTGCCCTTTGAGGAGCTGGACGGCCGGGGCAAGGACCGCCCGGTCCTCGTGGTGGGCCGGAACGGTGGCCACCTGCTCGCCGCGCAGCTGACGAGCAGGGACCGCAACAACGCCGCGTCCCGGGATGCCGACTACATTGATATCGGTGCGGGCCCGTGGGATCCACAGGGCCGGAACTCCGAGGTCAAGCTGGACCGGATCCTGCAGGTCAATCCTCGCGACGTCCGCCGTGAGGGCGGCGTACTGGACCAGCGGGTGTTCGAGACCGTGTCCCAGGGGCTCCGGGACCGCAACGGGTGGTCGTGATAGACTAACCAGCTGTGTGTCCGCGCAGGTCGACGGGCACTCCCGGAACGGCTCAACAGGTATCCCCACGCCGCTCAGTCGCCGGATTCGGGATTACCCCTCACCGACCACGTCAGAAGACAACAGAAAGACCTTTCCTTGGCAAACATCAAGTCCCAGAAGAAGCGCATTCTCACCAACGAGAAGGCCCGCCTGCGTAACAACGCGGTGAAGTCCGAACTGCGCACCGCCATCCGCGCCGTGGACAAGGCCGTCGCCGCGGGCGACCAGGCCGCCACCACTTCCGCCGTCGCCCTGGCCAGCAAGAAGCTGGACAAGGCTGCCAGCAAGGGTGTCATCCACAAGAACCAGGCTGCCAACCGCAAGTCCGGTATCGCCAAGCGTGTGAGCAAGATCGAGGCCTGAGCCTCTCAGATCTGGCCCGGCCCCTGATCGGCGCCGCGGCACCGAAGCCCCCGTCCTGATGGACGGGGGCTTCGTGGTTAACGACTACCGCCGAGCGGTTCGTGATGAAGGACTACCGTCGAGCGGTCAGGGCAATCCGGGTGACGGCCCGCTCGACCGCATAGTCGGCGTCCTTGGACAGGCCCTTGGCCTCAGCGTCCGCCTGGGCCACCCACTCGATCGCGGCCGCAATGGTGGCGGGGTTCCAGAACCGGACGGTCTCGGCCACGCGCTTGGCCTGCCAGGGGGCCATGCCCAGCACACCGGCGATCTGGCCCTGGCCCACGCGAGCATCCACGATCCGGGCGATCTGGCGCGTCTTCATGGCGAGTGCGCCGGTGATGGCCGGCGCGGACACCCCCGTGGCCAAGGCATGGCGCAACAGGGCGGTGGCCTGCCCGGCCCGCCCCTCGATGGCGGCATCGGCCACCCGGAAGGCCGTGGCCTCCACCCGGCCGCCGTAGTAGCGGTCCACTACCTGACTCGTGACGGTGCCCTCCGTGTCCTCGGCCAGCTGCTGGCAGGCGGCCGCCAGATCGGTGAGCGAGCCACCGGCGGCATCGAGCAGGGAACGGACCGCTTCTGCATCGATCGAGCGGCGCCGGGACCGGAACTCGCCCTGGACGAAATCGGACTTTTCGGCATCGGACTTGATCGGTTGGCAGTCCACGAGAACACCGGCGGCGGTGACGGCATCCAGCAGCTTCTTACCCCGGTTGCCTCCCGTGTGCCGCAGGATCAGCGTGACGTCCTCCGCCGGACTCCCGACGTAGTCGAGGCAGTCCGTCAGGAACGCCTCGTTCATGTCCTGGAGTCCCTCCACCTGCAGGATCTTGGCTTCACCGAACAGGGAGGGACTGGCGAGGACGGAGAGCTGGCCGCCCTCATAGTCGGCGGCGTCCAGGCGGTGGACCTCGAGGCCCGGGTCCTTTTCCCGCAGAGCTGTGCGGGCCCGGTCGACCACCCGGGCGGCGATGAAATCCTCGGGACCCTTGAGCAGCATCATCGGGGCCGGGCTCACAGTGCGCCAGTCTGCTCCGGAACTCGTGGATCGTCGGCTTCGACTCGGTGCGGGCATGGTTGCCATCCTATCCGCCACCGCCCGCCGGCCGGGTGCCGGAGACCTCTGGCGCGCGGGCCCCGGTGAGGGTGGGCACCAGCTCCCCGTCCCGCAAGGACACCACCGTGGTCCCGTGCTGGTCGGTGCGGATCACCGGCCCGTGCCGCTCCAGCTCTCCGATGACCGAGGGGTGCGGGTGGCCATAGCCATTGTCCCGGCCGACCTGCACCACGGACAGCGCCGGGTCCACAGCCCGCACCACGTCCAGGCCCCCGTTGCGGGCACCGTGGTGGGCCACCTTGAGCACGTCCACGGCCTCCGGCAGCACGTCCTGGCCCAGCAGTGCTCGGCTGGCCTCCTCCTCCATGTCCCCCGTCAACAGCACGGTGTAGTCACCCTCAGGGGTGTGCACGGTGGCGGTCATCTGCAGCGAGGCATCGTTCTCGTTGCCCGCCTCCGGGTCCGCTTCCAGCACGGTCCAGTCCACCCAGTATCCCGACGCCGGCCGGTCGCCGGCCCGGCCCGTCTCCCCGGGGACCGGCTGCCGGGCACCGGCGGGGACGCCCGGGCCGGGCGTCGACTCCATCGTCGAGTACAAGACCTCGATGGGGCTGCAGCAACCAACGATGTCCGCTGCGGCCCCGGCATGGTCCTGGTGCAGATGGGACAGCACCAAGAGGTCCACCCGGTCCACCCCGATCAGGTCCAGGCAGGTGGTCGCCGCGGCAGGGTCCGGCCCCGTGTCCACCACCATGGCGGCCCGTTCCCCCGTCCGCAGCACGAGCATGTCCCCCTGGCCGACATCACAGGCAGCCAGGGACCAGTCGTCCGGCAGGGATCCGGAGGGCGGCGCGATGACCAGTCCGAGCTGACTGCCGGCGGCCGCGCAGACCGTGGTCCACGCCGCGGCGAGAGACCAGCGGAGCTGGCCGACCGGGGCCGGGCGTGGCCTGCCGTGCACACCGAGGCGCCGGACCCGGGCCGGACGACTGCGTTCCCACCGCATCAGCAGCCACAGGAGGGCGAGGGCGGCGGCCACGTGCATCGACACGAGGCCTGCGCCCAGGGGCCCCTCCGGCCACGCATGGAGCGCGCCCGGCCAGCCGGAGACCTCGGAGGCGATCCAACCGATCCCGGCGGCGGGCCAGCCCACCACCCAGAAGACCGCGGCGGCGAGTCCGGGCCACGGCACGGCCAGGGCGGCGGCGAAGGTGCCGGGCACGGTGACGAACGGGACGAGCGGCGCCGCCAGCAGGTTGGCCGGCACCGAGTAGGCACTGAACTCGCCGGTCATTCCGACGAGGATGGGCTGGCAGGCGACCTGCGCCGTGACGGTCACGGCGAGGGCGGCGCTCAGGATCCCAGCCACGGGACCCGGGAGCACGCGGCGGAGGACGGCGGTGAGCCACTGCTCCACCGGACGGGCCGCCAGCACGATGCCGGCCGTGGCCGCCAGAGAGAGCTGGAAGGCCGGTTCCCCGGCGAGTCCGGGTTGCCAGCACAGCAGCACGCAGGCTGCCAGGCACAACAGGGGCAAGGCCTGGCGGCCCCGGCCGAAGAACACGGCCCACGCCCCGAGGGCCCCCATCACGGCGGCTCGGATCACCGAGGGCTCGGGGCCCACGACGATCACGAAGACGACCAGCACCCCGAGGACCGCACCGAGCACGACCGGGCGGCGGACCCGCACCGACCTCAACGCCATGGTGACGGCGCCGGCGATCAGCGTACAGTTCGCCCCACTGACGGCTGAAAGGTGACTGAGGCCAGACGTCTTCATGGACTCGTCCAGCGCCGGCTCCTGCGCGGACCGATCGCCCAGGATCAACCCGGGCAGCAACTGCGGCGCCGTGCCGACAGTCCCGGCAGCGGCCTGCTGCACGGCCGCTCGGACGATATCCCGTCCCGTGGGCGCTCCGTCCAGGCCTGGCACCCCGGTGTCATCGGAGCAGGATCCGGCCTGCGGCGCGGTGGAGGCCCGGGCGAACACCGTGCCCCGCTCGGCCTCCGGCGACGCGGTGAAACAGACCGCCGCGCCAGACTCCATCCCCTCCCAGTGACTTCCACCGGACACCACCACCTCCGCACCGCCCGGAATCTCACGGGACGGGTGCCCGAACGCCTGCACGGCCACCGTGAGGTGCCAGCTGTCGCCGAACGTCCCGGTACGCAGGACCGCCGGCCCGGCGGCTTCGCCCGACAGCCGCAACGGCCGTTCGGCGGCCACCGCATCCTCCCAGCCCGAGTCGCGGACCGGTGCACGATCGCCCACGGCCTGGACGGCGGCGACGGCCGCGATCCACAGGGCAATGGCGGCCAGGGCCGTGATGGCGATGGTTCGGCCGTGGCGACGGGCCGGGTGTCGGGCCGGGGCCTCCCCCGGTCTAAGACCCTGATCCGGAATCTGAGCCTGACCCTGACCAGTGGCCTGGCCCTGGCCCTGACCCTGACCCTGACCCTGACCCTGACCAGAGGATGCCCACATCATCAGGCCGGTGGCCACGAGCGCCGAGAACGCCAGCACCCACGGCAGCACGAGGGCGGCGTCGTAGGGAATCTGCGGTATCGCCAGACAGACCGCCAGGGTCAGCACCACGGCGGGGACCAACCGGAGGTCGACGGCCGCCGGAACGCTGCCCCGGGCCTGGACCATCACCAGGTGACCAGGCCGTCCAGGCGCTCCATCATGGCCGGTCCGATCCCTGACACGGCGTCCAGATCCTCCAGGGAGCCGAACGGCCCCACCTGATCCCGGTGCTCGACGATGCGTCCGGCCAGGGCCGGGCCGATGCCGGGCAGCTGCTCGAGGGCCGTGACATCCGAAGTGTTCAGGTTGACGGCTCCCGCGGCCTCCGGACCGACGCCTGAACCACCGTTCGCCCCTTCACCGGGGAGAGGAACGCCGGCCCCGGCCGCCCCGGCCGCTCCCCCGGCCAGACCGTCCGGGCCGGGCACGAGGATCTGACTGCCGTCCACGGCGGGGGCGGCCAGGTTCAGCAGGTCCAGCGCGGCGTCGACGGTGGGACCCCCGGCGGCCTGCAGGGCATCGTCGACGCGGGCGCCGGCCGGCAGGCCCACGAGGCCGGGGTCCTGGACCTCCCCGGCCACATGGACGGTGACGGTTTCCTCGGTTCCAGCCCGTCCGGCGTCGGACCCAGATGACGACGCGCGATCCTCGGTGCCCTGGCCCGGTGGCGCAGTTGCGCCCGGACTGGCAGCACCTGCCGCCGGACCGGGAGGAGCGGGGTCAGCCGAGCCTGGCGGGGAGTCCTCCACGGAGGTCGCCACGGGAGCACCCGGACCACCCGGTCCGGCCGGTGATGTCAGCCAGCCGACCGCCCACCACGTCCCCGCGACGACAGCCAGGAGCAGCACCGCCGAACGGACCACGCGGGTTCGCCACAGGGGCGCCGGCGGCGGTGGTTCCTCCCAGTCGTCCTCATCCGGATCACTGAGCGGGTGGTTGTGGCGTCCCATGGGTTCCACCCTGACCGCCGGCGGGTGGGCCCGGCAGAGACAGGGCCGGCCGCTGGGGACGGCTCGCGGCTAGTGGTGTCGCTGTGCAGGAGCCATCGGGTTGAGCGTGACCCCCAGGACACCCAGGCCCAGATGGGCGGCCAGCACGGCCGGGAGACGGATGACCGGCACCGGCATGGCGGAGAGGCCCTGCAACCGTCCGGCGAGCTCGTGGGCGGCGGGCTCGTTGCCGAACCCGTGGACGGCGATCCGCTCGCCCCGACCCTCCGACCCGGACACGAACTCCTGTGTCAGCTCCACGAGCCGCTCGGTGGCCCGGGCGGAGGTCCTCGGGCGGTCCACGAGGGAGACGATCCCGTTGTCCAGGGTCAGCACCGGCTTGACGTGGAGCAGTGTCCCCAGCAGCCCCGCCAGGGTACCGATGCGCCCGCCGCGCCGCAGTTGGTCCAGATTGGGCACGGTGAAGAAGACCCCCGCCTCCTGGGTGGCCTCGTCCACGTCCTCCAGCAGTTGCTCCGGCGCCAGGCCGAAGCCGGCCGAGATCACCGCGTCCAGCACCGCGGTCCCGAGGGCGAACCCGCTGAGGTGGGAGTCCACCACGGTCACCGGGATCAGGGCGTCGCGCCCCGCGAGCCGTGCGGCCTCCACGGTGCCGGACAGCTGCCCCGAGATGTGGATCGAGATGATCTGCTCGAAGCCGGACTCCGCCAGTTCCTGGTACACCGCGCTGAAGGAGCCGGGCGAGGGCCGGGAGGTCTTGACAGCGGTGCCCGCCGCCAGCGCCAGGGGCAGCTCACGCATCAGCTCTGCCGTGCCCTCGGCGTGAATCTGCTCGCCCACCATGACGGGCATGGGCACCTGACGCAGTCCTTTGGCCAAGGGGTGCGCCAGCAGTTCAGCGGGGATGGAGGCCGAGGAGTCGGTGACGATCGCGGTACGGCCCTTGCGGGAGGGCGGCAGACCGAAGCGGACCCAGCCCGACTGCGTGCTGCGTACCTGCCGGATGTGCATGAGCATGGCGCTCTGCCACTCGGCCAGATCGGCCATGCCCGCTCCTTCCGCTAGGTCCCGCTCAGTCCCACTGCGTCCCGCTCAGTCCCGACGGGACCTCCCGGGTCATCCAGGCCCGGCCCGCGGTCCGCCGGCTGTCTTCAGACGACGATATTGACGAGCTTCGGCTCGCGCACGATCACCTTGCGTATCTCGGCACCGTCCAGGGATCGTTGCACGGCCTCGGAGGCCAACGCCAGCTGCTCGAGGTCGGCGGCGGAGATGTCCACCGGAACCTCGAGACGATCGCGGACCTTGCCCTTGACCTGCACGACGGCGGTAGCGGTCTCCTGCACCAGCAGCGCCTCGTCCACGGCAGGCCAGCCCGCACGCGCCACCGATGGCTCGTGGCCGAGCTTGGCCCACATGTCCTCAGCGGTGTACGGCGCGAACAGGCTCAGCAGGATGGCCACGGCTTCCACGGCCTCGCGGACAGCCGGGTCGCCGGCCCCCTGGCCGGGTGCTCCGGGCGTCCCGTCTATCGCCTTGCGGACGCCGTTGACGAGCTCCATGGTGCGGGCCACGACCACGTTGAACTTGTGGTCGTCCAGCAGCCGGGCTGCGTCTGCCACCGTGCGGTGGGTGAGCTGGCGCAGGGACCTCTCGCCGCCGTCGGGATCCGTGCCCGCGGCCGCACCGGAGGACTCCACGTCCTGGGCCAGTCGCCAGGCGCGGGCCAGGAACTTGGCCGAGCCACCGGGTGAGACGTCCGCCCAGTCCACATCGTCCTCCGGTGGGGAGGCGAAGATCATGGTCAGGCGGACGGCATCCACGCCGAAGGTGTCCAGCTGCTCGCCCAGGTCCACGCCGTTGCCGAGGGACTTGGACATCGCCTTGCCGCCGTTGAGTACCTGGCCCTGGTTGAGCAGTGCCTTGAAGGGCTCCGTGAAGGAGATCAGGTCCATGTCATACAGCGCCTTGGTGAAGAAGCGCGAGTACAGCAGGTGCAGGATGGCGTGCTCCACGCCGCCCACGTACTGCTCGACGGGCAGCCACCGGTCCGCGGCGGCACGGTCGAACACCTGGTCGTCGTCGTTCGGGGAGGCGAAGCGCATGTAGTACCAGGACGAGTCCACGAAGGTGTCCATGGTGTCGGTATCCCGCCGGGCGGCCCCGCCACAACGGGGGCAGGTGGTGTTGACCCAGGATTCGATGCCGGCCAGCGGAGACTTGCCCTTCGGGGCGAGCTGCTCGCCGGCGACGTCCTGCGGCAGCAGGATCGGCAGCTGATCCTCGGGGACCGGCACCTCGCCGCAGTCGGGGCAGTGCACGATCGGGATGGGCGCGCCCCAGAAGCGCTGGCGGGACAGCAGCCAGTCCCGCAGCCGGTAGTTGACGGTGCCTCGGCCGGTGCCGCGCTCGTCCAGGATCTCGATCGCCCGCGAGATGGCCTCGGCCTTGGCCAGTCCGTCCAGCTGGCCGGAGTTGACCAGCGTGCCGTCCCCGGTGGTGGCCGTCCCGGTCACCGCCGGATCCTCCTCACCGGTGTCCAGGACGCGGCGGACGTCCAGGCCCATGGTGCGGGCGAAGTCGAGGTCACGCTGATCGTGCGCCGGGACCGCCATGATGGCACCGGTGCCGTAGTCGGCCAGAACATAGTCCGAGGCCCACATCGGCAGCCTCTCACCGGTGAGCGGGTTGACAGCGTGACGGCCCAGGAAGACGCCGGTCTTGGAGCGGTCGGTGGCCTGGCGTTCGATCTCCGAGACGTTCTTGAGCCCCTCGCGGTACGTCTCGAGCGCCTCGCGGTGCTCGGCGTCCACGAGCTCCAGGGCGAGGTCCGCGTCCGCGGCGACCACCATGAAGGTGGCGCCGAACAGGGTGTCCGGGCGGGTGGTGAAGACGGTGATGTCCCGGCCCGGCTGGCCGTCCTGCCCCGCGGTGGCGGCGGTGGGCTCCACCCGGAAGTCCACATGGGCCCCCTCGGAGCGGCCGATCCAGTTCCGCTGCATGGCAAGCACGCGTTCGGGCCAGTGGCCCTCGAGCTGCTGCATGTCCTCCAGCAGGCGGTCCGCATAGTCGGTGATACGGAAGTACCACTGGTTCAGGGACTTCTTCGTGACCGGGGTGCCGCAGCGTTCGCAGGCGCCGTTGACGACCTGCTCGTTGGCCAGCACCGTCTGGTCCTTGGGGCACCAGTTGACCGGCGAGTCCTTGCGATAGGCCAGGCCTTTGGCGTGGAACTGCTGGAACAGCCACTGGGTCCACCGGTAGTACTCGGGGTCCGAGGTGTGCAGTTCGCGTGACCAGTCCGCCGAGATCCCATACCGCTGGAAGGAGGACTTCTGCGTGTCGATGTTCTTGTAGGTCCACTCCGCCGGGTGCGCGTTGCGCTTGATCGCGGCGTTCTCGGCCGGCAGCCCGAAGGAGTCCCAGCCGATGGGGTGCAGGACGTCATAGCCCTGCTGCATCCAGTACCGGGCCACCACGTCACCCATGGCGAACGCCTCGGCATGGCCCATGTGCAGGTCTCCCGAGGGGTACGGGAACATGTCCAGCACGTAGCGGCGCTCCCGGGAGCCGTCATCCAGCGGCGCGAAGGTGCGGTGCTGCTCCCAGTAACCGCCCCAGCGCTCCTCTAGCGCCGCGAACGAGTACTCCTCGGTCTCGTCCTGCTGGGGAGTACCTTGCGCTGGCTGGCTCACGGAGGTCCTGTCCTTAAATGTGGTGGTCGGAGAACGACGCCGGCCCGGTTCCCCGGGCGGTCGACGCGCCTATCCATCGTACTCCGGCGGGCCGTTCGACTCTGAATCCGGGACCGCTGCCTGACCGGTGCCGTTCAGCCCTGCTCGGCCCATCCGAGGGACCGTTGGACGGCCTTGTCCCATTGGCCCAGGAGGCGATCCCGTTCCGAGGAGGACAGTGCGGGCTCCCACCGCCGGTCCTCCCGCCACAGCCCGGCCACCTCGTCGAGGTCCCGCCAGAGTCCGGAGGCCAGGCCGGCCGCATGTGCGGCCCCGACCGCGGTGGTCTCCACGAGTTCCGGACGCACCACGGGCAGGCCGAGGATGTCCGCCTGGAACTGCATGAGGTGGTCATTGACGGTCATGCCGCCGTCCACCCGCAGCTCCTCAGGCCGGTGGCCGGCGTCCGCGACCACGGCCTCGAGGACGTCCCGGGACTGATAGGCGGTGGCCTCCAGGGCCGCCCGGGCCAGGTGGCCGGCCGTCGCGAATCCGGTGAGTCCGGCGATGAGTCCGCGGGCGTCCGGCCGCCAGTACGGCGCGTACAGACCGGAGAAGGCCGGCACGAAGAACACCCCGCCGTTGTCCTGGACCGTGGCGGCGAGGGATTCCACCTCGGCCGAGCTCCGGATGATCCCGAGGTTGTCCCGCAGCCACTGGACCAGCGACCCGGCGACTGCCACCGAGCCTTCCAGGGCGTAGTAGGCGGGTCCGTCCTCCAGCTGGTAGGCCACCGTGGTGACGAGACCGTGGTCCGAGATCTCCGGCGTCGTGCCGATGTTCTGGAGGAGGAAGCAGCCGGTGCCGTAGGTGTTCTTCACGTCTCCGCGGTTGAAGGCCGACTGGCCGAAGGTCGCGGCCTGCTGGTCGCCGAGGATGCCGCACACCGAGAGGCCGCTGAGAGGTTCGGCGCCGATGATGGTCCCGAATTCCCCCACGGAAGGGTGGATCCGCGGCAGCATGCCCGCCGCCAGCTCGGGATCGATCCCGAACAGTCCGGTGAGGTCGTCGTCCCAGTCCAGGGTCTCCAGATCCATCAGCAGGGTCCGTGAGGCGTTGGTGACGTCCGTGGCATGGACGCCGCCGTCAGGGCCGCCCGTGAGGTTCCACAGCAGCCAACTGTCCATGGTGCCGGCCCGCAGGCGGCCACTCCGTGCCAGCTCGCCGGCCTCCGGCACGTTCTCCAGGATCCAGCTGATCTTGCCGGCCGAGAAGTAGGACGCCAGGGGCAACCCGGTCCGGGCGCGCACGGCGTCCTCGTGCCCGTCCGCCTTGAGCCGGTCCATGAGCGCATCCGCCCGGGTGTCCTGCCAGACGAGCGCCCGGTGGACCGGACGCCCCGTGACCGCGTCCCACAGGACCGTCGTCTCGCGCTGGTTCGTGATCCCGACGGCGGCCACATCCGAAGTGCGCAGGCGGGCGCGGGTGAGGGCGAGGCCGGTGAGTTCGCGGGTGTTCTCCCAGATCTCCACCGGGTCGTGCTCGACCCATCCGGGGTGCGGAAAGAACTGGCGGTGTTCTCGTTGTGCGCTGGCCAGGACGGAGCCGTCCTCAGCCATGACGACCACCCTCGTCGAGGTGGTGCCCTGGTCGATGCTGATGACGGCACGGCGCGAGGCCATGGCCGTGGAGACGTCGCTGGTGGCTGGCTGCATGTCGGAAGCCTATCCACCCCCGCTCGTCCAATCCGGGTGCAACGGCGGAGCAGCACCGAGGACGCCGGCGAAAAGCTGGTTAACCTGAGGGGGTGAGCACTCCCCCGCCGACGGTCACCGCACGCCCCCTGCCCATCCGCCTCCGTGATCGCGTGGTGGTCCCCCCGGCACCCCGGGACACCTCGGTCATCACGGGCTTCTCCGCACGGACCCCGGAGCGGATCATGGTCGAGGTCCCGGACCCCGTGTCCGGCCGGCCCACGCCATTGGCGGTGTGGCACTACGCGGTGGAGTCACCGGCCGGCGACGCGCGTGTCGCCCAGCCCACCGCCGAGTCCGGCGGGTTCGGCGGGTTCGGCGGGTTCGGCGGGGACCGGACGCCGATCGTGGCCCTCCACGGGTTCCGGGGGGACCACCACGGACTGGCCCTGCTGGCGGACTGCCTGCCGGGCCTGGAGATCTTCCTTCCCGAGCTGCCCGGCTTCGGCCATTCGCCGGCCTTCCCGGACGCCCCGCACACCGTCGCCCACTATGTGACGGTCCTCGGCAGCGCCGTGGACGCACTCGGGCTGGTGCCGGGAACCTCCGCCGGCCGGCGGGCGGCCGTCCCGCCCTCCCATCTGCCCCGGCCGACGCTGCTGGGACACTCCTTCGGCTCCGTGATCGCCGCCCAGCTGGCGGCCGCCGACCCGGAGCGCTGGGACGGCCTGGTGCTCCTCAACCCCATCTGTGAACCCGCCCTGGCGGCGGACGATTCCACCTCCAAGGTCCTGATGTCCCGCATCGCGGAGGGCTATTACGAGGTCTCGGCGGCCCTGCCCGAACGGCTCGGGAGCGCCCTGCTGTCCTCGCCGCTCGTCGTCTGGATCACCGGGACCGTCATGGCCAAGACCGCGGACCGCCACACCTTGGCCTACCTGCACGACCAGCACCAGAACTACTTCTCCGCCTATGACCACCGCCAGGTCCTCGTCGAGGCCTACCGTGCCTCCACCACGGGGTCGGTCCTGGACGTGGCCGAGCAGTTGCGGCTCCCGGTGCTGCTCGTGGCCGGCGCTGACGACGAACTGGGCTCCGTGCGCGGACAGAAGAAGCTTGCCCGCCGCATCGGCAGGGCCTCCCCCCGCGCCCAGCTGGAGATCCTCGACGGAGTGGGTCACCTCATCCACTACGAGCGGGCGCCCGAAGCGGCCACGCTGATCTCGGCGTTCCGGGCGGAGCTCGGCCGGACCTGACCGCGGCACCGCAACTCTTCCTCCGGGCCGTCACCGTCCGGAACGGTACGTGAGCTTCCGGAGCAGGACCTCTGCGGGCCCGCGCCGGCCCGAGCGCTCCAGTGCATACGCCGCCACGACGGTGAGTGACCAGGTGGCGATGGCCACCACTGCTGCGGACCAGCTGGACAGATGCGCTCCCAGGCCGAACCCCCAGGCGGCCAGCAGGGGGATGAAGAGCACCGACTGCGCGAGGTAGCCACTCAGCGAGCGGCGTCCCAGTGCGACGACGGCCTGCACCGGGACGAGACGGTCAAGGCCTCGCTGCGCGAGTGCCTGGGCGACGAGGCCGAACAACGCGACATAGCCGATGCCCTGGCCGATGCCCGTCAGGAAGTGCAGGGGCGAGAACACGCTGCCCCCGGTGGCGGAGACGATGCCGCTGTGCTCCAGGACCAGCCCCACGCCGCCGAGCACGCCACAGGCGATGCCGAGGACCGCGAGACGACGCAGGAGAGGCAGGTGGCGTTCCGGTTCCTCCAGGATCCGATGCCGGGCGGCCAGCAGCCCGGCGAGGAAGGCGGTCGGCAGCGCCAGGGTCAGGAGGCCGGAGGCCAGACCGAGCACCCACATCCCGGTGCGATACAGCGCCGAGAGCACATAGTCGGGCTCGGCCATACTCAGCCGCTGCAGATCGGCCGGAACCACCCCGGCCGCAGCGGTGGGCGCCAGGAGCACGCCGAGGGTGGAGATGAGCGCCCCGAGGGCGGAGAGGGACAGCAATACGACGATCCAGACGCGCAGCGTGCGGTCACTGCGCCCCAGGAACAGCGGCACGAGTATCAGTCCGAGCAGGCCATAGGTGCCCAGGATGTCCCCCTGCCACAGCAACACCGCATGCAGCGCCCCGAACACGATCATCCACCGGTGTCGGCGTCCCAGCAGGCGGCGCACCTGCGGCTCACCGACCCCGCGGGCACGCTGTCTCGAGTACATCTGTCCGATCCCGTAGGCGAACAGGAACGCGAACATCGTGTGGGTGCGTGCATCGACGGCGATGATCGTCATCACCTGGGCCCAGCGATCGACGGCGCCTCCCACGATGGGATGCATGCCCGAGACGCCCGCCGGCAGGTGGTACAGGAACCACGGAACGTGGGCGAGGGCGATGAACAGCAGCATCAGGCCGCGGGCGAGATCAGGGGCCAGCGCGCGGGCACTGAGCGGGGTGGTGGTGGCTCGTTCTGGCGGTTGGGGCAGGGTGTGGGCGCTCACGGCGCCTGAAGGGTCATTCACTGCAGTCCTCCACGTTCTGGAGCGGTGGGAGCCATGCTGATCACCGCCGTCCGGTACACTGTGCTAGCTCCAGAGAACAATGTAGCACAGCGTACCGGTACGGCGTACTAGTGATGGTGGGTCCTGGCGGCCCGACCGGGGAAAGGACCTCATGAACGACACCCGCGATCGCATCGTGACAGCCGCAACGGCCATCGTGGTCGAAGGCTTGGAGACCCGTCCCAGCGTGCGCGCCGTGGCGGCTCGGGCCGGCGTGGGCGCGAGCACCTTGCGCCACCACTTCCCCACGCAGCGTGAACTCCTCGAAACCGTGTGGCAGAAGATGTTCTCGGATCAGTACCCGGACGAGCGCATCCACGACACGTCCCTCCCGGCACGGGAACGGCTCCTGGAATGCCTGATGAACCTGCTGACACCCATCGGTGAGGGAGGCCAGGCCCGGGAATTCTGGGTTCAGTTGCTCCGCAGTTTCGAGGGGATCGTCTCGAACACCCGGACCAAATCCGCTTTGGCAGACTTCAGCCGCGGCGCGGACGCCCGAGTCGAGTCCTGGCTGGACGTGCTCGACTCAGAGGGCGCCGTGGCCCCCGGTGACAGATCCCGCCAGGTTCTGTTCCTGCTCACCGTCATCGACGGTCTCGCGATCGGGCGTGCCATGCCCGCGTCCGGCGACCTGGACCGCAGGAGGGAACGGGGTGTGCTGGAGGACGCCATCGATGCGGTGGTGACGCCGTAGAGCCGAGGACCGGACTGATCCCACGGCAGGCCTACTACGGAAGGTCGAAGGGGTCGATCCGCAGCCGGACAGGTTCAGTCAGGCGCCGCGCACTCGAGGCGGATCGGGCCGCCCGCAGAGCATCGATGACACTCCGTGCCGCGCCGTAGGGGAAGAACAACAGCGCCCGGTGACGCAGCGGTTCGGCATGGCCGGCGCGTCCCGGGCCGCCGCCAGCACCGCCCGGTCCCTCACCGCCAGTCCAGTCCTCCACCGGCACGGGTCCGATCCACGGCAGGTCCGTGGAGGTGCCCGGCAGTTCCACGAGGTCCATGAACGCCGTCACCGCGTTCGCCGGCCCCGACACCTCGGCCATGCGGACGGCGGGCGGCAGGTGCAGCTCCCGCCGCTCGGCCAGCTGGCGCGAGGCGTACCCGGCGGGGTCCATGCGCACGAGGGCCCCCACCACGTCGTCCTGGGAGGCCGTGACCACCACCACTCCCCCGTCCTGGCGTGACCGCACCAGGGCCGCCGCCGCGAACCAGCGGGACAGGACCTGTGCCGGGGTGCGCAGCCCCTCGCGCTGCAGCTGCGAGTCTCCGTCCAGCAGCAGTGCCGTGGCGTAGCCCCCCGGCGCCACGGGCTCAGCGCCGATCGTGGCGACCACGAGGGCCGGAGTGTCATCCACGGTGGCGAGGATGTGGTCCCCGGAGGAGGAGAGCACCGGGGTGTTCGGAAACGCGCGTCCGAGTTCCTCGGCAGTCCGGTCCACGCCGCGGGAGCCGGCCCGCAGCCGCGAGGAGTCGCATTCCGGGCACTCGAAGTGCCGCTCGCGCCGTCCGCACCACCGGCAGGCGGCCTCATTGCGGGCTGAAGCGGTACGGTCCGGGAATCCCAACGGGCCGGTGCAATGGCGGCAGCGGGCCGGGGTCCCGCAATCCCGGCAGATCAGCGCGGGGATGAAGCCGCTCCGGCCGACCTGCACCAGGACCGGCCCGGGAGTGCCGTGCTGACCCTCCAGTCCTTCTCGCGCGGCCTTCCATGCTGCCTGTGGCAGCCGGGCACGGGCCAACAGGGGATCACGCTCGGTCTCCCAGGAGTCCGCCGTGGACACCACGCGCGGGGTCACCGCGTGGATCGTCTCGCGGCCCACCCCCAGTTCCCCGAGCCACCCTGACTCCACCAACCGCTGCACCTCAGGGGTGCGCGACGTCGAGGCCAACAGGAGCCCGGCGCCGGCCAACTCGGACCGCACGAGGGCGACGTCCCGCACGTGCTGATACGGGGACCGCTGTTCGGCGTGCAGGGAGTCGTCGTCGTTCCAGACCGCGACCAGGCCGGGGTGCTCCACGGGAGCCCAGATGGCAGAGCGGGTGCCCACTGCGATCCGGCGCAGCCCGCGCCGCAGCTGCAGGAACGCACGGTACCGGGGGGTGGGGCCGTCGTCGGCGGTCAGGCGGGCATAACCCTCCGGGCCCACCCTCCGGTCCAGGGCACGGCACAGCCGTTCGAGGTCGCGCTGGTCCGGCACCACCACGACGGCGGCCCGGCCGGCCTCCGCGGTCCGGGCGGCGGCATCCGCCAGGAGGGAGGCGGTGTCCCACGCGCCGTGGGCGCTGGGCACGGTGAAGGCCGCGCGGGGGCCGTCCCCGGCCCGGACCTGCCGGAAGAAGGCCTCGGCCCCCCTCAGCGGGGACCAGTCGAAACCCTCGGCCGCCGTTGCACCGGAGAAGCTACTGGCAACCGGCGTACCCGTGGCCTCCGGCGCCTCCGCCTCGGCATTCAGGGCCTTCTCGACCTTCGCCACGCGCGGCGGCACGGCCACCCGCAGCACGTCGGCCACGTTTCCCGCGTAGCGCGCCGCCACGGCGCGGGCGAGGTCCAAGATCTCAGGGGTCAGCACCGGTTCCGGGGAGACCACCGAGCGCAACGGCAGCAGCTTCGCCCCGCTGGAGGGTTCGGAACCGCGGGAGGTCAGCCAGCCGAGGACGTCCTGATGGCCGAAGCGCACGCGGACGCGCACGCCGGGACGGGCCACATCGTCGAGGGCGCGAGGCACCAGGTAGTCGAATTCCCGGTCCAGGTGCGGCACGCCCGAGTCCAGCAGCACACGGGCCACGGGATCGTCGGGCCAGCCGCCGGCCACCTCCGGCAGTCCCGTGACCGGTGGGGGTACGGGCAGATCGAAGAGGGGTTCCCCGGTCACCAACCGACGGCAGCGCGCACGGCGTCGACGCGGTCCAGCCGCTCCCACGTGAAGTCGGGGTCCTCGCGGCCGAAGTGACCGTTGGCGGCCGTCTTCCGGTAGATCGGGCGGAGCAGGTTGAGGTCCCGGATGATGGCCAGCGGGCGCAGGTCGAACACCTCGTTGACCGCCTCGATGATCGTGGCCTGGTCCACCTTCTCGGTCCCGAACGTGTCCACGTACAGGCCGACCGGCCGGGCCTTGCCGATCGCGTAGGCGACCTGGAACTCAGCGCGGTCGGCGAGGCCGGCGGCGACCACGTTCTTGGCGACCCAGCGCATCGCGTAGGCCGCGGAGCGGTCCACCTTGGACGGATCCTTGCCGGAGAAGGCACCGCCCCCGTGGCGGGCCATGCCCCCGTAGGTGTCGACGATGATCTTGCGCCCGGTGAGGCCGGCGTCGCCCACCGGCCCGCCGATGACGAACTTGCCGCCGGGGTTGACGATGAAGGCCGCGCCGGAGATCTCCAGCCCGGACTGGGCCAGCACGGGGCGGATGACGTGCTTGACCACGTCCTCGCGCAACTCATCCAGGGTGACCTCGTCGAGGTGCTGGGTGGAGACCACCACGGTCTCCACGGTCTTCGGCAGACCGTCCTCCCCGTAGCCCACGGTGACCTGCGTCTTGCCGTCCGGCAGCAGGTACGGCATGGGCGTCTGCTCCAGGTTCCGCACGGCGGTGAGCCGCTCCGAGAGCCGGTGCGCCAGATAGATCGGGGCCGGCATGTACACCGGGGTCTCGTTCGAGGCGTAGCCGAACATGATGCCCTGGTCCCCGGCTCCCTGGAGGTCGACGCTGTCCACGGACCCCTCACGGTTCTCCAGCGACGTCAGCACACCATCCGAGATATCGGAGGACTGTTGGCCGATCGAGATGTTGACACCACAGTTGGCACCGTCGAAGCCGTTGGACGAGGAGTCGTAGCCGATCGCCAGGATCGTGTCCCGGACGATCCGGGGGATCTCCACATAGGCCGAGGTGTTGACCTCGCCGGCGACCTGCACGAGGCCCGTGGTGGTCAGCGTCTCGACGGCCACCTTGGCGTTCGGGTCCTGGGCGAGGATCGCGTCCAGGATCGAGTCCGAGATCTGGTCGCAGATCTTGTCCGGATGGCCGCTCGTCACCGACTCGGAGGTGAACAGCCGGAGCTCGCCTCCCCCGATGCCCTGGTAGGACTCGTAGCCGGTGGTACCGGAATCTTCTGCCTTCTCTGCGTCAGTCACTGATCCATCCTATCCAGCCGGCCGAGTGGGCCCATCAGGCCCACCAATTCGGTCACAATCGCCACGCCCACTTCCGATTTGTCCCCCGCGGCGGCCACCGGCTCCCGCCCGTCGGCGAAGAGCATGGTGACCTCGGTGGTGTCCTGACCGAAGACCTTGTCCCGGCCGACCTGGTTGACCACGAGCATCTCACAGCCCTTGCGGGCGAGTTTGGCACTGCCGAACTCCAGCACGGAGGCGGTGGCGTCACCGGTCTCGGCACCGAATCCGATGATGGTGCCCGGCATCGGCTGTCCGGCGGCACGGGCCTGCACCGCCTCGGCGAGGATGTCCGGGGTGCGCTCCAGGCGGATCACCGGGTTGGAGCCGTCCTCGGACTTCTTGATCTTCGAATCCACATACTCCACGGGTCGGAAATCGGCGACGGCGGCCGCCATCACCAGCGCATCGGCATCCGGCGCGTGGGCCATGACCGCATCGTGCAGCTCCTGGGTGGACTCCACCCGGATCACCTCCGCGCCGGCGGGCGGCTCCACGCTCATGGCGCCGCCGATGAACGTGACGCGGGCACCGGCGGCCAGTGCGGCCTCGGCCACGGCCACACCCTGTTTGCCGGAGGACCGGTTGCCGAGGTAGCGCACCGGATCCAGGGCCTCCCGGGTGCCTCCGGCGGTCACGACGACGGCGCGTCCGGTCAGAGCCCCGTTCTGCTGGGCGGCGGGACGGCTGGTCCTCAGACCGTCAACCACCAGAGCCTGCGCCTGGGCCCAGATGCGGTCCGGCTCCGGGAACCGCCCCGGCCCGGTGTCCTGGCCGGTGAGCCGCCCGGAATCGGGATCGAGCACGGTGATGCCGCGGGAGCGGAGAAGGTCGACATTGGCGACGGTGGCCGGGTGGGTCCACATCTCGGTGTGCATGGCCGGGACCATCAGCACCGGACAGGTGGCGGTGAGCAGGACGTTGCCGAGCAGGTCCGGGGCCAGGCCGGCGGCAGCGCGGGCAAGGGAATCGGCGGTGGCGGGGGCCACCACCACAAGCTCGGCCTCACGGCCCAGCCTGACATGGTTGACCGTCTCGACGGCCTCGAAGGTGTCCGTCCGCACGGGGCGTCCCGAGAGCGCCTCCCAGGTGGCCTGCCCCACGAAATTCAGGGCGGCAGGCGTGGGGACCACGTCCACCTGGTGACCGGCTTCGGTCATGAGCCGCAACAGCAGTGCGGACTTGTAGGCGGCGATGCCGCCGGTGACTCCGAGAACGATCCTCATGGGTCAAACCTAGTCGGCTCGTTCCCGGAGTCGAAAACGAGGTCAGGCCTGCTGTTCGTCCTCGTCGGGGGTCTCGGTATCAGCGATCTCGGTGATCTCCACCGCAGCCTCTTCGCCCACGCCCTCAGCGGAGAACGCGTCGTCGGAGAAGGCGGCCTCAGCCGAGCTCTGCAGCTCGAAGGTGCCGAAGTCACCCTCGGCTTCTGCGGCGATCTGCTCCTCGGTCATCGGGGTGGCCTCCAGGAGGTCCTCCTCGATCTCCCGCATGGAGATGGACAGGGGCTTCTCGTTGAGCTTGGTGTCCACCAGCGGGCCGACGTACTCGAACAGGCCCTCATGGAGCTGCGAGTAGTACGCGTTGATCTGGCGGGCACGCTTGGCGGCGAAAAGCACCAGGGCGTACTTCGAGTCAACCTTCTCCAGCAGGGTGTCGATGGGCGGGTTGACGATGCCTTCGTACTGTTCGGTCACTAGTTCTCCACGGTTGGTGATTCTGTTGCTGATGCGTTGTCTGCGCCGCTGCCGACGACCGCTCACGGTCCTGGCGCTGCGGCCCGGCCGAGCGGCCTAGAGGTGGTCGTCAGGGTCCAATCCCATGATGCGGACCAACTCCTGTGCGGCGCGTTCCACGGTGTCATTGACCACCACGGCATCGAACTCCGGCTCGGCAGCGAGTTCCATTCTAGCCGTTTCCAGCCGTCGGCGCTGTTCCTCCGGAGATTCCGTGCCGCGGCCCACCAGTCGATGCACCAATTCGTCCCAATTCGGTGGGGACAGGAAGACGAACGTCGCCTCCGGCATCGCCTGCCTGACCTGCCGCGCGCCCTGCAGGTCGATCTCCAACAGGACGTGCTGGCCGTCGTCGAGCGCCCGCTGGACCGTGTCCCGGCGGGTCCCATAGCGGTTCACGCCATGGACCACAGCCCACTCCAGCATCTGGTCCTGGTAGACCAGCTCATCGAAGTGCTCGGGCTCCACGAAGAAGTAGTGCTGCCCCTCCCGTTCATTGGGCCGGGGCTTCCGCGTGGTGGCTGAGACGGAGAGCCACACCTGGGGATAGTGCTCCCGGATGAACTGGGAGACCGTGCCCTTGCCGACGGCGGTCGGTCCCGCGAGCACCGTGACGCGCGGGCGCTCCCCACCCGCAGCGGACAGGTGTTCGGGTCGGAGGCTGACCGGCCGGGCGGCGGGGACGTCGGGGGTGGTCAAGGAACCTCCTGTGGGACTGGCGCGGCCCGGAAAAGGGCTACCGGCCAATATAGGCGATCAACGCCTCCCGTTGCCGGCGGCCGAGGCCGCGGAGGCGCCGATTGGGGGAAATCCCACACGACTCCATGATCTTCGCGGCCCGCACCTCACCCACTCCCTGCAGGGTCTGCAGCAGGTCCACCGTGCGCATGCGACCGATGGCGGCGTCCTCGTCCGCCGCTGCGAAGACCGATTCGAGACTGGACTTGCCCGACCGGAAGGACTCCTTCAGATCCGCACGCGCCGTGCGTGCCTGCAGGGCCTTGCTCCGGGCCGCTTCCCGTTCTGCGGCAGACAGTTCCTTCAGGGCCATGACGTTCCACCTCGGGGACTAGGTTTCAACCGTCACGGCAATATCGCCGTGACTTGGACGTAAAGTACCCGATGTACCCCGGTCAGGTCTGCAGCCCACCATCGGGGGGCTGAAGTTTATCGAACGGTGATGCAGGTCACTCTCAGGGGCGCCGGAGCGTCCCCGCAGGTCACGCTCGGGTCACGGCGCGCCCGGATACCGGAGCGAATCTACCCGCCCAGATCCTCCAACGCCTCCCGAATGCCCTCGCGCAGTCCGCCGACGGAGGGCCCCCGGCGCAGGATGGCCCGGCTGGAGGTGGCCAGCACGGAGGGCCAGGCCGAACCGAAGCCGGTACGCATCCCGGCCCCCGAGGCACCTTGGGCGCCGAATCCCGGAGCCAACAGCGCGCCTCGGACGCCGGCCAGGTCCAAGCCCAGCCGCTGGGCCTGGCCGGCCACGGTGGCGCCGACCACGAGACCGACCGGACCCAGGGCCGGGCGGGCCACTGTGCCGCCACCGGGCCCGGACTCCTCGTGGGCAACGGTGGTGGCGGTGGTGCCGGTGACGTGACTGGAGGCCAGCGCCCGCGCATTGTCCCGGGCTGCCGAGGCGGTGATGGACCGGGCCACGGATCCCTCCAGGCCGCCGGCGTGCTGGACCGAGGCGCCCTCGGGATTCGAGGTCAGGGCCAGGACGAACACGCCCCGCCCGGTGGCCTCGGCCAGTTCCAGGGCCGGAGCCAACGAGTCATAGCCGAGATAGGGACTGAGGGTGACGGCGTCGGCGGCCAGAGGTGAATCGTCCGAGAGCCACGCCTCGGCGTAGCCGGCCATCGTGGACCCGATGTCGCCGCGCTTGGCGTCGGCGATGGTCAGCACCTCTTCGGCACGGGCCTCCCGCAGCAGCCGCTCCAGGACGGCGAAGCCGGCCGAACCATGCCGCTCGTACAGTGCGACCTGCGGCTTGATGGCGGCGACGGCGGAGGACCCGCCCTCCCCCGCCGCGGCCTCCAGGGCCGTCATCGAGAATCGCTCCAGGCCCACGGGCGTGTCCGGAAGGTCCCAGTCGTGGAGCAGCTGCGGGTGCGGGTCGATGCCCAGGCACAGCGGACCTGCCGCGTCCATCGCGGCGGCCAGCCGTGCACCCCACGGTGCCCGGCCGGCGTCGCCGGATCCGGCCGCCGGTGCCGTCATGCTCCGGAACCGGAGCGTGCCACGGCCGCGGCCAACCGCGCGTCGTGCTCCTGCAGGGACGTGACGTCCCAGGTGTACTCCCGCAGGGCCTCCATGGCCTGGATGGCGGCACCGAAGAGGGCGAGCGTGGTGATCGTGGGGATCCCCATCGAGGTCGCCGCCGCGCGGATCTCATAGCCGTCACCGCGGGCGTCACCACCGGAGGGCGTGTTGACCACTAGGGCGATCTCACCGGCCTCGATCTGCTCCAGGATGGTCCCGGCACCGGTGTTCGCCGGGTCCGTGCCGGCACCGGCGTCGGCGATCTTGTCCACCACGTCCGCGTGGATGCCGTTGCGGCGCAGGACCTCCGCGGTGCCGCCGGTCGAGACGATGGTGAAGCCGAGGTCCACCAGCCGCTTGACGGGCATCACCAGTCCGCGCTTGTCCCGATTGGCCACGGACACGAAGACCCGCCCGGAGGTCGGCAGCGGGTTGTTCGCTGCCGCCTGGCTCTTGGCGAAGGCGGTGTCGAAGTACTTGTCGATCCCCATGACCTCCCCGGTGGAGCGCATCTCGGGCCCCAGCAGGGAATCGACGACGCGCCCCTCGCTGGTGCGGAAGCGGGCGAAGGGCAGGACGGCTTCCTTGACGGCCACGGGGGCGTCGAGGGGCAGGGACGAGCCGTCATGGCCGGAGGGCAGCCGGCCCTCGGCCTTGAGGTCGGCGATGGACCGGCCGGTGCCGATCAGCGCGGCGGCCTTGGCCAGCTGGACACCGGTGGCCTTGGAGACGAACGGCACGGTCCGCGAGGCGCGGGGGTTGGCCTCGATGACATAGAGGATGTCCGAGGCCAGGGCGAACTGGATGTTGATCAGTCCGCGCACGCCGACTCCGGCGGCGATGCCGCGGGTGGCCTCGCGCACGCGGGCCAGGGTGTCCGGGCCGAGGTTGATCGGCGGGAGCACGCAGGCGGAGTCGCCAGAGTGGATGCCGGCCTCCTCGATGTGCTCCATGATGCCGCCGATGTACAGGTCGGTGCCGTCGAAGAGCGCGTCCACGTCGATCTCGATCGCGTCCTCGAGGAACCGGTCCACCAGCACGGGGTGGTCCGCCGTGATCTCCGTGGCGTTGGTGATGTACCGCAGCAGGGACGCCTCGTCATAGACGATCTCCATGCCGCGGCCGCCGAGCACGTAGGACGGACGGACCAGGACGGGGTAGCCGATCTCGTCCGCCACGCGCTTGGCATCGGCGAAGGAGACGGCGGTGCCGTTCTTCGGGGACACCAGCCCGGCCTCGTCGAGAACGCGGGCGAACTCGCCACGGTGCTCGGCGAGATCGATCGCCGCCGGAGAGGTGCCGAGGATCGGCACGCCGGCGTCCGCCAATTCCTGGGCCAGCTTCAGCGGAGTCTGGCCGCCGAGCTGGACGAACACGCCCAGGACGCCGCCGCTGCGCTCCTCGGCCGCGATGATCTCCAGCACGTCCTCCAGGGTGAGCGGCTCGAAGTACAGACGGTCGGAGATGTCATAGTCCGTGGAGACGGTCTCGGGGTTGCAGTTGACCATCACGGTCTCGTGACCGGCCTCGCGCAGGGCCATGGTGGCGTGCACGCAGGAGTAGTCGAACTCGATGCCCTGGCCGATCCGGTTCGGGCCGGAACCGAGGATGATCACGGAGGGCTTGGCATGGTCCGTGACCTCGTCCTCCAGGTCATAGCTGGAGTACCGGTACGGGGTGTAGGCCTCGAACTCGGCGGCACAGGTGTCCACGGTCTTGTACACGGGGCGGATGCCCAGGGCGTGCCGGACGCCGCGCACCACGGCCGGGTCCAGGTAACGCAGCTGGCCGATCTGGGTGTCCGAGAAGCCGTGGCGCTTGGCGTGCCGCAGGACGGTGGCGTCCAGCTCAGGGGCTGCGGCCACGTCCGTGGCGACCTCATTGATCAGCACCAGCTGGTCGAGGAACCAGGGGTCGATCTGGGTGGCCTCGAAGAGCTGCTCGAGGCTCGCGCCTCCCAGCAGGGCGCGCTGGACCTGGGCGAGGCGGTCCGTCGTCGGGATTCTGGACTGCTCGATCAGGGTGGCGACCTCGTCCGCGTCCGGGATGTCGAAGGAGAGTTCGGCGCCCTTCTGCTCCAGGGACCGCAGGGCCTTCTGCAGGGCCTCGGAGAAGTTGCGGCCGATCGCCATGGCCTCGCCCACGGATTTCATGGTGGTGGTCAGGGTGGGGTCTGCCGCCGGGAACTTCTCGAAGGCGAAGCGCGGCACCTTGACGACCACGTAGTCCAGCACCGGCTCGAAGGAGGCCGGGGTCTTCCGCGTGATGTCGTTCGGGATCTCGTCCAGGGTGTATCCGAGCGCGAGCTTGGTGGCGATCTTGGCGATGGCGAACCCGGTCGCCTTGGAGGCCAGGGCGGAGGACCGGGAGACGCGGGGGTTCATCTCGATGACGATGATGCGCCCGGTGGCCGGGTCCACGGCGAACTGGATGTTGCATCCGCCGGTGTCCACGCCGACCTCGCGGATCACGGCGATCGAGATGTCCCGCATCGCCTGGTACTCGCGGTCGGTCAGGGTCATGGCGGGCGCCACGGTGATGGAATCGCCGGTGTGGACGCCGACCGGGTCGAAGTTCTCGATGGAGCAGACCACCACGACGTTGTCGTTGCGGTCCCGCATCATCTCCAGCTCATACTCCTTCCAGCCGAGGATGGACTCCTCGAGCAGGACCTCGGAGGTGGGGCTGTACTGGATGCCGGCGCCGGCGATGCGCCGCAGGTCCTCCTCGTTGTAGGCCATACCGGAGCCCAGGCCGCCCATCGTGAAGGAGGGGCGGACCACCATGGGGTAGCCCAGCTTCTCCGCGGCGGCGAAGGCCTCGTCCATGCTGTGGACGATCTCCGACTTCGCGGACTCGGCGCCGCAACGCTCCACGACGCCCTTGAACAGCTCGCGGTTCTCGCCGAGCTCGATCGCCGCGATGTTGGCGCCGATCAGCTCGACGCCGTACTTCTCCAGCACCCCGTTCTTGTCCAGGGCGATGGCGGTGTTCAGGGCGGTCTGGCCACCGAGGGTCGGCAGCACGGCGTCCGGGCGTTCGGCGGCGATGATCTTCTCGACGACCTCGGGGGTGATCGGCTCCACATACGTGGCGTCGGCCAACTCGGGGTCGGTCATGATGGTGGCCGGGTTGGAGTTGACCAGCACCACGCGCAGGCCCTCGTCCTTGAGGACGCGGATCGCCTGGGTGCCGGAGTAGTCGAACTCGGCGGCCTGACCGATGACGATCGGGCCGGAGCCGATGACCAGGACGGACTTCAGATCGGTGCGCTTGGGCATCGGGGCTCAGGCTCCTTCGGAGGTAGAGGACTGCTCGGTCATCATCGCGATGAACCGGTCGAACAAGGGAACCGAATCGTGCGGGCCGGCGGCTGATTCGGGGTGGAACTGGACGGAGAAGGCGGGTCGGTCCAACAGGCGCAGGCCCTCGACCACCTGGTCGTTCAGGGACCAGTGCGAGACCTCCACACGGCCGTAGGCGGCCTGGGGTGCCATGACGGGCTCTCCCAACGGGGCGTCCACGGCGAAGCCGTGGTTCTGGGAGGTGATCTCCACGCGCCCGGTGGTCTTGTCCATGACGGGCTGGTTCGGGCCGCGGTGGCCGAAGGGCAGCTTGTAGGTGCCGAAGCCCAGGGCCCGGCCGAAGACCTGGTTGCCGAAGCAGATGCCGAAGAACGGCAGCCCGGCGTCCAGGACCTGCCGGAGCAGAGCGACCTGGTCGTCGGCGGTGGCGGGATCGCCCGGCCCGTTGGAGAGGAACACGCCGTCCGGGTCCAGGGCGGTGATGTCCTCGAAGGAGGAGGTGGCGGGCAGGACGTGGAGCCGGATGCCGCGGGAGGCCAGGTGCCGTGGCGTGGCGGCCTTCAGGCCGAGGTCGAGGGCCACCACGGTGTGCAGCGGCTGGCCCTCCCAGCCGTGCTCGGCGGGCTCGACGACGTAGGCGGACTCCGTGGTCACCTCATCCGCCAGTCGGGCACCGGCCATGGACGGCTGGGCCTGGACCTCGGCGACGAGGTCGGCGAGCGGACGCCGGGCGGCCGCGCCGGAGAAGATCCCGGCCTTCATGGAACCGGCGGAGCGCAGGTGCCGGGTCACCGCACGGGTGTCCACGCCCTGGATCCCGACGACGCCCTGGGCTTCCAGCTCATCTTCCAGGCTCCGCTCGGATCGCCAGTTCGACGGGACGCGGGCGGCCTCGCGGACCACGTAGCCGGCGGCGAAGATGGCGCGGGACTCGGCGTCCTCGGTGTTGACGCCGGTGTTGCCGATGTGCGGGAACGTCTGCACGATGATCTGGCGGGCGTAGGACGGATCGGTCAGCGTCTCCTGGTAGCCGGTCATGCCGGTGGTGAAGACGGCCTCGCCCAGGGTGGTGCCGGTCTGGCCATAGGCCTGGCCGTGATGGACTGTTCCATCGGCCAGGACCAGTACGGCCGGCTCGCGGTTCAAGAGGCTCACGAGTTGTTCTCCATCTGCGGGGGTGTCTGCGGGTGTGTGGGGTAGTCGTGCGTTCTGGTGTGCGGCGTGTGCTGCATCAGTCGTCTAGGCGTCCGGCGCGGCCACGGAGCTGGTCGTCGGCGTGGCCGGGGGCTCTCCGTCGATCAGGGCCTGGATGGCGGTCAGCAGCGGATCACGGTCGCTGGCGGCGCGGGTCCGGAATCCGGTGGAGACCTCGCGATCGCCCAGCGTCCACGAGATCACCAGCAATCCGCCCTTCTCCACGAACTTGCCACTCATGCCGGAATCGAGACGGGCCTCGCGGAGGTCGGACTGCTGGATGAACAGGTTGGTCCCGCCCTCCCGCAGCAGTGCAACGCCGGTGCGGTGCACCTCCAACCGGGCATTGGTGCGCAGACCGAGGTCGTGGACGGCGATCCGGTCCAGGTAGTCCCGCCCGCGCACCGTGGCAACGTACATGCCCTCGGCTCCGGCGAGGGGCTCGGACTCCAGGACCTCGGCCGGCACGGGTGCCGGGGCCGCGATGTCCTGCTGGCGTCGCTTACGGTTGCGCCATCCCCACCACATGAGCAGAAGAACCACGGCCAGTCCGATGACGGTGAGGATTCCGATGAGGGTGTACTCGGCGCTGTAGTCGTTCACTGCGGGGTGTTTCCTGTCTGGTGGTGCTGGTCCTGATGATGCTGCATCCGGGGCGTGGCCAGGGCGCGGTCCCGGACGACCGGGTGCCCGTGATTGAAGACGTCGGTGACCTGGCCGGGCAACTCCATCCCGCGGAAGGGGCTGTTGCGGGACTTGGTGGCCTGCGAATCCGGGTCCACGGTCCGGGTTACCGAAGGGTCGTAGACGGTCAGGTTGGCGGGGGCACCGATCTCGAAGACTCCCTCCGAGGAGATCCGGCCCTGGTCCGCCACGCGGGCGATGCGGGCCGGCGTCGAGCTGAGGATACGGGAGATGCCCGCCCAGTCCATCAGCCCGGTGTCCACGAGCGCCTGCTGGACCACCGGCAGGGCGGTCTCCAGGCCGGTCATGCCCATGGCCGCGACCGTCCACTCGCATTCCTTGGTCTCCGCGGTGTGCGGTGCGTGGTCGGTGCCGATCGTGTCGATCGTGCCGTCCGCCAGGCCCTCACGCAACGCCATCACGTCCTGCTCGCGGCGCAGGGGCGGGTTGACCTTGTAGACCGGGTTGTAGGTGCGGACGAGTTCCTCGGTCAGCAGCAGGTGGTGCGGGGTCGCCTCGGCGGTGACCTCGATCCCGCGCTCCTTGGCCCAGCGGATGATCTCGACGGAACCGGCGGTGGAGACGTGACAGACGTGCAGTCGGGAGCCCACGTGCTGAGCCAGCAGCACGTCCCGGGCGATGATCGCCTCCTCCGCCACGGCGGGCCAGCCGGCCAGACCCAGGACCGAGGACAGGGCCCCCTCGTTCATCTGGGCGCCGTCGGTGAGCTTCGGCTCCTGGGCGTGCTGGGCGATCACGCCGTCGAAGGCCTTGACGTACTCCAGCGCCCGGCGCATCAGCACCGGGTCCCAGACGCACATGCCGTCATCGGAGAACACCCGGACCTCCGCCCGCGACTGCGCCATGGCACCGAGCTCCGCAAGGCGTTCGCCGCCCAGACCCACGGTGACGGCGCCCACGGGGTGGACGTCGCACCAGCCGGCCTCACGGCCCAGCTGCCAGACCTGTTCGACGACGCCCGCCGAGTCCGCGACCGGCGTGGAGTTCGCCATGGCATGCACCGAGGTGAAGCCACCGAGGGCCGCGGCGCGGGTGCCCGTCTCCACGGTCTCCGAGTCCTCACGGCCGGGCTGGCGCAGATGGGTGTGCAGGTCCACGAGCCCCGAGAGGACGATGCGGCCGGTGGCATCGATCACCTCGGCCGCCTCAGCCGTCTCGTCCGAGGCCGTCGCGCCGCCGCGCGTCCGGGCGTCCTGCCCGACGGCGGCCAGCAGGCCGTCCTCGATGAGGACATCCGCGGTGGTGCCGTCCGGCAGGGTGCCGCCGGTGATGAGGTACCGGTTGCGGTGGTCAAACGTGGCGCTCATGCGGTGGCCTTCCGGTCGGACGGTGCAGTCGGGGTGGACGGTTCAGGACTGTCGGAGGCGGAAAGCAGCAGATAGAGCACGGCCATCCGGACCGAGACGCCGTTAGCGACCTGTTCCAGGGCCGTGTTGCGCGCGGAGTCTGCGGCGGCAGCGGAGATCTCCAGGCCACGGTTCATGGGGCCGGGGTGCATGATGACCGCGTCCTCCACACCGTTGGCCTCCAGCATCCCGAGCCGCTCATCCGTCAGTCCCCAGGACCGGGTGTACTCGGCGGCCGAGGGGAAGAACGCGTCATGCATGCGCTCGGACTGGACGCGCAGCATCATCACGGCATCCGGTGCGCCCTTCAGAGCCTCATCGAGCGAGTACGTCACGGTGCAGGGCCAGCCCTCCACACCCACGGGTACCAAGGTCGGCGGGGCGGCCAGGGTCACCTCGGCCCCGAGCGTGGTCAGCAGCCACAGGTTGGAGCGGGCCACCCGGGAGTGCAGGATGTCCCCGACGATGACGACCCTCATCCCGGCCAGGTCCGTGCCGTGCGGCGCGGTGCCGCTCCGCAGCGCCAGCCGGCGGCGCAACGTGAAGGCATCCAAGAGGGCCTGCGTGGGGTGCTCGTGTGTCCCGTCCCCGGCGTTGACCACAGCGGACCGGATCCAGCCGGAGTCAGCGAGCTGGGCTGCCGCCCCGGAGGCCCAGTGGCGCATCACGATCGCGTCGGCGCCGATGGCCTCGAGAGTCTGGACGGTGTCCTTCAGGGACTCGCCCTTGGAGACGGAGGTGCCCTTGCCGGAGAAGTTGATGACGTCCGCACTCAGGCGCTTCGCCGCGGCCTCGAAGGAGATCCGGGTCCGGGTGGAGTCCTCGAGGAAGAGGTTGACGACGGTGCGGCCGCGGAGGGCGGGAAGCTTCTTGACCTCGCGGCCGGAGACCGTGGCCATCTCCTCGGCGGTGTCGAGGATGCGCAGTGCGTCGGTGAGGGAGAGGTCCTGGGTGGACAGCAGGTGCTTCACCGAGCCTCACCCCGGGCGCTGGCCTCCGGGTGGTCGGTGATCGAGACGGCGTCCACGGTGACCTCGGCGGTGGCATCCGGCCCGTCGATCTCCACGAGGCGGACCTGGACGCGCTCGGCGGTGGACGTGGGCAGGTTCTTGCCCACGAAGTCGGCCCGGATCGGCAGTTCGCGGTGACCACGGTCCACGAGGACGGCGAGGCGGACGGCGGCCGGGCGGCCGAAGTCGTTGAGGGCGTCCAGGGCGGCACGGATGGTCCGCCCGGAATAGAGCACATCATCCACGAGCACCACGGTGGCGCCGTCGATTCCGGCGTCCGGCAGGCGGGTCGGCGCGGGGGTGCGGGAGGTGGAGCGGCGCAGGTCGTCCCGGTAGAGGGTGACGTCCAGTTCACCGGTCGAGGTCCCAGCGTCGAAGCCCGGTTCGATCCGGGCGAGCTTGCGGGCCAGACGCTCGGCCAAGGGGACACCGCGGCGGGGAATGCCCAGGATGACCAGGCCGGCCGGGCCACGGTTCGATTCGAGGATCTCGTGGGCGATCCGGGTCAGCGCCCGGTCGATATCCGCCGCGGAAAGGACATTCCGGACGGTGCGCACAGCGCGGCTCTCAGCCTGCACACATGCCTCCTTCCCCGCCTCACAGGACGGAACTTAAAGGAAACGCAACCCTGGGTGGGGTGTGTTTGGTCCGGCGTCAACACTATCACCGCGGCAGGGTGACCTAGTGTCAGGATGGTTCCATGACGCAGCCGGTGAACCTCCCCGCACCAGACCCATCGTATTGGTCGCTCGGGTCCGGACCGGTGCCCCGTGCGGGCAACCCTGTGGACCATCCTGAGTCCACCGTCCCGTCGTCGGCGGCCTATCCCCCGGCGCACCTGATCGCACGGCGCAATCGCCGCTCCAACGCCTGGGGCATCGCCCTGCTCGTGACAGCCGCGGCCGTCGGCGCCCTGGTGGTCCTGTTCCTGGTCGGCGCCCTGGGCACCGAGACGCTCTTCGTGGTCGGGCTGCTGGCGCTGATCCCCCTCGGCATCGTGGTGGCCGCCCTCCTCTGGGTCGACCGGTGGGATCCCGAGCCCCGCGGCTGGCTGGTCTTCGCCTTCCTGTGGGGCGCGGGGGTCTCCGTGTTCGGCACCCTCACGTTGGGCGAGGTGTTCATGGAGACCTTCAGCGGGCTGTCCTCACTGGACTCGGACACCTTCGGGGCGGTGGTGCAGGCCCCGGTGATCGAGGAGACCATGAAGGGCGCCGGCCTCGTGGTGATCTTCCTGGCGGCCCGCCGGCACTTCGACGGTCCCGTGGACGGGGTGGTCTACGCCGGCATGGTGGCGGCCGGCTTCGCGTTCACGGAGAACATCCTGTATTTCGGCACGGCCTACACCGAGGCCGGGTGGGGCACCGAGCTGGCGTTCACCTTCGTGCTGCGGGGGCTGTTCTCGCCCTTCGCCCACGTGCTGTTCACCGTGTGGATCGGGTTCTTCCTGGGGGTGGCCGCGCACCGGCGGTTCACCAGGGGCCGGCTCGGCCGGGTCGGCTGGATCGGGTGGTTCCTGCTGGGGCTGGTCCCGGCCATGGCCGGGCACTTCCTGTGGAACGGCGGACTCGCCTTGATCTTCGACGACTTCTTCACGTTCTACCTGCTGTTGCAGGTCCCGCTGTTCATCGCGGCGGTCGCCGCGGTCGTGCTGTTGTTGCGGGCCGAGCGACGGCTGACCCAGCGCATGCTGGGTCGCTACGGAGAGGCGGGGTGGCTCTGGCCGGAGGAGATCGCCCTCTTCGGCACAGCCCCGGGACGGCGGCAGGGCCACCGGTGGGCCGGCGGACTCGGGGTCCGGAGCCAGCACCGTGCCTTCGAGCGGACCGCCTTGCGCCTGGCCGCCCTGCGGCACCGGATCGAGCGGGGTCACGATGTGCAGGCCAACAGCGCCGAAGAGCTCCGGCTGCTGCAGGACACGGTCCGTCAGCGGCAGGAGCTCTTCGGCGCGATTAGGCCCAGCGGCCCGGTCAGTCCAGCAGCGTCGGCTTGAGTTGCTGGATCCGGCCCAGCAGGCCGTTGACATAGTCCGGGGAATCGTCCGTGGACAGTTCCTTGGCGATCGTGACCGCCTCGGCCACCGCCACACGGTCCGGCACCTCGTCGTTGAACAGCAGTTCCCAGGCACCGATCCGCAGGATGGCGCGGTCCACTGCCGGCATGCGGTCCAGGGTCCAGCCCTGGGCGTAGGAGGACAGGATCTCGTCGATCCGCTCCTGTTCGGCCACCACGCCCTGGATGATCTCCACGGTGTACGGGTTGATCACCTGTGCCGTGGATGCCCTGCGGGAGGTGATGCCCTCATCCGGAGTGGTCCCGCGCTGTTCGGCCTCGAAGAGGACCTCCAGCGCGCGCCTCCGGGCTTTGCCTCGTGCGCTCACAGTTCGTCAGTCGTCCCGTCAGTCGTTCACGCGGCCGAGGTAGTCACCCGAACGGGTGTCCACCTTGACCTTGGTGCCCTGGTCCACGAACAACGGGACCTGGATCTCGTAGCCGGTCTCGAGGGTCGCGGGCTTGGTGCCGGCGGAGGACCGGTCGCCCTGCAGGCCGGGCTCGGTGTAGGTGATCTCCAGGACTACCGACGGCGGCATGTCCAGGTACAGCGGGGTGCCCTCGTTCATGGCGATGGTGACCTTCTGGTTCTCCAGCATGAAGTTCGCGGCATCGCCCACGACAGCCGGGTTCACCGGGATCTGGTCGTAGGTGTCCGTGTCCATGAAGATGTAGTCCTCGCCGTCCTGGTACAGGTACTCGTAGTCCGAGCGGTCCACGGTGGCGGTCTCGATCTTGGCGCCGGCGTTGAAGGTCTTGTCCACCAGCTTGCCGGTGGTGATGTTCCGGATCTTGGTGCGGACGAACGCCCCGCCCTTGCCCGGCTTCACGTGCTGGAACTCGATGACGTTCCACAGGTGGCCGTCCATTTTCAGCACGGTGCCGTTCTTGATGTCGTTGCTGGTTGCCACTGTCAATCTCCGTCTGTCGGTAAGGGGCCAGTCGATGGCGTCGGCGGGTCTCGCTGGAAGTCCAGTCGACCATTCTAGGTGATGAGGGTGGTACCCCGGATCAAGTCAGGGTTCGCCCGGAGATCACCTGGCGGTCACTCCGCTATCTCCTGGTAGGTCGCGAACAGCAGCGAGGCATCCGGGACGTCATAGGTCGTCGGCTTGCCCAGGCCGTCCAGGAGGACGAACCGCAGCTGGTCCCCGCGGTTCTTCTTGTCCCGGCGGATGCCGTCCAACAGGGTCTCCCAGCGGCCGGAGGAGTACGACGTCGGCAGACCGAGCGACTCGAGGATCGTGCGGTGGCGATCGGCGGTGGCATCGTCGAGGCGTCCGACGGAGCGCGCCAGTTCGGCCGCGAACACCAGGCCGACGGACACGGCGGCGCCGTGGCGCCACTGGTAGCGCTCGGCCAGTTCGATGGCGTGCGCCAGGGTGTGGCCGTAGTTCAGCATCTCGCGTGCGCCGGCCTCCCGCAGGTCACTGGAGACCACCTGCGCCTTGACGGCGATCGAGCGCTCGATCAGTTCGCGCAGCTGGGCCGAGTGCGGGTTCTGGGCCTGTTCCGGGGAGGACTCGATGATGGTGAGGATCTCCGGGTCCGCGATGAAGCCGCACTTGACGACCTCCGCGAGTCCGGACACCAGCTCGTTCGGGGGCAGGGTCAGCAGTGTGTCCAGGTCCGCGAGCACTCCCGCGGGCGGGTGGAACGCACCCACCAGGTTCTTGCCCTCGGAGGTGTTGATGCCGGCCTTGCCGCCCACGGCGGCGTCCACCATGCCCAGGAGGGTGGTGGGGAAGTGCACCACGCGGACCCCGCGGAGCCAGGTGGCCGCCACGAAACCGGCGACGTCGGAGACGGAGCCGCCGCCCACGGACACCACGGCGTCCGAGCGGGTGAAGTCGTTCTGGCCCAGGACCTGCCAGCAGAACGCGGCCACCTGGATGTGCTTGCCCTCCTCGGCATCCGGGATCTCCGCGGTGAGGGCCTGGTAGCCGGCTGTCTCCAGATCGGCCTTGACCACGTCACCGGTGGCACGCAACGCCCGGGGGTGGATGACCAGGACGCGGCGGACCGTGGGCCCGAGCATGTCCGGCAGGCGTCCCAGCAGGCCCTTGCCCACCACGACGTCGTAGCCGCCGGTGCCCGCTGACCCCGATCCGCCGGCCACGGGGATGACGGTGGCATCGTCCGGGACGGTTTCGGTGGACGGGGTGTTCGGCTCAGTCATGGATGGACAGCTCCTGTGGTCGGGGTGGTGGTCTCGGCCTGACGGACGAGGCGGATGATGTGGGTGGCCAGGTCTTCGGTGGAGCGGCCGGTGGTGTCCACCGTCCACTGCGATACCTCACGGTACAAGGCGTGGCGTTCGGCGAGGATGCGGCGCCAGGTGCGGCCGGGGTCCCCCGCGAGGACGGGCCGGCCGAGGCCGCCGTTGAGCCGGGCCAGAGCCGCATCCTCCGCCACCGTGAGGTAGACGACATGGGATCCATGCCGCAGCCGGTCGCGGGTCTGGGCGCTGAGCACCGCTCCCCCGCCCAGGGACAGCACGCAGGGTTCGGCGCGGGAGAGGACCTCGCCGATGACCTCCTCCTCGGCCTGGCGGAAGGCCGGTTCACCGTTGCGGGAGAAGTAGTCCGAGATGGCACCGTGCTGGGTCACGAAGAGGTCATCGGCGTCCAGGCGCTGCAGACCGAGCCTGCGGCCCAGGACGAGTCCGACGGTCGACTTGCCGGACCCCATGGGCCCCACGAGCACGATCCGCCGGCCAGGTGACCAACCAGGGCCGCCGCCGGTTGTGGAACTCACTGCAGCGGGTCACCCATGGGCGCCTCGGCCAGCTCGACCGGCGCGTCCTCATGCGAGACCGGCAGCGGTTCGAGCGAGGCCACGAAGGAGTCCAGGTTCCGCTTCGTCTCCGCCACGGAGTCTCCCCCGAACTTCTGCAGGACGGCCTGGGCGAGGACGAGGCAGACCATGGCCTCGGCCACGACGCCGGCCGCCGGCACGGCGCACACGTCCGAGCGCTGGTGGTGGGCCTTCGTGTCCTGGCCGGTGGCCGTGTCCACGGTGCGCAGGGCCTTGGGGACGGTGGCGATCGGCTTCATGCCCGCACGCACGCGGACCACTCCCCCGGTGCTCATGCCGCCCTCGATGCCGCCGGCCCGGTTGGACGTGCGGACCGGATACCCGTCGGGGCCGCGGACGATCTCGTCATGGGCGGCGGTGCCGCGGCGGGCGGCGGTGGTGAAGCCGTCACCGACCTCGACGCCCTTGATGGCCTGGATGCCCATGAGGGCGCCGGAGAGCAGCGAGTCCAGACGGCGGTCCCAGTGGACATGGCTGCCCAGCCCCACCGGCACGCCGTAGGCCAGGACCTCGACGACGCCGCCGAGGGTCTCGCCCTCCTTGTGGGCGGCATCGACCTCGGCGACCATGGCGTCCGAGGTGGACTTATCGAAGCACCGCAGCGGATCCGCGTCCAGCGCGGTCACGTCATCCGGTGCGGGCAACTCAGCACCCTCCGGCACGGACACCGTGCCGACAGCCGTGGTGTGGGAGACGGTGCGGATGCCCAGTTCCGCCAGGAAGGAGGAGGCCACGGTGCCCAGGGCCACGCGCGCCGCGGTCTCGCGGGCGGAGGCGCGCTCCAGCAGGGGGCGGGCCTCATCGAAGCCGTACTTCTGCATGCCGGCCAGGTCGGCGTGGCCGGGACGGGGACGGGTGAGGGCGGCGTTGCGAGCCAGGCCGTCGAGTTCGTCCGCGTCCACGGGATCGGCCGACATGACCTTCTCCCACTTCGGCCATTCGGTGTTGGCGATCTCGATGGCGACCGGGGAGCCCAGGGTGGAACCGTGGCGGACCCCGCCGACGAGGGTGACCTGGTCCTGCTCGAACTTCATGCGGGCACCACGGCCATAGCCCAGGCGCCGGCGCGCCAGGGCGTCCTGCACCATAGAGGTGGTCAGGGGGATGCCCGCGGGCATCCCTTCAATGATTCCAACGAGTGCGGGCCCATGTGATTCGCCCGCTGTCAACCAGCGCACCATGGATTCGATTCTCTCATGGTCCGCACGGGGTTCCGGACCGTATGACCGGGTTCAGCGCTCCGGAAGGTCGATGGCGGCGGCCATCGCGGCGATGACGGCGGGCCAGTCGGGTTCCGTCCCGGCCGGGCGGATGCGCTCCGTGAACAGGCGGACCTGCTCGACGGCCTGATACAGCAACATCTCCAGGCCGCTGACCACCTGGCCGCCCTGCTGCTGCCAGGCCATCGCCAGTTCGGACGGCCACGGGTCGTAGGCGGCGTCCAGCAGGGGGGGCAACGGTGCGGGCTCTGAGCTCCCCGCCGTGTCCGAGTTCTGCTCCCCTTTCTGCGCCCCCGCCAACGCGCCGGCCAGGGACCCGGCGGTCGGGTCCGCGGCGCGCGGGGGCAGCGTGGCGACGACGGCACGGAAACCGCCGGCCGCCGTCGGGAAGTCCTCCAGGAGGCGGACGCGGGGTGCCAGGCCGAAGCCGCGCGCGAGTTCGGCGTGCTCGGCGGCCTTGGCCGGGGTACGGACGAACAGGTCGACGCCGGCCAGCCCCAGCTTCTCCGCGGCGGCGATGGCTGCCGCGGCGGTCCCGCCACCACCGAGGATGCCCATCCGGCCGCCGGTCACCTCACGCTGGTAGCCCGCGAACACGAGCGACTCGACGATGCCCTCCACGTCCGTGTTGTAGGCCGTGGAGATCCCGTCCCCGTCCCAGACGACGGTGTTGAGGAACCCGAGCCGCTCGGCCCGCGGCGAGTAATGGTCCACCAGCGGCATCATCGCGGACTTCAGCGGCATGGTGACCGAGAATCCGAGCCAGTCGAAGCCCGCCCCTGGACTCCGGTCCAGGCCGGCCATGAAGGCGGGCAGCGCCTCCGGTGTCACGTCATGGGCGTCGTAGGCGACATCCAGGCCCAGGGCACGGTAGGCGGCCCGGTGCAGGGCCGGTGACTTCGAGTGCGAGATGGGATGGCCGAGGACTCCGGCGGACGGCCTAACCACAGATCTCCGCGTTGTCGGCGCAGTAGTCGCGGTATTCCTGCTGGTAGATGCGGTGTTGGGCATAGTCCTCTGCGAACTTCGTCTCGCCGGTCTCGATGTTGGTGGTCACCCAGTAGTAGTAGTCGTTGTCCTCCGGGTGCGCCGCCGCATCGAGTGCCTGGGTGGACGGGGCGCCGATGGGTCCGGGCGGCAGGCCGCGGTGGGCATAGGTGTTGTACTCATTCGAGGCATCCTGCTTGTCCTCCTCCGAGAACTGCAGCTGGCGCTGGCCGAGCCCATAGATCACCGTGGCATCGATCTGCAGGTAGCCGCCGGTTTCCTCGTTGGACGGATCGAGGCGGTTCTCGATGATGCCGGCAACGATCGGGTAGTCATCCGTCAACGCCTCGGCCTCCAGGATGGAGGCGATCGTCACGGCGCGGAACTGCTCGGACTCGTCCGTGATCCCCTGCTCCTCGAGCTCGGCCATGGTCGGCTCGATCATCATGGCGAAGATCTCGGCCGGCTCGGCGTCCACCGGGAAGCGGTACTCCCCCGGAGCCAGGTAGCCTTCCAGGCTGGGGGCCTCGGCGGGAAGCCCGAAGTCAGTGGGGTCCGCCGCAGCCGCCTCCAGGTCCTGGACGGAGATGCCCGTTGACTCACTGACGGCGCTCAAGGCCTCACCCAGGCGCATGCCGCGGTTCACAGCGACGTAGTGGACCTGGCCCTCACCGTCACGCTGGAGGATGGCCGCGGCGTCCGCGGCCTTCATCTGCTTCCTCAGCGGATACTCGCCCGGCTGGATGGAGTTCTCCGACCGCGACTGGTTGACGGCCTCGATGAAGGCGGCGCTGCTGGCCACGATGTCCTCGTCCACAAGGCGGTTCCCGATGGCGATGGCACCCTCACCCTCGTTGACGGAGAAGACCACCTCCGCACCGCCGGGGCCCGGGTAGTCCTCGGCGACCGGATCCGGCAGGATGGCCTTCAGTGCGAAGGACAAGCCCGCCACCAGCAGCACGAACACGGCGAAGGCCGAGGTCAGAGCGATGTTGCGGCGGCGGCGCCGCTTCCGGCGCGCCACTTTCTTCGCCTGCTGTTCGGCGTCCGGGGAGCGGTCCCGGTTGATGGTGACGGTCTGGTACCCCTTGCGGCCGGCTGGGCGGACGATGACGGGGGTGCCGTCCGTGGTGATCCGCTCAGCAGGACCCTCAGCAGGCCCCTCGGCGGACTCGGCCTGCGGATACTCGCGGCGGTCCTCGTCCAGGCTGGCCTCGTGCTCTGAGCGGCGCGCCTCCTCGCGGCGGCGCAATTCTCGCCGGGTCAACGGGGACTGCGGGTTCCGGGAATCGTCAGGAGTCGGATCGTCAGGAGTCAGGTCAGCCACGTGTCCCGTCCTCTCCCTCTGGTCCTTCTGGCGCAGGAACTAGCACGGGGCGCCCGGCGTCCCGCTGGAGTGATTGTTGCATATTCAAGGCCTGCTCGAGTATCTGCACGGCCGCCACCTGGTCCACGACCTCGCGGTGGGTCCGGCTCCCCCGGCCGGCCTCATGCAGTTGCCGGTGGGCCGTGACGGTGCTGAGGCGTTCGTCCACGAGGTGCACCCGTGCCGGGCTTCCGGCGGCGAGCAGCTCCGCTGCCAGGTCCTGGGCATAGCGGTGGGCGTCCTCGGTGGATTCCGTGGACCGGCCCTGCATGTTCACCGGATACCCGACGTAGACCACCACGGCCGCGCGTTCCAGGGCCTCCCGGACGATCAGCCGCCGGTCGAAACCCTTCTTGAGGTCCCGCCGGAGCGTCTTCACCGGGGTGGCCAGGATGCCGTCCGGGTCCGAGGCGGCGAGGCCGACGCGGGCCTTGCCGACGTCGACTCCGAGCCGGACCCCGCGCTGCAGTGCGCCGCTCACGCGCCTGCGGCCCCGACCGTCGACTCGATCGCCGTCCGCACGGCCACCAGGGCGTCATCGATCCGGGTCGCGTCCTGGCCGCCGCCCTGCGCCACGTCATCCTTGCCGCCACCGCCTCCGCCGAGCACCCCGCAGGCGGTCTTGACGAGGGCGCCGGCCTTCAGGCCGGACTGGCGGGCGGCCTGGTTGGTGCCGACCACCACGAGCGGACGCCCCTTGGCGGTGCCGGCCATGGCCACCACCACGGGGGTGCCCGCGGCGTTGCCGGACTGGTTTTCCAACCGGGAACGCAGATCCAGTACGAGGGTCCGCAGCTCGTCGCCCGAGCCGACCGGGCCGGCGTCGTGCGCCAGGACCGTGACGGTGGCGCCGGGACCGGATACCGCCACGGCGTTCTCGACGAGCCGGCCGGCCTCGGCCTGCAGCTGGGCCGAGCGCAGGCCGGCGAGTTCCTTCTCGACCTCCTTGAGCCGGGCCAGGGTGCCGGCAACCCGGTCCTTGACCTGGTCCGCCGGGACCTTGAGGAGGCCGGTGAGCTCGTTGACGAGCGTGCGCTCGGTGGCCAGGTGGCGGAAGGCGTCCAGCCCCACGAGGGCCTCCACGCGGCGGTTGCCGGAGCCCACGGACTGCTCGCCGAGCAGGGCCAGGGAACCGATCTCCGCTGTGGCGCCCACATGGGTTCCACCGCACAGCTCGCGGGACCAGGCGCCGTTGACCTCGACCACACGCACGCGGTCTCCATACTTCTCGCCGAACAGGCTCATCGCCCCGAGGCCGCGTGCCTCCTCCAGGGACATCTCCCGGGTCAGCACGGGGTGGTTGTCCCGGATGGCCAGGTTGGAGACCTCCTCGACCTCGGACCGGGCCATCTCGCTCATGGCCTCGCCCCAGCGGAAGTCGAAGCGCAGGTAGCCCTCCTTGTTGAAGGAGCCGGACTGCGTGGCCTCCGGGCCGAGGATCTGGTGGAGGGCGGCGTGCACCAGGTGCGTGCCGGTGTGGGCCTTCTGGGCGTCCAGGCGCCGCTGCAGATCGATGGCACCGACGGCGGTGGCCCCGGCGGGCACCTCGCCCTCGACGACCTTGACCTGGTGCACGCTCAGGCCGCGGATCGGGGACTGGACGTCGAGGACCTCGAGGACGAAGCCGTCACCGGTGATGAGACCGGTGTCAGCAGCCTGGCCTCCAGACTCGGCGTAGAAGGGCGTGGCGTCCAGCACCAGTTCGAGTTCCTGCCCGGCGGTGGCCGAGGTGACCTGCTGGCCGCCGCTCAGCAGGCCGCGGATGCGGGCCTCGGTGGTGTGCTCGGTGTAGCCGGTGAAGACGGTGTTCCCCTCGGCCTGCAGCTGGCGGTAGGCCGAGGAGTCCACGTGACCGGACTTCTTGGACTTGGCGTCCTGGCGGGCACGGTCGCGCTGCTCGGTCATGAGCTCGCGGAAACCGGCCTCGTCCACGGCCACCCCGGCCTCCTCGGCCATCTCGAGGGTGAGGTCGATGGGGAACCCGTAGGTGTCATGCAGTTCGAACGCGTCGGCACCGGAGATGCCTGCCGTGGCACCTTCGCCTGCGGTGGCGTGCGCGGCGGACTTCGCGGCCGTGACGGCCGAGTCCATCCGGGCCGTGCCGGCGGCGATGGTCCGCAGGAAGGCCTTCTCCTCGTTGTAGGCGATCCGGGCGATGCGGTCGAAGTCCCGCTCGACCTCCGGGTAGGTGCCCTTCATGGCGTCGCGGGAGACCGGCAGCAGCTCGGGCAGCACCGGGTCGGTCACGCCCATCAGGCGCATGGCCCGCACGGCGCGGCGGATCAGGCGGCGCAGCACGTAGCCGCCGCCCTCGTTGCCGGGCACCACGCCGTCGGTGATGAGCATCAACGCAGAGCGGATGTGGTCGGCGATCATCCGCAGGCGAACGTCATCCGTGTAGCGCGGATCCGTGGCGTCCTCGGTGGAGGAGTACTCCTTGCCGGCCAGGGTGGCGGCGCGGTCCAGGACGGGGCGGACCTGGTCCGTCTCGTACATGTTCTCCACGCCCTGCAGGATCATGGCGAGTCGTTCGAGGCCCAGTCCGGTGTCGATGTTCTTGTGGTCCAGCTCTCCGGCCACGGTGAAGTCGGTCTGCGAGTTGACCTCGGAGAGCTGGTACTGCATGAAGACCAGGTTCCAGATCTCCATGTAGCGGTTCTCGTCCGCGGACGGGCCGCCCTCGCGGCCGTACTCAGGTCCCCGGTCATAGAAGATCTCGGAGTCCGGGCCACCGGGGCCGGGCTGGCCGGTGTGCCAGTAGTTGTCCTCCTTGCCCAGGCGCTGGATGCGTTCGGCCGGGAAACCGACCTCCTCGCGCCAGATGCGCTCGGCCTCGTCATCCTCCTCGTACACCGTGACCCACAGGCGCTCGGGGTCCAGGCCGAAGCCGCCCTGGTCCTGGGGCGTCGTCAGCAGCTCCCAGGCGTAGGGGATGGCCTTCTCCTTGAAGTAGTCCCCGAAGGAGAAATTGCCGCACATCTGGAAGAAGGTGCCGTGGCGGACCGTCTTGCCGACCTCTTCGATGTCCGCGGTGCGGATGCACTTCTGCACGGTGGTGGCCCGCTGGTAGGGCGGGGTCTCCTGGCCCAGGAAGTACGGGATGAAGGGAACCATGCCGGCGATCGTGAACAGCAACGACGGGTCCGGGGAGACCAACGATGCCGAGGGAACGACGGAGTGGTCCTTCTTGGCGAAGAAATCCAGCCAGCGGCTGGCGATGTCCTGGGACTTCATGACTGCTCTACGACTGCTTTCGGGGGTCGGTGGGTCGGGGTGTGGACCTGTCCGCGGGGCCTTCCGTGGCGGTACCCGTGATGGTGGTGTGCGCGGCGTCCGGGACATCCTGGGCGGCTGCAGCGGCCGTGGTCCGGGACCGTTCCTGCTGCGGCGCGGGGTCGGCCAGGGAGGACGACATGGTCTTCCAGGCCGGCACTTCCTCGCGCAGCTGATACGCGAAGGAACGGGCGCTGGCGGCCAGGGCGGTGGCCGCGGCCTGCCCGGCATTGCGCCCGATGTTCTCCGGGTTCAGCGTGTGGCGGATCGTCTCCTCGGCCCGCAGGGCTGCGGCGTCACGTCCCTTGCTGAAGACGGTGTGTCCGAGCCAGCCGACGGCTGCCCCCACTCCCACCAGCATTACGCGCTTGATCACGGGATTTCCTTTCGCTTCAGTGCCTGGTCCACCCTACCGGGGCCGCGGCCCCGGCGTGGAACTTCAGCGCCCGACGCCGGCCCTGGCATCCCGGGCTCGGCGCCAGGCCCGCTGTCTGTCCTTAAAGCCGAAACCCGGCGTCCCCTCGAGGGGACGCCGGGTTCTCAGGCAGTTTCCGCCGCAGCAGATCCGGAAGGGATCAGCGTGCGTAGTACTCGACGACGAGCTGCTCTTCGCAGGTCACGGGGACCTCGGAGCGCTTCGGGCGGCGGGACAGCTTGGACTGCAGCTTGTCGATCTCGACGTCCAGGTAACCCGGGACGGCCGGCAGGACGTCCTGGTGGGCGCCGGTGGCGGAGATCTGGAAGGGGACCATCTTCTCCGAACGCTCGTGCACGTGGATCAGCTGGCCCTCCTTCACGCGGAAGGACGGGCGGTCCACGCGGGCGCCGTCCACCATGATGTGGCGGTGCACGACCATCTGGCGGGCCTGCTGGATGGTGCGGGCGAAGCCGGAGCGCAGCACGAGGGCGTCAAGACGCATCTCGAGCAGCTCGACCAGGTTCTCACCGGTCAGGCCCGAGGTGCGCTTGGCCTCTTCGAAGTAGCGGCGCATCTGCGCCTCGCGGATGTTGTACTGGGCGCGCAGACGCTGCTTTTCCTTCAGGCGCACCGAGTAGTCGGAGTCGGCCTTGCGACGGGCACGGCCATGCTGGCCGGGACCGTACGGACGGCGCTCCATGTACTTCTCGGCCTTGGGGGTCAGGGCAATGCCGAGTGCGCGCGAGTGGCGCACGGTGCGGCGGGTACGGAGGTTGGAAGCCACGAGGGACCTTTCTTGTCAGGCGGCACGATTCTGGTTTGTCTCCGGTCCTGACACGAGGCGGGGGCTCCCGCGGTGTGACAAGGGTGGACCGGAACCTGGCCTCCCGTGCGTCCTTCGGGAGAACTGAGGGGCATGCCGCTGCCCGTCATTGCTACAGCGCCGCAGGACCCGGACGGGGCCTCCCCACACCACCGGCTCAGGCCGGAACGGGGCAGGGAGAACTGGCGGCGCTTGCCAGACAGCAGAAGAGTCTACCAGTTCTGCACCGCTCCCCCGACCGACTGGTCCATTGGCCAGCTGGCCCTACGGTACGGAGGCAACGGCTCGGGACTAGACCTCTGGGTCCTGTTCCGGCATGGGCTGCCCATTGGCGACCTGTGCGGCCTGGTTGATGTGGGAGGCCTCCACGAGCACGTCGTAGGACTCGGCCTCCATGACCTGGACGGAGGAGAAGTCCCGGCGGCCTCGGGTGGCCGCGTGGCCGAGCGCTCCGAAGATCGCGCCCCACACGGCACCGAAGCCCAGCGCCAGAAGCAGGATCAGGAAGAAGTTGCCGGGCGCCAGGATCAGGAACAGGATGCCGATCATCAGGCCGAACCACATGCCGCCGAGGGCTCCCTGCCCAGCCGCCTTGCCGGTGGTCATCCGGCCGGTGACCTGCTCGACCGACCGGAGGCCCGTGCCGACGATCCTGGTCTTCTCCACGGGGAAGCCGCCATCGGAGAGGCGGTCCACCAGTTCCTGGGCCTGCTCGTAGGCGGCCACCGACTTGAGGATCCGGTAGTCGACCTGGGCGGTGTTCTGCACAAGACGGCTGGCCGGATTGTTCGCGGGAGTGGACATGGCAGTTGCTCCGATCTCCGCGGCCGGTGGACCCCCGAAGGTGGTCCCGAGGCCGAACCACGGTCATAGCGGGTACGGACACCTTCAGCTTAGGGGCCTACTCGCTGGATTCGTCCCGTTCGGCTGCCGGTGGTGCCGGTGGTGTCGGTGGGGCCGGATGTGGGGTGCCCCGGATGATCGACCGCAGGTGCTGCACCCGGTCCCCCAGGTTTCTTTCGACGCCGTTCTGCTTGGGACGGTAGTAGTCCTTCCCACGGAGCGAATCCGGCAGGTACTGCTGCCGGGCCACCGAATGCGGGGCGTCATGGGAGTAGATGTACCCCTTGCCGTGGCCCAGGCCGGCAGCTCCCGGGTAGTGGGCGTCCCGCAGGTGGGGCGGCACCTCCCCGGACAGCCCGGCACGGACGTCCGCCACGGCCTCGTTGATGGCGGCGTAGGAGGCGTTGGACTTGGGGGCGGTGGCGAGGTGCACGGTGGCTTCGGCCAGGACCAGCCGCCCCTCCGGCATGCCGATGAGCTGCACGGCCTGTGCTGCCGCCACGGCGGTCTGCAGTGCTGTCGGATCAGCCATCCCGATGTCCTCGGAGGCGGAGATGATCAGGCGCCGGGAGATGAACCTCGGGTCCTCGCCCGCCTCCAGCATCCGTGCCAGGTAGTGGAGGGAGGCGTCCACGTCCGAACCGCGGATCGACTTGATGAACGCGCTGATGACGTCATAGTGCTGGTCACCGGCCTTGTCATAGCGCAGCACCGCGCGATCCATGGCCTGGGCCGCGTCCTGGAGGGTGATCGAGGGCAGTTCCGGGCGGTCCCCAGGCTCGTCATACTCGTCGGGCTCGCCTGATTCGTCGAAGCCGGCGGCCTCCCACCGGTCCAGGGCCACGCCGGCACTGGCCTCCAGGGTGGTCAGCCCCCGGCGGGCGTCTCCCTGGGCCATGCGCACCAGGTACTCGCGGGCCTCGTCCTCGAGCACGACCGCGCCGTTGAGTCCCCGCTCATCGGCGACCGCACGGTCCAGCACACCGCCGATGTCCGCGTCCGTGAGCGGCTTGAGCGTGAGCATGATGGACCGGGACAGCAGCGGTGCCACCACGGAGAAGGACGGGTTCTCGGTGGTCGCGGCCACCAGCACCACCCATCGGTTCTCCACCCCGGGCAGCAGGGCGTCCTGCTGGGCCTTGTTGAACCGGTGGATCTCGTCCAGGAACAGCACCGTGGTCCGGCCGTAGAGGTCCCGGTCGTTCAGCGCCTGGTCCATGACCGCCCGCACGTCTTTGACGCCGGCGTTGATGGCGGACAGCTCCACGAACTTGCGGCCCGGTCCCCGGGCGATCACGGTCGCCAGGGTCGTCTTGCCGGTGCCGGGAGGCCCATACAGAATGAGCGACGACGGCCCGGCACCGCGGCCGCCCTTGCCGCCGGCCGCGCCCTCGGCCAGCTTGCGCAGTGGGGAACCGACGTGGAGCAGGTGCTGCTGGCCGACCACCTCGTCTACGGTGCGCGGGCGCATGCGCACAGCCAAGGGGGCACTGGGGCGATCGCGACCGCCCGAGGAGGCGCCGTCGTCGTGCGGGGTGCCCGATGCGCCGTCATCGTCATGGTCCCCGCCGCCGAGCACACTGAACAAATCACTCACCGGCCCAGCCTAGCCGCCGCCCCGGACGGGCTGGGCGCCCGGGGCGGGGCGCATGCGGGGAGAATGGAGCCATGAGAGCTGTGCTGCAGAGGGCAACGTCCGCGTCCGTGACCGTTGAGGGCCGGGTGACCGGTCGCCTCGACTCCCCCGGGCTCGTGGTGCTGCTGGGGGTCTCGGTCCAGGACACCGAGGCGGAGGCGGTCCAGCTGGCCGAGAAGGTGGCGCACCTGCGCATCCTCGAGGGCGAGGAATCCCTCGTCGGGGCCGGTGCCGCCGCCCTCGTGGTCAGCCAGTTCACCCTGTACGGGGACGTCCGGAAGGGACGCCGCCCCTCGTGGACGCGGTCCGCGAAGGGCGATCAGGCTGAGCCGCTGTACGAGCGGTTCATCACCGCGCTGGAGGCGCTGGGCGTGCCCGTGGAACGCGGGGTCTTCGGAGCCATGATGGACGTCGCCCTGGTCAACTCGGGCCCCTTCACCGTGTGGGTGGACACGGAGGACCTGGCGGGGCCGCGGCGGGGTTGATCCGCCGCGGTCACCCAGTGGCCGTCACCGGGTAGAGGTCACCGCTGGCGCGAGGCCCAGAGGCGCACCACGATGAACTGTGCCGCGATGCCGCCGGCCAGGGCAATTCCCCAGCGCAGCAGCATCGGCCATTCCGTGGACTGGTCGATCAGCACGTTCAGTGCAAAGGTGACGATCAGGACCGGCAGCAGCCGCACCGCCGTCGGTGGGATGCTGTCCCGGCGCTGATCCTGCCCGCCTTCGGGCGCCACGTCAGGCTCCCGTGGTGTCGGGCGAGTCCTGGGCGGCCGTGGTCTCCTGCCCTGGAGTGGCCTCCTTCGGCTCCGGCTTGGCGTCCACGCCGGCTTCCTTGCGCTGCTGGTCCGTGATGGGAGCCGGCGCGGCGGTCAGGGGGTCATAACCGTTGCCGGTCTTCGGGAAGGCGATGACGTCCCGGATGGACTCGGTGCCGGCCAGCAAGGCGACGATGCGGTCCCAGCCGAAGGCGATGCCGCCGTGCGGCGGGGCGCCGTACTTGAAGCCCTCCAGGAGGAAGCCGAACTTGGACTGCGCTGACTCCTCGTCCAGGCCCATGAGCTTGAACACGCGCTCCTGGACGTCGCCCTGGTGGATACGGATGGAGCCGCCACCCACCTCGTTGCCGTTGACCACGATGTCGTAGGCGTAGGACAGGGCGCTGGCCGGATCCGTGTCAAAGGTGTCCATGAACTCGGGCTTAGGCGAGGTGAAGGCGTGGTGCACCGCGGTCCAGGCACCGGAGCCCACGGCGACGTCACCGGAGGCCACTGCCTCCGAGGCGGGCTCGAACATGGGGGCGTCCACGACCCACACGAACGCCCAGTCTGCCTCGGCGGCGGGCACGCCCGGGCCGGCGTCCTTGATCAGGCCGACGCGGTGGCCGATCTCCACGCGCGCGGCGCCGAGGATGGCGCGGGAGGGAGTGGTCTCGCCGGCGGCGAAGAAGATGCAGTCCCCCGGGTTGGCACCGGTGGCGGCGGCCAGGCCGGCCTTCTCCTCCTCGGAGATGTTCTTGGAGACCGGACCGGTGAGCGAGCCGTCCTCCTGGATGAGCACGTACGCCAGGCCGCGGGCCCCGCGCTGCTTGGCCCATTCCTGCCAGGCGTCCAGGGTGCGGCGCGGCTGGGAGGCACCGCCGGGCATGACCACGGCACCCACATAGGGAGCCTTGAACACGCGGAACGGGGTGTCCGCGAAGTACTCGGTCAGGTCCGTCAGCTCGAGACCGAAGCGCAGGTCCGGCTTGTCCGAACCGTACTTCTCCATCGCCTCGCGGTAGGTCATGCGGCGGATCGGGGTCGGCACGTCCACGCCGACCAGCGACCAGACCGACTTCACAATCTTCTCGCCGAGGGCGATCACGTCGTCCTGCTCCACGAAGGACGCCTCGATGTCCAGCTGTGTGAACTCCGGCTGTCGGTCGGCGCGGAAGTCCTCGTCCCGGTAGCAGCGGGCGATCTGGAAGTACTTCTCGATGCCGCCGACCTGCAGCAGCTGCTTGAACAGCTGCGGGGACTGCGGCAGGGCATACCAGGAGCCGGGCGCGAGGCGAGCCGGGACCAGGAAGTCGCGGGCGCCCTCCGGGGTGGAGCGGGTCAGAGTGGGGGTCTCGACCTCGATGAACCCCTCCTCGTGCAGCAGGTTCCGGGCGGTGCGGTTGACCTCGGAGCGCAGGCGCATGATGCGGGCCGGCTCCGGGCGGCGCAGGTCCAGGTAGCGGTGGCGCAGCCGGGCCTCCTCGCCGACCTCCACGTGCTCGTCGATCTGGAACGGCAGCGGGGCTGCGGCGTTGAGCACGGTCACGGTGTCCGCGATGAGCTCGATCTCGCCGGAGGGCAGGGCCGGGTTCTCGTTGCCCTCGGGGCGGCGTTCCACCGTGCCGGTGACCTGCAGGACGAACTCGTTGCGCAGCGGATCGAAGTCCTTCTCGTCCCGCACCACGATCTGGGCGAAGCCGGACGCATCACGCAGGTCCACGAAGGCCACCCCACCGTGGTCACGGCGGCGTGCCACCCATCCGGTCACGGTGACGGTCTGTCCGATGAGCGAGGCGTTGAGTTCGCCCAGCTGGTGGGTGCGCAGCACTGAAGGTCCTTCCGGTCCCGGTTCACCGGGAGGTTTTCTTGGCGTGGTAATGACATACACGTCCGGCATTGCCATGACATTTCCCGGTTGATTCTAGTAGGTGGAGCGCATGGGCGATCACGCAGTTCTGCAACGACGCCTGGGGCTGCCCGGGGCCGTGGTCATCGGTGTCGGTTCCATGGTCGGGGCCGGGGTGTTCTCCGCCCTCGGCCTGGCCGCGGCGCAGGCCAGCGGCCTGCTGATGGCAGCCCTGCTGGTGGCCGGGGTGACGGCCTGTCTCAATGCCATCTCCACGGCCCAATTAGCAGCGGTGCACCCGACCTCGGGCGGGGCCTACACCTTCGGCCGCCGGCAGCTCGGTGAGTGGGCCGGCTTCCTGGCCGGGTGGGGTTTCGTTACCGGGAAGTCCGCGTCCATCGCCGCCATGGCCTACACCGTCGGCCTCTATGTGGTGCCCGGTACCGACTGGACCGCACGCTGGGTGGCGATCGCCGCCGTCGTGCTCCTGACCGGTGTGAACCTTCTCGGCATCACCCGGACGGTCCAGGCCACCGTGGCCATCCTGGTCCCGGTGGCGCTGATCCTCGCCCTGGTCATCGTGGCGGGCCTGGCCTCCGGGCCCGACGCCGGCTCCCCCGCTCCCCCGGCCGGTTCGGCTGCACCGGTGGAGCCTTCGGCCCTCGGGGTGCTGCAGGCCTCGGGACTGCTGTTCTTCGCCTTCGCGGGCTACGCCCGGATCGCGACGATGGGTGAGGAGGTCCGCGATCCCCGCCGGACGATCCCCCGTGCGGTGCTGGGTGCCCTGGCGTTCACGCTGGTGCTCTACGGGCTGTTGGCCTGGAGCCTGACGCGCGCGCTGGGTACGGACGGGCTGGCGGCTTCGGAGGCGCCGATCCGGGACGCCGTGGGCGTGCTCTTCGGCACGGACTGGCTCTGGCTTGCCGTGGCCGGAGCGGCCCTGGCCAGCCTGGGTTCCCTGCTCAACCTCGTGGCCGGGATCGCCCGCACGGGGCTGGCCATGGCCCGCGAGGGTGACCTGCCGCGGCCCCTGGCCCGGGTGTCCACCCGCACCTCGGTGCCGTGGGTCGCACAGCTGACGGCTGCGGCGGTGGTGATCGTCCTGCTGCTGACGGCAGATGTGCTCACGGTGGTGGGCTTCTCCTCCTTCGGCGTGCTGGTGTATTACGCCGTCTCCAACCTGGCGGCCTTCACCCTGACCGAGCGCGTGGTGCGTTCACCCCGCTGGCTGAATCTCACGGGTGCCGTGCTCTGTCTGGTCCTGGCGTTCACCCTGCCGGCGATGTCCGTGGTCATCATGCTGGTGGTGTTCGCCGTGGGACTGCTCGGCCGCCTGATTGTCTTGCGTGCTCGGGCCTGACGATCTGGACGGGTGAGTCGATGCTGGTGGGACGCTCCAGTGCACCCCAGCCAACGCGCGCGATGCGATGACAGTCATTCAGCCCGCAGCATCCGCGCGCTTTCAGCGCTACCAAGCGGTCGTCATGGTGATGCGGTCAGCGAGAAAACGTAGCGTCAGAACTGGCCTACCTTACGTATGGTAGGTATACTGCTGGCATGGCGACGAAACCAGAGATTCTTGATGATGCGATCGAGGTGCTGCGCCGTGGGGAGCCGTTCACGATCGATGCTGTGGCGCGCGAGGCCGGCCTGACGAAGCCAGGGGTGGTGCACCACTTTGCGACCAAGGAGGCCTTGGTGTTGGCGGTGGTGGACCGGATCGTCGAGCGGTGGCTGACAGAGCTGCGGGAGCGGGCGGGAGAGGACAGCAGCCCTGCCGAAAGGTTGCGGGCCTACGTGGAGTACGCAGTCACGGGAGAGTTCGACCAGAGCGATGTCGCACTGCTGGTCGATGTCCGGCTGAGGGACATGCTGGCCGCGCAGTGGACGCAACGCATGGACCCGTGGTTCGGCACCGAGATCACAGGGACACCTCGGCAGCGGGGTGCGCTGCGAGCCGCCAGGCTTCTGGCTGACGGGGCGTGGTTCAACAAGGGATTAGGCATCCCGACGGTCCGCGGGGATGAGGAAGACGCCGTGCATTCGGTTGCGATGAGATTGCTGGAAGAAGGTGGGGCGAAGTGAGCCAGAAGGCCAAGGGTTGGCTGTTTCTGGTCGGTGCGATCCTTTTGGAGGTCTCGGGATCGTTGTCATTGAAGGCCGCGCTTAATGCGCCCGCCTTCTATGCGGTCGTCGTGATCGGCTATGTGGGGGCGTTCGTGTTCCTGGCTCTGGTGCTGCGCACAGGGATGGCCCTCGGTGTCGCCTACGGCATATGGGGCGCGTCCGGAGTGGCGTTGACGGCGTTGTTGTCGCTGGTGTTTTTCGACGAGCCGCTGACGGTGCTGATGAGTATCGGCATCGTCGTCGTGATCGGTGGAGTGCTGTGTGTGGAACTCGGTGCACAGGTGGGAAACAAGAGCAAGAAGGATGAGGTGGCCCGATGACCTGGATCTTTCTGATCGGTGCCATCGTGTTCGAGGTGTTCGGCACGATCTCGTTGCGTGTGGCTGTGGACAAGAAGCCCTGGTACGCGGGCGCGGCCGTCGGGTATCTGCTGGCGTTCACGATGCTGTCGCTGGCGTTGGCCGGCGGCATGGCTCTCGGTGTGGCCTACGGCATCTGGGCCGCCTCTGGGGTGGCGTTGACGGCGATCATCAGCCGTTTCCTGTTCAAGGAGCCCTTCACCTGGTTGATGGGACTCGGCATCGTCCTCATCGTCGGCGGCGTGCTCCTTATTGAGCTCGGCGCCGCTCACTGAGCATCCGGGCGCACAGGGCAGTTGCAGTCACCTACGGCGGCCCTCATCGTTGATAGTCAGACTGAACATCACTCTCGAACAATCATCATTTCGCCCGAATTGTGAGGGCTACGGTACAAGGAGGTAATGATGGACGTCTATGACGCGATCGTGATCGGATCAGGAGTGAACGGGCTTGTCGCGGCTGCGGAACTCGCCACCGAAGGGTGGCATGTCGCCATCGTGGAACAGAACGATCGTCTGGGTGGGTTCATCGACTCCGGGGAGGTGACCCTGCCCGGTTATACCCACGACACATATTCGTCGTGGCATCCGCTGTTCGTCTCTGGTGGCGCGTACTCGACGCTGGGGAAGGCGTTGGAAGCGCGCGGATTGGAGTACGCCAATACCGACGGCGCGCTCACCGGCAGCATCTCCACTGGGCGCGCCGCCCTGGCCTACCGGGACCCGTTGAAGACGGCGGAGGGGTTCGAACATCCCAAGGACCGGGACGCGTATCTGGCGATGATGGCGCAGATGGACGATCGGGCGAACCTCGTGTTTGGCCTGCTGGGTTCAGAAGTACGTTCCGGGACCGCGGTGAAGCTGGCATTGGGGTCACTGCGCACCGAAAAGGTTAAGGGAATGCTGGATTTGGCTCGGGATGCGGTGATGAGCGGACGGGCTTTCGGCCGTGACCGGTTCGTCGGCTCCGAAGCTGACCAGATGTGGGCCCCGTGGTTGCTGCACGCTGGCATCTCTCCCGACAGCGCCACTGGCGGGATGATGATCCCCGTGCTCGCCCTGACGATGCACGGGTTCGGCCTCCCGATCGTGAAGGGCGGATCGCGAAACTTCGTGGGTGCCTTCGAGAGGCTTCTCACAGAGCATGGGGCCACGTTCCTGACCGGGCGTCAGGCCGAGCGGATCATCGTCGAAGACGGCCATGCGACGGGCGTCGTCACCGACAAGGGGACGATCCGTGCCCGGAAAGCGGTCATCGCGAGCGTCACCCCGCAGGCGCTCTACGGGACGCTGCTGAAGGATGCGAACGTACCGGCCCCGATTCGGGACCAGGCGCGCCGATTCCGTCCCGGGCGGGCCGCAATGCAGATCCACATCGCCCTGGATCGACCGTTGACGTGGACAGACGAACGGTTCCAAGATGTGCCGCTACTGCACATCAGCGACGGATCCGGGAGCACCGGCATCGCCTGCGCGCAGGCCGACGCCGGGGTAATCCCGGACACTCCCACCATCGTGGTCGGCCGCCAACACGTCCTCGACCCGTCTCGGGTCCCGGAAGGGAAGGGGTCACTGTGGCTGCAACTCCAGGAAGTGCCCTGGCAGCCCACCGCGGATGGCGGTGGGACGATCGCCGTCGACGGCACCTGGACCAACGATGCGGTGAAGCAGTACCTGGACCGGGTCCTTGCCCGCGTCGAGGAGCATGCCCCCGGACTGACCGCCAGCATCCTCGACACGAAGGTCATTACCCCTGCCGATCTGGTCGCGGTGAACCCGAACGCCGTCAACGGCGACCCGTACGGGGGGTCGATGGAACTGGATCAGAACCTACTCTGGCGTCCGTTGCCGGACTCAGGAAAGCACACCACCGTGATCAAGTCGCTCCTGCACGTCGGCGCATCTACTCACCCCGGCGGCGGGCTGAGCGGCGGTGCTGGCCACCTCGCCGCGCAGCATGTCCTCACCAGCGCAAAACGCCGCACGTTCCTCCGGAAGTGACTCAGCGGCGAGTGTGTCCGGCAGAGGTTCCCTGCAGACACCTGGATGTACCAACCGGACACGTTGATCAAAGGGCTTCCGAACAGAGCTGCGGGGATCAGAAGCGAGTTCTAGACAGTTTGTTCTAGAACGATTAGTATGAATCGCATGGGAAGGCCACGAGGGTTCGACGAGGACGAAGTACTCCGTAGCGCGACAACACTGTTCGGACGCCGCGGCTTCGACGCCGTGTCGGTGGACACCATGCTCGCGGCACTCGGATTGAGTCGCGCGAGCTTCTACAAGCTCCACGGGTCCAAGCACGGCCTGATGCGAGCTGCACTCGAGCAGGTCTGCCAGCGCGCACAGGATGGGGACGTCGACGACGACTCCAGGGATCTCGTCGTGGTGGCCCTCCTCGAGTTGGCACATGTCAGCGAGGGCATGAAGCGCCTGACGTCACGCGCGGTCGAACTGTGCTTCGCCAACGACCCCCACATGATCGGCCAGCACCTGCTGGCACGTGCCAATCGACCAACAGCATAAGGAGAATAGCGTGAGCAATGTCATCACCCTGGCTGAGAACGACCTGGTCATCGAACCTCAGGGGCTGGACAAGGTGTGGTCCTTCACCGGCAGCCTTACCATCCCTTGGAGCCATGTTTGGGGCGCGACCCATGACCCGGGCATGAAGAGTGAACCGAAGGGTTGGCGCGGGCCGGGCCTGCACATAGGCAGCAAGCTCAGCGGCACCTTCCATGCCGACGGTGAGCGCCAGTTCTGGAACGTCAACGGCTACGAGCACACCGTGGTCATCGAGCTGGTCGACGAGCACTTCACCCGCATCGCCATCTCCCTGGACGACCCGGCAGCACAGGCGGCTCAGATCAACGCAAGGGCAGCTGCACGCTGACTCTTCCGCAAAGAAATACACCGAATTCAATCCAACGAGGGGCCGGCTCATCGCCGGCCCCTCGTTCCATGCCTGAGGAGAGTCCTATGACTCAACCCAACGCTGCACTGACGCCGCGTCACCGTCTCAAAGTCGCCCAGCTCGTTATCGACAAGGGTTGGCCGATCAGCGAGGTCGCCGCTCGCTTCCAAGTGTCCTGGCCCACCGTCAAGCGTTGGGCCGACCGCTACCGAGCCGGAGAGTCCATGGAGGACCACTCATCCCGTCCGTATCATTCCCCGAACGAGACCAGTCCGAAGACCATGAGGCGTTGCATCAGATTGCGTCTGCGCCTACGAGAAGGGCCGGTGCAGTTGGCCTGCCGACTGGGCATCGCGCCGTCGACGGTCCACCGAATCCTGCCGGCGGTCCGCCTCAACCGGCTCTCGCACGTCGACCGAGCCACCGGCGAGCCGGTCCGCCGTTACGAGCACGACTATCCAGGGGCCATGTTGCACGTCGATGTGAAGAAGCGAGGCAACATTCCCGACGGCGGCGGCTGGCGCTACGTCGGTCGTCAGCAAGGTGACAAGAACCGTGCCGCGACGCCGGGCAAGCCTAGGAACAAGTGGCGGGATCCCTTGATGGGCAAGGCGTTCGTCCACACGGTGATCGATGACCACTCATGCGTCGCCTACGCCGAGATCCACGACGACGAAACAGCCCTTACCGCCACCGCGGTCTTGATCCGGGCTGTCGAGTGGTTCAACGAGCGCGGCATCGCTGTCGAGCGAGTGCTGTCGGACAATGGCGGCGCCTATTGCTCACACCTGTGGCGCGACACCTGCGCTGAGCTCGGCATCCGGCACAAGCGCACCCGTCCGTATCGTCCTCAGACCAACGGCAAGATCGAGAGGTTCCACCGCACGATGGCTGACGGCTGGGCCTATGCCCGCTGCCACACATCCGAAGCCGAGCGTCGCGGCGAGCTGAACGGTTGGCTGCACTATTTAACCACCACCGTCCGCACACGGCCTGCGGCAACCAGCCACCGTTCTCACGATCGATCAACGTCCGCGAGCAGTACAGCTAGCGGAATTGTAATCATGACGGCGATGAGCCAACCGGGGAGCTCAATCCATATTCCGAACAGCAGCAGGATGAGGGCTGCGACGGCGTAGAGCAAGACCGGCCAGCGGCTCTTCATGTTGCGCCTTCCCCTCACGGGTCATCTCAGTCTGGCGGGAAACCAAGGAGGCATCCGGAGAAAAATCCCCAAGCGGGATGGCCGGCGAGCGGAGACGTAAGAGCGCCCCGATCCGGGGCCAGCGGCAGGTGGCAGCTCTCATGCACCGGGACCAGGAGCATGGTGCACACGAACGCCGTGACGACCATCCACGGCAGGTGGTCTGCCAACAGCAGGCCAACCCCGAGGCCGACGGCCACCGTCAGGATGGTGATTCCGGCACTGAACAACAACACCGTGCGAAGCTTCATCGGTTTGGTGCCTCCGATCGATGGATGCACTGAACACCCTTTGCGGGATGCAGCGCGTGGAGGTAGGAGAGGCTGGATCGCAGGCGGAAGCCGGCACGGGCACCTCTGCGCCCCTCAGGGCATGCCTGGGGTGTCCCATCAACCCAAGCTAGCGCCCCGAGCCCCTGGGTGTCTGCAATCCTCCGCAGGGGAACACTCTGTAAGGATTCCCCTTGTGGCGCGCAACCACTTGAGTCGACCGACCGGCGCCAGCGCACATGCGGATCACTCCTAGGACACCAGACTCGACCATCAGGCGTCCCGCTTCGCTGAGGCATCCATGCCTTAGCCTCGAAGGCCGTCAGCTTCGTTGCGGATCAACTGTCGTGTCTCCTCGGACATCGTCCGGAACTGCAAGTTCATGGCAGCCCTTGCTTGCACCTGCGACAATCCGAATTGGTCCTCCAGTGCCGCCTCGGCCGCCGTGCTATCGGCAGCAGACAACACGATGTCGAGGAACCGATGCGGATCATCTATCGCTTGAATGAGCCCCTCCATGATGTGGAGCCGTTCGGCACGCCTCCATTGTTCTTCACTCTGTAAGCGGCGATGGTCTCTACGCTTTGACGATGCACGCTTCGCAAGGAGGATCACCGCGGCAATGATCAGGGCGACCGCCATTGATGCTGCGACTACTGTGATTTGCCATCCCTGAAGCACTCCCATGTCGCGAGTCTACGAGTGCACATCAGAGCACTCATTGAGTCATGCCAGCTTGGCGATGGCAGAGGTGGGGCGACACCCGGCTCGACCAGTAAGACGCTCCCCCACCTCCGACTGCAAGCGGAAGCTCGGTCCGAAACAGGGTCCTTCCGCGCCTTCCATGACGGTGACCGCGCGAGGATACTGAGCTCATGCAAGACAGAGCGTTTCCCATCCTCAGCGTCCAGGATCTGACGGCGACGCGTGCCTTCTATGAGCAGCTCGGGTTCACGCAGACGTATCAGTTCCCGCCCGAAGGTGAGCCCGGATTCGTGACGATGAAGCGCGGCAGTTCGAGTATCGGCATCGGCGTAGGCGGTGATGGCGGAGATGACGCTTTCAGCCTGTGGGTCTACGTCGATGACGTCGACGAGACTCTCGCAGCTCTGGGCACGTCGGGGGCGCCGGTGATCTCCGAGCCTGAAGACCAGCCGTGGGGTGAGCGCGTGGCCCGGACCAGAGATCCCCAGGGGAATTTGGTCATCCTCGGAGCTGCCCTCTGACGGCCGGTAGGCAGATGCTCCTAGCGCTTCCCCGCCATGGCGGAGAGACCCCCGCCAAGACACAGACCCGCTGCCAGCACAGCCAGGGACCCCGGGCTCAACAGTTCGCGACCAGCACCGAAGCCGACGGACCCCAGCGCCTGGCCAGTGGCCAGGGCTATAAAGAGCACAGAGGTACCAGAGCCAACATTCTCCGTCCATGCCTGGCGGGCCCAGAGGATGAGAACCGTGGTCAGACCCATATAGCCAGCTCCGAACGCGGCCATGCTGGCGTAGGCGAACCACAGTTCACCAGTGGACACGGACAGTGCGATTCCCGAGCTCGCCAGCGCCAGCCCGCCGGTACAGACACACCATCCCCCTCGCCGCCCGATGCGTTGCACCACGGCTCCGGTCATGGTGCCGAGGTGTCCACCCAAACCCAACGCGATCCACAACCATCCGACCTGCTCCGGCACCACAGGGCCAGACTCGGTCAGAATCATGGGCCCGAACGTCCAGAGCAGCGACTGACGCGATCACTCCGACGGCAGTGCCCGTATTGACCTCGGATTGCGCCGTCGAGGAGAACGCAGGCGCCACCACCACGTCGATGATCGGGACGAGCGCAGGAGAGGCAAAGCCTCCGCCCATGCCACCGATGAAGACCGCGATGATGAACAGTGGTGGTGCGGTGGCAACCGCCACGCCCAGACATCCCAGGGTGGCCGTCACCCCGGCGAGGATCAGACCCCCTCGAGGGGCATGGGCCACCAGGCGGGCAGCCACCGTTGCTGCCACAGCGTAGGACGTGAACTGGGCGCCGGCCGCCCACCCCAGCACCGGCACTAATTCCGGACGATCCGCCGCCAGGTACGGGGCGAAGAGTCCTACTCCGAAACGGGCCATCCCATAGGTGGCGGCGATCAACAGCATCCCCGCCAACGCCGCCACAGGCGTGGACCGGGTCGCCTCAGAGGCCGAAGTCGCGATCGTGACGCTCTACAAGCACTTCGGTTCGAAGGACAACCTGTTGCGTGAAGTCCTGTCCCGCCGGCTCACGGCCTGGACCCAACACTGGGATCAGGCCATCAGTGCCGCCGAGATTCCTCGGATCCGATCACCCATGCACGGCACACGGCGCGGGTGCTCCTCGACTCGGGTACCGACTCGGCCTCATAGGCATGGCGTCGAGCTCAAGCCTCCGGTCACACCTTTACCGAGTCTGCTCACGGGTGGGATCATGACGATTCCGGGCCGGATCGCCCGGATCACCACCCATTGGTACCGACCGCCAGGACCCTGTTCATGCCCATCAAATTCGAGAACGTCGGCATCGCCGTGCGGGACCTGGAGGCCACGGTCGCCTTCTTCACCGACCTGGGACTGACCGTCCTGGGGCGGGACACGGTCAGTGGTCCGTGGGCGGATACCGCGGTCGGCCTCGACGGCAACCACGCCAACATCGCCATGCTCCAGACGCCGGACGGCAGCGGCCGCATCGAACTCTTCGAGTACCTCCACCCCGACGCCATCGAGACGGAACCCACCCAGCCGCACGAGATCGGGATGCACCGCGTCGCCTTCTCCGTCGACGACCTCGACGAGGCCCTTGAGATCGCCGCGCGCCACGGCTGCCACCCGCTGCGCGGCGTGGCGATCTACGAGGACGTGTACAAGCTCACCTATGTCCGAGGCCCCAGCGGGATCATCGTGATGCTTGCCCAGGAGCTGAAGACCCGTGAGGCAGGATCGGGTGCATGAGTACCCGACGCACCGACATGACCGAGACCCTTCAGGCCGTCCTGATCGGGGCCGCCATCCTGTTCGCCGGGATTGCCCTGCTGGCCGGGGACATCACCATCCCCCGCAGCTTCGTCGGCGGAGCCCTGCTGGCCTTGGCGGGCATCTGCTATCTGGCCAGCGCGCTGTTAAAGATCCGGCACCGTCCCCGCAACAACGATCGGTGATGGGCGGGAGCGGGCGGGAACTACTCTCCTTCGACCCGTCTCATGCCACCGGAGTTCGATCGAGCCTCGTGGCGCTCAACGGACCAGTCGTGCACGCCAGGCCCAGGCAGCGATCTCGACGCGGTTGCGCACTCCAAGTTTCACGCTGATGCTTCGCGCGTGTGTCTTCACCGTCGACAGGGAGACGAACAGGTCGGCGGCGATCTCCACATTGGTCCGGCCACGGGCGATGGCGACGACGATCTCGAGTTCGCGGTCGGACAGGTTGTGTCTGGTCCCGCCCGCCGACGGTCCGCCGGCGAGCTCTCCCAACAGACGTACGGTGATCGATGGTGATACCAGAGCGTCACCATCTGCTGCAGCGCGGACTGCTTCGACGAGGAGGCGTGGGCCCGCATCTTTGAGAAGGAAGCCGGAGGCGCCGGCCTGGAGGGCGGAGCGCAGGTACTCGTCGGTGTCGAACGTCGTGACGACGACGACGCGCGGTGCGTCCGGCGTCGCCGTGATGAGGCGGGTGGCTTCCAGACCATTCATCCCTGGCATACGGATATCCATGAGCACCACGGCTGGGTTCAGCCGCTTCGCGGCGTTGACCGCGTCCTCGCCGTTGCCGGCGATCCCGATGACCGAGATATCCCCTTCGGCCTCGAGGACCATCCGGAATCCGGCGCGCACCATCTCGTGGTCGTCGGCGATGACGACGCCGATCATCGGGGCCCCAGGGGCAAGGTGACGCGGACATTCCAGCTGTCTGCGCCGGCGGCCCCCGCTCGCATTTCCCCACCGAGAGCGGTGACCCGCTCCTCCATCCCCATGAGCCCGAATCCCCTCGAGCCCGGGGCGGCTGGCCGCGCGCGAACGCCGTCATTGCTGATGTCCAGCACGAGCGCCACGTCGACCACACTCACGGACACCTGGGTATTGCCTTCGGGTGCATGGCGTCGCACATTGGTGAGTGCCTCCCGGACCACGCGATACCCCGTCTCACCGACCCCCGGTGGCATGGGCGAGTGGCCATTCTCGAGCCGCAGTGTCGTGCGTTCGCGTCCCGGATCGAACCGGTCCACGAGGGTGGGGATGTCCGCGAGTCCGTAAGGAACAGTGAGCGGTTCACCTCGATCCGCCTCCTCACGAATCGCGCCGACCATCCGTCGCATTCCGGTGAGCGCCTCGATCCCGGCTGATTCGATGGAGGATAACGACTCGCTGACCTGGTCCGGGTCGTTGCGGGCCACGATGATCGCTGCCTGGGCCTGCACCACGATGCCGCTGACCTGGTGTGCCACGACGTCGTGGAGCTCGCGAGCCAGCTCCATCCGTTCCGCGCGCCGATGATCATCCATCGCGCGCTCCCGCCTCTTCTGGACGTACCGTGCTGCGACACCACCGGTGATCGCGCAACCCCAGACGAGCAATCCGAGGAGAATGACCGTGATGTCCGCACCGATACGCAGCAGCACCGCGGCGAGGGTGACGACTAGCGCCGACGCACCCACGATGACCGCGCCGCGCGCGGAGGATTCGCCGCGCACTCCGATCACCGTGAGAACGATGAGCGCCGCGGTCTCCGTCAGGGACAGCGTGAGGCTTCCGATCGATAGTGAGACCACGGACGCCGTCAGGGACAATGCGAACGCGCCCGCCACGCTCACGCGAACGGGTATCTGTCGACGCATGAGGGTCAGGACTGCCGCGACGAGTGCCACGAGCGCCGTCGCCATCGCACCGGCGATGTCGTCAGTACTGGGCGCGGTGGGCATCAGGCCGGTACCGAGCTCGAAGTCGACCATCAACAACAGTGCCAGGACGAGGAACTCGGCGGTCCTCAACGCGGCCCCCGTCAAGACGGAGTGAGAGCGGCGCCGCCGATGCCCGCCCTCGTCTCCACTGGTCACATCCGTAGTCTACGTATCGCCGGAGACCACGATCCCCCTCGAGCGGGCATTTTGTCCGAAGGAACGAGGGATCGCGGCGGAGATCGTTCGTAGGGTCGATGTGGGAACCACAGGCCGACCGCGAATCTTGACATATGACTCCTGTAGACGGCGCCCCTCGTCATCACCCGACCGGCACCTCCACACGACTAGCCGCCCGCGCCCTGGACATCGTCCGTGACTTCGGCTCGGGCGACAACCGAGTTCGTGCGCTGGACGGCCTGAGCATCGACCTGTTCGCCAGTCGGTTCACCGCCATCATGGGTGCCTCTGGGTCGGGCAAGTCGACGTTCCTGCACTGTCTGGCCGGTCTCGACCAGGCGACCTCCGGTCGGATCCTGCTCGGGGAGACCGATCTGGGGCGTCTTGGGGACAAGTCGTTGACCACGACTCGGCGAGACAGGATCGGGTTCGTGTTCCAGGACGGGAATCTGCTCCCGCACCTCACGGCGGCGGAGAACATCGACCTGGGTGCATCGCTTGCCGGGCGTCGGCCGGACCGAGCGTGGCGATCCGAGCTGGTCGACCGTCTCGGGATCTCGGACCGGCTGCGGCATCTGCCGGCCCAACTCTCGGGTGGACAGCGTCAGCGCGTGGCCGTCGCCCGGGCCTTGCTCGGACGCCCCGAACTCATCGTCGCCGACGAGCCGACGGGCGCGCTCGACAGCGTCTCGAGCCAATCCCTTCTGGAGATACTCCGCGCGTGCGTCGACGAGTATGGGCAGACCGTGGTGATGGTGACCCACGACCCGTCCGCAGCGGCCGTCACCGACGAAGTGATCCTGCTCAAGGACGGTCGGGCGGCGGGCGTCTTTCGCACGCCGACTCAAGAGAAGGTGCTCGAACGCGTCGGTGAACTCGCAGCACAGTCGGAGGAGACCTCGTGATCGTGTTGCGGACCGCAATGCGCAGCGTTACACGTCGCCCGGGCCAAGCGCTGCTCATCGGCATCGCGGTCGTCGCCGCGGCAGCCTTTGCAGTTGCCGCGCTGCTCATCGCCCTCAACGCGCGGGCCGCACTTGTCGCGTTCGGGATGACTACGCCCGTGGCCGCCGAGGCCGTCGCCATCCCGGGTGGTGATCTCGATTCGGCCGCCGCCACCGGCATCGCGGAGAGGATCCGGGCGCTGCCCGGCACTGGCGAGGTCGCCGTCGAGTACCTCGGCGATGTCGAAGTGGAGATCGGTGGCACGACCTCCACCTGGAAGCTGAGCAGCGATCCTGGGTCCGGTCCGCTCAGCGCGGTCCCCGAACTGACATCCGGACGCCCCCCGGAGATCGGCGAGGTCGTCCTCGGCGCCGGGACGGCCGATCGAGTGGGCGCCACCGTCGGGGACACCTTGACCGCCGAAGGGCATGAGCTCACCGTTGCCGCAATCGGCTCGGTGCACGAGTTCGGGCAGGACACGGCCCTGATCCGTGAAGAGGATGCCGTAACACTGGCCGAGACGATGACGCCCGTACAGATCTTCGTCACCGGTGATGTGGACCTCGACTCCATCGAGTCCGTGGCGGGTGACAGCGTCGTCCTCAGCGGCGAGGATCGACGGTCGGAAGAAGCACGCACGGTCACCGACACCAGCACCGGCGTGTTCGGTGCCCTGGCGGTGTTCGTCGGTCTCGCCCTCGTCTCAGCTGTGGTGATCGTCAGCTCCACCTTTCGTATTCTGCTCTCCCGTCGGGCCACCGAGCTCGCCCTCCTTCGATGCGTCGGGGCCTCCCGGAAGCAAATCAGCCGCATGGTGATGCTCGAGGCAGCGTGCATCGGACTCTTCGGCGGCGTCGCAGGGACGGCCATCGGCCTGATGGTCTCGGCAGCACTGGTCTCGGCAGCCAGAGCCGCTGGGTTGGTGACCTCCCCGTTCATCTCCTCTCCCCTCGGCCTCGTCGCGTGTATCGGGATGGCCGTTCTCAGCACTCTCGTCGCCGCCCTGCCCGCCGCACGCGCCGCCAGTCGAGCCACCCCCGTCGAGGCACTCGGGGCATCACGCTCCTCGGAGGCGCGGCCCCTACGCCTCCGTGCACGGCTGGTCCTCGCCAGCTCGCTCGTCGCCATCGCCGTTGCCACCGGTGCAGCCGGACTGGCCGCCTCTAACACCGACGCCTTCCTCGGTCTCGCGTTAGCGGCGTTCAGCGGCACGCTGGTCTTCGGTGCACTCGTCGTCATCGGCCCCTTTCTCATCCGATGGTCCGCGACCGTGATGCGCCCCCTGGCCTCGGGTTCGGTGTCGATACGACTCGCGCTGTCCAACGCGCGCAGGGCATCCCGCCGGACCGCAGCGATGACCACTGTGCTCACCTTGGGCGTCGGCCTCACCGCCGCCCTCATCGTGGGGGTGGCAGGAGCCATCGAGGACGCGCGTGACGGTGTCGCACGGAACTTTCCCTCCACGGCGATCATCCCGGTCGATCTCGTTTCCGACTCTGAGGCCGTCGTCTCCGAGCTCGCGGCGCACCCGCAGGTCGAAGCACGCGTCGAGGGTCTCGACATCCTCATCGATCCGGCCTCCGGGTCGAGCGACGCCGATCTACGCTCCGCGGTGCTCGAGAGCACAGATCCAGGAACGCCCATCTTCTGGGCAGCAGACGTTCAGACGGGCATCGAACAGATGATCCTCATCGGGCAGACAGTCGGCGCAACGATGATCGGTGTCACCATGCTCGTCGCGCTGATCGGCGTGATGGTCACCTTGGCGCTCTCGGTCACCGAACGCCGGCAGGAGATCGCCCTCCTGCGCGCCCTGGGCGTCAGCCGATCCGGCGCCCGACGCTCGATCGCCGCCGAAGCAACGCTCGCCTGCCTGGTGGGAGCGACGGCCGGCGTCGCTCTCGGGAGCGTGTACGGGGTTCTCGCCCTGCACATTCTCGGCTTGTCCGTGGGGCCACCGCCGCTTGTCTCGCTGATCGCACTTGTCCTGGGCGTCACCGCTGCCGCGCTCGTCGCTTCCGCAGTGCCCATGTGGAACGCCGGTCGCGTGCAACCCGCCATCGGCCTGGCCGCGGGATGAGCCGCCGGATGAAGTCCGTCAGCACCCGGCGCCCGTACATCCCGGGTCACGAATCCATCAATCCGTCCCCCGCACCCCTCACGAGAAATTGGTACAAGACCATGACATCTCAACACCGCCCCCTCATCGCAGCCGCTGTAGGTCTCGCCGCGACCGTCACCCTGGTCGGTTGCACCGCCGTGCAAGACACGTTGCAGGTGGGACAGCGCGAGTTCACCTACGCTGATTCGACCGAAGCGGAGGAGTCCGGCGAATCCTTCCGTTTCCAAGGCTTTCTGCCCGATGACGCGACCGACGTGCGACTGATCGCGCAGCTCGACGGTCGCGCCTCCGTGATGCGGTGGACCAGCCCGACGATCTTCACCTCGGAACACTGCACCAATGCATCCATCACGTCGCAGCCGGAGATCGAGGCCGAGTGGTTGCCAGATCCGGTGCCGACCTCCGGCGTCGTCTGCAGCGACTGGAGCATCGTCCGCAGCGGAGACACCCAAGTCGCCTGGAGGAATTCGCCGGACGACTGACCCACCGGTCCTGTCACGGGCCTACCTCCGAGTCCCGAGCTCAGCTCTCCAAGATCTGCGGCCGCAGGTCCTGCGCCGGAGGCACCCAGGTGGCGGGGTCGGCGTCGACCTGTTCGCCGGAGCGGATGTCCTTGACCTGATGCGCGGCCGTCCCGTCCTCCCCCACGGAGGTGAACCAGACGAACGGGATGCCGCGCTTGTCCGCGTACTTGATCTGCTTGCCGAACTTCTCGGCGGACACGGCCACCTCGGCGGGGATCCCCCGGGCACGCAGGGACTGCGCGGTGTCCTGCGCGGCCGACCAGTCGTCGTCGTGCGTCAGGGCGATGTAGACGGCCGTCGGCACCGAGCGGGAGGCGCGCGCCATGTCCTGGGAGAAGATGCGCATCATCAGCCGGGTCACGCCGATCGAGAGCCCCACCCCCGGGAACGTGCGGTTTCCCTTGGACGCCAGGGCGTCATATCGGCCCCCGGAGCAGATGGACCCGAGCTGCTCATGGCCCACCAGCACCGTCTCGTAGACCGTCCCGGTGTAGTAGTCGAGGCCGCGGGCAATGGACAGGTCCGCCACGGCGCGCCCGGGGGCCCGGCGGTGCAATTCCCCGACGACGCCGGCCAGCTCCTCGAGCCCTTCCTCCAGCAGCTCGTGGGTCACCCCCAAGGCGCGGACCCGCTCCACGAAGGACGTGTCCTCGGTGCGGATGGCGGCCAGGGCCAAGGCCTGCGCGGCCTGATCCTCGGTGGCACCGAGCTCGGACTGGAGCAGGCGGGAGACCTCGTCCGCGCCGATCTTCTCCAGCTTGTCGATGTTGCGCAGCACGCCGGCGGTGTCCTCAAGGCCGAGCCCGCGGTAGAAGCCCTCGGCGAGCTTGCGGTTGTTGATGCGGATGGTGAAGTCGCCGATCGGCAGGGCCCCCAGGGCCTCGGCCATCACCAGGGCAACGTCCACGTCCGAGCGGAACGGCAGTGTGCCATCCCCCACCACGTCGATGTCCGCCTGGGTGAACTCGCGGGCGCGGCCCTCCTGCGGACGCTCACCACGCCAGACCTTCTGGATCTGGTATCGGCGGAACGGGAAGGACAGGTGTCCGGCGTTCTCCACCACGTAGCGGGCAAAGGGCACCGTCAGGTCGAAGTGCAGGGCCAGACGGTTCGGGTCCTGGGCATCCTGGGACTGCTGAGCTTTCGCCGCCCCCTGCTCCGTGTCAGCCTGCAGGCGCGAGACGGCGTAGACCTCCTTGTCGATCTCGCCCTTGCGCAGCAGCTGCCCGAGGGTCTCCACGGCGCGGGTCTCGATGGAGGAGAAGCCATGCAGCTCGAAGGTGTTCCGCAGGGTGTCCAGCACGTGCTGTTCCACGATCCGTTCGGCAGGAAGCCACTCGTGGAAACCGGACAGGGATGCCTTGCGGGACATGGGCCACCTTCTGTTGGAACTGCTGGGGGGACATTCGGCTCCCCATTCTAGGTCCAGCCGGTACGCTGGACGTGACCGTATCCACTATTCCCTGCGGCCGCGCGCCGGTGCAGGGCACCAGCAGAGAGTTCTAGCGGTGACCACCAGTCAAGAATCCGACGATCAGCAGTCCACCCAGCAGACCTCCGGCGAGGCCCCCGTGGCGGCGTCCGAGCAGTCCGCCCCAGAGGTTCCGGAGCAGGAAGCCGAGCACGTAGCCGAGCAGGCGACCGAACCCGCCGCCGAGCCCGCTGAGTCCGCCGTGCCAACGGAGGCCCCGGCCGAGGAACAGGCGTCCGCCGCGGAGGAGGAGACCGAGGCCGTTCTGGCCTCCGTCGAGGCGACCGAAGCGCCTTCGGTTGACCCCGCACCCAGTGAACAGGTGACCTCGGAAGCCCCCGCCCCGGCGCCGGCGTCGTCCATCGAAGCGGCCCCGGCCAGCGAGGCTCCCTCGGCTCAGCCCGCCGCACCGAAGCCCGGCATACCCAAGCCCGGAAACGCCCCGAAGCCCTCCAACCTGCCTCGGCCCGCCTCCCCGGCCGGCCAGGGGAAGGCGCCCTCGGCCACCGCCCCCGCATCGCCGATGCCGGCCCCGAGCTTCACCACCCCGCTCGAGGACGCCGCGAAGTTCGCCAAGGTCAGCGACGACGGCCACGTCATCCTGGTCGACGGCGCCGAGGAGCACCCAGTCGGCCAGTTCCCGGACGGGACCAAGGACGAGGCCCTCGCCTACTTCAGCCGTAAGTACGACGAGGTCGTCTCCCAGCTCATGCTCCTCGAGCAGCGCGTGGCCACGGGTGCACCGGCCGGCGAGATCCAGAAGACCCTGGGCCACCTGCGCCAGACCATCGGAGAACGCGGCATGGTGGGCGACATGCCCGCCCTGCGCGCCCGCGTCGAGGCCCTGCAGACCCGGTTGGACGATCTCAAGCTGGCCGAGAAGCTGGCCCTGGAGAAGGCCCAGGCCGAGCAGCTGGCCACCCGCGAGGCGATCGTGGCCGAAGCCGAGGAACTGGCCGCGAAGGACCCGCAGCAGGTGCAGTGGAAGCAGGCCAGTGCCCGCATGGCCGAGCTGTTCGAGAACTGGAAGGCCGCGCAGAAGGCCGGTCCCCGCCTCGGCAAGTCGGTCGAGGATGGCCTGTGGAAGCGATTCCGCACGGCCCGCACCACGCATGACAAGCACCGCCGTGCCTTCTTCTCCCAGCTGGACGCCACCAACTCCAAGGCCAAGTCCGCCAAGGAGAAGCTGATCGCCCGCGCCGAGGCCCTCTCCACGTCCACCGACTGGGGACCCACGGCCGGTGCGTACCGCGACCTCATGGACGAGTGGAAGGCCGCACCGCGCGCCTCACGCAAGGAGGACGACGCCCTCTGGGCCCGCTTCCGCGCCGCGCAGGACGTCTTCTTCAACGCCCGCAAGGCGACCAACGACGAGATCGACAAGGAATACGGCGAGAACCTCAAGGTCAAGGAGCAGATCCTGGCCGAGGGCCAGAAGCTGTTGCCTGTGAAGGACGTCAAGGCCGCTCGCAAGGTCCTCAACGATCTCCGCGGCCGCTGGGAGGACGCCGGGCGGGTGCCCCGCAAGGACGTCACCCGCATGGAGTCCGCGTTCCGCAAGCTGGAGGAAGGCCTGAAGTCCGCCGAGGACGATCACTGGCGCAAGACCAACCCCGAGACCAAGGCCCGGACGAACTCCGCCCTGACCCAGCTCGAGGACAAGGTCGCCGAACTCGAGGACGACCTGGCCAAGGCCCAGTCCAAGGGGGACGCCAAGGCCATCGCCAAGGCGCAGGAAGCACTCGACGCCCGCAAGATGTGGCTCGAGACCCTGCAGAAGTCGGCCCAGGGACTGCGCTGACCCGCTGAGCTTCCGTGGGCCCCGCGTGGATTCCTGTGTGAATCCCACGTTGAGTCCTGCGTTGTCCACAGTTGTGGCCCGGCCCCGTGCCGGGCCACAGCTGTTTCTGCCACGCTGGGACGGTGACCCTGACCGCCGCACCCGGTGCTGAATCCCCTCCTGAATCCCCCGCTGCTTCCACAGCTCAGCCCACCGGCGGACCGTCCGTGGCGCACCCGGGTCTCGCGCCGCTGGACTTCCTGGTGCCCGGGCTGCCCTACGCCGGTCCGGAGCTCCGGGGCATGGAGCTCTCCGGACTGGTGGTCCACGTCATCGGGGACCTCTACGTGGAGTCCGACCAGGTCGGTTCGGGGGCATCGGGACTGAGGGTCCGTGCTGCGGCGGCGCTCCGGCTCGCCGCACCCGTCATCTCGGGACGGTGGGCGGCCATGGGCCTGACGGCGGCCTGGGTGCTCTCGGGCGGGCCGCCACCGGCGGTGCTGGAAGCCTCCGTGGAACGTTTCCACCGGATTCCGTCGCAGCCGCTGTCCGTCGGACTGCGGTTGGAGCAGTCTGACGCCGCCGGCCAGCCCTCCGACGTCGTGGAGGTCTTCGGGCTGCCGTGCACCAGTGTGGAGCGGACCATCGAGGATCTGCTGCGCCGAACCGGCGACTCTCGCTGGGCCGCGGCGGCGATGCCCGCGGCGACACGGCTGCTGCCGCTGACCGAGACGGGCATGCTCCGGGACCGGTTCGAGTCCCGCCGGAAGCGTCCCGGCATGGCACCGGCCCGGCGGGCGCTGGAGCGCCTGCTGCTGGCTTGAGGTCCAGTCGGCCCGAGGTCCAGTCGGCCCGAATCCTCAGTCAGCCTGGGGACTCGGTCCGCCTCAGTCCTCTGCTGCGGGGCGGCTCTGGCCGGCGGTGCGGTAGACGTCGTAGACGCCGTCGATGCGCCGAACGGAGGACAGTACGTGGCTCAGGTACTTCGGATCGCCCATCTCGAAGACGAACTTGCTGATGGCCACGCGGCTCCGGGAGGTGTTCACCGATGCCGAGAGGATGTTGACGTGATGTTCTGCGAGCATCCGGGTGACATCCGAGAGCAGGGACTTGCGGTCCAGCGCCTCGACCTGGATCTCCACCAGGAACACGGAGGACTGCGTGGGTGCCCAGGAGACCTCCACGATCCGGTCCGGCTCCTCCTTGAGGTGGTCGATGTTCTTGCAATCGGCGCGGTGCACGGACACGCCGGAACCGCGGGTGACGAAACCGATGATCTCGTCCGGCGGTACCGGCGTGCAGCAGCGGGCCAGCTTGGCCATCACGTCGCCGGATCCCTGGACCATGACCCCGGAGTCCGACTGCCGGGTCGGGGCCGCGATGCGGGTTATCGGGATCGCCGAGGTGTCCAGGGACTCGTCGGTCTCCTCCACCACGGCATGCAGCTTCTGCAGGTGCTCGATCACGTTCTGCACGGAGACGTTGGCGTCCCCGATCGCCGCGTAGAGGGTGGCGATGTCCGGCAGGTTCAGCTGCCCCGCCACCTCGGTGAGCGAATCCGAACTCATCATCTGGTGCAGCGGCAGGTTCATCTTGCGCAGCTGGCGGGTGAGCTGCTCCTTGCCCTTCTCGATGGACTCCTCGCGGCGTTCCTTCGAGAACCAGTGGCGGATCTTGTTGCGGGCCCGCGGGCTGCGGACGAATCCGAGCCAGTCCTGGCTGGGCCCCGCACCCTCGGTCTTGGAGGTGAAGATCTCCACCCAGTCGCCGTGGTGCAGTTCGCTGTTCAGGGGCACCAGTTTGCCGTTGACGCGGGCGCCGATGGTGCGGTGACCGACCTCGGTGTGAACCGCGTAGGCGAAGTCCACGGGGGTCGAGCCGGCCGGCAGGGCCATCACCTCGCCCTTGGGCGTGAACACGAAGACCTCCGCTGCGTCGATCTCCGCGCGCAACGATTCCAGGAACTCGTTCGGGTCCGTGGTGTCCTTCTGCCAGTCCATGACGGAGCGCAGCCACCCGGGGGTCTGATCACCACTGGACGGGGCACCCTGGGACGCCTGGTCCTTGTACTTCCAGTGCGCCGCCACTCCGTACTCCGCCCGGCGGTGCATCTCGTGCGTGCGCAGCTGGATCTCCACGGGCTTGCCGCCCGGACCGATCACCGTGGTGTGCAGTGACTGGTACATGTTCAGCTTGGGCATGGCGATGTAGTCCTTGAAGCGGCCCGGCAGCGGGCTCCACTTCGCATGCAGGACACCGAGTGCGCCGTAGCAGTCCCGGACCGAGTCGACCAGCACGCGAACGCCCGTGAGGTCGTGGATCTCGTCGAAGTCCTTCCCGCGGACGATCATCTTCTGGTAGATCGAGTAGAAATGCTTCGGCCGTCCCGTGACGGTCGCCCGCACCCGGGCCTCCTTGAGGTCCTTCTCGATCTGCCCGCGCAGCACGGCCAGGTTCTTCTCCCGCTCGGGGGTCCGCTCCCCCACCAGCCTCACGATCTCCGCGTACACCTTGGGGTAGAGGGCCGCGAAGGACAGGTCCTCCAGTTCCCACTTGATCGTGTTCATGCCGAGCCGGTGAGCCAGCGGGGCGTAGATCTCCAGGGTCTCCTTGGCCTTGCGCGCGCTCGAGGCCGGGGCCACGTAACGCCACGTGCGGGCGTTGTGCAGCCGGTCGGCGAGCTTGATGACCAGGACCCGGACGTCCTCCGCCATGGCCAGCACCATCTTGCGGACGGTCTCGGCCTGAGCGGCGTCCCCGAACTTGACCTTGTCCAGCTTGGTGACCCCGTCCACCAGGACGGCCACCTCGTCACCGAAGTCCCGGCGCAGCTGCTCGAGGGAGTAGCTGGTGTCCTCCACCGTGTCATGCAGCAGTGCCCCGGCCAGAGTGGTGCCGGTCATGCCCAGCTCGGCGAGGATCGTGGCCACGGCCACGGGGTGGGTGATGTACGGGTCGCCGCTCTTGCGCTTCTGGCCCGCGTGGGCCTTCTCGGCCACCTCGAACGCCCGGATGATCAGGTCAAGATCTTCCTTGCCCTCCTTCGGCTGGCGGACCTTGAGGGTGCGGACCAGGGGCTCCAGGATCGGCGAATAGTCGTTGGCGACGCGGCCGGTCAGCCGTGCCAGCCGGCTGCGGGGCCGCCGCGAGACGATCGCGCCGACCGCCGGGCTACCAGCCGTCGACGCATCGGACGGTCCGCCGGGCCGGGTATCGGGCGAGGTGCCGGGACCCGGGCCCACCACCGGGGCGGCGGGGGCACGCTCCGGTGCCGCGGACGCCTCAGGCCTGGTGGCCGACGTCGGCCCCTCCGTTTCCGCTTCCTGCTCCGGCCCGCTGGGCACGGCCGAGGAATAGGACTGGTTGGGCGTGGGGTGCGGGACGGCACCAAGGCCGGCCGAGCGCGGCCGTTCTGACTCTGAACCCATGGCTACCGTCCTTCCCGCAGTCAGCGCAGATCTTCCGCGCTACCGCTGTGCCCAACCCTCAATCGGGTAGTGATCCATTCTAGGGCCACCACCAGAAGTGACCGGTACCCTGCAGTCAGAGTACCGGCCACCGGAGATGATCAGCGCAGGTCAGGCTGCAGCCGACGTCTCCGCTTCGCGCCGTTCGAGGACCTTGGCGTCATTGGCCTGGATCTTCGGCTCGCCCTTGCGCATCAACGCGTACAGCGGCGCCTGGATGAAGATCGTGGCCAGCGTGCCCACCATGATGCCGACGAAGATGGCCAGCGAGATATCACGCAGCGTGCCCGCTCCGAGCAGGAATGCGCCGATGAACAGGATCGAGGCCACCGGGAGGATGGCCACCACGGAGGTGTTGATCGAGCGGACCAGCGTCTGGTTGATCGCCAGGTTGACATTCTCCCGGAAGGTCCGGGTGGTCTCCTCGAGGTTGTGCTCCGTGTTCTCCCGGATCTTGTCGAAGACCACCACCGTGTCATAGAGCGCGTAGCTCAGGATCGTCAGGAAGCCGATGATGGCACTCGGGGTGACCTCGAAGCCGGTGGCACCATAGATGCCCGCCGTCACCGCCACCACGTACAGCAGCCCGATCACCGCGGCCAGTGACATCTTCCAGGTGCGGAAGTAGACGGCCATCAGCAGCGCCACGAGGACGATGAAGACGACCAGGCCGAGCAGCGCCTGCTGCGTCACCCCCTGGCCCCAGGTGGGACCCACGAAGTTGGAGGTCACCTGGTCCTGCTCGACCCCGTAGGCCGCCTGCAGGTTCGCAGCGACCTCCAGCGTCTGATCGTCGTCCAGCAGGTCCGTCTGGATCCGCATGGTGCCCGGCGCGATGTTGGTGACGGTGGCCTCGGCCTCCGGCACGGCATCCTGCACGGCGTCCTCACCGGGGGCCACGTCCGTGTTGGACACCGCGGACACCGTGAACTCCGAGCCGCCGCGGAAGTCGATTCCGAGGTTGAAGCCGCCGCGGGCCAGGGTCAGGCCCACCACCGCCACGAGGATGATCAGGGCGACGGAGAACCAGGTCTTCCACTTCGTGGTGAAGGGATAGGAACGCTTGCCGGTGTAGAGCTGGTTGCCCCAGGTGGCCAGTGCACTCACTTTTGCTCCTCCGTCCGATCGGTCGAGGTGGTACTGCCGTCGGCGGAGTCGGCTGCCGATTCGACTGCAGGGCCGGCGGCGCTGGAACCGCCGAGCGACGCGAGCTGCTCGGCCCGCCGGCGTTCGGCGATCGTCTGCCGCTTGGCCGCCTCCTTGGAGGACTTCTGACTCCGCTTCGGCGCCTTACCGGTCGCGGCCGGGACCGGCCTGAACTCGCGGACCTTCCCGGCACCCTGATACAGGGGTTCGCGGCCGAGCAGCGACGGGTCGAGTCCGGAGAACTTGTGCCCGCCCCCGAAGAACCTGGTGTTCGCCAGCATCTGCAGCACCGGGTGGGTGAACATGAAGACCACCACGAGGTCCGCGATGGCAGTCAGGCCGAGTGTGAAGGCAAACCCGCGCACGTTGCCCACGGCCACGAAGTACAGCACGACGGCGGCCAGGAGGTTGACGGCCTTGGATGCGACCACGGTGCGCTTGGCCCGGAGCCAGCCGTATTCCACGGCCTCCGCCAGGCTGCGTCCGTTCCGCAACTCGTCCTTGATGCGTTCGAAGTAGACGATGAACGAGTCCGCCGTCAGGCCGATCGCCACGATCAGACCAGCTATGCCGGCCAGGGACAACCGATAGTTGTCCGACCAGCCCAAGAGGACGATCGCCAGATAGGTCAACACCCCCGCCACCACGAGGGAGGCCATGGTGACCAGCCCCAGCAGGCGGTACTGGAAGAAGGAGTACACCGCCACTAGTGCCAGGCCGATGAGCCCGGCGATGAGGCCGAGGCGCAGCTGGTCGGCACCGAGGGTGGCCGAGATCTGCTGTTCAGACTCGATGGTGAAGCTGATCGGCAGCGCGCCGTACTTCAGCTGCTCCGCCAGGGCCGCGGCGGACTCCTCGGTGAAGTTACCGGAGATCTGGGCCCGGCCGTCGGTGATGACGGCCTGGGACTGTGGCGCGGAGACGACCATGCCGTCCAGGACGATGGCGAACTGCTTGCGCGGATCGCCCTCCTGGAAGGGGGTCAGGCGCTGGGTGACCTCGCGGAAGGCATCCGCGCCGGCGTTGTTGAAGGTCAGGTTCACGGCCCACTGGTTGGTGGACACGCCGGTGGCCGTATTGACCAGGCCGTAGTCGGCGTCGGCGATGTCGGTGCCCGGGACCTCCACCGGTCCGACGATGTACTTCACGCCCTGATTCGGATCGCAGACAATCGCAGCCTCGTCCGTGGGCAGGGGCTCCCGGTTCGGGTCCTCGAGCACGGCGGGACAGTCATAGGTCTCGAACTCGGCGGCCAGTTCCGGGGTGATCCAGTTCGGGTCCGAGCCGTTCTCGGGCTCGGCCGTGGGCTCCGGGAACTCCTCCACCGGGGTCCGCTGGTCCTCCGGCGTCGCGGTGAAGGAACCCATGGTGATGACCGGACGGAACTCCATGTTGGCGGAGGCCTGGATCAGCTCACGGGTCTCCTGGTCCGGGACGCCGGGCAGGGACACCACCACATTGCGACCGCTCTGGGTGGTGATCTCCGCCTCGGAGACACCGGAGCCGTCCACACGCTGGCGGATGATCTCCACCGCCTGGTCGAGCTGCTCCCCGGACACCTCCTGGCCACCGGTGACTTCCGGGGCGAGCACCATCTGAGTGCCGCCTTCCAGGTCGAGGGCGAGCTTGGGGGCCAACTGGGCCTGGCCGGTGGCCACGCCGACACCGAGGATCGCCGCCAGGGCGACTATCAGGCCGGCGAGCCACCAGAGGGTGCGCTTGGCGCGTCCCCGGGGGGTCTTATCTGACATGGAGGGCTACGGCTTTCGGTTCACGGGACGAGGGCGGGCGTCTGCTCGGTCCGACGGTGTCAGGCAGAGGGGCGGTCCGTGCCGGGACGCTGATCATCCGGGCCGTTGCCATCGGTCTCGTTGCGGTCGGTGCCGCCATTGGCCTCTTCCAGGCCGGCCGGGGAATCCGGGACGGTGGTCTCCGGCTCACCCACCACGGCGGCACCGGCGGCGGGGTCCACGGCCTTGCCGATGGCCTGCAGGTGCACGGTGGCCGTGTTACCCGGGGAGATCTCGATGACGGCCTTGTTCTCTTCCTTGTCCACGGACAGGATGGTGCCGAACAGGCCCATGGTCGTCATGACCTCCACGCCCGGGGCGAGCGACTGGTGGAGCTGCTGCTGCTGCTGCTGAGCCTTCTTGCTGCGGCGGAACATGCTGAAGATCAGCAACGCGAAGATCGCGAGCATGATCAGCAGGAAGGGGTCGAACGGGAGGCCGCCACCGCCTTCCGGATTGGCGCCTTCGGCGACAAGCGGGACAGTTGGGGAGGCGATCAGCTGGGTCACTTCGGGGACACCACATTCCAGAGTCGGGGCACAGGACAACCCGATTAGTCTACGGGTAGGTTCGCACCGTCCATTCAGCCGCGCCCTCCCGGGGCACATTGTTCACCGATTTCCCAGAAACGCCCCGAACCCGGGGACAGAAATCAGGACCGAGTTCAGGGATCAATCCGACTTCAGGGATCGAACAGCGTGTCGGCCTCGTCAGCACCGTCTGGCCGGCTGGAGTCCGCACCGGCATCACGTGCCGCCGGAACCGACCAGAACGCCGCACCCGGGGAATCGGGGGGCGGGGCCAGGCCCAGATGCTCCCAGGCGGCGGGCATGGCGATCCGGCCCCGCGGGGTCCGCCCCAGCAGCCCCTCGCGCACCAGGAAGGGCTCCGCCACGGTCTCCACCGTCTCGGTCTCCTCCCCCACGGCGATGGCCAGCGTGGACAGGCCCACCGGTCCCCCGGCGAACTTGCGGCATAGGGCCTCGAGCACAGAGCGATCGAGACGGTCCAGTCCCTTCTCATCCACTTCGTACATCTCCAAGGCGGCGGAGGCGGCGCGCGAGTCCACCTGGTCCAGTCCGCCGACCAGGGCCCAGTCGCGCACCCGGCGCAGCAGCCGGTTGGCGATGCGCGGCGTTCCCCGGGACCGGCTGGCGATCTGGGTGAACCCCGCGGAGTTGACCTTCATGTCCAGCAACAGGGCGGAACGGCGCAGCACCAGTTCCAGTTCCTCGGTGCTGTAGAACTCGAGGTGGCCGGTGAAGCCGAAGCGATCGCGGAGCGGCCCGGGCAGCAGCCCGGCACGGGTGGTGGCCCCCACCAGCGTGAACGGCGGAATCTCCAGGGGGATGGAGGTGGCGCCGGCCCCCTTGCCGACCACGATGTCCACCCGGAAGTCCTCCATGGCCATGTACAGCATCTCCTCGGCCGGGCGGGACATCCGGTGGATCTCGTCCAGGAAGAGCACCTCCCCCTCCGTCAGGGAGGACAGGATGGCGGCCAGGTCGCCGGCGTGCTGGATCGCCGGTCCGGAGGAGATCCGCAGGGGCGCATTCATCTCCGCCGCGATGATCATGGCCAGGGTGGTCTTGCCCAGTCCGGGCGGTCCGGACATCAGCACGTGGTCGGCGGTGCGGCCGCGCAACCGGGCCGCCTCCAGGACGAGCGATAGCTGCCGGCGGACCCGCTGCTGGCCCACGAAGTCGTCGAGGTTCTTGGGACGCAGGGCGGTCTCGAGCTCCCGCTCCTCACCCTCAGCTGCCCCGGCCACGAGCCGGCCGTCTGGCTGTTCCGTCATGCGCTACCGCCTACCGGCCCGACCTGGCGGACTGTCCCTGGCCGAGATGGCGCAGCGTGGACTTGAGCACGCTGGCGACCGTGCCGGACTCCTCGAGTTCGGGCTCATGCCGGATGGTGTCCCGGACGGCCTTCTCGGCGTCCTTCTCCGTCCAGCCCAGGCCGGTCAGTGCCTCCAGGACGCGGTCCATCCATGGCATGGAGCCGGCCAGGGCCGGCTGGTCCTCGGTCCCGGGGCCGGTCGCCCCCGTGGGCACGAGCTTGTCCGTCAGTTCCAGGACGATGCGCCGCGCGCCCTTGGGTCCGATCCCTGGGACCTTGGTGAAGGCCTTGTCGTCCCCCGTGGACGCCGCCACCCGGACCGCCTCCGGAGCGTGGACCGCCAGCACGGCCAGGGCCAGCCGGGGGCCGACGCCGGAGACCCCGAGCAGCACCTCGAAGACCTCCCTCTCGTCCTCCGTGGCGAAGCCGAACAGGGTCATGGAGTCCTCGCGCACCACCATGGAGGTCAGGACCCGTCCAGCCTCGCCCAGGTGGAGCCCGGCCAGCGTCTGCGGGGTGGCGGAGAACCGCATGCCGAAGCCGGACACGGTGAGGACAGCGTGGTTCAACCCCACGGATTCCACGGTGCCGGTCAGGGACGAAATCATGCTCAACTCGCTCTTCTCGGAATAGCAATTTGGACAACAGCCGGACGACAGCGGGTCAGGTGCCGGACAGCGGCCCGGTTCGAACGTATCTACGAAGACCCTAACCCATCACGGGGTTCAGATCCGGGAACCGCCGTTCCAGCCCTTCGAGCCCCGGCTTCGCTGCTCGGCGGCGAGCCAGGCCTGCTGGGCCGGCGTCGATCCCCCGGTGCGGCGTCCGCCGGAGCCGCCGGCCGGCGTCGGGAACCGCGAGGCACGCTGGGGGCTGGTGAGGTTGCCCGTCTCCAGTCCGCTGCCCATCAGCCCGCCGCGCCAGGCATGGGTGATGGCCAGGGCGAGGGCATCGGCGGCATCGGCGGGCTTGGGCGGGGCGTCGAGGCGCAGGATCCTGGTGACCATGGCGGTGACCTGGTCCTTGTCCGCGGTGCCGCTGCCGGTGACCGCGGCCTTCACCTCGGAGGGGGTGTGGAGCGCCACCGGGATGCCCCGCCGGGCGGCCGCGGCGATGACCACGCCGGAGGCCTGGGCGGTGCCCATCACGGTCGGCGTGTTGTTCTGCGCGAACATGCGCTCCACGGCCACGTGGTCCGGGCTGTGGCGGTCGAGCCACTCGTTGATGGCCTCGTCGATGGCGAGCAGCCGCAGGTCGAGCGATTGTTCGGCCGGGGAGCCGACGACCGTCACGGCCACCAGGGTGGCGGTGCGGTTGGGCGCCACGTCCACCACCGCGATGCCGCAGCGGGTCAGGCCGGGATCGACACCGAGCACCCGCAGCGGACGCGGTGCCCGGCGTCCCGTGGCCCCGGGGCTGAGGGTCAAGGGCGGATCAATCCTCGTCCAGCTGGGCAAGGACCTCCGGCGAGATGTCCACGTTGGAGTAGACGCTCTGCACGTCGTCCAGGTCCTCCAGGGCGTCCTCCAGGTTGAAGTACGTCTTGGCGCCCTTGGCGTCCAGGTCCACCTTCATGGTGGCCACGAACTCCATCTCGTCCGTGTCGTACTCGATCCCGGCCTCCTCCAGGGCGGTGGCCACGGCACGCAGGTCGGAGGGGTCGCACAGGATCTCGAAGGAGTCCCCGGACTGCATGACCTCCTCGGCGCCGGCGTCCAGCACGGCCATCAGGATGTCGTCCTCGGTGTGTCCCTCGGCCGGCAACCGGACCAGGCCGGTGCGGTTGAACAGGAAGGCCACGGACCCCGAGTCGGCCATGGTGCCGCCGTTGCGGGTCACCGCGGTGCGGACGTCCGCGGCAGCACGGTTCTTGTTGTCCGTCAGGCATTCGACCATGAGGGCGGATCCCTGGGGCCCGCGGACCTCGTAGATGATCTCCGTGTACTCGACGACCTCACCGGTCAGGCCGGCACCGCGCTTGATGGCGCGCTCGATGTTGTCATTCGGCACTGACTGCTTCTTGGCCTTGGTGACCGCCAGCTCGAGGGCGGGGTTTCCGACGAGGTCCGGCCCGCCGGCACGCGCCGCCACCTCGATGCCCTTGACGTACTTGGCGAAGGCCTTCGCGCGCCGCGAGTCGATGATGGCCTTCTTGTGCTTGGTGGTCGCCCACTTGGAATGCCCTGCCACGTGCTCTCCTCTCCGAGCCGGCCATGCCGGAGCACGGCCCGCATCGGCTGTTGGTGATGATCGGGTTCGTCCTGGCCCGGACGCCGCGGTGCCGGGCCCCTGCCGCTGCGGGCAGAAGTCTGGCTTCGATTCTACGGGAGGAGCCGCCGGTGCCCCTTCCGTGCGGGACACGGTGCGGTCCGTCCGACCCGTCGGCCCCTGTCCAGGGGACGCGAGATGTGAAACAGTTGCTGACTATGACGACCGACACCTCCTCCGCCACGAGCACCAATCCCCTCCTGGCGCCGTCCCCGCTGCCCTATGGGCTCCCCGACTTCGCCGCCCTCGACGACGGGCACTTCCTGCCCGCCTACCGTGCCGGCATGGCCGAACACCGCGCCGAACTCGAGGCGATCACCGCGGATCCCGCCGAGCCGACGTTCGAGAACACGTTCCTCGCCTTCGAGCGTTCGGGGCAGCTGCTGCGCCGGGTGCACCAGGTCTTCTCCAACCTCGTGGCCGCCGACGGCACCGAGGCACGGCAGGAGATCGACGAGGAGATCAGCCCGGAGCTGTCCGCCCACTGGGACGCGATCCACCTCGACGCGGCCCTCTACAGCCGACTGGCGAGGGTGGACCTGGATGGCATCGGCGGGCCGGAGTCCGAGGACCGGCGGCTGGCCGAGGAGAGCCTCAAGACCTTCCGGCTGCTCGGCGCGGACCTCGACCATGAGGCGAAGGTGCGGCTGGCGGCCATCAACGAGCGGCTCGCCGTGCTGTCCTCCCAGTACGGGCGCCGCATGGTCGCGGAGAACACAGCCTCGGCCGTCTGGTTCGGCTCCGCCGGGGACGTGGCCGGGCTCTCCGAGCAGGACCTCGCCGCGGCCGCGGCCGCGGCCCGGAACGCCGGGCACGACGCCGGCTACCTCCTGACGCTGTCCATGTTCACCTCCCAGCCCTGGCTGGAGACCCTCGAGAACCCGGAGTCGCGGCGGCGCGTCCACGAGGCCGCGTGGCAGCGCGGCACCACCCCGGGGGAGAACTTCGCCCTGGACCTGGCCGTGGAGCAGGCCGGCCTGCGCGCCGAGAAGGCCGGCCTGCTGGGCTTCTCCAGCTGGGCCGACTACGCGCTGCAGGACCGGACCGCCCCGAGCCTGGACGCCGTCCGCGACCTGCTGGCCCGGATCATCCCGGCCGCCACCGCGAACGCCCGCCGGGAGAGGGCCGAGATCGAGGCCGCGGCCGGCCACCCGGTGGAAGCCTGGGACTGGCCGTTCTACGCGGCCCGTATCGAGCGGGAGAGGTACCGCGTGGACACTTCCGCGCTGCGCTCCTACTTCGAGCTGGACCGGGTTCTCACCGAGGGGGTGTTCGCCGCCGCGACGGCCCTGTACGGCATCACCTTCCGCGAGCGCCCCGACCTGCACGGGTACCAGCCGGATGTCCGTGTCTGGGAGGTGCGGGAGTCCGACGGCAACGAGCTCGGCTTGTTCGTCGGGGATTTCTTCACCCGTCCCACGAAGTCCGGTGGAGCCTGGATGAACTCGTTCCGGGAGGCGTCCACGTTCTTCGGCGAGCGCCCGGTGGTGAGCAACAACCTGAACATCCCGAGGCCGGGAGCCGGTGAACCGGCGTTGCTGACGGTGGACCAGGTGAACACCCTGTTCCACGAGTTCGGCCACGCCCTGCATGGTCTGCTGTCCTCCGGCCGGTACGCCACGCTGGCCGGGACCGCCGTCCCCCGCGACTTCGTGGAGTTCCCCTCGCAGGTCAACGAGATGTGGATGTACTGGCCGGAGATCGTCTCCGCCTACGCGCGCCACGTGGAGACCGGGGAGGGGATAGAGCCCGGGGTGCTGGCGGCCATCGAGGCCTCCTCGCTGTGGGGCGAGGGCTTCCGCACCACGGAGTACCTGGGGGCGACCATGCTGGACCTCGCGTGGCACTCCCTGGCACCGGGCGCCACGGTGGAGGATCCGCTCGCCTTCGAGGCCGATCAGTTGCGGGCGGCCGGCCTGGATCCGGACCTCGTGGCTCCCCGGTACCGCTCGAGCTACTTCAAGCACATCTTCGGCGGCGGGTACGCGGCCGGGTACTACTCCTACCTCTGGTCCGAGGTCCTGGACGCGGACACCGTGGAGTGGTTCCGTGCCCACGGCGGGCTGAGCCGGGAGAACGGCGAGCGCTTCCGTTCCGAGTTGCTCGCCCGCGGCAATACTCGCGACCCGATGGAGTCCTACCGCCGGTTCCGCGGCAGCGATGCGGACCCGGAGCACCTGTTGCGGCGCCGGGGGCTGCTCGGCTGAGCTCCGGTGCCGTCGCCTGCGCGGCTCAGCTCAGGTGGAGGAGGCCGTGAGCTGGGCCAGCCCGGGCCGGGGTGAGGTCAGCACGGCGTGCAGCCACAGGCGGCACGCGTGGTCCCACTTCTCCGGGTCCACATTCCACTCACGGGTATGGCGCGCCAGGTGGAACCGGACGAAGGTGACCAGCTGGGGGACCTTGGCGGCGAGTTCCATGGACGGGCCCACCGGGACGAAGTCGTCATCCTCCGAGTGGAGGATGAGGGTCGGCACCCGCAGGTGGTCCGCGCGGGAGAGCCAGTCCATCGCCTTGAGGTCCACGGGCGCGGCGAGGCCGGTGGCCCACCGTCCGGCCTTGTTGCTCATGAGCCACTGCCCCAGCCGCCCCACGGCGTCCGGCAGCCGGTTCAGCCGGGCCTGGTGCGCCAGCACGTCGATCCAGTTGATGACGGGCCCATCCAGGACCATGGCGGCAACCATGGAGGACAGCTCGGAGCGGTCCGCCATCTGCAGGCACACGGCCCCGCCCATGGACCAGCCGAACAGGACCACCTCGCGGGCCCCCTGCTCGAGCGCATAGGCGACGGCGGCCTCGACGTCCTTCCACTCGGTACTGCCCAGGCCGTAGCGCCCGTCCCCGGCAGCCGGGGCCTCCCCGTCGTTGCGGTAGGAGATCAGCAGTGAGGTCATCCCCAGGGCCCGGGCGGTGCCGATGGCCCTGATGCCTTCGGCGCGCTTGGAGCCGCGGCCGTGGACCATGATGGCCCACACCCCTTCGCCGGCGAGCCGAGGTGCAGCGTCGTCGACGGCCGGGGATGGTTCCGGGCGGACGAGCCAGGCAGGGGCGGTGCCGTTCTCAACCGGGATCCGCACGTCCTCGGTCTCGTAGCCCAGGGTGCGCGGCTCGGGGTAGACGAATCCGGTCCACCGGCCGCGGACGGCACGGTGCAGATCACCGCTGTAGACCTCCTCGACCTCCCGCTGGACTGTCCCGTCGCGGGGGTCGAACGAGGTCACCGCACCGATGCGGGCGATCCCCGCGCCGCCGTCGAACACCAGGGAGTAGGTCCCGGGGACGGTGGTCTCCGCGGTCACGGGCAGGATGATCTCCAGGCCAGACGCCCCTTGGACCACCGCGAGGACCTCGAGGTCCTCGGCCGGGGTCTTGACGGGGGTGACCACGGTACGGGCGAAGAGGCCGGCCAGCCCGGACACGGTCCCGGCCGCCACCGAGCCGGCCACCACTCCGCCCACAGCAGCCAGGGAGGACCACCGCATCACCGGCTCGGCCTGTCCGAGGGACTTCTGGATCTTGGAGCGGCGGCTCGCCGGGCGGGAGGAGCGGGAAGGGCGGGAGGTCATGCCCCATTCTGTCCACGTCCGGCCCAGCATTGCCAGCCGGGCACCCGACGGGCTGCCGAGCGGACTGCCAGGAGGACCGCCGCTGAGGTGCGGCGGAAACAACGGGGCGGTTCGTGGTGTTATGGCTGTCATGAGCGATACCCCTCTTTCCTCCTCCCCCGCCGACCAGCCGGATCAGCCGAGTCAGGCACAGAACGCCCCGAGTAGCCCGGATCCAACCGCCCGGAACCGTTCGGACGCCGAATGGCGTGAGCGGCTCAGCCCCGAGGAATTCCAGGTCCTCCGCCAGGCCGGCACCGAACGGCCCTTCACGGGTGAGTACTGGGACGCCCAGACCGAGGGTGTCTACGCGTGCCGTGCCTGCGGTACCGAACTGTTCCGCTCGGACACGAAGTTCGACGCGAATTGCGGTTGGCCCTCCTTCTTCGCCCCTCTGGCCGAGGACCGCGTCGAATACATCCGGGACACCGCCCTGGGCATGGAACGCATCGAGGTCCGCTGCGCCAACTGTGGCTCCCACATGGGCCACGTCTTCCAGGGTGAGGGCTTCGACACCCCCACGGACCTGCGCTACTGCATGAACTCCGTCTCCCTGACGCTCCAGCCGAAGGCCGACGCGTGAGGGGGTTCGCCTCGGACAACTACGCGGGCGTCCACCCTGAGGTCCTGGCGGCCCTCGGTCAGGCCAATGTGGATCATGAGCCGGCGTACGGGGACGATTCCTGGACCGCGCGGCTCCAGGGCCTGGTCCGCGCCGAGTTCGGCGAGAAGGCAGAGGCCTTCCCGGTGTTCAACGGCACGGGCGCCAACGTTCTGGCGCTGCAGGCGCTCCTCCCGCCGTGGGGAGCCGTGATCTGCGCCGAGTCGGCCCACATCCACCAGGACGAGGGCGGTGCTCCCGAGCGCATCGCCCACACGAAGCTCTACACGGTTCCCACGGGGGACGGGAAGCTGTCCCCCGAGCTGATCGACCTCCAGGCCCACGGGGTCGGCTTCGTGCACCGGGCCCAGCCGGCCGTCGTCGAGATCGCCCAGGTCACGGAGCTGGGTACGGTCTACACGCCTGAGGAGGTCCGTGCCGTCACGGACCACGCCCACGCGCTGGGAATGCCTGTCTACATGGACGGCGCGCGGCTGGCGAACGCCGCGGCCGCCCTGGGGTCCTCCCTGCGGTCCTTCACTGTGGACGCCGGGGTGGACGTGGTCTCCTTCGGCGGCACCAAGAACGGCGCCCTGGGTGCCGAGATGGTGGTGGTCCTGAATCCCGACGCCGTCCTGTCCGGTCCCGGGGGGCGGCGCGACGAGGGCGCGGGGCAGGCGGTGGGCTACCTGCGCAAGGCCTCCATGCAGCTCGCCTCCAAGATGCGCTTCGTCTCCGCCCAGCTGGTCGCGCTGCTCACCGACGAGCTGTGGCTGCGCTCGGCCCGGCATGCGAACACCATGGCCGCCCGGCTCGCTGCCGGGGCCGGCGCACTGGACGGCGTCACCCTCACCCAGACGCCCCAGGCGAACCAGGTCCTGGCCGTCCTGGATCCCACGGTCGCGGCTGACGTGCGGGCCGCCTATCCCTTCTACGACTGGGATCTCCCGCGGAACGAGGTGCGCTGGATGACGTCCTGGGACACCACCGAGCAGGACGTCGACGGGTTCGTGTCCGCCCTGTCCGCGTCCCTCTCGGCGGGGCGCGTGTAGCGGGCCACGGCGCGCCGCCTCAGGATCCAGCGGAAGCGGCTTTAACCTTGGTTGCGTGACTGCCCTTGGCCACCGCCCCGCAGAGATGCGACGCCTTCCCGGAGAGTTCCGTGAGGCGTTGTCCGGGTTGCGCCGTGCGCGGCACCGGCAGGAGATCACCCTGGATGAGATTCCCGCCCCGGGTCGCCTCGCCCCCTTCGCCGTGGCCCTGGCGGCTGAGGTCCACGATCCGGCAGCGGAGGGCCGGCCCGAACTGGCCACCGGCCGGTTCGTCCTGTTGCACGATCCCGCCGGTTCCCCGGTATGGAAGGGCACGTTCCGGGTGGTGACCTACATCCGGGCCTCCCTGGAGTCAGATCTCGGCAACGACCCCATGGTCGGCGCCGTGGCCTGGACCTGGCTGGTGGAGGCCCTCGAGACCCACCGGGCCAGGTACACGGAGGCGGGAGGGACCGCCACCCGGGTGCTGTCCGAGAGTTTCGGCGGCCTGGCCACCCGCCCGGACACCATCGACATCGAATTGCGGGCCTCCTGGACACCCGAGGGCCCGGACAGCACCGATCATCTGGAGGCCTGGGCGGACATGGTCTGTGCCTTCGCCGGGCTGCCGCCGGTCCCGGACGGTGTCACACCCTTGCCGCGCATCAGGAGGAACTGACATCACTGCGGACACCAGCGCCACCCCGGAAGAGGACCTGACGGAGGCCACCGCCCCCGAACCGCCCCGGCTCCTCACTGAGCCGGCCGGCGGCATCCCCTTCGTCACGAACTCCCGGCAGGAACTGGAGCGGTGTGCTCGGCTCCTGAAGGCCGGTACCGGTCCCGTGGCCGTGGACGCCGAGCGGGCCTCCGGCTTCCGCTACGGCCAGCGGGCCTTCCTGGTCCAGATCAAGCGCGAGGGTGCCGGGATCTGGCTCATCGACCCCGAGGCCTTCGAAGACCTGAACATCATCCAGGACTCCCTGAGCGGGGTCGAGTGGATCCTGCACGCGGCCAGCCAGGACCTGCCCTGCCTCTCCGAGCTGGGAATGTGGCCGGATCGGTTGTTCGACACCGAGCTGGCCGGGCGTCTGCTCGGACTCCCCCGCGTGGGGCTCGCCTCCGTCCTGGAACAGCTCCTCGGTGTCACCCTGGCCAAGGAGCACTCTGCCGCGGACTGGTCCAAGCGGCCGCTGCCGGAGGACTGGATGCGGTACGCCGCCCTGGACGTGGAGCTGCTGGTCGAGCTGCGCGCCGCGATGATCATGATGCTGACCGAGGCCGGCAAGCTGGACTGGGCGAACCAGGAGTTCGAGGCGATCCGCAAGGCTCCGCTGCCCGGCCCGCGCAAGGATCCCTGGCGCCGTACCTCGGGCATGCACCGATTGCGCAAACCGGAACAGCTCGCCGTGGTGCGGGAGCTCTGGGAGACCCGGGAGGCCCTGGCCCAGAACCGGGATGTGGCACCCGGACGCCTGATCCCGGACGCGGCGATCGTGGCTGCCGCCGCCAGCCAGCCGACCACCGTGCCCGCCCTGCTGAAGACGCAGGGCTTCCACGGCCGTGCCGCCGCCAAGGAGGGCCCCCGCTGGATCCGGGCCATCCAGGCCGGGCAGGCCGCCGCGCAGAGCAGGGCCGGGCTGCCCCCGCTGCACCTGCCGAATGACGGCCCGCCCCCACCGCGCGCCTGGCGGGATCGCAACCCCTTGGCCGACCGCCGGCTGAAGACCGCGAAGGCCTGGGTCGGCAACCGAGCCGACGAGCTGCAGCTGCCCACGGAGAATCTGCTGACGCCGGATACCCTGCGGCGGCTGTGCTGGACGCCTCCGGAGACGATCGACCTGGACTCGGTCTCGGCCGCCCTGGCCGGACTCGGCGCCCGTCCGTGGCAGGTGACTGCCGTGGCACCGATCGTGACGGTGGCACTGCTGGATCCCGACCCAGCCTGAAACTCAGTCCCCTATTCGCTGGTCATGAGTTCCGATACGATGGCGTCAACGCCCGTCCCTCCCACTCAGGAGCAGCATGTCCGAGCCAGTCGTCCCGACGTCCACCACCGACGCGAACGGAGACCGGTTCGCGCCGTACCGCGGCCTCGCCGCACGATTCCCGGACGAAATCCTCACGCGGGCCACGGTGACGGATGTCGCCCTCCCCGACGGCGCCGGGACCCTGGCGCTCCTGGTCCTGGACAATGACGCCGGCCCCCGGCGCCCCACGACCCTGGGCCCGAATTCCCTGATCGGGATCGGCCAGGTGCTCGAGGCCCAGGCCGAACGCGCACACCGCGGCGAGATCGCCGCCGTCGCCGTCACGGGCAAGGCCGGCTTCCTGGTCGCCGGTGCTGACCTGGGGGCCATCAACCGGCTCACCGACCCGCAGGACGGCGTCCTGCTGGGCCGGCTCGGGCACGAGGTCTACAACGGCCTGTCAGACTTCCCGGTGCCCTCCTTCGCGTTCATCAACGGCGTGGCGCTCGGTGGCGGTCTGGAGATCGCTCTGGCGGCCAATTACCGGACCGTCTCCTCCGCCGCAAAGGGCCTGGGCCTGCCGGAGGCCTTCATCGGCCTGGTACCCGGCTGGGGCGGCGTGTGGAAGACCCCGCGGCTCACCGGCCCGAAGGACGCCCTGACGGTGATGATCAAGAACCCGCTGGCGAACAACCGCAACATTGACGGCCGCACCGCCCACCGCATCGGCCTGGCGGACGTGATCTTCGATCCCGCCACCGATCCTGCCGACACGGCCGTGTTCATCGAGGCCTCGACGGCCTGGGCGGCCCGGATCCTGACCGGGGATGCCGCCACCGTGGCCGCGTTGGAGCAGCAGCGGGACCGCGACCACTCCGACCGGGCCTGGGACGAGGCCATCGCCGAGGGCCAGGCGATCGTGGCCGCCAAGACCGGCGGATACGTGCCGGCACCGGCGAAGGTCGTGGAGCTCTTCGCCGCCGGCCGTCACTGGACCCGGGACGAATCGGCCGCCGCCGAGGCCGACGCGCTGGGTGAGCTGATGCTGACCCCCGAGTTCGCCCACACCGTCTACGCCTTCCTGGACGTGGTCCAGAAGCGCTCCAAGAAGCCGGCTGGCGCCCCCTCCCCCGAACTGGCCCGTCCGGTCCGGAAGGTCGGGGTGGTGGGGGCCGGTCTCATGGCCGGCCAACTGGCGCTGGTCTTCGCGCAGAGGCTGCAGGTCCCGGTGGTCATGACGGATGTCGACCAGGCTCGCGTGGACCGCGGACTCGGCCACGTGCACGGGCAGGTGGACGCGCTGGTGGCCAAGGGCAGGCTGCCCGCCGGCCACGGGGAGGCGCTGAAGTCCCTGGTGACCGGCTCCGTTGCCAAGGACGTCTACGCCGATGCCGACCTGGTGATCGAGGCCGTCTTCGAGGAGATGGGCGTCAAGAAGGCGGTGCTGGCCGAGGTCGAGGCCGTCGTCACCCCTGAATGCATCCTGGCCACCAACACCTCCTCCCTGTCCGTGACCGAGATGGCCTCCGGACTGGAGCATCCCGAGCGGCTGGTCGGCTTCCACTTCTTCAACCCCGTGGCCGTGATGCCCCTGGTGGAGATCGTCCGCGGGCCAGCCACCACTGACCCGGTACTGGCCACCGCCTTCGCCACCGCCCGGGGTCTGGGCAAGACCGCCGTGCTGGTGCAGGATGCCGCCGCCTTCGTGGTCAACCGCATCCTGCTGCGGATGATGGGCGAGGTCCAGCACTCCTTCGACCAGGGCACGGAGGCCACTGTGGCGGACCACGCCCTGGATCCGATGGCCCTGCCGATGACGCCGTTCACCCTGCTCTCCATGGTGGGCATCCCGGTGGCCCAGCATGTCACTGAGTCCCTCAACTCCGCCTTCGGGGACGAGCGGTTCCCGGTGTCGAAGAACCTGCAGTCGCTCATCGATGCCGGCATCCCGTCCCTATGGGCGCGTCAGGGGGAAGACCAGGATCACGGCCAGGAGGTCATCCCCGCCGAGACCCGGGCGGTCCTGGAGTTCGGCGACTCCCCCGAGACCGCGGAGGAGCTGCTGGCCCGCGTCCAGGACGCGCTGGCCCAGGAGATCGGCCTCATGCTGGACGAGGGGGTCGTGGCGGATGCCGAGGATATCGACCTGTGCATGATCCTCGGCGCCGGCTGGCCCATGCACCTGGGCGGCATCACCCCGTACCTCGACCAGGTGGGGGCCTCGGAGCGGGTCAACGGACGGCGGTTCCACGCCTGACGAGCACTTCTCAGTGCCAGCACACAAGCGGACGACACCGACGCCGGGCTGCTCGCCGTCCGGCCGCTGCCGACGGATAATGGAGGGATGACTTCCGCTCCCCACTCCTCCACCGGATCCACCGGACCGCAGGACCAGCACGACGCCGGCGCCCCCTGCGGCGGCTGCGGCCCCTCCCGCAGGTCCTTCCTGGAACGCGGCGCGCTGCTCGGCGCGGTGGGGATGGTCGGCACCGTCGGACTGACGGCGTGCACGGACGAGATCCGCGCCGAGGACAACGCTCCCTCTCACCACGTGGGCGGTTCCCCGACCCCGGCCATCGACCTGGCGGACCTGCCCGTCGGCGGGATGACCAGCGTCATGGTCGAGGGCCGGACCCTGTTGATCAGCAGGCCGGCGGAGGACGAGGTGCATGCCTTCTCGGCCGTCTGCACGCACCAGGGCTGCACCGTGGCCCCCGCCACGGAGAACGGCGAGGAGGTGTTCGCCTGCCCGTGCCACGGTTCGCACTTCGACGTGGCCACCGGAGCCCCCTACGGCGGACCGGCACAGAAGCCGCTGACCGCATACACGGCCACCGTGGACGGTGACCAGGTCCTCGTGACGCTGTAGGTGGCCCAGTCGGGCTAGTTCCCCGCGTTCGGACGCCGCGGTGGGTTGACGATGACCTCGCGGCTGTTGGGGTCCCAGGATGGCTGCTCGGCCTTGCGCCGCGGGTAGTAGTAGAACCGCCACCACAGCCACACCGCCGGTCCCAGCACGGGCAGCAGGAACATCAAGAAGGCCCACGGGATGCGCCGCCCCGGGTCCAGGGGAGAGTGGGACAGGGAGACCAGGGACCACACCAGCATCCCTACCACGGCGATGACCACGATCCAGAGCAGGATCTCCACGGCGTTGAGGCCGAGCGTCGACCCGGCGGCGCCTATGAGACCAGTTCTCAGGAGACCGGATAACACTAGAACAGGGCGATCTTCGCGGCGGCCGGGAAGATCTCATCCAGCTCGGCGCGCTCGGCGGCTGTGGGCACCCAGCGGATGGCCTCGGCGTTCTGGCGGACCTGCTCCGGCCGGGTGGCCCCGGCGATCACGGAGGTGACCGGCTCCTGGGCGGCCAGCCAGGAGAAGGCCAGGTCCACCTCGGAGAGGCCCCGTTCCCGGGCGAAGTCACCGTACCGCGCGAGCTGGTCCAGGTCCGCGTCCGCGACCAGTTGCTGGCGGCTGTGCGTCAGCCTCGAGCCCTCGGGCGCCCTGCCGGAGGAGTACTTGCCCGTGAGCAGTCCGTTGGCCAGCGGGAAGTACGGCAGCACCCCGAGCCCGAAGGCCCTCGCCGCGGGCAGGACCTCGAGCTCGGCCCGGCGGTCCAGCAGGTTGTAGTGGTTCTGGGCGGAGATGAACGTCTCGGTCCCGAGCTCGCGGGCCACGAACTCGGCCTCGGCGATCTGCCATCCGGCCCGGTTGGAATGACCGATGTACCGCACCTTGCCCGAGCGCACCAGGTCGTCCAGGGCGGAGAGGGTCTCCTCGATCGGCGTCGCGTCATCCGGGGTGTGGAACTGGTACAGGTCGATCCAGTCCGTGCCCAGCCGCCGCAGCGAGGCCTCCACGGCCTTGACGATGTACCGGCGCGAGCCGCGGGCCCCGAAGTCGTTGCCGTTGACGCCACCCATGTCCATGCCGAACTTGGTGGCCAGGACGATCTCCTCACGCCGGGCGCCCAGGGCCCGGCCCAGCCGCTCCTCGCTCAAGCCGGGGCTCGCCCCGTAGGTGTCCGCCACGTCGAACAACGTCACCCCGGCGTCCAGGGCCGCGTGCACGACCGCGTCCGTCCCCTCCTGGCCCTCCGTCACGGTGCCGGGGCGGCCGAGGTTGTTGCACCCCAGCCCGACGACGGAGACGGCCAGGCCGGAGCGCCCGAGACGGCGGTGTTCCATGGGATTCAATCCTTCGAGTGGTGGGGTCGGCGGGCCACGGCCCGGGGGCCGCAGCAGCTCCGCTTCAAGGGCAGATTCAGCGGGAGGTGGTGACGCGGGAGGGCTGGACGCCGGCGAACTTGGCGGCGGCCGGGATTTCGGCGGCCGCCTTGCGCGGGTGCGGCGTGGCCACGTCCAAGACAACTCGGCCGGACTCCGAGCGTTCTTCCACGACCTCACCCAGCCCGCGCCAGGCCAGCTGATTCGTGATCTCACCGCGCAGCTTGGCCACCAGGGCGGTCTCCACCGACGTCGGCTCCGCGCCCTTCAGCCGGTAGGACACCTCGACGTGCTTCAGCTCCTCCTCCGGGAGAACGGCGAAGCCGTCCTCCGCGCACTGCGCGGCGAAGCCGGCGAGCAGCTCCTCACCGGTGGCGTCGTCCGCGACCTGCTCGGCCGACGTCGTGCCCGTGCTGCCGATCCGGCCGTGGTGGACCACCACCTCCCCGCTGCCGGGGGCGAACCACGCCTCGCGGTAGTCCAGACGTTGCTGGCCGTCCTGCTCGGACCGCCGGTAGGTACGCACAATGCTCAAGAGTTGCCCTCCGTTGACGGGATCTGGCCCGTGTTGACATCCTTGCCGCCAGTGTCCCCGGCCGCCCGGACCTGACTCATCTGACCCGTCAGCGGCCGCGCAAACGGCACCTTCGTGCCGAGAACCTGGGCCACCGTGTCCTGGGCGATGCGCCGTGCCGTCAGGCCGGTGCGCTCAAGCACCTGGTCCCGGGAGGCGTGGGCCAGGAACTCCACCGGCAGTCCGACCTCGTTGAGCGCCGTGTCCACGCCGCGGGCGCGCATCTCCTGGCGGATCCGCGAGCCGACGCCCCCGGCCTTCACCCCGTCCTCGATGCAGACGACGATTCGGTGGCGGGAGGCCATCTCGATCACGGATTCCTGCACGGGAAGCACCCACCGTGGGTCGATGACGGTGGCGGAGATACCCTGGTCGGCCAACCGGGCGGCCACGTCCAAGCCCAGCTCGGCCATGGTCCCGACGGCGACGATCAGGACATCGCGTTCCGCCCCTGGCTCCTCGGAGGCGCCTCCGAGGCGGACCAGCAGGTCCACGCCGTCCGCGAGCCGTTCCAGCGCGGCGATCTCCGGCCCCACGGACCCCTTCGAGAACCGCACGACCGTGGGCGCATCCTCCACGGAGACGGCCTCCCGCAGTTCCTCCCGGAGCCGCTGGGCATCCCGGGGTGCGGCGATGCGCAGGGTGGGCACGGACTGCAGCAGGGCCAGGTCCCACATGCCGTGGTGGCTGGGCCCGTCCGGCCCGGTGACGCCGGCCCGGTCCAGGACGAACGTGACCCCGGCCCGGTGCAGGCCGACGTCCATCAGGACCTGGTCGAAGGCACGGTTGAGGAAGGTGGCGTACACGGCGACCACGGGATGCAGTCCGCCGAAGGCCATGCCGGCGGCCGAGGTGACAGCATGCTGCTCGGCGATCCCGACGTCGTAGACGCGCTGCGGATGCTTCTCGGCCATGAGCCCCAGACCGACGGGGATCTTCATGGCCGCGGTGATGGCCACGATGTCCTCGCGCTCGTCCGCGATCGCGCAGATCTCCTGGCCGAACACGGACGTCCACGAGGGGCCGGAGCTGGAGGCCACCGGCTCGCCCGTCTCCGGGTCGATCCTGCCGATGGCGTGGAACTGGTCATCCTGGTGGGCCACCGCCGGGGCGTAGCCGTGCCCCTTCTCGGTCATGGCATGCACGATCACGGGGCCGGCGTAGTTCTTGGCGTCCGCCAGCGCCTCCTCGAGCTCTGCCTGGTCATGTCCGTTGATGGGGCCGATGTACTTCATCCCCAGGTCCTCGAACAGGCCCTGGGGAGCCCACCAGTCCTTGATGCCCTTCTTCGTGGCATGCAGGGACTTGTACACGAACCGCCCGGCCGTCCCGGAGGTCTGCAGCCGGGACTTCCAGAAGTCGAGGGTGTCCTCGTAGCTGCGGTGGGTGCGGAGCTTGTCCAGGAAGGCCCTGCGCAGCCCCGAGAGCTGGTTGGCGAGCCCGCCGACGGTCGGCGCGTAGGAGCGTCCGTTGTCATTGACCACGATCACGACGCGCCGGTTACGGTCCGCGGCGATGTTGTTGATGGCCTCCCAGGCCATGCCGCCCGTCAGGGCACCATCGCCGATCACGGCCACCACGGAGCGGTCCCCGTCCCCGCGCAGTGCCCAGGCGCGGGAGATCCCGTCCGCCCAGGACAGGGACGAGGAGGCGTGGGAAGACTCCACCACGTCATGCACGGACTCGCCGCGGTCCCCGTAGCCGGAGAGCCCGCCCTCCTGACGCAGCGTGGAGAAGTCCTGGCGACCGGTGACGAGCTTGTGCACGTAGGACTGGTGCCCGGTGTCGAAGATGACGGCGTCCCGGGGCGAGTCGAAGACCCGGTGGATCGCCAGGGTCAGCTCGACCACACCGAGATTGGGGCCGAGGTGGCCGCCGGTGCGGGAGACGTTGGCGATGAGGAAGCTGCGGATCTCCTCGGCCAACTGCCGCAGCTGACCACCGGTGAGGCGGGTGAGGTCCTGCGGGGTATGGATCGTTTCGAGAAGGCCCACGGGCAAGCGGTCCTTTCGGCCGGGGAGGGATTATCACAACAGCTCCCACCAGAATACCGCGCGGCGGGGCCCACCAGAGGACGAAGGGCCGGACCCCCGTGTGGGGGTTCGGCCCTTCGGTCCTCTCTACCGCCGGTCCCCCGGTGCGGGGAGCCGGCTGACGATCACTTGGTCGCGATCTGGCGCAGCACGTACTGCAGGATGCCGCCGTTGCGGTAGTAGTCGGCCTCACCGGGGGTGTCGATGCGGACGACCGCGTCGAACTCGGTGACCTTGCCGTTCACGTGGGTGGCGGCGACCTTGACCGTCTTCGGGGTGGTGCCCTCGTTCAGGGCCGTCACGCCGGAGATGGCGAAGGTCTCGGTGCCGTCCAGGCCGAGGGTGTCCGCGGACTCGCCCTCGGGGAACTGCAGCGGCAGCACGCCCATGCCGATCAGGTTCGAGCGGTGGATGCGCTCGAAGGACTGGGTGATGACGGCCTTGACGCCCAGCAGCGCGGTGCCCTTGGCCGCCCAGTCGCGGGACGAGCCGGAACCGTACTCCTTGCCGGCCAGGACGACCAGCGGGGTGCCGGCGTCCTGGTAGTTCTGGGCGGCGTCGTAGACGTAGGCCTGCGGGGCGCCGTCCTGGGTGAAGTCGCGGGTGAAGCCGCCCTCCACGCCGTCCAGGAGCTGGTTCTTGATGCGGATGTTCGCGAACGTGCCGCGGATCATCACCTCGTGGTTGCCACGGCGGGAGCCGTAGGAGTTGAAGTCCTTGCGCTCCACGCCGTTCTCCAGCAGGTACTTTCCGGCCGGGGTGTCCGACTTGAAGGAACCGGCCGGGGAGATGTGGTCGGTGGTCACGGAGTCGCCGAGCTTGAGCAGCACCCGGGCGCCCTCGATGTCCTGGACCGGCTCCGGCTGGGCCTGCATGCCCTCGAAGTACGGGGGCTTGCGGACGTAGGTCGACTCGGCGTCCCACGCGAAGGTGTCACCCTCAGGGGTCTCCAGCGCCTTCCAACGGTGGTCACCGTCAAAGATGGTGCCGTACTCCCGGGTGAACATCTCGGTGTCGATCGAGCGGTCGATGATCTCCTGGACCTCGGTCGGGTCCGGCCAGATGTCCTTCAGGAACACGTCCTGGCCTTCGGCATCCTGACCCAGCGGATCATTCTCGAAGTCGAAGTCCATGGTGCCGGCCAGCGCGTAGGCGACCACCAGTGGCGGAGAAGCCAGGTAGTTCATCTTCACGTCCGGGTTGATGCGGCCCTCGAAGTTGCGGTTGCCCGAGAGCACCGAGGTCACGGACAGGTCGTTGTCCTGGATGGCCTGGGCGATCTCGGACTCCAACGGACCGGAGTTGCCGATGCAGGTGGTGCAGCCGTAGCCGACGATGTTGAAGCCCAGCGCGTTCAGCGAGGGGACCAACCCGGACTTCTCGTAGTACTCGGTGACGACGCGTGAGCCGGGGGCCACGGAGGTCTTCACCCAGGGCTTCGAGGTGAGGCCCTTCTCCACGGCGTTGCGGGCCAGCACCGCGGCGGCCATCATCACCGAGGGGTTGGAGGTGTTGGTGCAGGAGGTGATGGAGGCGATCGAGACCGCACCGTGGTCCAGATGGAACTCACGGCCGTCCTCCATGGCCACGTCCACCGACTTGGACGGACGGCCGGAGCCGGTCTCGTCCTCCGTGGCGTAGTTGTGGATGTCCTTGCGGAACTGGTCCTTGGCGTCGGTCAGCTGGATGCGATCCTGCGGGCGCTTCGGGCCGGAGATCGAGGGCACCACGGTGCCCAGGTCCAGCTCGAGGTACTCGGAGTACTGCACCTCATCGTCCGCGTTGTGCCAAAGGCCCTGTTCCTTGGTGTAGGCCTCGACGAGGGCGATGTTCTCCTCGGAGCGGCCGGTCAGGCGCAGGTAGTCCAGGGTGACCTGGTCGATCGGGAACATGGCCGCCGTGGAACCGAACTCCGGGGACATGTTGCCGATGGTCGCGCGGTTGGCCAGCGGCACGGAGCCGACGCCCTCACCGTAGAACTCGACGAACTTGCCGACCACGCCATGGTGGCGCAGCATCTCGGTGATGGTCAGCACCACGTCGGTGGCGGTGGCACCGGCCGGGATGGATCCGGTCAGCTTGAAGCCGACGACGCGCGGGATGAGCATGGAGACCGGCTGGCCGAGCATCGCTGCCTCGGCCTCGATGCCGCCGACGCCCCAGCCCAGCACACCGAGGCCGTTGACCATGGTGGTGTGGGAGTCGGTGCCGACGCAGGAGTCCGGGTAGGCGCGCAGGACGCCGTCGACCTCACGGGTCATGACGGTGCGGGCGAGGTTCTCGATGTTGACCTGGTGGACGATGCCCATGCCCGGGGGGACGACCTTGAAGTCGTCGAAGGCAGTCTGGCCCCAGCGCAGGAACTGGTACCGCTCACCGTTGCGCTGGTACTCGATGTCCATGTTGCGCTCGATGGCCTGGTCGTTGCCGAAGGAGTCGATCTGCACGGAGTGGTCGATCACGAGCTCGGCCGGGGCGAGCGGGTTCACGCGGTTGGCGTCGCCACCGAGGTCCTTGATGGCCTCACGCATGGTGGCGAGGTCCACGACGCAGGGCACGCCGGTGAAGTCCTGCATGAGGACGCGTGCGGGGGTGAACTGGATCTCGGTGTCCGGCTGTGCGGTCGGGTCCCAGGACGCCAGTGCCTTGATGGACTCGGCGGTCACGTTCGCGCCGTCCTCGGTCCGGAGCAGGTTCTCCAACAGGACCTTCAAGGAATAGGGGAGCTTCTGTGCACCCTCCACCTTGTTGAGCCTGAAAATCTCGTACTCGGCGCCATTGACGTCCAGGACGCCCTTGGAGCCGAAGCTGTCAACAGTAGTCACGGAGGACTCCTCTTCCCGCCCTGGGTCAGGGCGATTGGCCGGTCTTGAGTGCCATTGCCGTTCCACCGGGCCTTCCGGCACCGCGTGCGGGCGGTCCCGGACCGATGGTGGCGGCCACATGCCGATCCTGGGCCGGAGTCTGACGACTCCGTCACAGGGGGCTCGTTCACCATCCTATCCCGAGGGAAGGCAGGATCCCGCGCTTCACCCGCGCAGATGTCATGCGTGACGGGTTGATTTATGGCGTTCTTGACGGAGCAGCGTGCTTTCCTGACTCCGGCACCGTGCTCAGGACTTCGTGAGCAGGGCCACGGATTCCATGTGGTGGGTGTCCGGGTACAGGTCATAGACGTCGACCTTCGCCGCGGTCCAGCCGGCCTGGGACAACAGCCCCAGGTCGCGGGCGAAGGACGCGGGATCGCAGGAGACGTAGACGATCCTCTCCGGGTCCAGTCGGTGGATCCGTTCCACGGCAGTCTTGCCTGCGCCCGCCCGTGGCGGGTCGAGCACCACCGTGTCGACCGAGTGCCCACCCAGGCCGCAATCGGCGACCGGCTGGTCCGGCTTGGACAGCCAGCCGCCCAGTACCCGGTCGGTCATGCCGTTGAGCACGGCCGCCTGGGTGACCCCGTGGAGGTTGCGCCGGGCGTCCCGGCTGGCTCCCGGTGCGGCCTCCACGGACAGCACCAGCCCCTCGGTCCCGACCCGGTCGGCCAGGAACGCGGAGAACAGTCCGGCACCGGCGTACAGGTCGGCGATCACCTGTCCGGGCTGCGGGTCGGCCGCCGCGAGCACGGCGTCGACCAGCATGGAGGGAGCCGAACGGTGGACCTGCCAGAAGCCGTCCCCGGTGATCCGGAAGGCGTGTTCGGACCCGCGGACACTGGCCACTGTCTCCTGGGTCCAGGTCCGGCCGCGCAGGCGGTGTATCTCTGGCCGGTCGTTCGGGGTCTCGCCCGGCACGATCAGCGCCACGGAGGTGCCCTCCGGCAGCCGGCTGGTCTGCCGGTGCATGCGGCCGCCCAGCTGGGACACGTCGGCACCGTCAGCGGGGGTGAGCAGCACCAGGGCCGACTCGCCGGAGGCGGGCGTGGCCACGTCCACCCGGGAGAGGCCGGTGAAGTCCAGTTCCCAGAGCTTGAGGGCGTCCAGGCCCGGCACGCCGAGGGGCATGTTCCGGACCGGTACCAACACGGTGGAGCGGTGCGCGTGCATGGCCAGCCGGCCGGTAGGTGTCACGGCGAAGGCGTTGCGGGTGCGCCAGTGCAGGCCGGACGGATCGTCCCCCGGCGCCCCGGTGACGTGCACCTCGAGTTGGAGCCCGGCGATCCGGGCCACGGTGTCCCGGAACACCTGGGCCTTGAGGCGCCGCTGATGCGGCAGCACGATGTGCCCGTACTCGGCACCGCCCACGGGCAGCCGGCCTGCCGCGTGCGCGCGCAGGGAATCGGCCAGCTTCCACTGGTGGGTCCGGCGGAACTCGGAGCCGTGGAGCACCTCGACGGCGTCCGCACGCCAGAACCTGGCCCCCTCCCCCGCCTCGGTGACGACGGCGCGGACCACCTCGCCGGGGATGGCGTGGCGGACGAACACCACGCGCCCCTCATGCCGGGCCACGCAGTGGCCTCCGTGGGCCATCGGCCCCGCCTCCAGTTCGAGGATCTGGGGCATCTCCGGCAACCCTGCCGTCCCGGATGCACCGTGCACCGGCTGGCGGGCTACGTCAACATTGCTGGTGTCGCGGATGGTGGTCATCCTCGCCGTCCTCCTGAGCAGTCATGGGCGGTCGGCCTGATCGGCCGGGGATCCGTTGCCCTGTACCCCAGACTCTACTGGGCCGGTCCAGGGTCCGGTGGGCGGGGCGGGTGTGCCGGTCCGGGGCGACGTGCCCGCCCCACGCCGCGTCGTCGCCAACTGCCACGGCACCGAGGCGACCATGACACCGGGCTCGTGGTGCAGGCGCGCCTTGATTCGCTTGGTGGTCCGGTTGTGCAGGAGGGCCTGCCAGCCACCGTTGACGACGTATTCGGGGATGTAGACGACCATCAGGTCCCGTGGCGAGGTGCGCCGCAGGGCCCGCAGGTGGCGGATCAGGGGCTCGGACATCTCCCGGTAGGGGGAGGCCAGCACCGTGATCGGCACCGGCAGGCCGAGCCGGTCCCAGGCCGTCACCAGCTTGCCGGTGGACTGCTTGTCCAGATCCACCACGACGGCCTCCAGGCTGGAGGGCCGTGAGGCGCGGGCATAGGCCAGAGCCCGCAGCGTGGGCCGCTGGACGGACATCACCAGGATGACGGCATGGACCCGGGAGGGCAGCGCCCGCGCATCCTCGGTCGAGGTCAGGTCGAGCTCAGAGGCGACCGCCTCGTAGTGACCCCGGATCCGGGACATCACGAACACCATCGCCGCGATCGCCAGCAGGGCCACCCAGGCCCCCTGGCCGAACCGCGTCACGAGGACCACCAGTGCCACCAGGGCGGTGACCACGAGTCCCACCAGGTTCACCAGCCGCCGCGTCCGGACGGCCTGGCGGGCTCGGACTCCGGGCGTGTGCGCGAGCTGACTGCTCCAGTGCCGCACCATGCCCAGTTGGCTGATGGTGAAGGACAGGAAGACGCCGATGACGTAGAGCTGGACGAGCAGTGCGGTCTGGGCCTGAAAGGCGACCACGAGGGCCAGTGCGGCCAGGGCCAGCAGCACGACGCCGTTGGTGTACCCCAGGCGGTCACCACGGGTGAGCAGCTGGCGGGGCAGGTAGCCGTCCGCCGCCAGCCGTGAGGCCAGCTCCGGGAACGACTTGAACGCCGAGTGGCCGGCCAGCACCAACAGCACCGCGACCATCAGGATCAGGGCGCCGGCCAGGAGCCCGCCGTGGCCCAGGATCGCGTTGGCCAGCTGGGCCAGCACGGGATTCTGCACATAGTCCCCGGGCACCGGGCCGCCGCCGACGGCCTGCAGTCCGGAGGGGTCCAGGACGAACACCACCCCGGTGCGGTCTGCCAGGTACATCACCCCGATCGTGGACGCGCCGGCCGTCAGGCCCATCGCCAGCATCACGGACCGGGCCAGGCGGACCCTCGGCTTGGCCATGGCGCCCACATTCGAGGCCGGAACCTCCACACCGGTGGCGAGCGCCGAGCCGGAGGAGAACGCCCGCAGCACCAGGACCGCCAGCGCGAGGCCGCCCAGCCCCTCGGAGAAGGCGGAGTCGGGCACGGGCTCGACTCCGGCCGACGTCGCCGGTCCGAGGGCGCCCGCCGCGTCCTGGACGAGGCCGGCCCCGATCATGCCGAACAGCAGGGCGAGGAAGACGAAGGCGAGGACGGCGGGGGTCACCCGTCCGCGTCCGGCACCGCGGATGCTCGCCATGGCCAGGACCACGACGCCGGCCACGGCCACCGCCGTCTCCGCGCCTCCCAGCGCGGGGACGGCCGCCACGAGGTAGTGCGCCATGGCAGCCATGGACACCGCCACCGTGAAGACGAAGTCGAGCATCATGGCGGCCCCCACGGTCAGGCCCGCCCACGGCCCGAGATTCGCCCGCGAGATCGCGTAGTCGCCGCCCTCGGGGTAGGCCCGGATGGCCACCCGGTAGGACACGACGATCAGCAGCATCACCGCCACCACGGCCACGCCGATCTCGGGACCCAGGGCCAGGGCGGCCGTGCCGCCGAGTGCCAGGGTCAGCAGGATCTCGTCCGGGGCGTAGGCGATGGAGGACCAGGCGTTCGCAGAGAACACGGGCAGGGCGGTGAACCGGCCCAGGGGCCGGCGGTTCAACCGCTCCGTGTCGTAGGGCCGGCCCACGAGGAGACGGCGCATGCTGTCCAGGACCCTTGCCACGCGCACTACGGTACCGCGCCCACCGATCCGCTCCGCCCACGCGCAGGCCACACCATCGTCACGGCCGAGGAGCAGGCCGGCACGGCATGCCGAGGCCCGGGGGCGGTGCGCCCGTGGCACACTGGACTCGCTGGCGGCGCCAGCCGTTCGAAAGACCGCACAGCCGGGTCCGTGCCGCTCCATCAGGGCGAGGCCTCGGGCCGGTGAAACAGGAGGGAATCCGATGGCCCACTTCGTGATCATGGGTTGCGGCCGCGTCGGTTCCTCCCTGGCCCTGACGTTGGAGCGGGGCGGCCACACCGTCGCCGTGGTGGACCAGGACGAGCGGGCCTTCCGGCGTCTGGGACGGCACTTCGGCGGACAGCGGGTCACCGGCGTCGGGTTCGACCGGGACGCCCTGACCAAGGCCCGGATCCACGATGCCTATGCCTTCGCCGCCGTCTCCTCGGGGGACAACTCCAATATCATCGCCGCCCGCGTAGCTCGCGAGACGTTCGGTGTGGAGCACGTGGTGGCCCGGATCTACGACCCGGGCCGCGCAGAGGTCTACCAGCGGCTCGGCATCCCCACGGTGGCTGCCGTGCGATGGTCCACGGACCAGGTCCTGCGCCGGATCCTGCCGGACGCAGACCTGGCCGGAGACTTCAGGGACGCCTCGGGGCGGATCATCATGACCGAGGTGCGGGTCTCCCCTGCCTGGATCGGGCGCCCCCTGGCCGAGCTGGAGGCCGAGGCCGGACTCCGCATCGCCTTCGTCACCCGTATGGGCGAGGGCATCGTCCCCACCGGCGGCACCCTCTACCAACAGGGAGACATCGTGCACGCCGTGATGGCCGTGTCCGGTCAATCCGAGGCCGAACGGGCCCTGGAGGCCGGACCACAGACCGGTGCCGACCTGCTGGAGGACCGCCCCGAGGACAGCGGAAAGGTGGACCCAGCATGAAGGTCGTCATTGCCGGAGCCGGCGCCGTCGGTTCCTCGATCGCCCGCGAACTGCTGACCAACGGCCATGAGGTCCTGCTGGTGGACATCAAACCCGAGGTCGTCGCCCGCTCGGGGCTGCGAGGCGTCAAGTGGCTCATGGGGGATGCCTGCGAGCTCACGGTCCTGCAGGAAGCCCACCTGGAGACAGCCGAGGTACTGGTGGCCGCCACGGGCGATGACAAGGCCAACCTCGTGGTCTCCCTGCTCGCCAAGTCCGAGTTCGGAGTGGGCCGGACCGTGGCCCGCGTGAACAACCCGAAGAACGACTGGCTCTTCGATGAGGCATGGGGTGTGGACGTGGCCGTCTCCACGCCGCGCATCATGACCGCCCTGGTGGAGGAGGCCGTGGAGACCGGTGACCTCGTGCGGCTGCTGACGCTGAAGTCTGGCCAGACCACGCTCGTGGAGTTCACGGTTCCTGCCGGACACTGGGCCGATGGCCGCCGGCTCGGCTCGGTGTCCTGGCCGGAGGACATCTCCGTGGTGTCCATCATCCGGGACACCCGCCCCATCACCCCCAGTGACGACGACGTCATGGAAGCGGGTGACGAACTGTTCTTCCTGGCCACCGAGGAGGCGGAGTCACGGCTGCGGGACGTCCTGGTACCCGAGGACGAGCGGCAGGCCCGTGGTCAGCGCGAATCACTGTCCCAGCGCGAGACGCGCGGATAGAGAGCCGCGGGAAAGCCGATAGCCGACAGAGACAGAGCAGGGGCAGAGAAGGGACGGATTGGGCAGGGAGGGCAGAGAGGTTCAGGCGCCGGGCTGGTCCGGACGGCCCTCGGACGCCGGTTCCACGTCCTGCCGGGCGGAGACCAGCCAGCCGAACCACAGGGCCAGCGCATAGAGCGGCAGTCCCATCACGAGCCGTGCGGTGCCCAGGGCCGTCAGCAGGTCGGCGAAGTAGAGGGGGACCTGGACGGCCAGCCGCAGGGCGAGGGCGGCCACCAGGATCCAGGTGGCCAAGGCATAGCGCCGGCGCCGCTGCGGATCCTGGCGCCAGGCGATCCCCTCGTTGCGGACCAGTCCGAACACCAGCCCCAGCAACGGCCAGCCCACGAGGACGGAGACGGCCATCGCGGTGATATAGGCCGCATTGGTGACGAATCCCCAGAGGTAGTAGTCCTTCGCCTCTCCTGTGTTCAGCGCCACCACCACACACAGCACGACGGCGGCCAGTCCTGCCAGGGCCTGGATCGGACTCTGACGCTGGAGAAGCCGGACCACGCTGAAGGCGGCGGCCACCACCACGGCGGCGATGCCAGCACCCCACAGGTTCTGGGTGCTGATGAAGGCGACGAGGAAGACAGCGGAGGGCAGAACCGATTCCAGCAGTCCACGCCACCCGCCGACCGTCGCCAGGACGTCGATCTCCCCGTTCTCCGTCACGGCGGTGCCGGACCCGACCTTGCGCAGGGCCGCATCCAGCTGGCCGCGCGGGTCATCCCCCTCCGGCACGCCATCAGTGTGCGGTGCGGCGTTCGGAGTGTCCCGCGGCGTGGGTGCTCCCGAGGTCTCAGGATCGTGGGTCATGCGGCGCTCCTGCCAGCAGTTCGTAACGGGGGTTGAAAACCGTGGGGAGGTCATCGTGCACCGAGAGGAAACCTTCGATGCGTAGCCAGCGTCCGGCCTCGATGCCGGGGATCCGGCGCTGCCCGATCCATACCAGACGCAACCGCTCGCCGCCGGTGGACACCCGTCCGGGACGAGGAGCCTCGGTCACCAGGTCGACGGCGAAACGTACCGGTCCGGCCGCAGCCGTCAACCGTACGGCGGCCACCAGGCCCACACGCTGCACGTGAGCCCCATGGGCTCCTCGGCGTGCGGCACCCCCCGTTCCCGACTGCGGGAGGGACGGGGGTGCGGACGCGGCGGAGGAGGACATGGACGGTGTCAGCGGACTTCCGTCACTTCCGGTCCGCGCTCCGGCGGCCGCTGGCGCGGGTCCACGATGGTCGGTGCCTCTGATCCGCCCGTCGGCTGCGGTGCACCGGCCGCCCCGGAAGACCCGGTCTCGACCGACTCACCGGACTGGCCAGTCTGACCGACCTGACCCGGCTGACGCACGGGGCGCATGTTCTCGGGTGGGGTGAGCGGCAACAGTTCCCGCGGCGGGTGGGGATCGTCTCCGCGCCGGACCACGATGCGGGAGAACAGCTCGTTGACAGGACCCACGGCCTCTGCCTTGAAGGCCGCCTCGCCGCCGATCACGCCGCGGAGGAACCACCGGGGTCCATCCACGCCGACGAAGCGGGCCACGCGCCAGCCGGGCGATCCATCGGGCATCTTGGCGGGAATCCGAGCGACGACCTCGGTGCCGAACTGCCCCTCCTGCTCCCCCACCTGGGCGCCTTCGGTGACGGTGACGGACTCGAGGATCTCGGCGCGGATCTCGTCCCAGATGCCGCCCGCCCGCGGGGCCGCGAACGCCTGCACCTGCAGTGAGGACTGGCCCAGCTGCAGGGTCACGCCGATCAGGCGCTTGGTGGTGTCCTCGAGGTCGAGGCGCACCTTCATGTCCTTCACCACCGGGATGCGCAGGGATCCCAGGTCAAGGTGGCCGTCCACCTCGGGGCGGTCGGCGATGTCGAAGGGGCCGGTGGCCTCGGCTTCGGGCTCGGTCGCCAGCTGGTCCCGGGGATCCTGGAGTTCCTCCGGGAGGACGACCGTCTCGGTCTTGACGTTCCGGTTACGGCCGAAGATCATCTGCGTGCCTGCCAATCCGTGTCACGTGTAGAAGATGCTGGTTCTTGCCTGGCCAGTGCCACCGTCCGACCGACCGGGCTGGACCGGGCCGGCCTTCCGTGCTGGGAGGGCCAGTCCAGCTTAGGTCAGTAGGGCGGTGCCGCAGAACTGTCACGCCCCATGTACCGGGGCCTCCGCACCGAATCCGCCGGTGGATCCGAAACCCGCGGCGCCACGGTCCGAGGGCGGCAGTTCGTCCACGAGCACAAACTGTGCCTGGGCCACCCTCTGGATGACCAACTGGGCGATCCGGTCCCCGCGCCGGAGCCGGATCGCCTCGGTCCGGTCCGTGTTCAGCAGCGGCACCTTGATCTCTCCCCGGTATCCGGCGTCGATGGTCCCGGGAGCGTTGACGAGGCTGAGCCCCTGGCGCACGGCCAGTCCGGACCGCGGGTGCACGAAGCCCACGAAGCCCACGGGCAACGCCAGTGCGACGCCGGTCGGCACCAGGGCTCGTGCGCCTGGTTCCAGCACCACGTCCTCGGTGGTCCGCAGGTCCGCGCCGGCGTCACCCGGGAGGGCATACGCCGGGGGCTCGATGCCGTCGTCGAGCATGGTAAGGGCGATCGTGGGACGCTCCACGGCACCGCCAACGGAAGGCGTGTCAAGGGACTCTGCTGACTGATTCACGCGGCCACTGTACCGGAGAGCGCCGGTCCAACCCTGCGGCGTCAACGGCGCCGATTCACCCTGCCACGCGAAACGTGGGATTCTTGAAGGCATGCACGAATCCTCCTCGGTCCCTGCGGAACAGCCCGGTCGTCCACCCGCCCCAGAGGCGCCCGATCGGGTCCTCTACGAAGAGAAACTGCGTCCTTCCGTGTGGATCTGGTTGATGGCCCTGATGATCTCCGGCCTGTCCATTCTGGTCTTCGTGCCGATCGGACTGGAGATCGGCCTGGGAGCCGCCGTGGTGGTCTTCGCGATCATCGCGATCCTGCTGACGCTCTCCACTCCCAGGATCCAGGTCACTGAACGGTCCCTGCAGGTCGGCCGGGCCGGAATCGAGCGCCGCTACGTCGGCGCTGTGACCGGGTACCGCGGAGACGATGCGACGTACCAGCGCGGGCCGGCCCTGCACGGACTGGCCTTCATGTGCATCCGCGGCTGGATCGACCCGGTGGTCCGCATCCAGATCGAGGACGAGCGGGACCGGACTCCGTACTGGCTGACCAGCACGCGGAACCCGGAGCAGCTCGTCGAGGTCCTGGGCGGCACCATGGCCCGCGACATCGAGTCCGACTGAAACCTACTGCAACCGACTGAACCCCCAGAACACCACAGGCCGGCCAGGAGTACCTGGCCGGCCTGTGTGGTGTTCGGCTGGAACGCAGCCCGTGGGAGAGTCGCTGACTCAGCCTTCGCAGTCCTTGCAGAACAACAGGCCGTCCTTCTCCTTGGCGACCTGGGACCGGTGGCGCACGAGGAAACAAGAGGCGCAGGTGAACTCGTCAGCCTGGGCGGGAAGCACCCGGACCATCAGTTCCTCGCCGGAGAGGTCGGCTCCGGGCAACTCGAAGCCTTCTGCGGCCTCAGCCTCGTCCTCGTCCACCACGGCGGACTGCGTGTCCGTGCGGCGGTTCTTCAGTTCTTCGATGGAGCTCTCGTTCAGCTCATCTTCGTTCTTGCGTGGCGCGTCGTAATCGGTGGCCATAAGGGGTGTATTCACGCTCCGCTGGTGTGGCCGGCGATGACCGACCGTGGGTGGGATGTTGCGACAAGGTCACCGGAACCCCCGGGGATAGCTGGGGAAACCGGCCGCGAGAAACCGGGGCAGAAGGCCCACGGGGCCTTGGCTTCGGTCTGCGCGTCGTGGAGATTGTTCCCCACGTCCAAGGAAAAACCAAATCGCTGAGAGCGGACACCTACCGGCTGCCTTCCACGGATCCGCGCCACACCGGACCGGCGTGGTGCATGCCCCGCCGAATCGTGGCAAAGTCGGTGGAAGAATGTGGGTAGACCGACCGTGGAGGACAAACATGCAGGAACTCCGTCTCGTTGGTGTCCAGGAGGATCGCGGGCACCTGCTGTTGAGCAACGAGGCCGGCGAGGAGTTCTCCCTGCCGGTGACCGAGGCCCTGCGCTCGGCAGCGACCCGCCCCATCGGCCGGCCCTCCGCCCGTGCCGCCGATGCCGCCGCCGGCGTGGTGACTCCGCGCGACATCCAGGCTCGCATCCGTGCCGGTGCCACCGCCGAAGAGGTTTCCGCCGAATCCGGTGTGGACCTCGAGCGGGTCCGGAAATACGAGGGCCCGGTGCTGGCCGAACGCGACTGGATCGCCCACCTGGCCCGCCAGGTCGAGGTCACGGCCCCCCAGACCGGGCACGACCTGTACCGCAGCACGTTCGGCGAGGAACCCGCCCTCCTGGGTGACATGGTCCGCCACCGCCTGACGGCCCTCGGCATGGACCCGGCCACGGCCCAGTGGGACGCCTGGCGCAATCCCGAGGGCTCCTGGACCATCAGCCTCCACTTCTCGACTGACGGACACGACGGGTCTGCATCCGCGATCGGGGACCAGTCCCCCGCCCTGTGGACGTATCGCCAGTCCAGCCAGCACCTCGACAACCAGAACCGCTGGGCTCAGGTCCTGTCCGAACTCGACCCCCTGGACGGGCCGTTCGGGGGTCGCCGGCTCTCCGCCGTCGGTGACCGGCCGTTCAATGTGGAGGAGGACGAGACCCCGGCTCCGACCCCCTCCACCGCGTCCGCCGGGCCCCGCCCTGCCGTCGACCAGGACTCGCAGGACGAGTTGCTGGACGTGTTGCGGGCCCGCCGCGGTCAACGCCTCGGCGTGGACGAGGACGGCGACGACGAGCTGGCCCTCATGCTCACCCGTGACGAGCAGTCCTCCTCAGGGACCTCGCGGCCCCGCCTGACCGTGGCCTCCGCCCCGACCGGCCAGGATGACAACGCTGAAGTCACTGATGACGCAGATGACGCTGTTGAGGATGCCGACGGAGACACCACGGACGAGACCAGCAACAGCCGCTGGGGTCGTCGGTTCGGCCGCACGGCGCCTACTGTCAGCTCTGCCAGCGCTGATCACGACGCCTGGGCGATCGCGGAAGACGACGCCGACCACGCCGTGGATGGTGGGCTCAGCGGCAGCGGCGCACGCGGCGATGACGCAGACGGCGGGGACAACGGGGACGACAGGTCTGCCGATGGAGCGACCGGCGAGCACCAGCGCGGTGATGAGCAGGCCCCCGAGGTGCATCCGGACCAGACCGCACTGGACTTCAGTGCCGATGGCTCGCCGCGGCCCCGGAACGAAGAGGACGAGCCCGCCACGGTGGCCGGGGACAAGGGCCGGACGTCGGGGCGCAAGCCCGGGACCCGGAATGCGGGGACCAAGTCGAAGCGGCCCTCGGTGCCCAGCTGGGACGAGATCGTCTTCGGCCGCAAGGGCGACTGACCTCTCCCCTGCCGAAGCCGTCGTTAGCGCCGGGGGCGGTGCATCATCAGGAGCGGCACCTCCCGCTCCGCCCGCGTCGGGGCACCGTGGTGGCCCACCATCTCGAAGGCGGCCGGCGCCACCCTCCGGCCGTCATACAGGGCGACCGGCCCATGGGCGGCCACCAGGAGGTCGCCGATGCGCGGTGCCACCCGCGCGTCCACCGCGCCGAACCACCCGGCCCGGACGGCTTCCTCTCGTGTCAGGATCCACGCCTGGTCGGCGAAGGCCTCCTGCCACGCCGACGCCGTCGACTCGCGCACGGTCTCCGAGGCGTCCGGCTCGAAATGCACCTGGACGAAGCGGGGCTCCCCCGCCGTGTGCCGGACGCCATCCACCAGGGCCGGCAGTTCTGCGTAGTCGATCCTGCCGGACTCGGGCACGTCCACCATTCCGTGGTCTCCGGTGAGCATGAGCAGCGTATCCCGGGGCACGGCGGCGCTGAGGCGGCGGGCGGCGCCGTCGATCTCCTCGAGGGCGTAGAGCCACTGCTCCGAGCCGGTCCCGTGCTGATGACCGGCCTTGTCCAGTTCGTTGAGGTAGAGGTACAGCAACACCGGGCCGGTGGCCGCGTGCAGTTCCTCCTTGGCCTTCTGGAACCGGGCCTGCAGGGTCTTCGCCCCGACGAACCGTGAGCCCCGCAGGGACGCCTCCGTCAGGGCTGAATCCTCGAACGCCGGCAGGGAGACGGTCACCGCATCCACGCCGGGATCGTCGAAGGCCGAGGCCCTCCGGCAGGTGTCATCGACGGACATCGGCCGCGTGGCGGCGAGGCGTTCGAACACCGTGGGATGCGGCTGCCAGGAGCGGGGATCGGTCAAAGGGTCCCAACCGCCGAGCTGATTGATGACCTTGTCCCGCTCCGGGTCGAGGACGTCGTAGCCGACCAGGCCGTGACGGCCCGGCTCCAGGCCGGTGCCGAGGCTCGAGAGGGAGGCGGCCGTCGTCGTGGGGAAGGCGACCTGCAGGGTGGCCGCATCCCGCTCCAGGACGGACCGGAGGAAGGGCGCGTGGCCGGCGTACCGTTTCAGCAGCGCCTTGCCGAGCCCGTCCACCATGACGACGACGGCGCGCCGGGTCCGCGGTAGCTGCAGGGAGTTGGTGAAGCCTTCGGCTCCGAGCGCCGCCGCGGCGGAGGTGAGGACCCCGGAGAGGGACCTGCCGGCAAAGGGAGGACCTGCGGGCAGCGGTGGTGCGGAGGTCACCGGACGGACCGGCCCCCGATGTCGTCCGTGGTGGCCCGGCGCAGTTCACGATAGAACACCAGCGCCTGGTCGACGGCCTGCTGGCCCTCGGCCTCCGCGGCGACCCGCAGGACGAGGTCTTCGCGCGTGGAGGTGCCGGTATACCCGTGGTCGGCCTCGCACTCGGGATCGCCGCAGGCGGCAGGTGCCAGGTCGAGCCGCTGGCCGCCGGCCCAGGTCACGGACAGGGTGACCTCGGCGATCGGGTCTCCGCGGCGGAAGTTCTGCGGCTGCGGGTGCATGGTGGTGGCCACCACGGAGTTGATCCGGCGTACGGGGACCACCTCGGTGGAGACCTGGGCCATGATCTCCCGGCCCGCGTCGTCCATCGCGTGGTCGTCCAGGTGCAGGGCCGCCACGATGTCCTCGGCGAGCGCCAGCACGGTGATGTGGCGGTGGATCTCGTCATAGTCGAAGTGCGTGTCCACATGCACCAGATGGCTCGAGACCTCCCGTCCGTCCAGGACGGAGTCCAGGACGTCCGCCACGAGCTCCGGGTAGAACCCGGCACGCTCGATGTCCGCCCCGAGGCTGGGCATCGAGGCCCCCGGGCTGCCGGCCGGCGGTGCCGGGCGGTGCTGCGGAGCGTTCGAATCGGCCCCGGACCCGGTGTTGGCGTTCCCCGAGGAGTGGTGCCCGGAGGGTTGCTGGCCCGATCCCGGGTTCCTGCGCAGTGGAGTCATGGTGTCCATGCTATCGGCAGGCACCCCCGCCGGTGGGCCGGGGCGGCAGTTCCCTGGCTCCGTGGCCGGGGCAACCGGCCAGTTGTCTGACGCGGGCGGTCGGTCAGTCCCGCATGGCCCGGCGTGCGGAGTCCGTCCGCTGGGCGGCGTTGGCCACGTCGATGTCCGCGGAGAGGACCGTGACCCCTCGGTCAGAGGCCAGCACCGGGTTGAATCGGATCCGGGCCACCTGCGGATGGTCGTCCTTCAGTGCGGCGACCCGGGCCAGCAGGTCCTGCAGGGCATCCGTGTCCACGGCGGGCAGTCCCCCATAGCCGAAGAGCTTGGCGGCGGCCCGCGGGGCGCGGATCATCCGGTCCAGGTCCTGATTCGTCAGCGGTGGCACCCGGTGGACCCAGTCGTCCAGCAGGTCCACGGCATCCCCGGCGATGCCGAAGGAGACCACCGGTCCCAGGAGGGGGTCTTCGAGGGCGGTGATGGTGCAGGCCTGTCCGGAGGGGGCCATGGACTGCACCTCGAGGCCGGGGCTGCCGAAGGGCTCGAGGACCTGGCGCATCTGGGCCACGTTGCGCCGCAGCGATTCGGCGTCCACGATGTTGAGCCGCACCCCGCCAAGGTCCAGACGGTGGCGCAGGTAGGAGTCCACGGCCTTGACGGCCACGGGCCACCCCAGGCGGTCGGCCGCCCGGACAGCCTCGTCCTCGGTGGTGAAGCGGGCCGAGGGCAGCACCCGGATGCCATAGCAGCCGAGCAGCTCTCCGGCCTCGTCGGCCGTGAGGCGGACCAGGTCGGTGCCGTGGGCCCGCGAGGCCCAGCCTTCGATCAGGCCTTCGGCGCGATCGCGGTCGACTCCCTCGGGTTCCAAGGGCACCCCGGCCTCGGCCTCCCGCCAGGCGCTGTACCAGACGAGGCGGGACAGGACGCGTGCGGCCTGTTCGGGCGAGGAGAACACGGGGACCCCGCGCTGCAGCCCGTCCTGGGTGGACGGCCCGGAACCGCGCAGGCTGGCCGAACGGTAGGTGAGGTCCAGGACGCCGGTGAGCGAGGCCAGCACCGTGACGGACGTTCCGCGAGTGACCTCCTCGACCGCGGCGGCCAGCCGGTCGGCGTCGCCCACCTCCTGGTGCATGCCCGCCTGGGTGACCACCAGGAGGGCGTCCACCTCGCCGGTCGCGATGGTCTCGGACACGGCGCGGCCCACCGCACGCACCGCCTCGTCCACCACGTGCGCGGCGTCCAGGTCGGGGACGAGGACGGTGCTCGCCACGGTCAGCCCGTGGTGTTCCACGGCGTCCATGACCACCCGGTTCAGGGCCAGTGAGTTGCCGACCACGCCCACGCGGGGACCCGCCGGCAGGGGCTGGCTGGCCACGGTCTGCATCAGGTCCATCAGGTCATCGTGGTTCTCCACCTGGATGACACCGGTCTGCTCCAGCATGGAGTCGACAGCCCCGGTGGGCGCCTGCGTGGTGCGGGTCTCATGGCCGGGGGGCAGGCGCCGGCCCATCACGTCGGAGCGTGCCACCACCACGGGCTTGGACCTGGACAGGCGCCGGGCGATGCGGGAGAACTTGCGGGGATTGCCGAAGGACTCGAGGTAGACGCCCACGGCATCGGTGGCCGGATCATCCTCGAAGTACTGCATGGCGTCGTTGCCGGAGACATCCGCGCGGTTGCCCGCCGAGAGCACGGAGGACAGGCCGATGCCCCGGCGGTGGGCCGCGGCGAAGAGAGTGACACCGATGACCGCGGACTGGGAGAACAGCCCCACGGGCCCGCGCACAGGCAGGAACGGGGATACGGACGCGTTCAGGGAGACTTCGGGCGCGGTGTTGATCAGGCCGGCGGAGGCCGGGCCGATGACGCGCATGCCGTTGGCCCGGGCCTGGCGGACCAGGGCGCGCTGGCGCACCAGACCCTCCTGGCCGGCGTCGGCGTAGCCGGTGGTGACCACGAGCAGTCCCTTGACGCCGTGGCGGGCGCAGTCCTGGACCACGCCGGGGACCTCGGACTCCGGGACGGCGATGACGGCGAGGTCCACGGGCCCGGGGACCTCCGCCAGGGTGGCGCGGGAGATCATCCCGGCCACCTCCAGCGCCTCGGGATTGATGCCGTAGACCGGCCCCGTGTACCCGCCCTCGATGATGTTCTGCAGCAGGGCGAAGCCCACGGAACCCCACTGGCGGCTGGCACCGATCACGGCCACGGCCTCGGGCGCGAGCAGCTCCGCCACGGACCGGGCCTCGGCGCGGTGCTCACGGGACTCCATGACCGCGCGCGACTGGGCGGTCGGGTCGATCGAGAAGGCGACGGCGACCACGCCGTCGTCGAAGTGCCGGGAGACCTCGAACCCGGTGTCCTGGAAGACGGAGAGCATCTTGCGGTTCTCCGGCAGCACCTCGGCGGTGAACCGGCGGATGCCGTTCTCGCGGGCGGCCACGGCCAGGTGCTCCATCAGGATCGAGCCGATGCCCTTGCCCTGGGAGGCGTCTGAGATGTTGAAGGCCACCTCGGCCTCGAGGGGGTCATCCAGCCGGTCGTAGCGGCCGATCCCCAGGATCTCCTCGCCGCGCAGCACCACGAACGCGACCCGGTCCCGGTAGTCCACGTGGGTGAATCGCTCCAGCTCCTTGCGGGACAGGGAGGACTTGAAGGTGAAGAAGCGCAGGTAGATGGAGCTCTGTGACTGCCCCTCGTGCATCCGGGCCAGCCCCGAGGCATCCTCGGGCCGCACCGGGCGCAGATGTGCCGTGGTGCCGTCCCGCAAGACGACATCGGCTTCCCAGTAGGCCGGATATTCGGGGGTTTTCGGCTTCTCACCCATAGGATCACAGTAGACAATTCCCGCCCCTCGCGCTGGCGCGTTCTCGTGGCAGGCCCGCGACCGACCGGCGATCGACAAGGACTTCAGAGCACCCCATGGCCCGTACCCCCAAGAAAAACTCCGCCCCGGCCGCCCAGGCGATCCCGCTGGAGCAGGAGAACATCGTGGACATCGACGTCTCCTCGGAGATGGAGACCTCGTTCCTCGAGTACGCGTATTCGGTGATCTACTCCCGCGCCCTGCCGGACGCCCGGGACGGCATGAAGCCGGTGCAGCGGCGGATCCTGTACATGATGAGCCAGATGGGACTGCGCCCGGACAAGGGCCATGTGAAGTCCGCCCGCGTGGTCGGCGAGGTCATGGGCAAACTGCACCCGCACGGGGACACGGCGATCTACGACGCCATGGTGCGCCTGGCCCAGCCGTTCTCCCAGCGCCTGCCGTTGGTGGACGGACACGGCAACTTCGGCTCCCTCGACGACGGCCCCGCCGCCCCGCGCTACACGGAGGCCCGGCTCGCTCCGGCCGCCCTGGCCATGACGACCTCGCTGGACGAGGACGTGGTGGACTTCGTGCCGAACTACGACAACCAGTTCCTGCAGCCCGCCGTGCTGCCGGCCGCCTTCCCGAACCTGCTCGTCAACGGCGCTTCTGGTATCGCGGTCGGCATGGCCACCAACATGGCCCCGCACAACCTGCGCGAGGTGATCGCCGCGGCCCGCCACCTGCTCGCCCACCCCGACGCGACCCTGGCGGACCTCATGGAGCACGTCCCCGGGCCCGACCTGCCCTCGGGCGGCCGCATCGTCGGCCTGGACGGGGTGCGGGACGCCTATGAGACCGGACGCGGCTCCTTCAAGACACGCGCCAAGGTCGCCGTGGAGCAGGTGACGGCCCGCAAGACGGGGCTCGTGGTCACCGAGCTGCCCTACGGCGTGGGCCCGGAGAAGGTGATCGAGAAGATCAAGGACGCCGTCAACGCCAAGAAGCTCACGGGCATCGCGGACGTGAACGACCTGACGGACCGCCACCACGGACTCCAACTCGTCATCGAGCTCAAAAGCGGATTCAACCCGCAGGGCGTGCTCGCCCAGCTGTACAAGACGACGCCGCTGGAGGAGTCCTTCGGCATCAACAACGTGGCGCTCGTGGACGGCCAGCCCCGTACCCTCGGCCTGCGGGAACTGCTGCAGGTGTACGTGCGCCACCGGATCGACGTGGTCCGGCGGCGCAGCGCCTACCGGTTGGGCAAGAAGCAGGATCGCCTGCACCTGGTCGAGGGTCTGCTGCTGGCCCTGGTGGACATCGACGAGGTCATCCAGATCATCCGCACCTCGGATGACACGGCGGCAGCCCGGACCCGGCTGATGGGTGTCTTCGACCTGACCGAGATCCAGGCCAACCACATCCTCGAGCTGCGCCTGCGCCAGCTGACGAAATACTCCCGGCTCGACCTCGAAGCCGAGCAGGACGACCTGCAGAAGGCGATCGCCGAGCTCGAGGCCATCCTCGCCTCGGAGCAGCGGCTGCGCGACCTCGTCTCCGGTGAACTGGCGGACATGGCCGAGGAGCACGGCGACGACCGCCGCACGGTGCTGCTGGAGTCCGAGAACCTCGCGCCCGTCAGCGCCGGCGGCACCGGTCAACTCGGGGCCACCCCGGCGGCCGGTGCGGGTGCCACTTCCCGGGCCGCCCTGCCGGGTGGCGGCGCGGACGGGCTCATGGTCCCTGACACCCCGTGCTGGGTGGTGCTCAGCACGGCGGGCCAGCTGGCCCGTACCGCCGATGACACCCCGCTGGCCACGGGCGGCCGCCGCCAGCGCCATGACGCCTACCGCTCGGTGGTCCCGGCGACGGCGCGGGGCGAGATCGGCGCCCTCACCTCCTCGGGGCGCCTCCAGCGCGTGCAGGTCGTGGACATCCCGGCCCTGACCGAGTCCTCCCCCACGCCAAACCTCACCGCGGGGGTGAATGTCAAGGACTTCCTCACCCTGCAGCGCGGCGAATCGCTCGTGGCCTTGGTTCCGCTGAACACCGTGCTGGCGCTGGGCACGCGGAACGGCATCGTCAAGCGCGTCAACCCCGAGTGGCCGCTGAACCGTGACGACTTCGACGCCATCGCGCTCAAGGGCAACGACGTGGTCGTCGGCGCCGGCACAGCCCGTGATGAGGACCAGCTGGTCTTCATCACCCGCAAGGGCCAGCTGCTACGGTACGCCGCATCGCTGGTGCGGCCGCAGGGCCGTACCGCCGGGGGCATGGCCGGCATCAAGGTGGCCGCGGACGATGCCGTGATCGCCTTCTCCGCCGTCCCGGCCGACACCATCGGTGAGGATGCGGAGGAGGGCCACCGGGCCGTCGTCGTGACCGTGGCGACGGGTGAGGACACGCTGCCCGGTACCGTCCCGGGGTCCGTGAAGAGGACTCCGCTGGACGAGTACCCGGCGAAGGGCCGCGCCACCGGCGGTGTCCGCGCCCACCGGTTGCTCAAGGGCGAGACCCTGCTGTCCCTGGCGTGGGCCGGGGCCGAGCCCGCGCTTGGGGCCTCCGCCCAGGGTGTGGCCCGCGCCCTGCCGGCCGAGTTCGGCCCCCGGGACGGCTCCGGGCTGGCCATGGACCAGCTCGTCGAGGCCCTCGGTGCAGGGGCCTCTCCGCTCGCGTCCGCCCCGGTTGCCGGGGCCGTCGCCGGCAGCGCGTCCGCCGCCGCTCAGCCCGAGGGCGGCGCCGATGCGGACAGCGCGGAACAGGCCCTCTTCGGAGAGACGCTGTTCGGCGAGACCGAGGGCCGCCGTGGCCTGGCCGAGGCACCGACGGACACCGACCCCTTCGCGGCCGGCTCCGATGCGGTGATCACCGGGGACTGACCCCTCCGGCTCCGTCCAGTTCCAGGTGCACCTGGCCGGAGCCGGCGAACCGACGGTCATGGGTCACCATCACCGCCGTGCGGTCCGCCAGGGCGGCGCGCAGGTCCGCCACCAGGTCGGCAGCCTCGTCGGCACCCAGGTGGGCGGTCGGTTCGTCCAGTAGCACGACGTCGGCCCGGGCCAGCAGCGCTCGGGCGACGGCCACCCGCTGACGCTGGCCACCGGAGAGGAAGTGCCCGGAGGGGCCGACCCTCGTGTCCAGGCCGTCCAGGCCGTCCGGGGCGGCGTCCAGCCAGTCCCCCAGGCCCACGAGCTCCAGGACAGAGATGAGCTCACCGTCCGAGGGACGGTCCTCCGGATCCCGGGCCAAGTTCAGGTTGGAGCGGAGCGTGGAGTCGAACAGGTAGGCGTCCTGCGGGCACCAGGCCACGGCGCTCAGGGCGGCGTCTGACGAGTCCACCGGGCCACCGGTGGACTCCAGGACGTACCGGCCCTGCCGTGGCCCGAGGAAGCCGAGCAGGACCGCCAACAGGGTCGACTTCCCGGAGCCCGAGGGCCCGGTGACGACCGCGAGCTGGCCACGGCGGACCGACAGGTCCAGGTCCCGGAAGACGTCCGTCGCCGTCCCGGGGTAGCGTACTGCGGCCGCCGAGAGCTCGATCCCGGTGACGGAAACCAGGTCCGCACCTGCGTCTGCCTCAGGTTCGGTGGCGTTGTCCCGGGCAGAGTCCGGCGCGGGGTCCGAGGCGGAACCCGAGTCGTTCTCCGCGGTGAGCAGCGGCGCGGTCTTGGCCAGCTGCCGGGACAGGATCGCCGCCTCCTGGCAGGCTGTGCTGTACAGGCCCAGGGGCTCGGCCAGGGCCAGCAGCAGGAACACGACCATGGCGGTGACGGGTGCGGTCACGCCGTTCTGGACGCAGAGCACCAAGGTCTGCACCGCCGCCCAGCCGGAGAGCAGGGACGCGAGGGCCTGTCCGAAGCCGGTGGCCGCCGCATTGCGCCTCAGGGGACGGTCCGCGGCGCGGTCGGCGGCCCCGAACCGGTCCGCGGCGAGTGCCGCCGCGCCGTTGCCGGCCAGATCCGGGGTCGCCGCGAACAGGGCGGTGGTGCGCTGCAGCAGCCCGGTGCGGTGGTCCGTCAGGGCGCGGGTGGTCTGCCGGTCGGCCAGCCCCACCACGAGCGGCACCAGCACGAGGCCGGCCAGCCCGGCGACCACCGCCGGCCACCAGGCCGCCGGGGCCATCAGGGCCACGATGAGGACGGTGATCAGCCAACTGATGACGGCGGCCGGGACCGGGACGATCACGCGTGGCAAAGCATCGCGCAGCTCGTCCACGTCCGCCACCAGCACGGACAGTGCGCCACCGGAACGGGTCAGCCGTCCCCACTGGGCCGCCTGCGAGCCGAGGGCGTCCCATAGCCGCAGCCGGATCCGATTCGCCCACGCGAGCACGGCGTCATGGGTGTCCAGGCGTTCGAGGTAGCGGAACAGGGCGCGTCCGATGCCGAAGAACCGCACCAGGACGATCACCGAGAGCAGGTAGAGCACGGGAGGCTGATAGGCCGCCTGCACGATCAGCCAGCCGGAGAGGGCGGACAGCAGCGCCGCGGCCAGCGTGGCCGCCGTGGCCCAGGCCACGCCGGCGATGAACGTCCGATCCGTCAGCGGCAAGAGCCGGAGCCAGCCGCGCCAGCGCCGCCAGCGCGGCCATCGTTTCGAGAGGCTGGTCCCGGTCCGCGGGTCGGCACCCGTCGCGCTCGGCGTCTCAACTGCGGTCGGCGTCTCGGCCGCTGCGGCCGTGACGGCGGAGCCGTCGTGGTCCGGGACCGGCGTCCCGCTCGAGTATGTGACGTCCGGCTGCTGCGTCAGCTGCGGCTCCGGCGAGGCAGGGAGCCTCTGCGGAACGCCCTTCGGCGCCCCGATGACCCTGTCCGCGAGCGCCTGCAGGTCGCGGTCATGCGAGGCCACCAGCAGGATGGCCTCCACGGCACGGCCACCCGGGAGGTGCCCGGAGCGCAGTGCGGCCAGGACGGCGCGGATCCGCTGGGCGTTCTCGGCATCGAGGTGGGCCGTCGGCTCGTCCAGCACGATCAGCCAGGCGGCGGAGTCCACGGGACCCGCCATCAGGCGGACCAGCACGCGGGCCAGGCCGAGCCGGCGTCGTTCCCCGGGGCTGAGCTCGTCGGGGTGGCGCGGTGCGAAGCCGTCGAGACCGCAGGCGGCGAGCGCGTCGGCCACCAGGAGGCCGTCCCGGCCGGGAGCGCCGTCCGGGCCCGCGGACGCCACTGCGTACAGCGCCAGCTCGGCGCCGACCGTCGGCTCGCTGAACGCGGGGTGCTGGCCGAGCCAGACCACGCGCCGGCCGGCCAGCCCAGCGGCCGTGCCGGTGAACTCGGCCTCGCCGCACCGCAGCACCCCGGTGAGGGCGGACAGGACCGTCGTCTTGCCCGTCCCGCTGGGACCGCCGAGGACGGTCAGTTCGCCGGGGGCGAGGTCCAGGTCCAGGTGCCCGACGACGGCCGGGAACGTCCCGCCGTCGGGGTCCCGGTAGGCGATGCCCAGACCTCGGAGGACCAGCCGGTCCTCCCGCGCGTGGGCAGACGGGTGTGTACCCGGGCCCGCATCCTGGCCGGTGGCTGCTTGGGCGACCGGTGCCACGGCTGGCTCTCCATCCGCCGCCACGTCCGTGCCGAGGACGTCCGAGAGCGAGGCCGGGACGGGACGGTCCAGGCCGGCGCGGGCGCGGCGCAGGGCCTCCACCCCGTCCTCGGAGGCGTGGTGGGCGGAGCCGATGTCCCGAAACGGCAGGTAGACCTCGGGGGCGAGGGTGAGCACGAGCAGCCCGGTGTAGAGGTCGAGCTCCCCGTAGACCAGCCGCACGCCGATGAAGACGGCGACCACGGCCACGGACAGGGTGCTGATCAGCTCGAGGGCGAAGCCGGACATGAAGGCCGTCTTCAGGGTGGTCATGGTGGTGGCCCGGTAGCGGTCCGAGACCCCCGCCAGCGCCTGACGCTGCGTGCCCGCCCTCCGCAGGCCGACCAGGACGGGTAGCCCCCGGGCCAGTTCCAGCACGTGGTGCGAGAGTCGGTCCAGTCCCTCGGCGGCCTGCTGGACTCGATCCTCGGTGTACTGCCCGATCAGGACCATGAACACGGGGATGAGTGGGATCGTCAACACCAGCACCAGGGCGGAGACCCAGTCGTGGGTGAGGATCCACACCCCGAGCATGAGCGGCATGACCGCGGCGGTCAGCAGGGCGGGCAGGTACTGGGTGAAGTACTTGTCGAGCCCGTCCAGGCCGGAGGAGGCGAGCACGGAGTCCTCCCCCGCCCGGTCCGCACCGGCCCCGGCAGAGGCCAGGCGGTGGGCGACCATCCGGTGGCGCAGCTCCTCCTTGGCGCCCAGGGCTGCGCGCCGGGAGAACACCTGCTGTCCCCAGGTGGCGGCGGCCCGGGCGAGGACACCGGCCAGGCCGAGGGCCACGACCTGGGCGAGGGTGGTTCCGGCCGCGTCCGAGAGCAGCCCGTGGGCGAGCGGATCGTAGGACGCCGGGTCCGGTGCGAAGAGCAGGCCGAGGAGATCGCTGCTCTCTGGAGCCGGGAGGCGCTCGGCCAGCCAGGTGATGCCCCGGGCCAGGGCGGTGGCGAGCAGGATCCAGCCGGCGGCCTTGACCCCGGCGAGCAGAGCCAGCAGGGCCAGGGCGGCCCGGCCGGAACGGGAGGTGGGCAGTTCGGGTCTCACACCGGTGTCACCACGTGTGACTCCGGGATGTGCGTCTCATGCAACCGCTTCCGGAAGACCCAGTACACGAAGGCCGAGTAGGCCAGGATGATCGGCACCATGATCACGGCGACCCAGGCCATGAAGTTCAGCGTGTACTCCGAGGAGGAGGCATTCATGGCCGTCAAGTTGAAGGCCGGATCGATGGTGGAGGGCAGCACCACGGGGAACACCGCCAGGAAGATGCCGGCGGCGCCGGCCAGCAGGGAGGCCCCCAGGGCGATGAAGGTCCAGCCCTCGCGGCGGAGCTGGGCCGCCATCAGCGCTCCCAGGGCGGCTGCGAGGGCCACGGCCAACAGGATCCACGGGACAAGGCTGGCCTGGCGTGAGACCACCACGACGCCCCACGCGCCCATGGGCAGCAGGTAGAGGGCCAGCCAGCGGGTGAGGTGGCGGTGCGCCGCCTCCCGCGGGGCGCCGTCGGTCTTCAGGCCGAGGTAGGCCCAGCCCATGGCCAGCGAGAACCCGACGACGGCCAGGCCGCCGAGCACGCCCTCCCAGGACAGCCAGGCGAACGGACCGCCCACGCGGTCGCCGTTGGCGTTCAGCGGCAGGCCCGTGGTGGACACGGCCAGCATCAGGCCGATGCTGAAGGCGGCCACGGCAGAGCCACCGGCCATGCACCAGTCCCAGCGGTCCCGGGTCCGGGCGGTCAGGGCCTTGCCCCGGTACTCGATGGAGACGGCCCGGAGGATCAGGGCCAGCAGGGTGATCGTCAACGGGATGTAGAGGCCGGCGAACAGAGCCGCGTACCAGAGCGGGAAGGCGGCGAACATGGCCCCCGCAGCGGTGACCAGCCAGACCTCGTTGCCGTCCCAGACGGGGCCGATGGTGTTGAGGATGACCCGGCGCTGGCTCTCATTGCGGGCCCAGCCCCTCATCAGCATGCCGACGCCGAGGTCGAAGCCGTCGAGGAAGAGGTAGCCCACCCAGAGCACGGCCACCAGGACGAACCAGAAGGTGGGAAGGAACTCGATCGATTCCATGACGGTCTACCTCTCGGGGGTCTCGGGAGCCTCGGGCGTCCGGGTGGACTGGGCGGTGGGAGCGGCCTCGGTGACCGCAGTGACCGGGTCAGTACGCGAAGGCCAGGACATCGGAGTCAACGGTGCCGTCCTTCCCCGCGCCACCGGCGTCGTCATCGTGCTCGTCCTGGGTGAGTTCGGGCATGCCGGCCGGCACCCCTCCCTTGACGTAGCGGGTGAGCAGGACGACCTCCACGACCAGGAGCACCGCGTAGATGGTGGTGAGGAGGATGAGCGAGAACAACAGCTCGCCCGCGCCCACCCCCGGGGACACGGCCGCGGCCGTGTACATCCAGACCTGGTCGATTCCGGTGGGATCGGGGTTCGGGGCCACGACGAACGGCTGCCGTCCCATCTCGGTGAAGATCCATCCGGCCGCATTGGCGCCGAACGGCGCCAGGATGCCGGCCACGGCCAACCGCATCAGCGGCTTGGACGCCGGCACGGTGCCCTTCCGCGTCAGCCAGAGCGCGATCGCCGCCGCCAGGGCCGCGAGACCACCGAAGGTGATCATGATGCGGAAGCCCCAGTAGGTGACCTCCATGACCGGCAGGTAGTCGATCTCCTGGCCGGCGCGCTCGCCGTACATCGGATCGTCCGGCAGATGGGTGCCGTAGTCCTCCTGGTACTGCGGGATCAGGGTGTTCACACCGGCCACGTCGGTGGTGAAGTTGTTGTGGGCCAGGAAGGACAGCAGCCCGGGGATCTCGAAGACGCCCACGACATCGTCGCAGTCGGTGGCTCCGTCGCTGCGCAGGTCCGCCACCGAGAGCACGGAGAACGCCGTCCCGTCATGGCAGGCCGCCTCGGCGGCCGCCATCTTCAGCGGTTGCTGCTGGATCATCAGCTGTGCCTGGGCATGGCCGCTGAAGGCGGTGCCCAGGAAGGCCACGAGCGCGATCCAGGCTCCCCACCGCAAGGAGGAGTACCAGACCCGGTAGTCCGTTTCGTCCCGTCCCTTGGAGCCGGTGGTACCCACCACCACGGTCCCGTCCGCGGCCACGGTGTCGATGCCGTCCCGGCGCCGCTTCCACAGGTGGAACCACGCGATGCCGAGCAGGAAACCGCCGGCCACGGAGAGGGCACCGGCCAGGGTGTGCGGGAAGTGCACCAGCAGGGTGCTGTTGGTCAGCACGGCCCAGATGTCATTCATCACGGGACGGCCGTCCACCATCTCGACCCCGACCGGGTGCTGCATCCACGCATTGGCGGCCAGGATGAAATAGGCGGAGAACACGGTGCCGATGACGGCGCACCAGATCGAGGCGAGGTGCACCCGCTTCGGCAAGCGCTGCCAGCCGAAGATCCAGAGACCGAGGAACACGGACTCCAGGAAGAACGCCATGAGCGCCTCCAGCGCCAACGGAGCCCCGAACACGTCCCCCACGAAGCGGGAGTACTCGGACCAGGCCATCCCGAACTGGAACTCCTGCACCAGTCCGGTGGCCACGCCCATGATGAAGTTGATGAGGAAGAGCTTCCCCCAGAACTTCGTCATCCGCAGGTAGTGCTCCCGGCCGGTGCGGTGCCACATGGTCTGCAGGGTGGCCACCACCAGGCCCAGCCCGATGGTCAGCGGGACCATCATGAAGTGATACACGGTGGTGATGCCGAACTGCCACCGGGCAATGTCCAGGGGATCCATGGGTACACCCTTCCCTCGGTGCAGCGTGGGGTCCGCACCGGTCCGGACCGAACGCCGTCTCGTGTGGGCGAGGCGGGCGTCCGGCACTCGACTTCTACAGCTTGTAGAAACCAGGATAGCGCCAAGTTCTACGTCCTGTAGAATAAAGTCGAGTCCGGAAGGACACCTGTGGTGGAGATCATTGCTTTGAGGGAGGCGCCCGTGGCACTGGGAGATTTGGAACGGTCCGTGATGGACCTGCTGTGGGACCGGCCGGGAGCCCATACGGCCAATGACGTGCGTGATGCCCTGGCGGGAGACCTCGCCGTCACGACCGTGCTCACCGTGCTGTCACGCCTGGAGAAGAAGGGCCTGGTCCACCGCGACGGCGGACGCCGGCCCCATCGCTATGCCGCCGCCTCGTCCCGTGAGGACCACACCGTCGGCCTGCTCAACGAGGTACTCGGCTCCGTGCCGGACCGCGAGGCCGTCCTGGCCCGCTTCATCGGCGAGATCGGCCCCGATGAGGCCGCTGCCGTACGTCGTCTGCTGGAATCCTGATCCGGCCCACGATCCCGACCCGTGATCCCGGCTTTGAGTCGGCTCGGGGTGGGTCTGACGCCGAGACGCCCACCCCGAGTCGGCTGAAAGCGGGAGGCCCCGCCCTCTAGACTCTCCCTCGTGTCCGTCATGCTGCTCGCCGCGCTGGCCGTGATCCTGGCCTGGCCGGTCCCGGTCCTGCTCGGCCGCGCGCGCTGGGTCCGCCGGGCTCCCGCCGCCGCCATGGCGCTCTGGCAGTCCGTCGCCCTCGCCGGCGGCCTCTCCCTGATCGGCTTCCCCCTCCTGTGGGGGCTCACCCCCTTCGGGGACACCGTGGTCGAGGCGGCCCCCGCCTTCGTCCGGGCCCTCGTGGAGGGTTCCTGGATCCCCCTGCTCGAGCATGACCCGTGGCTGCCTACGCGCATCGCCGCCGCCACCCTGGCCCTGCTGCTCTTCGCCCACCTCGTGCTCACCCTGGCCGTCACCGCAGTGAAGACCGTGGCCAACCGGCGCCGTCACCGCCAGATGGTCGAACTCCTGGCAGCACCTCCGTCCGAACGCAGTCGACTGGCGGAGGACATCGCCGGGACTCCCACGCGGGTGCTGCCCCACGATGTCCCGCTGGCCTACTGCCTTCCCGGCCTGACCGGTTCCCTGACCGTCCTGTCCCGCGGCCTGCTGGACCAATTGTCCGAACCGGAGGTGGCCGCCGTCGTGGCTCACGAGCGAGCCCACCTGCGCCAACGGCACGACCTGCTCCGGCTGGCCTTCGAGGCCTGGCATCGGGCGGTGGCCTGGTTGCCCACCACGGCGATGGCCCAACGGGCTGTGGCCGGACTCACCGAGATGATGGCGGACGACGCCGCGCTGGCCGTCCACGACCGCCGAGACCTGGTGCGGGCCATCGTGCTCACCGGTGAAGCCGGGTCACCGACGGCACCGGCGTCCCCGGCCCCGCGACCACCACGGGCGGAGAACGTCCAGAGGGACGAATCCGTCCCCCTGACCCTGCGCCTGTACCGCCTGCTGTCCCCCGCCGACCCCCTGCCGGTGGCGGTGCGCCTCCTGGTCGTCGTGGCGGCGTTGTGCCTGGCCGCCTTCCCGCTGGTGCTGTTGCTGTAGACACTGCTGTAGCCATGGTCACCGTCCCTGGGCAGCCACCCTGCGCTTCCGGGGCGTCATTCAGCAGCCTCCCAGCCGACTCCCGGCTTTCCATCGGTCGGGGTTCGCTAGGCTGGTGCTTCGGTGGCGTCGACCGCCACCTCCCCACCACCCAACCCCTTTGACCCCCACGAACGGACCAGGCCCCATAGTGCAAGGCAACGCGACATTCCGTCACTCCAATGCTTCACTCCTCTCCGTGACGGAAGTACTGGCCCCTGTCACCGTGACCAGTGCACAGCTCGACGAGGAGTTGGCTGATGTCCTGAAGGGGCTGCGGCTCCCCAAGGGCCTGCTGCCGCGCGTCGCGGGCGTCAACGCACGCCGCAATTGGGAGCACCCCGGTCACTTCCAGTTGGGCGCCGCTGAAGCCGGCCGCCAGGCCATGACCAAGGCCGGCGTCCGGCCGGACCAGATCGGGCTCATGGTCAATACCTCCGTCACGCGCGAGACCCTCGAACCGTCCGTGGCCGTCCGCATCCACCACGAGATGGACCTGCCCACCTCCGCCACGAACTTCGACATCACCAACGCGTGCCTGGGCTTCGTCAACGGAATCACCCTGGCAGCCTCCATGATCGACTCCGGTCAGGTCGACTACGCCGTCGTCGTGGCCGGCGAGGACTCCGTCAAGGTCCAGCAGGCCACCCTGGAGAACCTGAAGCAGGAGGGCGTGGACCGCAGCAACTTCATGGAGCAATTCGCCTCCCTGACCCTGGGCTCCGGGGCCGCCGCAGCCGTCATCGGGCGCACCGACCAGCACCCCGAGGGCCACCGGATCGTCCGCGGCATCACCCGCGCCGGCACTGACCACCATGACCTCTGCGTGGGCGACCACAAGGGCATGTTCACGGATTCCACCGCTCTGCTCAAGGACGGACTCGAGCTCGTCATGGACGCCTGGAACGACGTCCCGGCAGACTGGGGCTGGTCGGACATGGACCGCTACGTCACCCACCAGGTCTCCCGGCTCCACACCGATTCGATCACGGAGGCGACCGGCCTGGACCCGGCCCGGTTCCCGGTCACCTTCCCCGAGCTCGGCAACGTCGGGCCGGCGTCCCTGCCGATCACCCTGGCCCGGGAGGTGGACCAGTTGTCGGCCGGCGACAAGGTGCTCTGCATGGGAGTCGGTTCCGGGCTCAACACCGCCATGCTGGAGATCGCCTGGTGAGGATCCCCGCCGCCCCAGCCACCCTGCCGGCCGTTTCCGCCTCCGTTCCGCTTCCCGGCTGGGACCCGGCCTGGAGCCGCCTCGTGCCGATCGATGCCGTCGACGGCCAGCGGACCCTGCACGTGCTGGACACCGGGGATGTCTTGGCCCAGGCCGGAGCGGAGCCGGACGGCACCATCCTGGCCGTGCACGGCAACCCGACCTGGTCCTACCTGTGGCGCGGTCTGGCCGCCGCGACCGTCCGCGCCGCCCTGAAGGGCGAGGGACCCGTGTGGCGCGTGGTCGCCCCGGATCAGTTGGACATGGGTTTCTCCGAGCGCCTGCCGCACGAGTCCCTCCCCCGTCCCGCCACTGCGGCCGGCGCCCCGGATCCGGTGTCCGCGAACGACGCCGGCTACCGCACCCTGGGCGGTCGCCTCGCCGATCTCGACGCCCTCGTCACCGCCCTCGGACTCGACGTCCAGGCCCGCGCCGGCCACCCGCTGCTGACGCTGGGCCACGACTGGGGCGGCGTCGTCTCCCTCGGCTGGGCCGGCCGCCACCAGCACCTGGTGGCCGCCGCGATGACCCTGAACACCGCCGTCCACCATGACGAGTCCGAGCCGATCCCGGTTCCCTTGCAGGCGGCCCTCGCCGGCCCCCTGCTCGCCGGCTCCACCGTCCTGACCGATGCCTTCCTGCGGGTGACGACGGCACTCGGCCACCCCGGCCTGGGCAGCGACCTCAAAGCCGCCTATCACGCCCCCTATGCCTCTCCCGAGCGTCGCGGCGGGATCGGCGGCTTCGTGGCGGATATCCCCGTGGGACCGCAGCACGCCTCCCATCCGGAACTGCGCCGGGTGGCTGCCTCCGTGGCCGACTTCACCCAGCCCGCCCTGCTGCTGTGGGGTCCGAGGGACCCGGTGTTCCTGGACCGGTACCAGGCGGATCTGCTGCAGCGGCTCCCGCACGCCGACCTGCACCGGTTCGAGACGGCCGGGCACCTGTTGGCCGAGGACGTGGACATCGCCACCCCGATCCTGCGGTGGGCCGGACAGGTGCTCGCCGGCACCGCCCGCACCCGAAGCCCCGAGGGCGCTGTCCTCGCCGCCCAGGGTGGGGCGGAGCCGGACGTAGACACCGGCACCGTGGAGATCGGCTGGAACGAGGCCACCGGCCGGCCACTGTGGTCCTACCTGGATGACTGGCGTGACAGTTCCGCCCCGGCTCTCGTGGACATGGCCGGGGACGACCAGACACCGCTGAGCTGGAACCGCCTGTCCAGCGTCGTGGACGCCATCGCCACCGGCCTGGTTGCCCGCGGGGTCCGCCCGGGCGACCGGATCTCCATGATGGTCACCCCCGGACGGGACCTCACAGCCGCCCTGTATGCGGCGCTGAAGATCGGTGCCGTCGTGGTGGTCGCCGATGCCGGACTGGGCGTCGCCGGCATGACCCGCGCCGTGCGGGCGGCCCGGCCGGACTGGGTCATCGGCAAGCTCCCCGGACTCGCCGTGGCCCGGTCCCAGCGCTGGCCGGGACGCCGCCTCTCCGTCTCCACGTTGCCCACGCCCCTGGCGCGGGCCCTCGGCGTGGAGGACAGCCTCTACCGGATGGCCCAGGACCACGACGGCACGCGGTTCTCGGGCGCGCGGCAAGCGGACGGCACCATCCACGTGCCGGCCCCCACCGATCCGGCCGCCATCCTCTACACCTCCGGCTCCACGGGGCCGGCCAAGGGGGTCCTCTACACCCACGGCCGCCTCTCGGCGCTGGCCGGGCTGCTGCGGGACGTCTTCCGGGTCCGGCCCGGTTCCTCTCTGCTGGCCGGGTTCGCCCCCTTCGCCCTGCTGGGGCCGGCCATCGGCGCCACGTCGGTCACCCCGGACATGTCCGTGACCCAGCCCGCCACCCTCACGGCGCAGGCTGTCGCCGAGGCCGCCCGTGCCGGTCATGCGACCATCCTCTTCGCCTCCCCCGCGGCGTTGCGCAACGTCGTGGCGACCGCTGGTCAGCTCGGATCGGAGGATCACGCCGTGCTCGGCCGCATCGACCTGGTGCTGTCCGCCGGAGCCCCGGTCCACCCCCAGCTGATGGCCCAGGTGGCAGAACTCTTCCCCCGGGCCGAGTTCCACTCGCCCTACGGCATGACCGAGGCACTGTTGCTGGCGGACATCGACCGGGAGGCGATCATCGAGCTCTCGGCCCGGGCCGCGGATCCCACGGCGGACGCGAGCAGGCCGGACGACGGCGTCTGCGTGGGCCGCCCCGTGGGTCCCGTGCGCATCGCCATCGACGCGCTGGAGGCCGACGGCAGCCCGGCCGGGATCCTGCTCGAGGGGCCCGACGCCGCCGGAGTCCTGGGCGAGGTCGTCATCTCCGCGCCCCACCAGAAGGCGGGGTACGACCGGCTGTGGCTGACCGACTCCCTGAGCCGGCGGGACGGCAAGGACGGGCTGGACTGGCACCGGACCCAGGACGTGGGCCACCTGGACGCCGCCGGCCGGCTCTGGATCGAGGGCCGCCTGCAGCACGTGGCCATCACGGCCGAAGGGCCCGTGGCGCCCGGCGGCCCCGAGGCGCGCATCGACGACCTCGACGGCGTGTCCCGATCAGCCGTCGTCGGTGTGGGCCCGCGGGGCACCCAGGCTGTCGTCGCCGTCGTCGAGGTCGACACGCCGGACCGGGCCCGGAGGCCGCGCCCCGGGCTGGCCCCCAGCGCCCTGACGGCGGCCGTGCGGGCAGCTGCGGCGCCGGTTTCCGTGGCGGCAGTGCTCGTGACGGACCGGGTCCCCGTGGACATCCGCCACAACTCGAAGATCGACCGCACCCGGATCGCCCAGTGGGCCGCTCGGGTCCTGTCCGGCGGGAAGGTGGGCACCCCGTGAGGGCCGCACCGCCTCCCCGCGTCCTCGTGACCGGAGCCTCCGGCCTCCTGGGCTCCGGAGTGGCGCGCCGCCTCGTGGAGTCCGGCGCCGACGTCGTGACCCTGCAGCGCCGTCCCTCCGGGGTGGCCGGCGCGCGCGACGTCCTCGGCACCGTCACCGATGCTGCGGCCGTCGAGCGGGCCACAGCCGGCCGGGACACGGTGGTCCATGTGGCGGCCAAGGTCTCCGTCTCCGGACCCGCCCACGAGTTCGAGCAGGTCAACATCGGGGGCACAGCGACCGTCCTGGAGGCCGCCCGCCGGGCGGGCACCGAGCGGTTCGTCCACATCTCCTCGCCATCCGTGGCCCATGCCGGGACGTCGATCGTCGGCGAGGGCGCCGGGCCGGCAGACCCGGACCGCGCGCGCGGCCACTACGCCCGCACCAAGGCCGCCGGGGAGCTGCTGGCCCTGGCCGCGGACAGCGCGGAGCTTCGCGTGCTCGTCCTGCGCCCACACCTGATGTGGGGCCCCGGGGACACGCAGCTGACCGAACGCATCATCGACCGTGCCCGCGCCGGCCGGATGCCGCTGCTCGGGCCGGCCGCGGCCCTGATCGACACCTTGTACTCGGACAATGCCGTGGACGCCGTGGTGGCTGCCGTCGCCGCGGTGGACCGGGTCCACGGGGAGGCACTCGTGGTCACCAACGGGGAACCCCGCCCGGTGGGCGAGCTCATCCGGGGCCTGGCCATCGCCGGCGGCGCCCCCGAACCGCGGCTGCGGGTCCCCGGTGGCCTCGCCCGAGGCGCCGGTGCCATCATCGAGCGGATCTGGGAGGCGGCCGATCTCGGCCGGGACGGGGATGTACCCCCGCTGACGCGGTTCCTGGCCGAACAGCTCTCCACGGCACACTGGTTCGACCAGCGCCGGACCCGGGCGAAGCTGGACTGGGTGCCGGCCGTGTCCCTCGACCGCGGCCTGGAGCTGCTGGCCGCGCGCTACGGACGTCGGTGAGCTCTAGCGCCGCACGGCGCTGAGATGGCACTCGGGATACTCGTGGTCCTGGTCAGGGCAGACGATGACCCGCCACGTCTCAGCGAAACCGGCCTCGTCCAGGGCCTGGGCCAACGACGACGGGTTCCATCGCCAGGCCCGGGCCACCCCGTGCGGGAACTCCTCCACATCCCGCCCGGACTCCAATAGTCCCTGGAACGCCAGGAGCACCTGACAGCCGGGCTCCGTGTGCGCCGCCCAGGACTGCAGGACCTGCCGGACCTGTCCGGGTGGGACGTGGATCAGGCTGAACCGGGCCAGGATCCCACTGACGGGACCGGCAGCTCGCACCACCGGATCTGCGGCGGGAAAGTGGGCGTCGCCGGCGATCCAGGTGCGCTGCGGATAACGCTTGCGCGCGATCTCCAGCATCCGGGCCGAGGGGTCCACGCCGATCGTGTTGAAGCCGCGGAAGGCCAATTCCACGGTGACATGGCCGGTGCCGCACCCCAGGTCCAGGATGGTCCCACCTCGCGGCAGCGCGTCGGCGAAGGCATCCACAGAGTGCCGGTCCAGTGGCCGCTGCCAGGGGCCCGGGAAGGTCCGGTCGTACAGTTCCGCCAGGGCGTCATAGCCGGGCTGGCCGGACCAGGGCACGGACGTCACCTCAGGTGTCGATACGGTCGAGGTCGAGGTCGCTGGCGCCGGAGATGATGAAGTCCTTGCGCGGTGCCACATTGGAGCCCATCAACAGGTCGAAGACGTGCTCTGCCCGCTGCAGGGCCTCCTCCGCCTCGGGGATGGTCACGCGGCGGAGCATCCGCACGCGCGGGTCCATGGTGGTGTCCGCCAGCTGGTCCGCATCCATCTCCCCCAGGCCCTTGTACCGCTGGATCGGTTCCTTGTAGTTCTTGCCGTCCTTCTGCAGACGGGCCAACAGACCGTGCAGCTCGTTCTCCGAGTAGGTGTAGACCACCTCGTTGGCCTTGCTGCCGGAGTGGATGATCTCCACCCGGTGCAGGGGCGGCACGGCGGCGAACACACGCCCCTGTTCGACCATGGGGCGCATATAGCGGAAGAACAGGGTGAGCAGCAGGGTGCGGATATGAGCGCCGTCCACGTCCGCATCCGTCATCAGGATCACCTTGCCGTACCGCGCTGAGGAGAGGTCGAAACTGCGGCCGGCACCACCGCCGACCACCTGGATCAGGGCGGCACACTCGGCGTTCGAGAGCATGTCCCCCACGGAGGCCTTCTGCACGTTGAGGATCTTGCCGCGGATCGGGAACAGGGCTTGGAAGTCCGAGGAGCGGGCCAGCTTGGCCGTGCCGAGAGCCGAGTCTCCCTCGACGATGAACAGCTCCGAGGACGCCACGTCCGTGGTGCGGCAATCGGCCAGCTTGGCCGGCATGGTGGAGGTCTCCAGTGCATTCTTGCGCCGCTGGTTCTCCTTGTGGGTCCGGGCGGAGATGCGGGACTTCATCTCCGAGACGACCTTCTCCAGCAGCACTGAGACCTGGTTCTTCTCGTGCTTCTTGGTCGACTTCAGGATCGCGCCGAGCTGCTGCTCGACCACCTTGGCCACGATCTGGCGCACGGCCGGGGTACCGAGGACCGCCTTGGTCTGCCCTTCGAACTGCGGCTCGGCCAGACGGACCGTCAGCACCGCCGTCATCCCGGCCAGGACGTCGTCCTTCTCCAGCTTGTCGTTGCCGGCCTTGAGCTTGCGGGCGTTGGCCTCCACGACCTTGCGGACGGTCTTCAGCAGCGCCTGCTCGAAGCCGGACTGGTGGGTGCCACCCTTCGGAGTGGAGATGATGTTCACGAACGAGCGGAGGTGGGTGTCGTAGCCGACGTCCCAGCGCAGGGCGATGTCCACCTCACACTGACGCTCCACGTCCTGCATGGCCGAGCGGCCGTCCTCACCCAGGACGGGAACGCGTTCGGAGAACGTGCCGGAGCCCTGCAGCCGCCAGACGTCGGTGATGGGGCTGACGGAGGAGAGGTGGTCCACGAACTCGGAGATGCCGCCGTCATAGTGGAACACCTCCTCATGGGATCCCATCTCCCCCGGGGTGCCCGGCAGCCGGCGCTCGTCCCGCAACGTGATCTTGAGGCCGGGGATGAGGTAGGCGGTCTGCCGGGCCCGCTGCTGCAGGTCCTCATAGGAGAACTTCGCCTCCGGGGTGAAGATCTGTTCGTCCGCCCAGTACCGCACCCGGGTGCCGGTCTGCCCGCGCTTGGCCTTGCCCACGATCTCCATCGGCGAGTGGTCGGCCGAGGGAGTGAAGGGCGCGTCAGGCCGGGCGGTGGAACCCGTGTCCGTGAACTGACCTGGCTCGCCGCGGTGGAAGGACAACTGATGGATCTTTCCGCCACGGAACACCTGGACGTCCAGGCGGGAGGAGAGGGCGTTGACCACCGACGCGCCCACCCCGTGCAGCCCGCCCGAGGCCCCATAGGAGCCACCGCCGAACTTGCCACCGGCGTGCAGTTTGGTGAAGACCACCTCGACTCCGGACAGGCCGGTCCTCGGCTCGATGTCCACCGGGATGCCGCGGCCGTTGTCCTCCACCTCCACCGCTCCACCGGCGTGCAGGGTGACGGCGATGGACTGGCCATAGCCACCCAGGGCCTCATCCACCGAGTTGTCGATGATCTCCCAGAGGCAGTGCATCAGGCCGCGGGAGTCCGTGGAGCCGATGTACATGCCCGGCCTCTTGCGGACGGCCTCCAGGCCCTCCAGCACGGAGAGGTGCCGGGCGTTGTACTCACTGCTGCCGGACATGCGTTTCCCTGACTTCCCTGATGACTGCTGTTGCGCCCCCTCGCCAGTTCACGAGGTGGTTGATGATCGTCCTTCAGGCTATCGGCACGAGGCGCCGTTCAGCGGGAACCGGGCGGGGACCGCGCCACATCGGCTGACCTCGAGCCGTGGCGGGTCACATCGAGCGCCACGGATACCGGTCACGTCGGCGGCGGGGGTAGAGAACGGGCGGAGCATCCACAGGTACGCAATCAGCGAAAATGGGGCCTTCCCGCTCGCGCCTGCGGACAAAAGTGCGAGGATGATGGTTCCGTAGGTGTACGCAGTACCCTTCAAGTACCGATCCCCCCGGTCTCTGCGGACCGGTCCCAGGGGAACAGGGGCACCACATGAGGAGGCCAACATGACCACCACCGCCACGACGATTGAACCGCCGGTCCTGACCGGTGCCGACCGTTGCGACCGTTGCGGGGCCCAGGCCTACGTCCGAGCTGTCCTGCACAGTGGCGGCGAACTGCTGTTCTGCGGCCACCACGCCCGCGCAGTGGAGGAGACCCTCCGTCCGCAGACCACCCTGTGGCAGGACGAGACGAACAAGCTGCACGAGAAGCAGCCGGTCGACGCCGACTGAGACGTCCGCCCAACGGATCGCCAACCGTCAGGCTCCGGCTCATACCCGGCACCGACGCACACGATCCACGACGTCCAGGATCGACAAAGGCCCGGCACCTGTTGGTGCCGGGCCTTTGTGCTGCGGTGGGTGTCCCGCCGGCCATGCTCCTCACCCTCTGGGTCGGGGCGGCCGGTGCTTGGGACGGTCGGGCTCAGTCCAGGTAGTCGCGCAGCACCTGGGAGCGTGAGGGGTGGCGCAGCTTCGACATGGTCTTGGACTCTATCTGTCGGATGCGCTCGCGGGTGACCCCGTAGACCTTGCCGATCTCATCCAGCGTCTTCGGCTGGCCGTCCGTCAGGCCGTAGCGCATGGCCACCACACCCGCTTCGCGCTCCGCGAGCGTGTCCAGGACCGAGTGCAGCTGCTCCTGCAGGAGCGTGAAGCTCACGGCATCGGCGGGCACCACAGCCTCGGAGTCCTCGATCAGGTCACCGAACTCCGAGTCGCCGTCCTCACCCAGGGGGGTGTGCAGTGAGATGGGCTCGCGCCCGTACTTCTGGACCTCGACGACCTTCTCCGGGGTCATGTCCAGTTCCTTGGCCAGCTCCTCCGGGGTGGGCTCCCGGCCCAGGTCCTGGAGCATCTGACGCTGCACGCGGGCGAGCTTGTTGATGACCTCAACCATGTGGACCGGGATGCGGATGGTGCGGGCCTGGTCCGCCATGGCGCGGGTGATGGCCTGGCGAATCCACCACGTGGCATACGTGGAGAACTTGAATCCCTTGGTGTAGTCGAACTTCTCCACGGCGCGGATCAGGCCGAGGTTGCCCTCCTGGATGAGGTCCAGGAACAGCATTCCGCGTCCGGTGTAGCGCTTCGCCAGGGAGACGACCAGGCGAAGGTTGGCCTCGAGCAGGTGGTTCTTCGCGCGACGGCCGTCGGCGATGACCAGTTCCATGTCCCGCCGCATCCGGGCCTCCGTGGGAGGCTCGTCCTTCATCTTGTGCTCGGCGTACAGGCCGGCCTCGATACGCAGAGCCAGATCGACTTCCTGTTCCGCGTTGAGCAGGGCGACCTTGCCGATCTGCTTGAGGTAGTCCTTGACCGGGTCGGCCGTCGCACCGGCTGACACGACCTGCTGAACCGGGGCGTCGTCCTCCGCGTCGGAGACGACGAATCCACCGCGGGTCCTCGTCTCCTCGGCCTCAGCCGAGGCTGCCGGGGCGTCCGTGGACTCATCGGTCTCAGCCTCGGAGTCGGAGGCATCCACGGCCTCCTCGGAGGGCTTCGCGGCCGCAGCCTTGGTCCGTCCGGACTTCGCGGCGGCCTTGGTCGCCGTGGTCTTCGTGGCACTCGACTTCGGGGCGGACGTCCGAGCGGTGGCCTTGGCCGCCCCCTGGTCCTCCGCAACGGCGTCCTCGACGGCCGTGCTGCCCTGCGTCTCGGTCTTCTTCGAAGAAGTAGTCACTCAATACCTTTCGTACGGGCATCCCGGAGGGCCCCTAACGGTCAACACCACTATGACCCTGTCAAATCCGCTGGAACTGCACCCGGACGCCACGGGATGACGATCCCGTACTTCCGGACCCGCGGACGCAGGGTCTTCATGTGGTCAACGACCCCCCTGGCACTTTTGTTCCCGTCTCACCGATTTTCCCGCACCCCGACGTGTTGTCGGAGATTCGGCGGGCGGAGGGATGTTAACGAGAGCCGGGGTCGGCCCCGCCGATTATGCCACGGCAATCACCGGACCGGCGCATCAGCGCCCGCCGCGCGCCGCCCCACATCACCCGGTCGGCTCCGGATACGCGGTGTCAGCTCGTCCTGCGGGCCGTGGCCGACCATGCGGTCTCGCGCCGGGCCGCCCAGCCGGACAGCATCCCCCGGTCCACGATCTCGCCCAGCAGTTGTCCCAGCGGGTAGTCCGGGTCCTCGTGCCGGCACTCGAGCAGGATCCTGCCAGCGGCAGAACCACGGCCCCTCGCCCATTCGACCCAGGCCGCCAGGCACCGCAGAGCCGACGCCACCGGTCCGGCGGCCTCCGACAGCAGGCCTGTGCAGGCGTTCTTGAGGTGGGCGATGCGCTCCCAATCCGGCGCGCGGCGGCTGGCGGCGAGGACGACGGAGGAATAGAGCACTCCGTTGACCTCGCGGGGTTCGGCCTCGAAGGCCAACGACGCCTCGATGGGCAGGGTACCGATCCAGGCGGCGCCGGACAGGGCCCGTTCCAGCGTGAAGCTCGCGGCGGCGAGGAGGCAATCCCGCCACTCGACCAGGAGCAGCCCGGCCATGAGGACGGCTCTCTCGGTCGGCTGCTCCGGGAGCCCCTCGCCCGCCAGGACCCGCTCCCAGGCCGCAAGCCAGTACACCAGTTCCTCGAGGTCCTCGGCCTCATCATCGGCGCTGGCCCCGAGGCCGATCTCCCGGATGTTCCGCAGCGCCCAGGCGAGCTCCACGGAGAAGTCCTCCGCGGCGGGCGGCAGCCCACTGCCCACCGGTTCCTCCTCCACCACGGACCCCTCCACGATCAGGGAGGCGTTGACGACGCTGGTCTCGACCCAGGATGCCGGTGAACCATGGCCGGAACACGATCCCGGGGCTGGACAGTCCACGTGCCACAGGCGTCCCCTGGCCACCAACCAGAGTTCCATCAGGGGCAGGCCGACCTCACTGAGTTCGCGTTCCAATGCGGCTGCCAGCAGGCGGTCCGACTCGCCGGTCGGATCCTCCTCGACCTGCCGGTCGTCAGCATCGCGGTCGTCAGCATCACGGAAGAGCACGGCCACACAGCCGTCCGCTCGCTGGTCCCGGGCCAGGTGTCCGGCGAACTGGTGGGCATAGGCCGAGTGGTCCGCCCAGGTCCTCACCGTCCCGGGGTCCCAGTCGCAACGCAGGACGGCACCGAGGTTCCGGCCGGTCATGCTGATGGCCGCGAGGCTGTTGCGGGGCGGAAAGCCCATGGTGTGCTGGATATAGCTGATCAGATCGGCCACTCCGGCGGCCTTGACCGGGGCGGAGATCGAGACCGGCAAGCCGGGACGGACACGGTCGTCGGGGAGGTCTGTGTGCATGGCCTCCACGCTTCCGTCTCCCTGCCGGACACGGAACCGCCCACAACCCCGGCTGTGGGGCTGTGGGCGGTCTCTGCCGGGTGTGGAGTAGCGGTCTACTCCTCGCGGCGGCTGTTCGGCTCCTCCGCCGGACCGTCCTGTGGGCCCTCTGGGGCGGCAGCTTCCTCGGGGCCCTCAGGGCCCACACCAGCGTCCCCGTCCTCCGGTCGCACGCCCCCGCCGGCGTCCAACGCATGGCGCGGCTGGCTCTGCAGGTATTCCTCGACGGCCGCGCCCAGCTCCTCGGCATCGGGGACCTGCTCGTCTGGACCCACCAACAGGGAGCGGCCGGCCCCCGGCGAGTTCTGGTCGAAATTCTTCTCCAGGCCCTCCACCATGGCGGTGACCTCACGCGAGGAGCCGGTCTGGCGGTCGAGCTCCCGGTCCACCTCGCGGCCCCGTTCGCGCAACTCCTCGGTGGGGAGCATGAGACCCAGGGCGGCCCCGACGTATTCCAGCGCGGCGACGGCGGCCTGGGGGTAGGCGGCATCGTTGAGGTAGTGCGGGACGTGGAGGGTGTATCCGGTCGTTCCGCGGTTGTTCTCGTCCAGTCGCAACTCGAGCAGCTGGCCCACGCCGGACACCATGCGTGCCTGGGGGCTCCAGGTGGACAGGCCCGCCACCAACTCGTCGCGGTTCCCATGGGCCGTCACGCCGAGGGGCCGGGTGTGCGGCACGGGCATGGGCACGGCATCGATCAGGGCCACGAGCTTGACGTCCAGCTTCTCCACCAGGAACAGCACCGAGGAGACGAAACGCTCCCACTGGTAGTCCGGTTCGGGGCCGGACAGCAGCAGGAAGGGCCGGCCCAGGGAGTCGGAGACCAGGTGCAGCTGCAACCGGGGTGACTGGTAGTCGCGGAAGCGCTCGCCGTCGAACGTGATCTGCGGCCGGCGTGAGCGGTAGTCGATCAGCTGGTCCGCGTCATAGCTGGCCAGCAGCTTGTGGTCCAACGAGTCGAAGACGGTGGTCCGCACCTGTTCGGAGAGGTGACCGGCATCCATGTGCCCGCCGAAGACGGCCAGCATGCCCAGGCCACGCAGCGCGGTGGCACCGTCGAAGCCACCGGCCAACAGGTCGCGGCCGGCCGGCTCGAGCGAAAACAGCGTGGTGGGATCCTGCATGGTGCGTCCTTCCGGTGCCTCGGGTCAGGGGGCAGTGCATCGGGGCCGGGCCAGGCCAGCGGCTCCGGCCCTGTTGGTGATACCAACGTACTGTGGCCTGCGCGTATTCCGTGGCTAGGATCGAGGCAGAACGGATCAACCACCCACGACCATTGCCACCGAGGGGAACCACCCACGTGATCAACTATTTCAGCCCTGTCCTGACCGCCATCGGACCCAAGCTGTCCCAGAACAGCAAGAATGCCGCCTCGGCCCTGGTCGTCGGCGTCTGCTCCACCGATGACGGGCCGGTGCTGTTGCCGAACCCGCTTCCCGACGCCGGCGCGCGCGCCCTGGCGGATTCGCTCGAGGCACTCGGCGTCACGGGTGCCGCCGACGAAGTCGTGCGGATCCCGGGGCTGGATCCCCTGCCGTTCCCCCTGCTGGTGCTGACCGGCGTCGGCCGGATCACCGGCGAGCCGGGCGCGGGGGTGTCCACCGAGGCCTTGCGCCGAGCCTCCGGGGCAGCCGTCCGCCAGCTCTCGGGGACCCCGTCCGTTGCCCTGGGCCTGCCGGCCGAGACCCCCGAGTTGCTGGGTGCGGTCGCCGAGGGAGCCGCCCTGGCCGCCTACTCGTTCACCGCCTTCCGGTCGGCCGAGGCCCGGGAGAAGGCGAAGAACCCGGTGGAGCACGCCGCCGTCGTGACGTCCCTGAAGCCCAAGGTGACCGGGCCGGTGCTGCAGCGCGCCGCCGTCGTGGGCCGCGCGGTCCGTGCGACCCGGGACCTGGTCAACACGCCCCCGTCCCACCTGTTCCCGGCGTCCTTCGCCGAGGAGGTGGCCGAGGCCGTGCGGAGCCTGCCGATCAAGGTCACTGTGTGGGATGAGAAGAAGCTGGAGAAGGACGGATTCGGCGGCATCCTCAACGTCGGCAAGGGCTCCACGCGCCCACCACGGCTGGTCAAGCTCGAGTACACGCCGGCAGCGGCCGGCCGGAACGCCCCGCACATCGCCTTCGTCGGCAAGGGCATCACGTTCGATTCCGGCGGCCTGTCCCTGAAGCCGCCGACGTCCATGACGACGATGAAATCGGACATGGCCGGCGCGGCGACCGTGGCGACCGTGGTCGCCGCCGCGGCCGAACTCGAACTGCCCGTCAAGGTCACCGGTTGGCTGTGCATGGCCGAGAACATGCCCTCCGCCACGGCCCAGCGCCCCTCCGACGTCATCACGATGTACGGCGGCAAGACGGTCGAGGTCATGAACACCGACGCCGAGGGCCGCCTGGTGATGGCCGACGGGCTGGTGGCCGCGACCGATGAGACGCCGGACGCGGTGATCGACATCGCGACCCTCACCGGCGCGCAGATGATCGCCCTCGGCAACCGGACCACCGGGGTGATGGGCACGGAGGACCTGCGCACCGACCTCGTGGCCGCGGCCGACGCCAGCGGGGAGACCGCCTGGGCCATGCCGATCCCGGAGGACCAGCGGGCCTCGCTGGACTCCACGGTCGCGGACCTGTCCAATGTGGGCGACCGGTTCGGCGGGATGATGACGGCAGCCGCCTTCCTGCGGGAGTTCGTCGACGCCGGCCGCGCCCCCGGGGCGGCCGGGGCCGAGCCCACTCCCTGGGCCCACCTGGACATCGCCGGCCCATCCTTCAACGACTCCGGCGCCTATGGCTACACACCCAAGGACGCCACCGGCGTCATGGTCCGGACCCTGGTGGCCTTCCTCGAACGACGTGCCGGTCTGCCGCGCGGGAAGTAGAAGGCAGTGGTCCCGTGCGGCTAAGGTAAAACCCAGGCATCACAGCGACGATCCCGACGGGATCGTCACCCAACCCCGAAGGGTGCCGGAGACCCTGGCACCTGATTGTGAGGAGCACCATCGTGGCCGAAGAGGCAACCGCCCAGGAATTCGACGTACTCATCCTCGGCGGTGGCTCCGCCGGCTATGCCGCCGCGCTGCGGTCTGTCCAATACGGGATGACCGTGGGACTGATCGAGAAGGCCAAGCTGGGTGGCACCTGCCTGCACTGGGGCTGCATCCCGACGAAGGCGTACCTGCATGCCGCCGAGCTGGCCGACGACGCCCGCAACTCCGCGAAGTACGGCGTCCACACGACCCTCGAGTCCGTGGACATGGCCGGGGTGAAGTCCTACAAGGACGGGATCGTCGCCGGCAAGTACAAGGGCCTCACCGGCCTGCTGAAGATGCGCAAGGTCCAGGTCATCGAGGGTGAGGGCAAGCTCGTCTCCCAGAACCAGATCGAGGTCGGTGGGACCCGCTACACCGGGAAGAACATCATCCTGGCGTCCGGCTCCGAGGCCAAGACCTTCGGCCTGCCGATCGGCGGCAAGATCATGACCTCCACCGAGGCCCTTGAGCTCGACTACACCCCGAAGTCCGCCATCATCCTCGGTGGCGGCGTCATCGGGTCCGAGTTCGCCTCCGCCTGGAACTCGTTCGGTGTGGACGTCACCATCATCGAGGGCCTGGACCACCTGGTCCCGAACGAGGATCCGGAGATCATCAAGATCCTGGAGCGCGAGTTCAAGAAGAAGGGCATCAAGTCAAACCTGGGCACCTTCTTCGAGAAGGTCGAGGAGACCGGGGACGGCGTCAAGGTCACCCTGGCGGACGGCAAGGAGTTCACCGCGGAGGTCTGCCTCGTCGCAGTGGGTCGCGGCCCGGTCACCCAGGGCCTGGGCTACGAGGAACAGGGCATCCCCATGGACCGGGGCTTCGTCATCACCAATGAGCGCCTGCACACCGGGGTGGGCAACATCTACGCCATCGGTGACATCGTCCCCGGCGTCCAGCTGGCACACCGCGGTTACCAGCAGGGTCACTTCGTGGCCGAGGAGATCGCCGGCAACAACCCCATCATCGTCGAGGACGTGAACATCCCCAAGGTGACCTTCACCGAACCGGAGATCATGTCCGTGGGCTACTCCGAGTCCAATGCCAAGGAGAAGTTCGGGGAGTCCAACGTGGAGACCACCACCTACAACCTGGCCGGCAACGGCAAGTCGTCCATCCTCGGCACCGGGGGCATCATCAAGATGGTCCGTCAGAAGAACGGGCCGATCGTCGGAGTCCACGGCATCGGCAAGCGCATCAGCGAGCAGATCGGTGAATCTCAGCTGATCGTCAACTGGGAGGCCTACCCGGAGGACGTGGCCGCCTTCGTCCACGCGCACCCGACCCAGAACGAATCCCTCGGCGAAGCCGCGATGGCCCTGAACGGCCACCCGCTGCACGGCTGACAGCACCCCAGAACAGCAACCGGCCGGCCCCGCCAGGGGTCGGCCACCAACCATCGTCACGCCGGCAGGCAGCCGGCACGCACTTGAGGAGAAACGGGACGACATGTCTGAAACCGTGAACCTGCCGGCCCTTGGTGAATCCGTCACCGAAGGCACCGTCACCCGCTGGCTGAAGGAGGTCGGCGACGAGGTCGCCGTCGACGAGCCCTTGGTGGAAGTCTCCACCGACAAGGTGGACACCGAGATCCCGTCCCCCGTGGCCGGCATTCTCGAGGAGATCCTGGTCCAGGAGGACGAGACCGTGGAGGTCGACGCCCCGCTGGCACGTATCGGTTCCGGCTCCGGCGGCGGCTCGTCCGACGACGCTCCGGCCGCCGCTGAGTCCGACGCGGAGGAGCCCACTGAGTCCGACGCTGATGCCTCCACCGAGGAACCCGCCGAGGCCCCGGCCAACGACGAGGCCGGCGACAGCAGCACCGACGGACAGGAGCTCTCCTCCGAGCAGGTCGCCGCCGAGGACGCTGAGGAACAGGGCTCCGGCGAGTCGACCGAGGTCACCCTGCCCGCTCTCGGCGAGTCCGTCACCGAGGGCACCGTCACCCGCTGGCTGAAGGAGATCGGCGACGACGTCGAGGTCGACGAGCCCCTGCTGGAGGTCTCCACCGACAAGGTGGACACCGAGATTCCCTCCCCCGTGGCCGGCAAGTTGCAGGAGATCAAGGTCCAGGAGGACGAGACCGTCGAGGTCGGTGCAGTCCTGGCCCTCGTCGGTTCCGGTTCCGGCGGCGGTTCGACCGCCGAGGACAAGCCGGCGGAACCCGCAGAGGAGAAGACCGAGAAGTCGGAAGCGAAGGTCGAGTCGAAGTCCGAGGACACGTCTGCGGAGAAGTCCGAGGACACTGGCTCGGACAAGGCAGAGCAGACCGAGTCCGCTCCGGCTCCGAGCTCTGAGCAGAAGCAGGAGAAGCCGGCACCGTCCGCTTCCGACTCCACGCCGGCCCCCTCGGCCCAGGCTTCGGCCCCGGGCGAGGGCTATGTCACGCCGCTCGTGCGCCGACTGGCCCAGCAGAACGATGTGGACCTGTCCACCGTGGTGGGCACCGGCGTCGGTGGCCGCATCCGCAAGCAGGATGTCCTGGTGGCCGCAGAGGCAGCCAAGGCCAAGCAGTCCGACTCCGCACCGGCCCAGGCGGCCCAGGCCGCCCCGTCGGCAGCAGCCTCGGCTCCGGCCGCCGCTGCCGCCAGCACCGTGGACCCGGCCAAGCGCGGCACCTCTGAAAAGGCCCCGCGCATCCGCCAGACCATCGCCAAGCGCATGCGGGAGTCCCTGGACGTCTCGGCCCAGCTGACGCAGGTCCACGAGATCGACATGACCCGCATCGTGGCACTGCGAGGCAAGGCCAAGGTCGGTTTCCAGCAGAAGAACGGCGTGAAGCTCACCTACCTGCCCTTCATCACCCAGGCCACGGCCGAGGCGCTGAAGCAGCACCCCAAGCTGAATGCCGAATTCAACGTGGAGACCTCGGAGATCACGTACCACGATTCCGAGGACATCGCGATCGCCGTGGACACGGACAAGGGCTTGTTCGTCCCCGTGATCAAGGACACCGGCTCGCTGAACCTGTCCGGGATCGCCGGAAAGATCGCCGATCTGGCCGATCGGACCCGGAACAACAAGATCTCCCCGGACGAGCTCAGCGGTGGGACCTTCTCCATCACCAACTTCGGTTCGGTGGGGGCCCTGTTCGACACCCCGATCATCAACCAGCCCAACGTGGCGATCCTGGGCGTGGGCACCATCGTCAAGCGGCCCATGGTCATCACCGATCCCGATGGCAATGACACCATCTCCATCCGGCACATGATGTACCTGAGCCTGACGTACGACCACCGCCTCGTGGACGGTGCCGATGCCGGACGCTTCCTGCAGACCGTCAAGGCCCGCCTCGAGGCAGGCGAGTTCGCCCACGAGCTGGGGCTGTAGCCCGTGGAGGTCGTGACGGCTCTGTTCGTCGCCATCCACATCGTCTCCGCCGCCGCGATCGTCGGCGGGTGGCTGGCCCACTTCAAGAACCCGACCGTCACCAAGTCGCAGTGGTGGGGTTCCTGGGGAATGATCGTCTCCGGTCTGTTGCTGGCCGGCCTGGCTGAGATGGGTGACGGGCCGGTGAACCACGCCAAGATCGGCGTCAAGCTGGTCGTCGGCCTGGGGGTCTTCATCACGGCTCTGCTGGGCCGGCGCAAGGAGAACAAGGGCGAGCCGGTCCCGACCGGGTTGGCCCACGCCACGGGCGGCCTCGGGTTGATCAACATCCTGATCGCCGTTCTGTGGCAGGACTACTCCTGATCCACGCCACGCACCGCTGAAGGCGGCCGACCGGTTCTTCGGTCGGCCGCCTTCTCTGTCTCTGAGCGACCCGCCCCACCAGTCCGGGCGTCCGGCAGGTCAGGGAAGGATCTCTCTCACCCTCCAGCCAGCCGTGGTCCGCTGCAGTTGAACGGTGAATCGTTCCACGGTGGGCGTGGGGGATTCCGCCACGGTGTCCCCGCTGGACGTCACCGTGCGATAGGGACTGATCGTCAGTTCGACCGGGACAGTGGCCGTCGAGGCATCGGCCTGTTCGATCGCGCCGGTGACCGCGGTCTCCAGGCGCAAGCCCTCGAAACGAAGGCCCTGCGCTTCCAACTGCTCCTGCAGGCCGACATCCTCGGCGAAGGCGGGCGAGTCCGGCAGGCTGTACACCGCCACCTGCCGGCGGTCCAAGGACGTGAGTGCCTCGGTGCGAGCCTCCCCTAGGGACTCCGCCACATCGGCGACCTGTTCCATGCCGAGTCCAGTCGTCGCGGCCGGCTCCGGGGAACTGGAGGCGGCTTCCTCGCCGGCCTCCGGCGTCGTCGTGGCGGCGGGAACGTTCGCCGCTGCCCGGGCCGGCGGGTCCTGCACCGGGTCCGGCTCGGGGGCAGCCAGGTACAGGCCCGCCGTCACGGCAACCCCGAGGGTGGCGGCCACTCCCCCGCCCAGCATCCAGCCACGCCGGACCGACCATCCGCGCCGTCCGCGTCTTCTGCGCTGACCGCGCTGTCTACGAACCCTGCGTCCGCCGTCGTGTCCCTCGCTCTCCCGACGGCGGGTGGGCAGTTCCATCGCCACGTCCGGGCCGGCCGCGGGGTACAGGTCCACGGGGACCGGGGTGGCCCATCGGTAGCATGCCATCGCGAACCGCTCGGCGGTGGGGCGACGAGCGGGATCCTCCTCCAGGCCGGCCTCCAGGAGCTCGACCACGTCCAAGGGGATGTCCGGCACGATCAGGGGCAGTGGAGCCCGGGATGCGGTGGCGGCCGGCGCACGTCCGGTGAGCGCAAACCACCCCACGGCGGCCAGCGAGTACACGTCTGCCGCGGGATTCAGCCCGGGGCTGTCTCCGTCCGGAGGCCCGGCGACGCCATCCTGGTCGAGTTCCGGGGCGGAGAACCCCGGCGTCCCCAAACGGCGGCCGGGGCCACCCAGGAGCCGCGATGATCCCAGGTCGGAGACGGCAGGACGGCCCATGACCGTGAAGAGAATGTTTCCCGGCGACACGTCACCGTGGACCACGCCGCGCTCATGGAGGGCCTGCAGTGCCTGGGCGACCGGCACCAGCACGGTGACGACCTGGCCCAGGGGCAGCGGTCCGGCAGCCCGGACCAGGGCGCCCAGCGAGCCGCCGGGATGATACTCACTGAGCAGGCCCGGACCGCGGTCGGTGGACACCACCCCCAGAGGGCGCACCACGTGATCATGGTCCAGCTCTCCGACAGCCCTCAACTCGATGTCCAGCAGTTCGGCCGCCGCCTCGACCCGGTGATCCGGGATCTTCAACGCCGCTTCAGAACCCTCCGCGTCGGCCACCAGCCAGACGGTGGAGTTGCCTCCACGCCCCAATTCACGCCGGACCTCCCAACCGGGCACCTGAGGCCACGGCGTCGACGATTCCATCGGGTCTCCTTCCGGCCAGCACGCGTCATCCTGCGTCATCCATCCTGCCGGTCCCCCGTCACCTCTGCAGGGGTTATCCACAGCCTGCGGGGGCAGGGCTACAGTGGAGGCATGCCCGCGACGACCATGCCTCCGTTCCGCGTCCTGGGACTCTCCCCGGACACCGTCGACTACCTCACGGCGTGGAACCTCCAGCAGCAGCTGCACGCAGAGGTGGTCGCAGGATCCTCGAGTGGCTCCGTCCTGTTCCTGGAGCACACCGCCGTCTACACCGCCGGCAAGCGCACCGAGCCCCAGGATCTCCCGGACGACGGCTCACCCGTGGTGAACGTGGACCGCGGCGGCAAGCTGACCTGGCACGGCCCGGGGCAGCTGGTCTGCTATCCGGTGGTGCGACTGGCAGACCCGGCCGCGGTCAAGGACTATGTCTGGTTCCTCGAGGAGGCCATCATCCGCACCCTGGCCGACCACGGCCTGACGGGTGAGAGGGTCGACGGCCGCTCCGGCGTGTGGATCGTCGGCGATTCCGACGGGGGCGGCCGGCCCCGGCCGGACCGCAAGGTGGCCGCCGTCGGACTACGGGTCAACCATGGCGTCTCCATGCACGGGTTCGCACTGAACTGCAGCAACTCCCTGGAGCCCTACGAGCACATCATCGCCTGCGGCATCTCCGATGCCGGCTCCACCACCATCTCGGCCGAGACCGGCCGGACCATCACCCCGGCAGACGTGCTGGCAACGGTCCAGGAGCACTTCGCCGCACTGGCACCGGGACACATCGCCCCCGTGCCCCAGGGCCTGCCGGCCGGAACCGCGGACGGCAACGCAACGACGAGAACCCTTGTGGAAGGAACACCTCAGTGAGCGCATCCCCCGACGGCCGCCGACTCCTGCGCGTGGAAGCACGCAACGCCGAGGTCCCCGTGGAACGCAAGCCGGACTGGATCAAGGCGAAGGTCGAGATCGGTCCCGAGTACATCGACCTCAAGAACAAGGTGAAGTCCTCCGGACTGCACACCGTGTGCGAGGAGGCCGGGTGCCCCAACATCTTCGAATGCTGGGAGGACCGTGAGGCGACGTTCCTGATCGGCGGCGACACCTGCACGCGCCGCTGCGGCTTCTGCGACATCGCCACCGGCAAGCCCGAACCCCTGGACCTGGACGAGCCGCGCCGCGTGGCCGAGAACATCCGCGAGATGAACCTGCGCTACACCACCGTCACGGGGGTGGCGCGGGACGACCAGAAGGACGGTGCCGCCTGGCTGTACGCGGAGACCATTCGCAAGGTCCACGAGCTGAACCCGAACACCGGCATCGAGATCCTGCCCCCGGACTTCGGGGCCGACCCGGATCTCGTCCAGGTGGTCTTCGACGCCCGACCAGAGGTCTTCGCCCACAACCTCGAGACCGTGCCGCGGATCTTCAAGGCCATCCGCCCGGCCTTCACCTATGAGAAGTCCCTGCGCGTACTGTCCATGGCCAAGGCCGATGGCCTTCTCACCAAGTCCAACCTGATCCTGGGCATGGGCGAGGAGGACCAGGAGATCGATCAGGCCCTCATGGACCTGCACGAGGCCGGCTGCGACATCATCACGGTCACCCAGTACGTCCGCCCCTCGAAGCTGCACCATCCGATCGACAGGTGGGTCAAGCCCGAGGAGTTCGTGCACTGGTCCGAACGCGCCGAGGAGATCGGTTTCGCCGGCGTCATGGCCGGCCCCCTGGTCCGCTCGTCCTACCGCGCCGGCCGCCTGTACGCCACGGCCATGCGCAAGCTGGGCCGTGAGATGCCGTCGAACCTGTCCCACATCGAGGAGTCGGGTTCGACGCGCCAAGAGGCAGCATCGCTGCTCGCGGGCCGGTAGACTGGGGCCACTATGGCCAAGAGCACTGATTCCGCAGCTTCCTCCTCCCAGTCGACCCGCGAAAGCCTGAGGGCGGTCAAGGCCGCCCAGAAGGAACGTCGCCAACAGGAGAAGATCCGGGCCAAGGGGAACAAGGCCGAGACCAAGGCACGCAAGAAGGCCACGAAGAAGCCGGGCGTCTTCAAGCAGCTCGGTGAGGTCTTCTCCATGACCCGGGCACACGACCCCAAGGTCGTGCTGTGGATGGCACTGGCCTTCGTCGGCGCCCTGGTCGTCGGCCTCGTCGTCGGCCTGCTGCTGAACAACTGGATCACCTGGCTGCTCATCGCCATCCCGTTCGGCCTGCTGGCCGCCGTGATCATCATGAACCGGATGGCTGAGCGTGCCGCCTTCGCCCGGATCGACGGGCGCCCCGGAGCAGCCGGCGCAGCCCTGTCGACCCTGCGCCGCGGCTGGATCGTCCCGGAGCAGCCGGTGGCCGTCAGCCCGAAGACCCAGGACGCGGTCTTCCGTGCCGTGGGCCGCCCCGGCGTCGTCCTCATCACCGAGGGGCCGACCACCCGCGTCCGCCCCCTGGTGGAGAAGGAACGCAAGAACATGCAGCGCTTCCTGCCGAACGTCCCGATCCAGGTGCTCGCGACCGGACACGGCGCGGACCAGGTGGAGCTGCACGACCTCTCGAAGACCCTCAAGCGGATGAAGAAGACGCTGACCAAGCAGGAGGTCCAGGCTGTCGACAAGCGGCTGAACTCCCTGGGCTCCACCAAGATGCCGATCCCGAAGGGGATCGATCCCTACCGCGCCCGCCCGGACCGCAAGGCCATGCGGGGCCGGTAGCCGGCGTTCGCCGCTGAGGGGTCTGCGGGGGCAAGAGGACTACATCCGGATCTCCACGGTGCCGGCCAGCCGATCGTGGAGTCCGCGTCCGTCCGGGTCGGTCAGGGCCGGCGGCACCACCAGGCACAGCAGCACGGTGCGCAGGACCACTCGCAACGGCTTGGCCATGGCGCCGCCCAGGCGGACCACCTGGATCCGGGCCACGCGCTTGCCGATCGTGGTCCCGAACAGACTCAGCAAGAGCACGTGCATCAGGGCGAAGAACCCGAGCGTCACCAGCGGATTCCCCTCAAACCACACGGCGGAGATGATCATGGCGATGAACCAGTCGATGAGGAGGGCCAGGATGCGCCGGCCCCATCCGGCCATCGACGTGGGGCCGTCCTGGGCCAGGCCCAGCCGCTCACCGGGCCAGCGGCCCCGGGCGTTCGGGCGTGCTGTGCCGCCCACCCAGCCGGCCATGTCCCGCCGGGTCACCAGGGGTTCGTCAGGATGCCGTCCGGAGTCGCGTCGCCGGGAACCGGCCACAGGATCGTCGCCGGAGGAAGGGGGTGTCTGGGGGGTTCGTGCCACGGCTCCACTCTACCGATCCGTGAACTCTTCGGCGTTCCGGCGGACCCGCCAGGAGCCCCACCAGGATCCCTGCCGTCCGGGCTCTCCGGAGAGGCGAGGGCGGACTCCGCGTTACACGCCGGAAACACATCCGACACGATCGGGTCACGGCATCCCGATAAGGTGGGGGCACTAGCCGAACCCCGAGGAGCACACCAGATGTTCAGCACCGCCCAGGAAGTCCTGCAGTTCATCCAAGACGAGGACGTCGTCTTCGTGGACGTCCGTTTCACCGACCTGCCAGGCGTCCAGCAGCACTTCAACCTCCCCTCGAAGGCGGTGGACGAGGACTTCTTCGTGAACGGCCAGCTGTTTGACGGCTCCTCGATCCGCGGCTTCCAGGGCATCGCCGAATCGGACATGCAGTTGATCCCGGACGTGGCCACTGCGTACCTCGATCCCTTCCGCGTGGAGAAGACGCTCGTGATGAGCTTCTCGATCGTCAATCCGCGGACCGGAGAGCCATACCACCGCGATCCTCGCGGCGTCGCCCAGAAGGCTGAGGAGTACCTGGCCTCCACCGGTATCGCGGACACCGCGAACTTCGCCTCCGAGGCCGAGTTCTTCATCTTCGAGGACGTCCGCTACCAGTCCACGCCGAACCACAGCTTCTATTCCGTCGATTCGGACGAGGCCTGGTGGAACTCCGGCCGCCAGGAGGAGGGGGGCAACCTCGGCCACAAGACCCCGGTCAAGGGCGGCTACTTCCCCGTCTCCCCCGTGGACAAGCAGGCGGACCTGCGGGACGCGATCTGTGTGGCCCTGGACGAGGTCGGCCTCGAGGTCGAACGCTCCCACCACGAGGTCGGCGCCGCCGGCCAGGCTGAGATCAACTACAAGTTCAACACGCTGACTCACGCCGCCGATGACCTGATGAAGTTCAAGTACGTGGTGAAGAACACCGCGGACGCCTTCGGCAAGACCGCCACCTTCATGCCGAAGCCGGTCTTCGGTGACAACGGCTCCGGCATGCACTGCCACCAGTCGCTGTGGAACGCCGGCGAACCGCTGTTCTACGACGAGAAGGGCTACGCCAACCTCTCGGACACCGCCCGCTGGTACATCGGCGGACTGCTCAAGCACGCCTCGGCGATCCTGGCCTTCACCAACCCCACGGTGAACTCCTACCGCCGCCTGGTGAAGGGCTTCGAGGCTCCGATCAACATGGTGTACTCGCAGGGCAACCGCTCCGCGGCCATCCGCATCCCGATCACCGGCTCCAACCCCAAGGCCAAGCGCCTGGAGTTCCGCGCTCCGGACCCGTCCGGCAACCCCTACCTGGCCTTCGCCGCGCAGCTGATGGCCGGCCTGGACGGCATCCGCAATCGGATCGAGCCGGCCGAGCCGATCGACAAGGACCTCTACGAGCTGCCCCCCGAGGAGGCCGCCACCATCCAGAAGGCCCCCGCGTCCCTGGAAGAGGCCCTGCGCGCGCTCGAGGAGGACCACGAGTTCCTGCTGGCCGGTGATGTCTTCACCGAGGACCTCATCCAGGCCTGGGTCGAGTACAAGCGCGAGAACGAGATCCTCCCGCTGTCCATCCGCCCGAACCCTTACGAGTTCGAGCTGTACTACGGCGTGTGACCGGTCCCGGCCCTCAGGCCGGAGACCACGCGACTGACTGACATCATTCGACGACGGCGGCGCCTTCGGTGACCTTGTACGGTCACCGAAGGCGCCGCCGTCGTCGGTACCGGTCTGTGCCGGCCGGTGGGAATAGAACCGCACCCCACACGGCTGTGCCTTGGAGGAAGAACCCCCGTGAAAGGTGCCCTGTGAGCTATCCGCTGTCCATCCTTGACCTGTCCACCGTCCTCCCCGGGCAGCCCGTCGCAGAGGCCGTGGCCGCCAGCGTCGAGTTGGCGCAGAAGGCCGAGGAACAGGGCTTCCACCGGATCTGGTTCGCCGAGCACCACAACTTCCCCTCCATCGCGTCCTCCGCCACCTCGGTGCTCCTGGCCCACGTGGCCGCCCACACCGAGAGGATCCGGCTGGGCTCGGGCGGCATCATGCTGCCGAACCACTCTCCCCTGGTGATCGCCGAACAGTTCGGCACCCTGGCGGAGATCCATCCCGGCCGGATCGACCTCGGGCTGGGGCGCGCCCCTGGCACGGACCAGCGCACCATGATGGCCTTGCGCCGCGAACCCTCGGCGGCTGACACCTTCCCGCGGGACATCAAGGAGCTGCAGGGCTATCTTCGGGGAGAATCCCTCATCCCCGGCGTGGATGCCTTCCCGGGGCACGGAACGAACGTCCCGCTCTACATCCTGGGATCCTCGCAGTACGGCGCACAGCTCGCGGCGGCGCTGGGACTGGGCTACTCCTTCGCCTCACACTTCGCCCCCCAGATGCTGGAACACGCGGCCACGATCTACCGGGACCGGTTCGAACCGTCCGAGAGCGTCCCCGAACCACACTTCATCGCGGCGCTCAACGTGATCGCAGCGGACACCGAGGCCGAGGCGCATGCCCAGCTGGAGACCGCCCACCGCCACCGCATCCGCCAGATGCTCGGCCGGGGCCGTGACCTGAGCGAGGATGACGTCACCATGCTCCTGCACTCCGCCGGCGGCGAACAGGTGCTCTCCATGATGAAGTACACCGCGGTGGGCACCATCGAGACCGTCAAGGCCTACCTGGATGAGTTCCGTGAGCGCGTCCAGGCCGATGAGCTGATCATCACCAATGCCGCCCCGGACCTGGCGGCCCGGCACCGCACCCTCGAGCTCCTCGGTGAGCACATCATCCGGCGGTGATCCCCGCGGCCGGAGGGTGACGATTCCGTTGCGATCCCACTCCCACGTGGCCTGAGGGCTATTCCCGTCCGGCCCCCCACGGTCATGGTGGTCGCATGAGACGGACACCGTTCTCGAACGGCCCGTGGGTGGCCATCACCCGCGAGGAGATGGCGGAGGCAGGTTGCCAGCGCTAGGGGTCTTCTTCGATGCCGCGGCCCACGCGCTCGAGTACGGCCAGGCACTGGAGGTCGGGGACGCTTAAATCCCGTAGAAGTGCTTCTCGAAGACCTGCCGGGCGTGACGGGTGGACCGCAGGTAGTCCTCCTCCAGCTGGGCCGCCTGGCCGAGCTCGTAGCCGCACCACCGGGCCACGGCCTCCAGGTCCTGGCGCTTGGCGGGCAACATGTCCGAGGGCTTGCCGGACCAGACGATGTTCCCAGCCCGGATCCGGGTCGCCAGGTGCCACGCGCGGTCCAGCACCTCGGCGTCCTCGGCCGGGAGGAGTCGCTCCTGGACGAGGACCTTCAAGGCCGCCATGCTGGACGTCGTCCGGAGCGCGGGATACTCGGCCGCATGCTGCAGCTGCAAGGTCTGGATCAGCCACTCGACGTCCGTGAGGCCGCCACGGCCCAACTTCAGGTGCCGGGCCGGGTCTGCCCCTCGGGGCAGCCGTTCGGCCTCCACGCGGGCCTTGATCCGGCGGATCTCGCGGATGGCCGCCGGTCCGGGGTCCCCGGCGTAGCGCACGGAGTCCGACCAGGTGGTGAACTCCTCGGCCAGCTCGGCGCTGCCGGCCACCGGCCGGGCCTTCAGCAGGGCCTGCACCTCCCAGATCTCGGCCCAGCGGCGGTAGTACTCGCGGAAGGAGTCCAGGGACCGGGCCAACGGTCCCTTCTTGCCCTCCGGCCGCAGGTCCGCATCCATGACCAGCGGTCGCTCGCCCAGCACCGGCGGCTTGCACGGCCGGGTCAGGAGGGACATGACGAGCTTGGACAGCTCCACGGCCTGGCGTTGGGCGGCTTCCGGGTCGGCACCGTCATGGGGACGGTGGACGAACATGACGTCCAGGTCGGAGCCGTAGGCGATCTCCCGGCCTCCCTGGCGTCCCATGGCCACCACCAGCAGGTCCGTGAGTTCGACGTTCCGGACCGTGGCCGGGCCATTCGCCGTGTTGGTCCTGTTCGCGGTGGACGTGCCCGTGCTGCTCGACCCGTTCGATCCGTTCGAGACCGTCCCGGTGTCCGTCGAACCGCCCGGGCTCCCCGTCCGGTGGTCGGGGTGGCCGAAGAGGGTGTTCTCCGCAACGTGCAGCGCACCCAGCACGGCCGCGCGGTCGGCGTCGGAGAGCGCACGGCCCACGGTGTCCCGGTCCAGCAGCCCGGAGGCATCGGCGATAGCAGTCCGCAGGATCTCCCGCTGTCGGATGAGCCTGATCTGGCGGATCGCCTCCTCCGGATCAGGGTGCCGGGACATCTTGGCCTGGATCTCCTGCCACTGCGTCTCGAACGGCATGGGGACCAGCTCGCGGTCCCGCCCCAGCCAGGCGGCGGCCTCTGGCCGATGCTCCAGCATGTCCGAGATGTAGGAGGATAGCGAGAGGATCTGGCACAGCCGCTCGGCGGCCGCCGATGAGTCCCGCAGCATGCCCAGGAACCATGGTGAGGAGCCCAGCGATTCCGAGAGCCGGCGGAATCCCAGCAGGCCGCCGTCGGGATTGGGACCGTTGGCCAACCAACCGAGCATCACCGGCAGCAGTTGGCGCTGCAGCGCCGCGCGGCGGGACACCCCGGTGGTGAGGGCCTCGATGTGCTTCACCGCGCCGGCCGGATCCTGGTAGCCCAGGGCGGCGAGGCGCTGGCGCACCGCCTCCGGGGTCAGTTTGGCCTCATCGGCGGACAGCGCCGCCGTGGTGGACAGCAGCGGCCGGTAGAAGATCTTCTCGTGCAGGGAGCGCACGCCCTTGCGGGTCCGCTTCCAGAGTGAGGTCAGGGCCGCGGCATCCGAGGGGCCGGGTTCACCGGGGCCCTTGGCCGCCCGGGCCAGGACCCACAGGGCGTGCGGCTTGTCCGGCATGAGGTGCGTCCGGCGCAGGTGGACCAGCTGGATCCGGTGCTCGAGCAGCCTCAGGTACCGGTAGGCGCCGGCAAAGGACTCGGCGTCCGAGCGTCCGATGTACGAGCTGTTCTCCAGGGCGTCAATGGCGTCCAGGGTGTTCCGGACCCGGACGGACTCCTCGGTCTTGCCGTGGACGAGCTGGAGCAACTGGACCGTGAACTCCACGTCCCGCAGGCCGCCGGCCCCCAGCTTGATCTCCCGGTCCCGGTTCTGATGGGCGATGTTGTCCAGGACTCGGCGCCGCATCTGCTGGACGGATGAGACGAAGCCGTCCCGCTCCGAGCTGGTCCAGACCAACGGCCAGATCGCGTCGATGTACTCACGGCCCAGGTCTGGGTCGCCGGCGATGGGCCGGGCCTTGAGCAGGGCCTGGAACTCCCAGGTGTGGGCCCAGCGGCGGTAGTACTCCCCATGGGACTCCACCGTGCGGGACAGTACCCCGTCCTTGCCCTCGGGGCGCAGGTTCGCGTCGATCTCCCACAGGCCCTGTTCAGGGGCCCCCGCCGTGGTGTACTTCGAGATCCCGGAGACCAGGGCCGTGGCGATGACAGCCGCGTGATGGTCGTCCTCCAGGCCTGAGGCGTGGACGAAGATGACGTCTACGTCCGAGATGTAGTTCAGTTCCCGGGCGCCGCATTTGCCCATCCCGATGACGGCCACATCCACCCGGTCTGCGTCCTGGCCGAATTGCTCGACGGCGTCCGCCCGGGAGGCGGCGAGGCCCGCCTCGATCGCGGCGCCGGCCAGGTCTGCCAGCCACGCGGAGACCGCCGGCTCCGACTCCCGCGGATTCCGCCCCGTCAGATCCTGGATGGCCAGGGCCGTGAGCTGCCGGCGATAGGCGATCCGCAGAGCCGCGGCTGCCTCCTTGCCGCGGAGCGTGGCCACCGGGCGGGCCGCGGCGGCATCCGCCCCGACAGCCTCCAGGAGCAGAGTCCGCAAGGGGGCCGTGTCCGCCGCGAGGCCGTCCGGTCCCAGGGCGGGAGCGGTGCGGGCTGCGCCGGCCGGGTCCACGAGCAGGTCGATGTGATCCGGCCGGCGGATGAGGAACTCCCCCAGTGCCTCGGAGGCGCCCAGCAGTCGTGCCACCGCCCGGGAACGCACCGGGTCCTCCAGCACCCCTACCAGGGTCGGGGCCCGCTCCAGCAGCCGGACGAACAGGATCAGGGCCTGGTCCGGGTCCGGGGCGTTCGCGAGGACGCTCACGATCTCCTGCTGGTCCAGGGATCCCAGTTCCGGGGAGGCCAACAGCTCGCGGGCGCGGGCCCAGTCGGAGAAGCCGGCACTGACCAAGGACTTCCGTCCGGGCCCGCTATTCTCCGATGCCGGGGTGATCATGCCGGATCAGAGGATGCCGAGATTGCGCTGCAGTTCGAACGGCGTGACCTCGACCCGGTACTCGTCCCACTCCTGGCGCTTGTTCCGCAGGAAGTTCTCGAAGACCGTCTCCCCCAGCACCTCGGCCACGAACTCGGAGTCCTCCATGATCCGCAGGGCGTCATGCAGGGTACCGGGCAGCGAGTCGTGGCCCAGAGCCCGGCGTTCCGTGGAGGTGAGCGCGCTGATGTCCTCGGCGGCGGCCTCCGGCAGCTCGTACTCCTCCTCGATTCCCTTCAGGCCGGCGGCCAGGAGGACCGCGTAGGTCAGGTACGGGTTCGCGGAGGCATCGATCCCTCGGTACTCGACGCGAGCCGAACCGGCCTTGTCCGGCTTGTACAGGGGGACACGGACCAGGGCGGAACGGTTGTTGTGGCCCCAGGACACGTAGGACGGAGCCTCACCGCCGCCCCAGAGACGCTTGTACGAGTTCACGAACTGGTTGGTGATGGCCGTGATCTCCATGCTGTGGTGCAGCAGCCCGGCGATGAACCGGCGCCCCGTGGTGGAGAGGTGGAACTCGGCACTGGGCTCGAAGAATGCGTTCGAGTCGCCCTCGAACAGGGAGAAATGGGTGTGCATCCCGGAACCGGCATGCTGGCCGAACGGTTTCGGCATGAAGGTCGCGTAGTTGCCCTGGAGCTGGGCGACCTCCTTGATCACGGTGCGGAACGTCATGATGTTGTCGGCCGTCTGCAGGGCATCCGCGTAGCGCAGGTCGATCTCGTTCTGCCCGGGACCGGACTCGTGGTGGCTGAACTCCACCGAGATGCCGATCGCCTCGAGCATGTTGACCGCGTGGCGGCGGAAGTCCGTGGCGACGCCGCCGGGCTCGTGGTCGAAGTACCCGGCCTGGTCCACCGGGACGGGCTGGCCGTCCGGGCCGGGGTCCTTGGACTGGAGGAGGTAGAACTCGATCTCGGGGTGCGTGTAGAACGTGAAGCCCATGTCCGCGGCGCGGGACAGCTGACGGCGCAGCACCTGGCGGGGATCGGCGGCGGAGGGCTCTCCGTCCGGGGTGAGCACGTCACAGAACATTCGCGAGGTGGGCTCGTCCTCGCCGCGCCACGGCAGGATCTGGAAGGTCGAGGGGTCCGGCTGCAGCAGCATGTCCGACTCGAAGATCCGGGTGTACCCGTCGATCGAGGACCCGTCGAAGCCCAGCCCCTCGGCGAAGGCCCCCTCGACCTCGGCCGGTGCCAATGCGACCGACTTCAGCGTGCCGGTCACGTCGGTGAACCACAGTCGCACGAAACGCACGTCCCGGTCCTCTATGGTCCTGAGGACAAACTCCTGTTGGCGATCCATGTCTCTGGCGGCCTCCTGTCGGATCGTGCGAATGCTCCCACTGTAGTGTGCCCGGCCCGGTCAGCGCCGGATGACGGGCCGCTAGACTGCGGCCATGGCTGAGAAAGAAACCGCGCCCTACGCCGCACCGACTCCTGCCCGTTACCGCACCGTGCACCTCCAGAGGGCCAAGGATGACGGCCGGCGCTTCGCGATGCTCACGGCCTACGACTTCCAGATGGCCCAGGTCTTCGACGACGCGGGCATCGAGACGATCCTCGTGGGTGACTCGGCGGCCAACACCATGATGGGCCATGCCACCACCCTGCCGATCACGCTCGACGAGATGATCGTCTACGCCGGATCCGTGGTCCGCGGGACCCGTCACGCCATGGTGCTGTGCGATCTGCCCTTCGGCTCCTATGAGCTGTCCCCCCAGCAGGCGACCGAGAGTGCCATCCGGCTCGTCAAGGAGGCCGGCGTCCACGCCGTGAAGATGGAGGGTGGAGTCCGCTACGCCGAGCACGTGCGCATGATGACGGACGCCGGAGTCCCCGTCATGGCCCACATCGGCTTCACCCCCCAATCCGAGAACGTCCTGGGCGGATACCGGGTCCAGGGCCGCACCGAGGGCGCCGCCGAGTCGATGGTGCGCGAGGCGACCGTGCTGCAGGATGCCGGTGCCTTCGCCGTGCTGATGGAGATGGTCCCCTCGGACATAGCCCGCCAGGTGGACGAGGCGCTGCGCGTGCCCACCGTCGGCATCGGGGCCGGGCCCGCCACCACCGGCCAGGTCCTGGTGTGGCAGGACATGCTCGGCCTGCGGACCGACAGGATGCCGCGCTTCGTGAAGCAGTACGCAGACCTGCACTCGGTGGTCTCAGCGGCGGTCACCGACTACCGCCGGGACGTGCTCGAGGGCACGTTCCCGGCAGCCGAGCACGGCTTCGAGTCCTGACCGGGCCGGCCTACCCTTCCTCCTCCTCCGCGTCATCCCAGCGCTCGTTGTTCGCCTGCACCTGCGCGATGGCGCCCTCGGCCTCGGTGCGGGACTGGTAGGGCCCCAGCAGCTTCGACCAGTCTGACTGCGGGCCTTCCTCGACCTGCTTCGTGATGACGTTGTACCAGTATTCGCTCATGGGCTCACCCTATCGGCGCTCCAGCCGGCCCGCCCGGTGCCTTCGGCGGCGATAGGATCGAGTCATGTCCCACAGCCCTCAGACGAACACCCGTCCCGCCTCGACCGCCCCGGCTCCCTCGGGGCCCTCGACCAGCCACAACGGTCCGGCCCCGGAGGGCCCGATGCGGGGCGAACCGGGCTCCAAGGCGCCGGTGGGCACCCTGACGCCGGGCGTCGTCGCTCCCGCCCTTCCCGTTCCGGCGCACATCGAGCGGCCGGAATACGTGGGACGGACCACGGCGGACGAGGGCAACGGCTCTGACGTCTACGATGCCGAGGGGATCGCGAAGATCCGCGCGGCCGGCCGGATCGCCGCCCAGGCCATGGAGGAGGCAGCCCGGCACATCGCCCCCGGCGTCACTACGGGTGAGCTGGACCGGATCGCGCACGAGTTCATCTGCGATCACGGCGCCTACCCGTCCTGCCTCGGCTACAAGGGCTTCCCGAAGGCCATCTGCACCTCGCTGAACGAGGTGATCTGCCACGGCATCCCGGATGACACCGTGCTGGAGGACGGGGACATCGTCAACCTCGACATCACCGCCTACCTGGACGGGCACCACGGGGACCACAACATGACCTACCTGGTCGGCACCGTGGATGAGGAGTCCCGGCTGCTGGTGGAGCGCACCCACGAGGCCATGATGCGCGGCATCAAGGCCGTCCGCCCCGGTCGCGAGATCAACGTCATCGGCCGGGCCATCGAGTCCTATGCCAAACGCTTCGGCTATGGGGTGGTCCGGGACTTCATCGGCCACGGCGTGGGCCGTGAATTCCACTCCGGGCTCGTCATCCCCCATTTCGATGCCGCCCCCGCGCACAGCACCGTGATGGTCCCCGGCATGGTCTTCACCATCGAGCCGATGATCACCCTCGGCACCATCCGCTGGGACATGTGGGACGACGACTGGACCGTGGTCACCCGGGACCGTCAGCGCACCGCACAGTTCGAGCACACCCTCGTGGTCACGGACGACGGCGCGGACATCCTGACGCTTCCCTGACCGGCCCACCTCTCGATCCCTGAACCCACCTGGAGCGCAGCATGGCGAAGAAGTCCACCGGCCCCTCCCACGGCCTGCACACCGCCCTCGGCATCGACATCGGCGGCACCGGCATGAAGGGCGGCATCGTCCAGCTGGGCGAGGGCAAGAAGTCGGGCCGCCTGCTCGGGGACCGCTTCCGGATCCCGACGCCGCAGCCGGCCAGCCCGGAGGCCGTGGCCGACGTCCTGGCCCAGATCACCACCGAACTGGACGCCCGGGACCGCGCGCCGGCACCGGCGTCCCCCGTGGGAGTGGACTTCCCGGCGGTCATCCAGGACGGGATCTGCCGCACGGCCACGAACATCGACCCCTCCTGGATCGGCACCGATGTGGACGGCCTGTTCTCCGAGCGCCTGAAGCGGCCCGTGAGAACCCTGAACGACGCCGACGCGGCCGGGCTCGCGGAGGTCCGGTTCGGCGCGGGCCGGGGCGTGCAGGGCACGGTGCTCGTCATCACGCTCGGCACCGGCATCGGGTCGGGCCTGTTCCGCGACGGGCAGCTCGTGCCCAACCTCGAGCTGGGCACGATCGAGCTGGACGGCATCATGGCCGAGACCCGGGCCTCCGCCGCCGCACGCGAACGCGATGGGATCGACTGGCCGGAGTACGCCGAACGGCTCCAGCGCTACTTCTCCTATGTGGAGGGCATCTTCTACCCGGACCTCATCATCGTGGGCGGCGGCATCTCCAAGCGCCCTGACGACTACCTGCCCCACCTGACCCTGCGCACGCCGATCGTCCCCGCGACGCTCAGGAACAATGCCGGCATCGTGGGAACCGCGCTGTGGGCGCTCGAGAACCTGCCGACGGTATCTGCCTGAAGTGGCCGATGGCGGCTCCGGCTTCCCCTCCGGAGCCGCCATCGGCAGTCTCATCGCCCCGTGGGGCCTTCCGCGTCAGCGGGTGAACAACCGCGGCTGCAGAGCCGGGGTGGCGGTGTCCGATGCCGTACCGGCGGACCGCAGGTCCTCGATGGCGCCGGCGAAGTCGTCCAGCGAGTCGAAGGCCTGGTACACGGAGGCGAACCGGAGGTAGGCCACCTGGTCCAGGCGGCGCAATGGTTCCAGGATGGCGAGCCCCACCTCGTGGGCGTCCACCTCGGCATTGCCCGTGGCCCGGATGGTCTCCTCGACCTCCTGCGCCAGCATGGCGAGGTCATCGCTGGTGACCGGACGGCCCTGGCAGGCCTTGCGGACACCGTTGATGATCTTGGAGCGATCGAAGGGTTCGGCCACCCCGGACCGCTTGACCACCGTCAGTGCCGTGGTCTCCATGGTCGTGAAACGCTTCCCACAGGACTGGCACTGGCGGCGCCGGCGGATGGCCGAGCCATCATCCAGCGAGCGGGAGTCCACCACACGGGAGTCCTCATGACGGCAGAAGGGACAGTGCATGACTTCCCCTTCCTCCGCTGGTGGACCACTCCATCATAGTCGGATGACCCATTGAATAACAACCGTGTCATTACCAGATGTAGTGGTGTTCTTCGATGAGCGACACCACGGATGGGGCCGACTCTGCCTTCCCTATTCGAGGCAGGCCGGACCCAGCAGCACCTTGAGATCCCCGAAGAGGGCCGGATTCGGGCTGACCCGGAAGTCGGCGCCGAGCTGCATGACCTCCATGGTCCGCGCCCCCGTCAGCTTGAGCCGGACCTCGGTGGTCCCCGGATGGGTCTTGAGCACGTCCCCCAGGGCGGCGACCACGGTCTCGTTCGCCTTGAAACCGGGCATGGTCAGCGAGACCGGGCCGGAGTGGCCGTCCGAGAGGTCCGGGATGGTCAGCTCCTGGGCGCTCAGGGAGATCGACCCGTCATCACGCCGCTGCACGCGGCCCTTGACGGCCACCACGAGGTCCTGGGCCAGCATCGTGGCGATCGGCGCGTAGGCCTTGCCGAAGAACATGACGTCCATCGAGGCGCCCAGGTCCTCGATCTCCGTGCGCGCATAGGCGTTGCCCGAGCTCTTGGCGATGCGCCGCTCGAGGCTCGTGATGAGCCCGGCGATGGTGACCATCGCGCCGTCGGACGGGCCGTCGTCGGACAGGATGTGGGTGATGGAGATGTCCGCATGCTGGGCGAGCACGCCGTCCAGTCCCTGCAGGGGGTGGTCGGAGACGTAGAGGCCGAGCATCTCGCGCTCGAAGGTGAGCTTGTCGTTCTTGTCCCATTCCGGCATGTCCGGGACCTCGATCCCGAACCCGGCGTCGCCGACGTCGCCCCCCTCGTCCTCCAGCAGGGAGAAGAAGTCGAACTGATTGTTGGCCTCCTGGCGCTTCTGCGCCACGGCGCCGTCCGTGGCCTCCTCGTGCACGGCCAGCATGGCCCTGCGGGCGTACCCGAGGGAGTCGAAGCCGCCGGCCTTGATGAGGGATTCGATGGTGCGCTTGTTGCACACCACGGCCGGGACCTTCTTGAAGAAGTCCTGGAACGAGGTGAATTTCCCCTTCTCCTCGCGGGCGGCGACGATCCCGGCCACGGCGTTGGCACCCACGTTGCGCACGGCGCCCATACCGAAGCGGATGTCCTTGCCCACCGAGGTGAAGTAGAGGCTGGACTCGTTGACGTCCGGCGGGAGCACTGAGATCCCCATGTGGCGGCACTCGTTGAGGTACATCGCCATCTTGTCCTTGTCATCACCCACGGAGGTGAGCAGGGCGGCCATGTACTCGGCCGGGTAGTGCGCCTTGAGGTACGCGGTCCAATAGGACACCAGCCCATAGGCCGCCGAGTGGGCCTTGTTGAAGGCGTAGTCGGAGAACGGCAGCAGGATGTCCCACAGAGCCTTGACGGCGGCCTCGGAGTAGCCGCGGTCGACCATGCCCTGGTGGAACCCGACGTACTGCTTGTCCAGCTCCGACTTCTTCTTCTTGCCCATGGCTCGGCGCAGGATGTCCGCCTGGCCGAGCGAGTACCCGGCGACCTTCTGCGCGATGGCCATGACCTGTTCCTGGTACACGATCAGGCCGTAGGTCGTGTCGAGGATGTCCTTGAGGGGCTCCTCCAGCTCCGGGTGGATCGGCGAGATCTCCTGCTGGCCGTTCTTGCGCAGCGCGTAGTTGGTGTGCGAGTTCGCGCCCATGGGCCCGGGGCGGTACAGCGCGATGGTGGCCGAGATGTCCTCGAAGTTGTCCGGCTTCATCATCTTCAGCAGGGAACGCATGGGCCCGCCGTCGAGCTGGAACACGCCCAGGGTGTCGCCTCGGGCCAGCAGCTCATAGGACGCCTTGTCGTCGAACGTCAGGGACTCCAGGTCCAGGGTGAAGTCCTGGTTCATCTGGATGTTCTCGATCGCGTCCGAGATGATCGTCAGGTTCCGCAGGCCGAGGAAGTCCATCTTGATCAGCCCCAGGCCCTCCGCCGTGGGGTAGTCGAACTGGGTGATCACCTGGCCGTCCTGCAGGCGGCGCATGATCGGGATGACGTCGATGATCGGCTCCGAGGACATGATCACGCCCGCGGCGTGCACGCCCCACTGCCGCTTCAGCCCCTCGACGCCCTTGGCGGTCTCGAAGACCTTGGCAGCGTCCGGATCCGTCGCGACGAGCTCGCGGAACTCACCGGCCTCGCCGTACCGCTGCGACTTCTTGTCCTCGATGTCCTTCAGCGGGATGTCCTTGGCCATGACGGCCGGTGGCAGCGCCTTCGTCAGGGACTCACCCATGGAGAAGGGGAAGCCCATCACGCGGGCAGAGTCCTTGAGGGCCTGTTTCGTCTTGATGGTGCCGTAGGTGACGATCATGGAGACGCGCTCGTCGCCGTATTTCTCCGTGACGTAGTCGATCACCTCGGAGCGGCGGCGATCATCGAAGTCCACGTCGAAGTCCGGCATGGACACGCGGTCCGGGTTGAGGAAGCGCTCGAAGATCAGTCCGTGTTCCAGCGGGTCGAGCTCGGTGATCTTCAGCGCGTAGGCGACCATGGAGCCGGCGCCGGAGCCACGTCCCGGCCCCACCCGGATGCCGTTGTTCTTGGCCCAGTTGATGAAGTCGGCCACCACGAGGAAGTAGCCCGGGAAGCCCATCGAGAGGATGACGTCCAGCTCGTAGTCTGCCTGCTTGCGCACGTGGGAGGGAACGCCGTTGGGGTAGCGGAACTTCAACCCGGTGGCGACCTCCTTCGTCAGCCACGTCGTCTCGTCCTCCCCCGGCGGGCAGGGGAACTTCGGCATGTAGTTCGCCTCAGTATCGAAGGAGACCTCGCACTGCTCGGCGATCAGCAGCGTGTTGTCACAGGCCTCGGGGAACTCCGAGAACAGGTCCCGCATCTGCCGCGGGGACTTCACGTAGTACTCGGTGCCGGACAGGGCGAAGCGGGACCCGCCCTGGTCATAGGTGGGCTCGAGCAGGTTGGACCCGGACTGGATGGCCAGCAGCGCCTCGTGGGGCTTGGAGTCGTGCTCGTGCGTGTAGTGCAGGTCGTTGGACGCCACGAGCGGGATCTGCAGGTCCTTGGACAGCTTGAGCAGGTCGTTGATGACCCGCTTCTCGATGTCCAGGCCGTGCATCATCAGCTCACAGTAGAAATTCTCCCGGCCGAAGATGTCCTGGAACTCGGCGGCGGCCTCCCGGGCCTCGTTGTACTGGCCCAGCCGCAGCCGCGTCTGGATCTCACCCGAGGGGCAGCCGGTGGTGCCGATCAGGCCTTCGGAGTAGGTGGACAGCAGTTCCCTGTCGATGCGCGGCCATTTCGCGTAGACCGAGTCCAGGGAGGCGATCGAGCCCGCGCGGAACAGGTTGTGCATGCCCTTGTTGTTCTTGGACAGCAGGGTCATGTGCGTGATGGCGCCACCACCGGAGACGTCGTCCCCGCGCTGATGCTGCTCACCCCACCGGACCTTCGTCTTGTCCGAGCGGTGCAGCTGTCCGGGGGTCAGGTAGGCCTCGAGCCCGATGATCGGCTTGACGCCGGCATCGGTGGCCTTCTTCCAGAAGTCGAAGGCCCCGAAGAGGTACCCGTGGTCGGTGATGGCGATCGAGTCCATGCCCAGCCGCTTCGTCTCGTCGAAGAGCTCGCTGAGCTTGGCCGCGCCGTCCAGCATCGAGTACTCGGTGTGGACGTGGAGGTGGGCGAACCCGCCGTCCTTCTTCGTCGCAGCTGCTTCCTGTGCCATATCCGTGGTGGCCGTCATGCTCCGCACTTCCCTACTGCCCTGCTTGCTACCTGCTGCCGTACATGCTGATCGCGCCGATCATGGTGGTCATGCTGATCGCGTCGATCATCCAGATTAGTTAGTCCCCGCGCAACACGCCCAAGGCATAGACGAGGTCCTGCGGGTAGGGGCTCTCGTAGTCCACCCATTCCCCGGTCACCGGGTGGGAGAACCCGAGCCGGTGGGCGTGCAGCCATTGCCGCGTCAACCCCAATTCCGCTGCCAGCCGAGGATCGGCGCCGTAGGTCAGATCCCCTGCACAGGGGTGGCGCAGCGCCGAGAAGTGCACGCGGATCTGGTGGGTCCGCCCGGTCTCGAGCTTGACCTCCACCAGGGTCGCCCGGCCAAAGGCCTCGAGGGTCTGGTACCGGGTGATGGAGTCCCGGCCGCCCTCGAGCACGGCGAACTTCCAGTCGTGACCGGGGTGGCGGCCGATCGGGGCGTCGATGGTCCCGTTCAGGGGATCCGGAAGTCCCTGCACCACCGCGTGGTAGGTCTTCTCCGGGGTGCGGTCGCGGAACGCGTCCTTGAGCACGGCGTAGGCGCGCTCGGACTTGGCGACCACCATGATCCCTGAGGTGCCCACGTCCAGTCGGTGCACGATCCCCTGGCGCTCCGGGGCACCGGACGTCGAGATGCGGTAGCCGGCACCGGCCAGTCCCCCGACGACGGTGGGACCCACCCAGCCCGGGGACGGGTGGGCGGCCACGCCGACGGGCTTGTCCACCACCACGTAGTCCGGGTCGTCTGCCAGGATTCTCAGGTCCTCCACGATTTCCACCTTCACATCGAGCGGGTTCGGTTCCTCCGGGACGTCCACCAGGAGTTCGGTGCCGGCCGCGACTCTGGCGGATTTCTGCACGGCCCGTACCGGCCCCGGCGTCCCGGCGGCACGTTCGGACACGAGGCCGGCCGCGCACCAGGCCGCTGCCTTCGTGCGCGAGATCCCGAGGGCCACGGCCAGGACCGCGTCCACCCTCCGGCCCACCTCGTGCTCCTGGGGGACGACGACGGCCTCGCCGGGTTCAGGAGTCTGCGTCACGGCCCTGCCCGGTGGGCTTACCGGCCTCTGTTGTCCCCGCGGCCTTCTCAGGCATCTCTCGGGTGCCGTCGAGCTGCAGTCCCCTGAACATCAGCAGGACGATGCCGATCATGGAGCAGACGATCAACGAGTCCGCGATGTTGAAGATGGCGAAGTTCGGCAAGGCGATGAAGTCGACCACGTGCCCCACACCGAAGCCCGGCGGCCTGAACAGGCGGTCCGTCAGGTTGCCCAGGACTCCACCCAGCAGACCGCCCAGGGCCACGGCCCACAGGGTCGAGCGGACCCGGAACAGCAGCACCACCACGACGACGGCCACCGCGGACTGGATGATGGTGAAGATCCAGGTGTGCTCCTCGCCGATGGAGAACGCGGCACCCGGATTGCGGATGAAGTGCCACCGGAGCACGGGAGCCAGGACGTCGGTGACCTGCCCCTCGGTCATGGTGCTCTCGACCCAGCGCTTGGTGAGCTGGTCGAAGACGTAACCCACGGCGAACACCAGCACGGCGACCCACGCACGATGACGCTTCGGTGCGGTTGCGGTGGTGTCCTCTGGACCGGCGGGGTGGCTGGGCTCAATGTCGGTCACGCGGTGGCGTCCTTCGGTGCAGTCCGGTGCTGTCCTGTGCCGGACAAGGATGGTGGTCGGGAACAGAAGCGGGCCGGCCATGGTGGTCCACCATGGCCGGCCCGGATCTGTATCAGTGGGGTCGACTCGCGTCCGGCCCGGCAGGCCGGGTCGCGGTTCAGTTCGAGGCTGTGGCCTCGTCCTGGATCGGCCCCTGGTTCTGCAGGTCGCGGAGCTGGCCCTCGATGTAAGCCTTCAGGCGAGCGCGGTAGTCGCGCTCGAAGCCCTTGAGCTGCTCCACCTTGCGCTCCAGCACCGACTTCTTCTCCTCGAGGTCGGCCAGCGTCTTCCGGGACTTCTCCTGGGCGTCATTGACCAGCCCGTTGGCCTCGGTCTGGGCCTCCAGGATGATCTCCTCGCGCTTGGTCTGGCCCTCGGCCACGTAGTCGTCATGCAGCTTCTGGGCCATGGCCAGCACGCCTGCGGCGGACGTGGCCGTGGCCTCGGACGCGCCGGAGACCGGCGTGGCGGCGGTGGAACCGGCAGCTGGGGCGGACTCGGTGACGGTGGGCTCGGAGACGGCAGCCGGGACCGCCGCACCAGCGGCAGGCGCCGCGGTGGCCGGAGCAGCGGCGGGGGTGTCCTCGGCCTGGGCGGACTCGGTGGTGTCCGTGGACTCCACGGCCTCCGGGGCAGCGCCGGCCTTGACCTGGGTGTCCTGGTCCTCTGCGGCCTCAGCCGACACCGGAGCCGGAACAGCGGACTCGCCGCTTCCGCCGGACTGCAGGTCCGACACCTTGCGGCGCAGCTCGTCGTTCTCCTGGTTCAGACGACGCAGTTCGACCACGATCTCGTCCAGGAAGTCGTCAACCTCGTCCTGGTCGTAGCCTTCCCGAAATTTCGTCGGCTGGAACCGCTTGTTGACAACATCTTCCGGCGTCAGAGCCATGTGGTCACCCCAATACGTATTTGGTCTGCCCTCGAGGGGCAACGGTCTTCTTTGTGGCCATCCGCATGCAGGTCTGCATGCCGCGGCCACACTGTTCTTCAGGCTACCATCAGCCCAACGTGCCCACGGCAAGGGCAGCGACGATGGACTTCAGCAGGACGACAACGACGAAGAGGATCAGAAAGGCCACGTCGATGCCGATTCCGCCGAGATTCACCGGCGGGATCTTGGACCGGAGCCAGCGCAGGGGCGGGTCGGTCACGGTGTACACGGTGGATGCGACCATCAGCAGGATGCCCTTCGGCCGCCAGGAACGCGCGAAGGACTGCACCACGTCGAAGACGATCCGGATCAGCAGCAGGAACTGAACCAGTGCCAGGACAAGGTAGAGAAGGGAGAAGATCAGGGTCACGGCAGCCTATTCCACACCGTCATGGTCCCGGCAGGGAAGCCCTGCCGGTGCGGTGTCAGCTCTGGTTGAAGAAGTGGGCCTGGTCTTCGGTCTCCGAGGAGTCCTCGCCCAGGACCTGGACGGTGGCCGGCGTCAGCAGGAACACCTTGTTGGTGACGCGCTCGATGGATCCGTGCAGGCCGAACACCAGGCCGGCGGAGAAGTCCACCAGGCGCTTCGCATCGGCCTCGCTCATGTCCGTCACGTTCATGATGACCGGGATGCCCCCACGGAAGGACTCTCCGATGAGCTTGGCGTCGTTGTAGGAACGCGGGTGCACGGTGGTGATCTGTCGCACAGCAGGGGCCTCTTCCCGGGACTGGGTGGCCCGCTTGATGGGGGTGACGGGTGCGCGATACTCACGCTCAGCCGGCTGGGGGTGGGCCGCACGCACCGGCTGGGGGCGGTCCTCCCGGACCTCGTCCTCCCAGTCGTCGGCCGGCTCAGCGGTCTCGACGGCGGAGTGGCGCTCGGCCCGCTCCTGCCGGCGGGGCTGCTCGGCCGCCCGCTGCTCTTCCTCGTACTGCTCCTCGCCATCGGCGAGCCCGAGGTAGATCATGGTCTTCTTCAGTGCACCAGCCATCGAACATCCTCACCGTGTGGAATCCGCCCGGCCTGCTCCGGGCCCTGCGTCGCCCGCTGTCGAAGCAGACACCTTTGAGGTTAACCCACGTCGGGGCGTGGCCCGAGGACATCAGTGCCGATCCGAAGGTGTGTCGCTCCGGCCGCCACGGCCTGTTCCAGGTCCTGGCTCATGCCGGCCGAGATCCAGGTGGCCTCCGGATGGGCTGCCGACACCGCTCCGGAGATCTGCCGGAGGAGATGGAAGGCCGGCACGGGGTCCAGCCCGACGGGTGCCACCGCCATGACCCCCCGGAGCGTCAGTCCCTCGGCCTCGGAGATCGCGGCCGCCAACCCGGACACCTCGTCGGGATGTGCGCCGCCCCGCGACCCGATTCCCGCGGGGCGGTCTGCGGCGGCCCGGCCGTCCAGGTCCACCTGGATCAGGCAGTCCATCGGCGGGCGCAACGGCTCCCCCGCCTCGCGGCGTCGCCCCTGCTCCCGGTCCATCGCCGAGGAGAGCGCCTCCACGAGGGAGATCCGGTCCACCGAGTGCACTGCCGAGGCGTAGCGCACCACGTACTTGGCCTTGTTCGACTGCAACTGGCCGATGAAGTGCCACTCGAGTCCGGCCTCGGCCAGGTCAGCGACCTCGGCGGCCTTGCCCCTGGCCTCCTGGTCGCGGTTCTCGCCCACGTGGCGCACGCCGCAGGAGTGCAGTCTGCGCACGTCAGCTGCCGGATGGAACTTGGTGACGACCACCAGGTCCGGGGTGTCCTGCCTACCGGCCGCCTCGACCGCCGCAGCGATCCGGCGGTGCACCACAGCCAGGCGTCGTCCCAGTTCCGCCGCGCGCTCGTCCTGCGGGTGGTCCGTGTCCGTCATTCCGGTGTACTCATCCTTCGATATCTTCACTACCGTCACTGGGACTGGTGCCCTGCCCTTCCTCGCGCCGCCACACCAGCCCGATGAACCGCCCTCGGCCGGGATCACGTCGATGCGAGAAGAGCCGCGGATCCTCCCGGGTGCAGACCGCACTGCGGTGCACCGCGACGCCGAGCGATTCCAGCACGGCCTGGGCCCCGGCCGGCAGGTCCAGTGCCGGCGTCCCCCACGTGGTCGTGGAGTGGGTGGCGGGGATCTGAGCGGCACCGTCCAGACGCATCTGCTCGGGAACCTCGTAGCACCGGCCGCAGATGGCCGGGCCGATCCATGCCTGGATGTCTCCCGGCTCATGGCCGGAGCCCTCGCGCCGCATCCTCTCCACCGTGTTCTGCAGGATTCCGTCGAGCAGGCCCCGCCGGCCGGCATGCGCGACCGCTGTCGGGCCGGCCAGGGGGTCCGTGCCACCGGTCCCGGACACGGATGTCCCGGCACGGCCGTCGCTGCCCACGGATACAGGCGACGCCGCAGGGCGGCGGGACGCGAAGACCACCGGCAGGCAGTCCGCCACCATGATGGCCAGCGGATCCCGGCCGGTCGGGCTGACGAGGGCGTCGGCTTCCTCTGCAGCGGGCGATTCACCCCAGCCGCGTCCGGCAGCCGCCACCACCCGCGCCGAGTGCACCTGCGTGAGGTACTCGGTGCGTCCGGGCGGGACGCCCAAGGCCGCCTCGACGCCGTGGCGGGACGCCCGGACCCGCTGGCGTGAGTCCCCTGCGCCGTCGGCGCCGTCGCCCGCGACGCTGTCGGCATACTGGTGGCTCTTGTTGCTCTTGCTGCCCGCTGCCGGCGAACCGCTGACACCGCTGACATGGAAGGCGAGATTGCCGGCGTCGACGCTGGTGAAGGCCACCTCGAGGCCGGGACCGGGATGGGCCCGGAACAGGAACGGAGCGGCCGGGGCCGTCATAGCCCCGGCCGGTCGCCGGTTGTCGGTCACGATGCCTCCGGCACGGTCGTCGCCCGGTGACTACTTCAGGAAGTCGGGGACATCGAGATCGTCACGGCCGGCACCGGACAGGTCCGGCTCGACGACGGTCGGCAGGTCCTGCTGGGCGGGCTCGGCCTTGTAGCCGGAAGCCTCGGGCTGCGGCGCGGCCTCCTGGGCGGCCGGGACGGGCTGGTTCGGAACGGGCTGGTGCGGCACCTGCGCCGCACCGTTCTGTGCCGGCAGCCCGGACTGCTGGCCCTGCGGCTTGGTGCCGGTGTTGAAGCCGCCGGACGGCGCGGAAGTGGCATCGACCTGGTCGAAGCCGGCGGCGATGACGGTGATGCGTGCCTCATCGCCCAGCGCGTCGTCGATGACAGCGCCGAAGATGATGTTCGCCTCCGGGTGGGCGACCTCCTGGACCAGGCGGGCTGCCTCGTTGATCTCGAACAGACCCAGGTCGGAGCCGCCCTGGATGGACAGCAGCACGCCGTGCGCGCCGTCGATCGAGGCCTCCAGCAGCGGGGAGGCGATGGCCAGCTCGGCCGCCTTGACGGCGCGATCCTCACCCTGCGCCGAACCGATGCCCATGAGCGCGGAGCCGGCGCCCTGCATGACGGACTTCACGTCCGCGAAGTCGAGGTTGATCAGACCCGGAGTGGTGATCAGGTCCGTGATGCCCTGGACACCGGACAGCAGGACCTGGTCCGCGGACTTGAAGGCGTCCAGCACGGAGACGTTGCGGTCCGAGATGGACAGCAGCCGGTCGTTCGGGATGACGATGAGGGTGTCGACCTCGTCCCGCAGGGCGTCGATGCCGCTCTCGGCCGAGCCGGCGCGGCGGCGGCCCTCGAAGGTGAAGGGGCGGGTGACGACACCGATGGTCAGGGCGCCGAGCGAGCGGGCGATGCGGGCGACCACGGGAGCACCGCCGGTGCCGGTGCCGCCGCCCTCGCCTGCGGTGACGAACACCATGTCCGCGCCGCGCAGGACCTCTTCGATCTCCTCGGCGTGGTCCTCGGCGGCTTGGCGGCCGACCTCGGGGTTGGCGCCGGCGCCGAGGCCGCGGGTGAGCTCGCGGCCCACGTCCAGCTTCACGTCGGCATCACTCATGAGCAGCGCCTGGGCGTCCGTGTTGATGGCGATGAACTCCACGCCGCGGAGTCCGACGTCGATCATGCGGTTGACGGCGTTCACGCCGGCGCCGCCGATGCCGACGACCTTGATGACGGCCAGGTAGTTCTGCGGTGCTGCCACGGTATTTGTCCCTTGCTCGGTTTCTGTCTGTCTTGGTACCCGGTGGTGACGGTGACGCCCAGCGCGCGTCCGGCCACTCAGGTTGGCTTAACGTTCAGGTTGAAGGTTATTGTTATGTCAACCTGTCTTCTGGTTGAAACGTTATGGTGCTGGCGGCGTTCGTGCAAAGACCCGCCTCCGGTGTGTCGCTGTGGCGTCCCCGACTGGCGCTGAATCCCGGCCGTGGCGCCCTTGCGGGTGGCGGTGCACGCCCTGGCCACCGCACCTCACCGGGTCACGGGACGTCACCGGGTCACCGGCCGGTCCGGCGTGGAGACGTCGAACTCGCGGATCGGCGCCTCCTCGTCCTTGGGAACGTTCAACAGGGCCTCGAGGACCTGGGCCTTCCGGGCCCCCTTGTCCGCGTTGCCCCAGAGGACCGTCCTGCCGTCCGTCAGCTGGAGGGTGACCGAGTCCACGGTCTCCGCGGAGGCCGACTCCATGCGGGTGCGGATCTGTTCGGGCAGCGTACCCAGGACCGAGGTGATCGTGTCGAAGACCTCGGGATCGCTGACATCCTCCGCGCTGGACACGCTGGGCAGCTGGTAGGTGGAGGCCCGCTCTCCGGACAGGGTGGCCAGGGCCTCCCCACGCGCTGAGTACAGGACGTGGCTCTCCCCCTCCGGGACCATGGCCACCGGTTGATGCTCCACGATCTCCACCGACAACGAGTTGGGGGGCTCGGCATGGACCCGGACCGTGTCCACGGCCGGCTCCCCGCCAACCAGGTCCTCAACGGTCCGCTGGCCGACCTGCGGCAGCGGCTCTCCGATGACCGGCTCCAGCAGTTCCTCCGCACGGCTCTGCTCCAGGAGGTCCGTCCCGGTGACCTTGATCTGCTGGATGGCCAGCACCGGGGAAAAATACAGTACCGCGCCAAGGATGCACAACAGCACCAGGGCACCGGCCCCGCCGATCAACCACACCCTGCGGTGCCGCCTGCGGGCCTGCCCCTGCGTCTCCGGGAACTCGACCACATTGTCCGCGGGCAGGGCGGTGTCCTCAGAGGCTGAAGAAGCCGAAGAACCAGCATGGTCCGACGTGGCCGATCTGCCGGTGGGGGTCCGCTCGTCTGTCACGCGCGTCCCGCCTGCTCTGTCAGGGCCGCCAGCACCGCACCGCCCTGGGCCGTGACGTCCCCGGCTCCCATCGTGAGGATGACGTCACCGGGCTGTGCCGCGGACACCAGGGAGGCGACGGCGGCCGGCGCGTCCGCGGGCACGGTCGTCGACCCCGGCAGTTCCGTGCGGACCCGACCGGCGATGAGCGAGGAGTCGACCCCGCGGATCGGCTCCTCCCGCGCCGGGTAGACCGGCAGCACTCGGACACCATCCGCCGCCGAGAGCGCCGCGGCGAAGCCCTCCGCGAAGTCGCGGGTGCGCGAGAACAGGTGGGGCTGGAAGAGCACATGGACACGGTTCCCGCCGGCCACGGTCCGTCCGGCGGCGATGGCGGCAGCCACCTCGGTCGGATGGTGCGCATAGTCGTCGAAGACCCGGACTCCGGCGGCCTCGCCGCGGTACTCGAAGCGGCGCGCCGTGCCCCGGAAGGCCTCGAGCCCACGTGCCGCGGCACCGACGTCCAAGCCGGCGTGCCGGGCGGACAGGAGTACCGCCGCCGCATTGAGTGCGTTGTGCCGCCCGGGCACGGCCAGGGTCAGGGCCGTCGTCGTTCCATCAGCCCACCGGTACGTGAGCCGCTGTCCGGTGCCACCGGTCAGCTCAGCCAGCTCACTGTCCACCAGCACCAGGTCATCGGCCCGGGCGGGGTCCGATCCATAGGTGGCCACCCTGGGCGCCGGAAGGCCGTCGACGGCTTCGGTGCGCGCCCATTCCGCGGCCTCCCGCGCGCCGGCGTCGTCCGCGCAGGCCACCAGGACCCCCTGGCGCGGCAGGAGCCGGATGAAATCCCGGAACACCTCGGTGACGGCCTCCACCGAGCCGTAGAAGTCGAGGTGGTCGGCCTCCACGTTGGTCAGGATGGCGATCTCCGGGCGGTAGTTCAGCAGGGTGCCGTCCGATTCGTCGGCCTCGGCGATGAACCATTCGCCCCCGCCGGCTCGTGCATTGGTGCCCAACCCGGCCACGGCGGCCCCGACCGCGAAGGTGGGGTCCGCGCCGGCGTCGGAGAAGGCCATGGCGGCCATGGAGGACGTGGTGGTCTTGCCGTGGGTTCCGGCCACGGCCAGGACACGGTGGCCGGACATGGCCGCGGCCAAACCCTCGGAGCGGTGGCGCACCGGGATCCCTCGATCCACCGCGGCGTCGTACTCGGGATTGCCCGGGCCTGCGATGGAGGAGGCGATGACGGTGCCCACCGCTCCCCCGCCGTCCTGCGCGAGGCGGTCGAGATGCGTGGCGTCGTAGCCCACGAAGACGGTGGCTCCGGCCGTCTCCAGTTCCCGCATGACCGGCAGGTCTTTGGCGTCCGTTCCCGAGATCTCGACGCCGAGCTGCTGCATGATCCGGGCAATGCCGGAGACGCCGACCCCGCCGAGGCCGAGGAAGTGGACCCGACCCAACTCGGCCAGGGCAGGGGGCATCGATGAGGCTGACGGGGGGTTCACGAGGCGTCTCCCGGGTGGTTGCTGGAGGAAGAGGACGGGGCACGGCCGGCGGACTGCAGGACGAGCCTCGCCATGGTGCGGTCGGCGTCCCGGATGCCGCGGGCCTGGGCTGCGGCGGACATGGCAGCCAACCGTGCGGGATCCTGGGCGAGCGGGATGAGTTCACGCCGGACCCAGTCGGCGGTGAACGCCTCATCCCGGACCATCAGGGCTCCGCCTGCCGCCACGAGCCCGCGGGCGTTGAGGGCCTGCTCCCCGTTGCCGATGGGCAGGGGGACGAGGACGGAGGGCAGGCCCACGGCGGCGAGTTCGTGCACGGTGCCCGAGCCGGCCCGCGCGACGATGAGGTCCGCGGCCGCGTAGGCCTGTTCCATCCCGTCGAGGTACTCACGCTGGTGGTAGCCCGCAGCGGCGACCGGGGTGCCGTCCTCGCTCAGGACCTGCTTGTCCCGCCCGGTCAGGTGCAGCACCTGCAGTCCGGCGGCGGAGAGGCCGGGCAGCGCGGCAGCGATGGTCCGGTTGACGTTGAGCGCGCCGGAGGATCCCCCGGTCACCACCACCGTGGCCCGCTCTGGGTCCAGGCCGAGTGCCCTCCGCGCCTGCGCCCGTGACGCGTCCCGGTCCAGCGTGGAGATCTCCCGGCGCATCGGCATGCCGACGCACTGCGCCCGGGGCAGGACGGTCTCCGGGAAGGCCGTGGCCACGACGGCGGCCTTGCGCGCGCCGACCTTGTTCGCCAGTCCGGCCCGGACATTGGCCTCATGGATGACCAGCGGCACGCCCCGGCGGACGGCGGCCAGATAGACGGGGGTGGAGACGTATCCGCCCACCCCGACCACCACGTCCGCACGGCGGCGGTCCAGGATCTCTCCGGCCTGGGTGACGGCCCGACGCAGTCGCAGGGGCAACCGCACGAGGTCCATGGTGGGCCGGCGGGGCAGCGGCACCCGGTCGATGGTGTCCAACTGGTAGCCGGCGCTCGGGACCAGCCGGGTCTCCAGGCCCGAGGTGGTCCCGACCATGGTGCAATGCACCCCGGGATTCCCGGCGTCACCGGCCGTCGTCGCGTCCACACCTGCGGTGTGCGTCTCCTCAAGGGCGCGTGCGATCGCCAGCATGGGGCTGACGTGCCCGGCGGTCCCGCCGCCCGCCAGAACGACGCGGAGCGGTTCGGTCATGATCGGGCCTTCTTCCCGGCGCGTGCGGCGCCGACAGGGGTTGCGGACGGTACGGAGCTTCCGGAGGTGGCGGTTGTTGCGGTCTCGGCGGCACTTCGCGCAGCCGCTTCCTCCTCCTGGCGCTGCTCGCGGGCAAAGGCGAGCACCACGCCGATGCCGGCCAGGACGAAGGTGAGCGCCGAACCGCCATAGGAGATGAAGGGCAGCGGGACGCCGATCACGGGCAGCAGCCCGGTGACCATGGCGATGTTGATGAAGGCCTGACCGACGATCCAGATGAGGATCCCCCCGGTGCAGATCCGGACGAAGAGTGAGGTCGAGCGGCGCGCCACCCGGAACAGGCCGATGGCCAGACCCGCGAACAGCCCGATCACGAGCAGGGTCCCGGCCAATCCGAGCTCCTCCCCGAGGATGGTGAAGATGAAGTCGTTCTCCGCCTCCGGGATGTAACTCCACTTCTGCCGGGACTGGCCCAGACCGACCCCCCACCAGCCGCCGGAGGCCAAAGCGTACATGCCGTGGTCCGGCTGGTAGCAGGGCTCAGTGGGGAACTCGCAGTTGCCCAGCCAGGCCTGGATACGCACGGCACGGTTGGCCGAGGTCAGGGCCATGACCACGGCCCCCAGGGCCCCGATGCCGCCGGCGATGAGGAAGTAGCGCAGCTTGGTGCCGGCCAGGAACAGGACGGCGGCCATGATCATCATGATCACCATGGCCGTGCCGAGATCCCGGCCGTACATGATCAGGCCCAGCAGGATGGCGCCCACCGGGAAGATGACCGGGACGATCGAGTGCTTCAGCTGGCCGACCAGTTTGGCCTTGCGCTCCAGGACCACGGCCGCCCACAGGGCCAGCGCCAGCTTGGCGGCCTCGGAGGGCTGTGCCGTGAACGAGCCGATCTTCAGCCAGTTCTGGTTACCGTTGACTTCGTGGCCGAGCGGTGTCAGCACCAAGGCCAGCAGGAAGACCGCCAGCAGGATGGCGGGCCAGGCCAGGGACCGCAGCCGGTCGGTGCTCAGCCGCGAGAGGACGAACAGGCCCACGAACCCGACCACGGCGAACAACGCCTGCCGGATGAACAGGTCATAGGATCCGGTGGTTTCCCCGATGTTCTCGACCGAGGAGGACGAGAGCACCATCACCAGGCCGATGACGGTCAAGGCCGCGGCGCAGCCCAGGATCAGGAAGTACGACGTGCGGCTGGAGCCCTGGCCTTCGAGGAATCCCCAGGCCCGGCGCCACACGGGCGGGTGGGGTGTGGTCACCATGCAAGGGCTCCTTAGCTGCCCAGCCCCTTGGCTTCCATGAGGCGGGCGACGGCGTCGATAAAGGCGTTTCCTCGGTCTGCGTAGGATTCGAATTGGTCCATGGACGCCGCTGCCGGCGCCATCAGTACGACGTCCCCGGGGCGGGCCACCGCATTGGCTTCACGGACCGCTGCGGCCATGGCCTGATGGCCGTCCGAGGGGTCTGTTCCAGTGTCCCGCACGGCGGTGGAGAGTACCGGGATGTCCGGCGCGTGTCGCCGCAACGCCCCGGCGAGTTCGGCGGGATCGGCGCCGATGAGCACGACGGCGCGAAGTCGGCCGACATGGCGGGCGACGAGCTCGTCATAACTCACTCCCTTGGGCAGGCCGCCGGCGATCCACACCACGTCCGTGAACGCCGCCAATGACGCATCGGCCGCATGCGGGTTGGTGGCCTTGGAGTCGTTGATCCACAGCACGTCATCGGCCTGGGCCACCAACTGGATCCGGTGGTCGCCGGGCTGGTAGGCGCGCAGCCCGTCGCGCACCGCCTCGGGTGACACCCCGACGGCGCGGACCAGTCCGGCCGCCGCCAGGGCATTGGCGACCTGGTGCTGCGGGGCGATCGGTCCGAGGTCCTGCAGCTGGCCGAGCTCCAGGGCCTGATGGGCCCGGTCCTCCAGGAAGGCGCGGTCCACGAGGAGACCGTCCACCACGCCAAGCATGGACCGTCCCGGGGTGTCGGTGGTGAAGGAGATGGCCCGGCAGCCCTCCTGGACGTCCGCCTCCTCGACCATGCGCATGGTCAAGGGCTGTTCCTCGTTGAAGAGGCAGGCGAGTCGGGTGTGCTCGTAGATCTTGGCCTTGTCCGCACAATAGGCCTCGAAGGAGCCGTGCCAGTCGACATGGTCCTCGGCGAGGTTCAGCACCGCGGAGGCGGCGGGCTCGATGTGATGGGTCCAGTGCAGCTGGAAGCTGGAGAGTTCCACGGCGATGGTGTCCCAGCCCTCGGGATCACGGATCGCGTCGAGGATGGGTGTGCCGACGTTGCCGCACGCGATGGCCCGCTGTCCGGCAGCCAGCAGCATGGACTCGACCATGCCGACCGTGGTGGTCTTGCCGTTGGTGCCGGTGACGACCAGCCAGTCCGCGGTCTTGCGCCCTGCCCGTTCGCGGACCCTCCAGGCCAACTCCACGTCGCCCCAGATGGGGATGCCCGCCGCAGCGGCGGCCGCCAGGAGGGGCTGGTCGGGCCGCCACCCCGGGGAGGTGACCACGAGTTCGGGGGCCAGTCCGCCGACGTCGGGAAGCACGGCCGTGTACCGGTCCCCCAACAGCACGTCCTGCACGCCGACGATCTTCAGGGTGTCCGCCTTGGCCCGGTGTTCCGGGCTGTCCTGGCCGTCCACGACCACCACGTGGGCGCCGAGCTCGGCCAGGGTGTCCGCCGCGGCGAAACCGGACAGGCCCAGGCCGGTGACGACGACGCGCAGGCCGGCCCACTCGGCATCCCAGCTCGTGAGGGTGGCCAGGCGGTCGAAGGGGTCGGTTCGGGACTCCTCGGTCACTGGGTTCACCGGGTTCACTGGGACAGCACCCATTCGCCGTAGAACAGGGCGATGCCCACAGCCACGCAGAGCAGGCCGATGATCCAGAACCTGATGACCACCGTCACCTCGGCCCAGCCCTTGAGCTCGAAGTGATGCTGCAGCGGTGCCATCAGGAACACCCGCTTGCCGCCGGAAAGCTTGAAGTAGCCGACCTGGATGATCACCGAGAGGGTGATGAGGACCATGAGCCCGGCCAGGATGACCACCAGGAGTTCGGTCCGGGACATGATGGCGAAGCCGGCGAGGGCGCCGCCGAGGGCGAGCGAGCCGGTGTCCCCCATGAAGATCTTGGCTGGCGCGGTGTTCCACCACAGGAACCCGATCAGGGCGCCGGTGAGGATGGAGGCCAGCACCGCCAGATCCATGGAGTCTCGCACCTCGTAGCAGCCGGGTCCCGCGCTGGTGACCCCGCACGACTGGTTCGCCTGGAACAGGGTGATCAGCATGTAGGCGGCGGTGATCATGGCGGTGGCGCCCGTGGCCAGTCCGTCCAGTCCGTCCGTCAGGTTCACCGCGTTGGTGGTGGCCGTGGTGATGAGGTTGGACCAGACCACGAAGAGGATCACGCCGAGAACCGGCCCGGCGAAGGCCAGGTCGATCGGCAGGTCCCGGACGAAGGAGATGGCGGTCGAGGCGGGGGTCAGCCCACGCTCGTTCGGGAAGTTCAGGGCCAGCACGGCGAAGGTGATGCCGACGACGGCCTGCAGGATGATCTTCGCCCAGGGGGTCAGGCCGAGCGAGCGCTGATTGGAGATCTTGGTGAAGTCGTCCAGGAAGCCCACGAAGCCCATTCCGACCATGAGCAACAGAAGGATCAAGGCCGAGGCGGTGACCCCGGCATTCTCCAGCTGCAGGCCGGACATGATCCAGTGGGTGAGGAAGTACGCGACCACCGTGGCGACCACGAAGACCGTTCCGCCCATGGTCGGCGTGCCCCGCTTCGTCGCATGCGAGGTGGGGCCGTCATCACGGATGAACTGGCCGTACCCCTGGCGGACCAGGAACTTGATGAACAACGGCGTGCCGATGAGTGTCAGCACGAGCCCCAGGAGGGCACCGATCAACAGGCCTATCACTGGCTCTGCTCCTTCCGGTCCCCGGTGGGCGGGACATCCATGGGGTCCGGACTGACCGGACCATGTGCGAGCCGATCGCCCAGATCACCCAGGCCGGCGCCGTTAGAGGACTTGAACAAGACGATGTCGCCCGGAGCGAGCTTGCCCTGGAGCAGGGTCTCGGCGGCGTCGAGATCCTCGGCGAAGTCGACCTCGTCACCCCACGACCCCTCGTTCACCGCGGAGGTGTAGAGCGGCCGGGCGCCGCGGCCGACGACTAAGAGCTGGCTGATGTTGAGCCGTACGACAGCGGTGCCGATCGCGGTGTGCTCGCGGATGCGGGTATCGCCGAGCTCCAGCATCTCCCCCAGCACCGCCCAGGTGCGCCGCCCGGTGGACCGGCCCATCATGGCGAGGGTCTGCAGGGCTGCCCGCATGGACTCGGGGTTCGCGTTGTAGGCGTCGTTGATGACGGTGATGCCGTCCGGGCGGTCGGTGCGCTCCATCCGCCGGCGGCTCGTGGGGCCGGCGCCGTTGAGTGCCACGGCGATGGACTCCACGGAGAGGCCGGCTGCCGCCGCAGCGGCCGCGGCCGCGGTGATGTTGGAGGCGTGGTGCCGCCCGATGAGGCCGGAGGCCACGGGGTGGGGCTCGGCGCGGGTGCCCGCGCCGATCCGCAGGTCGAACTGGGGCCGCTCGTCGGCGTTCGTCGTGAGGGAGTCGGCCAGTGCGGAGAAGGCGGCACTACCCGTCTCGAGGTCCGCGTCCACCAGCGGGAAGGAACCGTCCTCCACGGCGAACCAGACCACGCGACCCTGGGTGCGGGCGGCCATCGTGGCCACGCGCGCATCGTCCCGGTTGAGCACGGCGAAACCGTTCGACGGCAGGGACTCGACCAGTTCGCCCTTGGTCCGGGCGATGTTCTCGACCCCGCCGAACTTGCCGGCGTGGGCGGAACCGACCATCAGGACGACCCCGATGTCCGGCTTGACCATGGAGGAGAGGTACTTGATGTTCCCCACCTCGTCAGCGCCCATCTCGATGACGAGGTAGCGCGTGTCCAGGGCGGCTCGGAACACGGTGAGCGGCACGCCGACCTCACCGTTGTACGAGTTCTGCGGCGCCACGGTTGGTCCCGCGGTCGCCAGGATGGTGGCCAACAGGTCCTTGGTGGTGGTCTTCCCGGCTGAGCCGGTGATGCCGATGACCGTGGTCGGTGAATGCTCACGGATACGTTGCACGATGTGCGTGGTCAGACGGCCCATAGCCAGCACCACGTCGTCCACGATGACTGCGGGGTCCGTCCGGCCCTCGGCATCCGTGGTCTGACGCTCCGCCAGAATGAGCGTGGCTCCGGCGGCACGGGCGGCGGTGATGAAGTCATGCCCGTCGGCATGTTCACCGGGTTTGGCGATGAACAGGGTCCCGGCGGCGGCTTCCCGGGAATCGGTGGTGGCGGAGTCGACCGTGGCACCCGGCGGCACGGAGGCAGTGAGCGTACCTCCCGTGGCCTCGGCGACGGCTGTTGCAGTGAGTTCGATCATGACCCGTCAACTTTACGTCGGTGCCCATGAGAATCCGATGAGGGACCGAAGCCGTGCCGTGCCAGGGCGCCCCGCAGTTCCACCCGGTCGTCCAGGCTCACGTCCACACCGTCCATGTCCTGGACGGTTTCATGGCCACGGCCGGCCAGCAGCACCGTGTCGGCTGGTGTGGCCAAGGACACGGCCAGGTCGATGGCCTCCTGGCGCGGCGCGGCCTCGTGGACCTCGACCCGACGGCCGATGCCGGCAGCCTGACGGGCCGCTTCCCGCACGCCGTCGAGCACCTCTGACCGGATGCCCGCAGGCTCCTCGGTGTGGGCGTCGTCATCGGTGACGATCACGACGTCGGCCCACTCGGCCGCGATGCGACCCATCACCGGGCGCTTGGCCCGGTCCCGGTCCCCGGTGGCGCCGAACACGAGGATCGTGCGTCCGGTGGTGTTGCCGGCCGCCTGCCGGGCGTCCCGGACGGACTCCAGGGCCCGCACCATCCCGTCCGGGTTGTGGGCGAAGTCGACGATGCCGTCCGGTGACTGGCCGACGACTTCCATGCGCCCGGGCACGGCCGTGGCGAAGGGTCCCTGACCCACCGGCATGTCCAGCACCCGGGCCACGGCATCCCACTCGGTGCCGGGCAGCGATTCGAAGACCATGACTGCGGCCAGCGCGGCGTTGGCCACGTTGAAGCGGCCGGGCAGCCCGGTGGAGGCGGTGACGCTGCGGCCGCTGGCAGCATGGAGCAGGGTGAACCGGTACCCGAGGCCGATGGCCTCGAGGGACGTGACGGTCCAGTCCGCGCCCGTCAGCGGTGCGCCCCCGTGGTCGGCCGCGGGCCCCAGGGACAGGGTCGCGATGGGGCAGCCGGCGGCAGCGGCCATCCTGGTCCCCCAGGTGGCACCGTCACGGTCCGGGGCATCTGGACCACCGTCCAGGGTGATGACGGCACGGCCGGTCCGTCGGGCGTCGAAGAGGCCCGCCTTCGCGGCGAAGTACTCCTCCATGGAGCCGTGCAGGTCCAGGTGGTCCTGGGTGAGATTGGTGAATCCGGCGACCGCGAAATGCAGGCCCGCGACCCGTCGGTAGCTGATGGCGTGGGAGGAGACCTCCATGGCGGCCGAATTGACCTGTTCCTGGCGCATCATCGCCATCAACGCGTGCAACTGCGTGGATTCGGGCGTGGTCAGGCTGCTCGGTACGGTACGGCGTCCGGCGCGGATCTCGATGGTGCCGATCAGGCCGGTGGTCTCCCCCCACGCCTCCAGCAACGAGGTGAGGAAGTAGCTCGTGGTCGTCTTGCCGTTCGTGCCGGTGATCCCGTACATCCGGGGGCCCACCCCCGCATTCCGGTAGATGGCCGCGGCCGCCGGCCCGACGGCGTCGCGCACGTTCCGCACCACCAGCACCGGTGTGCCGGTGGGCAGGTGACCGGCCAGCTCCGCTCCCTCCTGGTCCGTGAGGAGCCCGGCGGCTCCGCCCGCCACGACGGCCGCGGCGAACTCGGCCCCGTGTCGGTTGGCTCCGGGGACGCCCACGTAGAGATCGCCGGTCCGCACCGCACGGGAATCCATCGCGATCCCGGTGGGGCCGGGCTGTCCGGGCAGGCCGACTTCCACGCCGGAGAGTTCAACGGGCAGGCCGGAGCGATTGAGCGCCTCGATGAGGTCGTTCCAGTCCAGCGGGTCCGTGTGGTCCGGACGGAAGGCAGCATCCTGCTCGGCAGGCGTCAGGGGTGAAGTCATGGTCGGGCAGTCCCCTCCTACCAGGGACGCTTCTGCGGGTCTTCGGGGAAGACGTCGTAGTTCTGCGGCTCCTGGTCGTTCGGCGGCACGTTGTACTTGGTCAGGAGGTAGGACAGCACCTCGGCGGCAGTGTCCTCCACCTGCCAGGTCTTCCAGTCACCCTTCGGACGGTGCACGGAGATCGCCACGACGAATTGCGGATCGTCGAGAGGGGCCACGCCGGCGAAGGAGGTGGTGTAGCCGTTGTAGCCGCCCACGCCAGCGGCCTCACCGGTGCCGGTCTTGCCGCCCACGCGGTAGCCGGGGATCTGGGCCGGCGCGGCGGTGCCGAGTTCGACGACACCCTCCATCAGACGGAGCATCTCCTCCGAGGTCTCCTCGGAGTAGATCCGGGTGCCCTCGTCCTCGGGATTGACGTTCTCCGAGCCGTCGGCGTCGATGTAGGCATCGATCAGCTGGGCCTCCTTCTCCACCCCGCCGTTGGCCACCGTCTGCAGGAGCTGCGCGAGGTGCAGCGTGGTCTGGGTGTAACCCTGCCCGAACATGGTGGTGAACCGCTGGCGACCGTCCCACTGGGAGGGATCCACCAGGATGCCCTTGTTGCTGCCGGGCAGGCCGATGTCGATGTGCTCGCCGACACCGAGCTGCTTGAGGTAGTCGTAGCGGACTCCGTCCTCCACGGTCTGGGCGACCTGCACGGTACCCGTGTTGTAGGACCGGGTGAAGATGCCGGCCGTGGTCATGTCGTAGGTGTCGTGGGGCATGGAGTCATTGATGACCTGGCCGTCGAACTCCTGCTTGTTCGGAACCGTCCAGGTGTCCGTCGGTGAGATGCCGCCCCGTTCGAGTGCCGTGGCGAAGGTGGAGATCTTGCCGGTGGAGCCCGGCTCATAGGACTGGGTCAGGGACGTCGGGCGCCAGAACAGGCTGTCCGTGGCCGACGGGTCCGAGGGGTCCACCGTGGTGGAGTCGGCCATCGCCACGATCTCGCCGGTCTTGGCGTTCATCACGGTGATGTTGCCCCAGTCGGCGTTGTAGGACTCGGTCTTCCGGGCGATCGCCTCCTGGGCGAACCACTGTACGTCCTGGTCGATGGTCAGCCGCAGGTCCTGGCCGTCCACAGCGGGGGTCTCGGAGAACTCCGCATTGGGGATGCGCACGCCGTCCGCGGCGATCTCGTAGGTGCGCTGACCTTCGGTGCCAGAGAGGTGCTCGTCCTGGCTCAGCTCGAGGCCTTCCAACGGGGTGCCGTCTCCCCCGAGGAACCCGAGGATGGATCCCGCCACCGAGCCGTTCGGGTAGGAACGCTCGGACACAGGTTCGGCCAGGAGGCCGGGGATGCCGATCTCCATGGCCTGTTCCTTGACCTCCGGCGTGATGCCCTTCATGACGACCTTGTAGGGACGGTCACCGACCATGCTCTCGCGCAGCTCGGCGGCGTCCACATCGAGGATGCCGGAGAGCTCCTGCAGGGAGTCCTCCAGGGCCACGTCCTCCATGGAGTTGGTGTCGTTGTTCCACTTTCGGTAGTCCTTGACGAGCCGCTGGTCCGCCACGAGGTCGTAGCGGTCCACCGAGGCGGCGAGCACGCGGCCCTGGGAGTCGAGAATGGAGCCGCGCTCCGGTGTGATCGAGACGGAGCGCAGCCGCTCCTTCATCGCCTCTGAGGCATGGCCCGATGCGTCGACGCCCTGGATGACCACCAACCGCAGTGCCAGCACCACCAGCAGCGCCAGGGCGAGGAGGATGCCGAGCCGCAACCGACGCCCGCTGGCGTCAACGGTGGCGCCGGTTCCGGTTCCGGGAGTCCTGGCCATCTACGGTGTCCTTCCTGCCCGGTGTCGGGTGCGGTGCTCGGTGGGGGTACTGCGGGTCGTCGGTCAGGGGCGTGCCTGGTCAGTCTCCACTGGCGGAGAACTCCGGGGCCGGGATCGTGCCGCCGTTGAGGCTGTCCTCCGATCCTCCGGCCACACCCTCTGGTGCTGGGCCTTCGGCCGTGGCCGAGCCGTTCCCCGTGGAGTCCTCACCGGACGGGGCGGGCAGATCAGCGAAGGCGCCGGCGCCGATGGGGGCCTCGACTGCCTCCGACGGTTCCGCGTCGGCCGCGGTGGAAGTCGAGTCGGCGTCGGCTGCGGCCTGCTTCTCGGAGGGGCTGGCGGGGGCGGCCACATGGCCGCTGGGCTTGTCCTCGGCCTCGGCTGCGGTGGCAGTACCGGTGACCGCTCCGCTGGACAGGTCGATCGAGGCGACGTCTCCGGGGTTGACCATGCCCAGCTTCGTCGCCTCAGCCGCGAGGTTCTGCGGGGCTTCCAGGTGTTCGACCTGCTGCCGGAGCAGCTCGTTGGACTGGCTCAGGTCCAACTGCTCGTTCTTGAGCGAGACCAGCTCGTACTGGCGGTTGGACACCGTGATGTTGGTGACCAGGACAGCCATCAGGGCAGCGACCAGGACGGCGATGCAGAGCCCGGCGAATCCGCGGCCGGACTTGCGGATGGGAGCGGGGACGAGCGCCAGCGGGGTGCGTCGGCGCGGCGAGGCGCTCCGGCCGGGGTCACCGTCGGGCTGCCGTGCGGGCCGGATCACGGGATGCCAAGGAGCAGCCTGTCCGATCTGCGGAGCGGTGCTCTCGCGGGTCTGGACGGGCTGCTGCATGGCGAGTCGCTGCTGCGTTGCGGTCATGCTTTGCTCCTTGATGCTCTGATCTTCTCAACTGCTCGCACTTTTGCTGAGGAGGCGCGAGGGTTTTGTTCGATTTCTTTCTCGGTGGGTTTGTCCACGCCCCGGGTGACGACCTTGACCACGGGGGCATGTTCCTCGAGTTCGATCGGGAAGCCGGGAGGCGCCGTCGAGGTGGCATCGGCCATGACGGCCCGCTTGGTGATCCGGTCCTCGAGAGAGTGGTAGCTCATGACGACCAGTCGGCCACCGACAGCCAGATGCTGCAGCGCCGCCGGGAGCGCGTCCTCGAGGACGTCGAGCTCCTCGTTCACCTCGATCCGCAGGGCCTGGAAGGTCCGCTTGGCCGGATGACCACCAGTTTTTCCTGCCGCCACGGGGACCGCCCCGCGAATGACCTCGACGAGGCGACCGGTGGAGGTGAGCGGCGACTCGGCCCGGGCCTTGACGATGGCCGAGGCGATCCGTCCGGCGAACTTCTCCTCACCCCAGGCCCGGATGATCCGCCGCAGCCGTTCCTCGTCATAGTCATTGACCACGTCAGCGGCAGTGATGCCGCCCGTGGTGTCCATGCGCATGTCCAGCGGCGCGTCGTACGAATAGGCGAAGCCCCGCCCTCGTTCGTCCAGCTGGTAGGAGGAGACCCCCAGGTCGTAGAGCATCGCGTCGGCCTCGTGGAAGCCCCCTGCGGCCAGGGCGTCGCCGACCTCGTCATAGGTGCCGTGCCAGGTGTGGAGCCGCTCCCCGGCCCAGGCCAGTCGTTCAGTGGCGAGGCGCAGGGCCTCAGTGTCACGGTCAATGCCCACGACGACGGCGTCCGGGTGACGCTGCAGGATCGCTTCGGCGTGTCCCCCCATGCCCAGGGTGCCATCGAGGTAGACCGGCGTGCGTCCGGCCCGGCGGGCGGCGTCGAAACCCGGCGACATCAGGTCAAGGACACGGTCCTGCATGACGGGTACGTGCCGGTGCTGTGCTGGAGTCGGTTCGGTTGCCACGCGTTGCCTCCCCTTCCCTCGCTGATGGGCGTTCCGGTCCCTTAAGTGACAGGGGACCCTTGGATCAGATCCCCATCCGCTCACCGGTTCCGTGCCTGGCCCGGGGGAAGTCGGGTCAGGTCCGGCCGAGGGCGGCTGGAGGTCTCATTCAAGAATCCGCGCTGTGTGGTTTTGTTGCCGGGTCTCCTAGAAGATCCCGGGCAGTACTTCCTCATCGGTCTCGGAGAACGCGTTCTCCTGCTCCTCCAGGTAGGAGGACCAGGATCCGGCATCCCAGATCTCGGCCCTACTGCCGGCACCGATCACGGCGAGCTCCCGGTCCAGTCCCGCATAGCTGCGCAACGGAGCCGGGATGGTAATGCGTCCCTGCTTGTCCGGAGTCTCGTCCGACGCGCCGGACAAGAACACACGGATGTAGTCCCGGGCCTGGCGTGAGGACAGTGGTGCCGACCTCATCTGCTCGTGAACCTTCTCGAACTCACGGGCACTGAAGACGTAGATGCAGCGCTCCTGCCCTCGGGTGAGGACCAAGCCCTCGGCCAGCTCCTCGCGGAACTTGGCCGGGAGGATCAGTCTCGCCTTCTCATCCAGGCGCGGTGTATAGGTCCCGAGGAACACGACCCACCACCTTTGCCGTCTGAGAGGTGAGCGTGACCCTCCTTCTCCACCATTATCCTCTGATGTCCTCCACTTTACCCCACAACCCCCCACAGTCAAGCCAAAACGGGGTGTGGACACGGTGTGGCGTAGCTTCGTTTGCGGCTGTCATTTCCTCCCCGCTCAGACGCCCTTCCTTGTCATCAGGGCGATCCACGGCCAGGAGACGGCGCAGCCCACCCCTCACCGCCAGGCGGGGAGGGAGGTGGAGGGAGTGGAGGGAGTTCTGCGCACACGGCGCCTGCCTGCCGCCCGCCACGGCGCCCACTCCCCCAGCACGGGGTGGAGGAGTCCCGCTCGGAGTGCGTCAGGGAGGGGCGCGGGGAGTGGGGAGGGGCGCGGGGAGAGACGTGAGGAGAGACGTGGGGCGGGAAGTGGGGAGCTCCGTCGGCACATCCCGTTAACGACGAAACCCCGCCGCGGAGCGACGGGGTTGCGATTCCCGGAGCGCCGTGGCGCTCCGGGGTGATCAGTGCTGTTCAGCAGTGCTCAGCGCACGATCATGGTTCCTGGTTGCGACGTTCCTCCCACCGTTGCTCCAGATTTGCCATAAAGGGCGAGTTCTTCTTGGCGGCGGCGGCGGCGGATCCATGACCCCGTCCGCCCGCGGCCTGCCGTGAACGGCTCGTAGCGACGTAGACCCCGGCCGCCATGACAATGAATCCGATGATGCCCAACCAGATGAACTGTTGGGAGACACCCCATAGAAGGGCGCCGAGTCCTACCGCCGCGGTCACCGCGCCGGCCACCAATCGGGTGGTCGAAAAACGAGAGGTACCCGATTCACTCATGCTCGTGGCAAAGTGCGGGTCCTCTGCATTCAGCTGTTGTTCCAGCTGCTCAAGGAGCTTCTGCTCCCGCTCAGACAACGGCATCGCTGCCTCCTCTTCCGGCCCGGGCCTTCCCGTCCACCTAGCATAGGGCTCGCCCGGGCCCCCACGCCATATCGGTGACGCCCCTTGACCGTCTTGATACGAACAGTTCCGCGATCAGCGAATATCCTTGCGCGGGGCCGGCCCCGATTCCGGCGTGTTCCGCTCCACCAGGGTGGCGGGCTTCAACGCCGCTTGGGGGAATTTGCGGCGGATGTCATCGGCCACCCGATCCGCCTCGGACCAGTCTGCCGGGGCGCTCTCGTCCTCCCACAACAAGGCCTCCTGCACCACCTCGTCGGCACCGGACAATCGCTCCGCGCGGATCCCCAACAACCGGACCGGCATCCGTTGGCCGTCCATGAGCCCGGCCAGGAGAGATCCAGCCGCCTCAGCGAGGGGACCGGCGGAGTCCACCGGCGTCGTCAGAGTCATGGTGCGTGTCTTCACGGACAGGTCCGGCGCCTTGACCTTGACGCTGACCGCCCCCGCACGGAAGCCGGCCCGGCGCAGTCGGATGGCACCCTCATGGGCCAGGGCGACCAGGTGCCGGTGGAGCTCGGCCGGGTCGCGCACATCTTGCTCGAACGTCTTCTCCACACCCAGGCTCTTGGTCTCCCGCTCGGGCGTGACGGGGCGGGGATCGATCCCCCGGGCCAGCTTCAGCAGGGCCGGCCCCTGGACTCCGAGCCACCGTTCCATCCGCTGTGGGGCCTGGGCTGCCAGATCAGCCACCGTGGTGAGGCCGGCCGCCACCAGTCGCTGGCGCAGGACCGGACCCACACCCCAGAGGGCGGAGACCGGCAGAGGATCCAGGTAGGCGCGGGTCCGCTCCGGCGGGACCACCACGAGACCATCCGGCTTGGCCCGCGTGGAGGCGATCTTGGCCACGGATTTGGTAGCCGCCGCGCCAACGGTGCAGGGCAGCCCCGTCCGTTCACGGACCTGCTCCCGGATCAGGGCGCCGATCCGCGCGGGCGAACCAAGCCGGCGTCGTGCCCCGGAGACATCCAGGAAGGCCTCGTCAATGCTGAGCTGTTCCAGTGTCGGCGTGAACGATTCCAGGATCCGCATCACGTCAGAGGATGCCGAGACATAGCGTTCGTGCCGGGGTTCCACCACGGCAACGCCCGGGCACAGCGCCTGGGCGTGCGCTAGCGGCATGGCCGAGCGGACTCCGAAGGCGCGCGCCTCGTAGGAGGCGGACAGGACCACCGATCGGCCGCCGCGGTGTGCGACGAGCGAGGGGATTCCCGCCAGCTCCGGGTGGTCGAGCAACTCCACCGATAGGAAGAAGGCATCCATGTCCACGTGCAGGATCACGGCGTCCCAGGAACCATCCGATCCGCCGGTCTCGGCGGACGTCAGGGTCCTGCGGTCTGTCATGGGACCAGCTTAGGGCCCGCGGCCACAGGTAGTCTGAGCACGCCGCCTGACCGCCCAAGGAGCCCAAGGAGCACCGTGCCCTTCCCCTCTTCTGTCCCCCAGACCACTGATGCCGACCGCGAGTCGGCCTTCGTCCAGGCCGTAGGGGTTCGCCTGGTCGAGCTGTTGGACGGGTACCATGGCCGCGCTGCGGCGATCTCCGACTCCGCCACCCCTTTGGTGGAGTCGATCGCCGGACTCGTCCGCGGTGGGAAAAGGATGCGGGCCGTGTTGTCCTGGTGGGGATGGCAGGGTGCCGGCGGCAACCCCGATGATCCGCTCATCCTGGATGCGGCCGTGGCACTCGAGTTGTTCCAGGCCGCGGCCCTGATCCATGACGACATCCTTGACCGGTCCGACACCCGTCGGGGAGCCCCCAGCATCCACCGTGCCTTCGAAGCCCGGCACCAGCAGGCGGGTTGGCGGCAGGACCCGGGCCATTTCGGCGTGTCCGCCGCCGTCCTGACCGGCGACCTGTGCCTGTCCCTCAGCGAGGAGGTGTTCGCCTCCGCCGCCGATGCCTCCACGAACCCGGCGGGCGCACGAGGCCTGTTCAACGAGATGCGGTTCGAGGTCATGGCCGGCCAGTACCTGGACATCCTCGACGAGGTCGAGGTGCCGGGCCAGGACCCGGCCGAGGCCCTCCAGCGGGCTCGCACGGTCCTGCGGTTCAAGTCCGCCCGGTACTCCGTGGTCCACCCGCTGGGCCTGGGTGGGATCCTGTCCGGCGCCGACGGGGACATGCTGGAGCACTATGGCCGGTTCTCCGCGCCTCTGGGTGAGGCGTTCCAATTGCAGGACGACCTGCTCGGGGTCTTCGGAGACCCCGAGGTGACCGGGAAGCCGGCCGGGGACGATCTGCGCGAGGGGAAGCGCACCGAACTGGTGGCACACGCCCTCGACCTGCTCACCCCCAGCCAGGTGGCGGAAGTGGAGGCAGCGTTGGGCGATCCGGACTTGACCCCTGAGGCCGTGTCCCGGATCCAGACGCTGCTGGAATCAGGAGGCGCACGTGCCCGGGTGGAGAGTGAGGTCCTCGATCTCGGTGATGCTTCTCTGGCCGCCCTCGCCGAAGCTCCCATGGACCAGGGCGCCAAGGTGGGACTGGAGCGATTGGCCCGGCAGATCCTGGACCGGAAGCGCTAGCCTCCGGCCGGTGGATTGACGACTACCAGGCCAGGGCCTGCGCCCTCCGGCGAATCTCCGTCTTGCGGCCCTCCCGCAACGCGTCGATCGGGCGGCCCGGGAGGGACTCGTCCGGAGTGTAGAGCCATCGAATGGCCTCTTCATCCGAGAACCTGGCGTCCCTGAGGACCGAGATGGTCCCCTTCAGCGGCTCCAGGGGCCCGTCCTCCACCAGGAAGAGCGCCGGAATGGCGCGGGCGTGACGTTCACCGACCTTGGCGGTCAGCAATCGTCCCTCACTGACCATGTTGTGGACCCGGGTGACCGGGATGTCCCATTTCTCGGCCAGGTCGGGAAGGAACTCCCAGTCCTGCACCAGGTCTTCGAGCGTCGGCTCCTGCGATGCGGCGTTGTTGCCTGCGGCGGTATTCACCCGTCCAGCCTAACGACTGACACGGCAGCCTGGGACACCCGCACCCGGGGGCGACTGACAGGACTGTCCACGCGCAACACGGCTACGTTGCCGAATCGTTACCGTCTAGATTCCCTTCCGTAACTACCTTCAGGTACGTTTACATCTGTCACATTTTCATTACAGGCATCATCAGACGTGGTTTGTCATTCTGTTCACACCCGTGACAGAAGCAGCCTCGGTGGTGCAGCACCTTCAGAGGAAACCCACATGACTGATCGCCCTTCCGGCACGCCACGCCTGTTGAAGTCCGCCCTGGCCACGTCGACCCTGCCGCTCATGGTGCTGGGCTCAGCCGCCCTGGCCACGCCGGCGGTGGCCGACGCCCCCCGTCAAGCGCTCACCCCCCGGTCCGCCTCGCCCGTGAACATCGAGACGGCACAGGTGCGCCTCTCGTCAGCGTCACTGGCCTCCAGCGTTCCCGCCTCCTTCTCCGGCGCCGTCAAGACCGCCAAGGCTGCCTCCAGCTACACGGTCAAGGCCGGGGACACCCTGTCCCACATCGCCGTACGTCACGATCTCTCGCTGTCGGCACTCCTGAAGGCCAACGGCCTCGCAGCGTCCACGATCATCCACCCGGGCCAGAAGATCACGCTCCCGGGCTCCGCGCCGTCGTCCTCCACGTCCGGCCAGACCGCATCCAGCGGCACCAACGCCCAGACCTACACCGTCAAGGCCGGGGATACCCTGTCCCACGTCGCTGTACGCCATGACCTCGCCCTCTCCTCCCTGTTGAAGGCGAACGGCCTCTCCGCTTCGTCGCTCATCTACCCGGGCCAGAAGCTCAAGCTCTCCGGCGGTGCTACGGCGAATCCGGCCTCGTCCGGCGGTTCCACCACCGGCGCTTCGACCACCGGTGCCGCGGCCACCGCAAAGACCTACACCGTCGTCTCTGGAGACACTCTGTACAGCATCTCCTCCCGGCACGGCGTCAGCCTGTCCACGCTCCTCAAGGCCAATGGCATCGCCGCCTCCTCCACCATCTACCCGGGACAGCAGCTCAAGCTCTCCGGCGGCAGCACGCCTGCCTCCACGCCGGCCGGTTCCCCTGCCGGGAACGCTACGGCCTCGACCTACACGGTGAAGTCGGGCGACACCCTCTCCGGCATCGCCGCTCGGAACGGCATGGGCCTCTCCGTCCTGATGAAAGCCAATGGCCTGTCCTCGACCGCCACCATCCACCCGGGCCAGACGCTCAAGCTCTCCGGCAACACCACGGTCGCCCCTGCCTCCTCCGGGACTTCGGCAGACAGCACCGTGCAGTCGTACACCGTCAAGTCAGGTGACACCCTCTACGGCATCGCATCACGGAACGGCATCAGCCTCGCCAGCCTGCTGCAGGCGAACGGCTTCAGTGAGACGGCCACCATCCACCCGGGCCAGACGCTTAAGCTCTCCGGCTCCGGGGCATCCGCCGCACCGGCCGAGGACGACCTGGTCCCGAACACCTTCCTGCACTACACCTACCCTGACCACATCGTCCGCGACGCCAACGAGAACAAGCGGGCCCTGCTCAATGCCGGGGTGCCGTCCCGTTCCCAGATGCAGGCGATCATCGCGGACACCGCCCGTCAGATGGGCGTCGATCCCTCCCTGGCCTTGGCCCACGCCTTCACCGAGTCCAGCTTCAACCACGCCTCGGTCTCCCCGGCCAACGCGATCGGCGCCATGCAGGTCATCCCGAGCTCGGGCGACTGGGCCTCAGACCTGGTGGGTCGCAAGCTCAACCTGCTGGACCCGCATGACAACGCGACGGCCGGCGTCGCAATCATCCGCCAGCTGCAGCGCACGGCCGGGTCCTTCGACATCGGCGTGGCGGCCTACTACCAGGGACTGGGCGGTGTGCAGCGCAACGGCATGAAGCCGGACACCAAGGACTATGTGGCCAAGGTCAAGAACTACATGAAGCGCTTCTGACCCTCTGGTCCCCGGACCGGACGCTGCTCCGGTCTACCCTGTAATGGTGAAGGAATACCGCGCCGACCCCATGAACGGGACCGTCATCGAGGGACGGTACGAGGTCCGAACCAGGCTGGCCCGGGGCGGCATGTCCACGGTGTACCTTGCGGTGGACCGGCGCCTGGACCGCGAGGTCGCACTCAAGGTCCTCTACCCCCACCTCGCCGAGAACCCCGACCTGGTCGAGCGGTTCGAGCAGGAGGCCAAGACCGCCGCCCGTCTCTCCCATCCGCACGTGGTCAACGTGCTGGACCAGGGCGTGGACGAGCACCCGGACGGAAACCTCGCCTATCTCGTCATGGAGTATGTGCCGGGATACACGTTGCGCACGGTCCTGGATCGGCGCAACTCCATGACCCCTCGTGTGGCGTTGGCCTATCTCGAGGCCATCGTCGACGGGCTGGCGGCGGCCCACCGGGCCGGCCTGGTCCACCGGGACATGAAGCCGGAGAACGTGCTGGTGTCCCGGGACGGTCGCATCAAGGTCGCCGACTTCGGACTGGCTCGCGCCACCACCAATTTCACCGGGACGGGCGCTGCCCTGGTCGGCACCGTCGCCTACATCTCCCCGGAACTGGTCAGCGGCTCCCCCGCGGACGAACGCAGTGACGTCTACGCCGTCGGCATCATGGCGTACGAGATGCTGACGGGACGCCAGCCCTTCACCGGGTCTTCCCCCATCCAGGTGGCCTACCAGCACATCAACAACGAGGTGCCCGCCCCTTCCGGGGCGGTCCCGGGAATGGCCGCCGACCTGGACCGGCTGGTGCAGTGGTCGACGGCGCCAAACGCACGCGACCGCCCGGCGGACGCCGCCGTCCTCTTGGCCGAGATCCGCAGTCTCCGCTCGTCCCTCCCGGACGAGGACTTGGACATCGAGGCACCGGCGGCTGGCGGGACGGCAGCGGCCGCCGGCGGTCCGGCTGGCACCGAGGTGCTGGGATCTCGGGGAAACCACCCCGACGCAGAGCCCCACGTTCCCCAGGATGCCGACGACGGCGACGTGCCCTTGGACGACGGCGACGAGGCCTGGGACCACGGCGAGTCCTGGGACGATGACTCCACGGACGTCATCGGGTCCGTGGACCACGTCGATGCCACCGACGTCCTGGATCCCGGGGCGACGACGTTCCTACCACCGGCCGTGCCGCCGTCCGGCCATCACCGGACCTCGGTGCTGCCCACGCTCCAGCCAGACGAGCACGGTAGGCCACCTGCTGTGCCCTCCGACCCGTCCGACTCGTCGGGCTCGTCCGGTGCGCCCGTCTTCGACGCACCGACGACGGACCGACCCGGTAGCACGGGGCGGACAGTCAGGGCACCGGGCCGTTCCTCGTCTGCGCGCCAGGAGCGGCGCCAGGCAGCCCGCCGGGCGAAGACCCCCACGGAGGTCCTCGGTCACCGGAGCGGCAAGCGCATGTGGATCTGGGCCGCCGTCGTCATCATCATCACGGCCATCCTGGTACTGGCGGGCTGGTTCTTCGGTGCCGGCCCCGGCGGCGTGGTCACTGTCCCGGAGGTGGAGGGCCGTAGCAAAGTCTCCGCGGTGGATGCGCTCCAGCAGACAGGAGTCGGCTATGCCCTGGCCAGCGTGCACCATGACGTGGTGGCCGAGGACAGCGTGATCGCCACCGATCCCCGGGGCGGAACCGAGGTGAGGCGGTTCAACACGGTGCTGGTCACCGTGTCCTTGGGACCTGAACTGTTTCAGGTGCCCGATCTGACCGGCCTGGAGCAGGACGAGGCCGAAGCCACCCTCCAGGACGCCGAACTGGTCTTGGGCACCGTGACCCACGAATACTCTGACACCGTGGAGCAGGGCTCCGTCCTCAGCCAGTCCCCCGCCGCCGCAGACGAGCTGCGCCGCAACCACGCGGTCTCCGTCGTCGTCTCGGAGGGACCCCAGCCGGTCGCCGTCCCGGACCTCTCCGGGATGACGGTGGAGGAGGCCACGTCCGAGCTGGAGACGGCCGGCCTGCAACTGGAGATCAGCGGCAGCGAACATTCCGCCTCCGTCGAGGCGGGCCGCATCATCACCCAGGAGCCGGCCGAGGGCGACGTCCTGCCAGGGTCGACAGTCACGGCAGTCCAATCACTGGGGCCGAGGATGATTGCGGTCCCCGATGTCACCGGCCAGTCCCAGGGTGAGGCGCGCCGTCAACTCGAGGAGGCAGGCTTCGAGGTGGAGGAGACCGAGATCCTCGGTGATTTCTTCGGCAGCCGCGAGGGCCGGGTCCGGAACCAGTCACCGGAGTCCGGAGCCGAGGCGGCCGAGGGATCCACGGTGCGGATCCTCATCCTCTAGTCCGCCGGTGCTCTAGGCCTCCCGTGTCCGGCGGCGGGTCGTCCGGACCAATGCGGACGTCCGGCCGATCGGGCCGGACGTCCGCCGCGTGCTCTAGACCGAGCGGCCGGGGTGGGACAGCGCCTCGGTGACCAGGAACGCCATCTCGAGGGACTGCTGATGGTTCAGCCGCGGATCCACCAACGTCTCGTAGCGGTCGGCGAAAGACGACTCGTCGATCGGGTCAGAACCACCCAGGCACTCCGCCACGTCGTCACCGGTCATCTCCACGTGCAGACCACCCGGGTAGGTCCCGGCAGCCCGATGGACCTCGAAGAAGCCACGTACCTCGTCCATGACGTCGTCGAACCGGCGCGTCTTGTACCCGTTGGCGGCGGTGACCGTGTTTCCGTGCATCGGGTCGGTGACCCACAGCGGCTGGGATCCGGAATCCCGGACCGCCTCCACCAGGGCAGGCAGGTTCTCCCGGATCCTGCCGGCACCCATCCGGGTGATGAAGGTCAGCCGGCCCGGCTCGCGTTCGGGATCGAGCTTGTCGATGAGCGCCAGGGCATCCTCGGGTTTCGTGGTGGGCCCGAGCTTCACACCGATCGGGTTCCGGACCTTGGAGAGGAACTCGACATGGGCGCCGTCCAGGTCACGGGTCCGCTCGCCGATCCACAGGAAGTGCCCGGAGGTCGAGTACGGCAGGCCGGAGCGGGAGTCGATACGGGTCAGGGCCCGTTCGTAGTCCAGCAGCAGGGCCTCGTGGGCCGTGAAGAAGTCCGTGCGACGCAGGGCGCTGAAGTCCACGCCCGCGGCGTCCATGAAGCGCACCGCACGATCGATCTCGCCCGCGAGCTCCTCGTAGCGGGAGTAGGCGGGGTTCTTCATGAACCCCTGGTTCCAGGCATGCACGGACCGCAGATCGGCGAATCCACCCTGGGTGAAGGCGCGGACCAGGTTCAGCGTGGCCGCGGAGGTGTTGTAGGCCTGGACCATGCGCTGCGGATCGTGACGCCGGGACTCCGGGGTGAAGTCGAAGCCGTTGACGATCTCGCCGCGGAAGGACGGCAGCGTGACGCCGTCCCGGGTCTCAGTGTCCGAGGACCGGGGCTTGGCGAACTGGCCGGCCATCCGGCCCATCTTCACCACCGGCAGAGAGGCACCGTACGTCAGTACCACGGCCATCTGGAGGATGGTCTTGACCCGGGCACTGATCTTGTTGGCCGTGGCGCCGGCGAAGGTCTCGGCACAGTCACCACCCTGGAGCAGGAAGGCCTCGCCCTGGGCGGCTGCGGCCAACTGGGTGCGGAGCACATCCACCTCACCGGCGAACACCAGCGGCGGGGCGGAGGAGAGCTCCGCCATGGCGGACTCGAACTCGGCCGGATCCTCCCAGGTGGGTTGCTGGGACACCGGCTTCGACCGCCAGTCATCCAGCCCGGGATAGTCGGCCGCCCCATTGGATTGGGCTGAGCCGAAGGCCGGGAAGTCTGTGGTGGGATCCGAAATCATGGTTACAGGGTACGGAACCCGGGCCGTGGATGCGTGCTTGTGACCTACTGCGCGTCCGGTGCGTCGGGGGCAGGCTGGCTCTTCACGGTGGAGGCGTAGACGTCCACGTATTCCTGGCCGGAGAGCCGCCGGATGGCCTCCACGATCTGGTCGGTGACCTGCCGCTCCACGAATCGGTCACCCGCGCGGTCGTAGTACTCCGAGAAGTCCAGGGGCTGGCCGAAGATCATGCCCACGCGGCGGATGCTGGGGATGGTGCGGCCGATGGGCTGAACCTTGTCCGTGCCGATCATCGCAATCGGCACCACGGGAACCCGGGCGTTCAGGGCGAGCTTGGCCACACCCAGCTTGCCCCGGTACAGCCGTCCGTCCGGACTGCGGGTGCCCTCCGGATAGATTCCCAGGAGCTTGCCGTCCTGCAACACCTCGAGGCCGGACCGGAGCGAGTCGAGCGAGGCCTTGCCGCCGGCCCTGTCCATGGGCAGCTGGTTGGTGGCCTCGAAGAACTTCCGGGTGATCCACCCCTTGGGTCCCCTGCCCGAGAAGTACTCCTTCTTGGCCAGGAAATGCACCTGCCGGTCCAGTTGGGCCGGCATGAAGATGGAGTCGGACACCGAGAGATGGTTGCTGGCCAGGATGGCTGCCCCCTCCTCGGGCACATTGTTGAGCCCCTTGACCCAGGGGCGGAACAGGAGGTTCGTCACGGGTGCCACCACGAAGGTCTTGGCGAACCAATAGAACACGGAAGATGAACCTCTCCTCAGACGGCGCGGAACGGCACCAGTCTAGGAGTATGGACCCACCATGGCGGCTAGGCTGGCGTGATGGATCCCCTGCAGAGGCCGATGACGCTGGGCAGCGCCCCGGACGGCGTTCTGGCCCGCGGTCACGGCTCCACCGCTGTTGCGCTGTTCCACGGCTTCACCTCGGGCCCGTTCTCGGTGGCCCCGTGGGCCAAGGCCCTCGCGCAGGCCGGGGCCGACGTCGAGGTGCCCTTGCTGCCCGGCCATGGCACCCGGTGGGAGGACCTGGAACGCGTCACCGCCGCAGACTGGCGTGCCACCGCCCGCCGGACTGTCGATGACCTGCTCGCCACCCACGAGCACGTGTTCGTGGCAGGCCTGTCCATGGGTGGCGCCCTCGCCCTCGACGCCGCAGCCCACCGGCCGGTCGCGGGGGCCGTGGTCGTGAATCCGGCCCTGCGGTTCGCCTCCGCGGCCGCGCCCCTGGCCGGGCTGCTCCGTCTCGCCGTTCGCACCGTCGCGCCCATTGCCAATGACACGGTGCGCCCCGATGCAGACGAACGAGCCTATCCCCGCACCCCGCTGGCCGGCGTGCGCCAGATCGGCGCGCTGCAGGCGGCGGCCCGTCGCGCCCTGCCGGACATCGACTCACCGGTGCTGGCCTTCCGCTCCACCACCGACCACGTGGTGCCGCATTCCTCGATGACCGCCCTGGGGCGCGGACTCACACCGGGACTGCTGAGCGTCCGGCCGCTGTACAACAGCTATCACGTGGCCACCCTGGACTGGGACGCCGGCCTCATCCACGACGAGTCGATCACCTTCATGGCCGCAACGGTGGACTCCCGTCACCGGGAAGGACTGTCATGACTGAGCGCCGGGACGGATCTCACGGTCACGAGAACGACGGCGAAGGAGATCGCGAGGACGAGGACCAGGCTGAGATCGATCGCCAGTGGCAACAGATCGTCGAGGGCCTCGGCCCGATTGAGCCGTCTGGGCCCGCCCCCGGACCGCCCTCGGACGAGCGGTCCGACCTCGCCTCATACTTCTCCGAGACACCGGCGTGGGGGCCTCGGGACTACACCGTCGACGATGAGGACGAGGGTGACTTCGTCCCGCCCGACCCCCCTGCCCTGGCCACGGGACGGCCGGCGATGGTCTTGAGCGTGGTCGGACTGGTCGGCGGCCCGGCGGCTCTGCTGCTGGCCGCCCTCTTCTGGCCTGGCATTCCCGGCATCGTCGTCACGGTCCTCATCGCCGCCTTCGTGGCCGGGGCGGTCGGCTTGTTCCTGTCCCTGCCGCGGGACCAGGACCGCCGTGGCCCGTGGAACGACGACGGCGCGCAGGTCTAGGGGCCCGGCAGGGTTCCGCGGTGGCGGACTACCGTGCCGGCGAGGTGGCTGGACCGGATGACAGCGACCGCACGGGCCAGCCCGCGCGTTCCAGCGCAACGCCCGCTGCCCCCACCCATCCGGACCGATTGCCCAGGTGCGCGACCGAGACCGATGGCAGAGGACGGCGTCGTCCTCCGGGAAGGTGCCGGGCCAGCTCCTCTCGCGCCGGCCCGAGCAGCAACTCCCCTGCGGCGGCCACACCGCCGCCGATGACGAACCGCCCCGGATCCAGGACGGCTGCCAGCGTGGCCAGACCGCGGCCGAGCCAACGGCCGGTGACGGCCACGGCGTCGCGGCAGACCGCGTCTCCGTCCAGGGCGTCGTCGATGGTGGCCCGCGCCGAGGTCCGCCCCGCACGGGCCGCCAGGGCGTCCGCGGAGACCAACAGCTCCCAGCACCCGGAATTTCCACAGGGGCACGGCGGGCCGGCCGGGTCCATGGTCATATGCCCGAACTCACCGGCCATGCCGTGCTGGCCGATGTCCACGGCGCCATCCCGGACCAGCGCACCACCGATCCCGGTGCCGATCGCCACCAGGACCATGCGGTCCGGGCCCGCGGCAGACGGCACCAAGCGGGCCTCGGCCCAGGCCGCCGCGTCGGCGTCATTGATCACCGAAGGCACCGGGACCGTCCCCGGTACGTGACCGCTCGGCCCTCCGGGTGCCAGGGGGAGCCCGGTGAGGTCGGACAGCGCCCGGGAGAGGTCCTGCGGCAGGGCGCGGTCACGCCATCCGCCCAGGTGCGGGCTGAACACCGAATGACCGCTGTGCGGATCTATCCAGGCCGCGGCGGACAAGCCCCAAACGACGGGGAGGCCGGGCCAGCGGGAGCGGAGTCGGCCGTACTGGTCCCGGGCTATGGCGGCACACAGGTCGGACAAGGCGTCTCCGTCAGATTCGACCTGGTGTTCGATCCGGAATTCGGCGGCCTCGATCGCGGAGCCCTGGCCACCCGGCAGGACCGTCCCGGTCACGTCCGTCCCGGTCAGGGTCCCGTCAACGGTCAGCACCACCGTTCCAGCCTTCACGGCGCCCCCGCCCACGTCCAGGCCGATGGCAGCGGCGACCGGAACACTGCCAGCCCGAGCCACGTCACCCACGTCCAGATCCCCTTCGGTCCTCAGCCTGATCCCCCGGTCTCCCGGTGTTCCCGCCCCAGCCAGTGCTCCGGGTACACCGACACGGTACGGCCTCGCACCAAAAGTTACCGACGGGTAGTATCATTACGATTGTGGTACAGGCCACACCGGTGTCGGCCTTGTCCTGTAAGGTCAAAAGTCCCGGGCACCCCCGCCCGGACCGGTCGGCACCGAAGAGCGCCACATCGACACACAGCGGCACCGCCAAGCACCAGGAGCGCACGTTGAAGGAATACATTACCCCTCCCACGGTCCAGGTCCCCCAGGAGACGAACATCACCGATCTCCTCGAACAACAGGTCCTGGCTGATCCCCATCGTCCGCTGTTCGCCCGTCAGGCCGCACCGGGCCAGTGGACCGATGTCAGTTCCTCCGCCTTCCATGAGGATGTCCGCACCTTAGCCCGTGGTCTGGCCGCCGCCGGGCTCGAGGCCGGGGACCGGATCGGGATCATGTCCCCCACGCGCTACGAGTGGACCCTCGTGGACTTCGCCATCTGGTACGCCGGGGCGGTGACGGTCCCCATCTACGAGACCTCCTCCCCCAGCCAGGTGGCCTGGATCGTCTCGGATGCCAACGTGCGTGCCGTCATCTGCGAGACGGCCCGCCACCGCACGGTGGTGGAGACGGCCATCCGTCAGGAACAGCTCGATCCCCTGGTGGACAGCTGGCTGATCGAGGCTGACGGACTGGACGAATTGCGCTCCCTGGCGGCCCGGGGACCGGACGAGGACGTCATGGAGTCTCGCCGCACCGCCGCCGACCTCCCCGATCTGGCCACCATCATCTACACCTCGGGCACCACCGGGAAGCCCAAGGGCTGTGAACTCACCCACGGCAACTTCGCCGAGCTCAGCCTGCAGGCGCTCGGGACGGACCTGGCCGGGATCGTCAATCCCCGCTCCAGCACCGTCATGTTCATCCCCCTGGCGCACGTCTTCGCCCGGTTCATCTCCGTGCTGGCGCTGGCCGCTGGCGCCAAGGTGGGGCACACCTCGGACATCAAACAGCTGGTGCCGGACCTGCAGTCCTTCAAGCCGACCTTCCTGTTGGCCGTCCCCCGCGTCTTCGAGAAGGTGTACAACTCGGCCCAGCTGAAGGCGGAGACGGGCGGCAAGGGAAAGATCTTCGCTGCCGGGGCACAGACCGCCATCGACTATTCGAAGGCCCTGTCCGACGGCAAGGTCCCCCTCGTGCTCCGCGCGAAGCACGCGCTCTTCGGCAAACTGCTGTACGGCAAGATCCGTGATGCCATGGGCGGGCAGGTCGCGCATGCCGTGTCCGGTGGCGGCCCCCTCGGCGCTCGTCTGGGCCACTTCTTTCGCGGCATCGGCGTCAACATCATGGAGGGTTACGGCCTGACCGAGACCACCGCGCCGGTCACCGTGAACGTGCCCAGCGCGGTGAGGATCGGCACGGTGGGCAAGCCCCTGCCGGGCAACGGTGTCCGCATCGCCGACGACGGCGAGATCCTCGCCCAGGGCGTCTGCCTGATGCGCGCTTACCACAACCGGCCGGATGTCACCGAGAAGGAGATTGTGGACGGCTGGTTCCACACCGGGGACATCGGTTCACTGGACGATGACGGCTACCTGACGATCACCGGCCGCAAGAAGGAGATCATCGTCACGGCCTCCGGCAAGAACGTGGTGCCGGCCGTCCTGGAGGACCAAGTCCGTGCGGACGCCCTCGTCTCGCAGTGCGTGGTGGTCGGCGACAACCGCCCGTTCGTGGCGGCGCTGGTGACCCTGGACGCGGAGATCCTGCCGGGTTGGCTCCAACAGCACGGGATCGCGGCAGACACTCCGGTGGAGGAACTGGCCACGCATCCGGTGGTGGTGGAGCATGTGCAGTCCGTGGTGGACAAGTCCAACCAGTCGGTGTCCCAGGCGGAGTCCATCCGAGCCTTCCGCATCGCCCCGGTGGACTTCTCCATCGAGTCCGGCCAGCTGACCCCATCACTGAAGATCAAGCGCAACGTGGTGCTGAAGGATTTCGACGGCCTGGTCGAGGAGATCTACTCGGCGCCCAAACCCGCGTAGGGCCTACACGATTCCGCTGTCCGGAACCTCCAGGCCCAGTAACGCGTTCTCCACGACCTCACTCAGGGCCGGGTGGATCCAGTACTGGCCGCGGGCCAGGGTATGGGCATCCACGCCGAAACTCATGGCCTGCACGAGCAGCTGGATGAGGTTCGGGGCCTCATGGCCGATGAGGTGTGCCCCGATCAGCTGCCCGCTCTGGCGGTCGGCGATGAGCTTGCACAGGCCGGTGGTGTCCTCCATGGCCCAGCCATAGGCGACGTCTCCATACTCCTGCACCTTGACGCTGATGCGCTCACGTCCGTATTCGGCCACCGCCTGGGCCTCGGTCAGCCCGGCTGATCCGATCTGCGGCCTCGTGAACACGGCGGAGGGAACAGGGCCGAGCGTATTGGCCCGCAGGTCGTCCGGATGTTCCAGGTTGTGGGAGACGATCCGCTGATCGTGGTTGGCCACGTGCTTGAGCTGGTGCTCACTGGAGATGTCCCCCAGCGCCCACAGCCCCGGAACCGGCGCTCCGCCAGAGAGCAGCCGTTGGTACTCGTCCACCACCAGCCGGCCGTCGCCGTGCACGTCAAGGCCGGCGGAGGCCGGGTCCAGCCGGTCGGTGTTCGGCGTCCGCCCCTGGGCCACGAGGACCGCCTCGGCGTCGATCACCATCGTGGCGCCCTCCGGCCCCACGAGATGAACCGCCACCCACCCGGACTCCGCCTCCTCGATCCGGGACAGGGTCCATCCGGTCTCGAGCCGCCATTGCCGGGAGGCCAGCTCGGTGAACCGCTCCGAGATCGTCTCGTCATGGGTGCGCAGCAACTGCGAGGACCTGTTGACCTGGACCACCGAGGAGCCGAGGCCGGAGAAGATCGCCGCGAACTCGGCGGCGATGAACCCTCCGCCGAGCACCACCAGCGTCTCGGGCAGTTTCGACAGCCGCATGATCGAATCCGAGGTGTGCACCTGTGGCAGGTCGATGCCCGGGACGTCCGGCCGCACCGGCCGTGATCCCGCGGCCACCACGATGGTCTCCGATTCCAGGACCCGCCCACTCGCCGTCGTCAGCTGGTGGGTGCCGGTGAACCGGCTCTCCTCGGTGATGACGGTGGTGTGTTCGAGTTCCTGGTCGCGGTACCGGAAGCCTCCCGCAGAGATCGCGTCGATCCGGGAGAAGATGCGGTCCCGGATTCCGGCCCAGTCCGTCGAGCCGAGCTCCAGGTCCACGCCCAGCCGTCCTGACTCTGCTGGGACGGCCGCCAAGGAGGCCGGGTACGCGAACATCTTCGTGGGGATGCAGCCGACGTTGAGGCAGGTGCCACCGAAGTCCCCGGCATCGATGATCGCCACCCGCCGGTCGTCCCAGTAGGGGGTGACCAGCGAGTTGCCGGAGCCGGAGCCGATGATGATCAGGTCAAACGATGAGATGGTGTCGGTGCCCATGGTCCCAGCCTACGGTCCACGGGCACCGTCCCCGGCCTGATCTCGCCCGGCGTCGCCGGTGTCAGCCCACGACGAGGAGCAGGTCGCCACCCTCCACCGGGGTGGTCCCGCTCAGCACCACGCGGGACACGGTCCCGCCAGCCTGGGCCGTGATGGCCGCCTCCATCTTCATGGCCTCGATGGTGGCTACGGTGGCGCCGGCCTCCACCGCATCGCCCTCGGCGACGTTGACTGTCACGACTCCGGCGAACGGTGCGGCGACATGACCGGTGGCCGCGGGGTCCGCCTTCTCGGCGGCACGGGCCGTCGATTCCACGGAGCGGTCCCGGACCGTGATCTGGCGCGCCTGCCCGTTCAGGGTCACCATGACGGGCCGCAGACCCTTGGCATCGGGCTCGCCGATCGCCTGCAGCGTGGCCAGCAGGCGGACGCCCTTGCCCAGGGAGATGACGTGCTCCTGCCCCGTCACCATCCCGTAGAGCCAATCGCGGGTGTGGAGTACCGAAGTGTCTCCGAACTCGTCCCGGTTGGCCTCGAACTCCTGCGTGGGGCCCGGGAACAGGAGCCGGTTGAGCGTCGCCTGGCGTGGGGCGCCGGGCTCGGCCAACGACGCGCGGTCCTCAGCTGAGAGCTCGGCCTCCGGACGGCGCTGGCCCCGGTTCTGCAGGGCCCGGCTGCGGAACGGTTCGGGCCAGCCTCCGGGAGGGTCGCCCAGCTCACCGGACAGGAAACCGATCACGGAGTCGGGAACGTCGAAGTCCTGCGGGTTCTCGGCGAAGGCCGCGGGGTCCACGTCCATTCCGACCAGCTGGAGGGCGAGGTCGCCGACCACCTTGGAGCTGGGGGTGACCTTGACGATGTTCCCCAGCATCGCGTTGGCCGCCTCGTACATCTTCTCGATCTGCTCGAAACGGTCCCCCAGGCCCAGGGCGATCGCCTGCTGGCGCAGGTTGGAGAGCTGACCGCCGGGGATCTCGTGGCGGTACACGCGTCCGGTGGGTGCCGAGAGCCCGGATTCGAAGGGCCGGTAGATCTCCCGGATCGTCTCCCAGTACGGCTCGAGTCCCGCGGCGTGGTCCAGTCCCAGTCCGGTGTCCCGCTCCCCGTGCTCCAGTGCGGCGACGAGGGCTGACATCGGTACCTGGCTGGTGGTGCCGGCCATGGAGGCCACGGCGGTGTCCACGGCGTCGACTCCGGCCTCGGCCGCGGCCAACAGGGTCGCCAGTTGGCCACCCGCGGTGTCATGCGTGTGCAGGTGCACCGGAAGGTCGAACTCGCTGCGCAGGGCGCCGACCAGTTCCTTGGCGGCCTGGGGTCGCAGCAGTCCGGCCATGTCCTTGATGGCCAGGACGTGCGCGCCGGCGTCCACCATCTGCCGGGCGAGCCCCAGGTAGTAGTCGAGCGTGTACAGCTCCTCGGCCGGATCCAGCAGGTTGCCCGTGTAGCACAGGGCCGCCTCCGCGACGGCGGTCCCGGTGGCCCGGACCGCCTCGATGGCGGGCGCGATCTGGCCGACGTCGTTCAGGGCGTCGAAGATGCGGAAGATGTCCACGCCGGTGTCCGCCGCCTCCTGCACGAAGGCGTTGGTCACCTCGACCGGGTACGGGGTGTATCCCACCGTGTTGCGGCCGCGCAGCAGCATCTGCAGCGGGATGTTCGGCAGCTCCTCCCGCAGCAGCCGCAGCCGGGCCCACGGGTCCTCGGCCAGGAAGCGCAGCGCGACGTCATAGGTGGCCCCGCCCCAGGCCTCGACGGAGAGCAGCCCCGGCAGGGTGTGGGCGACGGCCGGCGCGGCAGCCAGCAAGTCCCGCGTACGGACCCTGGTGGCCAGCAGCGACTGGTGGGCATCGCGGAAGGTGGTGTCCGTGACGGCCAGTTCGGTGCGGGAACGCAGCTCCGCGGCGAAGCCCTCCGGCCCCTGCTCCAACAGCACCTGCCGCCATCCGGCCGGTGGCTGGCTGGACGACGGGCCGTCAAAGGGGCTGCGGTCAGGCTCCTCGGACTTGTCCCCGGGGAAGTGCGGCAGCTTGTCCCGGGGATCGATCCCGTCCACCCGTGGTCCGTGCGGCTGGTTCACGGTGACGTCGGCCAGGTACTGCAGGGCCTTGGAACCGCGGTTCTGGCTGCGGTTCACCTGGGCCAGCTCGGGGTGTGCGTCGATGAAGTCGGTGGCCACGTCCCCGGCCACGAAGGTCGGGTCGTCCAGCACGTTCATCAGGAAGGGGATGTTGGTGGCGACCCCGCGCACACGGAACTCGGCCAGGGCGCGCCGGGTGCGGCGCACCGCCGTCGGGTAGTCGCGGCCGCGGCAGCTGAGCTTGACGAGCATCGAGTCGAAGTGCGGACTGATCTCGGCTCCGGTGTAGATGGTGCCGCCGTCCAGCCGGACACCGGAACCGCCGGCCGAGCGGTAGGCGGTGATGGTGCCGGTGTCCGGACGGAAGCCGTTCGACGGGTCCTCGGTGGTGATACGGCACTGCATCGCGGCCCCACGGATCCGCAGGTCCTCCTGGTGGATGCCGAGTTCCTCCAGACTGTGCCCCGCCGCGATCCGCAGCTGGGAGGCCACGAGGTCCACGTCCGTGATCTCCTCGGTGACCGTGTGCTCCACCTGGATACGGGGATTCATCTCGATGAACACGTGCTGCCCGGCCCGCTCACCGGCGGTGTCCACAAGGAACTCGACCGTGCCGGCGTTGACGTAGTCCATGGCCCGGGCGAACTTCACCGCGTCGGCATACAGCGCCTGCCGGATGGACTCGTCCAGATTGGGGGCCGGCGCGATCTCGATGACCTTCTGGTGGCGCCGCTGCATGGAACAGTCACGTTCGAAGAGGTGGACCGTCTCCCCCGTCGCGTCGGCCAGCACCTGCACCTCGATGTGCCGGGGCCGCAGAACGGCCTGCTCCAGGAACATCGTGGGATCACCGAAGGCCGTCTCGGCCTCGCGCATGGCCGCGTTCAGGGCGTCCGGCAGGTCTGCCGGGGTCTCGACCCGGCGCATGCCACGGCCGCCGCCGCCGGCAACGGCCTTGACGAAGATCGGGAAGCCGATGTCCTCGGCCTGGGAGACGAGCCAGTCCACGTCCGAACTCGGCTCCGAGGACTTCAGCGTCGGGATCCCGGCGGCCTTGGCCGCTCGCAGGGCCTCGACCTTGTTGCCCGTCAGCTCGAGGACGTCGGCCGGTGGACCGACGAAGGCGATGCCTGCCTCCTCGCAGGCGCGGGCCAGCCCGGCGTTCTCGGAGAGGAATCCATAGCCGGGGTAGATGGCGTCACAGCCCGATTCCGTGGCCACCCGGATGATCTCGTCCACATCCAGGTAGGCGCGGATCGGGTGGCCTTCCTCACCGATGCGGTAGGCCTCGTCCGCCTTCTGCCGGTGGATGGAGTTCCGGTCTTCATAGGGGAACACCGCCACCGTGCGGGCGCCCAGCTCGTAGCAGGCGCGGAAGGCGCGCACGGCAATCTCGCCGCGGTTGGCCACCAGCACTTTGGTGAACATGCCATCGGTCGTCCTAGGGGACATGGGACCTCCTCGGTGGCCGGCGGATCCGCCGGCCGACGTCATCGCGCTGGTCGCGCTTGGGTGAACCACCTCGTTGTGGTTCACATCACGCGACAGTTTCGCACACGCCGGAGCCCAGCCCCTATGACGCCCGTCACACGGGGACCGGCACTAGACTAGAGGCTGGCGCTTCGGCCTTTCGTCGGTCAAGGTCCCACTTCGCCTACCGTGCCCCACCACAGTCAGGATTCTCACGCCGTGCAGATCATCTCCATATCCAGCCTCAAGGGCGGGGTCGGCAAGACCTCGGTCACCCTCGGACTGGCCTCCGCGGCGCGGGCGCAGGGCATTCCCACCTTGGTGGTGGACATGGACCCCCATGCCGATGCCACCACGGGGCTCGGCGTCAAGCAGGGCCAGGACATCCAGGGCAGAGACGACATCGGCACCCTGCTGGACCGTCCCCGGCGAGTGAGCCTGGCCGACCACGTCATCGCCTCCGGCTGGCCCGACCTCACGGCTGGGGCTGCCGAGACCGGCATCCCGGGCGGGACCAAGGTCCTCGACGTGGTGCGCGGCTCCTCCCGTACGTCCCTCTTCGAGCGACCCACCACCCGGTTGCGCGAACTTCGGCGGCTGAGCACCCTGCTGGAGTCCGTGACCAAGTACGCCTTGGTGCTGATCGACTGCCCGCCTGCCCTGAACGGCGTCACTCGCATGGCCTGGGCAGCCTCCACGGACGTACTGCTGGTGGCCGAGCCCAGCCTGTTCTCCGTCGCCGGCACGGAGCGGACCCTGCGGGCCCTCGATCTGTTCCGGAAGGAATATGCCCAGGGCGTCCATACGACCGGGGTGGTGGCCAACCGCGTGCGCCCGGCCAGCACGGAGCACCAGTTCCGCCTGGGTGAGATGGAGCGCATGTATGGCGACCGCCTGCTCCCGGTCGCCATCCCCGAACAGGGCAATTGGCAGCAGATCCAGGGCGCCGCCTGGCCGGTGCACGCCTGGCCCGGGGAAACGGCGGCTCAGTCGGCCGAGCTCTTCGAGGAGCTGCTCTCCGCGCTGCACCGGCCACAGGGCCGCCGCAGTCAACGCCGGCACTGAAGCAGCAGTGGCCGGGTCCACGGCTGAAACCGCATGGAGCCATCGTCGGACCGGCACGGAATGACCAACAGGACCCGTGCACGACGACGGCCCCGCACCTCTCCGGGAGAGGTGCGGGGCCGTCGTCGATCCCCTCCTATACGGGAAGAGGACCTGAGCGTCGCCCTGGGGATCAGGAGGCGGACTTGCGGCGCGTGCGCCGCTGGGACAGTTCGTCACCGGGGAATTCTTCGGGCACACCCGCATGCAGCCGTTCGGACGGCAGCTCGGCCAATGAGCCCTCGACCTCGCGCCACACGCGTCCGACGGCGATGCCGAACACGCCCTGGCCGCCCTGGACCAGGTCGATCACCTCATCGGCAGACATGCACTCGTAGACCGAGGCGCCGTCGCTCATGAGGGTGATCTGTGCCAGGTCGTCCACGCCGCGCTCACGCAGGTGTTCCACGGCCGAGCGGATCTGCTGCAGGGAGACCCCGGTGTCCAGCAGGCGCTTGACGACCTTCAGCACGAGGATGTCCCGGAACGAATAGAGCCGCTGGGTGCCAGATCCGCTGGCGCCCCGAACGGTGGGGACCACCAGGCCGGTGCGTGCCCAGTAGTCGAGCTGACGGTAGGTGATGCCGGCGGCCTTGCACGCGGTCGGACCGCGATAGCCGGCGCCCTCGTCAAGGACGGGTAGGTCTTCGGTGAAAAGCATGCCCTGCGCAGGGGTGCGCGGGGGTGACTCGTGATGCGGATCCGGGGACTGCCCGGCCTCGCCCTTCGGACTCACTGGAACCCTCCTGGTCATGGCTCCACACTGGGGAAGGAAGTGCCCGGCGGTCCGGATCGGCGATCGGTTCCGGGCATCGACCCGGCACCGAACCACCAATCGGTGCGATTGGACCGATGGGCAATGTGGAACCTCTGAACATGACGCTATGCCCGGATGGGTCCACGGTCAAAGACCTCGTGCATTCTTCCCCGTGCGTGTCGCCATCCCGCCGGTCGCCAGGCACGGGCTGCCGGGCCTCCGGCCACGCTCGGCGACCGCACGAATCCGGGGCGGATCCGACGATCAGGACTGGCTGGAGCCGCCGTCGGCGAAGTCCTCGGGGTCCACGTTGTCCAGGAATTCCCGGAACCGGTTGAGTTCCGCATCACGCTCCGCGGCGCCGGTGACCCCGGTGACGGCCTCATCCACCCCGTCTTCGGAATCCTCGGAGTCCTCGTCCACGTCTTCGGCCTGCTCGGGGTCCACGCCGGCAGCCTCCAGCACCTCGGCGGCGCAGAGCACCGGCGCCTCGGCACGCAGCGCGCAAGCGATGGCGTCCGACGCGCGGGCGTCCACTCGCGCGCCGTTGTCCAAGATCAGCTCGGCATGGAAGACGGCATCCTCAACCGATCCGATGCGCACCGATTCCAGGGCGGTGCCCGTGGCTGAGAGGACCTCGATCAACAGGTCGTGAGTCATGGGGCGCGGCGGGGTGAGACCCTGCTGCCACAGGGCGATGGCACTGGCCTCCGGTGCCCCGATCCAGATGGGAACAAGGGTGCCCGTGCCGGGATCCTGGAGAAGGACCAAGGGCTGGTTCCCGGGCAGCTCGACTCGCACGCCCAGCACCGTCATCTCGACATCCGGCAGGCTCATGCGCGCGCCCTCACGTGTCCAGGTCGGCCACGGCTGCCGCCACGAGGGCACTGTGCAGCCCCAGGCAGGCCTCGCTCAGTTCCCGCGCGGCGTCCGCCATCCGAGCGTTGGCGGCGGCGTCCTTGCGCGTGGCCAATGAGGCCGTGGCCCGTTCGATGAGGCCGAGCTCGCGATCGGCCGCAGCCCGGAAGGGACGGAGATGGCGCGGCTCCAGTCCATGGGCGGCCAGTACGACGGCGGACCGCGTCGCCTTGAGGGCGTGCTCGGAGTAGCGCCCGTTCTCATCCGGAGACACCATGCCGAACTGCTCCAGGGAATCCAGCAGCTGCGTGGTGGCCCCGGAGATCCCCTGTAACTCGGCCCGGGTGAGCGGGCGGGTGTGCCCGGCCAACTCCTGGGCCAGCTGGTCGGACACCGAGCGCGGGGTGAGGGTGAGTCCCCCGGGCAGGGATTCGGGGTGCTCGCCGCGGTCCACGGCATCGAGGTAGTCCTTGATGACCTTCAGGGGGAGGTACTGGTCCCGTTGCAGGGCGAGGATGAAGCGCAGGCGGTCCACGTCGGCATCGGTGTACTTGCGGTAGCCCGCGGAGGTGCGGCGGGGCGTGATGAGCCCCTTCTCCTCGAGGAAGCGGATCTTCGAGGCGCTGACCTGCGGAAAGTCGCCCTTCAGCTCCGCCAGGACCTCACCGATGTTCATGACGGCGCGGTTGCCCCCGGTCGCGGCGGCGGATGCGGCGGAAAGGGGGCGGCGGGAAGCTGCTGCGCTCACGGATGTCCTCGGTCGTTGGTCGAAGTGGCGGTCGTCGTCAGGGCGGGCCGGCCCTCGCAGGCCGGTTGACTCAGACGGCGGGGCGCTGGGTGCCGGCGTAGAACGTGAGCCGGAACTTGCCGATCTGCACTTCCATCCCGGACCGCAGGGCCACGGAATCGACCCGGTCGTGGTTCACATAGGTCCCGTTCAAGGAGCCGGAGTCCACGATGACGAAGCCCTCGCCGGAGCGGCGGAACTCGGCGTGCTTCCGGGACACGGTGACGTCATCGAGGAAGATGTCGGCGTTGGGGTGGCGGCCGGCCATCGTCGAGTCCTGGTCCAGGAGGAACCGTGCACCCTGGTTGGGCCCGGCATGGGCCACCAGCAGTGCCGACCCAACGGGGAGGGCATTGATGGCAGCGCGGTCCTCTGCCTCGAGCGAGCGGTCCGGTGACGATCCCAGATCGGGCAGGCCGATGCTGGTGGTCAGCGCCTCCGGCTCGGTACCCGTGTTCCGGCCGTCCGGTTGCTGGGTCCCGTCCTGTGACATGGCTCCTCCGAGGATGTGTCCGACCGATCGCGGTGAAACCGATGGTCGTGGTGGCTTCGTGACCTGACTAGCCTACCTGCTGGCGGTAACCCTCCGCATCGAGCAGGCCTTCAACCTGTGCGGGGTCCGAGACGGTCATCTCCAGGAGCCAGCCGTCCCCGTACGGATCGGAGTTCACCTTGGCCGGATCCGCGTCCAGGGTTTCATTGCGGGCCGAGACGGTCCCGGAGACCGGTGCGAAGAGGTCACTGACGGACTTGGTGGACTCCACCTCGCCGACCGTGGAATCAGCGGTGATCTCCGCGCCCACCTCGGGCAGGTCGACGTAGACCACGTCACCGAGCGCGTCCTGGGCGAAGTCGGTGATGCCGATGCGGACGACGCCGTCGGCGTCCGGCCCGGAGACCCATTCGTGTTCGGCGCTGTAGCGAAGCCCATCGGGGATATTGCTCATGGTTCCTCCAGATCACAGGTGTGAGGTCCGGCCCGTGCAGGCCTCGCGGTACACAGACGACACTACTGGCCTCCGTGGCGGGGTGCCAATGCCCCCGGAGGCTGACTCCCGACGGCGGCCAGCACCTCGACGACCCGGCCCCGGTCCGGCGCGGACACCGGCTCCAGGATCCGCTCCTGGACCCGTTCCACGGCGGGCCAGAGCTCGTCGACGAGCGACCGGCCCACCGAGGTCAGGGAGACCAGGCGGGAGCGACGGTCGTTCGGGTCGGGGCGTCGCTCCGTCCAGCCCCGGGTCTCCAGCCGCCGCAGTACGTCAGAGGCACTGGAGCGGTCGAGCGCGGCCAATCCGGCCACGGCCCCTTGACCCGTGGGACCGGACGTGGCCAGAACCAGCATGACGGCGAACTGCGGGCCGGTGATGATGCCTCCCAGTTCGTCGGCCCACAACACCGTGTGCCGTTGCTGCGCCAGCCGGATCAGGTGACCGGGACGGAGGTCCTCCTCCGTCTGGCGTATCTCGTGGCGGACGGAATCGCCGGACCTCTCCGCCGCGTCGTGATGATCCGAAAGCTCTACCAGCCGGCGCCCGAGCCAGGCGCGATCGGCTGCGGCCAGGGGTGCCATCAGCCGCTCCTGCACTGCGCGGACTGCCGGCGTCATTCCCTCCAAGGCCACCGCGGCGGGCACGGGCAGGGTGATGACATGCCGCCGCGCATCGGCGGGATCACGCTCCCGCCGCAGCCACCCCTGACCCTCCAGGCGGCGGATCACCCCGGCCACCGTGGTCCGGTCAAGCCCCGCGGCCCGGCCCACGGAAAGCTGGTCCAGGGTTCCCTCGGCTGCGGCCACGGTGAACAGCACCGAGTACTGCGGCGATGTCAGCAACCCGCCCACGGCGTCCACCCAGAGCGCATTGTGCACCTGGTGGCATCGGCGCAGCTGATGCCCCACGAGGGCCCTGGAATCCATACGGATCTCCCTTGATATTCAGTACACGGATGAAGATCTGAACCCAGTATACTGTGGTTCACATCACCTGCGTGCGCTATGCTCGGGTCCGAATCGTGCAGTACACGGATGATCTGGCTGATGTTGGAGAAGGAGTCCCATGCAATACCACCTGGACGGCTACCGCTACGGAGATCCCACGATCGAGCCGGCAGCCCCCGGCCGTGACACGGGGCAGGGCCCCCTGCCGGATGAGGTCGATGTCCTGATCGTCGGCACCGGACCGGCCGGCACCGTTCTGGCAGCGCAGCTGGCCGAGTTCCCGGAGATCACCACCCGCGTGGTGGAGCGCCGCCAGGGGCCGCTGCCCGTGGGCCAGGCCGATGGGGTCTCCTGCCGCACCGTGGAGATGTTCGACGCCTTCGGTCTGGCCACCGCACTGTTGGACGAGGCCTACTGGGTCAACGAGACCACGTTCTGGTCCCCGTCCTCCGAGGATCGCGGGGGCATCACCCGCACCGGCCAGATCCAGGACGTCGCGGACGGGCTCAGCGAGTATCCACACGTGATCGTCAATCAGGCCCGCATGCAGGAGATGCTCCTGGCCAAGGCGTCGAAGTCCGCCTCCCGGCTGGAGGTCGACTACGGGTTCAAGGCCCTCGGCGTGGATATCCCGGAGGACCCCGAGGCGCGGGTGACGGTCACCCTGGAGGTGACGGACCAGGACGGCAAGGGCACCGGCACCACCCGCACCGTCCGGGCCCGCTACGTGATCGGATGTGACGGTGCCCGCTCCGTCATCCGCACCTCGATCGGACGGTCCCTGCATGGCGACGCCCAGAACCACGCCTGGGGTGTTCTGGACATCCTCCCGGTCACCGACTTCCCGGACGTTCGCAAGAAGGCCGTCATGCAGTCCGCGTCCGGCTCCCTGCTCCAGATCCCACGCGAGGGCGGGAACCTGGTGCGCTACTACGTGGACCTCGGCGACCTCCCCGAGGGCGACCGCAGCGTCCGCGAGCGCACCACCTTCGAGGACATCCTCGCTGCCGCCCAGAGGGCACTGCACCCGTACACTCTGGACGCCAAGGACGTGGCCTGGTGGAGCGTGTACGAGGTCGGTCAGCGGGTGACGGACGGGTTCGATGACGTGCCGGCAGACGGCGTCGGAGTCCTGGCCCCACGGGTGTTCATCGCCGGGGACGCCTGTCACACGCACTCGGCCAAGGCGGGGCAGGGCATGAACGTGTCCATGCAGGACACCTACAACCTGGGCTGGAAGCTGGCCGCCGTGCTGCAGGGCCGCTCACCGAAGTCGCTGCTGGCCACCTACTCCGGCGAGCGTCAGAAGATCGCTCGGGAACTCATCGACTTCGACAAGCGCTGGTCCAAGATGATCGGCTCCAAGGTCTCCGACCCGAACGACCCGGAGTCCGGAGGCGTCGCCGCGAACGACGTCGAAGCGCACTTCGTGGCCGGCGGGAAGTTCACGGCGGGACTGTCCACGGTGTACGAGCGCTCCCTCCTGACGGGGGGAACGGAGCATCAGGGTCTGGCCCCCGGGTTCGAGGTCGGGACCCGGTTCCACTCGGCTCCGGTCGTCCGTGTGGCGGATGCGAAGCCGGAGCAGCTGGGCCATGTGCACGAGGCGGACGGCCGCTGGCGCCTGTACGCCTTCGGTGACGCCGTTGCCATCGGGTCAGAGACCTCGGCCCTCGGCGCGCTGCTGGAGTTCCTGGACACCTCCGAGCAGTCCCCGGTCCGCCGATTCACCCCGTCCGGGGCACCGGACGACGCCGTGTTCGATGTCCGGGCGATCCTCCAGCAGGAGCACCATTCCGTGGACCTGAACGCCCTGCCACCGTTCCTCCTCCCGGCCAAGGGCAGGTTCGGCCTGCGCGACTACGAGAAGGTCTTCTCTGCCGAGAGGACCAACGGTCACCTGCTCGGCACGGTTCCCGGCCTCCAGGTTACCCAGGACATCTATGACCTGCGTGGCATCGACCGTGAGCGAGGTGCCCTCGTGGTTGTCCGCCCGGACCAGTACGTGGCACAGGTCCTCCCGCTGGGAGCCCACACCGAGCTGGCGGACTTCTTTGCCGCATTCATGATCGATCAGGGCGTCGATCAGGGCTGAGCCCGACGGAGCAGGGCCCGGTGGACAGGCTTCTCAGTCCGCCGGGTCCATCCCGGCCACATAGGCTGCCTGGCCCACGTGCTGCAGTGCGTCGGCATAGACGCTGACCAACCGCACCGCACGGGTGACCGGCGGGTCCCACTGACGGTCGATCACCTCCGCGAGGTCCGCCTCCGTCAGGGTCCCGAGGTAGTCCAGGGACTGCACCGTCACGGCCGCCAGGTACTCGCGCAGCACATCCTTGTCCTGGACGACGACGGCGCGCGCCGTGTCCTCCGACTGGCCGTAGCCATGTTCCTCGGCCGGCACGTCCGGGCCGAACCGATCCACCCAGCCCTGGGCGGTCCACACCTGGTCCTGTCCGCTCAGGTGGGCGATCTGCGCGTCGATCTCACGGCCGGAGTGCCACAGCAGCCAGGCAATGGAGTTGGGGTGGCCGCCCGGGTGGGAGTTCACGTTGGAGGGGCCGATGCGGTCCCAGACCAGGTCCAGCTCATCGAGGGGGCGGCGGGCGAGTTCCTGCAACACGGCGATCGAGTTCATGGCCCCAGTGTGCACCCTCCGCCCGCCTCATCTCCACCATGCCCGTCGGCGCGCACCACCACATCGGGGGACGGCCCAGCTGGTGTACTTTTGTGGCCTCGTGGGTACCGTGTCCCCATGAGTATCGACATACCCTCCGCTGAAGACTTCGCCGAACTCACGCAGCATCGCCATCCCGCGAGCGTGACCGTGTATGTTGCCCCGTCCGGTTCGAGCGAGAGTCGATCGCCGATCGGCAGGAATCCCGAAGCTGCCCAGTTGTCCCTGCGCACGGCCGTGGGTGAGGGCGTCGCCCAGCTGGCTGCCGCCGAGGTCCCCACCGAGGACCTGGACCGGATCACGGACGCCGTTGACCAACTCGTGGACGACCGGGACTTCTGGTCCACCCAGGCACGCTCTCTCGCCGTCTTCGTCTCACCGCTGGGGTTGCGGGCGTTCCGGCTCATGAACAACCTCCGCACCCATTCTGGCGTCGGCGACCGTTTCGACGCCGGGCCGTTGATCCGGGCGACCACCTTCGCCCACAGTGGGTTCGTGCTGGCCGTGACGAAGGGCTCGGTCCGCCTGCTGGTGCTGGAGTCAGACGCCTCCTGCCATGAGGTGGAACTGACCGGGCTGCCCGAGGACCTCGGCCTGGAGTTGCAGACGGCGGACAACGAGGGCCGGATGGACCGTCAGCGGGCGGACGGCGCCCTGCGGCCCAAGATCCAGCGCCGCGACTACTGCTCCACCGTGCAGGAGGCGGTCCTGCGCCAGATCAACGGCTCGAACCACCCACTGGTGCTGGCGGCCAGCCCCGATCTCGAACCGGCCTACCGGGAGATCAACACCTACCGGCGGCTGGTCGAGGAGGGCATCACGGCCAATCCGGCCTCCCTGGGTCTGGACGACCTCGCCCGCCGGGGACGCGACGTCCTGGACCGCAACTATGCTGCCCAGCTCGCCGACTGGAGGGAACAGTTCGGCACCCTCCGCGCCCATGGCCGGGCCAGTGCGAAGCTCCGCGAGATCGCCAAGGCGGCCACAGCCGGCCAGGTGGACGTCCTCCTGTTCGACCTCACGGCGGAACGTGAGGGCACGATCGACGAGTACGGCAACGTCACCCCCGCCGACGAGCCGAGCGCTCACACCTATGGACTGGCGGACGAGGTCGCGGCCCGCGTCCTGCGCACCGGCGGCACGGTCAAGGCGGTCCGCGGGGCTGATCTTCCCGACGGCGCCAGGATCGCCGCGACGTTCCGATCGGCCTCCTGAGGGCACCGGGATCAGACGGTCCCCCAGCGCGTGGCGACGCTCAGGTACTGTCCATCAGGCCGGCGTCGCGGGCCACGAGTGCGGCCTGGGTGCGTGACTGGACCCCGAGCTTGGCCAGTACCCGGGAGACATGGGTCTTCGCCGTGGCCTCGGAGATGCCCAGCTCGCGTGCCAGCTGACTGTTGGAGGCGCCGGCCCCGAGCTGGGTGAGGACATCGCGTTCCCGCACCGTGAGACGTTCCAGCTGCGCAGCGGCCCCGCCTTCCTCCGCCGGGCCGACCCGGGCACTGGCGGTGGCGAGTTCCCGGAGCACGCGCCGGGTCACCTCCGGGGCCACCACCCCCTCCCCGGCGGCCACACGGCGCACGGCGGACACCAGCTCCGCGGCCTCGGCCGTCTTCAGGAGGAATCCGGCCGCGCCAGCCCGGATCGCGGACAGGACCACCTCGTCCTCGTCGAAGGTCGTCAGGACCAGCACGGCAGCGGTGCCCTCGGACACGATCTCCCGGGTGGCGGCCACGCCGTCCACCACCGGCATCCGCACATCCATCAGCACCACATCCGGGCGCAGGGCCCGGGCGTTGACGACTGCCGCCGCGCCATCGGAGGCCTCCCCCACCACCTCGATCCCCTCGGCCCGCTCGAGGATGGCCGTCAGGCCGGAGCGCACGGTGCCGTGGTCATCGGCCAGCACGACCCTGATGCTCATGGCGCAGACCCCGAAGAATCCGAAGACTCCGAAGACTCCAGGTGCCCGGCCGAATCCACGGGCACCTCTGCGCGGATCCGCCATCGGCCGTCGGCCCGCGTGATCTGGACCGTGCCGCCCACGGCCCGTAGCCGCTCACGCATGGAGGACAGGCCGATGCCGGGGCCGGCCGCACCGGAGGCCGATGGCTCGCGAGGACGGGCCGACGTCGGGTTCTCGATGTCCAGGCGGACCACCGTGGGGAGGCCGGACAGGCACAATCGGACGGCGCCGGTCCCATGCTTGGCGGCATTGGCCAGGCCCTCCTGGGCGAACCGCAGCAGCGCTTGGCCCACGGCGGGGCCGACCTCGACCGGCTGCACCTCGGCGGACACCTCCACCCCGGCGGCCTCGGTCCGTTGGAGCAATCCGGGAAGGGCATCCAGCCCGTCCCGCACCTGCAGGTCCAGTGGTTCGCCGGGTTGGTGCAGCAGTCCGATCATGGTGCGCATCTCGTCCAGGGCCGCCAGCGAGGCACTCCGGGTGTGCTGCAGGGCGCGGCGGTCCAGCTCGGTATCCGGTGCACCGGACAGGGCTGCCGCCGAGTGCAGGGCGATCCCGGACAGGTGCGCGGACACGGTGTCATGGAGTTCACGGGCCATGGCGCTACGTTCGCGGCGGACCGCCTCGGCCCGGTCCCGTTCCGCCTCGCGCCGTGCGGTCTCGGACCGTTCGCGTTCCCAGAGGGTGGCGGCACTGGCGCGGGCCGCTCGGTCGTCGCCATTGCGCACTTCGGCTCCCCACCAGAACGGGATGGCGACGCCGGCGGTCAGGGTCAACGCCACGGGCAGCGCATAGTCCTCGCCGTGCGGAAGGGCCGCCACCACCGCCCAGAGCGCGACGACGGCCATCCCGGTCAGCCCGATGGACCAGCGGCGCTGGTGCGGTTCGGCACGCCTGGCCAGGGTGTACGCGGTGTCCGCCCAGGCGAGGAAGACCCCCACGTACAGTCCCAGAGCCGTATCCGCGACGGCGGCCGCGGAGGCCAGGGCGAATCCGGCCGTCACGTGCCGGCGTTGGAGGAGGATGGCGGCGCAGGCCGCCAGCAGGGGCACCACATGCCACACCTCGGACCCAGTCCAAGTCCCGACCAGCGGCGGTGCCATGCCCCAGGTGGAACCGGATGCCAGCAGCGCCAGCCCGACGGCGAGGTACACCAGGGGAGAGAGTGCGGCCAGCCGGGATCGGTTCACGGTCTCCATGCTAGACATCGCCGAGTGGGGGCGAGTCATCCGAAAGGGGTACCTCCCCGGTCAGTCCTTTGGCGGACGACAGCCCGACTCGGCCCGGGAAGGCTGGACGGCATGGACTTCCTGAACGTCATCGACCCGCTCTCCGGCGGACCGCTGTTCGCCATCCTTGCCGTCCTCGCCCTGGTGGACAGCACCAGCTTCGGCACCCTGGCCATCCCCGTGTGGCTCCTGATGGCTCCGGGCAGGGTCCGGGTCGCCCGGATGCTGCTCTATCTGGGGACGATCACCCTGTTCTACTTCGTCGTCGGGCTCGCGGTGCTGCTGGGTGCCGGCTGGATCGTGGAGAACCTGGGACAACTGATGGAATCCCGGCTCGCCATGGCGTTCGGGATGCTCCTCGGGGTGGGGCTGTTCCTCTGGAGTTTCCGCCTGGACTCCCCCGCCACCAAGGAGCGGGCACGGTCCGGCAACGGGCGTCTGGCGGCTTGGCGCCGGCGGGCCACCGGGCAGGAGCCGGGCGGGTTGGGCTCCCTGGTGGGTCTCGCCCTCGGGGCTGGCCTGGTGGAAGTGGCCTCCATGCTGCCGTACCTGGCCGCCATCGGGCTGATCGCGGCCCAGGGACCCGGCTGGCCGGCGTCGACGCTGTGGCTGGCGGGCTACTGCCTGGTGATGGTTCTTCCCGCGTTGGTGCTGCTCGCTGCGCGGTGCGGCGCCGGGCGCCTGGTCGAGCGCCCGCTGGCGCGGCTGGACGCCTGGTTCGCCCGGCATGGGGCGAGCACGGCCGCCTGGGTGGTCGGTGCCGTCGGCGTGGTGCTGGTGCTGAACACCGCACCGGCCGTGCTCTCGGCCGATGCGGTGTCCGATACAGTGCCCGGCGGGCTGCCCGCTGGGCTGTCCACCGGGCTGTTCACTGCCATGGTGGCGCGGACCTGACGGGCCCGGGTGGTCAACCCTGGCGGGATGTGCCGGATCGCCAAACGTGGGAGGGTGTCAGTCGACGCCCTTCATGGCCTTGTGGATCGGCTTGGAGACCAACAGCATGACGACGCCGATACCGATGGTCACGGCCCCGAGGACACCGAAGTAGGTGCCCTCGTTCTCGGCACTGTAGAACCCGGCCAGCGAGCCGGCCAGCGCGGTGCCCAGCGCGACGGACAGGTTGTACAGGGCCACCATCATCACCGGGAAGCTCAGCGGGGCGAGCTTGGTGGACAGGGACAGCCCCACCGGGGAGACCAGCAGCTCGCCCATGGTCGCGGCGAAGAGGATCAGCGCGATCCACAGCACCGGGACGGCAGCGGTGCTCACCATCGGCAGGAACAACAGGAACGCCGAGCCCATCAGGGCGATGCCCAGGGCGAACTTCACCGGGGTGTTCGGCTGCCGCTTGCCCAGCCGGGTCCAGAGCCACGCGAACACCGGGGCGAAGAGGATGATGAAGACCGGGTTGATGGACTGCACCCACGGGATGGGCATCTCCCAGCCGAGGATATCGCGGTCGAGCCGGGTGTCGGAGTACAGGGTGATCACGGTGAACTGCTGCTGGAACAGGGCGAAGAAAGCGGCCGAGCCGATGAACAGCGGAATGAACGCGATGACGCGGGACCGCTCCACCCCAGTCACCTTCGATGAGGCCAGAAGGTAGGCGAAGATGGCGACCGCGGCCGCGGCCGCGAGGATCACCACGACGTCGGCCAGGTTGCCGGCGTGGACCACACCGGTCCCGAGCAGGACGCCCACAACCACCAGGGCGGCCGCGGCGATGGCGATCCACTTGGGGTACTGGCTGCGCGGCAGCGGATCCGGAACGGCGTGCACGTCCTCGGGGAGGTCCTTCCGGCGGACCGAGTATTGCAGGAGGCCGATGCCCATCCCCACCGCGGCGAGCCCGAAGCCGAGGTGGAAGCCCCAGCTCTGCTGGACCCAGCCGGTCAACAGCGGGCCGAAGAGCCCGCCGATGTTGACACCCATGTAGAAGATGGAGAAGCCGGCGTCCCGGCGCGGATCCTCGCGGGTGTAGAGATGTCCCACGAGGTTGGCGACGTTGGCCTTCAGCCCGCCCGAGCCCACCGCCACCAGGAGCAGTCCGAGCACCAGCCCAGGGATGCCCGGGACGAGGGCGAGCGCGATGTGGCCGGCCATGATGAGCAGCGCGCTGTAGAACATGGCCCGCTCGGAACCGATCAACCGGTCCGCCACCCAGCCGCCGAGGATGCAGAAGACATAGACCATGCCGCCGTAGGCGCCCACGATGCCCGTGGCAACGCCCTCGTCGATCCCGAGACCGCCCTCGGTGGTCTGGAAGTACATGTAGATCAGCAGGATGCCCTGCATGCCGTAGAAGGAGAACCTCTCCCACATCTCGACGCTGAACAGGTTGGCCAGGGCACCCGGCTGGCCCAGGAAGGTCCGTCCCGAGGGGTTGCGGTCCACCGCATCCTGCTCGGCGGTCCTGGTCTCGGTGACGTGCGTCAGGCCGGGGTCGCCGGCTCCGCCCAGGTCATGGGGCTCGTTTGAGGAGGGTTTTTTCACCCGTATACCGTGCTCCTGTTTGCCCGTCATTGCAAATCCCGGTACGTCCGGCCCGCTCCGGGCGTACGGTGGGGTCATCCTGAAGGCGTGCCGGGCGGGGCTTCTCAACCGGGCCGCCCGTCATGCTGTCGATGCGAAAGGACCGTGATGACACAGAAATTCTCCGTGGGCGACCACGTGAGCTGGAACTCCGAGGCCGGGCACGTCTCCGGGACGATCACCCAGGTGCACACCTCGGACTTCCAGTACAAGGGCCACACCCGCCGGGCCTCGCGGGACGATCCCCAGTACGAGATCCGCAGCGACAAGACCGACCATGTGGCCGCCCACAAGGGCGGGGCGCTGACAAAGCTGACAGATCCGGCGAAGAAGAGCGGTTGAGCCGTTGGGCACGGCAGCAAGTCCCTTCTTCACCGTCGGTCACTCCAACCGTCCCCTGGAGGAGTTCCTGGGCATCCTGCACGCGGCCGGAGTCGACCTCGTGGTGGACGTGCGCAAGCTGACCGGGTCCCGGCGGAATCCGCAGTTCAACGATGATGCGCTGGCTGGCTCACTGCCCGCAGCGGGCATCGGCTACCGGAAGCTGGAGGCCCTCGCCGGGCGACGGACAGTGTCCCACGAGACCCCCTTCGAGGTGAATGCCTTCTGGCAGAACCGCAGCTTCCACAACTACGCCGACCACGCGCTCACCGACGGCTTCCGGAACGGCCTGGACACGCTCCGCGAGTGGGGTACTGCGCACGCGGTCACCGTGATGTGCTCCGAGGCCGTGTGGTGGCGGTGCCACCGCCGGTTGATCGCGGACCACCTGCTTGCCCGCGGGGAACAGGTCCTGCACCTGATGGGACCGGAGAAGGTGACGCCGGCCGAGATGACGGCTGGCGCCGTCGTCGGTCCCTGGGAGGGGAACGTCACCTATCCGGCCCGGTGATCGGCATCCTCTCCGGATGCCGCCAGCGCGTATTCGACCGAGACACGCCGGTAGACCGGCGTGAGGAACGCCAGGGCGGCGGCCACCACCATGATGAGCCCGGCCAGGAGGAAGACCAGCGCGATACCGCGGGCTGTGCCCTCCCCGAGCAGTGGTGCCAGGACGGCGGCACCGGCCTCGCTGCGGGCATAGGGGATGATCCACACCTCGGCGAGCGGCGCGACCACCAGTGCCGTGACCGGGGCGGCGGACGCCTCGAAGGCCAAGGCGAAGCCGAATACCCGACCCTGCCGCTCGAGCGGGACCACGCGTTGGATGACGGTCTGCTCGGCGGCCTCCACCGCCGGGATCAGGCGCATGTACAGCCAAATGCCCACGACGTACAACCACCCCCATTCGCGCAGGGTGAAGGTGGCCCCGATCAGGCCCATCACCATGACCACCAGCAGCATGGTGCGCAGCGGGTTGCGACCCAGGCCGAACTTTCCGATCACGGCACCACCGATGATGAATCCGGTGGAGGCCAGTGCGAAGACCAGACCCCACGCCTCCACGCTGAACAGTTCGAGGCCGTAGGGGTCCATCAGGGCCATGTAGACGCCGCCGACGAAGTTGTTGAAGGTGCTGAACAGGATCAGGGCGAAGAGGCCGGAGACGGCCATCACCCCTCGCCAGGACCCGGCCAGGTCGAACCCGCCATGGGCATCGGAGAGTACGGGAACCGTCTCCTCCGGAAGGCGAACCGTCAGCAGGTGCAGGTAGGCCGCAGCCGTCAGCACCAGCGCGATGACCACGGTCGGTCCCATGCCGAGCAGCCCGATGGACAGCCCGGAGAGCACGGAGGTGACCATGAAGGCGATGCCCTGCACCATGCCGACCAGGCCGTTGGCATTCGCCCGGCGCTCGTCGTCGATCAGGATGGTGACCGTGGTGGACAGGGCGACGTTGCGCAGGTTCTCCACCACGGCCCCGATGAGCACCAGCAGGGCGAAGACCCAGAACCAGGGCCCGTCCAGCCGGGCGATCTCGGCCGCCGGAGCCAGCAGGAACACCGCTCCCGCAGCCAGGAACATCGCCAGGGTGAACAGGGCCGCCAGGCGCATCAGGTCGAGTTTGCGGTAGCGGTCCACCAGCGTGCCGAAGCTGATGGAGGATCCGGCGAGCAGGAGCATGTACACCCCGCCGGTCACGCCGGTGGCGATGACATTGCGGGTCTCGAGGTAGATCCAGAACGTCAGTCCGAACCACAGGTAGCTGGTGGTCAGGTTGGCCACGGCCGTGTTCGCGAGGATCTGGGCAAAGGTGCGCCAGCGTTCTCCGGCGGGGCGGGTGAGCTGATCCACGCGTAGAGCGTAGGCCCGACCGGGATCCCAGCGGTAGGCGCGGGTGACGGCGGCCGTGGCGGTTCGCGGGCACCGGCACTGGGACCGGCCCCGCGACCGGATCAGACCCGGGTGGCGCGGACGACCACGTCCTGCAGGCTGACGGAGCGTCCCCCTGCCTCCACGGTGCGGGTGTTCTCGTAACCACGCTCCACGGTCCAGCCCGGCGCCGGGAACAGCCCGGTGATCCCGGCCAGGGTGGCCGTGGACCCTTCAGGATGCCCGGATCCGGCCTGTCCGTCATGGCCGTCCTGCTCACGTGGCTCGCCGTGGTCACCGTGGCCGCTGTCCACCCCGTGCTCGCCATGCGCGTGGTGTCCGGCGTGCGGCGCGTGCAGGTGCCCCACGATCAGCAGAGTGCCGCCGGGTGCCACCCAGGAGGCGATGCGCTTGTAGAAGTCCAGCTGCCCGGATTCGGGATGTGCGTAGTGGGTCACCACCAGGTCCCACGTCCGGCCAGGTTCCCACTGGGTCAGGTCCGCCTCCGTCCAGGACACGCGACCAGCCATGCCCTCGGCGTCGGCCCGGACAGCCGCGGCGGTCAAGGCCGTCGCGGAGATGTCGGCACCGGTCACCTGCCAGCCTCGGTGGGCGAGCCAGAACGCCTCGGTCCCGGTCCCGCAGCCCGCGTCCAACGCGGTGGCCGGCCGCAGGTGGCCGATCTCAGCCTCAAGATAGGGGCTCACCGGTGCCAGCCGGCGGGCGTCCTCCCCCGTCTCGGCATCGGGCGTCCAATGCCGCTCCCAGTACTCCTGGTCGAAACGGTGCTGTCCTCGCGGATCGTCTTCTGTGTGCATGTCGTTACCCCTCGGGATGTGGCGTGTTCGTGCCGTCGTCGTTGCCGTGTTCCCTCCAGAATCCCCGCCACCATCCCGAAATGCAAACTCTTGTGCCGAATGGCAAACTGAGGGGATGAACGAAACACCCGAACAGACTCTGGACGCCGTGGGGCCACGCCTGAAGCAGCTGCGGCTACGCCGCGACGTCACGCTCACCCAATTGGCGGCCGAGACCCGGATCTCGGCCAGCACCCTCTCCCGGCTGGAGGCCGGACTGCGTCGACCGACCCTGGAACAGCTGCTGCCCCTGGCCCGCTACTACGGCGTCACCATCGACTCCCTCGTGGACGCGCCGCGCACCGCGGACCCCCGGCTGGACCTGCGACCGATGTCCGGCCTCGACGGGTCGGTGATCATCCCACTGAGCCGCAGGCCTGGAGGCGTCCAGGCCTACAAGTTCGTCCGTCCCACCGGCAGCGATGATCTCGTCCCCGACCCACGGACCCACGAGGGGCATGACTGGGTGTACGTCCTCAATGGAACCCTGCGCCTGGTGCTCGGGGACCAGGACCTCCGCCTCAAGGCCGGGGAGGCTGCCGAATTCGACACCCGCACCCCACACTGGTTCGGTGCCACCAGTGCCGGACCCGTCGAGTACCTCTGCCTCGTCGGCCGCCAGGGAGAGCGTGCCCACCTCAGGGCGGTCGCCTCGACTGCCGACTGACGACGCCGCCCCGGCCCGGAAGACCACCTCTGAGATATCCCGGTCATCGTGAGAATTCCCCGTCATCATGACCGTGATTTTTCACGATCGTCGGGAATGTTCCATTGGGGCGGGGTCAAGGTCAGCCCCAACGCAAAGACCCCCGGAAACCGTGAGGTTTCCGGGGGTCCAACTGCGGAGGATGGGTGTCTGAGTTCACCACATCGTTGACGGCTCTGGCCTTGATCTTTATCCGTGATCGTTTCCCGATGAAGCGCGACATCGTTGACCGGTCAGACCTGGTGATCGTTGACAGATGACTCGGGACATCGACGACACCGCACCGACAGTGGGACCGGCCACGATGTTCCATGGGATCGAAAAACCGCAACCTCGTCATCGTCCAGGCCATCACCCGCCAGGGCCTCACCCCGGCCCAGGCCGCCCAGCGCTTCGACCTGAGTCGGCAGCCCGGAACACACACCCCGAACCGGAAATGCGCACCCGCACCGACCGGGTGGACCGCTACGGCAAGGTCTCCATCCGCTACGCCGGCAAACTACGCCACCTCGGACTGGGCCGGGCACACATCGGAGAGAACGTCCTGCTCCCGATCCAGGACAACCACGTCACCACCACCAACGCAGCCACCGGCGACATCATCGCCGAACACGCCATCGACCCCAGCAAGAACTACCAGAAGCCCCTCAGCCGAACCCCCGACACACCACCACACCCCACCACAACAACCCGAAAAACGAACCCACAAAAAAAGTCCTGAGCCGCGACACCGTTAGTAAACGATGTCGCGACTCAGAACAATGGTCGGGCTAGCGGGATTTGAACCCACGACCTCTTCACCCCCAGTGAAGCGCGCTACCAAGCTGCGCCATAGCCCGCGGAACCGATCCTCACCGGATCAATCCACCAGTCAACTGTACACCAACGTTGAGGTGCCCATGGACCAGTCGGGCGGTGACAGCAGCGGCGAGACCGTCGGCAGCGTCCGCAGCACGCCTCAGCCGACCCGCACCACCATCTTGCCGGTGTTGCCCCCGCGCATCATGTCCAGGAACGCGTCCACGGTGTGCTCGAGGCCCTCCACGACGGTCTCCTCAGAGGTGACGTCTCCGGCCGACAGCCACCCGCTCATACGTTCCCGGAACTCCTCGGTGACCTCCGGATGCTCGGCTGCCACCTCGGCCACGATGAATCCCTGCATCCGCAGGCGGCGGGTGACCATGTTGCCCATGTTGTCCGGTCCGGCCGGGCGTTCGGTGGCGTTGTAACCGGAGATCGCCCCGCACAGGGCCAGCCGGCCGAAGTCGTTCATGACCTCCAGAGCGGCCTCCAGGTGGTCGCCGCCCACGTTGTCGTAGAACACGTCCACGCCCTCGTGCCCCAACGCGTCCACCAGCTGCTCGCGGATCGGCGCGTCACGGTAGTTCAGCGCCACGTCAAAGCCGTACTTGTCCTTCAGCAACGCGACCTTCTCAGCGGACCCGGCGGACCCGATCAGGCGGGCGGCGCCCAGTTGCCGGGCGATCTGGCCGACGGCGGTGCCCACCGCTCCCGCGGCCCCGGAGACGAACACGCTGTCCCCCGGGCGCAACTCGGCGACCCTCGTCAGCCCCACGTAGGCGGTCAGTCCCGGCATGCCGAGCAGACCGAGGTACAGAGACAGGGGCAGCCCCTCGAGCTCCGGCACGGCCTGGAAGGTGGAGGCATCGTCCTGGACCGCGTCGGTCCATCCGTGCTGGTGCAACACCGCGGTGCCCTCGGGCAGGTCGTCCGCCGCGGACTGCACCACCCGGCCGACGGCACCACCGGTGATGGTCTCCCCCAGGCCGTAGGGCTTCACGTAGCTGCGGCCGGCACGCATCCGGCCACGCATGTAGGGGTCAACCGAGATGAACTCGTTGGACACCCGCACCTGGCCGGGTTCCAGCTCGCCGTGGGCCACCTGGTCGATCGAGAAGTCCTCGGGCGTCGGCATCCCCTCGGGGCGGGAGGTCAGGCGGATCTCGGAACTGCTGAACGGGGACATGCACACTCCTTCAGGTCGGTCGTCTCCTGCGACCGACCCTACGCCCCGTCTCTCAGCGCGGTCATCTCTTGCGTGAGCGCTTCTCGCGCACCCGCATGCCCAGCTCGATCGGACTTCCCTCGAAGCCGAAGGTCTCACGCAGGCGCCGGATGATGAAGCGGCGGTAGCCGGGCTCCAGGAATCCGGTGGTGAACAGCACGATCCGCGGCGGCTGGGTGGAGGGCTGCGTCGCGAACAGGATGCGGGGCTGCTTGCCGCCACGCACGGGGTGCGGGTGGGCTGCCACGAGCTCTCCGAGGAAGGCGTTGAGCTTGCCCGTCGGGATACGGGTGTCCCACGAGTCCAACGCCGTGTCCAGGGCGGGCACGAGGCGGTCCTTGTGCCAGCCGGTCTTGGCCGAGAGGTTGACGCGCGGAGCCCAGGCCACGTGGGCCAGGTCCCGGTCGATCTCCCGTTCCAGGTAGGTGCGGCGGTCCTCATCCATGAGGTCCCACTTGTTGAACGCCAGGACCACGGCCCGGCCGGAGTCCAGCACGAGCTGCAGGATGCGCACGTCCTGCTCGGAGAGCACCTCCGAGGCCTCCAGCAGCACCACGGCCACCTCGGCCTTGTCGAGCGCCGACTGGGTCCGCAGCGAGGCGTAGTAGTCGGAGCCGTGGGCCATGTGCTGCCGGCGGCGGATGCCGGCGGTGTCCACGAAGCGCCACATGCGGCCGCCCAGCTCGACGAGCTCGTCCACCGGGTCGCGCGTGGTCCCGGCCGTCTCGTCCACCACCACGCGGTCGGAGCCGGCAAGCTGGTTCAACAGCGAGGACTTGCCCACGTTTGGACGGCCCAGCAGCGCCACTCGACGGGGGCCACCGCGCGGGATGAGCCCACCGTAGGCGGTCACCTCGGGCAGAGCGTCCATGGCCGCGTCCAGCAGGTCGCCGGTCCCCCGGCCGTGCACGGCGGAGACAGGGAACGGCTGGCCCAGGCCCAGGCCCCACAGCGAGGCCGCGTCGGCCTCCTGGGCGATGTCGTCCACCTTGTTGGCCACGAGCAGCACGGGGCGGCCCTTGCGGCGCAACAGCTTGACGACGGCCTCGTCCGTGGAGGTGGCGCCCACCGTGGAGTCCACCACGAACAGGACGGCGTCGGCCACGTCCACAGCGCGTTCGGCCTGCTCGGCCACGCGCTGGTGGATGCCCTTGGCGTCGTGTTCCCAACCGCCGGTGTCCACCACCGTGAAGGTCTTGCCGCCCCATTCGGACTCGTAGCTGACGCGGTCGCGGGTCACACCCGGAACGTCCTCCACCACGGCCTCCCGGCGGCCGATGATGCGGTTGACGAGGGTGGACTTGCCCACGTTGGGGCGCCCGACGACGGCGAGCACCGGGGGTGCCGGTGCCTCCTGGGGCTCGGGGTCACCGTCCTCCCAGCCGCGCAGCAGTGCCGCGTCCTCCTCGTCGAGGTCGTAGTCCTCGAGCCCGGCCCGAAGGGCCTCGGCCCGTTGCTGGGCCTCCTCGTCGGAGAGGGCAGCCAGCTTCTCCTCGATCTGGTCACTGCCGATCGGCTGGTACTCGGTGCCATCGTCCGGCGTTGATGCTCCGGCGTCGCGTGACGCACTGCTCTCGGTGCTCATGCGCGGTCCCCTTCCGGGTTGGTCGTCTGCTTGGTCGTCCGGTTGGACTGTTGGCGGGTGATCTCGGCCAGCATGGCCTCGATGGTCGCCTCGAAATCGAGCTCGGTGGAGTCCACCAGGCCCACCCCGTCGGACGGGCTCATGAAGTCCACCACGGTGGAGTCCTTGGCGTCCCGGCCGGACACCTGCTCGGCCAGGTCCTTCGCCTCCACGGTGCCTCCCAGCTGGGCGGCGCGGCGGGCAGCGCGTGCCTCGGCGGACGCGGTGAGCAGGATCCGCGCGTCGGCGTCGGGAGCCACCACGGTGGTGATGTCCCGCCCCTCGGCCACGATCTTGCGGTGCGCGTCGATCTCTGCTCGCTGGCGGGCCACGAGCAGCTCGCGCACGGCACGGTTGGTGGCCACCACGGACACGACGGCGGAGATGCCGGGTTCGCGGATGGCCTCGGTGATGTCCTCGGTGCCCACCACCACGCGTTCGTGGTCCGGATCCACGGACAGGACCAAGTCCATGTCCTGGACCGCGGCGACGACCGCGTCAGGGTCGTCGAGGACGCCCTGATGGCGGCAGTGCCACGCGACGGCCCGGTACATGGCGCCGGTGTCCAGGTAGGCGGCTCCGAGCCGGCGGGCGATGGCCCGGGAGACCGAGGACTTGCCGGAGCCGGAGGGCCCGTCCACGGCCACGACGAGGCGCTGACTCGGGAGCTGGGGCCCGGTCGGGGTTGTCGTCTCGGTCATTCAGACCACCTTCCATCCCTGCGCTGTCAGCGCGTCCGTCAGATCCTGTTTGCGGCCCGGCAGCACGGAGATCTCCAGCATCCCGACCTCGTGGCCGGCCGAGTGGTCCATGCGCAGGTCCTCCACGTTGACGCCAGCCTCCCCCACATCCTGCAGGACGGCGGAGATCTGCCCCGGGGTGTCGTCCACGATGACGGTGACCACGGCGAAGGCCTGCGGCGGGGCCCCGTGCTTGCCGGGGATCCGGGCGTGGCCGGCGTTGCCCTCGGCGATCAGCTGGGCGATGTCCAGCCGGGCACCGGGAGCCGTGGGCTCCTCCATGGTGGAGATCAGCCGGTCCAGGTCCTCGCGCACCCCGTAGAGGATCTCCAGGATGTCCGGCGCGTTGGCCGCCAGGATCTGCACCCACAGCTGCGGATCCGACGCCGCGATGCGGGTGGTGTCCCGCAGCCCGTTGCCGGACAGGGCCAGGGACTGGGCCGGGGTCTCCTGCAGCCGGGATGACACCAGGGAGGCGGCGATCTGCGGCAGGTGCGAGATCAGGGCCACCGAGGCATCGTGGTCCTCGGCGGACATCCGGTGCACGGTGGCCCCGAGCACCCGGGCGATCTCCTCCGCGACGGACACGGCCTCCGGCGAGGTATCCCCCGTCGCGCAGACCACCCAGGGGGCGGCGGTGAACAAGGCACCGCGGGCGGCCACCGGACCGGAGCGTTCGCGCCCGGCCATGGGGTGGGTGCCCACGTACCGTGCGGCCTGTGCCGGCGTCAGATGCCCGCCCACGACGGCGGCGTCCACCTCGCGCCGGATCGCCCCCTTGACGGAGGCGATGTCCAGCACGACGGCGCCGGGGAACCGAACGAGGGAATCGATGACGACCTGCCCGGCGACATCCGGCGGCGCGGCCACCACGACGACGCCCGGAGACGGGGCTGCCGTGAGGTCCTCCGGGAAGGCCTGTCCGGCACCGATGTCCACGGCGACCGCCTGGGCCGAAGGGGAGGGATCGGAGAGGTACGTGTCCGCACCGGCGGACCGCAGGCCGAGGCCGATGGAGGTGCCCAGCAGCCCGGTTCCGCGGATCAGCACCGGTTCGGGGATACCCCGTGGAGCCATCACAGGTTCACAGCGGCCATGAGGTGGCCCTGTTCCTGGCGGCCCATCTGGCGGATGGTGCCCTGCTTCTGGTCGCCGAGGCCGATCGGCCCGAACTTCACCCGGACGAGGCGCTCGACCGGGTATCCGACCTCCTTGAACATGCGGCGCACGATCCGGTTCTTGCCGGAGTGCATGACGACCTCCACCAGCACGTGGCCCGGAGTGGAGTCCACCAGCTTGAACGAGTCCACCTGGGCGAAGCCGTCCTCGAGCTGCATGCCCTCCTTGAGCTGCGCGCCGACGCCCTTGGCCATCGGGCCGTGGACCTGGACGAGGTAGGTCTTGGGGATCTCGAAACTCGGATGGGTCAGCCGGTTGGCCAGTTCGCCGTCGTTGGTCAACAACAACAGCCCCTCGGTCTCGGTGTCCAGACGGCCCACATGGAAGAGGCGCGTCGAGTCGTACTTGCCCTTCTTGAGGTAGTCGGAGATGCACGGCCGGCCATCGGGATCGTCCATGGTGGAGACGACGCCGCGGGGCTTGTTGAATGCGAAGTACCGCAGGGTGGTGTCCAGCTGCAGGCGGAGGCCGTCCACATGGATGACCGCCGTGTCCGGATCCACGCGGATACCGGTCTCGGTGACGACCTTGCCGTCCACCTCCACGCGCCCCTCGGCGATGAGGTCCTCACAGACACGGCGGGAGGCCACCCCGGCGGAGGCCATGACCTTTTGCAGGCGCACCCCCTCGGGGGTGTGGACCGACGAGAAGTTCTGGTCCCGCTGGGCGCGGTTGGGGCGGACTGGCTTCCGGGCCGCTCCGAGGTTGCGGTCGTATCCCTTCTGGGAGTCCTCGCGGAACGGCCCGCCCCTCTGCCCGGGTCCCGGGGTGCCCCAGGACTTGCGCTGCCCCGGGGAGGACTGGCCCTTGCCGGGCTTGCCCTGCTGCGGCTTGCTCGGCTGCGGTGTGCCGCGGTGGCTGTTGTTCTTCTTTCCGGAGCCTCCCGGCTTGCGGTCATTCATCAGTGCACTGTCCTCTTCGTTGCATTCGGTTGATGGGAATGATGTGCCGTCTTACTGGACGGCGGTCAGGTGTTGAATTCAGTCTGGTCCATACCGGCCAGTTCCGACAGGCCGGGCAGGTGGTTCGAGAGCTTGGGCAGCTCCTGGAGGCTGCCCACCCCCAGCATCTCCAGCAGGTAGCCCGTGGTCTCGTACAGCACCGCCCCGGAGTGCGGGTCGCTGCCGGCCTCCGCCACGAGCCCCCTGCTGACGAGGGTTCTCATGACCGAATCGGAGTTCACGCCGCGGATTCCCGCCACGCGGGATCGCGTGACCGGTTGCAGGTAGGCGACCACGGCCAGGGTCTCCAGGGCGGCCTGGGTCAACCGTGCCGTCTGGCCTTCGACGATGAACCGCTCCACCACCTCTGCATGGGCTGGACGGGAGTAGATGCGCCAACCGCCGGCAAGTTCGCGCAACTCGAAGCCGCGCCGTGGGGAGCCAGACAGTCCATCATAGTCGCTGGCGAGGGCAGAGAGCACATCGGCCACCTGCCGGGCCTCCGCACCGGTCGCCTCGGCCAGTTGGGCCACCGTCACGGGCTCGTCCACGACCATCAGCACGGCCTCGAGTTGTCCGCGCACGTCCTCGGGCTCACTCATGACCACTCCTCGTCGTCTTCCGGACCGTGGTCCGGCCTCTCATCAGGGGCGTCCGGGTCCCACCGGACCACCAACTCGCCCAACGGGACCTCCTGGTCGAAGGTGACGGCGCGGTCCCGGAACATCTCCAACAGCGCGAGGAAACGGGCGACGATCACGAGGGTGGAGCCGGCGTCGGACACCAACTCGCGGAAGGCGAGCCGGCCGGCCTCACGCAACCGGGCGGCCAGCAGGCCGGCCTGTTCGCGGACCGAGACGGGTGGGGCGTGCAGGTGTTCCAGGCTCACCTGTTCCGCCGGCTTCGGGGTCCGGGCGAGGACGTCCTCGGCCAGCGCACCGAACTGTTCGGGGCTCAGTGTCCACACCAGCTCCGGCAACAGGGACGCGAAGCGCGGATCCAGTGTGGTCTGGCGTGGAAAACGGCGGGCCTCGGCCCGCATCTTCTCGCCCAGGAGTGTGGAGATGTCCCGGAAGGCCTTGTACTGCAGCAACCGGGCGAACAGCAGGTCGCGGGCCTCAAGCAGGGCCACGTCCTCCTCCGCGTCCGTGGTGCCGGCAGGAAGCAACCGGGCCGTCTTCAGATCGAGCAGCGTGGCCGCGACCACGAGGAAGGCGCTGGAGGCATCCAGGGCGGCCAGGTTCGGCCGGCGTCGCTGCCCCTCGGTCCGACCGGGATGCTCCTCGAGGTCCAGCCCGGTGCCGGCCTCGTGCCGGAGGGTCCTGACGTAGGCGATGAACTCGTCCGTCACCTCGGCCAGCGCCACCTCGGTGATGTCCATCTGGCGGCGGGCGATGAGGGAGAGCAGCAGGTCGAAGGGTCCGGCGAAGTTGGTCAGGGTGACGGAGAACCCGGAGGGGACACCGTCCTCGGCGTCCAGGTTCTCGGACAGGCCGCCGGCCAGGTTCCTGTCGACGTCCGGGGCGGCTGCCCCGGCGCCTGGGGTCACGGCGCCCCGCCGCGCCAGATCAGCTCGCGGGCCAGCGTGCGGTAGGCCTTGGCACCCTCATGATTCTGGGCGAACGTGGTCATGGGTTCGGCGGCCACGGTGGCATCGGCGAACTTGATGGAGCGTTTGATCACGGTCTCGAAGACCCGGTCGCCGAAGGCCTCGACGAGGCGGCTGACGACCTCCTTGGAGTGCAGTGTCCGGGCGTCGAACATGGTGGCCAGCACGCCGTCGATCTCCAGGTCCGGGTTGATGCGGTCCTGGATCTTCTCGATCGTCTCCACGAGCAGCGCCACGGCGCGCAGGGCGAAGAACTCGGCGGTCAGCGGAATGATCACCCCGTGCGAGGCCGTCAGCGCGTTGACGGTCAACAGGCCCAGGGACGGCTGGCAGTCCACGAGGATGACGTCATAGTCGTCCCGGACCTGGCGCAGTGACCGTTCCAGGACCTGTTCCCGGGCCACCTCGTTGACGAGCTGAACCTCCGCCGCCGAGAGATCGATGTTGGCCGGCAGGAGGTCGATGTCCTCGAACTCCGTCTCCACGATGGCGTCCCGGGCGGTGACAGACCGTTCCATCATGACGTTGTAGACGGTGGTGTCGAGTTCGTGGGGGCTGACGCCGAGGCCGGCGGAGAGGGCCCCCTGGGGGTCGAAGTCGACCATGAGCACCCGCCGGCCGTAGCTGGCCAATGCGGCTCCGAGATTGATGGTGGAGGTCGTCTTGCCGACCCCGCCCTTCTGGTTGACCATGGAGATCACGCGCGCTGGACCGTGTGATTCCAACTGCACCGGCTCCGGGAATTCGTGCTTGGGCCGTCCCGTGGGTCCGATGACCGGGTCACCGGTGATCATGAGGACTGGCGTGGGCTCTTCCTGGTTCACGATGCTGCCGTCTCCTGCCGTAGGTCCAGATGTCCGCCGTGCTGTGAGGTCGCCCACGCTGAACAACGTAAGCTGCTGCGGCATGGATACACCCTAGTCCGGATCGGCGTCCGCCCGGAAAATTTCCCGTTCGTCGCGGCGAGCCTTGACGTTCAACCGAAGCCTGAAGGTGATAGGCCCCCGGGGGTTCAGCGCCGCGGGGCAGGGCCCGCCACGTTGAGGCTGGACTCCGGGTGTCCCTCGAAGGCCTGCTCGGCCGCCGTCGGCGATTCGAGGGGATCGAAGGGGCGCCCCTCCTTCCCGGACTCGGGCGCACCCTGGCCGGCGCCTGACTCCCCACGTTCCGCGGAGCGATCGGCCGGACGAGCATCGGAGTAGTCGCCGAGGCCATGCCCCACCACCATCTCCTCGTCGAACTTGTCCCGCCCGGAGAGGACGTTGTCCGCCTTGACCGGGTCGAACTCACCGACCCACTTGCCGATGAGCATGGTGGCCACGGCGTTGCCGGTGAAGTTGGTCAGGGCGCGGGCCTCGGACATGAACTTGTCGATGCCCACGATCACACCCATGCCGCCGAGCAGCTGCGGCTGGTGTGCCTGGAGACCCGCGGCCAGGGTGGCGAGGCCGGCTCCGGTGACACCGGCGGCACCCTTGGAGGCGATGATCATGAACACCAGCAGGCCGATCTGCTCGCCGAGGCTCATCTCCAGGCCCATGGCGTTGGAGACGAACAGGGCCGCCATGGTGAGGTAGATGGCCGTCCCGTCCAGGTTGAAGGAGTACCCGGTGGGGACGGTGACACCCACCACGGACTTGTGCACGCCGGCGTGCTCCATCTTGGCGATCAGGCGCGGCAGGGCGGACTCAGAGGAGGAGGTCGCGAAGATGAGCAGGTACTCGCGGCCCAGGTACTTCATCAGCTTGAAGATGCTCACGCCGGTGACGAGACGGAGCAGGGTACCGAGCACGACCACGATGAACACGATGCAGGTGGCATAGAAGGCGCCCATCAGCAGGGCCATGGCACCGATGGCGGACCAACCGGTGGAGCCCACGACGGCGGCGATGGCACCGAAGGCGCCGACCGGCGCGATCCACATGATCATCATCAGGATGCGGAACACGACACCTTGGATCAGGGTGAGGCCCTGGAGCAGCGGCTTTCCGGACTCCCCCATCCCCTGGAGGGCGAAGCCCACCAGCAGGGCGACGAACAGTACCGGCAACACCGGCACCGACCCGGGGATGATGTCCAGCAGGAACGCGACGGTCGGATCCAGGTCCGCCTGGGCGGCGTCCGGGTCGTAGGGAGTCAGGGCCAGGCCTTCGCCCGGGTGGATGAGGTTGCCGACCACGAGACCGAGGCCCAGGGCGAAGGTGGACATGGCCATGAAGTACAGCAGGGCCAAGCCGCCCACCTTGCCCACGGTGGCGGCCTTCGCGATGGAGCCGATGCCGAGCACGATGGTGCAGAAGATGACCGGGCCGATCATCATCTTGATGAGCGAGACGAAGCCGTCGCCCAGCGGTTTGAGGGACTTGCCGAACTCCGGGAACAGCAGCCCGACTGCCGCCCCCAGGATCACCGAGGCGATCACCATGATGTACAGCCAGTGCGTGCGGTCCTTCTTCTTCGCCTTCTCCGCCGGTGTGGCCGGCGCCTGGCCTTCCGCGGGACCCGACGCCGGCACGCCGGCGGGGGTGTGCCGCATTGCGGACTGGTCAGATGGGTTCGTCATGGGGGGTGTCCTCTACAGTGGGGGCCGGTGACTCGCGGTCTCTTCGTTGCGACGATCATCACCGTGGGATGTGCGTCACATCACCCTTGCGGTCATAAAGTTCATGGCGCAGAGCACAAGCGGGAGCCGGCGAGACTTCACATCGACGGACCAGAGCGAGGATTCACGGTGGGCAGGACGGCGGGATCGACGGCGGTGGACGGGGTGGGCGAGCGGCGCCGGCGTGCCCGCCGCGACAGGTCCAGAACGTCCCGGCGCCCGTGGAGCATCGCCCGCCGCCTGGCGACGGCCCACCTGGCCGCGCTGCTGATCCTCACCGCCGCCCTGGTGGCCTTCAGCTACCAGCAGACCCAGCGGACGGTCTACGGGCTGGAGCGAGCCAACGTCCTCTCCACGGCGCGCCTGATCGCCGACGAGGAACGGATCCGTGACGGCTTCAGGGCCGCGGACCCCAGCGCGGCGCTCCAATCGCTCACCACCGAGCTCGCCGACCAGGCGCAGGTGGACTGGGTGACGTTCTTCGGCACCGACTACACCCGGGTCGCCCACCGGGACCCGGCACAGAACGGCACCCGGTACCCAGAGGACCTCTCGGCAGTCCTGGCCGGCCAGGGCCAGGTGGACACGGTGGCCACCGGACCCGCAGGCCTCTCCCTCCGCGCACTGGTCCCCGTCCTGTCCTCCGACGCCCCCGGGGCCGAGGTGGTCGGCATCGTCGGCGTGGGGCACCGCGTCTCCGAACTGGACATCGCGGTGACCGCCCAGATCCCGCGCATCCTGCTGGGCATGGGACTCGTCGCCGCCCTTGGGCTGGCCGGCTCCATCGCCCTGGGCCGCTATATCCGCCGGACCACCCACGGACTCGGCCCCGAGGAGCTGGCCCATCGATTCACCGTGCTGGACACCGCCCTGCACAACGTCAACGAGGGCATGGTGCTGGTCTCCGGCACCGGAGAGCTGAGCCTGTACAACGACCGCGCGGCCGAGCTGCTGCATCTCCCGCCCTTCGGCCACCGCGCGGACCACACCCCGGGGACGGTCTCGCTCGCAGACCTTCACCTGCCCGCCCCGTTGGCCGGGCTGCTGGAGTCCGGAAGGGACGCGCGGGACGAGCTGTTCGCCGTCCCCGGACGCATCCTGGTGGTCAACCAGCACCGCACGCGCCCGGCCGGCCCGGCGGCGCGGCTGCGGACACCCGCTGCGTGGCGGCGTGGACGGAGACAGCAGATCCCGGCCGGCGCGGACGGGGGCACGGTGGTGACACTGTACGACCGCACAGAGGTCCAGGAGATGAACCGTGAGCTGGAGAACATCCGATCCCTGACCGACGCGCTGCGTGCCCAGACCCATGAGCACGGCAACCGGCTGCACACCGTGTTGTCCCTCGTGGAACTGGGCCGGATCGATCAGGCACGCGACCTGTTGGCCTCGGGTGTGGCGGCGGGCACCGCCCAGCCTGGCCCGCTGGATCCCACCGGCGAACCGGCGGTGCAGGCCCTCTTGGCGGCCAAGGCCGCCCAGGCCCGCGAGCGCGGGGTGCGGATGGACTACCGGATCGAGGTGGACTCCGCCACCGGATTCTCCGCGCAGGACCTCGTGACGATCCTCGGCAACCTGGTGGACAACGCGATCGACGCCGCGGCGGACCCCGCACGGCCAGCGGAGGACCGTTGGGTGGAGGCAGAGGCCCACGCCGACGCCGGCTGGCTGGTCCTGCAGGTGGCCGACGGCGGCCCCGGTCCTTCCGCGGAGGATCGCGGACACGTGTTCGACCTGGGTTTCTCCACCAAGCCCGCGGGCCCCGCCGGCCGGGGCATCGGCCTGGCCCTGGTCCGGCAGACGGCACTCTCGCTGGGCGGGGACGTCGAGTTGGCCCTGGATTCCGGCACCGTGTTCACCGTGGAGCTGCCCCTGCCGGCGGACGCCGTCCGCCCACCACGGCGACCCGCGGAGAACCCTCCACCCATGACAGCGGGAGGAGGCCACCATGACCGGTGAGCGAGTGCTGATCGTCGAGGACGAGGCCCTGGCAGCCGACACCTACGGGGAGTACCTGGCCCGGGCCGGTGGCTACCAGCCCGTGCATCTCTCCCCCACCCTGGCCGACGCGGTGCGGTTCCTGTCCACCCAGTGGCGTGAACACGGCTCCTTCGGCGTGGACCTGGTGCTGCTGGACATGAACCTTCCGGACGGACACGGCTTGGAGGTGCTCCGCCGGATGCGATCGGCGGGATTCGCCGGGGCGGTGGTGGCCATGACCGCCGCCACCGACGTGCCCACCATCCGCCAGGCCATGGCCCTGGGCGTGATCCAGTACCTGGTGAAGCCCTTCGGCTATCCGGAGTTCGCCGAACGCCTGCGGGCGGCACGGGAGTTGTCCACCGGCCTTGCCGGAACCGGGTCGGTCCGCAGCCAGGCGGAGGTGGACCGGGCGTTCCGCCACCACGGCAGTACCGGCCCGGCCACCCTCCCCAAGGGACTGACCGAGGGCACACTTGACGCCATCGTGGACCTGCTCCGCTCCGACCTGGATGCGGTCCCGCGACCGGCCCCGGACTCCAGCCCCAGGACCGGCCGGGGGTCCGCCGGGGCCGAGGCCGGCACGGTGGCCGGCCGCAGCGCCGGTGAGGTGGGGGCCGCCGTCGGGACGTCCCGGGTGACGGCACGGCGCTACCTGGAGCACCTCTTCCGGCAGGGACTGGTGGACCGCTCGCCCCGCTACGGCACGCCGGGACGGCCGGAGAACGAGTACCGCTGGTCCGGCCGGGGCTCAGCGCCCGGATAGCCTACGGGCCGGTGCGGAGGGTGGGCGCGAGGGCGTCGAGCACGGAACGGTCCTCGATGGTGGAGGGCACCACGTACTCCTCACCATCGGCCATCTGCCGCATGGTCTTGCGCAGGATCTTCCCGGACCGGGTCTTCGGCAGCGCGTCCACCACCGCCACCTGCTTGAAGTCGGCCACGGCGCCAACCGAGGTGCGGACGGTGGCGCGCAGCTCGGCCAGCAGCTCCTCCAGCCCGGCGGAGCCGTCCACCTCCACCCCGGATTTGAGCACCACGTAGCCGGAGGCCCGCTGGCCCTTGAGCGGGTCCGCCAATCCGATCACCGCACACTCGGCCACGGCAGGGTGGGCGGCGAGCGCCTGCTCGAGGGCACCCGTGGAGAGCCGGTGGCCCGCCACGTTGATCACATCGTCCGTCCGGCCCATCACGAAGAGGTAGCCCTCCTCATCGACCAGCCCCGAGTCGCCCGTGGCGTAGTACCCCTCGAAGGCGCTGAGGTAGGAGTCGATGAAGCGCTGGTCATTGCCCCACAACGTGGTCAGGGTCCCCGGCGGCAGGGGCAACCGGAGGCAGATGTTGCCCTCGATCCCGGCCTCCACCGGCTGCCCGCTCCCGTCCAGGATCTCCACGGCGTAGCCGGGAGTGGGCCGGGTGCACGACCCGGTCTTGACGGGCAGCGCCTCCAGACCCACCGGGTTGGCGCCGATCGGCCAGCCCGTCTCGGTCTGCCACCAGTTGTCCACCACCGGCACGCCCAGCAGGTCACCGATCCACCCCTGGGTCTCCGGGTCCAGGCGCTCCCCCGCCGCGAACAGGGTCTGGAGTGCCGACAGGTCATGGTCCCGGGCCAGGTCACCCTCCGGGTCCACCTTGCGGATGGCCCGCAGGGCGGTCGGTGCCGTGAACAGTGAGCGCACCCCGTGCTGGGCGGCCACCCGCCAGAACGCCCCGGCGTCCGGGGTCCCCACGGGCTTGCCCTCGTAGAGCACGGTGGTGGCCCCGACCAGCAGCGGCGCGTAGACGATATAGGAGTGCCCCACCACCCAGCCGACGTCCGAGGCGGTGAACATCGTCTGCCCGGGGCCGACGTCGTAGATGTTCGCCATGGTCCAGGCCAGGGCGACCGCATGCCCGCCTTGGTCCCGGACCACACCCTTGGGCGAGCCGGTGGTTCCGGAGGTGTAGAGGATGTAGAGCGGATCCGTGGCGGCCACGTCCACGGGCTCCGCCGGCTCGGCCTCGGCCACGGCCTCGTCCCAGTCGACCCACCGGGTTCCAGCCTCGGATCCGTTCCCGGCCTCAGTCCCGACGCCGGCCCGCACGCTGTCCCGCACGTCTTCCAGGCGGGTCTCGAAACCCTCGCGTTGCTTGGCCACCACGGCCCCGACCCGGTGCTGCGCCAGTGCCACGGCCTCGGCCACCGCGGGCAGGTACTCCACACGCCGGCTCGGCTCGATGCCGCCGGAGGAGGTCACGATCACCGTCGGCTTCGCGTCGTCGATGCGCGCCGCCAGCTCCCGGGCCGCGAATCCGCCGAACACCACGGAGTGCACCGCTCCGATCCTGGCGCAGGCCAGCATGGCAACGTGCGCCTCCGGCGTCATCGGCAGGTAGATGACCACACGGTCCCCCCGGCCGACGCCCAGGGACACCAGCGCTCCCGCGAAGCGGGACACCCGGTCCGTCAGATCTGCGTAGCTGATGTGCTCCACGGTGCCGAGCACCGCCGAGTCATAGATGATCGCGGTGCGCTCACCGTGGCCGGCCGCCACGTGCCGGTCCAGGCAGTTCACCGCCGTGTTCAACCGGGCCCCGGGGAACCACCGGTAGATCGGTGCCGCCGCATCATCCAGGGCGCGGGTGGGCGGCTCGGTCCAGTCGATGGCAGCGGCCGCCTCCAGCCAGAATCCCTCTGGATCCTCGATGGACCTGCGGTAGACGGACTCGTACGGCTCAGAGGGCTCGGATGGCTCAGAGGACGGGGTGGGCTCACGCATTGAGGACGTTGAGGACATGGGACCAACCTAGGACGTGAGTCACGCCACGTCCACCCTGTGTATACGCAAGACAGGTCCAAAGCTGAAAAATGGCCGGATTCCGGCCTGATTCTCGCCGAATCACCCATCTTCGGCTATTTGTGTATACGCTGGACCCTGTGAGAGCCAGTGAACGTGCGTACCGGACGCTGCGGCAGGAGATCATCGAAGGTCAGCTGCCTCCCGGATCGATCCTGGGCGAGGTCGAGCAGTCGGCCCGACTGGGCCTGTCGCGCACGCCGTTGCGCGAGGCCATCGGACGCCTGGTCTCCGAAGGCCTCGCTGCCCCGTCGAGCGGACGCGGGACCGTGGTCACGGAGGTCTCCCTGGACGAGGCCGACGACCTGTTCGACCTGCGCACGGTGCTCGAGGTGCTGGCCGCGCGTCGGGCCGCCGTGCACGCCGACCCGAAGGTCTTCGGGCAGCTGGCCGCACGCTTCGAGTCCGCCGTGGAACCGCTCCGCCGCAGTGAGGATCCGGAGTCCTACTACCGGCTGACCACGGAGTTGGACGCCGCCGTGGACGCCGCCTGTGCCAACGCCTACCTGGCCCAGCACCTGCGGTCCCTGCGCGTTCACCTCGCCCGGCTGCGCCGCTTCTCCCGCAATGACCCGGCGCGGCTGGCGGCGTCCGCCACGGAGCACGCCTCCATCGCCAGGGCCCTGGCCGATCGGAATCCCGAACTGGCCGCCGCGACCACCACCCTGCACCTGCACCATGCCTTGGCGCACCTGCAGTCACACCAGCCCACCGGCACCCAGACCCACCAGAACCACCAGACCGGACCGGCCGAACCAGCCGGATCTGCCACCGACCACCCCACATCCAGCTTGGAGAGGACCCCATGATCAACCACGACGTCCGCGTCTACCGTTCCGAAGAAAACCTGCAGCGCCAGGACCAGCTCGCCTGGAAGATGGCCGAGGTCGCCACCGACACCGTGGCCATCGACCCCGAGGTGGAGGAGATGGTCATCAACCGCATCATCGACAACGCCTCGGTGGCCATCGCCTCCCTGAACCGCGGACCGATCGTTGCGGCCCGGGCACAGGCCCTGACCCACGCGCCCACGTCCGGCGGACAGGGAGCCTCCGTCTTCGGCATCACCGAGAAGGTCTCCCCGGAATGGGCCGCCTGGGCCAATGGTGTGGCCGTGCGCGAGCTGGACTACCATGACACCTTCCTGGCCGCCGAGTACTCCCATCCCGGGGACAACATTCCGCCCATCCTGGCGGTGGCCCAGCACAGCGGTGCCAGCGGCGCCGACCTGATCCGGGGCATCGCCACCGGCTACGAGCTCCAGGTGGACCTGGTCAAGGCCATCTGCCTGCACGCCCACAAGATCGACCATGTGGCCCACCTCGGCCCCTCCGCCTCGGCCGGCATCGGGACCCTGCTGGGCCTGGACACCGAGACGATCTTCCAGGCCATCGGCCAGGGCCTGCACACCACGACGGCGACCCGCCAGTCCCGCAAGGGCGAGATCTCCACGTGGAAGGCCCACGCCCCGGCCTTCGCCGGCAAGATGGCCGTCGAATCTGCTGACCGTGCCATGCGCGGCCAGACCTCGCCCGTGCCGATCTACGAGGGCGAGGACGGGGTCATCGCCTGGATGCTGGACGGACCGGACGCGAAGTACACGGTGCCCCTGCCGGCGCCCGGCGAGGCCAAGCGCGCCATCCTGGACACCTACACGAAGGAGCACTCCGCGGAGTACCAGGCCCAGGCGTGGATCGACCTCGCGCGCAAGCTGCACGGCGAGCATCCCGAGCTCGCCGATCCCGCCAACGTCGCCTCGATCGTCATCCATACCTCGCACCACACGCACTACGTGATCGGTTCCGGGGCGAACGACCCGCAGAAGTATGACCCGAAGGCCTCCCGCGAGACCCTCGACCACTCCATCCCGTACATCTTCACGGTGGCCCTGCAGGACGGCGCGTGGCACCACGTGGACTCGTACTCCCCCAAGCGGGCCGGACGGCCGGACACCGTGGAGCTGTGGCACAAGGTCACCACGGAGGAGGACCAGGAGTGGACCCGTCGGTACCACTCCCTGGACATCTCGGAGAAGGCCTTCGGCGGCCGGGTCGTCATCACCACCGCCTCCGGCGAGACCATCACGGACGAGATCGCCGTGGCCGATGCCCACCCGCTGGGCGCCCGCCCGTTCGCCCGGGAGCAGTACATCCACAAATTCCGCACGCTGGCCGAGGGCCTCGTGTCCGGCGAGGAGATCGAGCGCTTCCTCGACGCCGTCCAGCGCACCGCGTCCCTCGGCGCCGGTGAGCTGGACCAGTTGAACATCACCGCGGCACCCGGCGTCATCGACCTGGCCGACGCCCCGAAGGGACTCTTCTGATGCTGTATTCGTCACTGACCGCCGCCGAGAAGCGCGTCCGTCTGCGGCAACTGCTGCAGCCCGGTGCCGCCGTGCAGTTCCCCGGGGCCTACACGCCCCTCTCCGGCAAGCTGGTGGAGGAGCAGGGGTTCCAGGGGCTGTACATCTCCGGTGCGGTGTTGGCCAACGAGTTGGCTCTGCCGGACATCGGCCTGACCACGCTGACGGAGGTGGCCCAACGGGCCGGGCAGATCGCCCGGGTCACGGATCTGCCGGCCATCGTGGACGCTGACACCGGCTTCGGAGAGCCGATGAACGTGGCCCGGACCATTCAGGAACTGGAGAACGCCGGGCTCGCCGGATGTCACATCGAGGACCAGATCAACCCCAAGCGATGCGGCCATCTGGACAACAAGGCCGTGGTGGACCTGGCCACGGCCACCCAGAGGGTGGCGGCGGCCGCGAGCGCCCGCCGGGACGAGAACTTCCTGATCATGGCCCGCACCGATATCCGTGGGGTGGACGGCGCCGGCGGTCTGAACGCCGCCATCGACCGGGCCAAGGCCCTGGCAGACGCCGGCGCGGACTCCATCTTCCCGGAGGCCATGAAGGACCTGTCCGAGTTCGAGGCCGTCTGCAACGCGGTGGACGTGCCTGTCCTGGCCAACATGACCGAGTTCGGCAAGTCCGAGTTGTTCACCCGCGAACAGCTGGCCTCTGCCGGCGTGGCCCTGGTGATCTACCCGGTGACGCTGCTGCGCTCGGCCCTCGGTGCCATGGAGCGCACCTTGTCCACCATCCGATCCGAGGGTACCCAGCAGGGCGCCGTCGGTGAGATGCTGACCAGGGCACGCCTCTACGAGCTCGTGGACTACGAGGGCTACAACGGCTTCGATTCCTCCGTCTTCAACTTCCCGGTACCGGGGTTGGAGACCCGGACGGACTCCGGCGCAGACGCCTGAACCCGACCCGACTCCCGTCCCGAAAGGACACTCCCATGACTGACACTGAGATCAAGAAGGGCCTCGCCGGAGTGGTGGCGGACTACACCGCCATCTCCAAGGTCAACCCGGACACCAATTCCCTGCTCTACCGTGGCTATCCCGTGCAGGAGCTCGCCGCGTCTCTGCCGTTCGAGGCCGTGGCCTATCTGCTGTTGAACGGTGAGCTCCCCACGGACGCCCAGCTGGCAGCCTTCACGGACCACGAGCGCTCCAATCGAGCTCTGTCCCCGGATGTCAGGGCCGCCCTGGACATGTTGCCGGTGGCCTGCCATCCGATGGACTCGGTCCGTACCGCCGTGTCCATCCTGGGCGCGCAGCACCCGAAGTCGGAGGACTCCTCACCGGAGGCCGAGATGGAGAAGGCGACGACCCTGTTCGCCCAGCTGCCCGCCGTCGTCGCCTACGAGCAACGCCGGCGCACCGCCGGTGGTCCCACCGAGCCGGTGGCGCCCCGGGAAGACCTGGACTACTCCCAGAACTTCCTGTGGATGACCTTCGGCGAGGAGGCCGATCCCGCTGTCGTCGATGCGTTCCGCGTCTCGATGGTGCTCTACGCGGAGCACTCCTTCAACGCCTCCACCTTCACCGCACGCGTCATCACCTCCACCCTGTCCGATCTGCACTCGGCGGTGACCGGGGCCATCGGCGCGCTCAAGGGCTCCCTGCACGGCGGCGCCAACGAGGCCGTCATGCACACCTTCGACGAGATCGGCATCCGGCCGGACGAGTCCCAGGAGGAGGCCAAGGACCGCGCCAAGGCCTGGATGGAGGACGCCCTGACCCAGAAGAAGAAGGTCATGGGCTTCGGCCACCGCGTGTACAAGCACGGCGACTCCCGCGTGCCGACCATGAAGCAGGCGCTCGACGCGATGATCGAGCACTTCGGCCGCCACGAGATCCTCGGGTTGTACAACGGGCTCGAGCAGGCCATGGACGAGGCCAAGGCCATCAAGCCGAACCTCGACTACCCGGCCGGCCCGACGTACCACCTGATGGGCTTCGACACCGAGCTGTTCACGCCGTTGTTCATCGCCGCCCGCGTCACCGGGTGGACCGCGCACATCATGGAGCAGCGCGCCAGCAATTCGCTGATCCGGCCGCTGTCCGCCTACAACGGGCCGGACGAGCGGCACGTGCCGGGCGCCTGAGCCTGACTGCACCGCACGACGACGACCCGGGCGGGGAAGGAACACTCACGTTCCCTCCCCGCCCGGGTCGTTGTTCAGCGCCGGTGTTCCGGCATCCGGATCAGGGGACCTCGACCTCCATGGAGGTGGCCACGGACCGCAGCTGCCCGTACTCCTCGGTCTCGAGGAACGCCCTCATGGCCTCCTCCCCTTCGAGTCCGGTGACCTCCTCCGCCGTGTCCTGGGTGACGCTGCCGGACAGCAGAGTGGCGGTCCCCTCACCGTCGCCCTGAACCGAGGGCTGCGCGTAGAACCACGAGGACCAGAAGGAGTCGTCGGTCGCCTCGGGGTCGAGGTCCTCGGCCACGTTGACCACCTGCACAGCCAACAGGAATTCCCCGCCCTCGAAGCTCTTGGGGTCCGGCCAGTCCTCGCTGGCCTGGTAGAGGGAGGCCCGGTACCAGACGGGTCCGGAGCCCGTGGCCTCCGGGATGTCCGGCAGTTCCTCGGCCTCCAAGACCTCCACCACATCCAGCTTGGGACCGTCGTTGTCCGTGGGGGCGACCCCGGTGGTGGTCCGGTACTCCACGGTGCCCTCGGGGTCCTGGAAGAGCACCACCTCGTAGGGCACGCCCAGATAGTCCAGGAACTCCTCGTTGTAGTCCTCCTGGCTGGCGCTCCAGGTCTCCGGAAAACTCCACGTGAAGACCCCCGACTCGGAGGTGTAGCTCTGGGTGAGCCCCGTGGTCTGCTCCCCGGACCCGCTGGCGGTCGGTGAGGCGGAGGCCGTCTCGGTCACGGTGGCGCTCGCGGTCGCCGTGTCACTCGGACTCGCGGTCTCCGTGACGGTCTCCACCGGACTCGAACTGGGATCGGTCGTGGCGGAAGGCGATTCCGCGGGCTCGCCACCGGTGCCGCAGGCGGTCAGCACCAATCCAGCACTGAGCCCGAGCCCCACGGCGGCCGCCAGGCGGCGGCTACGGGCTGCGGCTCGGGCGCATCGCCCTGCAGGAAAAGTTCGGTCGGCGGTGCTGGTCATCATGATCCCCTCGTGTGCCTCGGTGTGCTCCGTAGGGCACCTCTTCGGCAGGTGGTGGTCTGGTGGTGGTCCGTCTTCCGCCCGGGGACGTCGTCCGGCTCTCACCATCTGAGCATCGATCCGTGATCGATGTCATCACCGTCCGGCCCGACGTTGTGGGATCGTGATGACCTCTCCCCGGCTTTAGTGGAGGGCGCGGGGGTGCGCCGCGGCGTAGACCTCGCGCAGCGTGTCCGCCGTGACCAGGGTGTAGACCTGCGTGGTGGTGACGGAGGCGTGCCCCAGCAGCTCCTGCACCACGCGCACGTCCGCGCCGCCCTCCAGCAGATGGGTGGCGAATGAATGCCGCAGCGTGTGCGGGGAGACCTCGGCCTCGATGTGCGCCCGTTCCGCGGCCTTCTTGAGGATCGTCCACGCCGACTGTCGGGAGAGCCGCCCTCCGCGCTGGTTGAGGAACAGCGCGGGGCCTCCGGTCCCGGACTGACCGGCCAGCGTGGGGCGTCCGCGGATCAGCCAGGCCTCCAGGGCGGTGGCCGCGTAGGAGCCCAGCGGGACGATGCGCTCCTTGGAGCCCTTCCCGAACAGACGGACGACGGCGGTGCCGGACTCCCCCGGTCCCGTCGCCCCCGGCTCGGGTCGGTTTCCCTGGAGGTCGGCACCGTCCAGCGGGCCGCGGACGGCTCCGACCACGTCGTCGACGTCCAGCCCGACGGCCTCGGAGATGCGGGCGCCCGTGGCATAGAGGAACTCGAGCAGGGCCCGGTCCCGCAGACCCGCCGGGGTGTCCGTAGGCACAGCTTCCAGCAGGGCGGTCACCTGGTCCACCCGAATCGCCTTGGGCAATTCCTGGGCGGGGCGGGGCGGGGTGACGTCCTGTGCCGGATCCGTCTCCGTGACCTGTTCCAGGGTCCAGAAGCGGTGCATACCGCGGACGGCGACGATGGTCCGGGCCGCGGACCGCGGTGAGAGCGGGTGCCCGCCATCGGCACCGGTGGCCAGGGCCTGGAGGAACCCGGTCACGTGCCGGCGCTCCACCTGGCGGGGCTCGTCCACACCCTGGCCCTGCAGCCACGCCAGGTAACGGCTCATGTCCCGGCGGTAGGCGGCCAGGGTATGGGGGGACATGCCCCGTTCCACGGTCAGGTGGTCCAGGTACGCCTCAGCCGGACGGGCCAGGGCGCGCGGCGGACCGTCCGCGGACTCGGCACTCACCACACTCATGACCGGTCACTCACCCGCCGAGGGGACGGCCGTGCCAGGGCGCGTCCGCAGGACGCAGGTCGGCGAAGCCGCCGTCCCGGTGGGCGAGGAGGGCGAGGAGGCCCACCACGGAGGAGGGATTGCGCAGCCGGCCGGCCAGCACGGCCTGAACGGCGTCTGTCACCTGCACCCAGGCCAACGGCATACCGGCCTCCTCGCCGGTGCGTTCGTGGCGTTCCCCCACCGGGACCGGAGACAGGCCCCGGGCCAGGAACACCCGGATGCCCTCGGAGGAGGATCCCGGAGTGGTGTAGAAGTCGGCGAGGACGTCCCACCGGTCCGCGCGCAGGTCGGCCTCCTCGGCCAGTTCCCGCCGGGCGGCCTCGACCAGGTGCTCTCCCGGGACGTCGAGCAGCCCGGCGGGGATCTCCCACAGCTCCTCGCCCACGGGGTGCCGGTACTGCCGGATCATCCGTACCCGGTCCTGATCATCCAGGGCCACCACGGCCACGGCCCCGGGGTGGCGGATGAACTCCCGGACCAACAGGTCCGGATGATCGTCCTCCGTCCCACCCGCGTCCTCCTCCGCGGCGGCGCCCGGCACCATCAGGAAGGCCTCGCGGGTGACGTCCCACACCGCCCCCGCGAAGGCCCTCTCGGTGTGGACCGCGGGCCGCGCGGCGGGCACGTCCGCGAGCGGGCCGCCGTCGTGCTCGGTGTACGGGGCGGGTGGAGGAGTCAGGTGCGTCATGGAGTGGTGGGTGTCCCTGCTGATCAACCTGATCAACTCACCCTGCGGGAGTTCCGGCGTTCCAGTCCCGCGGCCACGAGTCCAGCGAACAGTGGATGCGGGCGGGTCGGCCGGGACTTGAACTCCGGATGGGCCTGGGTGGAGACGTAGTACGGGTGGACGTCCGCCGGAAGCTCCACGAATTCCACGAGCGTGCCGTCCGGGGAGGTCCCGGAGACGATCAACCCCGCCTCCTCCAGCCGGTCGCGGTACTCGTTGTTGACCTCGTAGCGGTGGCGGTGCCGCTCGGTGACCTCGGTGGCCCCATAGGCCCGCGCGACCGCGGAGCCCTCCCGCAGGGTGGCCGGATAGGAGCCCAAGCGCATGGTGCCGCCGAGGTCGCCGCCGCCGGAGACGAAACGCTCCTGCTCGGCCATGGTGGCGATCACGGGGTGCTCGGTGTCCGGTTCGAACTCGGTGGAGGAGGCCTGGGCGAGGCCCAGCACGTTGCGGGCGTACTCCATGACCATGGTCTGCAGGCCCAGGCACAGGCCGAGGGTCGGGATGCCGTTCTCACGGGCATGGCGCAACGCCCCGATCTTGCCGTCGAGCCCTCGGACCCCGAAACCACCCGGGACACAGATGGCGTCGACGCCGTCCAAGGCCTGGCGTGCGCCGGCCTCGGTCTGGCAGTCGTCCGAGGGAACCCAGCGGATGGAGACCGTCGCGTCATTACCGAAACCGCCGGCGCGCAGGGCTTCCGTGACGGAGAGGTAGGAGTCCGGCAGGTCGATGTACTTGCCGACCAGGGCGATCTCCAGCGCATGCCTCGGGTGGTGTACCGCGCCGATCAAGCGGTCCCAGGTGGACCAGTCGACATCCTTGAACTTCAGGTCCAGGGATTGGACCACATAGGCGTCGAGGCCCTGGGCATGGATGATCTTGGGGATGTCGTAGATGGAGGGGGCATCGGCGCAGTTGATGACCGCATCGGTGTCCACGTCGCACATGCGGGCGATCTTGTCCCGCACGTCGGCCGGGACCTCGCGGTCCGAACGGATGACGATGGCGTCCGGCTGGATCCCGATCGAGCGCAGCGCCGCCACCGAGTGCTGGGTGGGCTTGGTCTTCAGCTCATGGGAGGGACCGATGTAGGGCACTAGGGATACGTGCACGAAGAACACGTTGTCCCGTCCGATGTCCTGGCGGACCTGCCGTGCGGCCTCCAGGAACGGCTGGGACTCGATGTCACCGACCGTTCCGCCGATCTCCGTGATGATGACGTCCGGCGCCGGGCGGTCTGCGGCGGCCCGATCCTGCTGCTCCCCGCCCACGGTGGCGTCCTCCGTGGCCGGCAGGCGCATGCGGCGTTTGATCTCATCCGTGATGTGCGGGATGACCTGGACGGTGTCCCCGAGGTAGTCGCCCCGGCGTTCCTTCTCAATGACGGTCGAGTACACCTGTCCGGTGGTGACGTTGTTCAGGCCGTCGAGGTCCTCGTCCAGGAACCGTTCATAGTGGCCGATGTCCAGGTCGGTCTCGGCCCCGTCCTCCGTGACGAAGACCTCGCCGTGCTGGAAGGGGTTCATGGTGCCGGGATCGACATTCAGATACGGATCCAGCTTCTGCATGGTCACGGAGAGGCCTCGTGCCCTCAGGAGATGACCCAGGGAGGACGCCGTGAGCCCCTTTCCGAGGGAAGAGGCCACGCCGCCGGTCACGAAGATCTGGCGGGTAGCGTTGGGCGTTTTCTGGAATCGAGAAGATTTATGCACCACGGAGTTCGATCGTAGCACCCGTTCAGACGTGCGACGCGTCGAGGAGTTCGCGGGCGTGATCGCGGGCTGCCCCGGAGTCGGCGCGGCCGGCGAGCATCCTGGCCAGCTCCCCCACCCGCTGCTCGCCCTCGAGGGTCGCGACGTCCGAGGTGGTGAACCCGGCATCGCCGTCCGAGTTCTTCGTGACCTTCAGGTGCCGGTCCGCGAACGCCGCCACCTGCGGCAGGTGTGTGACCACGATGACCTGGACGTGCCGGGCCAACCGGGCGAGCCGCCGGCCGATCTGGACGGCGGCCTCACCACCGACGCCGGCGTCCACCTCGTCGAACACGAAGGTGGGGACCGGGTCCGTGGCGGCCAGGACCACCTCCAGCGCCAGCATGACCCGGGAGAGTTCACCGCCGGAGGCGCCCTTGCCCAGGGGCCGCGGTTCGGCGCCGGCATGGGGCTGGAGGAGCAGTTGGACCTCGTCGGCCCCGTGGGGGCCCGGCTGGCCGCCAGGGATGACGGCGGCGTGGAACGTGGCGTCCGGCATCGACAGGGCGTGCAGTTCCTCGCTGACCAGTCCGGAGAGGGTGGCTGCGCCGGCCGTCCTCAGCCGGGTCAGCTCACTCGCGCCGGACAGCACGCGTTGTTCGAGGCGTGCAACCTCGGCGGTGAGCTCCTCGATGCGACCGGAGTCCCCCTGCAGAGCGTCGAGGCGCGGCCGGTGGCTCTCGGCCCACCGGATCACATCGGAGAGTTCGGGTCCGTAGAGGCGCATCAGCCGGGTCAGTTCGGCCAGCCGGGACTGGGCGCTGTCCAGGTCGGAGGCGGCGTCGTCATCCAGGCGGGCCGCATAGCCGGCGAGATCCCCGGAGACATCGGCCAGCAGGATCCCCACCTCGGCAAGGCGCTGGGACAGCCCGGTGAGTTCGTCATCCTGGCCCGGGGCCTGCATCAGGGCCTGGCGGGCGGCCTCGATGAGGGCCTCGGCCGATGGGATCTCCACCGCGTCTGCGGCATCTCCGCCGGCGAGGTGGGCGTGGGCGCCCAGGGAGGCCGTGCGCAGCTCCTCGACGTTCTCCAGTCGCTGGATGAGGGCCCTGACCTCCTCGTCCTCCCCCTCCCGGACCGCGGCGTTGTCGATCTCCTCGAGGGAACGCTGCAGGTTCTCCGCCTCGCGGGCCCGGTCCTGCTCGTTACTGGTGATCTCCTGCAGTTCCGCGGCTGCCCGTCTCCAGGCGTCGAAGTCCCGCTGGTAGACGGCCAGGGTCTCGCTCAGCTCCGAACCGGCGAAGGAGTCCAAGGCATGGCGCTGGGCGGCCGGGGACTTCAACCGCAGCTGGTCGGTCTGGCCATGGACGGCCACGAGGTGTTCACCGAGTTCACCGAGCAGGGCCACGGGCACGCCGCGGCCTCCGGCCGAGGCCCGCGAGCGTCCCGAGGTCCCGGCGGCCCCCACGGACCGGGTGACCACGAGTGCCACGTCCCCGCGGCCTCCTGCCGGTGCGCCGACGCCGGCCTCGGAGACCGCATCAGCATCCGCGCCGGTCCCATGGTCTGGACCCTCCTCGTCCAGCACGGCTCCGGCGTCCGTGGCGACCTCGACGGCGGCATGTCCGGCGTCCAGCCGGAAGCCGGCCTCCACGGTGGCCCGGGAGGCCCCGTGCCGGACGGCGCCGGCATCCGCTCGGGCCCCGAGCAGGAGGTTGAGGGCCGTGACGACCATGGTCTTGCCGGCGCCGGTCTCGCCGGTCACCACGGTGAAGCCGGGATCCAGCTCGACGGCCGCGTCACCGATGACGCCCAGCCCGTTGATGGACAGGTATTCGATCATGACTGGTCGGCTCCTCCGCTGTGCGTGTCCGGCTCCTCACTGCCCTCATCTGGGGTGATCCCCGACCGCGCGATCCCCAGGCGCTCGTCCCCTGCCGACACCACGGGCAGGGCGGCCGTGGCCGGCGGTACCACGCCCGGCCTGGGTGCCAGGTGATGGGGCTCAACGATCGAGACTCCGCGGGAGGTGGGGTCCCCCTCGGGCCGACGGGACGCCGTCCGAGACTCGCGGGCGGCAGCCTCGGCCCGGTCCTGTTCGGTGACGGGACCGCGCCAGCCCTTGGTGGGCAGATTGAACTTGCGCACGAGCCGCTCGGTGAACGGCGTACGGGACAACCGGGCGATCCGGACCGGTTGCGGTGAGCGGGTGACCTCGACGCGGGAGCCGAGGGGCAGGTCCACCGTGCGGCGGCCGTCGCACCAGAGCACGCCCGGCTCGTTGGTGCGCGGCAGTACCTCCACGGTGAGCACCGAGTCCGGTGACACGACGAGGGGCTTGGCGAACAGGGCGTGGGCGCTGATCGGCACCATAAGCATGGCCTGGACCTCCGGCCACACCACGGGGCCGCCGGCCGAGAAAGCGTACGCCGTGGACCCCGTGGGCGTGGCCATCACCACGCCGTCGCAGCCGTACGTGGAGATGGGGCTGCCGTCCACGGCGGTCACGACCTCGAGCATGCGCTCACGGTTGGACTTCTCCACGCTGGCCTCGTTCAACGCCCAGGTGCGGGCCACGAGTTCCTCGCCCTGGAAGACCCGGACGTCGATCGCCATCCGCTCCTCGACGCTGTAGTCCTGCGCCACCACGGCCTCGACGGTGCGGGAGAGATCGGTGCGCTCAGATTCGGCCAGGAAGCCCACGTGGCCCAGGTTGACGGCGAGCAGCGGCAGCCCGGAATCACGGACGAGCTCCGCCGCACGCAGCACGGAGCCGTCCCCGCCGAGGACCACACCCAGGGAGACCTCACTCAGGGAACAGTCCACGTCCAGGGTCCGCGGGACGAACTCCAGTGGGGGCACGACGCCGGCTCGTTCGGCCTCGCGGATCGCCGTCACGTCACGGGCCATGAGCACCGGGACCAGCCCGGCCTCCTGCAGTTTGGCGCAGGTGTGGACGGCTGCCCGGATGGCGTCCTCGCGGCCGGTATGGGCAAGGACCAGGATTGAACGGGGCATGGCCCCAAGGATACCCACGTCCAGGCCGGGTCCGGCCGCACCCGCCGGGCTGTGGACGAGGGTCACTCCTTCAGGCCCAGTCGACCGTCTGGGTGCCGAGCCACTCGGCACCGGTGCCGGTCGCCGTCGCTTCGGCCTCCGTCTCGGGGCGGTCCAGCCACAGGAAGAACTCCACGTTGCCGTCCTGCCCCGGCAGCGGAGAGCGGGCGATGCCGCGGGGCCTCAGCCCCGCGTCCAGGGCGGTGTCCAGCACATCGGTGACCGCCCGGCGTCGCTGCTCCGGATCCAGCACGACGCCGGTCTTGGGCAGGGCCCGCCGGCCGACCTCGAACTGCGGCTTCACCATCAGGACGAGGTCCGCGCCCGGCCGGCTCACCGCGGCCAGCGGTGGCATCACCAGACGCAGGGAGATGAAGGACAGGTCCGAGACCACCAGGTCCACCGCTCCGCCGAGGTGCTCCGGCGTGAGGTCACGGACGTTGCACCCCTCGTGGACGTCCACGCGGTGATCGGCGCGCAGTGTCTCGACCAGTTGGTCATGACCGACGTCCACCGCGATGACCTGCTCAGCCCCCGCCCGAAGCAGGACATCCGTGAACCCGCCCGTGGACGCCCCGGCATCCAGGCACCGCCGACCGGCTGTCACGACGCCGGCGAACAGTTCCAGCGCGCCGGCCAGCTTGTGCCCGGCCCGGGAGACGTACCGTGGTCCGCTGGAGCGCAGGGCCACCACGTCGCCGGGGGCGCACCTCAGGGACGCCTTCGTGGCGATGACGCCGTTGACGATCACCTCACCCGCGCTGATGAGGCCGGCCGCCTCGCTGCGGGACCGGGCCAGGCCGCGGTCGGCCAGGGTGATGTCGAGGCGGATTCGGCCACCGCTGCCCGTGGTCCTCGGACTGCTCATGACAGACCGGGCAGCCGCGGTTGTTCCTCCAGCAGCTGCGCCAAGGCGTCCAGCGCCTCACGGTAGGCCGCGATCTCCTCGTCAGGGCTCAGCTCCCCGGCTCCGATGAGACCCGACAGGATCTGGTCCGCGGCAGGGTCACCGGTGGTGGCCGGAGTCCACTCGGTTGGCGGGGATGGCTCGGGCGACTCGGGAAACTCCGAAGACACAGTCATGGCTGGGGTTCCTCCTGGGCTTCGCGGGAGCGCGCTTCCACCGTGGAGTCCGCCAGGAGCATCCGCAGCGAGGGGATGGTCCAGGTGGGTTGGTGGTCCGCCGGCGCGGCCGCGGCGTTTGCCTCGGTGTCCACACCGGTCAGCACGAGGGCGGTGTCGAAACCGGCCCGATTGCCTCCGAGGATGTCCGTGTCCAGACGGTCACCCACGACCAAGGGGTTGCGAGCACCGACGGCCTGGGCGGCCAGGCGGAACAGGACTGGCTCGGGCTTGCCCGCTGCCAGCGGGCGGGTCCCCGTCGCCCGGGACACCGCCTCGATCAGGGCACCGTTGCCGGGCGAGATCCCCTCGGCACGGGGAATGGTCAGGTCCGTATTGGTCGCGATCCACCGGGCTCCCCCGTTGACGGCATAGGAGGCCTGCGCCAGGTCGGTCCAGGACACCGAGGGGTCGAATCCCTGGATCACGGCGTCGGGACGCTCGGCCGCCGTCGTCACCACCTCGTGGCCGGCCCCCGACACCAGTCCACACAGGTAGTCTGATCCGACGACCAGGACCCTCGCCGGGACGGGACGCACACCGGAGGATGCCCCGTCTGCCGACGGATCAGTTGCGGTCCGGGACAGTTCCTGATTCAGGAGGGCCACGCCCGCCGCAGCAGATCCGAAGACCTGATCCCCGGTCACCTCGAGACCGAATCCGAGCAGGTGGTCGGCCACGGATTCCGGTGACCTCGAGGCATTGTTGGTCACGTAGACGACGGGGACACCGCGCCGCCCCAATTCCCGCAGGGTCGGCACGGCGCCATCGATGGCCTCGGTACCGGCGTACACCACGCCGTCCAGGTCACACAGGACGGCGTCATGGCCTCCGAAGAACACCGCTTCCGTCATGGGTCAGCGGTCTCCGCGGTCCTGATCGTCAGCGGGGACCTCACCGTCTGTCTCCTCCGGCTCATCCGCCTCCGGAGACGCTTCCTCGGCCTGGGCCCGCTGAGAGGTCACCATGGACCCGAGATCCTCCTCATCCAGCCGCCCGTCCCCAGCCTGGCCGTCCACGTCCTGAACGCCTTCGTCCCGGCCGTCCGAAGACGCTCCCGGGGGCACCAGGTCACGGGCACGGGGCCGGTCCTCGGAGCCGTCATCGTCCAATCCGAAGTCGATGATCTCCGGATCCTCGAAGGCACCGATGCCCAGCGCCCGTTCAGCCACACTGGCCTGCCGGCGCCAGGCCTTGGCCTCCTCACCACGGCCGGCCTCAGTCAGGACATCCGCATAGGCGCGGAACAGTCGGGGACTGAAGGAGAAACCGCGATGGCGATCGAGCTCGGGAATCTGCAGCACTGCCAGAGCAGAGTCGATATCCCCCTGGTCACGATGGATGCCGGAGAGCACCATGGCCAATTCTGCCCGGATCGCCTTCTCCAGGGACGCCTGGTCGACGTCGCCCGCGAGTTCAAGGGCCTTGTCATGCCGGCCGAGGGCACGTTCACTGTCCACCATCTCCGGCAGGTGGGTATTGTCCCCCGTGATGCGGCGGTAGGTCCGGAACTCCCGCAGCGCCTCCGCGTACTGTCCAGCCCCGTAGGCGGTCAGTCCGACGGCCTCCCGGACGCAACCGAGGCGTCCGCCACGCCGACTGGCAGCCAGGGCGTGTTCGAAGGCCAGCTGCGGATCGATGTCCAGCAGCCGGCCGGCCATCACCAGGTGACGTGCCACCCACGGACGGTTTCGTTCGTCCAGGGTGTCCAGCTCACGGCTGGTCGCGCGGTCTAGCTCCTTGCCGGTCACATCCTCATCGATCTCAGGAGACTTGGCCCGGTCCGGCCGGTTGGAACTGCGCAGGTCCCCCGGATTGTGGGCAGAACCCCGGTTCTCGACGCGCGGGCCACCATCACGTGACCCACGGCGGTCATGCCGAGCTCCTCCGCGTTCCGGCCTGCCCTCCCGGCGGGGACCGCCACCACGGGACCCGGAACCGAATCCCCGCTCGGGCCGTCCCCCGCCGTGACGGCGCGGACGATCAGATGAGCCGGAGCGCTCCTCGTTCTCGGACATCCTGATGATCCTCTCCTCGGTCTTGATGACGGCGGCAGCACGGCATGGCGTACTCCGACGGACAGCTTCACAATCGTAGCCGACACGGTTAAACGAGAAGGGCCCCGCACTCGTGTGCGGGGCCCTTCCCTCAATGGTTGTCCGGCGGCGTCCTACTCTCCCACATCCTCCCGGATGCAGTACCATCGGCGCAGTGGGTCTTAGCTTCCGGGTTCGGAATGGGACCGGGCGTTTCCCCCACGCTATGACCGCCGTAACTCTTTTACCCTACTGTCAACACCCCTGACCCTGGCGTGCGCCGTGGNGAACTGGCACCACAGGGGCTCGATGATTGAGGATGGAAGTGCTGGCACGGGCAAGGGTCCTTCGCCTCGAACGGATAGGTCGCACTTCCATCGAAGCGACAACCCTCCCGTGCCGGCCCACAGCGACACGCCGCCCGCAGGATACGAACCACACCCGCCTATCCGCGCAATCTCTTAGTTCCGATACATAGTTGCGAGAAGCAGCCGGACCCCAAGAAGGCCGGAATTCCGCGACCTCCTCATGTGCTCGCCAAGGCAGCCATGAGACGTCTTGTAACCCATGGGATGCGAGGCAGCTATAGCTGATATGTAGTGGTCTCCTGTCAAGAGGCAGGGCGAGGCGCCCGTCCCTGACCATGGGGGCGGGCGCCTCTTGCTTCGTCCTGGAGGTGTCTGGTGAGCGTGTCTGTGATCGACGCGCGGTCAGGCTGATATGCGCGGGTTGGCTACCGCAGGACGGGGTGTTCGGCAGGAGCGGGACCGCGTGTCTAGGATCGGGCGTCGCCGGGCATGGCGCCCGGCTGCCCATAGCTATCTCGCGGGTCGCTCCACGCGCTGCCACCGGCCACGGCGTCAGGACGAAGCTGTCTATGGGCCTTATTCCTGCATCACGGCCAGCGACCAGCACCAGCCGGCCAGTTCCCGGGCGATGGCCACGTTGGCCACCGTGCCCCGCTTATTGCGCTGAAGGAATCGAACCCACCGGTCATGCAGGCGCCGGTTGCCAGCATCACCACGGAGCCTGGCCTCGGCGGGGGCCAAGTCCCACCGGTCCCGCATGGTCTTGCCGATCCGGTATTGGGGCCGGTGGTGCCAGGCGGCCTCGACCAGCAGGCGACGGGCATGGGTGTTACCGGCCTTGGTGATCGGCCCCTGGACCCGGGACGCCCCGGAGGAGTGCTCCGAGGGGACCAGCCCGACGAAGGAGCCTATGGTGTTGCCGGTGAACCGGTGCCAGTCCCCGATCTCCACCGCCAGGGCGAACCCGGTCAGGGGGGAGACCCCGCGCAGACACCCCAGCCTGTGCACCAGGTCCGTGAACTCCGAGTCCGCGGCCATGGTCCCGATGGCCGCGTCGAGCCGGTCTCGGCGGGCCAGGGTGGCCATCACGGTCTCGTAGTCTGACTCGAACGCCATCTGGGTCGGCCGCTGTGTCAACTGTGGCCGGGCATCGTTGACGAGCCAGGTGTGGTGGGTCCCGGTCCAGGCTTGGCCGCCGTTGTAGACCAGGCCCTGGCGCAGCAATAGTTTCGAGAGCCGGTGGCGGGCGCGCATGAGATCGCCCCGGCAGTCCTCCCGGGCCCGGACCAGGTCCCGGGCCGCTTCTTGGTCCGCGGACGGCACAGCCACCGAAACGACCTCGTCCAGGCGCAGCAGCCGGGCCAGGTGCACCGCGTCCTTCGCATCGGTCTTGACCCGGTCGCCGGCCGGCCGTTGAAGCTTGGACGGGGCCACGACCTCGCACCGGATTCCCGCTGCCGCCAGGGCCCGGTACAGGCCGAATCCGGTGGGGCCGGCTTCGTAGGCTACGGCCACCGGGCCGGGCAGGTCCTGGACCCAGGAGATGATGTGATCGTGTGACGGGGTAAGTCTGGTGTGGATGAGCTCTCCCGTGACGCCGTCGATCGCCGCTGCGGCGACGGATCGTGCGTGCACATCGAGCCCGACACTCGTACGCTCGGTAAACACCGGGGCCTCCCACAACTGTCGGCAAGGCCGGGCAAGGGGCTCCTTGTCCGGTAACCCACGAATCTTTGTGAGTGAGGCCCCGGCCCGCAACCCCTCCATGCCGGACGGGTCACTACATACCGTCTAGGGTTCCTCGTCGGGCAAGGCGTCCAGGGCGGCGGTGAGCTGGTCCTCGGCCGGAACCAGACTCCGGTCGACTGCTGGCAGCTGGTCGTAGGTGTAGGCGGAGACCGCCAGTGGTGACGTTGACCGACCCAGCGCGTATCGGACGGTGTGGTCGTTCTTGCTGCCGCAAATCAGGATCCCCACCGTTGGCGCGTGGGCCTCGCGTTTGAGCCGGTCATCGACCAGGGCGACGTAGAAGTTCAGCTTGCCGGCATACTCCGGTTGGAACTTGCCGGTCTTGAGCTCGATGACGAAGTAACGTAGCTGTTCGACGTGGAAGAACAACAGGTCGATGTAAAAGTCGTCCCCATCCACCTCGAGGTGCACCTGACGCCCCACGAACGCAAAGCCGTGCCCCAACTCCCGCAACGTCTCAGTGATCCGGTCCATCAGGGCCTGCTCCAGGTCCCGTTCAGCGACAGCTCCGGACAAGCCCAGGAACTCGAAGGAATAAGGATCCTTGGCGACCTGCTGCGCCAACTCCGAATCCGGGGCCGCCAGATGGGTGCCGAAGTTCGAGGGGGCGGTGCCGGAGCGCTCCAGGGACCGGTTCATGATCATGTTCATCAGCACGTTCCGGGACCACCCGTGCTCCACGGCAGCGGCGGCATATCGGTCCCGCGCCGATGCGGTGTTGAGCTTGTCCAGCAGGACCCGGACGTGGCCCCACGGCAAATGTCCCACAGGCTGTGGGACATTTGGGTCCCAGTCCGGCCAGGCCGCGGCGAAAGCCCGCATGTAGAACAGGTTGCTCCGGGAGAAGCCCTTCATCTGAGGGAACTCAGCCCGCAGGTCCTGGGCCAGTCGGCCAATGATCCCGCTGCCCCAGCCCTGGTGTTCTTGCCGGGCCAGGATGTCCCGTCCGAAGTAGTGCCCCATAGAGTGGTGTAACGCACGGTGGTCCGGCACGTCGATCCAGACGTAGACGCGGCCACCGGTGTGATCCTTCGAGTCAACCTTGCACAGAATCCTCGAAAGGAGTCACCACGGTGACCGCTCCTCATATTGTCGACAGTGATGATGGAGTTGGGTACCCCGGGCGGGGGTCTGACTCGATTGTCGACGGGCGTCAGTGACTGCCTTTGCATGGGATTTGTCGGCCTCGCAGCCCGGGGTACCACGCACGTGACTGGACCTGTGGTGTGACCTTATAGGAGCTTGTGCAGCAGCCCCATCACTGTCTTGTCCACCTCATGGTGCCGGTCTCGTGCCGTCCCCTGTAGTTGGATCTGAAAGGTGGCACTGCATCATGATGACGGAACATCCTTCGGCCCTGGAGGTCTTTGGCGGAGTTGACACCCACTCGCTCACCCACCACGCCGCGGTGGTCGACACGCTCGGCCGCGAACTGGGCGACCGCGAGTTTCCGGCGACGGTGGCCGGTTACGAGGCCCTGAAGGACTGGCTGGCCGGTTTCGGTCAGCTCGTGAAGGTGGGCATCGAAGGGACCGGTTCCTACGGTGCGGGACTGATGCGGGTACTCACGGGGGCCGGGATCATCGTGGTCGAGGTCGACCGACCTGACCGTACGGCGCGCCGCTCGCTGGGCAAGTCCGACCCGCTGGATGCCTATGCAGCGGCCCGGGCAGCAGCATCCGGACGTGCCACCGGCACGCCGAAGTCGCGCGATGGCATCGTGGAATCGATACGGTGCCTACGCCTTGCGCACCGCTCGGCAGTGAAGGCGCGGACCCAGTGCATCAACCAGATCCGAGCGTTGCTGCTCAACGGGCCGGCCGATCTTCACGAGCACCTCGCGCCACTGCCCAGGGCGAAGATGGTGAAGTCCATCGCCCGTCTGCGGCCCGCCACCAACCTGACCGATCCTCACGTGGCCTGCAAGCTGGCGTTGCGGTCCTTAGCTCGCCGTCACGCCAGCCTGGACGAGGAGGTCAGTCAGCTGCACCGGGGGCTGAGCGAACTGACCCAGGAGGCGGCCCCGCAGCTGCGCGACCGTCCCGGCGTCGGCGTGCTGGTCGCGGCTCAGTTGTTGGTCACCGCTGGTGATAACCCCGACCGACTCGGCTCTGAGGCCTCCTTCGCTCATCTGACCGGAGTTGCCCCGGTCCCAGCCTCCTCCGGGAAGCGCCAGCACCGGCACCGACTCAACCGCGGTGGTGACCGGGCCGCGAACAATGCGCTCTACACCATTGCGCTGGCCCGGATGCGATACCACCCACAGACCCGGGCCTACGTAGAGCGACGCACCGCCGAAGGACTATCGAAGAAGGACATCATGCGTTGTCTTAAGCGCGCGATCGCCCGAGAGGTTTATCGTCTACTCACCAAGCCAGCCGATCCGCCGGCATGGACCATCACGGCACTACCCGCAGCTGCTTGACATCTATAGGAGCATCCCTGCTGGCCTGCTCAGTGAAGCCCTGTCCGAAGCCTCCCCGGACTTGATGCGTTCTCTGTTGCAGACCGTGATCAACTCTCTACTCTCCGCCGACGCCGACGCGGTCGTCGGCGCCGAGTGGGGCAGACCCGCCACGACCCGCACCGCCCAGCGGAACGGTTACCGCCACCGCGAGCTGGATACCCGGGTCGGGATCATCGACGTGGCCATCCCCAAACTCAGATCGGGCACCTACTTTCCCGAGTGGCTGCTGGAACGCAGGAAGCGGGCCGAGTCGGCGCTGATCACGGTGGTGGCGGACTGTTACCTCGCCGGGGTGTCGACTCGCCGGATGGACAAACTCGTGAAGACACTGGGCATCAACGTCCTGTCGAAGTCCCAGGTGTCGCGGATGGCCGAGAACTTGGACGAGCAGGTCGAGGCCTTCCGCCACCGGCCCCTGGACGCGGCAGGGCCGTTCACGTTCGTGGCCGCCGACGCGCTGACGATGAAGGTCCGCGAGGGCGGCCGGGTGGTCAATGCCGTGGTGCTGCTTGCCACCGGCGTCAACGCCGACGGGCACCGCGAGGTGTTGGGCCTGCGGGTGGCCACCTCGGAGACCGGGGCGGCGTGGAATGAGTTCTTCGCCGATCTCGTCGCCCGGGGTCTGGGCGGGGTCCGCCTGGTCACCTCCGATGCCCACACCGGGCTCAAGGACGCCATCGCTGCGAACCTGCCCGGCGCCGCCTGGCAACGGTGTCGGACGCATTACTCTGCGAACCTGATGGGCATCACCCCGAAGTCCATGTGGCCGGCCGTGAAGGCGATGCTGCACAGCGTGTATGACCAGCCAGATGCCGCCGCGGTGAACGCGCAGTTCGACCGGCTCATCGACTACGTGGGCGAGAAGCTGCCCGCCGTGGCTGAGCACCTCGACGCCGCTCGGGCCGACATCCTGGCCTTCACCACGTTCCCGAAGGACGTCTGGACCCAGATCTGGTCCAACAACCCCCAGGAGCGGCTCAACCGCGAGATCCGGCGCCGCACCGACTCCGTCGGCATCTTCCCCAACCGCCAGGCCATCGTCCGGCTCGTCGGGGCCGTCCTGGCCGAACAGACCGACGAATGGACCGAAGGACGCCGCTACCTCGGCCTCGAGGTCCTGCACCGCTGCCGCCTCACCGCCGTCGACGACACCAGAAACGAGGTGAACACCGAACCCGACACCGCCCTCGAACTCAGCGCCTGACAACAACAACGAAGGATCAGACCGTTACACCACTTCCAGGGACTTGACCTGGCGCGTGCGGCAGTGTGGGAATGATGACCAGTGGCGCTAGGACCTCGGAGGGACATCAACGGAGCTGTTCGTTTACCCTCAACAGGTAGTAAAGGTCATGGCGTCGAGCTGTTTCTTTCCGGTCCATGGCTGCCGCTGCCGCCTTACCTGTTGCCCCTAATCCTGCCGAAGCTACAGCTGCAGTGTTCGCAATGACGTCGGACAGATCGGTGGTGGCGCCGATTCCGGCGCAGAACACCGCACCTACCGCACCTACAACGAGGTCCTTCGGGTCTTGGAGGATGTTCCGCGCAGCCTCCCTTAATAGGCCAGTTCCGCTGAGATCTTTCCGCAGTTCCCGGAGACTGGGGTAAACCTCATCACGGTAGAGCTCATTTACCTCAACTTGGAGAGCGGCGTCGAGTGGCCCCGAGGCCAGCTTCGCTGATAACTGCGCAGTGCTGCGTCGATAACGTGACAGTGAGTCGCGGAGATCCTCGCGCGTTTCTAGTACCTGCTCGATATTTGAGTCCGGGAACGCGGGCAACCGCTCGATAAGGCCAGTTCCTGTCGCGATCTTTTTCGCGCGGCTTTCAGTCAAGGGATTCATCGTGGCCACCTCTTCTTTGACCATCAAATCAACAATGCGAGCGGTTGGATGGTCGAACATAAGGTGCGAAGACGGATCCTCGATCAGTCCAGAAAGGCTCTGTTTGTACTTCTCGACGTCCAGGGAGCCATCATCACCCAAAGGCAACGCTTCAGTCGGCAATTCGAGCAGGCCGGATTCCGCCGCCACGGTGAGATCGGAGGCACCGAACTTCACCCACATGTCTTCTGCCCGGGAGGCAACGTCCTGAGCCATTCGCGCCGCAGGTTTTTCAATCGAACGTCGTAGATGTTGAATAGCATCTCGATGTTGAGCGGGAAATGCTCGGCGTTGCTGTCGCGGTATCTTCCGCATTGCTTCCCACTGAGTCATAAGGCGGCGAAATTGTGCGAGGTCCTCCTCAGACACCCCTAGTTGGCATAGGTGTTCATCGGTGAACTGACTCAACATCTGCATCGGCAGAGCCCCACCTACCTCAGACGCGGCCACTGCCATCCCAGCGGTCATCACCGCAATGGGCGACATTAGTCTTACTCGATCGGCATACAGGAGAGCCGACCGCACAAGTCGTACGTCCTCCCGGAGGGAACCTTCTTGGCCGCCGTCGTTAAGGGGGCTGGTGACAACGATGATCTCCAAGTCGCTGCCGCTCGTCAGCAGGAGGGCTGATTTTGCGCGTCGATTCCTGCTCTGCCTGCTGGGCCGTCTCGACGCCTTGCCCATCTTGAGCCCGTCCTTCCTTGATCCATAGCTCTAGTTTGCGGTCCGGCCTTTTCCATCGTCCTCGGCCACCTGCTGGCGCTCTGTATCTGCCGTGATCAGATCAAGGCGAGTTAATGGGACTGCGCCAGGTCACGAAGGTTCTTCAATAGTCTTCAAGTTGGCGTCCTGGAATGCGTCGTATGTGGAGAAATCGGACCAGTACTTTTCTTCGTCGATGTCTGCCAAGGTGTGCAGAAAATCGCTCGAGCGGCGCAACGCCGCCCCTAACTGATCATCGCTGACGAGTTCCTGCAGCAGGCGAATTCTTAGCACCCATCGGCCCGTTCTACTCATCACGTAGTAGAGGGAGACTTCGGCCTGGTTGAAGTCATCATGCTTTGTTAAGGCATGGGCTTGAGTATTCCGGATGTCTCTCAAACTCTTAATCCAGCCCTCCGATGACGGACCTAGCAGCCCTGGAGCGACCTCGGAGACCCTGCCCACGATGTGCTCTATGCGTTCCGCGAAGGTCAGTTCCTCCACGTGCCCTACGGCTTGAGCAAAGGCAGCTTCAACGTCTTTCACATACTCGGGCGATGGATCAAGAGCCTCGACTCCGGCCTTCTTTGCGGCCTTCTTGGCCCTCTTGAGCTCAGCCTTCGGCACCTCTTGAAGTCCGCGGCGCACTTCGTCTGGGTGCAATCTCCGATGCGTGCCCTCCAGCGCTGAGGCGACCACAAAGGCCTCCACCTGTAGCGCCAGGTCACCTGGAAACACCATGAACGGGATAGGGCCAAGCTGGTCCGATCGGTTTAACCACTGGCCCACGATGTCCAAGGTGAGGCTATCTAGACTCAACAACGGTTCGGAGACATGCTTGACGGGTCCGCCGTCATCAATCCGCGCCAGCTCGCACCAGCCGACATCCTCGATGCATACCTGGAGTTCCGTAACCTTATTGATCTTATCGGTCCAAAGGTGGAACAGCGTCGTGAAGACCTGAGGGAACCCGCCCTTAAAATCGTCAATCGAATGTGGGGCGGACGGCCTCCACTCCAGGCCATCGACATGGTTGTCCTCAACCCACGCGCTCAGTGCCCCTGCGGCAGTGATCACTGAACCCTGCTCTGCCCATCCTGTGGGCGGGAAACTAAAGCGCAGGCGGACGGCCGTTGCCTCGACACTTGAGTCCTCAACGTGAGCGCCCCAAAGGATGGAGTGGGCAGAGTAAACTGGCTTCATGCCTAGCGTCGTGCCGACCCGCATGTTGGCTGAAAAAACCGTGAATGGTTGGCCCTCACGCAAACCCCATAGTGTCCGAGAGGACCAGTCGGCTGCCGCATGCTGAGGGTCCGCACTGAGCGCCAGGGCCCCATTGTCTGTTGGCAAAGGGATCACCTGCCGGAGGCTTTCGAACGCCTTCTCGGGATAAAGACGAAAAGCGCCCTCTCCTTCTTCAAGAGTTGCCGGTGACTCAGGGGTCGAACCGACACGTCCAAGCAACACTTGTCGCGGCTCGGTCATGCTGATCACCTTGATCCTTCCCCGCGTCGCAACGCGGCGTACAACGTTTGGCGAGAGAATGTCCTCTGGGGGCCGCAACCTCGGTCTTCGGCAGCCCCAGGTCAATCATGGACTGAGCCTGCTCCACAACGTGGTCAGTGAGCCTGGGTGTCGGCTTCATCAGTCGACGGCACTGTTGTCACAAGTGCTCTTCACTGATCGCCAGACGAGGTGGATACTGGGCCGCAGGGGATCCGCTTGCGGCACGCGCCAGCGGATCGGGTGAATGTGCCGGTGGGGGTGTGTCGGCCCGAGACGTCACGGACTCGCCGGTAGCGCTCGTAGATCACCTCTGAGCCAAACATCCTGGCCTCGACCAGCTGGAGCGGGACAGCGTCGGCGACCGGCGCCAGTAACGGTGTGCCGCCGCCGACGATGATCGGACAGCGGAGCATGCGCAGCTCTTCGACGAGACCGAGCTCGATCGCCTGTGCGGCCAGGCCCGCGCCGCCGATCTCCATATCCTTGCCGGTTGCGTCGAGTGCCGCGGAGCTCGAACGCGAGCTCGAAACCCTGGTCGAGGTGCTGCGCGCCGATGGTGGGCAGTAGAATCCGATGCTCCCGGGCTGTGGGACGAGGGTTACCGGTCGCGTACAGCTTCGGCGGGGTCGTCCAGCAGCTCGCCGTCGACGATCAGGGGATCGCTGGCATGCGCCGCTTCTGGGCGGTGTCCTGGTTTGGTCAGCTCAAGGCTCGCGAGATGCTTCTGCAGTTTCTTCGCCATGGGGAGGAAAGTGCCAAGCGTGAGCCCCCCTGAGAGTACCGCTCCGACGACGGGGATGGCCTTGGCTACTCCACTCGCAAAGATCCTGGTCGTCATTCGAACTCCGAGGTAGCCAGCGACCTTCTTGACGACGGGGTAGATCACGCCCTTGGTGAGTGCTTGCTGCGGTAGTTTCTTCGCCACTTGGGTGGCGATCATGGCTGCTGCTTTCGTAACTCCACCTTGGGCGATCTGGACGCCGAGCATGACGCCGAGGAAGAGCGTGAGGATGCCCTCGGTGGCTTCGTCCATCTCATCGTCGTCTCCGTTGAAGAGATCAGGCCAGCTATAGATGTACGCCAGCTTCTGAGAGACCCGTAGCATGTGGCCGAGATACTGGGCGACGTCGGCGGGTACCGTGCCGATCATGGCGAATCCGCCGGGAACCCCCGCAAGGGCTGACAGACCGGTGACCTTGCTGGTCTCGTGGCGGATCGAAGTATTGGCGGCTTCGGTGATGATCTTGAGCGGTATGCCCGCCGCAGCAGGGCTGTCGGCGATCGCCCGCTCGAGTTGATCCTCTGTGCAGTGGCGCTTCAACGCCGTTCGCAGATAGGCAGCCCGATCGATCCGTACGCCCGGCAACTTTGCCGCAGCGTTCAGTGCCTGGGAGAACGTCGACCCAGCGGTCGCGATCGTGTCGCTGTCATCCATGGGCTGAGAATACCCGGTGCTCCTCACGCGCCATGGCGGCGGCGGCGTGGATCTACGCCGTGGTTGCTCCCCACGTCGATCCGATGGTGCAGTTATCAAAGGCTGGGGACGGACAGCGGCCTACACGGAGTCAGGCGGACGCCAGACGCTCATCCCGCGCGGCATGAACGCGTCCAGGTCACTTTCGCTGATCGGCTCGGGCTCGAAGCGGGCCAGGTTCTCCGGGTCCAGCAGTGGATCGCGGATTCACGCGCGTCGCCGTTGTCGCCTCTGCGGAGCACCGTCACGGCATTGCGAACGCAATCCCGATCCTGCGTCGTTGGCGAGAGGCAACGATTAGGGTAGCAATATGGGGCACAAAGAGCCGATGTCGATCGCAGACGCGCTGCTGCAGATCCTGGACCGAAAGCTGATACTTCCGGCGATTCAGCGGGAGTACGTTTGGAAACCCTCTCAAATCATCCGTTTGTTCGACTCGATCATGCGTGGTTACCCCGTCGGGAACTTTCTCTCGTGGAAGGTGCTTCCCGAGACGATCAGCAAATTCAAGTTCTATGGATTCATGAAGGACTACAGCGCCTTCGACAATCGTCACAACCCCGTCATCGACATCCCCACCGACCGTGAAGTAGTCGCCATTCTTGATGGTCAGCAGCGGCTGACCTCCCTCAACCTCGGGCTTCGTGGCACCTACGCCTACAAGAACCATGGCGGCTGGGCGAACAAGCCGTGGTCTTACCCGGAACGCCGTCTGCATCTGAATCTGGCGGGTGAGGCCCCGGAAAATGAACTCGGCCTCAAGTACCACTTTCAGTTCTTGACCAAGAACGACATCGATTCGTCTGCGGATGACGAGACCAGGAAATGGTTACCGGTGTCAGACGTCTTCGATGCGCCGGAACCTGCCGCAATGATGAAGATCATGGCGAGATACGGAGAGGGGAACAATGAGCGGTCCCTCGATCTCGTTGGGAAGCTCTGGGAACAGGTTCACAAGACTGCCAGCCTCCACTTCTACGAAGAAGACGATCAAGACATCGAAAGGGTGCTCGACATCTTCGTCAGAGTGAATTCCGGGGGCACCGTCCTGTCGTACAGCGACCTGCTTCTTTCTATCGCTACTGCGCAGTGGGAAGGCGATGCTCGTGCCGCTGTTCACGGGCTGGTGGACTCCCTGAATCAGACGGGGAACGGATTCAACTTCTCCAGGGACACGATTCTGAAGTCGGGCTTGGTACTTGCAGACGTCGGTGACATCGGGTTCAAGGTCAAGAACTTCACCACGGCGAATATGGCCAAGCTCGAGGACGGCTGGGACGCCATGAGTACGTCTCTCCAGGTTGCGGTCGGACTTCTGAGCGACTTCGGCTTGTCGGGTGGGTCGCTTACCGCAGACAGTGTGCTGATTCCGGTCGCCTACTACGTCCACCACCGCAAGCTCGACCACTCCTACCGGGAATCGCCGAAGACCCGCGAGGACCGTGATGCCCTCCGGTCATGGGTGCTGCGATCCCTGATCGTTCGAGGCGTCTGGGGTTCAGGCCTGGATACCCTGCTCCGCGACCTACGGGAGGTCATCAAAGCCCAGGGGAACACTGCATTCCCGGTTGCTGCGATCGAGCGGGCGATGTCCCGCCGCGGCAAGCCGCTTGCAGTCACTGACGCCCTGGTCGAGGACATTTTAAGCCTGGAATATGGCAAAGCGCGCACCTTCGCCGTGCTCGCAGCACTGTTCCCACACGTCGACACACGAAACCAGTTCCATGTCGACCACGTCTTCCCGGCTACGCAACTCGACAGGAAGAGGCTGCGCCAACAAAAGAACGCAGATGGCACACCAAGGTTCAGCGCCGACGAGATCAACGACCTCCTCGCCCTGAGAGACCGCCTGCCGAACTTGGAACTCCTTCCCGGTCTCGAGAACATCGGCAAGTCGGACAAGACCCCGGACAGGTGGCTGGCAGCGGAGTTCCCGTCTGAGGATGACCGCAGTGCATTCCTCGCGCGGAACGCACTGCCCCCATCACTTCCCCACTCGGTCGATGAGTTCAAGGACTTTTTCGATCAGCGCCGTGCGAACCTGACCGCTCGCATCTATGACAAGCTCAGGACTCAAACTTCTGCGTCGACAGAGACCGCCGCGAAAGCTCCACTCGTTGATCTTGACGAGGAACTCGCGGAAGGCGACGACTCCGACTGAGGAAGATGCACCGGCGGGCTGCGTTGGGCTCCTCAGCAAAATGCGGGGCTGAGGCCTGATCGGCCCAGACGCTGACGCGGCCGCTTCCCCGTGCTCCGTCCGACCTACACAGCGACCTCCCACCCCGTTGAATATTCGGAGTACTGAGGTCCACTCGTATTGGGGTTGGGAGCCGGTGGCCGGTTGACGCATTTGCTGTCTTCGGAGCCACCGTTATTGTCGTTCGGAGCCACCTGCTTAGGCTCCTTCCGCCGGGTGTAAAGGGCACCCGGCGGAAGGAGCAGTTCTCAATGGTAAGGAAGATTAAGGCCAAGCTCGTGCTGCGGTTGCGGGCCGAGGGTCTGTCGGGNACCCACATGCCACCCAAAAATCCATGGCAAAAAGTCACTGCAAACACACGGGGTGTGTCCCAGCAACCAATCAACCAATTCAAAAAATTGGCATCAACAAACTTGGCACACTATTGAGTTCTCAAACAACAGGTACGTAATAAATACTAACCAGATAAACCCAAATCTTTGGGCCGCTTTCCGGCTTTCCTCATCCGCGGTTCTCAACCTTATCCCTTCGATTTCATCCCGTCAAATCGGCGTTTCCGGCGATTTCTTCGAATCAAATCTCAGTTCTTCGGCTATATCCATCCAGGTGATCCGCGACGGCCGCTCAGGGGCTCAATCACTTCTTCCTGCATGGCCCGTACTTCGTGCGGGACCCTGACATTACACCTTGAAGGGCGCAGTAGTCTAGGCCTGCATTTCAGTTCGGGGTGGCCACTTGTTTTTCCGCTTTCGCGGCTGGCGACTTGAAGAACTATACACACGGATTCGAGTGGCCGCAAAATCCGCCTCTGACAGCGCTCCACGGCCCCGGATGCGTGTGATTCCGGGGTCTTTTCCGGCTTGCGGCCCGGAGCGACCTGAGGTTGTGAGGCAGGTCTCTCCCGCGTTCCCGAGTGATCTGAGACGAAACTGGCCGCCCCCTCCGTGAGGGGACGGCCAGTCGGGGGTCAGATGTTCAGGCGGTCAGGTCCACCAGGGCCATGTTCTTCTTGCCGCGGCGCACCAGGAGGTACTTCCCGTGCAGGGCATCGTCCGTGCCAAAGGTGGCCTCCAGATCGGTGACCTTGACGTTGTTCACCGAGGCACCGCCGTCGTTGACCGTACGGCGTGCCTCCGAGTTGGAGGCCGACAACCCGGTGGAGGTCAACAGGTCCACGATGCCTACGGGACCGTGCGTTCCGAGGCCGGCGGCCGCCGTCGGCAGCTCGGCAGTGGCCGCGGCGAGGGTGTGCTCGTCCACCGACGCCAGATCCCCCTGGCCGAAGATCGCCGCCGAGGCGTCGATGACCTTGCGGGTGGCGTCCTCGCCGTGCACGAGGGACGTGACCTCCCAGGCGAGGGTCTTCTGCGCCTCCCGCCGGAAGGGCTCCTCACGCACCTTGGCCTCGAGCGTCCCGATCTGCTCGCGGGTGAGGAACGTGAAGACCTTCAGGCGGTCCAGCACGTCCGCGTCCGCGGTGTTCAACCAGAACTGGTAGAAGGTGTACGGCGAGCACATCCGGGCGTCCAGCCAGATGGCGTTGCCCTCCGACTTGCCGAACTTGGTCCCGTCCGAATTGGTGATCAGCGGAGTGCCGATGGCGTGGGCAGAGACGCCCTCGACCTTGCGGATCAGGTCCGTCCCCGAGGTCAGGTTGCCCCACTGGTCCGATCCTCCCGTCTGCAGCACGCAGCCGTAGTCGCGGTACAGGTTCAGGAAGTCCATCCCCTGCAGGACCTGGTAGGAGAACTCCGTGTAGGAGATCCCCTCGTCCGAGTTCAGGCGCTTGGCCACGGTCTCCTTCTTGACCATGGTGCCCACCCGGAAGTGCTTGCCCACGTCCCGCAGGAAGTCCAGGGCGCTCATCTGACCGGTCCAGTCCAGGTTGTTGACCATGCGCGCGGCGTTGTCCCCCTCGAAGGAGAGGAAGCGCTCGATCTGTCCGCGCAGGTACCCGACCCATTCGGTGACGGTATCGCGGTCGTTCAGCACACGTTCGGCCGTCTGCCGCGGGTCGCCGATCAACCCCGTGGAGCCGCCCACCAGTCCGAGGGGCTTGTGGCCGGCCAGCTGAAGCCGGCGCAGCAGCAGGATCTGCACCAGGTTGCCCAGATGCAGCGACGGAGCCGTCGGGTCGAAACCGCAGTAGTAGGTGACCGGCTCGCCGTCGAGCAACTCCTCCAGGGCTGCCTCGTCCGTGGAGACGTGGACGAGACCGCGCCACTGCAGTTCCTGCCAGAGGGTGGGGAAGGACGGGTCGTTGCTCTGTCCGGCCAGGGCCGGGTTCGCGGTGGGGGCACCGGTGGTGGACGTGCTGGTCACGGGGAGGGCCTCTCGGGGAGTGTCGATGCGTCAGGGTCAGCGGGTGCGTCGGTGGCGGTGAGGGCCCGACGCCGGCCCGGTGGCTAGTCCAGTCCGGCCGGCAGTTCGCCGGAGGCCAGGATCCGCAGGGTCTGGGTGGACCGGGTCATGGCCACATAGAGATCGCCGACGATGCCGCCGGCCTCGGCCACGATCTGGGCCGGCTCGAGCAGTACGACCGCGTCGAATTCCAGCCCCTTGGCCTCGCCGGGGGTGGTGGCCACGATGTCCTGGCCCAGTCCCCCGCCGCCGGAGCCCACGCGATCGCCGTACTTGGCCCGCAGCAGGGTGGTGACCTGGTCCTCGAGGGAGACCGGCGCGATCACGGCGAGCAGGCCGCCGTCGATCCGTTCCAGGTCTTCGGCGATGCCGGACAGCAGGGCGTCCTGACGGTCCGCAGCGGCCACTCGAGTGACCGTCGGCTCCCAGTCACCCTCTCGCACGGCTTGCGGGTTGGACACCGGCAGGCCCGCCTCCTGGGCCACGCGTGCGGCCAGTCGGGTGATCTTGGCCGGGGTGCGGTAATTCACCGTCAGCTCCTCCAGGTGCCAGCGGTCCTGGACGAACGGCTCGAGGGCTTCGGCCCAGGAGGTCACGTTGGCCGCCGAGGAGGCCTGGGCGATGTCCCCGACGATGGTGAACGACTTCAGCGGACAGCGGCGCACGAGCAACCGCCACTGCATGGGCGAGAGTTCCTGTGACTCGTCGACCACCACGTGTCCGTAGGTCCAGGTGCGATCCGTAGCGGCGCGCTCAGCGGCGGAGACATAGTGGTCCCCGGCCTGATTGGCATCCGCCAGGGCCTCCGCGGAGACCACGCCGTCCACCCCGAAGTCCTCGAGCATGGCGTGGACGTTCTCCAGGGTGGCCTCCGCGTTGGCCACGTCCCGTTTGCGGTCGGCCTGCTGAGTGGCCTGGAGGCGGCCGGCGCTGGCGTCCCACTCCCCCAGCAATTCGGCGGCCTCGTCCAGCAGCGGGACGTCCGCCTCGGTCCAGGGCGCGTCGGCCGCACGCAGCAGGCGGCGGCGTTGCTTCGCCTTGAGGAACGGTGCGGCCATCTCCAGGTGACCCGGTTTGGAGAACAGTTCAGAGAGGAGCTTCTCCGGGGTCAGCGGCATCCAACACAGGTTCAGGGCGATGCGCACGTCCCGAGAGGTCCGGACGTCCTCGGAGAGGTAGGAGCGGTCGATGTTGTTGCCCGCCCCGGAGGACTTCTCCAGCTTGTCCTTCAGCTGGTCGGCGAGCTCGCGCACCATGATCTTGACGAACGTGGTGCGCGCCTCGTTGTGCGGCTTGCCCGTGGCCCGGGCACGGTCGCGGGCCCGGCGGACCTGCTTCGGGCGGATGGTCAGGGTGGTCCCGCCGACGTCCACCCGGCGCGGCCCGTCCGGAAGGCGCTGGCGGTTGGCCACGGCGTTGGCCACCACCTCGGCCATGAACAGCCGGCCCTTCACCTTCGCGACCCGCCGGTCAGCCTCGGGGACGGCCTTGATGCCGGGCATCAGACGGCCGAGAGAGGACATGACCACGCCGGTCTCGCCGAGGGAGGGCAGCACGCGGTCGATATAGCGCATGAACGACTGGGACGGCCCCACGAGCAGCACGCCCGCCGTCTTCAGCCGTTCGCGGTGCGTGTAGAGCAGGTAGGCGGCGCGGTGCAGGGCCACGGCCGTCTTGCCGGTGCCGGGCCCGCCCTGGACCACCAGCACTCCCTTGAGGGGCGAGCGGATGATGGCGTCCTGTTCGGCCTGGATGGTGGCGACGATGTCACCCATCTGGCCGGTGCGCCGGGCCGTGACGGCCGCCAGGAGGGCACCCGCGCCGTGGTGGGTCGATTCATCGTCCAGCAGCGTGGCGTCCAGGACATCGTCCTCGAGGTCGGCCACGGTGCGGCCGCGCAGCATCAGGTGGCGGCGGCGGCGCACCCCCAGCCGTTGATGGGCGGTGGCCTGGTAGAAGGCGCCGGCCTCCGGGGCCCGCCAGTCGACCATGAGCCGGACCTGGTCCTCGTCCGTCAGGCCGATGCGCCCGATGTAGCGTTCGTCGCCTTCGTCCATGTCCAGCCGGCCGAAGACCAGCCGGTCGTCAACGGCGTAGAGCTGGGCGAGGCGGTCCTCGTAGAGACTGGCGAAAGCATCACGCTCGGAGACGTTCTGCACCGAGCCCTGCGGGCCGTCCTTGCGGACACGGGCCAGCTGGCGTTCCTTCTCGGCACGCAGTTCGTCCAGGCGCTCATAGAGCCCGGCGACGTATTCGCGCTCATGCTCCAGTTCGGTCTGGTGGATCGGAACCACATCAGTCATGCCTTGCACACCTTAGGGCTATCGATGGCGCCCGAAGGGTCCGACGAATCCGTCAGAACCCCTGGGCACCTCGGAACGAGTGACCATCCATGGTACAGCCGTTGGGGTGAACGCCGTATTAATCCCGTCTCTCTTCCCGTCTCTCTTCCCGGCTCTCGCGCCGGCGCCGTGGCCGGGACGCCCGGTAGGGAGACACCGAGGGCTCATCCGGCAGCCAGAAGCGCCACGGGTAGTCCGGTCCGCCACCCTCGCCTGAGACCCCGGTGCGTGGACCGCTCAGGGTCCCGGGCCGGCGTCGGGACCGCAGCCCGGACAACCAGATCCCGTCCGGCACCGAGTGCTCCGGGACCGGGTCCAGCACCTGACCGGGTGCCGCGCCGAGGAGCAGGGCTGAGCCGTCGTCACCGGCCCCGATGCCCAGGGCCTGGGCCAGGCGGGCCGGGCCTGAGGCCAGCTGATGGGCTGTCCTGGGCGGTCGGGAACGGACTGCAGCGCCGGCCACGGGACCGGCACCGCGGCGCGCAAGGGCGGTGTCCATCCCCGCGACCACCTCCCCGGCGCGCAACAGCACGCCCGAGCTGGTTCCCTCCGGGCCGCACACGATGTTCACGCACCAGTGCATCCCGTAGGTGAAGTACACGTAGATGTGACCGACCGGCCCGAACATGGTGGCAGTGCGGGCCGTGCGCCCCCGGAAGCCGTGCGAGCCGGGGTCACGGGATCCCTCGTAGGCCTCGACCTCCGTCAGGCGCACGCTGACCGCCGCCCCGTGACGGGCGACGGTCAGCGTGGAGCCCAGCAGCAGCGGTGCCGCGTGCAGGCTCCCGCGTTCCAGAGGCTCCAGTCCTCTCGGAGTCACGGAAGGACCGAGGAGTCCCCGAAGGCGCGCAGCGGTTCCAACTGGGACCTGAGCTCGGACAGCTGCGCCGCAACGGCCACCGGAGCTGTACCGCCCTGCGCGCTGCGAGAGTTGAGTGAGCCCTCGGTGGACAGGACCGTTCGGACCTCCGGGGTCAGGGCCGGGGAGATGGAGGCATAGTCCTCGTCCGTGAGGTCCCACAACTCCGCGTCACGGGACTCGGCTAGCTTGACCGCCTCTCCGGACAGCTCGTGGGCCTCACGGAACGGCACGCCCTGGCGGACCAGCCATTCCGCGATGTCCGTGGCCAGGGCGAATCCCTGCGGCGCCAGCTCTGCCATCTTCTCCGTGTTGAAGGTCAGCGTCGCGATCATCCCGGAGACCGCGGGCAGCAACAGCTCCAGGGTGTCCGCGGCATCGAAGACCGGCTCCTTGTCCTCCTGCAGGTCACGGTTGTACGCCAGCGGCAGCCCCTTGAGGGTCGCCAGCAGACCGGTCAGGTTGCCGATCAGGCGCCCGGACTTGCCACGCGCCAGTTCGGCGACATCCGGGTTCTTCTTCTGCGGCATGATCGAGGAGCCCGTGGAGTAGGCATCGTCCAGGGTGACGAAACCGGCCTCCTTGGTGGCCCAGAAGATGATCTCCTCACTGATGCGGGACAGGTCCACACCGACCATGGCACTCACCCACGCGAACTCCGCGAAGACGTCCCGGGAGGCGGTGCCATCGATCGAGTTCCAGACCGCGGAGTCGAATCCGAGCTCGGTGGCGACCGCGTTCGGATCCAGCCCGAGCGAGGACCCGGCCAGGGCACCCGAGCCGTAGGGCGACACGGCGGCACGGCGGTCCCAGTCCACGAGGCGTTCCACGTCCCGGGCCATCGCCCAGGCGTGGGCCAGCAGGTGATGGCTCAACAGCACCGGTTGCGCGTGCTGCAGGTGCGTCCGGCCGGGCATCGGCGCGTACGGGTGCGCTTCGGCCTGGGCCACCAGCGCGTCGATCGTCTCCACCAGCCGCGCGGCGATCACCCGGGCGTGGTCGCGCAGGAACATCCGGCCCAGCGTGGCGATCTGGTCGTTGCGGGACCGGCCGGCGCGGAGCTTGCCGCCCAGCTCCGGCCCGGCCCGCTCGATGAGTCCACGCTCCAGGGAGCCGTGCACGTCCTCGTCCGCCTCGGAGGCGACGTAGGCGCCCGAGACGACATCGTCCTCCAGGCGGTCGAGGGCGGCCAGCATGCCGGTGAGCTCGCTGTCGTCGAGCAGGCCGGCCTCCTGCAGCACCCGGGCGTGGGCCCGGGACCCGGCAATGTCATACCGGGCCAGCCGCCAGTCGAAGTCGGTGGACTTGCTCAGCGCCGCCAGGGCATCGGCGGGGCCGCCGGCGAACCGGCCGCCCCACAACGAGCCCTCGTTGGTGCCGTGGCGTTCCGCGGGCCCGGACCGTCCTGCGGCCTCGGAGCCCCCACGGTTCCCCGGCACGTTCTCGGGCACGGCTCAGCTCTCGTTCGAGAGCTGGGCGACGTCGGCCAGCGAGTCCACGTCCCCGGCCACGCGCTCGTCGCGTTCGGTGGCCACCTTCGAGGACAGGCCGAAGATGTCGATGAACCCGCGGGCCGAGGACTGGTCGAAGGCATCGCCCTCGTCGTAGGTGGCCAGGCTGAAGTCGTACAGGCCGGTGTCGGAGCGGCGTCCCTGCACGGTGGCGCGGCCGCCGTGCATCTCCATGCGGATGTCGCCGGAGACGTACTTCTGGGTCTCGTCCACGAAGGTGTCCAGGTTCTTCTTCAGCGGGGAGAACCACTGGCCGTCGTAGACGATCTCGGTCCAGCGCTGGTCCACGGTCTTCTTGAAGCGGGCCTGCTCACGCTCGAGCGTCACGTTCTCGAGCTCCCGATGGGCGGTCATGAGCGCCATGGCGCCGGGGGCCTCGTAGATCTCACGGGACTTGATGCCGACCAGGCGGTCCTCGACGATGTCGATGCGGCCGATGCCCTGGGCGCCGGCCCGGCGGTTCATCTCCTCGATGATCTGCAACGCGGAGAGAGAGCGGCCGTCCAGGGCGGTGGGCACGCCCTGGTCGAAGGTCACGGTGACCACGTCCGGAGCCGGCGGGAAGGCCGGGTCGTCCGAGTAGTCATAGACGTCCTTGGTCGGTCCGTTCCAGATGTCCTCGAGGAAGCCGGTCTCCACGGCGCGGCCCCAGACGTTCTGGTCGATCGAGAAGGGGTTCTTCTTCGTGGTGACGATCGGCAGTTCATGGCGCTCGGCATACTCGATGGCCTTGTCCCGGGTCAGGGCAAGGTCCCGGACGGGTGCGATGCACTTCAGGTCCGGGCCCAGGGTCTGGATGCCGACCTCGAAGCGGACCTGGTCATTGCCCTTGCCGGTGCAGCCGTGGGCCACGGTGGTGGCCCCGAACTGGCGGGCGGCGGCGACCAGGTGGCGGACGATGACCGGCCGGGAGATGGCCGAGACCAGCGGGTAGGCGTCCATGTACAGGCCGTTGGCCTTGAGCGTCGGCATGCAGTACTGCTCGGCGAACTCGTCCCGAGCATCCGCAACATAGGCTTCGACGGCGCCACAGTCGAGGGCGCGCTGACGGATGGTCTCCAGGTCCTCGCCGCCCTGGCCCACGTCCACGGCCACGGCGATCACCTCGGCGCCCGTGGCCTCACTGATCCAACCGATGGCCACCGACGTATCCAGTCCGCCCGAATAGGCCAAGACGATGCGCTCTGTCATTGCGTACTCCTTCTGTTGCCTGCGATAGTGCCGGCGTTGCCGCCTGCGAGGGTGCCTGCCACGGGGCCGCGCACCGCGTGCGGAACGGCCGGCCTGCTCTATGCAAGAGTCTACATATTTATGCAGCGCATGCCGAACCACCCTTCGACACCGGGTTGACCGCGCCGCTTTCCCCCAGGGCTTCTGCACGACGCCGTGCCCTCACCGTAATCTGGTGCCATGACGAGCGATACCCCACACGCCAGCCAGTCCGACGACCAGCCGACAGCGAACAGCACGCCGGAGCTGACCGATGAGGAACTGGAGTTCCTGAACTCCCTCTTCGACCTGGCCCGCGCCGGGGACGGCGACCGGCTGCTACCCGTCCTTGACCAGGGTGTCCCCGTCGATCTCGCCAACCACAAGGGCGACACCCTGCTGATTCTTGCCACCTACAACAACCATCCGGGGCTGGTGACGGCCCTGATCGAGCGGGGCGCCGACGTGCACCGGCTCAACGGCCGCGGTCAGTCGGCGTTGTCCTGCGCAGTCTTCGTGCAGAACGAGGAGTCGGTGCGGGCACTACTGGCCGCGGGCGCAGATCCGGACGAGGGCCCCGTGAGCGCCCGCGCCGCCGTCGACATGTTCGGGCTCGAATCGATGCGGACACTCCTGGACGATCCCGAACTCCGCGCATGAGAGCAGGATGAGAATCCACCCCGAATGCCGAGGATAATTTGACGTTATCGTTCTGATGCATTTCACTGGACCTAGTCCTGCTTCGTGATCTTTTCGTGATCTGGCAGGAAGCCTGCGGGGTTCCCCCACCTGCACCGTCCCTTGGGAACCCCGTGCCGTGAAATCCATCGCGGACGGCGGACGGTGCTGCATGGACGGTCGGGGACGGCCTGAGCAGTGGTGGGCCGAAACCCCAAGAAATCATGCAGAAGACTTCCACTGCCTCCCAGTCCACCCGCCGCACCATCATCCGCCGCTCGGCCGCAGGCCTCGCCGGCGTTGCCGTGGCCGGCGCCGGCCTGACCGCCCTCTCCGCACCCGCCACCGCCGCCCCGGCCTCCAGCTGGGACGCCCTGGCCCAGTGCGAGTCCGGAGGCAACTGGTCCATCAACACCGGCAACGGCTACTACGGTGGCCTGCAGTTCTCCCCGAGCTCCTGGAGCGCCGCCGGCGGCTCCGGCATGCCGCACCAGGCCTCCAAGGCCGAGCAGATCCGCGTGGCCGAGAACCTGCTCTCCATGCAGGGCTGGGGCGCCTGGCCCGCCTGCTCCGCCAAGCTGGGCCTCTACGGCAACGGCGGCAGCGCCGAGGTGACCACCCAGTCGGCCGAGACCTCTTCCCAGACCCAGGAGGCCGCTCCGAAGGTCGAGAAGAAGCAGGCCGCGCCCAAGGCCGAGAAGAAGCAGGCCGAGCCGCAGCAGCAGGCACCTCAGCAGCAGGCTCCGGTCCAGGAGGAGCGCGCCTCCGCCGTGTCCCCGGTCGAGAAGTCGGACGAGACCATCACCGTCCAGGCCGGCGACACCATCTCCAAGCTGGCCGACGCCCACGGCGTCGACGGCGGCTGGGAGGCCCTGTACGCGGCCAACTCGGACACCGTGGCTGATGCGAACCTGATCTTCGTCGGCCAGACCCTGCACCTGCCGGCCTGATCCTGACGGTTCAGATCTGCAGCACCGGCTGACGGCACCGGACGGACCAGTGGTCCGCCGGCTGCCAGCAGCACAACGAACGCGTTGGATGGGGAGTACTCCCCATCCAACGCGTTCTGCGTTGGGGGTGGACGCCGATAGGCTGGCGTGGCCCGTGATCGTTTCGCCCTGTCGCACCCTGCGGCCGGACATCACCGGTTCAACAGTCTCGAGGGGGACCTCTATGCCGACGAGCATCACCACCACCCAGCGCAAGCCGCTCCGCGTCCTGGGCATCACCGCACTGGGCGCCGCTGCAGCCCTGACCCTGGCCGGCTGCGCCGGCTCCGGCGTTCCGGCACTGGAGGACGTGTGGCCCGAGGCCCACGCCTCGATCGAGGACGCGACGTCCGTGGCCATCGACGGCAGCGTGAGCCAGGGCGGCCAGGACATGACCGTGGCCATCTCCGGTCAGATCGACAATTCGTCCTACTCCGGCAACGTGGCCATGGGGGACGTCGCGGTCGAGATCCTCGGCAATGACGAGTACACCTACATGAAGCCGAACACCGCGTTCTACGAGGAGAACGGCGGCGGCGCCCAGCTGCAGGAGATGGTGGGTGACAAGTGGCTGGAGATGCCCGCCGAACAGGGCGGTTTCACCATGTCCGCCTTGTGGGAGGCCTTCACCGAGGACATTCCCTCGTCCGATGAATTCAGCGACTCCGAGTACACCTCCGAGGCCGTCGATCTGAACGGCGAAGAGGTCTACAAGTACACCGGCAGCACCGAGGACTCCGATGAACCCGTGAGCCTCTACGTGTCCAAGGACAACAAGCTGGTCCGAGTCGAGGCCGAGGCGGCGTCCTCCGACGACGAGTCCGCCTCCCCTTCGGCCTCCTCCGACTCCTCGTCCGGCACCGGCACGATCGACTTCTCCGAGTGGGACGCCGTGGAGACGGTGGAGATGCCCGCCGAAGACACGATCTTCTCCGTCCCGGGCCTCTAGGACGCCGCTTCACGGACCCGGCCGTCCTTCGGGTCCAGGTGGAGCTACCCCGCGTATTCGAGGAACCGTCCGGCGACGGCGACTCCCCCGTCCGGCGCACGCGTCACGATCATGATCGTGTCATCCCCGGCAATCGTGCCGAGGATGTCCGGTTGGCGTGACTGATCGATTACGCTGGCGAGGAACTGCGCCGCGCCGGGCGGGGTCCGCAGAATGACCAGGTTGGCGCTGGATTCGGCCGCCACCAGGAGGTCCCGGCACAGGCTGGAGAGCCGGTGCTCCAGGGCCTCCGGAGCTCGCCGCGTGGCCAGCTCGCCCGGCACCGGCCCCTCCGGCGGAACCGAGTAGACCAGCTGACCGCTGTCAGCGCGCACCCGGTAGGCGCCCAGCTCGACGAGATCACGGGACAGCGTCCCCTGCGTCACCGAGACTCCCCGGTCGCTCAGCTCCGCCAGCAACTCGGCCTGGCTGTGCACGTCAGTGGCGGCGAGGACGTCCTTGATGGCCGCCTGACGTGCTGTCTTGGTGGCCGGGGCGCTCATCGGACGTCAGAACCGGCGGTGGAGACACGTCCGTCACCGAGGGTCGCGCCGGCCGGCGCGGCGGCCAGACCCGAACGGTAGAGCAGCCAGGCCATCAGTGCCTTCTGGGCATGCAGGCGGTTCTCGGCCTCGTCGAACACCACTGACTGCGGTCCGTCGATGACCTCCGCGGATACCTCGAGGCCCCTGTAGGCCGGGAGACAGTGCAGGAACACCGCGTCCGGCGCGGCCATCGCCATGGCCCGAGCGTCCACGGCGTAGTCACGGAACAGGGTCTGCCGGGCTTCCTTCTCCTCTTCCTGGCCCATGGAGATCCAGGTGTCGGTGACCACGACGTCGGCGCCGTCCAGGGCCTGCGCGGCGTCGGTCGTGATCAGCACCGATCCCCCGGTCTCGGCGGCCCGGGCCTCGGCGGCCGCGACCACGGCCGCGTCCGGCAGGTATCCCGAGGGGCCCGTGACCCGCACGTGCATCCCCGCGGTCACGCCGGCCAGCAGGTATGAGTTGGCCATGTTGTTTGCGGCGTCCCCCAGGTAGGTCATGACCAGGCCCTCCGTGCGCCCCTTGTGCTCGCGCACCGTCAACAGGTCGGCCAGCAGTTGGCAGGGGTGGTAGTCGTCCGAGAGGGCATTGATCACGGGCACGGTGGCGTGCTCGGCCATCTCCTCCAGTCCCGCTTGCGCGTACGTGCGCCAGACGATGACGGACACCATCCGGGACAGCACCTGGGCGGTGTCCGCAATGGACTCCTTGTGGCCCAGCTGAGCCTCGCCGGGATTGACGATCAGGGGCTGCCCGCCGAGGTCGGCGATACCCGCGGCGAAGGACACCCGCGTCCGGGTCGAGGTCTTGTCGAAGAACACGATGCCGGTCTGTGGTCCGGCCAATGGCCGGTGCAGGTAGCGGTCGGCCTTCATGGCCTGCGCCAGGTCCAGAACTTCGGACTGTTCGGCGGCGGTGAGATCGGTGTCGACGAGGAAGTGCCGGAGTGGTGCCGAGGACGGCGAGGTACTGGGGGTCATGCTCAGTTCTCCTGATCGTGCTGTTGCTGGTGCGCCTGCAGGGCCGAGTCCAGGAGCGACGGGAGGTCGGCCACCAGGCGGTCGGCCTCCTCCTCCCCCAGGACCAGGGGCGGGGCCAGACGCAGGGTTGAGGGTCCGGTGGCGTTGAGCAGGTACCCCGCCTCGAGACCGGCGCGGACCACGGCCGGTGCCAGGCCGCCGTCGGGCACCCGGGCTTCCGCGCCGGCGGGCACGGTGATGTCCATGCCGATGAGCAGGCCGTACTGGCGCACCTCGGTGACCGCGTCCACGGCGCCGAGCTTTCGCGCCAACCGGGCGCCGAGGTCATGGACGTGCTCCAGCAGACCGGTCTGGGCGATCGTGTCCAGCACCGCCAGACCGGCGGCCGTGGCGACGGGATTGCCGCCGAAGGTGGTGCCGTGCTGACCGGCGGTGAGCAAGGCGGAGACCTGCGGGCCGAAGCTGATCATGGCGCCGATCGGGATGCCACCGCCCAGGCCCTTGGCCAGCGTCATCGCGTCCGGCACCACCGGCTCATCCTGTCCGGTGACAGCGGGGTTCTGGTGGGCGAACCAGGTCCCGGTACGGCCGGTGCCGGTTTGGACCTCATCGAAGATCAGCAGCGCGCCGTGACGGCGGGTGAGGTCCCGGGCGGTCTGCAGGTAGCCGGCAGGCCAACCGTGCACGCCGGACTCGCCCTGCACGGGTTCGACGATGACGGCGGCCACGGTCTCATCGAGAGCGGCCTCGAGCGCGGCCGCGTCACCGGCGGGGATGAACTCGATGCCCCCGGGCAGGGGTTCGAACGGTTCGCGGTAGGCGGGCTTCCAGGTCATGGCCAGGGCGCCCAGGGTGCGGCCGTGGAAACTGTGTTCCATCGCCAGGACGCGCGTGCGGCGACCGGAGGGGTCCTCGCGGCCATGTCGGCGCGCCAGCTTCAGTGCGGCCTCATTGGCCTCGGATCCGGAGTTGGCGAAGAAGACGGTGGACCCCTCGGGGGCCTCGGCCAGGTCCAGCAGTCGCTCGGCGAGGGAGATCTGCGGGCCGGAGGTGAAGAGGTTGGAGATGTGGCCCAGGGTGCCGAGCTGCTCGGTCACCGCCGCGACGATGGCCGGGTGGGCGTGACCGAGCGCGTTGACGGCGATGCCCCCGAGGAAGTCCGTGTACCGGCGGCCGTCGGCATCCCAGACATGCACGCCCTCACCACGGACCAGGACCCGGCTGGGAGCACCGAAGACTCCGGTCAGCGAGGAAGCATAGCGCCCGAGCAGTCCCGACTGGGCAGAGGCGGCGGAGGCGGCGGAGGCGACGGTGGCGCCAGAGTTCGAATCGTTCATCATGTTCCCTCAGTCAGTGTGGTCATCGGGCAGGACCTGGGTCCCCACCCCGGCCGTGGTGAAGACCTCGAGCAGCATCGAGTGCGGCGCCCGGCCGTCCACGATGTGGGCCTGGGGCACTCCGCCGTCCACGGCATGGAGGCAGGCGGCCATCTTGGGGATCATCCCGGCCTCCAGGGTGGGCAGCAGCTCACGCAGCTCACCGGCGGACAGGGACGAGACCAGCGATGTCCGGTCCGGCCAATGGGAGTACAGGCCCTCCACGTCCGTGAGGACCACGAGCTTCGAGGCACCGAGCGCCACGGCCAGGGCCGCAGCGGCGGTGTCGGCGTTGACGTTGAGCACCTCCCCCGTGGTCAGGCCGTCGGCGCTGATCTCCGGGGCCACCGAGGACACGACGGGGATCCGCCCGTTCTCCACCAGATCCCGGATGGCACCGGGGTTGACCTGGGTGACCTCGCCGACCAGCCCGAGGTCCACCGGTTCGCCGCCCACCTCGGTTCCGGTCCGCTGGGCCTGGAACAGGGCGGCGTCCTCACCGGACATCCCGACGGCATAGGGGCCATGCCCGTTGACCAGGCCCACGAGCTCGCGGCCGACCTGGCCCGTGAGGACCATCCGGACCACGTCCATGGCCTCGGCGGTGGTGACGCGCAGCCCCCCGGCGAACTCCGACTCGATTCCGAGCCGGTTCAGCATGGTGTTGATCTGTGGCCCGCCCCCATGCACCACGACAGGATGGATGCCGCAGTGGTGGAGGAAGACGATGTCCTCGGCGAAGGCTCGGCGCAGTTCATCCGACACCATGGCGTTGCCGCCGTACTTGATCACCATGGTGGTGCCGGCGAAGCGCTTGATCCAGGGCAGGGCCTCGACCAGCACCGCAGCCTTGGCGGCAGCACCGTCTGGGGAACCCGGAGCGTCGGCGTTTCCGGGGCTGTCAGCGGTATCAGTCGTACCGCTGGAGTCGGTCATCTCGCTCATGGTGGCCCTCAGCTCGAATACGCGGAGTTCTCATGCACGTAGTCGTGCGTGAGGTCGTTGGTCCAGATGGTCGCGGTGGCCTCGCCCGCGTGCAGGTCGATCACCACGTTCACCTCGCGTGGGGAGAGGTCCACGAGCTCGCGGTCCTCGCCCACCCCGGAGTCGCGACAGACCTGGACGCCGTTGAAGTGCACGTCGAGACGCTCGGCGTCGAACGGGGCCAGGTCCTCCGGCACCGTGCCGACGGCGGAGATGACACGCCCCCAGTTCGGGTCCTGGCCGAACACGGCGGCCTTGAACAGGTTGGAGCGGGACACGGCGCGGGCCACCGCCTCGGCGGCCTCCTCGGTGCTCGCGTTGACCACCTGGATGGAGATCTCGTGGGCGGCGCCCTCGGCGTCGGCGATCAGTTGCCGCGCCAGGTCCGCGCAGACCGTGCGCAGTCCCTCCTGGAACTCCGCGGTGTCCGGCCGGGTCCCGGTCGCGCCGGAGGCGAGCAGCGCCACGGTGTCGTTCGTGGACATGCAGCCATCGGAGTCCGTGCGGTTGAACGTGGTCCGGACCGCCTCGGTCAGGGCCGCGCCCAGGTCCGCTGCGGCCACGACCGCGTCAGTGGTGATGACGCACAGCATGGTCGCCATTCCCGGTGCGAGCATGCCGGCGCCCTTGGCCATGCCCCCGATCACGTACCCCGGGCCGCGGTGGACCGCGGTCTTGGGCACCGAGTCCGTGGTCATGATGGCCTCGGCCGCATCGCCACCGCCGTCGGCGGCCAGCGCTTCCGCGGCGGCGGTCACGCCCGGGATCAACCGGTCCATCGGCTGGGGCAGCCCGATCAGGCCGGTGGAGCACACGAGCACGTCTCCGGCGGAGATCCCCAGCTGTGCGGCAGCATGCTCTGCGGTGACATGCGTGTCCTGGAACCCCTGGTGACCGGTGGCGGCATTGGCCCCGCCCGAGTTCAGAATCACGGCATCCACTCGTCCGTCCGCGACCACCTGGCGGGACCAGACCACGGGGGCGGCGACCACCCGGTTGGTCGTGAAGACGGCGGCCGCGTGGCGGTCCGGTCCGTCGTTCACGACGACGGCCACGTCCGGTTTCCCGGTCGACTTCAGTCCGGCGGCCACACCGGCGGCACGGAATCCCTGGGCTGTGGTGACGCTCATGGTGCGATCCCCTGTTGGGTCAGGCCCGTCTCCTCGGCCAGGCCGAGAGCGAGGTTCATGGATTGGATGGCGCCGCCAGCGGTCCCCTTGGTCAGGTTGTCCAGGGCGGCGGTGATGATGACGCGGCCGGCGTGCGCGTCCACGGCCAGCTGCATGACCACGTGGTTGGAGCCCAACACGGACTGGGTGGTGGGCCACTGTCCCTCGGGCAGCAGGTGGACGAACTGCTCCTCCCCATAGGCCTGCTCCCAGGCGGCACGTACCTCGGCGGGGTCCACGCCGGGCTTCAGGCGGGCTGTGGCGGTGGCCAGGATGCCGCGAGGCATCGGCGCCAGCGTTGGGGTGAAGGACACCGTGACGGGCTCCCCCGCCGCCTGGGTGAGCCCCTGCTCGATCTCGGGGGTGTGCCGGTGTCCGCCCCCCACGCCATAGGGGCTCATGGAGCCCATGGCCTCACTGCCCAGCAGGTGCGGCTTGAGGGACTTGCCCGCCCCGGAGGTCCCCGAGGCTGCCACGATCACCACGTCCTCCGGAGCGAGGACGCCGGCGGTGAAACCGGGGGCGAGGGCGAGCAGACACGTGGTCGGATAGCAGCCCGGGACGGCGATCCGCGACGCCCCGGCGATCTCCGCCCGCTGTCCGGGCAGTTCGGGCAGGCCGTAGGGCCAGGTCCCGGCGTGGTCGGAGCCGTAGAACCTCTCCCAGGCCTGCGGTGACTGCAGGCGGTGGTCCGCGCCGGCGTCGATCACCAGGGTTCCGGGCGAGAGCAGCTCGAGCTCGGCGGCGATGACACCGCTGGCGCCGTGCGGCAGGGCCAGGAAGACGACGTCATGGCCGGCCAGCACCTCAGCCGTGGTCTCCTGCAGGAGGCGATCGGCCAGGGCATGCAGATGAGGCTGGAGAGCACCCAGTCGCTCCCCGGCGTTCGAGTGGGCCGTGATGGCCCCGATCTCCACTTCGGGGTGGGAGAGGAGAAGGCGCAGGACTTCTCCTCCGGCATATCCGCTGGCGCCGGAGACGGCAACTGTGAGGCTCATGCGCCCATGCTAGGCGAAATATGCAGTGTTGCCAATATTTATGCAGAGTTGGGCTGCCGTACACCCATCACCGACCCACGGGCCGCCGGGCGCGACTACGGTAGGCACCATGACCGAGACTCACCTCCCCAGCACCCAGCATGCCGTTCGCGTCCAAGCCTCCGGGGGGCCCGAGGCGCTGCAGTGGACGGAGGTCCCCGTCCCTTCGCCGGGCCCCGGAGAGGTCCTGGTCAGGACCGCGGCCGCAGGCCTGAACTTCATCGAGACCTATCAGCGCTCGGGCGTGTACCGGATGCCTCATCCGTTCACTCCCGGATCCGAGGGTTCGGGGACGGTGGTCGCTCTCGGCCCCGAGGTCGAAGGTGCGTCCGCGGCGGTCGGTGAAGTGGTCGCCACGGCGGCCGGTGCCGGGACCTACGCCGAATACTTCACCGCCCCGGTGGACCAGTTGCTGCCGGTGCCGAGCGGAGTCGACCCGGCGGAGGCCGCGGCCATCCCCCTGCAGGGCATGACCGCCCACTACCTGTGCCGGTCCACCGTGGAGGTCCAGCCGGGCCAGACGGTCCTCGTCCATGCCGGTGCCGGAGGCGTGGGCCTGCTGCTGACCCAGCTGTGCGTGTCCCACGGCGCCACCGTCATCACCACGGCCTCCACCGAGGAGAAGAAGGCGCTCTCCCGCGCGGCTGGCGCCAGCCACGTCCTCGACTACTCGGGGTTCGCCGACGCCGTGCGGGACCTCACCGGTGGACGCGGCGTTGACGCCGTGTTCGACGGGGTCGGCCGGGACACATTCGACGAGTCCCTGGCCTCCCTGCGGATCCGTGGAACCCTGGCCCTCTTCGGTGGGGCGTCGGGGCCGGTGCCACCAGTGGATCCCCAGCGCCTCAACTCCGCCGGCTCGGTGTTCCTCACCCGCCCCACCCTGGTGCATCACACATTGACCGCCGAGGAGACGCGGTGGCGGGCCGGGGAGCTGTTCTCCGCCCTCGACGCCGGCACCCTCGACTTCCGGATCGGAGCAACCTATCCCCTGGCCGAGGCAGGCCGGGCGCACGGGGACCTCGAATCCCGCCGCACCACCGGAAAGTCCCTGCTGCTGCCTTAGACCAGCCGGCGGCCGGGACGCCGGCGGAGCGCATCGTCGGTCAGTCGTCGGGCGGCGACATCTCCGGACCGACGGACAGGAATCACGATAAGATGACAGGCATTCTTTTTTCGATCCGCATTTTTATCCCGTTTCGATCCCGTTGAACCTGAGCCGGAAGTAGGCCGAACGCCACCGTGTCCCCCCATGTGCCCCAGTTGCCCTCCGCTGAGAAGGCCCCTCCGGTCCGGACCCTGGTCCAGTTGCTGGAGGCCACCGCCCAGCAGCACCCCGAGGCGCCTGCCCTGGACGACGGCGAGACCGTCCTGTCCTACGCGGAACTGCTGGACGAGGTGAAAGTAACAGGCCGAGCCCTGCACAGTGCCGGCCTCGGCGCCGGGGACCGGATCGGCATCCGCATCCCGTCCGGAACAGTGGAGCTCTACGTCTCCATCCTGGCCACCCTGTACATCGGCGCCGCCTACGTCCCGGTGGACGCGGACGACCCGGACGAAAGGGCCCGGCTGGTGTTCTCCGAGGCCAAGGTGGCCGCCATCCTCTCCGGTCAGGGCCGGGTGCAGACATCCTCGAAGCGACCCAAGCCATTCCCCAGTCCCCGTCCACCCGGGCCGGAGGACGATGCCTGGATCATCTTCACGTCCGGGTCCACCGGCACGCCCAAGGGCGTGGCCGTCTCCCACCGCAACGCCGCGGCCTTCGTGGACGCCGAGGCGCGCATCTTCCTCCAGGACGACCCCCTCGGACCCGGCGACCGGGTTCTGGCCGGACTCTCCGTCGCGTTTGATGCCTCCTGCGAGGAGATGTGGCTGGCCTGGCGCCATGGTGCCTGCCTCGTCCCCGCCCCGCGCTCCCTGGTCCGCTCCGGCATGGACCTCGGCCCCTGGCTCGTCTCCCGTTCCATCAACGTGGTGTCCACCGTGCCGACGCTGGCCGCCCTCTGGCCGCCGGAGGCCCTGGAGAACGTGCGGCTGCTGATCTTCGGCGGTGAGGCCTGCCCGCCGGACCTGGCCGCCCGCCTGGCCGAGGACGACCGTGAGCTCTGGAACACCTATGGGCCCACTGAGGCCACCGTGGTGGCCTGCACCGCCCCCATGGACGGCACCGGACCGGTGCGGATCGGTCTGCCCCTGGACGGCTGGGACCTGGCCGTCGTGGACCCCGCCACCGGCATCCCCGTGGCCGAGGGCGAGACGGGCGAGCTCATCATCGGCGGGGTCGGACTGGCCCGCTACCTCGACCCGGCCAAGGACGCCGAGAAGTATGCCCCGATGGAGTCCCTCGGGTGGGACCGCGCCTACCGTTCCGGGGACCTCGTGGTCTGGGACCCGGACGGGCTGCTGTTCGTGGGCCGCGCCGATGAGCAGGTCAAGCTCGGCGGCCGCCGCATCGAACTCGGAGAGGTCGATGCGGCCCTCCAGGCCCTGCCGGGCGTCGCCGGCGGGGCCGCCGCGGTCCAGACGACCCCGGCCGGAACCCAACTGCTCATCGGGTACCTGGCGGTGCCGGCGTCGACCACCGGACGCGGCGAACCCGACTTGAAGGCCTTCCGCCGGCTCCTCGAGAAGGAATTGCCCGGAGCACTGGTCCCCCGCCTGGTCACCGTGGAGACCCTGCCCACCAAGACCTCCGGCAAGGTGGACCGCAACGCCCTGCCCTGGCCGCTGCCGGGTCAGTCGGGAGCTGGTGCGGGCCACGGCGGCTCAGGCCCGAGCACCGACCTTCCTGTGGATCCCGAGTCCCCCGGCGGCTGGGTGCTGACCCAGTGGGCGGACGTGCTGGGCGCCACCCCCGAAGACCTGGATAGCGATTTCTTCGCCTCCGGCGGCGGGTCATTGGCGGCCGCCCAGCTCGTCTCCCGCCTGCGCACCCGCTACCCCTCCGTCACCGTGCGGGACGTCTACGCCCACCCCCGTGCCGGAGCCCTGCTCGAGGCCGTCACCGGCAATGACGGCAGGCCGGTGGAACCTGCTGAGCCCGTGGAGCCGCGCCCGGTGGCCCGTACCGCCCGCAAGGCCCAGGTATTCCAGACGCTGATGGGCATCCCCCTGGTCATCCTCGTGGCCCTGCGCTGGGTCGTCTACCTGGCCGCCGGGTCCAACCTGGCCGCGGCCTGGGGTGTCCTGCCCGGCGCTCCGACCGTCTCCTGGTGGTGGGTGCTGGCCGGCTGGCTCGTGTTCGTGTCCCCGCCGGGCCGCATGGCCCTCTCCGTGGTGGCGGCCCGGCTGCTGCTGCGCGGGATCCAACCCGGCTCCTATCCGCGGTCCGGCAAGGTCCATCTACGCCTGTGGCTGGCGCAGCACATCTCCGACCTCGTGGACCCGGTGTCCCTGGGCGGCGCCCTGTGGGTCCCCACCTACGCCCGGCTGCTCGGTGCCCGGATCGGCAAGCACGTGGACCTGCACTCGGTCCCGCCCATCACGGGGCTGTTGGACCTCGGCTCCGGCGGCTCCGTCGAGCCCGAGGTCGACCTGTCCGGTTACTGGATCGACGGTGACGTGGTGCACATCGGCGCCATCACTGTCGGCGAGGACGCCGTGGTCGGTTCCCGCTCCACGCTGATGCCCGGCGCCGTCATCGGCACGGGGACCGTCATCCAGCCCGGCTCCACGGTGACCGGGAAGGCCAAGGACGGCCTCGAGTACGTCGGTTCCCCCGCCCAGCGTCTCGGCAAGGCCAAGTACGACGGCCCGAACATCGACCCGCCGCGCGCCACCGGATGGCTCGTGCTGTCCACCATCGGCTCCGGTGCCCTGGCCCTGCTGCCAGTCGCCGCGGCTTTGGCAGCCGCCCTCGTAGGCCTGTGGTCCCTGACCTGGTGGCCGGACTGGGAGTCCGGCGGGGCCGGCGCTGCTCCCGAGACCGTGCTCGGCTCCGCCTGGCGGCTGTTGGCCGCCAGCCCCCTGATCGCCGCCGTGTGGTTCGGCGCGAACATGCTCTTCACCGTGGTGTCCGTGCGGCTGCTGTCCCTCGGCGTCGCCGAGGGCTACCACGCCGTCCGCTCCCGCATCGGCTGGCAACTGTGGGCCACGGAACGTGTCCTGGACACCGCCCGTGACCTGCTCTTCCCGCTGTACGCCTCCCGGTTCACCCCGGTGTGGTTGCGCTGGCTGGGGGCCGAGGTCGGTGCCAACGTGGAGGCATCCACCGTCATCCTGCAGCCGGCCCTGACCCAGATCGGCGATGGTGCCTTCCTGGCCGATGACACCATGATCGGCTCCTATGAGCTGCAGCGCGGCTGGATGTACGTGGGGCAGGCGAAGGTCGGCAAGAAGTCCTTCGTCGGCAACTCCGGTATGGTCGCGGCCGGACGCAAGCTCTCCAAGAACGCCCTCGTGGCCGTGCTGTCCGCCACCCCGAAGAAGACCAAGGCGGGCTCCTCCTGGCTGGGGTCACCTCCCGTGCGTCTTCGCCGGACCGAGGTCGAGGCGGACGACGCCCTGACTTATGATCCGCCGGCACGGCTCAAGCTGGTGCGCAGCGCCTGGGAGTGCCTGCGCCTGCTGGCCGTCTGGTGCTCCGTGGTCATCGCCGTGGCCGTGGTGGTGGCACTCAACGGGCTCGCCCAAGTGGGCGGCGGGGCAGCTGACGGCGCCGGGGCCGGGGGCTGGTGGCTCGCGGTCCTGCTCGGCGGAGTGGTGCTCATGGCCGCCGGCGCGTTGGCGGCCGGCTCCTCCGTCCTGGCCAAGAAGGTCCTCGTCGGCCGGATCAAGGCCGGCGAGCATCCCCTCTGGAGCTCCTTCATCTGGCGCAACGAGGTGGTGGACAACTTTATCGAGGTGGTCTCCGCCCCGTGGTTCGGGCGGATCGCCTCCGGCACTCCCTCCCTCGTCTGGTGGCTGCGCGCCCTCGGAGCCCGGATCGGCCACGGCGTGTGGTGCGAGTCCTACTGGCTGCCCGAGGCCGACCTGGTGACCCTGGGCCACTCCTCGACCGTGAACAGGGGCTGTGTGGTCCAGACCCACCTGTTCCATGACCGCGTCATGTCCCTGGATACCGTGCAGCTGGGCGAGGGTTCGACCCTCGGTCCGAACTCCGTGATCCTTCCGGCGGCCTCCATCGACGACGGCGCCACGGTGGGCGCGGGTTCGCTCATCATGCGCGGTGAGATGGTCCCGGGCCACTCCTGGTGGGCCGGCAACCCGGTGGCGCCGTGGAAGGGACCGAAGGTGAAGGGCCGCGCTGCGGCCATCACTAGACTGGAACGGCTCGAGGAGAAGGCCGAGAAGGCAGCCGAGAGGGCCGCCGAAAGGCGATCCTCCGAGCGAGACGCTGAGACAACAGCCGCGACTGCGGCCGAAGACCCTGAGGAGCACAACCGCCCGTGAGTGTGGAAACCCCGGTTCTGCCCGATCCGTACATCCCTGGATCGGGGACGCCGGACTTCACGGTGGGCCACTACGACCTGCAGTTGGAGGTCAAGCTGGCGGCCAATCGGATCGCCGGGAAGGCCCGCCTCGAGGGGACCGTCCTGCGGCCGGCCAAGCGGATCGAGCTCGATCTGCATGAGCTCTCGGTCAGCAAGGTCACCGCTGCCTCGGAGGGCCGTACCGTGAAGGTCGCCAAGTCCGCTGTGCGCCGGGGCCGGCTGGTCGTCGACCTGGCCACCAGGCTCGACGCCGGGGCCCCCCTGACCCTCGAGGTCACCTACGCCGGGGTGCCGAAGATGCTGAACGGGCCCTGGGGTGAGATCGGCTGGGAAGAACTGGACGACGGGGTGCTGGTGGCGGGCCAGCCCAATGGCGCAGCCACCTGGTTCCCGTGCGTTGACCACCCGTCCGTGAAGTCCACCTACCACTTCACCGTGGCCACGGACGCCGGCTACCTGCCGGTCTGCAACGGCCTGCCCACCGGTCACCGCCGCCGGTCCTCCCGTGAGGAGTGGACCTGGGAGCTGCGTGACCCGGCCCCCACCTACCTGGTCACCCTGCAGATCGGCCGGTACCAACTGGTCGCCGTGCCGGAACACCCGACCGGGCGCCACCGCTCCACCGTCTCCTTCCGGCAGCGGGTGCAGGGCCTGGTGCAGGACCTGCTGCCGGGAACGGACGGGCAATGGCGGCCCGGCCATGCCCCGGAGGGCGGCGACGGCCAGGAGGACCAGAGCCGGTACGAGGGCGAGATCCACGGCGAGAGGGCCCCCGCGGGCCTGGCCGAGAACGAGCCGGCTCCCGTGTTCCTGGCGGTCTCGCCGGCCCTGCAGGACCGCGCCCTGGAGGCCCTGGGGCGACAGACCGAGATGATGGCGTGCTTCAGCTGGCACTTCGGCCCCTACCCCTTCGACCGGTACACGGCCGTGGTGACGGACGACGTGCTGGAGATCCCGCTGGAGGCGGCGTCCCTGTCCATCTTCGGGGCGAATCACCTGACGGGTTCCTGGGCCGCCGAGCGGCTGGTGGCCCACGAACTGGCGCACCAGTGGTTCGGCAACGCGCTGACCCTGCGCCGGTGGCAGGACATCTGGTTGCACGAGGGGTTCGCCTGCTACAGCGAGTGGCTGTGGGGCGCGGAGTCGGGGCATGGCACGATGACCTCGCTGGCCCGCACCGCCTGGCGAGGACTGGCGCTGAAGGCCAAGGACCTGGTGGTGGCGGACCCGGGGCCCGAGCTGATGTTCGACGACCGCATCTACAAGCGCGGTGCCCTGACCCTGTTCGCCCTCAACCGGGCCGTGGGCGACGAGGTGTTCACGGACCTGATCCGCTCCTGGGTGGCTGAGCACCGGCACTCCTCCGTGGACACAGGGATGTTCCTGGACCACGCCGATCGCCAGGCCGAGGCGGCCGGACACCCGGCCGGTCACGCACGTGCGGTCATGCGGCCCTGGCTGTGCGAGCCCGCGCTGCCGGCCTTCCCCACGTCACGCTGACGCCGCGGGAGTTCCTTGGAGTTCGGGCCCGGACGGAGGCCGGTCCCCGGCGGGTGGCAGGAGCACGACAGCGCCGAGCAGGTGATCGGGGGCGGACCCCCCTGGCCAGTCACGGTCTGGGACGATGACGGAACCGGGCCGGTCCGGCACCGCCAGCTCCAGGGTCCCGGGCAGTGTGACCGCCACGTCTGCCGGGTCGCCGGTGAAACCGGTGCCATGGGCTTTGGCAAGGCCTTCCTTGGCGCACCACAGCAGGCCGCGGGTTCCCGGGCGCACGCGCTCCTCCAGGGCACCGAGCAGCCGCTCCTCCTCCTCAGAGAAGCCGACGCCGGCCAGTTCAGAGGGCTCGGCGAAGGCCGCGGACCCGGCCTGCTCGAGGTCGACCCCGATCCGCCAGCCCGCCACCGTGTCCGGGACCCCGATCCAGGCGGTGGCGAGCCATCCTCCGGCCCGGCTGAAGCTCACCGCCGGCAGCGGCGCGGCCAGGTCCCCCGGTGCGAGGGCGTCCGGGCCCCGACGGCGCCGGGCCAACCGGCTGTGACGCAGCTCCGGCTGGCCGTGATCCTCGGATCCACAGTGGGAACAGCGGTGGATGACCTCGAAGGTCCCCGGCCGGTGCCCCAGGGACACGGCAAGGAAGTCGAGGGCCTCACGGCGCTGGTCACCGGTCCGGGGACCAGTGACCACCACGTGCCATCCCGGGTCCGACGCCGGCCCGTCACCTGTGCCCATGGTCCCTACTTTCCCTGACTGCCCTGCCGGCGGAGTCCCCGGCCTGGTGGCCGAATACACGCTAGCGCTGCACGGCTCCGTGGCGACGGGCGGCCAGTTCGGTGGCGGCCGTTCGGGCCGCGGAGGCCTCGTCCGCGGTCAGGGTCCGGTCCGGGGCACGGAAGCGCAGCGAGAAGGCCAGCGACTGGTGACCGTCCTCCACACCCTGCCCGGAGTAGACGTCGAAGAGCCTGACGTCCTCGAGCAGCTCCCCCGCCCCCTCGCGCAGGGTCTCCAGGACATCTCCCGCCACCACGTCGTCCGCGACCACGAGGGCCACGTCCTGGCTGGTGAGTGGGAAGGTGGACATCGGCCGGGCCACCACCACGTCGGCTGCTGCGGCGATCAAGGCGTCCAGGTCGAGCTCCATGGCCACGGTGCGGGCGGGCAGGTCGGTGTCCTCGAGCCAGGACGGCAGCAGCTCTCCGGCAACCCCGATGAGGGCGCCGGCGGAATCAACAGAACCGGCCAACCGCAGCACGGCGGTGCGGCCCGGGTGGAAGGCCTGATGGGATCCCTGGGCGACCTGCAGGTCTACGCCGAGGATCGCCGCTGCGTCCAGGGCGGCACCGAGGGCGTCCTGCCAGTCGTACGTACGGGGCTGGTGGCCGGTGCCGGGTGCGGAGTCGTGTCCGGTGAGGACGGCGGCCAGGTGCCGCGGCTGGTCCGGGATGCCGGCCTCCAGGTCCGCCAGCACCTCGTCCGCGGGGCGGGCGCCCAGCGGCGGGATCGTGGCCGAGCCCAACTGCTCACCGGGCAGGAAGACCAGACCCGACTCATAGAGGGCCAGATCCCGGAATCCACGGGAGTGATTGCGGCGGGCGATGTCCAGCAGCCCGGGCAACAGGGAGGTGCGCAAGTACCCGAACTCGGCGGAGATCGGGTTGGCCAGGTGCACCATCCTCTGCGCGGCGCCCGTGTCCTCGGTGGCGGAGCCGAAGAAGCGGTTCTGCGCCTCGGACACGAAGGGGTAGGCCAGCACCTCGGTCAGGCCTGCGTCGGCCAGGCCCTGGACCACCCGGCGCCGGGCTGCCTGTTCCCGGGTCAGCCCGCGCCCCGGAGGGGCCACCGGGAGGGTGGACGGGATCTGGTCGTACCCGATCAGACGCGCGATCTCCTCGACCAGGTCATCCCGGATCTCCAGATCGTGGCGCCAGGTCGGGGCGGTGACCGTGAAGACCGTCCCGGACGGGCCGGCGTCGGGACGTCCCGCGTCCGGTTCCGTGCCGCGCTCGACCGTAGCGCCCAGGTCCCGCAGGGTCGTCTCTATCTGTTCCTCGGTGTACTCGATGCCCATGCGGGCCCCCGGGTAGGAAGCCGGCAGCTCGATGACGTTCGGCTCCGGACGGGTGCCCACTTCGGTGATCCCCGCGTCAGCGGTGCCGCCGGCCAGCTGGACGAGCAGCTGGACGGCGCGTTCGGCCGCCTCGTCCGCGATCTCCCAGTCCACGCCGCGCTCGTTGCGCTTGGAGGCCTCGGAGGGCAGGCGGTGGCGGCGGCGGGTGCGGCCCATGGACACGGGGTCGAAGTGCGCGGACTCGATGACGATCGTGGTGGTGGAATCGGACACCTCGGTCTCGCCGCCGCCCATGACGCCGGCCAGGCCGATCGGTCCACGGTCGTCGGTGATGAGCAGGTCCTCGGCGGAGAGCGTCCGCGACTTGCCGTCCAGGGTGGTCAGCGTCTCGCCCTCGGCGGCGCGGCGGACCACGATCGGGCCCTGCAGCTTCGCCGCGTCATAGAAGTGCAGCGGCTGACCGAGTTCCCACATGACGTAGTTGGAGATGTCCACGGACAGGGAGATGGACCGCATGCCGGCCAGGCGCAGACGCTGGGCCATCCACGGCGGGGTGGGACGGCTCGGGTCGATGCCGGTGACGGTGCGTGTCACGAAGCGGTCGCAGCCGGGGACGCCGTAGATGGGACGCTCGTCCTCCAGACGCACCGGGTGCCCCTGGCCGTTCGGCTCGGGAGCCGTGACCAGGGAAGCCGGATCGGTGAAGGGCAGCCCGGTGGCGTGCGCGTACTCACGGACCACGCCACGGACGGAGAAGGCGTAGCTGCGGTCCGCGGTCACGTTGATCTCGGCGGCCTCGTCCCGCAGGTGCAGGAGGTCGTACACGTCCGTGCCGGGCTCCGGGTCATTGCCGTTCTCGGGCGAGAAGCCGAGGGAGGACAGCACGATGATGCCGTCGTGGTCCTCACCCAGGCCCAGCTCGCGCGCCGAGGCGATCATCCCGGCGGAAAGGTGGCCATAGGTCTGACGCGGCGTGATGCGGAAGTCACCGGGGAGCACGGAGCCGGGCAGGGTGACGACGACCTTGTCCCCCACCTGGAAGTTGTGGGCGCCGCAGACGATGCCCTGCACTCCGGACGGGTCGATGCCCTCGCCGGAGAGAGTCTGTTCCTGGCCCTCGGGCACCACGCGGACCTGGCACCAGTTGATGGTCTTGCCGTTCTTCTGCGGCTCGGGGACCATCTCCAGGACCTCGCCGACCACGAGGGGGCCGGAGAGCTCGTCCAGGGGACGGTGGACGTCCTCCTCCTCGAAGCCGACCCTCACCAGGTCGGCCATGACGTCCTCGGCGGTCGCGTCCGCCGGGACCGGGACATATTCACGTAGCCATGACAGCGGGATGCGCACGGGTGATCAGATCTCCATTCCGAAGTGCTGGGAGAAGCGGACGTCGCCCTCGATCATGTCTCGCATGTCGAGGACCTCATTGCGGAACATCAGGGTGCGTTCCACGCCCATGCCGAAGGCGAACCCGGAGTAGACCTCCGGGTCCAGTCCGGCGGCACGCAGCACATTCGGGTGCACCATGCCGCAGCCGCCCCATTCGATCCACTGCGGACCGCCCTTGGCGCCGGGGTGCCAGATGTCCATCTCCGCGCTGGGCTCGGTGAAGGGGAAGAAGTTGGAGCGCAGCCGGATCGTGGCCTCGGGGCCGAACATCTGGCGGGCGAAGTACTCCAGGGTGCCGCGCAGGTCCGCCATGGTCAGTCCCCTGTCAACCGCCAGACCCTCGAACTGGTGGAAGACCGGGGTGTGGGTGGCGTCCAGCTCATCCGTGCGGAAGGTGCGGCCGGGCGAGAGCACGTACACGGGGACGCCACGCTCGAGCATGGCGCGCATCTGCACGGGCGAGGTCTGCGTCCGCAGCAGGAGGTGTGACTCGGCCGGGTCCACGAAGAAGGTGTCCTGCATCTCGCGCGCCGGGTGGTCCGGCTTGAAGTTCAGCGCATCGAAGTTGTACCACTCCGACTCGAGCTCGGGTCCCTCGGCGATCTCCCAGCCCATGCCGATGAAGATGTCCGAGACGCGCTCCTGCAGCACGGAGAGCGGGTGGCGGGCACCCACACGCCGGCGGCGCACGGCCGTGGTGACGTCCACGGTCTCCTCGACGAGCATGCGGGCGGCGTGCTCGGCCTCGAGGACCTCGGTGCGGGCAGCGAGCGCCCGTTCCATGGACTTGCGGGCCCCGCCCATGAGCTTGCCGGCCACGGCCTTCTGGTCCTTGACCAGCTTGCCGATCCCCCGGTTCGCCAGCGTCAGCGGCGCCTTCTCCCCCGTGTGGGCCAGACGTGCCGCCTTGAGTTCATCGAGGTCGGCGGCGGCGGCAAAGGCCGCCAGGGCCCGCTCGACGGCGGCGTGCACCGCGGTCTCGTCGGCCGGGGAGATCTCCGGCCCGTTGGGGTCCGACTGGGGGGTTTCCGTCATGGTGGGCAACGACCTTCATGTTCTGAGGTTGCGAATGTAAAAAACGTAGCTCTACGGTTTTGACCTTGGGTGTGGCCACCCGCACCCGGCGGAAGGCCTTGGCCAGTCTAATGGCCGGAGGGAGGGCACGGCATACCGACGACGCCTCGGCCTGTCCGGGCAGAATGGGCCCATGCCCCTCCGCCTGCGGTTCCGCCAGCTGTGGAACGCCGCGAACCTGACCACGCCCCTCGGACTGGTGCTGGCCCTGGCCTCGGGTTGCCGGATCCAGTATGGCCCGGACGGCCTGATCCTTGCCTTCGGCTACCGGTGGGCCTTTCCCGACGGCGGCGCCTTCACCGTCGGCAACATGGTCCTGTTCCGGCCCCACACGACTCCGACGGCCCGGCTGCTGGAACACGAGTCCCGGCACGCCACCCAGTACGCGTGGTGCCTGGGGCTGCCGTTCCTGGTGCTGTACTTCACCGCGGCCGGCTGGTCCTTACTGCGTACCGGTGATCCGGCCTCCCGCAACCTTTTCGAACGCCAGGCAGGCCTGGTGGCCGGCGGCTACCGCGAGCGCCCGGTCCGGTGGCCACGGCGGCGGTAGCCGGCTGGTCGGCCGGTGCCTGCCCGTCGAGTCCTGTGGGACTCAGAGCCAGGTTTCGGCCAGCAGTTCCAGGGAGCGGTCCCGCACGGCAGGGTCAAAGGCGTAGGTGACGGTGATGAGCTCATCGGCGCCGGTACGCTCCACGAATTCCTCCAGCTGGGCCTTCACCATCGAGGGGGCGCCAACGGCCTTGATCCGCAGCATCGGGTTCTCCTCACCACCAGGACCGGCAAGGGTGTCCGGGTCCACGGGCGGCTGGAGCTTGCGGCGCTGCCCGCGCTGGATGTCGAGGAACATCTGCTCGATCACCGTGTGTTCACGTGCTGCCTCCTGGTCGGTGGGGGCCACCATCACGTTGATGCCCGCCATGACGTAGGGCTCGTTGATCTGAGCGGTGGGTGCATCGGCCGTGAAGGAGTCCCGGTACACCTGGATGGCCTGATCGAGCTGGTCGGGGGCGAAGTGCGAGGCCAGGGAGAACGGCAGACCCAGCTGGCCGGCGATGGACGCCCCGTTGACGGTCGATCCGAGGACCCAGATGGGCACCTCGGTCCCCGCGGACACGGCGGACATGATGGGCACGCTGTGGGCGGTCCCGGTCTCGCTGAACCAGCCCTGCAGATCGTAGATGCTCTGGGCGAAGGCCTGCGGCTCGGCCGAGGAACGGCTCAAGGCCTGGGCGGTCATCATGTCCGTTCCCGGAGCACGCCCCAGGCCCAGGTCGATCCGGTCCCCGTGGATGTTGGCCAGGGTCCCATACTGTTCGGCCACCATCAGCGGGGCATGGTTGGGCAGCATGACTCCGCCGGAGCCCAGCCGAATCCGTTCGGTGACCGAGGCGGCCTGGGAAATCAGCAGTGCGGTGGCGCTGGACGCCAGATTGGGAGTGTTGTGGTGCTCCGCGAACCAGATCCGGTGAAAGCCCAGCTGATCAGCGGTGCGGGCCGAATCCATCGAGGCGGCGATGCCGTTCCGGGCAGTGGACCCCTCTGAAATGGAGACCAGATCAAGAATGCTCAGGGGCACAGACAATTGTCGAAGTTCCTCACGTTGGCAGAAGCAGGCGCGTACGTCAGGGACAACCACCACTGACGGCCCTTCTATTCCACGGAAGCCGCCGACCAGGACACCGGCCACCCCGTCGTCTTGCCCCGCTCCCCCGTTCCGTCCCAAGCGCCTGAGCGCCTGAGCGTGCTGGTGGGGCCGGCGTCGCCGTCCGTTGACTAGGATCAACACGTTCCGGATTCGGTCCGGTTCTTGTTCTTGATCTTGATCTTGATCTTGTTCTTGATCTTGTTCTTGTTGTTCCCTTGTCCGCTCTCCGTTGGGAGACACCTCGCGCCGCCCTCCTGTCACCAGCCCGATCCTGCCGTGGATCATCGTCGGTATTGTCGTGTTGGCCCTCAATCTCCGGTCACCGATCATCGCGCCCACCGCGATCCTCGGGGAGATTCAGGCCGGGACCGGCCTGAACGCCGCCGGGGCCGGCCTGCTGACCGGGCTGCCGATCCTGCTCTTCGCCCTGGCAACGCCCTTGGCCACCCGGACCATCGGACGCCTCGGTGCCGAGTCCACGGTGTTCGCCTGCCTGGCGGGAGTGCTGGCCGGCACCGTGCTGCGGTCTGCCGGCCCGGCATGGATGGTCCTGGCCGGCACCGTGGTGATCGGCCTGTCCCTGACGTTGGGGAACATCGTGGTGCCCGTCATCATCCGCCGCGAGGTGCCCTGGGACCGGGTGTCTCTCGCCACCGGGCTGTACTCGGCGGGAATGAACCTCGGCGCGATGGCCACCCTGCTCGGGACCGGCCCGCTGGCCGCCGCCGTGGGGTGGCGCTGGGCCCTCGCGCTGTGGGGAGTGCTCGCCGTCGTCGGGATGGCCTATTGGCTGGCACTGGTCCGGCGGCGGCTGCGGGATGCCGCCACCGAGCAGCCCGACGCCCCCGAGACCGGTCCGGCATCCGGGGAGGTGGCTCCGAGCGACCGGAGCACCGCCGGTGACCGGACCACACCGCAGTTCCGCCGTGTCATGTGGTTGCTGGTCATCACCTTCAGCGGCCAGTCAGCCGGCTACTTCACGACCACGACCTGGTTGCCTACGATCCTCATGGAGACCCAGGGTCTGGACACGGCGGGGTCCGGTGCCATCGCGTCCCTGTTCCAGGTCGCCGCCATCGTGGGAGCCCTCGGAGTTCCGATGATGGCAGCCCGTTCCAGGCCCTGGGTTCCCATGGCCGTGGTCGCGGTGCTGTGGCTGTCCCTGCCCATCGGCCTGCTGCTGGCGCCCGATGCCTACGTACTGTGGGCACTCACCGGTGGCGTGGCGCAGGGGGGCGGCTTCACAGCCATCTTCTCGATCATCGCCCGAATGGCCCGCAACGATTCAGAGGCAGCCTCCGGATCGGCCTTCGTCCAGACCGGCGGCTACCTGGCCGCCACGATCGCCCCGCCGTTCGCCGGCTGGCTCCACACCGCCACCGAAGGCTGGACGGCACCGATTCTGCTGGTCCTCGCCGCCACGCTGGCCTTCACCATCGCCGGACTCCTGGCCGTCCAGGCAGCGGGGCGTTCACCCGGCCCTCGACAGGCAGGAGCGGACCCGGCCTAGCCTGGGGACATGAGCACCGAGTCCAAGCCGAGCACCGTCGACGAGTACATCGATTCCGCCCCCGAACAGCTGCGGGGCAGACTTGAGGAGTTGCGGGCGTTGACCCGGTCCGCGACGCCCGAGGTCACCGAGGCACTGAAATGGGGCACCCCGGCCTTCCTGCACCCGAGCGGGACGATCCTGTTCATCGTCAGCGGTCATCAGCGCCACTCCAACGTGGTCTTCACCCCCAGCATCCGCGAGGCCTTCGACGATGAGCTCTCCGATGTCGAGACCGGCAAGGGATCCGTGAAGATCTCCCACGGCGATCCCTTGCCCCGCGAGCTCCTGACACGGATGATGCAGGCCCGCTGGCGCGAGTTCGAGGAACACGGCGTCACCTGGATGTAGCAGGTATGGGCTCCCTGCCGGAGGCGGCGGCTCACCGCCCGTCCGCGAGCTTTCGTCAGTACAGCGAGCCTTCTGGCTCATCGAGGTCCGACTCCGGCCGGGCCGCTTCCAGCGCGGCGATCATGAGCGCCTCGGCCAGCCGGGTGCCCGGCAGGGTCGGCCATGGTTCCGGACGGGCCCTGTCATCGGCGCGGGCTCCCGCCCGTGCTGTTCTTCGCGGCGCGTTCTCGTCCCATGGCACGTGGATGAACCCGGCGGTTCGCACTGAACTGGTTTCAGCCCGGGCCATCAGTGTGTAGAAGAGGTGGTTGCAGACGAAGCTGCCCGCGCTCAGGGACAGCTCTGCCGGGATCTCAGCCTCGCGCAGCGCGGCGACGATGCGCTTGACCGGCAGGGTGGAGAAATAGGCGGCGGGGCCGGCGTCGTCCACGGCCCGCCCTGCCGGCTGGGCCCCGGCGTTGTCCGGGATGCGGGCATCCTGAAGGTTGACGGCCACCCTCTCCACGGCCACCCGCGTCCGGCCGCCAGCCAGGCCGCAGGCGATGACGGTCCCGGGGCGGTGCTCGGCCAGTGCCCGCTCCAGGGCCTCGGTGGATCCGGCGAAGGAACAGGGCAGCCTCACGGCGACCGCTTCGACGCCGCGGTCCCGGAGGCGACGGGCCGCCTCCTGCGCCGCGGGCCACGAGGGGTTGTGCCCATCCCCCGCGAAGGGCTCGAAGCCGGTGAGCAGAAGGGGCGCGAGCCCTGTGCCGTGGTGGGCTGCGATGGCGGGGGCTGGACCGGTCATGGCTTCAGCGTAGCGCCCCCTTGCACCACTGTTAGTACATGTGTTCTAATCGAGGCATGCGATGGGAAGCGCAGACTCTGCAGGCCGGCGACGGGAACGAGCAGGGCGACGGCGGCACTCCAGCCGCACCGGCCGCTCTGCTCCCGCTCTCCGGTCTGCAGCGTTCCATCACCACGCCGGAGTTCGCGGACACCACCTTCCACGAGGTCGTGGCCAAGTCGGCCCTGAACAAGGTCCCGGACTCCTCCCCCATGCCCTTCCGCTGGACCGTCAATCCCTACCGGGGCTGCACCCATGCATGCCGGTACTGCTACGCGCGCAACACCCACGAGTATCTGGACTTCAACGCGGGCGCCGATTTCGATCAGCAGATCGTCGTCAAGGTGAACACCCCCGAGATCCTCCGGCGGGAGTTGGCACGCCCCAGCTGGAATCGCGAGCTGGTGGCCTTGGGCACCAACACGGACCCCTATCAGCGGGCCGAGGGCCGGTACCGGCTCATGCCCGGCATCATCACGGCCCTGGCGGATGCGGGCACCCCCTTCTCCATCCTGACCAAGGGCACCCTCCTGGGGCGGGACCTGGACCTGCTGGCCTCGGCCTCTCGCCAGGTGCCGGTACAGGTCTCCGTCTCCCTGGCCATGCTGGACGCGGGCCTCGCCCACCGGGTCGAGCCGGGCACCCCCACCCCGGCTGCACGGCTCAAGCTCATCGAGAGGCTGTCCTCGGCCGGCGCCCAGGTCACGGTCATGGCCATGCCCCTGCTGCCCTGGCTCACAGATTCCGACCGCCAGCTGGAGGACCTCATGACCGCGCTGGCCGGTGCCGGCGCCCAGTCCGTCCTGGCCGGGGCCCTGCACCTGCGGCCCGGGGCTCGGCAGTGGTATCTGCAGTGGATCGAGGAGGACCACCCGGACCTGCTGGACGGATACCGCCAGCTCTACGGCCGCAGCTCTTATGCGCCCGCCTCCTACCGCAAGGCACTCGGACGCCGAGCCTCCGCCGCAGCCCGGCGTCACGGCCTGCACCACGAGGGGGCCCACCGCATCACCCGCCCGGACGGGGACGGACCGAGCCCGGCGGCCCATCGCCCCGGAGCGGATGACCACCGGCCCCCGACCGGGACCACGGTCCCTGCCCAGCCGGTTCCCGCCCCGCAACTCGCGCTGTTCTAGAGTCTCAGCCCTGGGGGCGCACGAGCTCCACCAGCGCATCCACGATGGGCCGGTCCGCCGGAATCCAGTCCAATTCCTGCAGCGCAGCCCGGTCGAGGGCACGCCACTCGAGCAGGTCGTGGTCCTCCAGCGGCTGGGGGTCGCCCTCGATGATCACCGCGGTGAACACCCGCATCCTGGCCCCGTTGCCCAGCAGCCAACCCTCCGGATGGTCGGCGGTCACCTCGCGGTCCAGCCGGATGTGGACCCCGAGCTCTTCGCGCACCTCCCGGACCAGCGCGGCGCGGGCGTCCTCCCCCGGCTCCACCTTGCCGCCCGGGAACTCCCACAGACCCGCCAGGGCCTCCGGTGCGCTTCGCCGGGCGGCCAGCAGCACCGTCGGGGCCATCTCCTGATCCATGACGGCAGCTCCCACGACCGGCCGGGGCGTTCGGGAGACGGGACGGGACTCCGCATCCGGATCCGTCACCTGGAAGGGCACGGCCGGGGTCTCCGGGGTGATGTCGCTCATCCCCCGAGCCTACCCACCTCCCCCTGCGCCTTCCGGGCGATCTCCACCGGTGGGGATCGCCCGGAAAGCGCGTCGTGGGAGCGTGGGGACCGTAGTCTGGATCAGTGCCGAACACTGCCGACGACCCACCCTCCACCTCACCATCCACGCCATCTCCCGCCTCGCCTTCCTCGTCATCTGCCTCATCGTCCGCTTCGCGCTCCGACCCGCCTGGCCGTCGCGCCATCCTGCCGGGCATCCTCGCGCTGGCCCTCGGCGGCTTCGCGATCGGCACCACCGAGTTCGCCATCATGGGCCTGCTCCCCGAGGCGGTCGCAGACCTGGGCGTCGACCTGCCCGCCGGCGGCATCCTCATCTCCGCTTATGCCCTCGGCGTGGTCATCGGGGCACCGCTGCTGGCCGCCGGCATGGCCCGGATCGACCGGCGTGCCTCCGCCCTGTGGCTGATGGCACTGTTCGTCATCGGCCACGCTGCCAGCCTGTTCGCCCCGGACTTCACCACCATGCTCGTGGCCCGGTTCATCTCCGGCCTGCCCCACGGCGCGTACTTCTCGGCTGCTGCCCTGGCGGCCGCCCACTTGGCCGGACCGGCCCGTCGCGGTCAGGCCATCGCCTGGGTCATGGCGGGATTGTCCGTCGCGAACCTCATCGGGGTCCCGTTGGCCACCTGGTTGGGCCAGAACTCCGGATGGCGGTGGATGTTCATCGTCACGGGCCTCTTCGGCGCCGCCACCCTGGCCGCCGTGGCCTGGCTGGTCCCCCGCGTCCCGGCTCCGGCCGGCGCCTCCGTGCGCAGTGAACTCACGGCCCTGAGATCTCCGGCGCTCTGGAGGGCGATCGTGGTCGGCATCATTGGCTTCGCGGGCATGTTCGCCCTCTACACCTACATCGCTCCCGTCTTCACGGACGTCGGTGGAATGCCCCCGCAGCTGGTGCCGGTCATCATGGGCCTCTACGGCGTCGGCATGGTGGTCGGCACCCTGGTCGGCGGCACCCTGTCCGACCGCTCGGCACGGCGGACCCTGCAGGGGATGCTCGCCATCGTGGCAGTGGCGCTGGCCTGCTTCAGCCTCACCGCTGAATGGTGGATCCTCTCGCTGGTGCCACTGCTGGCCGCCGCCATGGCCGCCTCGGCTCTGGTCCCGTCCCTGCAGGTCCTGCTCGTCGACGCCGCGCCGCAGGCACCCCAATTGTCCGGGGCACTCAACCATTCGGCCCTCAATCTCGCCAATGCCATGGGTGCCTGGGTGGGTGCCGGCGTGATCCAGGCCGGTCTCGGCCTGCAGGTGCCGGCAGGCGCCGGAGCGGCCTTGGCCGTCGTCGGATTCCTGCTCTCCGTGGTCCTGCTCCGGTCCCGCAACACCTGAGAATTCCGCTCCGGCTTGCTATGTTGCGCTCAGGCGCAGTTCCTGGCCGTCCATCAACCGTGGACCGGGAGCGCGCCGTGGACGGACACTATCCGTATCCGTATTGCTTCACGAGCATGAAGGGGTAGACAACATGAGCATCATCAGCTGGATCATCATGGGCCTCGTAGCAGGTGCCATCGCCCGGCTCATCCTTCCGGGCAAGCAGGGAGGTGGCTGGTTCGGTGCCCTGATCACCGGCATCATCGGCGCCGTCTTGGGTGGCTGGATCGGCGGCGCCCTGTTCAACCTCGACCTCAACGAAGGCTTCTTCGACTTCTGGACCTGGGTCTTTGCCATCATCGGTGGCGTCATCGTTGCGTTCATCTGGCAGGCCATCACCGGCCGGCGAGACCGCACGACGGCCTGATCACCCGGGTACGCCAACCAATCTCAATCCCCGACCTCCCCGACCGCGAAGGGCGCCCCCTCATGGAGGGGGCGCCCTTCGTCTTCTCGTGGTGGCGACTGCAGCGGTGATTCCGGCCCGGATCACCTCAGGCAGGGGTGCCGCCGGGCGCGTGCTGCGCCATGGCCGAGGCATAGAGGCAGACGGTGGCTGCCGTGGCCACGTTGAGTGATTCGGCCCGACCGTACAACGGGACCGCCACCCTCTCGGAGGCCAGGGCCAGCTCATCGGCGGACAGGCCCTGGGCCTCGTTGCCGAACAACCAGGCCGTCGGACTGGTCAGCAGGCCCGACGGCGGCCGGTCCAGCACCACGGACCCGTAGCCGTCCGCTGCCAGCACCGCCAGGCCACGGTCGCGAAGCGAGCCCACGGCAGTGGCGGCCTCCACTCCGGTCACGACCGGTACGTGGAACAGCGAGCCGGCGGTGGAGCGCACCACCTTGGGATTGAACACGTCCACGGAACCTGCCGTCAGCACCACCGCGCCGGCCCCCGAGGCATCGGCCGCCCGCAGGATGGTCCCCGCATTGCCGGGGTCCTGGATTCGGCACAGGACGGCGGCCAGCCGTGGTTCCGGAAGCGCAGCGAGGACGGTGGCGGCTCCGGTGTCCGGGATGTGACAGACGGTGATGATGCCCTGCCCGGTGACGGCATCGGCCATCGCATCCAGGACCTCGTCGGTCACCCACCGCACCGTCACGTCCCGCTCGACGGCACGGCGGACCAGTTCCGCCAGCTCCGGGTCACGATCTGCCACCCGAGTGGAGAGGTAGACGGACTCCACGACCCGGCCCGGAATCCACTGGGTGTAGCCCTCCGGACGAGGGGGCTGACGGCCGGCGCCATGGGCGGGGCCGGCGTTGTGGTCTGGACGAGGGCCCAGCATTCCCAGGTGCGCCCGCAGCGCCTCCCGGGATGACTGCGGCCCCTCGGCGAGGAACAGGCCGTCCCGGGAACGCGACGAGCGCCCCGCCAGGCGTGCGACCTTCCGGACCCGGTCTGCCCGGGGGTTGGTCATCACGTCCTGATCGGGGCGCTCGTTCATGGTGTTCCGAGTTCGGTGGCGATCCTGTGCCGCCACCGTCACCGGGTGCGCGTACTTACTTCGCGGCTGCCGGGGCGTTGACGTCTGCCGGCAGGGCCGCGCGGGAGGCCGTCACCAGGGCGGCGAACGCCGCAGAGTCGGACACGGCCAGCTCCGCGAGCATGCGGCGGTCCACCTCGATGCCAGCCAGCTTGAGGCCCTGCATGAAGCGGTTGTAGGTCATTCCGTTGGCGCGGGAGGCCGCGTTGATGCGGGTGATCCACAGCCGGCGGAAGTCACCCTTGCGCTTCTTGCGGTGCTGGTAGTTGTAGACATACGAGTGCAGCAGCTGTTCCTTGGCCTTGCGGTAAAGGCGGGAACGCTGTCCGCGGTAACCGGCCGCGCGGTCCAAGACCACCCGGCGCTTCTTGTGGGCGTTGACTGCCCGCTTCACACGTGCCACGTGCGTACTCCTTCGAATCGATGCCCACCGCGTACTTCGTCAGTCGCGGCGGCTAGCTGTGTGCGGCCGAGAAGGCCACGGGGAAATGTCAGATGCCCAGCATCCGCTTGATGGTCTTGACGTTGGCCTTGGAGACCAACTGGTCGGAGGCCAGACGGCGGGTCAGCGTGGAGGGCTTGTGCTCCAGGTAGTGGCGGCGGTTGGCCTGCTGACGCATCAGCTTGCCGGAACCGGTCACGCGGAAGCGCTTCTTGGCTCCGCTGTGGGTCTTCATCTTCGGCATGGCTGCCGTTCTCCTTCATGTTGGCCGTCCGCCCGTGGGGCGGACAGTGCTACGTGGACCCTCCCGGAGGTGGGGCCGATCTGGTCCGTACCGGTCTGAAGCCGGTGACGAAAGGGTGGTGCTGGTCTACTTGCTTCCGCCCGGCTTGGGGCCGGGCCTCGGCGCTGCACCGGGCTTGGGTGCCGCAGACGGCTTCGGCATGCCCGGCTTGGGAGCCGATGCCGGTTTCGCGGCGGGCTTGGCCGCCGCAGGCTTGGGAGCAGCGGCAGGTTTGGCCACCGCGGGCTTCGGCGCTGCCGCAGGCTTGGCGGCGGCAGGCTTGGCGGCGGCAGGCTTGGCGGCGGCAGGCTTGGCGGCGGCAGGCTTGGCGGTCGCCGGCCTGGCGGCCGGAGCTGCCTTGGCCGGAGCCGGCTTGTCTGCCGGAGCCTCCTTGACCGGAGCCGGCTTGTCTGCCGGAGCCTCCTTGGCCGGAGCAGCCTGCTGGTCTGCAGGCTTCTCGGCCGGCTTCTCCACCGGAGCCTCCGGAGCTTCCGCAGCCGGAACCTCCGTACCGGCCTGGGCCAGCTTCTTCAGCTCTTCCGGCATGGCATCCGACATCGTGCTGGACAGCGGTGCCGAGGAGGTGTCCTCGGCGACCTTCTCCTTCGCCTCACGAGCCGCCACGTCACGGCGGGAACCGACGCGTTCCTGCTTCGGCTCCTGGTGCTTGCGGGCCTCAGCACGGGCCTCTGACTTGTTCTTCAGCGGACCGATCACCATGACCATGTTGCGGCCGTCCTGGCGCGGACTCGACTCGACCATGCCGACGTCGGCCACGTCCTCGGCGAACTTCTGGAGCAGGCGGATGCCCAGCTCGGGACGCTGCTGCTCACGTCCACGGAACTGGATCATGGCCTTGACCTTGTCCCCAGCGGTGAGGAACTTGCGGGCATGACCGGTCTTGGTCTCATAGTCGTGCTTGTCGATCTTCAGGCGGAAGCGGACTTCCTTGAGGATCGTGTTGGTCTGGTTCTTCCGGGCCTCACGGGCCTTGACAGCGGCCTCGTACTTCCACTTGCCGAAGTCCATGAGCTTGCAGACCGGCGGCTTGGCCGTGGGGGCCACTTCAACGAGGTCCAGATCGGCCTCGGCGGCTAGACGCAACGCATCCTCGATGCGCACAATTCCCACCTGTTCGCCCTGGGGGCCGACCAGGCGCACCTCGGGCACGCGGATCCGTTCGTTGATTCTTGGCTCGCTAATCTTGCAACTCCTGTTTCTGGACGCTGTGGATGCGGGGCCGCCATCCCGGTGCGGCTCCCTGCGCTGATCGAGAGACAACTAAGGCCTCCGTGCTCAACGCAGACGGAGGCCTGGCCGACGGACGTATCCGCCGACCCATCGGCCGACTGGTCCCCTTCCGGGGCCGTCCGACCGGTGACCCGGCAACTCGGTCCGCCGTGGCGGACGTGCTGCTGACGCGGGTGGGAGATGGCCTCCACTTCGATGGCTGATCTCGTCACCCATCTCACACACGTACTACAGTGGAATGGGACACGGGACCAGCCGGTCTGTGACAAGCTTACCAGCATGAATGACGAACAGCAGAATCCCTCCCCCTCGGACGATCCCGTCAACGATCGGGTGCGGGAGATCCATGAGGTCCCGGCCGTGGAACTCATCAACACCGCCGCCGTGCACCTCATGACCGCCTCTGCGGTGAAGGTCGGCTTGGCTGACACGCCGAACGCCGAGGAACTGATCGACCTGGATGAGGCACGCAAGCTGATCACCGCGCTGGCCGGCCTGGTCACGTCCGCTGCCCCGGAGATCGGCAGCCAGCACGCCGGCCCCTTGCGCGACGGACTGCGTTCGCTGCAGTTGGCGTTCCGCGAGGCCTCGCCCTTCCCGGATGCACCGGGCAAGGGTCCGGGCGAGAAGTACACGGGTGCCGTGAACTGACATGACCACCGGCCGCACCAGCGGCCACCCTGTGCACAGACTCCCGGGCCTGGCCCCGTCCTCGGACGGTGCCAGGCCCGTATGTTTCGGCCCTGACCGCTCTTCAGCGGTGGAGGCCCGCCAGATGCTCGGCGACCTGGCGGCTGAACATCAAGAACAGGATCCCAGCGGCCGGCACGAGGAAGAGCAGTCCGGTCGCCACGTTCCCGGCGGAGAAGAAGCTGACGGACAGGATCACGGCGAACAGCTCGATCACCACCACGGCGGCCCGGACCCAAGCCCTGCCGGCCCACAGGCTCAGGCCGGCAGCACCGATCCAGAATCCCGCGGCCGCGATCAGGACCACCAGGAAGATCTGCGCGCCCAGGTTCAACACGCCGCTGCCGATCTCGAGGGCGTACACCACGGCGACACCGAGGACCGCGAGGGCCTGGAGGAGTAACAGCGCGGTCAGTGTCACCACCGCCGGCGGCCGGTGCGCGCGATCTTGAGGGGAGGATGACCGGAGGTTGGCCTGGTGTTCTGGCGTGGGCACGGCATCCGGCTTTCTGTTGCTCTGCGGGCTGATGGCCGCACCCTTGACAGTGGTGACGGCGGGCCGGAATAGTCTACGGCACCGGCTCCGCGCTGTGATCAACATCGCATGATAACCGCAAGTTAACCTGCTGGGCCTCTTGTTTACTCGTATTCGACATGAAAAGATATTTCACGAAGTTCAGCGGGGGTCGTCGCAACGGCCCTTTTTTGTTGCCGTCGACAGGATGCTGCAGATCAGCCCCCGCATGAGGACTACCGTCCGATGACCCGAGACAGTATTGCCGGGGCCACCCGTGTGCCCGGCAGCGAAGGAGTGAACGATCAGCATGGATTGGCGTAGCCGGGCAGCGTGCCTGGACAAGGACCCGGAACTTTTCTTCCCGGTGGGGAACACGGGTCCGGCCCTGCTCCAGATCGAAGAGGCCAAGGCTGTCTGCCGCACCTGTGAAGTGGTCGACACGTGCCTGCAGTGGGCCATCGAGTCCGGACAGGACTCCGGCGTCTGGGGCGGCATGAGCGAGGATGAGCGCCGCGCCCTCAAGCGCCGGGCCGCCCGCGCGCGCCGCGCCTCCTAAGCCTGAAGCCAGACCGGGAACCCTGCGAACACCACAGACACGTTACAGGCCCTGACCCCGTGGGGTCAGGGCCTGTGACGTGTCCCGTCAAATCCCTCGGCACTCCATCAGTGCTCCGGGACCGGCGCCTGGATGACCACCTCGGTGCCGCCGGACTCCAGCGCCATCCAGTCGATGGTGCCCCGCAGGTCCCCCGCCACCAGCGTGCGGACGATGTGAAGGCCGAGCCCGGGGCTCTGCCCCGGTGCCGGAACGACGCCGGCTGACCCACCTCGGGCGTTCCGGGGATCGGCTCCGGTGTCCATCGCCGAACCGCCGGCGGCCCGCCCGGGTTCGCTGCCGACGTCGGACACCTGATCAGGGCCTCCCGCCCCCTCCATTCCGCTGTCCCAGAGGCGGACCTCCAGTCGCTCGCCAGAGGGTGTCTGCGTCCGGCGAGCCGAGAGCCCCACATGGCCACCCTTCGGCCCGATCCCGTGTTCCACCGCGTTCATGGCGAGTTCATTGATCACCAGGGCCAAGGGGGTCGCAAGGTCGGAGGGCAACTGGCCGAAACCGCCTCGGAATTCCGTGCTGATCTCCCGTCCGTCGCCGGCCACCTCCACGGCGAGCCGGAACTGGCGCCCCAGCAGGGAGTCCATGTCCACCTGTTGGTCCAGGCCTCGGGACAGCGTCTCGTGGACGAGGGCGATGGTGTCCACGCGGCGCATGGCCTGCTCCAGGCCCTTCTTCGCCTCCTCTGAGTGCATCCGCCGCGACTGCATCCGCAGCAGGGACCCCACGGTCTGGAGATTGTTCTTCACGCGATGGTGGATCTCCCGGATGGTGGCGTCCTTGCCGATGAGCTGCTGCTCCCGCCGGCGCAACTCCGTGACGTCCCGCAGGAGCACTAGCGCCCCGAAACGTCCTGCCTCATCGCGCAGCGGCACCGTGTGCAGGGTGAGGTTGACCGAGCGGACGTCCAGCTCGGCGCGGGCTGCGGCCTTGCCCGTCAGAACCAACGGCAGGGACTCGTCCACGGGCCGGCGTTCATCCTGGAGGTCCGTGACGATCCTCGCCAGGGACCGCCCCTCCAGGGGCTCGGTCTCCCCCAGCCGGCGGAAGGCCGAGACGGCGTTCGGCGTCGCGAAGTCCACCAGTCCCTCGGCGGTCAGGCGCAGAACACCGTCTCCGACCCGGGGCGAACCCCGGTGAGAGCCGCTGACGGCGTCGTCCGTCTCCGGCCACTGGCCGCGGGACAGCATGGTCAGCAGTTGTGTGGCGCTTTCCCGGTAGACCAACTCGAGCCGGGACGGCGTGCGCTGGCCCGTGAGGTTCTGGTGGACAGTGACCACCCCGATGCTCCGGTGGTGGCGGACCACGGGCCACACCGCCACCCTCATGGAGCTGTCCGGACCGTGCACCGAGGGCGCCGTGGCCGTCGGCTCGCCGGTGGTCCAAGCCTGGTCCACCAGGGACTTCAGGTCGGTCCGGACCCGGCTGCCCACGATGTCCCGGTGCAGGGAGGTCTGTGAGGTGAAGGGCCGGGCCTGGGCCAGGGCCACGAAGCCGCGGCCGGTGGCCTCCGAGCCCGCGACCGGATACCACAGCACCAGGTCCGCGAAGTCCAGGTCCGCGATGAGCTGCCACTCACCGACCACCATGTGCAGCCAGTCGACATCGCCCTCCGCCAGGTCGGGGTCGTCGTGGAGGGGGTCGGTGAACAAGGCCATGGGACAGTTCTACTGGGCCGTCACCGATCGCAGTTGGCGCAACGCCACGGAGAGCGAGGCCAGATCGTCCGACCCCGACTCGCGGATCTCCTCGAGGAAGCGTTCGGCCCTCTCCAGCCGGGTGGCGTTCTCCTCCTCCCAGGCCTCGACCAGGCGGGATCCGTCGTCCGTGTCCGCCTCGGTCCCACCGGCCAGGACGTCGGTGGTGACGTTGAGGATCAGGGCGTACAGGTCATCCCTCAGGGCGGCTCGCGCCAGCGCCTTCCAGCGCCCGCTCCGGGGCAGGTCCGTGATGAGATTGAGCATCTCCTCGGCGTCGAACCGGTCGTAGAGACGGAAGTAGACGTCCGCCACGTGCCGCGGTTCCCGTCCGGTCTGCCGGGCCAGGCGGACCACGTCCAGCAGACCGAAGGACTCGAACAGGATGGATCGCCGGCGGGCCAGCTCTGAGGGCAGACCAGCTTCCAGGGAGGCGTCCCGCCATTCGGCGAAGCGCTCGGCGTCCTGGCCCTGCACCAGCTGGGGCAGGTCCTCGACGAGGGCCTGAAGGGGGGCGGCGTAGTACTCGACGACTGCGCCGATGCCCTCGCCCTCCGCCCGGTGGTTGACGAGCCAGCGCACCGCCCGGTCGAGGAGCCTGCGGGCATCGAGGTAGACGCGTGCTTTGACCTCGCCGTCCACGCTGGCGGGCAGCGCCCGGAGCGACTCGAAGTAGTCGCCGTACCCGTAGATCTCCTTCATCGCCGAGTAGGCGGCGACCACGGTCGCGGCATCCGCCCCCGTCTCCTCCATGGCCCGGAACACGAAGGTGGTGCCGCCGGTGTTGACCACGTCGTTGGCCACGACGGTGGCGATGATCTCCCGGCGCAGCGGATGCTGCTGGATCCGCTCGGCATAGCGGCCACGTAGAGCGGAGGGGAAGTAGGCGTCCAGGGTGCGGTCATACCAGGGATCGTCCGGCAGGTCCGAGTCCAGCAACTGGTCGGACAGGTTCGTCTTCGCGTAGGCCACCAGCACCGCCAGCTCCGGCGTGGCCAGGGACTGGCCCTGCTCGAGGCGTTCTCCCAGCTCGTCGTCACTGGGCAGGTCCTCCAGCTCACGGTTCAGGTCCGCGTTCTCGACCAGCCACTGGATGTGCCGCTCGAAACTCGGCAACCATTCGGACACCTTCTGGGAATCATTGCGCAACAGGGTGTTCTGGTCGACGTTCGTCTTCAGGACCAGTTCGGCGACCTCATCCGTCATGGACTCCAGCAGGCCGGACCGGTCGTCTGCGTCCAGCGCCCCGGTGGAGACCAGCTGGTCCACCATGATCTTGATGTTGACTTCGTGGTCGGAACAGTCCACGCCGGCCGAATTGTCGATCGCGTCCGTGTTGATCAGCACCCCGGACAGGTTGGCCTCGATCCTGCCCCGCTGGGTGAAACCGAGGTTGCCGCCCTCCCCCACGACGGCCGCACGCAATTCACTGCCGTTGATGCGGATCGCATTGTTGGCCCGGTCCCCGACCTCGGCGTGGACTTCGGACTCCCCCTTGACGTAGGTGCCGATGCCGCCGTTGTACAGCAGGTCCACGGAAGCCTTCAGGATGGCCTGGAGCAGGTCGTTGGGCCTCAACTCGGTAGTGCCCAAGGGCAGATCGAGCAGTTCCTGGACCTGGGGGCTCACCGGGACCGATTTGGCATTGCGGTCATACACGCCACCGCCCTCGCTGAGCAGCGACGCGTCGTAGTCGGACCACGAGGACCGGGGCAGCTCGAACAGCCGCCTGCGCTCGGCGAAGGACACGGCCGGATCCGGATGCGGATCCAGGAAGATGTGCAGGTGATTGAAGGCGGCCACCAGCCGGATGTGCTCGGACAGCAGCATGCCGTTGCCGAACACGTCGCCGGACATGTCCCCGATCCCCACGACGGTGAAGTCCTCGGTCTGGGTGTCCCGGCCGAGGGACGCGAAGTGGCTCTTGACCGACTCCCAGGCGCCCCGGGCGGTGATGCCCATCGCCTTGTGGTCGTAGCCCACCGAACCGCCGGAGGCGAATGCGTCGCCCAGCCAGTGCCCGTACTCGGCGGAGATGGCGTTGGCGGTGTCGGAGAAGGATGCCGTGCCCTTGTCCGCCGCCACGACGAGGTAGGCGTCGTCCTCGTCATAGCGCACGATCCGCTCCCGGGTGGAGAAGACCATCCCGGTTCCGTCGGTGCTGCGCGACTGCTGGTCGGTGATGTCCAGCAGCCCGCGGATGAAGGTCCGGTAGGCCTCCCGGCCCGCCTCCACCCAGGCACCGCGGTCCACGGCCGGGTCCGGCAGGCGCTTGGCGAAGAATCCGCCTTTGGCCCCGGTGGGGACGATGACAGCGTTCTTGACCTGCTGTGCCTTGACGAGTCCAAGGACCTCGGTGCGGAAATCCTCCCGGCGGTCCGACCAGCGCAGACCGCCGCGGGCGATGGGGCCGAACCGCAGGTGCACGCCTTCGACCTCCGGGTCGTACACCCAGATCTCCCGTGCGGGCCGGGGCTGCGGGGCGAAGTCGATCTCCGAGGTCGCGATCTTGAAGCTCAGGCGCCGATGCCCTTGGAAGAAGTTGGTGCGCTGAGTGGCCTGCATGACGGTCAGGAAGCCTCGCAGCACGCGTTCGGCGTCCAGGGTGACGACGTCCTCCAGCGCCTCTTCGGCCCGTTCACGGACCCGCTCCAGACTCTGGCGCCGGGTCTCGCCGGCATCCGGGCCGTCGTCGTCTGTGGCCGAGGGGGTCGTGGGATCGAAGCGGGTGAAGAAGTAGTCGACCAGGGCCCGCGTCACGGTCTCGTGGGCCAGGAGCGCGTCCGCCATGAAGTCGAAGGAGTTCTGCATCCCGAGCAGCCGCAGGTACTTCGCGTAGGCACGCAGGACGCTCACGGTTCGGGAGTCCAGGCCGTGGGCGAGGACGAGGCGATCCAGGGCGTCGGACTCGGAGACGCCGGTGGTGGCGGCGACGACCGCGTCCTCGAGCAGCCCGGCGGTGGCCTCAGATTCGGTGCCCACCGGGTAGCCCAGCCCGAAGTCATAGAGGTAGAACTTGCGTCCGTCCGCCGGTTCCACCTCGAAGGGCCGTTCGTCCAGCACGGACAGGCCGAGGTTCTGCAGCACGGGCAGGATCTCGGTGAGCGTGCGTGGCCGGTCCGAATAGACCTTCATCCGGCCGATCGTGAGGTCTGTGACCCGTTCCTCGGCGATCCGTGAGCGCTCGTCCTGGTGTTCGGGGACGACGTGCACCACGGGCGCCCCCTCCCCCGGAAGGCCATTGAACCGGCCGATGTCCTCGAGGGCGTTGTCGATCTCGTAGGCCACCCGGTAGGCGGGCGGAAAGGCCTCGTCCCACAATCGGGCGGCGTCCACGCCGGAATCGGCGCCGAACGCCTCGACCGCCTGTTCGTCCACCCCCTCCTTCCAGGACCGGACGGCCCGGACCAGCCGGTTCTCGAGGTCCTTGGCGTCCACCGGTGCGGCGCGTTCGCGCTCGCGCGGCAGCCGGATGCGGAAGTACAGGCGTGCCAGCACGGATTCGGTGAGCCTGACCTGGAAGTCCAGGGACTCCCCGCCCAGGGCTTCCAGGAGCACGTCCTGGATACGGCCGCGCACATCCGTGTTGTAGCGGTCGCGGGGCAGGAAGACGAGGGCGTTCATGAAACGGCCGTAGGTGTCCGGCCGCAGGAACAGCCTGGTGCGGCGGCGTTCCTGCAGCTGCAGGATCTGCCGACAGGTCTCCCACAACTCATCCACGCCCACCTGGAACAGTTCGTCACGCGGGTAGGTCTCGAGGATCTGCTGGAGTTCGGCACCGGAGTGGGAGTCCCGAGGGAACCCGGACCGGTGCAGCACCTCGGCTGCCTTCTCCCGCACCAGCGGGATGTCTTCGAGTGACACCGAGTACGCCTTGGGGTCCCACAACCCCACGAACCGGCGTTCACCCGTGACCTTGCCGTCACGGTCGTAGGTCTTCACGGCCACATAGTCCATGTAGGCAGAACGCTGCACCCGGGAACGCGAGTTCGCCTTGGTGATGATCAGCGGGATGGGTCGCTCGATCTGGTTGCGACCGGCGATGGACAGGGGAGCCGGCGGCGTGGTGGGCCGTCGGCGCAGGATACCCAGGCCGGTGTCCTCCACCGGGACCAGGACCTGGCCGTTGTCCCCACTGTGCAGCACGTACTCGCGGTAGCCGGTGAACGTGAAGTGGCCGTCCTCCATCCAGTTCAGCAGCTCGCTGCTCTCGCGCACGCCCTGCACGTTCGTCGGGGCATCGTGCGTCAGAGTGCGGGCGGCGGTGAAGGCAGCCGCGCGCATGCGGTCAGCATCGGCGATGGCCGCGCGCACGTCCGCCAATGCGTGGCCGAGTCCCTTCTCGAGCCGGGCGGCCTCCTCATCGTCCAACGGGCCGACGGTCTGCACGCCGATCCAGGACTCTACGCCGGTGCGTTCGCCATCACCGGCGACCAGGGGGCCGAGGTCGGCGAGCGCTGCCGTGGTGTCACCGCTGGCGGTGCCCTGCTGGGTGGGGACGCGGTGGACGGCGGTCAGCGTCCCGGTGTCCTTGGCCCGATGGGTGATCACGGTCGGGTGGGCGACCATGCGGATCGCGTGCCCCTGGCGGGTCAGCTCACTCGTGACGGAGTCCACGAGGTAGGGCATGTCCGCATGCACGATCTGGACGAAGCCGTGGGGCCGGCTGGGGGTCACCCTCACGACCGCTTCGTTGGTGCCACGCCCGGCGGCCATCTCCACGTGCGTGGCGACGAGCCTCTCACGCGTGGGTGGGTCCAGCTCGGCCAGGTCCGCCTCCGAGACGTGCTCGAAGTACGCGCGGGCGAGGTGTTCGAGACCGAGGGGGGCGTCCGGGGTGCCGGCGGCCTGTTGATCGGTCCACAAAGGGGTTGACGACGACATCTGGGGGGTGTCCTCTTCCATCGCTGCAGCTATACCGGAGGAACCGGGCCTGGGCCGGGTGCAACCGGATGAGTGGAACGTCCTTGGTCCACTAGGGCGAGCCTAACGGCCCGCAGGTCAAAGCGTGAACGACGTGTGCCCGCTGCGGAGCGACGCGGGGGCTCAGCTGCGCCGCAGCAACGTCCGCAGACCGTGTCCGACGGCGGCCGTGGCGGGTCCCGTCTGGTGGCTTCCGGCAGCCGTGCCGGCCAGCCGGGCCACGGCGCGGCGCAGGGCCGACTTCGGTGCGGCCTCGGCCAGCACCTGCCCGCCGAGCAGCGCACGGTCCAAGGCCCGGCGGTCCCAGGGTAAGAACCCTCCGACGGTCCATGAACCGCCGAACCGGTCGAGGACGCCGGTGATCTGCGATTGTGGGGCCACCCCGGAGGCATCCGTCCGGACCTGGTTGACGACCACCTCGACCCGGCTTCGCTCCATGGTGTCCACGTGCAGGCCCAGCTCGTCCAAGCCGTGGATGAGCCGGGGCAGCCCCACCGGGTCGCCGGTGCCGACGGCCAGGATGCGGTCCGCGGCGGCCAACCCGGCCAACGTGGCCGCGTTGCGCTGTGGAGCGGGGATGTCGAAACTCAGTTCCTCGTCCTCCTCCAGGCAGAACCCACAGTCCAGCACGACCTCGTCCCAGCCGGCTGCTGCCGCCGACAGCACGCCGTCCAGGGCGGCGCGGCGCAGTTCCGGCCACCGGTCCGCACGGGTCAGTCCCGTGAGTACCTGGAGGGTGGTCCCGGCCACCCGAGCCCGGAGCGCTGCTCGTCCGACCCCCTCCGGGGAGATCCCTCCCTGGTCGGCGGTCCGGCACGCTTGGGCGATGCCCGCGGATTCGTCTAACAGGCCCAGGTGGATGCCCGCGGAGGCCGCATAGGTGTCCAGATCGATCAGCAGGGTCCTGCGTCCGGCGAGGGCCAGCTCCACCGCGAGGTTGACTGCCACCGTGGTGCGGCCCGGGCTCCCAGCGGGTCCCCAGACGGCAGTCACCCGGGGCGGTGCCGCGGGCTCGGTGGCAACTTCCCCGGGGACCAGGGGCTCCGGCTCGCCGCGTCGATCGGATGGGGCTTCCATGGCCGGATCATCGCCGGGGTCCGGCGCCAGAACGCCCGGCACGGCCGGGCAGGCGTCGCCCCGGTCTGCTCCATCCCGCTCTGCGCTAGCCGGTTCTGCGCCGACCCGGATGGCGCCAGCCCCCGTGACGGAGAAGGACAGAGCCTGAGCGTGATCGGCTCCCGGGCCAGGGGTGCGCACCTCGTCGTCGGCCGGGCGAGCCGGCGTCGTCTGCTCTGACTCGGTCAGGTCGTCAGCGCCGTTCTGGGCTGCCCGGCGCCCACGGCCGCGCGCCCCGGGTCCGGCCGCGGCGCGCTGGCGTTGCTGGTCCTGGGAAGCCGCGTCGGCCAGCAGCACGGCCAGCTCTTCCGGGTCCAGATCCGGGGAGGCCACCGGGATACCGAGACCGGAGAGGCGGTCGCGTTCAGCGGCCACCTCACTGAGTGCCACCACCGCGGCGGTCCGGGAACCCGCACTCCCGTCACCCAGGGATTCCATGAACGTCAAGGTGAGTTGATCGGTGTCTCCGGCCACGAGAACGACGTCCGCCAGACCCGTGCGGGCCATCGAGATCAGTTCGGCGAGACTCTCGCAGCGGCGGATCACCGTGACGGGCCCACGCAGTCGCTCGAGTCCGGAGACGTGGTCGAAGCCGGGCATGATGGTGGTGGCCACCGAGACCTTGCGCATGTGCACTCCTACTGTCCAGCGAGCGACGGGACCACGCTGATGCGCGCACCATTGCCCTTGGCGTCCAGGACCTGTGGCAGCTGCTCCGGACCCACGAGGATCTGCACGTTCATCCCGCCCGTGGAGCCGAACGATCCGGTGGCCTCCGTGATCTCGGCCAGTTCGGCCGACGGGGCAACCAGTTGCGGTTCGCTGAAGCCCTGATTGCCGTCCTTGGCTGCGATCCACACGTCCACCCGGGACCCGGAGGCCGTTCCCTCGGGGAGCGGGTCGGCCACCGTCAGGGACACAGCCTGCCGGGACTGTGGGTCCACCACGGCCACGGCACCGGCCGGGAGCAGTTCACCCTGGCGCACCGTGCCCACCACCGCGCTGTCCCCCGGGAACGGTTCGTCCGCTCGGAGGTAGTCGTCGGCCGCGTCTCCCAACCGGGCCTGCACCACCGTCAACTGTTCGGCCTCGACGACGTTGCCCGGAACCAGGTCCTGCCCGGCGGCCCAGTAGCCCTCTGATCGGTCCAGTGACTGCACCAGTGCCACGATCCCGGCCACCGACAACAGCACCAGCAGGAGCCCGGCCAGCAGCCGGGGGTCCTTCCATCCCGGCCGCGTGAGCCGCGGAGCCTCCGCCGTGTTCGTCCCCTCCACGGGCGTCCTCCCTCTCCGGTTCAGCAGCCCCATTCGCCGCTGACGTCCCCGACCACCTTAGCCAAGCCCGGCGCCTCCGCTGCCGGGGTGTGGACAACACGGGGTGAACAGAGCGCACAGAACCGCTGCTGTGGACAACCCCTGCACGGAAGGCGACCGTGGAAGAATGGAGGTGACCGATGCCCGCTCTCGACCCGGAGGACCAATGCCGCGCTTCCTGACCCTGACCGATGTCGCCGAGGAGCTCCAGGTCTCCATGGCGCAGGCACGTGCGCTGGTGCGCAGTGGGGAGCTGCCGGCCATCCAGATCGGCGGCCGGGGCCAGTGGCGGGTGGAGCAGGTCAAGCTCGACGAGTACATCGAGGACCTCTACGTGCAGCAGGCCGCCAAGGCCGAGGCCCGGAAGGCCGGTGCACCTCAGACGGAGGACGCCTGAGCCGAACGCACCAGGTGGATGGCGTCGAAGGGGATCACCCTGAGCCCGCGGACATTGCGCCCGCGCCGCTGTTCGTCCCGCGGGTGGACCGCCAGGTCGAGGTGGTCCAGCCCCACCCGGTCGATGGTCCCCTCCCCGAGTAGCCGCCCGTCCCGGCCGGTGACCACGAGAGCCACGCGGGCCCGGGACAACGACCGGTACAGGGAGCCGATGCCCAGCCGCCGCCGCCCGGGGGACGGTTCCTGGGCCACCACGGCCAGGGGGCTGTCGACGGCCGCCACGGCAGCGAGGTTCACCACCAGGCTCCCGCTCCGGTCCGTGCCGCCGATCCAGGTGGACCCCACTGTGGAGAGGCTCAACTCCAGCCGTTCTCCGTCCGCCAGCAGAAGCGCCAGCGGCGTCCCCACCGCCCCGCGCAATCGATCGATCAGGGCGATCGAGGATCGCTCGCCGCGCGTCATCTCGGCCGCCTCGGCCTCGGTGTCCTGCCAGTGTCCCTGGGCCAGCTGGGCCTCCAGATCGGCAAACAGCCCATCCCATCTCATCTCTCCAGCCTAGACGGGGGAACCGGCCTCACCCGTCTCCGGGGTGAACGGGCCACCGTGGGGCGCGGTCCAGGACCTGGCGCCGCCTCAGCATCTGTGAAGCTCAAATCGCATCAAACGTCATCAAACGTTCATTGCAGCACCCTATTGACATCGCAAGCCAACTATTGTTGCCTTAGTCCATCAAGGAAGAACGACGGGCGTCCGGCGCCCGCGTGGCTGAAGGGGCACACTGTGAGTGCATCGTCTGAGAACCGCCGCCCGGCACTCCGGGGCGAGGACCTGGTCCTGACCCTGCTGTGCACCGTGGCCGGACCGTTGCTGTGGTGGTTCGGCGCAACCGGGCTGGGAGGGGCCGCTCCCAGCGCCGGCCTGCCCCTCGTCGAGCGGCTGGTGGCCTCCCTGTGTGCCGGAGCGGGCGCCGTCGTGGCCGCATGGTGGTTCCTGGCTGTGCTGGGCACCGCCTTGGTGGCACTGGGTCACCGGACCAGGTCGCTCCGCCTCATACGCTGCGGCGGCACACTCTCCCCCGCCTTCCTCCGCCGGGTGGCGGCGTCAGTCCTGGGAGTCAACCTGCTGCTGGCGCCGGGGGCCTGGGCCACGCCGGGGTCCACCGTCGAGCCGCTCCCGGCGGCCCACGTTTCCACAGCGCGGGCGGCCTCGGTGTACACGCCCACCGCCCTCCCACACCCGGGTTGGCTCTCGGCCGCCTCGGCATCCCTGCCGGACGAACAGCCCCTTCCGACACCCACGTGGAAACCCTCGGCCCCGGTACCGTCCGCTCCCGGTGCACCGCGCTCGGGCCAGTCCGCCACGGACGACGTCAAGACCGTCACGGTACGCCGGGGTGATTGCCTGTGGGACATCGCAGCGCATGAACTGGGTCCCACTGCCACCGACCTGGAAGTGGACGGCCGATGGCGCCAGTGGCATGACCACAACCGCACCGTCATCGGCAGCGACGCCGATGTACTCATCCCCGGCACCGTCCTCACGGCACCGCCCCTGAACTAGTCGGCACCCCGCACCGCATCCCGACCGAAGCCCCCACCGAACCCCGAACACGCTCGATTCCAGCACAACCGGAGGAACCATGACGACCTTGACCACGGCAGCAGAACAGACCCCGGAGCAGACTCCGGCCCTGACCGTGACCGCCGTTCCCGCCACCCTGCCGCCCCTGGACTCCGTGGCCGGCTCCGGCCTGGGCCTGGCCTCCCGTGAAACGCGGAGTCAGCAGCACCCGGCATGGGCGCCCCGGCAGCGTCCACTCGACGAGACCACGATGACCGAGCGTGCACAGGCAGAGCACCGGCGCGAGGAAGAACGCCATGTCCGGTCCCTGGCGCGGATCGTGGCCTTGGCCTGTGTGGAGGCCGAACTCGGTCTTCGGTCGGCACGTCAGCTGTCCGCATGGCTCGACCTGGCCACCTACCAGAAGATGATCCGCCGGGCCGACCTGGCCCAACGAATCCGGGCCACCCGGAGCGATGGTCCCTCCGCGGCACCCAAGGCCCTCGGGGCTCGGGCCTGCCGACTGGGCCAGGATGCCTATGAGGCCAGTGCCACTGTCCAAATGCCGGACCGCGCCCGGGCCATGGCCTTGCGCATCGAGAAGCACCGCAACCGGTGGAAGGTCACGGCGCTGGAACTCGGTTAGCGGCGGCTCTTCTTGGATTTCTTGGCACTGCGCGGAGCGTCCTTCGCCCCGTCGGCTCCGTTACCGGAGTCTTTCTGGCCAGCCTCATCAGCGGCCCCTGCAGACGTCTGAACGTTGCTCGCCCCTTCGGTTCGGCGCACCTGCGTGGTGACCTCACCGGAGTCCGACGGCGCGGAGAATCGTAGGGTGGACGGCTGGCGAGGCGCGTCGAGGCCCTTGACGTTCAGGACCGGCGTCATCGTCGTGGACCGGGCGTCCTGGACACCGGGCAACGAGGTCGGTGCCGGAGCGGTCTGCACCTCGAGGTTGAACAGGTATCCGATCGACTCCTCTCGGATGGCCTCCATCATGGCCTCGAACAGGATGAAGCCCTCGCGCTGGTACTCCACCAGGGGATCACGCTGGGCCATGGAGCGCAGCCCGATCCCCTCTTTGAGGTAGTCCATCTCGTAGAGATGCTCCTGCCACTTCCGGCCGATCACCGAGAGCACCACGCGGCGCTCCAGTTCGCGCAGAGTGTCCGGCCCGATTGCCTTCTCGCGGTCCTCATAGGCCAGCCGGGCATCGGAGACCAGCTCACGCTTCAGGTCCTCGGCCTTGAGCTTCGTCAGGCCGCCGGACTCCTCCACCACCTCGTCCACGGTGACGCCCACCGGGTACATCTGCTTCAGATCCGTCCAGAGCTGGTCCAGGTCCCAGTCGCCGGCGTGCCCGGCACCCGTGGCCTCATCCACCACGGTGGAGACGGCATCCTCGAGGAAGTTCTGGATCTTGGACCGCAGGTCCTCCCCCTCCAGGATGTGCCGGCGGTCCGTGTAGATGGCCTCACGCTGGCGGTTCATCACGTCGTCGTATTTCAGGACGTTCTTGCGCTGCTCGGTGTTGCGCGATTCGACCTGCTGCTGGGCGTTCTGGATGGCGCCAGACACCATCTTCGACTCCAGCGCCATGTCATCCGGAACGGAGGCAGAGTTCATGATGCGGGACGCGGCACCCGGGTTGAAGAGGCGCATCAGGTCATCGGTCAGCGAGAGGTAGAAACGGGATTCGCCTGGATCACCCTGACGGCCGGAACGGCCGCGCAGCTGGTTGTCGATGCGCCGGGACTCGTGGCGCTCAGTGCCGAGCACGTAGAGCCCGCCAAGCGCGAGGACCTCCTCGTGTTCCTTCTTGACCGCCTCCTGGGCGGCGGCCAGGACCTCGTCCCACAGTTCCTCGTAGCGTTCGGCGTCCTCAACGGGATCCACGCCACGCTTCTGCATCTCGGTGACGGCATTGTGCTCAGCGTTGCCGCCCAGCATGATGTCGGTGCCGCGGCCAGCCATGTTGGTGGCCACGGTGACGGAACCCTTGCGACCGGCCTGAGCCACGATCGACGCCTCACGAGCGTGGTTCTTGGCGTTGAGCACCTCGTGCCGGACGCCGTTCTTGGCCAGCAGCTTGGAGAGGTACTCGGACTTCTCCACGGAGGTGGTGCCCACCAGCACGGGCTGGCCCTTCTCGTGCCGCTCGGCGATGTCCTTGACCACCGCGTCGAACTTCGCCACCTCATTCTTGTAGATGAGGTCGGTCTGGTCCGCGCGCTGGATGGACCTGTTGGAGGGAATGACCACCACGCCCAGCTTGTAGGTGGACATGAATTCACCGGCCTCGGTCTCGGCGGTACCGGTCATGCCGGACAGCTTCTCGTAGAGGCGGAAGTAGTTCTGCAGGGTGACGGTGGCCAAGGTCTGGTTCTCCGCCTTGATCTGCACGCCCTCCTTGGCCTCGATGGCCTGGTGCATGCCCTCGTTGTAGCGGCGGCCGGCCAGGACACGGCCGGTGTGCTCGTCCACGATGTTGACCTCGCCGCCCAGCACGACGTAGTCCTTGTCCTTCTTGAACAGCTCCTTGGCCTTGATGGCGTTGTTCAGGTACTGGATCAGCGGGGTGTTGGCGGACTCGTAGAGGTTGCTGATGCCCAGCCAGTCCTCCGTCTTCTCGATGCCCGGTTCGAGTACGCCGACGGTCTTCTTCTTCTCGTCTACCTCGTAGTCCTCGTCCAGGGTCAGCTTGCGCACCAGCTTGGAGAACTCGGTGTACCAGCGCGAGGCGTCACCCTGGGCCGGACCGGAGATGATCAGCGGGGTGCGGGCCTCGTCGATGAGGATGGAGTCGACCTCGTCGACGATGGCGAAGTGGTGGCCGCGCTGGACGAGTTCGTCCTTGGACCAGGCCATGTTGTCCCGCAGGTAGTCGAAGCCGAACTCGTTGTTCGTGCCGTAGGTGATGTCCGCGGCGTACTGGGCGCGCCGGGTGGCGGGATCCTGGTTGGCGACGATCACGCCGGTCTCCAGGCCGAGGAACCGGAAGACGCGGCCCATCAGCTCGGACTGGTAGCTGGCGAGGTAGTCGTTGACCGTGATGACGTGGACGCCCTGACCGGAGAGGGCGTTGAGGTAGGCCGGGGCGGTGGCCACGAGGGTCTTGCCCTCACCGGTCTTCATCTCGGCGATGTTCCCGAGGTGCAGGGCCGCACCGCCCATCAACTGGACGTCGTAGTGACGCTGGCCGAGGGTGCGTCCGGCCGCCTCGCGGACAGCCGCGAAGGCCTCGGGCAGCAGTGAGTCGAGCGACTCGCCGCCGGCGATCCGCTCACGGAACGCGTCGGTCTCGCCGCGCAGCTCGGCGTCGGACATCTCGCGGAACTCGTCCTCGAGGACATTGATGGCGTCGGCGAATCCCCTCAGGCGCTTGAGGACCTTCTTGTCCCCGGTCTTCAGGATTCGTTCGATGAATGATGCCACGTGCCTAGACTCCCTGTTCCCCGGTGCACCGGGTGCGTCGGTATGCGTTGCGCTCGGGTACCCCGGTTCGGCCAGCGGCCACGGGGATACCCGGACAGTCTACGGTCTAATCTCTGGGAGCTTCCTCCATGTCCGCCGCAGTTCCACTGGCAGGTCCCCGTCGGCATTCCCCTCCACCACCACGTCCTCGAGGCCCAGCCATCGAGCCAGCTCGCCCAGCTCGGCGGCCAGCTCCACCACCACCTGCCCGACGCCGGCCGCCCGGCCCCCTGACCCACTCGCCTTCCCTGGGCCGCCGGGTACTGCTCCCGGATCCTCGGACCAGGCACCGCGCACCATCAGTACCTTGCCGGCACGGTCCGCCTTGAGGTCGACCTGCGCGACCAGCCGCTCCCCGAGCAGGAACAACAGGGAGTAATAGCCGCGGGTCCGTTTCGGAGCGGGGGTGTAGATCCCCAGGCGGTACCGGACGCCGAACAGCGCTTCGACCCGCGGCCGGTGGAACACCAGGGGATCGAAGGGGCTGACCAGGGCCCGGCCCGTTGCGGCCCTGGGGGTCACCGCCTCGGCGTGGCGCCACGCCGCCACGGTCGTCCCGCGGAGACCCGGCAGCCGGACGGGTTCCAGCACGCCCTCGTGGTGCAGTTGCACCGCTGCGGCGCGGGCGGCCGTGACGGTGATCCGGTAGTAGTCGGCGAGGCTGGCCTCGGTGGCGACCCCGAGGGCCCGCGCGGCGGTGTCCACCAGCTCCAGGACCGCCGCGTGACGGTCCGGCACCTCGGAAGCCGGATCGATGGCCGAGGCCGGCACGAAGCGGCGTTCGAACTGGGGATTGCGGCCGGCACTGGCGATCTGCCCGGACGCGAAGAGGTCTTCGAGGACCCGCTTGACCACGGACCAGTTCCAGCCCCAGTGCCCCTGGTGGCCGCCGTGGTGCCCCAGCCGGCCCTCGACCTGCCGCGCCGTCAGCGGGCGGTAAGCCGAGAGCAAGGTGAGGATCTGGTGCGACAGCTCATCCCTGATCTGAGTGTCCAGGCCCGTGGCGGTCATCCAGGTGCGACGCTGGACCGCCACGAGCGCCGGCCGCAACCTGACCGGAACCAGGGAGGCCTCGTGGGCCCAGTACTCGGTCCACGGGGGGTGCCTCTGGTGGGACAAGCGGTCCAGCAGAGCCGGATCATAGGGGCCCAGCCGGCTGAAGAGGGGCACGTAGTGGGCCCGCGCGAGGATGTTGACCGAGTCCACCTGGAGCACGCCGAGCCGGTCCAGGGTCGACCTGAACTTCCGGGCGCCAGGCGGGCCCGGCCGGCGTCGTTGGTGGATCAGCTGGGCGGCCAACGCCGTCCGGCGGGCCTCGGAGTAGCCGAGCACCGGACCGCCCGGCCCCGAGGGGCCGGGCGGGCGGCGGCCATGGCGTGATGCCAGGGACTCAGACGGTTGCGGCTCGATAGTGGACGTCCTCTTCCTGGACCTCTGCGTCAGGATGGTCGGCGTCGAGAGTGATGACGCCGTAGCTCCAGCCCTTGCGGCGGTAGACAGCGGAGGGACGGCCGGTGGACTCGTCGATGAAGAGGTAGAAATCGTGTCCCACCAGCTCCATGGCATCGACTGCGTCGTCAACGCTGACGGGCCTGGCGGGGAAGACCTTCTTGCGGATCTGCACGGGGGCCTCGCTACTCTCCTCCTCTGCAGCGTGGTTCTCCGCGGCCTGGTCCGCCTTGACCTGCTCCACCAGTGACTGCCCCGGTTGGACCAGTGGCAACGCCGCCGTCGCATCCGCCACCGAGACCCGCTTCTGATGGCGGTCCTTCTGCCGGTCTCGGAGGCGCCGCAACCGCTCCAGGAGCTTGCCGAAGGCAAGATCGAAGGCGGCGAACTTGTCGTCAGCCTGGGCCTCCGCGCGAATGACCTTGCCCTTGCCGTGGACGGTCAACTCCACGGTGAGCTTCTCGTCCGAATGACGGTGGTTGGTCTGCTTGGTGACCTTGATCTCCAGCCCCTGAGCGCGAGTGGATAGCTGCTCGATTTTGCTGAACTTCTCCTGGGCGTAGTCCCGGAACCGGTCCGGAAGGGAGACGTTGCGGGCAACGTAGCTGACGTCCATGGTCATGATGTCCTCCTAGGAGCCTGACGGCTATTCGAACATGTTTGTGCACCGTGCGGCCGGCCCCGTGCCAGCCCCTTAATGCACCTCGGCGGCGGGAAGAACTCCTCCTTCCAGCCGCCGAAGACGATCCCCGAGGGGTCCGTTGCCTTCACCCTAGTACTTTCTTCACGCCGAGTTAAGACCTTCGTCAGGTGCCGTTCCCGGTGCGGTCACCGCGGCCACCACCACCGCGCCCACCGGCCGGACTCCCACCTGTTCGAGGGCGTGCCACGTGGCCGCGAGGGTGGATCCCGTGGTCATGACGTCGTCGAACACCACCACGTTGCGTCCGGGATCGCGGTGAGCCCCCGCGGAGAAACGCCGGGTGACCCGGAACCGGTCCCGTCCGCGATGGCGCCGCTGCCGCGATCCTGCACCCGCGTGACTGCTGCGGGGGCGGAAGGCGGCCACGAGGGGCCTCCTCCGGTGCGCCAGCCATCCGGGGGCCACCTGCCAACCGGGTGGCAGGGCACCGGTCAGCAGTTCCTCCACCGGGTCATAGCCCCGGCTGCGGAATCCGGCTGCGCTGGACGGCACCGGCACCAGGGTGAACGGGCCCCGTGCATCCAGCAACCGCGGAGCGGCAGCCAGGGCCCGGTGGACGGCCGGACGCAGGTACCCGGCCACGGCCGTCCGCCCGTGGTCCTTGAAAGCCAGGAGCGCCCGCGAGGCCTCCGCCCCGTAGCGTGCGGCCGCCACCACGGGCACCGGGTGCAGGGACGGTTCCGGACCGCCCCGGGGCGGCGGTGGGTCTTCGTCACCGGACGAGGCCGCGGGCAGGACCACGCCGTCGGGTGACCTGGCCGGCGGCGGCCAAGGTGGGGTCCGGGCAGGCCAGAGGGGGTAGAGCGGCAGGGCGGCCGCGTCCTGTTCCGCCCGGAAGGGGTGAAGCAGTTCGGCCACCAGTCCGGGGGCGCACTCCGGACACACCGTCCCGTCCTGCCGTCCGCAGAGGACACAGAGGCTGGGCATCAGCAGTCCCGCCAGCTCGCGTCCCGACCGGCCCAGTGCACGCGCCGCCGGGGCATGGACCAGCCGGTCCAGTCCAACGGCACATCCAGAAGGGATCCTCATGATCCCAGCCTGCTCCTCGGGACCGATGCCCGGGACACCAGTCGGGGTCCGCTGTGCATGACACGCCCGGGTAGGCCCGAGTCAGCCGGGGAAGGCCATGTCGTGGGCCATGGCGCCGGCCTGGGACCGCCACGTGGACCCGGCCAGGGTGTGCACCGCCTCAGCCGTCTCCGCATAGATCGGATTGTCACCGGGACCGGTGGAGAAACCGGTCATGCCCAGCAGCGGCCGCAGCGTGTCGAGCGAGCCGTCGAGTCCGACGAGCTGTGCCTCCACCGAGGACGTGCTGCTGGTGGCGGCCACCAGCAGCTTCTGGTCGGAGACCCAGTTGACGTCGCTGACGGGCACCGTGGGCTCCATCCGGACCGGCGAGCCGAGTCCCCGGGGTACGCCCTCCGAATCGCGGATGACGCCGGAGAGGTACAGGTGGGACGAATCCCCCTCCCCGGCCACGATCGCCGCCCGCGTGCCATCGCGGGAGATGCGCAGAGCCTGGACGGTGCGGTCGCCGAGCCATTCCGCGCTGATCTCCAGGGGCGCCTCGTCCTGGCCAGAGGTCTGCAGGGCCATGATGCGGGTGCCGTTGGCGTGGTCCACGGTCCAGGTCCAACCGGACGAGTCGAAGCTCGGCCGCGTCAGGTTCTCTCCCTCCAGCTCGAGTTCCTGGGATCCGTCCGTACCGGCGGAGACCATCTGCGTCCTGTCGCTGTTCAGGAACGCGAAACGGGTGCCGTCCAGGCTCATGGCCGGGTCCACCGGCCCGCCATCGATGTCCAGTTGCAGGCCACCCACCGGTACCGTGGCGTCGCCTTCGAAATAGACGAGTTCTCCGTTGGCGACGGCAACCTGGGTGGAGCCCACCCCGGGGTTGATCTGGGCCGGTTCGAAGTTGTCCGCCACCGACCCCAGGTCGAGCGGGTTCAGATCCACGGACATCTCCACACTGGAGACGTTGTTCAGGCCGTCCAGTGTCAGCTCGAGCTGTTGCTGCATCCGCTGCCGCATCAACGGATCGGCGCTCTCGACTGTCTGTTGGGTGAGGTCGACCATGGCCGAGCCCGCGTCGACCGGAACGGAGGGACGCGACAGCTCCGAACCGGCTTGGAAGGCCGTCCGCACGGCGCCGTCCAGGTACGGGGCGGGCCCGTCCAGCAGGGCACCCACGATGTCCGCCGCCGAACCGGACCGGTTGAGGAACCACCGCAGATCCGGAACGGCATAGGAATAGGACTGGTCGTAGAAGTACAGCTCATGTGAGGCGAAGAGGGCACGGAACTGGGCGGATTCCAGCATCGTGCCGCCCGGCGCCTCCGCGATCCTCCACTGGCCGTCCTCCTGCGCCAGGGCGAAGCCCACGGCCTCAGAGGTGTTGGCCGGCATCCGGTTCATGATGCCGCGCTCATCCACCACCGAGTCGACCTCGATCTGGACCTCGTACTGGTTGTCCTGGGCCGACGGGACCACGGTGGGTGTCTCGTTGTAGACCAGAGTCCGGGCCTCGGGGTTCCAGGCCTCGGCGGCCTCCTCCGTGAGGAACTCACGGGCAGTGGCGTAGTCGTCCTGGGTGCCGGTCCCCGCGGTGAGGAAGCCACGGATGACGTCCTCCGGGCTGGCATCCTCCGCCGGGCCAGCGGGGGTGAAGGAGTAGTTCACCTGGTTCTCGGCACCCGGCAAGGGGTCCGAGGTGCCGACCGGGCCGCTCTGGGGCAGGTGGGCACAGCCACTCAGCAAGAGCAGGCCGGCCACGAGTGCGGCACAGAGCGCGGCCATCGGGCCTCGGGTGCGGGCCGGACGACCTCGGTCCACGGTGTGCTGGGGATCCGTCATCAGGATTCGACCTCCGGCTGCGTGGTATCCGGGCGAGGCTGGTACAACGACTGCTCATGGATCCGGTCCGGCAGCGCCTCGCCGTTGAGCTGCGCTGGTTCCGGGTTCTCCAACTCCAACGGCAGCCGGCGTTGGGACTCGGTGTAGATGGGCGGCAGTTCCAGCGGCACGCTGTCCCCGACCGTGCCGCCGCTGCGACGCGGGATGGTCAGGCGGAAGGCCGAACCGTCCCCCGGGGCACCCCAGGCGTCCAGGCGCCCATTGTGCAGCCGGGTGTCCTCCGTGGCGATGGACAGGCCCAGCCCGGAGCCGCCGGTAGTGCGGGCCCGTGCGGGATCCGCCCGCCAGAACCGGTCGAAGACGCGGGAGGCCTGTTCCTCGGACATGCCGATCCCATGGTCACGGACCACCACAGCCACTGTGTCCTCCCCGGCCCCGACGATCACGTCGACGGGACGGCCCTCGCCGTGCTCGATCGCGTTGTTGACGAGGTTGCGGATGATGCGCTCGATGCGGCGGGGATCGACGTCTGCCGTCACCTCCATGTCCATCGGGACGACGAAGACGGCCGTGTTGGCCTTGTGGGCCAGCGGCTGGGCCGTGAGGACCACGTCGGTCGCCAGGTGCAGGATGTCCGTCTCCTCCGGGGCCATCGTGGCGGCTCCGGCATCGAAACGGGTGATCTCCAGCAGGTCGGCGAGCAAGGCCTGGAATCGTTCGACCTGGTGGTAGAGCAACTCGGTGGAGCGGCGGTTGATGGCGTCGAACTCCTCCCGGGAGTCATAGAGCACCTCCGCCGCCATGCGCACCGTGGTCAGGGGCGTCCGCAGCTCGTGCGAGACGTCCGAGACGAAACGCTGCTGCATCTGTGAGAGTTCCGCCAACTGGGTGATCTGGTCCTGGATGTTGTCCGCCATCCGGTTGAAGGACGAGCCGAGCCGGGCCATCTCGTCCTCGCCGTGGACGGGCATGCGCACAGTCAGGTCCCCGGAGGACAGGGACTCCGCGGCGGAGGCCGCCTGGCCCACCGGGCGGACCACGGACCGGGTGACATAGACGGCGATGAGGGAGTTCATCATCACCAGCATGGCCCCGGCGACCACGAGGACCCGCATGAGGTAGTCCAGGGTGTCCTGCACGCTAGTGAGGTCGTACACCATGTAGAGCGCATAGATGTTGCCCGGCGGCAGGGTCACCTGGGTGCCGAAGGCCAGGCCGGGGCTCGTCCCGCCGTCCTCGGCCGGAAGACTGATGGACTGCCAATAGGTGCCGTTGTCCTCTTGGACCGCCTGGGACAGCTCCTCAGGGATGACCTCCGTGGACAGCCCGGAACTGGACTTGGGCCCCACGAAGAGGTTCTGGGCCTCCTCCAACGGGACCAGGAGCATGTCCCTCACCACGGTGGCGCCGGTGTCCCCGGCCAGCTGGTTCAGCGTGTTGGTGACCAGCAGGTCGGTCGACTCGGAGTCGTTGGTGACGGCGTTGTCGAAGATGGACCGGGCCTGGTTCAGACCGCGGTTCGATTCGGCCTCGACCTGGTCGAACCGGGACTGGAACAGGCCGGAAGTGATCTGCTGGCTCAGGAAGAGGGCCAGCACACCGGCCGCCACGAGGGTCAACACGGCGGTGATCGCCACGGTGCGCAGCTGCAGCGACGCGGTCCAGCGGCGTCGCAGGCCCATCAGCCACCGGCCGATCACTGCACGGATCCCGGCCCCCGCACCCGAGTCTGAGCCGACGGTGTCCGCCTGCTCGGGGGCGGTGACGGTGCCCGTGGTCAACTCAGCTCTGACCGGCCTTGTAGCCGACGCCGCGGACGGTCAGGACGACCTCCGGGTTCTCCGGGTCCTTCTCCACCTTGGAACGCAGTCGCTGGACGTGCACGTTCACCAGCCGGGTGTCCGCCTGGTGGCGATAGCCCCAGACCTCCTCGAGCAGCATCTCCCGGGTGAAGACCTGCCACGGCTTGCGGGCCAGGGCCACGAGGAGATCGAACTCCAGGGGCGTGAGCTGGATGGCGCCGTCGCCGCGGGTGACCTGATGGCCGGCCACGTCAATCGTGAGATCGGCGATCTTCAGGGTCTCCGGGGCGCGGGTCTCCCCCTCGCGCAGCCGGGCGCGGACGCGGGCCACCAGCTCGGCGGGTTTGAAGGGCTTGGGCACGTAGTCATCGGCGCCGGCCTCCAGACCACGCACCACGTCCGAGGTGTCCGACTTGGCGGTCAGCATCACGATCGGAGTGTCCGACTCGGCCCGGATGACCTGGCAGACCTCGATTCCATCCATGCCGGGCAGCATCAGGTCCAGCAGCACCAGATCGGGCCGCGTGGAACGGAACATCTCCAGGGCTTGGGATCCGTCCGCACAGAACGTCGGTTCGAAGCCGTCGTTGCGCAGCACGATGCCGATCATCTCCGACAGTGCCTCGTCATCATCGACTACGAGAATTCTGGCCTTCACCGGATTCGTCCTCCCCTGACTGAAGTTCCCGCCGGTGGGTCCCGCCCGCCGACGCCGCCGCCCGGTGGCCCCGTGCAGACCGGACCGAACGGCCATCCGTTCCACCTTATCCGACAAGGAGGGATGCGGCCGATATAGTCAGCCCTGCAGGTGGGCGCGCCGCACTGACATCGGTGGATCCACCCGCCGACGGGCCGCGACCGCAAGACCATCAGGGGGACCCTCCAATGAACGAGAACGAGGTCCCGGGCCAAAACCCGGACCAGCAACCAGTCCAGCAGCCGGGCCAGCAGCCTCAGGACCCGAGCCGGCAGCCGGCCCCGCCGGTGCACCAGCCCTGGGGACAGTCACCCTACGGTCCGGCGGTCAGCCAGTCCCCCTACGGTGCCTATGGCCAGCCCGCGAGCCAGCAGAACCCCTACGGCCAGCAGCCCGGGTACGGGACGCCGTCACGGCGGCCGGGCATCATTCCGCTGACGCCCCTCGCGCTCGGCGACCTGCTCAGCGGCTCCTTCGCCGCCATCCGCCGCAATGCGGCGGCCGTCCTGGGAACCGCGCTGATCGTGGCCCTGATCGAGATCGTCGTGTCCGTCTTCGCCACCAACGTGCTCTTCGACGCCACCTACAGCATCATCCTCATGGAGGAGGGCGGCCAGGACCCGTTCCTCGGTGACCCCCTCACCAACCCGGTCTTCGGCCAGTTGTTCGGATCGATCGCCCTGCTCTTCCTGGGGGCCCTGCTCGCGGCGCTGGCCGGGGTCATCGCCAATGGTGTCCTGGCCGTGGTGGTCCTCCGCTCGGCCGCGGGACTCAAGACCTCATTGGGTCAGGCCTGGAAGCTGACCGGCCGTCAGATCTGGTCGCTCATGGGCCTCGCGCTCGTCTACCTGGTCGCCGGGGCCATCGTCTTCGCCCTGTTCATCGGTGTCTTCGTGGGGCTCGTCATCGCGGCGGTCAGCGAGGACGGCGGCATGGCCGCCCTGATGGGCATCCTGCTGTTCGTCCTGACCGTCGCGTCGGTCGTCATCTCCGCCTGGCTCTACATCAAGCTGGTGCTCGCCGCGGCTGCCTCCGCCGTGGAGCTCAAGGGTCCGTTCAAGGCCATGGGCCGCTCCTGGTCCCTGACCCGCGGCCACTGGTGGCGGACCCTGGGCATCATCCTGCTCGTGGCCGTCATCGTCGGCATCATCGCCTCGATCATCACCACGCCGTTGTCCATGATCGGCGGCGTGTTCGCCCCCTTGGATCCGACGACCTCGATGGAGGAGATGATGGACTCCACGCGATGGTGGACCCTCCTCAGTGTGGCCGTCTCGTCCCTGGTCAACGCGCTCGCCCTCGTCTACAGCTCCTGCCTGATCGCCCTGCTGTACATCGACTACCGGATCCGGCACGAGAGCTTCGACCTGGACCTGGCCGCGGCCGCCGAGGCGGCCGGGGCGGGCGACGATGAGCGCTTCAGCACCGTGCGGGACGTGCAGGCGGCGACCGGAACCGACCAGCTGGTCCCCGGCCGCCATCCCTCTGGTCCATCCACTCCCGCGGGCACGTCCGGCCCGGCCGGACACTGATCCTCGCGGCGCTGGCCTGAGATGACGTTGATGACCGCGGCGGTGGCCCCTGACGGCTGGGAACCGGACCGGGACGAGGCTCAACGCCTGATCCAGGAGGAGCTGGCTCGGCCCGAGTACGCCCAGGCCGAGCCGAATCCCCTCCTGGAATGGCTGGGAGGGGTCCTGTCCGCCGCCCTGGAATGGCTCGGCACCCTCGGCGGTGCCGCTCCCTCCCTGCCCGGCTGGGTCCTGCCGCTCATCCTGGTGGCCGTGGCCGTCGTCGTCCTGGTGCTGCTGCGCCCCCGCGCGAACGCCGCCGCTCGTTCCCGGCGCACCGCCGCCGTGCTCTCTGACCCGACGGTCACGCCGGAGCAGCACCGCCGGGTGGCTGAGGCGGCCTTCGCGGCCGGCGACCACGGGGCGGCGCTCGTCTCCTGGTTCCGCGCCCTGGTGCGGCACGCCGAGGAACGCACCGCTCTGGACCCGCGCCCCGGACGCACGGCCACCGAGGCCGCCCATGGCCTCGGAACAGCCTTCCCCCCGGAACACCAGTCCCTGGATGCGGCTGCGGATGCCTTCAATGCCGTGGTCTACGGCGATCGCCCGACGACGGCCGCCCGGGCCACGGATGTCCGTGACCTCGACGCCCGACTGGCCGCTATGCCGCTGGACACCACGCCCCCCGGGTCTCCGCATCGTGCCGGAACGGCCGCGAGGGTGGTGGCTCCACGATGACGACGAGTGCCACGCCGGCCGCCGAAACCCAGCGTCCCGACCGGACCACCTCCCCCTCCCACGGCTCCGGCTCGCAGACCTCCACCCCTCCGGGCCCCGCCGTTCCGGGCACCGGCCAGGCCCTGTCCCGGTGGCTGCGGAAGGCCTGGATCTGGTTCGCCCTGGCCGCCCTGCTGCTACTCGTGGCCCTGCCCTCGATGCTGCGCCAGAACCCGGACACGCGCCAGCTCTCACCGTCTTCGCCCGCGCCGAACGGCGGCCAGGCCGTGGTCCGCGTCCTTCAGGCACAGGGCATCACGGTGCACCCCGCCGAGTCCCTCGAAGAGGCGCTGGCCCTGGCGGACGAGCATCCCCAGGCCCCGGTGCTGTTCCACGATGCCGCCGACCACCTTCCCGAGACCGGCCTGGACCGGCTCGCCGAGGAGATCGCCCCCGAGCGGCGGGTGCTCGTCGAGCCGGGCTTCCAGGCTCTCAGTGCCCTCGCCCCCGCGGTCTCACAGGCCGGTCAGGTGCCCGACGGCGACCCCTTGGCCTCCGGGGAGGGCTGCGGCCTGCCGATGGGCCGGGAGGCACAGTCGATCGAGGCATCGGGCCGCTCCTACCGCAGCGCCGGCGCGCAGGCCTGCTTCCCCGTCCCCGGAACGGACTCCGGTTCCACCACGGACCCGGCCCACGCAGTCCTGGAGACGGCCGACGGCACCGTGGTGATCGGTCAGGTCGGCGTGTTCGCCAATGAGTCGGCCGACGCCGAAGGCCATCCCGTGCTCGCCCTGTGGTCGCTGGGTCAGTCCTCGGACGTGGTCTGGTATCTGCCCGGACTAACGGACGTGGCGATCGAGCCGGGCCCGCCGACCATGGACCAGCTGCTGCCTGACTGGGTCCGCCCAGCGGGAATCTGGCTCATCCTCTGCCTCGCGGTGCTCATGCTGTGGCGCGGGCGCCGGCACGGGCCCCTTGCCGTGGAGCCGCTGCCCGTGATCGTTCCGGCCTCGGAGACCGCTGTGGGCCGGGCCCGGTTGTACGAACGCTCCGGCCAGCATGGTTCCGCGGCGCATGCGCTGCGCTCGGCCACGCTCCTCCGACTGTCCCGGGTGCTCCGCCTCGGCCACGGTGCCTCCGTCGAAGCCGTGGTGGGCGCGGCGGCCCGCACCACCGGCCGGGACCCCATTCAGGTGGCCGCCGTCCTCGATGTCAGCCACGTGACCACGGCCCGGGACCTCGTCGCGGCAGGGCGGGCCCTCCTGGACCTCGAGGACACCGTGCGAGCGGGCCTCACCACCGACCACGCCGCAGCAGAGCCGGCATCAGACTCCGACGGAAGGACACCATGACCACCCCGTACCCCGAGCACCCTCCGGCACCTGCGGCCACCCCGCCAACCGACCGGACCGACGACGAGCTGCGCCACGCCTTCGGCCGCGTCCGCGAGGAGGTGGCGCGCGCCGTCGTCGGGCAGCAGCCGGCGGTCACCGGACTGCTGATCGGGCTGCTGTGCAAGGGCCACGTGCTCCTGGAGGGCGTGCCCGGCGTCGCCAAGACGCTGCTGGTGCGGACGCTGTCCGCCGCCCTGGACCTCGGCACCCATCGCGTCCAGTTCACCCCCGACCTCATGCCCGGTGATGTCACCGGTTCGCTGGTGTACGACTCCAAGACCGGAGAATTCGAGTTCCGCGAGGGACCGGTGTTCACTCATCTGTTGCTGGCCGACGAGATCAACCGGACGCCGCCCAAGACGCAGGCCGCCCTGCTCGAGGCCATGGCCGAGGGCCAGGTCTCCGTGGACGGCGTCTCCCGGCCGCTGCCGGACCCCTTCATGGTGGCCGCCACCCAGAACCCGGTCGAGTACGAGGGCACCTATCCCCTGCCCGAGGCCCAGCTGGACCGCTTTCTGCTCAAGGTCACCCTCGAGCTGCCTGAGAGGGCGGACGAGGTGGAGATCCTGCGCCGCCATGCCGAGGGGTTCTCCGCCTCGGACCTGGCCTCCGCAGGGGTCAGCGCCGTGGCCGATGCTGCCACGATCCAGGCGGCACGGGCCGCCGTCGGGAACGTTCAGTCCGGGCCCGAGGTGCTCGGCTACATCACAGACCTGGCCCGCGCGACGCGGGTCTCACCCTCATTCCAGCTCGGCGTCTCCCCCCGTGGATCCACCGCCCTGCTGCAGACCGCCAAGGCGTGGGCCTGGCTCAACGGCCGGGACTACACCACCCCGGACGATGTCCAGGCGATGGCCCTGCCCTGCCTGCGGCACCGGGTGTCGCTGCGCCCGGAGGCAGAGCTGGACGGAGTCAGCACGGATCAGGTGCTCTCCGGCCTGCTCGCCACCGTGCCGGTCCCGCGCTGAACCCCGTGACGGAACGTTTCTGCAGTGATGCTGGTGGAACCGGTGATGCCGGAAGTACTGGAAACGCTGGACGTGCCGCTGAGGCTGGCGGCGGGCTGAGGGTGGTGCGCTGATGGTCTTCTCCGGACGTTTCCTCGTGGTGGCACTGGTGTGCCTGCTGCCGGTGGTGCTTCGCCCCGGACTGGACACGATCGGCTGGTGCCTGCTGGCACTGGTCTTGGTAGCCGGCGTCGACCTCGAGCTGGCGGCCTCCCCCCGTTCTCTGGTGCTCGAGCGCGAGTTGCCCGCCTCCAGCCGTCTCGATGAGCCGGTGGCCAATGCGGTGCTGGTGTCCAACCGGGGCCGGCGCCGGCTGCGCGGCTCGCTCCGCGACGCCTGGCAGCCCTCGGCGGGTCAGGCCTCCCCCTCCGATCGCCCGGATGCGGCGGTGGCGCTGGACGTACCCGCGGGTGAACGACGCCGGACGGTCACCACCCTGATGCCGCGCCGCCGGGGCACGCTGCGCACCGCCACGGTCACCGTGCGCTCCTGGGGACCGTTGGGTCTCGCGGCCCGGCAGGTCACGCATCCGGTCCCCGGACAGATCAGCATCCTGCCGCCGTTCCGCTCGCGCCGCCACCTGCCCTCCCGCCTGGCCCGACTGCGCGAGATGGACGGGCGTTCGGCCGTGCAGACCCGGGGCGGCGGCACCGAGTTCGACTCCCTGCGTGACTACGTTCGCGGGGACGATGTCCGCTCCATCGACTGGCGCGCCACCGCCCGGCGCCAGGACGTGGTGGTGCGGACCTGGCGCCCCGAACGGGACCGCCGCGTGGTGATCGTGCTGGACACCTCCCGCACGGCCGCGGCCCGGGTGGACGACGAGCCGAAGCTGGACACCGGGATCGAGGCCTCCCTGCTGCTGGCAGCCCTGGCGTCCGCCGGCGGCGACCGCGTGGAGTTGTTGGCCTTCGACCGCCGCGTCCGGTCCCGGGTCTCCTCCACGGAGAAGGGCAACCTGCTGCACCGGATGGTCACGGCGCTGGCCCCCGTCCAGCCGACCCTGCTGGCCGCGGACTGGTCCCACATCCCGGTGGAGGTCGCCAAGGTCTCGCGTCAGCGCTCCCTCGTGGTGCTCCTGACCGACCTGGATTCCGCGTCCCTGGAGGAGGGGCTGCTCCCCGTGCTGCCGGCCCTCACCTCGCGGCACCAGGTGGTGGTCGCCTCGGTGGCCGATCCCCAGCTGGCGGAGATGGCCCGCACGCGGAACGACGCCGAGACCACGTTCCGTGCAGCAGCCGCCGAACGCGCGGGGCTGGAACGGCGGGCCGCCGCGCGCGAGCTGGAGATGCACGGCGTCGAGGTGGTCGACGAGGCACCCCACCGCCTGCCGCCGGCCCTGGCGGACACCTACCTGCGGCTTAAGGCAGCCGGCCGCCTCTGACACCTCTGACGTTTTCAGTCGACTTGGGGCGGGCCATTCGGCCCAACACCCACACCAACTCGACTGAAAGTGAAGAGCCTCAGGGGTTGGGCGTGGGCTTGCAGTCCTAGCCCAGGCCGCCGTCCTGGCGGATCCGGTCGAGTTCCTCCGCCGTGGCCACTGCGGAGGCCAAGGCCCGATTGGCCTTGAGATGGGAGGACGCGGACTGGTCCGGTGCGGCCAGGACCAGCCGCCCGAGCAGGTCCGGATCCAGTCCGATCCGCTCCCAGGTCCGGGCGATCATGACTCCGGTGCCCCGGTACGGGTGCACACTGTTGTCGGTCGGCTCGGCTGGCTTCATGGCCTTCGCCGGCTGTGACGCCGGTGACGCCCGTGCTGTCTCCGCGGCCGGGAGGCGGAACACGATGTCCCGGCCCGCCTCGGTCCAGCCCGCGACGATGTCCCAACGCGAACTGTCCGACCCCGGGCCCTCCAGGGGAACCAGGGGAAGAGCCAGCGCGGCCGTCCCCTGCTCCTCCTCCGGTGTCTGTTCAGAAGGCGGCAGTGCTTCCGAGGCCAGCAGTGCCAGGTCCGTCCAGGTCCACTCCTCCCCGGCGCCCGCTCGGCCGGGGGCCAGGACGATCCCGGTGGCGCCGGCGTCGAGCACGGCCTGGGCTACCAGGGTCCAGGCCTCCCGGACCTCGGAGCGGGGCAGGGAGCGGACGGTGCGGTAGCCGCTGGCGGTGGGCAGCGCACCGGAGAGCACGGCGGCGGCGCGGGGCTCGTCCAGCACCACGGTCACCCGTACGGCGCCCGTCTGGGACCGGACCGCCCGGACGTGTGCGGCGAGGCCGGCGGCCAGCGACTGGGCCACGTCCCGGCGGGCCCCGTGGTCCGAGAGGGACCGCTCACCTGCGGGCAACCAGAGCTCGGCGGCCAGCGTCAGCGGACCGGTGACCCGGACGAGCAGGTCCTCCACGTCGATACCTGACTCCCCGGCGACGTCCGTCAGGGCGTGGCGGTCCGTGGTCAGGGCCGAGACCGCCCGGCGGTGGTCCATCCCGGGCTCGGGGACGAGCCTCCAGCCGTGGGGTTGCAGGTCGACGGCCAGTTCCTCGAGGAGCCCGGCGGAGCGGCCAATCGCATCGGAACCGGGACCCCGGGCGGGCAGCTCGGGCAGCACCGGCAGGTGCGGGGCGCCCAGGGCGTTGAGCAGGTCACGGGACGCGGACACCGGATCCATCCCCGGCCAGGCCCCGAGCAGGGTGGCGCGAACGGAGGGCATCAGGAGCGGTCTGCGGCGATGGCGCGGTGGTGCTGGATGACCTCGGAGACGATGAAGTTCAGGAACTTCTCGGCGAACGCCGGGTCCAGCTCGGCGTCCTCGGCCAGGGTGCGCAGGCGTTTGATCTGCGCTGCCTCACGGCCCGGGTCCGAGGGCGGCAAGGAGTGTTCAGCCTTGAGCCGGCCGACCCGCTGGGTGCACTTGAAGCGTTCAGCCAGCAGGTAGACCAGCGTGGCATCGAAATTGTCGATGCTGCCACGGATCGCGTACAGCTCCTCCAGCACCGCCGGATCGGCCTCGCCCTGGAGCGATGAGGCGTGCGGGTCGTATCCGGAGGCCGGGTTCTGGCCGGTCTCGGCGGCCGGGTCATCAATCATCCCCCTAGCCTACGGTCGTGCGGCGCTCATTCCGGCGACGTGACTGTTCCTCCGGGTCCGGCACGGGCAGGGAGGCCACCAGCCGGCGGGTGTAGTCGTGCCGGGGGCTGCCCATCACCTGGGAGCCGATGCCCTCCTCCACCAGGTCCCCCCGGTAGAGGACGCCCACCCAGCTGGCGAGGTGGTCCACCACGGCCAGGTCGTGGCTGATGAACAGGCACGCGAAGCCGAAGCGCTGCTGGACCTCACGGAACAGGTCGAGCACCTTTGCCTGCACGGAGACGTCCAGGGCCGACGTCGGCTCGTCCGCCACCAGCAGCGTGGGGTCCAGGGCCAGCGCGCGCGCCAGCGAGGCCCGCTGCCGCTGGCCTCCGGAGAGCTCGTGCGGATAGCGCCGGGCGTAGTCGGACGGCAGTTGGACCGCGTCCAGCAGTTCGGCGACCGTGCGGTCGGTATCCGAGCTGGCGCCGCCACCGCTGCGGCCGCGCGCACCGGGGTGGACGAGGAGGGGCTCGGCCACGCACTCGCCGATCGTCAGGTGCGGGTTGAAGGAGGCGGCCGGGTCTTGGAACACGAACCCGATGTCCCGGCGGAGCGGCTTGAACGTCTTCTCCCTGAACCCCACCATCTGATGCCCGAAGACCGTCAGTGAGCCTCCCGTGGCGCGGGTGAGCCCGGCGATGGCGCGGCCGATCGTGGTCTTGCCGGAACCGGACTCGCCCACGAGCCCGTAGACCTCGCCGGCGTGGATGTCGAAGTCCACCCCTTTGACGGCGTGGAACGGCTGCTGACCCATCCGTCCGGCGAATTCGATCTCGAGGCCCCTGGCGGTGACCACGGGGGTGGCCTCGCGGTGGCGTCGCTCGGTGTCCCCGGCGGAGGCGGAGTTCCGCCCGAGGTGGGGCACGGCGTCCAGCAGGGCCCGGGTGTAGTCCTCTCGCGGCTCCGCGAACAGCTGGGCCACAGGGGCCTTCTCCACGATCTCACCGCGGTACATCACCACCACGCGGTCGGCGAGATCCGCCACCACCCCCATGTTGTGGGTGATCAGCATGATGGACACGCCGCGGGAGTCCCGGAGCTCCCGCAGCAGGTCCAGGATCTCGGCTTGGACGGTGACGTCCAGGGCGGTTGTGGGTTCGTCGGCCACGATGAGCCCGGGTTCCAGGGCCAGGGCCGCGGCGATGACCACGCGCTGCTTCTGGCCGCCGGAGAACTGGTGCGGGTAGTAGTCCACGCGGTGCTCGGGGTCGGGGATGCCGACCGCGCGCAGGGCCTCGATGGCGCGGCGCCGGGCCTCCTTCTTGCCGAGGGTGGCCTTGTGACCGGACGCTGTGTTCGCCCGACGATGGGCCCGCAGGCCCTCCATGATCTGCCAGCCCACCGTGTAGACCGGGTTCAGGGCGGTGGAGGGCTCCTGGAAGATCATCGCCGCAGCGCTGCCGCGCAGCCGGCGCAGCTCGGCACCGGGGATCGAGAGGACGTTCTGGCCGGACACCACCACGGCGCCGGTGGCCAACGCGGTCTCGGGGAGAAGCCCCAGCACCGTCTTGGCGGTGACGGTCTTGCCGGAACCGGACTCGCCCACGACGGCGACCACCTCCCCCGGCGCGACGGAGAAGTCGGCCGCCCGCACGGCTCGCACGTCGCCGCCGTCGGTCGCGAAGGTCACCGAGAGGTCCCGGACCTCCAGGACGGGCGCGGCCGGTCCGGGGCGGTGTGCGCTGTCGATCTGTTCGGTCACGGGGAGACCTCCGGGTCGGTCCGGACGGTGCCGGTCGGGGTGGTGCCGATGGGGGCGGCAGCGGTGACGGGGGCGATGGAGCCAGCAGCGGCGGTCGCGCGCCTGCTGCGGGACCGTGATCGGGTGCGCAGGCGCGGATCGTTCAGGTCGTTCATCGATTCGCCCACCAGGGTCAGCCCGAGGACCGTGAGCACGATCGCCATGCCGGGGAACAGGCCGGTCCACCAGATGCCGCTGGTGACGTCGGACAACGCCCGGTTGAGGTCGTAGCCCCACTCGGCGGCGGCCGTGGGCTGGATGCCGAAGCCCAGGAAGCCCAGCCCGGCGAGGGTGAGGATGGCCTCTGAGGCGTTCAGGGTGAAGATCAGCGGCAGGGACCGGGTGGCGTTGCGCAGGATGTGCCGGGTCATGATGCGCCACGGCGAGCTGCCGACCACCTGGGCCGATTCCACGAAGGGCTCGGCCTTGAGGCGGATCGTCTCGGCGCGGATCACGCGGAAGTACTGCGGGATGAACACCACGGTGATGGACAGGGCCGCCGCCATGATGCCGCCCCACAGGCTCGACTGGCCCTGGCTGATGACGATCGACATGACGATCGCCAACAGCAGGGACGGGAACGCGTAGATCGCATCGGCGATGACCACGAGCACGCGGTCCACCCAGCCGCCGAGGTAACCGGAGACCAGACCCAGCAGCACACCGAGGATCAGGGACATCACCACCGCGACGACGATCACGGCCACGGCGGTCTGCGCACCCCACAGGGTGCGGGAGAGCACGTCGAAGCCGCCGACCGTGGTGCCCCAGGGGTGTTCCGCCGAGGGGGCGCCCTGGGTGGGGAAGGCACCGCCGTCGGGATGTGACATCTGTGCGTAGCCGTAGGGGGCGAGCACCGGGGCGAGCGCCGCGGTGAGCAGGAAGATCAGCGTGAGGACGAGCCCGGCGATGAGCATGCCGCGCTGGAGTCCGGCCGACTGGCCCAGGTGGGAGACGACCGGAAGTTTGCGGACCGTGGTGGCCAGGGACATGTCAGTACCTCACCCTCGGGTCGATGAGGGCGGCCACGATGTCCACCAGGAAGTTCGTCACGGCGACGATCACGGCCAGCATGACCACGATCCCCTGCACGGCCACGAAGTCACGCGCAGCCAGGTATTCGGCCAACTGGAAGCCCAGTCCCTTCCATTCAAAGGTGGTCTCGGTCAGCACGGCCCCACCCATCATCATGGCGATCTGCATCCCCATCACGGTGATGATGGGGATCAGTGCCGGACGGAACGCGTGGCGGGTGGTCAGCCGGTACTCGCTGACGCCGCGGGACCGGCCGGCCTCCACGAACTCGCGTCCGAGGGTGCCGATCATGTTGGTGCGGACCAGGCGCAGGAACACACCGCCGGTCAGCAGCCCCAGGGCCAGGGCCGGCAGGGCGGCGTGTTCGAGCACGTCAGCGAGGGCGGCCATGTTCCCGGAACGCAGGGCGTCCAGGAAGTAGATGCCCGTGGGCGCCTGCAGGCCGTCCAGCGCCAGCTGGTTGCTGATGGTCAGCCGCCCGTTGGTGGGAAGCCAGTCCAGCCACACGCTGAAGACGAGCTTGAGCAGCAGACCGGCGAAGAACACCGGGGTGGCGTAGAACAGGATCGCCGCGATGCGCAGGAACGCATCCGGCCAGCGGTCGCGGAATTTCGCTGCGACCATTCCCAAGGGGATGCCGACCACGAGTGCGACGATCACGGCGAAGAACACGAGCTCGAGGGTGGCCGCGCCGTAGGTGGCCAGCACCTCGGTGACGGGGCGGTTGTCCGAGAGCGTGGTGCCGAAGTTGCCGGTGAGCAACTGGCCGAGGTACTCGACGTACTGGACCGGCAGCGGCCGGTCGTAGCCGGCGGCGGCGATCCGCTCGGCCAACTGGGCCGGCGTCAGACGCCCGCCCATGGCCGCGGTGATCGGGTCGCCGGTCACCCGCATCAGGAAGAACACCATGGTCACGAGGATGAACACAGTGGGGATGATGAGCAGGAAACGGATCAGGATGTAGCGGCCCAGTCCGCCCAGACCCCTTTTCCGGGTCGGGGCGGACGGGGCGATTCCCTCATCTCCTGGCAGCACCACCGGTTCGTCGCCGGCCGGGGTTCCCGGCAGGTCAGCGGTTACGGTCACGGTGGATTAGCCCTCCTTGGACACGGCTCCCAGACGGAACTTGAAGGAGGCGTCCAGGGTGTCCTCCACGCCGGTCACGTCAGGACCGGACACGGCCACCTGGGCACCCTGCAGCAGCGGCAGCGTGGACAGTTCCTCACCGACGATGTCCTGGATCTGTCCGAGCTTCTCGTTGCGCTCGTCCGCGTCCGGGGTGACCCGCTGCTCGGCGATCAGCTGGTCGACCTCCTCATTGACATAGCCGTTGGAGAGGAAGTTCTCGATCGCGAAGAACGGGGACAGGTAATTGTCCGCATCCGAGTAGTCCGGGTACCAGCCCAGCTGGTAGACGGGGTAGGAGTCGATGCGGTCCTGCTGGTAGGTCACCCATTCGGTGGACTGCAGGTTCACCGTGAAGAGGTCGTTGGCCTCGAGGTGCTGCTTCACCAGGGCGTACTCCTCACCGGAGGACGGGCCGTAGTGGTCCGGGTTGTACTGCAGGTTCAGGGCGACCGGGGTCTCGACGCCGGCCGCCTCCAGCCGCTCGGCGGCGCGGTCCTGGTCCGGACCTCCCTCACCATCTCCGTACTTCTCCTTGAGGGGCTCGGTGGCGCCTTCGAATTCCTTCGGGATAAAGCCGTAGGCCGGGGTGTAGGTGCCCTTGTAGACCTGCTCGGACAGGGCCTCCCGGTCCAGCAGATCGGCCATCGCCTGACGGACGGCCAACGACTTCTCCTCATCCGCCTCCTCGGTCTCTGCGCCGAAGGGCATGATGTTGAAGTTGAAGACCATGTACCGCAGCTCGCCGCCGGGCCCCTCGTGCACCACCACGTTGTCGTCCCCGGACAGGTCCTCGACGTCAGTCGGCGTCAGGGCGCGGGCGGCCACGTCGATGTTGCCCTGCTGGATGTCCAGCTTCAGGTTGTTCGAGTCGGCGTAGTACTTGATGGAGGCCTGCGAGTTCTTCGGCGCCCCCAGCAGGCCCTGGTAGCCGTCGAACGGCACCAGGTTCACGAGCTGGTTCTTCTCATAGGAATCGATCGAGTACTGGCCGTGGAAGGCCTCTGCCGCCACGATGTCCTCGTCCGGGAGCAACTTGTCCGCGGGGAAGGTCTCGTCATCCACGATCGGACCGACGGGCGAGGACAGGACCTGCGGAAAGGTCTGGTCATCGCCTTCCTTGAGGGTGAAGACCACGGTGGTCGGGTCCGGGGCCTCGACGGACTCCAGGTTGCCCAGCAGGGAGGACGGCCCATTGGGATCGGCGATCTCCAGCTGACGATCGAAGGTGTGCTTGACGTCGGCGGAGTCCAGGGTGTTCCCGTTCGCCCAGGTCAGGCCCTCCGGCAGCGTCACCGTGTACTCGTTCGGGGAGGTGAACTCAGCGCTCTCGGCAAGGTCCGGCTCGACGTCGGCGGACCCCGGGGCGGAGTTCAGCAGCAGTGGGTAGACTTGGTTCATCAGCATGAACGAGCCGTTGTCGTAGGAACCGGCCGGGTCGATGCTGGTGACCTTGTCCGTGGTGCCGTAGACGATTGGCGCGCTGCTGGCGCCGCCCTCGCCGGAACCGGCCTCGCTGCCCTCGCCGCTCGGGGCGGGTCCGGTGCAGGCGGTGAGGGCCAGGGCGGCGATCCCGCCCAGGGCGATGGCCGCGCTCAGGCGGCGACGGATAGTGGCCATGACGGTGTCCTCCTCAGGGCCGGTGGACACCGAGGAAGGCACCACCGACCCGGGTGCGAATGCGGGTGCGAGTGAAGGTGATCCCAGTCACTATGACCAGGATCACATCAGACTGTACGCCGCGATCCGGCGAATTCCGAACTCAAGTTACCGGCGAGTCGCATGCACCGTACCGGTGAGTAGATCCGGTCAGGCCACCCGGGCGGCATTGAAGGCGGCGTCGATCGTGGACTGGCCCAGCACGCGCGTGCCCTGGTAGAGCACGGCCGTCTGGCCAGGCGCGACCCCCGCGAGGGGTTCGAAGAGCTCGATGACCCAGGTGGCGTCGTCGTGGGTCTGAGGCGCGGCATCCGCACGGACCGAGCGCTCCACCCGGGCGCGGGCGGGCACCGGATCCCCGTGCGCCCGGACCTGCAGGTGACAGTCGAACCACTCACCGGTGGCCTCCTCGGCCAATGGCGCCCCGGCCCACGAGGGGCGGATGCCCGTGACCCGGTCCACGGCGAGCATCTCCTTGGACCCGACAACGACCGTGTTGTCCTTGGGACGGACCTCGAGGACGAAGCGGGGCCGGCCGTCCGGGGCGGGACGTCCGATGCTCAGCCCCTTGCGCTGGCCCACGGTGAAGGCCTGCGCGCCGGGATGGGAGCCGAGGCGGTTGCCCTCCGTGTCCAGGATGTCCCCCTCGGTCATCTCGATGCGCTCGTTCAGCCATCCGCGGGTGTCCCCGTCCGGGATGAAGCAGATGTCATGGGAGTCCGGCTTGGCGGCCACGGACAGGCCGCGCTCGGCCGCCTCCGCCCGGACCAGGTCCTTGGACGGGGTCTCGGCCAGCGGGAACATGGAGTGCTCGAGCTGTTCGGCGGTGAGCACTCCGAGGACGTAGGACTGGTCCTTGGCCCAGTCGGCCGCGCGGTGCAGTTCGAGACTGCCGGCCTCATTGCGGAGGACGGTCGCGTAGTGACCGGTGCACACGGCGTCGAAGCCGAGGGCGAGTGCCTTCTCCAACAGTGCGGCGAACTTGATCCGCTCATTGCAGCGCATGCACGGGTTCGGGGTGCGGCCCGCGGCGTACTCGGCCACGAAGTCATCCACCACGTCCTCCTTGAACCGCTCGGAGAAGTCCCATGTGTAGAAGGGGATGCCGAGCTTCTCGCAGGCGCGCCAGGCGTCGCTGGAGTCCTCGATGGTGCAGCAGCCTCGGGAGCCGGTACGCAGGGTTCCGGGCATGCGGGACAGGGCGAGGTGCACCCCGACCACCTCGTGGCCGGCATCCACAGCGCGGGCGGCGGCAACGGCGGAGTCGACTCCCCCGCTCATGGCGGCGAGGACCTTCATGTTCGTGGTTTCCCTTCGGTGTACTGCGGTTTCTACTGCGTTTCCCGTCAGCGCTGGCTGTTCGCGGTCTTGATACTGGAGTCGTGCCCGGCCAAGCCGGCGCGCAGGGCCGAGGCGTGGATATCCGGCAACACGGACAACACCTGCTCAACGTCGACCGGCTCCGAAGTATGCCCGAGGCTGAATCGCTGCACGCACCGGGCCAGCTCCTCCTCGATGCCCAGCGCGATCAGCACGTGCGAGGGGCGGGGCACCCCGGCTGAACAGGCCGAACCGGTGGAGGCCTCCACGCCGACCATGTCCAGGCCGAACAGGATGGAGTCACCCTCGCACCCCGGGAAGACGAAGTGGACGTTGCCCGGCAAACGGCGAGTGCCTGCGGTCAGCCTCTCCCCGGTGAGGGGGTCGAGGTCTTCCGCGCCCGTCAGCCGTGCATCGGGTACCAGTTCACGGATCCCGTCGATCAGTTGGTCCCGCAGGCCACCGACGCGTTCCCGCTCGGCAGGCAGGTGGGCGTGGGCCTCGGTGGCGGCAGCGGCGAAGGCCTCGATGAGGGCGGCCGGGATGGTCCCCGAGCGGATGTCACGCTCCTGGCCACCGCCGTGGAGCACCGGCGTGAGCGCGGCATCCCGCCGCACCAGCAGGGCTCCGACGCCGACCGGCGCGCCGATCTTGTGACCGGTCACCGCCATCGTGGTGGCGCCGGAGGCCTGGAAATCGAGGGGCACGGCACCGAAGGCCTGGACGGCGTCGGTGTGGAACGGCACCCCGTGCTCCGCCGCCAGGGCGGCTACCTCGGCGATCGGCTGGACGGTGCCGATCTCATTGTTGGCCCACATCAGCGTGGCCACGGCGATGGTCTCGGGGTCCCGGGCCAGTGCGGCCCGCCAGGCGTCGAGGTCTACCCGTCCGTCCGCGTGGACCGGGACGAAGTCCAGCCGGGCCCCCTCATGGGTCTCCAGCCAGGTGGCCGCGTCCAGGACAGCATGGTGCTCCAGTCCCGTGAGCACGATGCGATGACACTCGGGTGCTCCCGACGCGCGGGCGCGGTCCCGGCGCGCCCAGTACAGTCCCTTGAGCGCCAGGTTGTCCGACTCGGTGCCTCCGGAGGTGAAGATGACCTCGCTGGGGTGGGCGCCCAGGGTGGCCGCGAGCGCATCCCGCGCCGTCTCGACCCGGAGTTTGGCCCCGCGGCCGGACTGGTGCAGCGAGGACTGGTTCCCGAGCGTCCGGGCGCTGGCCGTGAATGCCCCCAGCGCCACCGGGCGGAGTGCCGTGGTGGCGGCGTGATCGAGGTAGACGCGAGTCCTGGAGGTGGGAGTGGCCATGCCCTCCAGTGTAGGAGTCAGGGGGCGGAGACGATCCATCCGTGGACCAGCTCGGAGACCTGCTCGGGATCGGTCAGGGAGACCACATCCCAGGATCCCTGGGCCTGATCCACATTCAGGCCCCGCCCATCCCAGTCCTGGCGGAACTCCAGCACGGTGACGCCGTTGAGCGGAGTGGCCACCACATGCCTGGTTCCCGGTGGATCCGCCTCGAGGCGATAGGTGGCGGCATCCTTCCTGGCCTTGCGGGACATCAGCAGACTGGCCGCACGAGTCGGATGCTCCTGGTCATCCAACAAACCCCAGGAACGGAGCCGGCCCAGCTCCGTCTCGTCCCGCTGCCGGGTCCGGGCCTTGCCCACCAACGACCATTCCACTGCCGCCATGGTACGGGCGGGGATCAGGCCGAGGGGCGGAGAGTAGACGGCCACGTCTGCACGGCCCGCAGTCACCGTCGACCACGCTGGGGCCAGTTCGGAGGCCACCGGTTCGGGACCTCCGGGCGTGGTCGGCAACCCCTCGATCTCCCGGACCCAGCCCGGCCGCAGTCGCGCCGGCATGCCCCACTGCGCGAACGCGAATCCGGTGATGACGGCCAGGATTCCCCCGAAGAACAGGACGACGAAGGCCACGCCGCTCATCCACGTCGGTCCGGTCCCCGTCCAGAGCGTAGCCAGCGGGGTGCTCCCGATCATCAATGCGCCGATCCCCGCGTACAGCAACCCCGGGCCGAGATATCCCTGGAAGATCGAGGGGCGCACCAGCCATCCCCGGTAGACGCCCCGATAGGCGTTGATCCCGAGGAGCAGCAACAGCAGTCCCCCGACCAGGAAAACGCCCGCGAACAGCCCGAACTCTTCCATGTCCTTCATGTCACCCCTCCGGCAAGGTCCGTCAAAGCAGCATCCCAATAGGACACGATGGACGTGAACACACTCAGTCCGTTGACCTGGACCAGGGTGACGTCGTTGTCCCCGGGCTCACCGGTGATCGCCATGCATCCGATCCGTTCGGAGATCAGCCACGGCTCGGCCTGCAGGCCGGCACCGGACAGCCGCAACAGCCACCACTCACCCGCGTCGTCCAAGGGTGGGAACTGTTCGGTGCCGCTCTCGGACGACCGGTCCAGACGGGAGTCGATGACGGAACCCGGGATCTTCAGCGGCGGCCATCCTGCCCAAGCGGGTGCAAGTCCTGCCCAGGATGAGACCAGGCGGGGAAGAACCGACCAGGGTCCAGAAATGAACTTCCGTTCACCCTGCAGTAGACGGGAGCTGCCCTCACCGTCCGCCGCCGCAAGATCAGCTTGCCCGGGGTCCGCCCACCCGGCGAATCCGTCCTGGTTCAGGACGATGTCCAGAGACGCATTCCCGGAAGGGGCCAAGAGGTCCACCCGGTGGAGGTGACGGGATTGGAGTGCGGCAACGGTCCGCTGACGGTCGCCGGACGGCAGCCCGTCGATCCCCAACCGGGCTGCGAGGTCATCGTCCACCTCCACCCGGCCGGACGAGATCTCCTGCACCTCGTGGCGTGACAGCCATTCACCGAGATGGTGCCACGATTGGCTTTTCCGTACCTTCGCCAACGTTTCCAATGGCAGACCATGCGCCGCCGAGGCCTGCTCGTCGAGCCGCGGTTCACGGCCCGGGAAGCCCTCGAGCTTACGGGCAAAGGCGTGCGAGCCCTCTGACGTCATCGGGTCTCCTCCCATCGGACCGTATCCCCCAGGTGGAGCATGAGGGGTTGCAGGTCGACGCTTTGGAATACCGTGCAGTGCGCATTCATCTCCAGGAGACGCCCCTCGTCGAGGAGATAGGTCCAGCTATAGGTCAACAGGTCCCCGGCAGGGGACTCATGGACGAAGACCAAACGGCGGCCCGGCACGAGGCCCTGGGGCGAGTGGAGGCGGCTGGGAGCGGCATCAATCCAGTGGCTCCCGCCCAGTGCCGAGGAATTGAAGGCAGCCGTGAGAGACGTGATCTGCGTCAGCGAGCGCCCTTGGGGATGTGTCACACGCGCCGTGAACGTCGGCCGGTAGGCCAGATCGGACCGCTCAGGATGCATCAACAGGAACGTCGGTCCCGGAACCTCTATCCACGATCCCGGAGTGTCGAACTCCAGACCTTCCCAGTGGCGATGGCGCCACGATGTCCCTGCCATCAGTCGAACAGCTCTCCCCATTTGCCGGTCACGAGATCGCCCACGAAATCACCGACTTCGCCACCCACTTCCTTGACGGAGTCCGGGGCGGCGTTGTCCCAAAGCCACATGGCCCCGTCGTTGATCTTTTCCTGAACCCCTGAGGCTTCGAGGGCAATGCCCACGAGTGTACCGCCGACGAGTCCGACGACTGCTCCGACGGCTGTGCCGGCCACGGGGACGATCGAGCCGACGGCGGCACCGATCGCCAGGCCTGTCACCGCACCGGTGGCGATGGAAGAGCCGCCGCGAACCAGTGTCTCCTGACCGACCCTGCTCTCCAATTCCTCATCGGAGATGTCGGGGTTCTCCTGAATGACCCGTTCCTCGGCGGCCTCCCGTTCGCTGGCAAACGTGAAGCCGGCTCCCAGGATGGCCAGCGCGCCTCCGCCGATCCGTACGCCACGTGGCTGGGTCAGCCGGTTTCCGTCGGCATCGAGGCCGTTTCCGCTGACCGTGATGGGGCGGTTGAGGTCGGGCTCCGGAAGTTCCACCTTGACGGGCCTTCCGTCCGGGTCCAGCCCCTGGGCCAAGTTTGGGATGCCGCGCAGGAACTCCCGCCGGCTGAAGGTCGGCATCCGGGGCGGTTCGTACTCGTAGTAGATCGTTCCGCCGAGGTCTTTGAAGTACCCGGTTGTGGTGGCACCGGCGCCGTAGGCCGTCCCATACTCGTTGGCGATGGGGATCTCGATCCCGTTCAACGCGCCTACGCAGTCGTCGACATAGCCGTTGTAGTCCTGGACCGTAGTGTTGATGAGTTGATTGATCCGTAACCTCTCCGTTTCGAAGAGGGGATCGTCCTCCGGTAGATCGCCTGGGAAGGAAGCCGCCTCCTGGCGCGCCGTAGTCCGGCGGGTATGCAACCCCTCGATGTCATCGGCCCAGGTGCTCAGTGCAGACTTGACCTCGTCCGTGGCCGTCTTCAGGTTCTCGGCCCGGTCCTTGGGCAGAGAGAACGCCCCCGCCAGGGTGACGGCGTCGCCACCCGACGAGGAGTAGTAATCCGAGATGGACTTCCATTCCGTTCTCGCGTTGACCACTTCGTCGCGGATGGTCGCCCCGGCAGTGCCGACGGAGTCGGCTGCCGTACGGATGGTTGCCGGACTGGGCCATTGGTCGAGCTTGGAGAGGTTCGGGAAATAGGTCATGGTTCAGTTCTTCACAGCTCGTTCAGGTCGACAGAACCGTATTGGTCCCAGTCGAGGTTGTCGTTGGCGGATCCCACGGCATCCTGCGAGATCTCACCACGTTCCCGCATCTCGTCGGATGCCACCAGGTAGGCATTGATGACCTCGCTGGCGGCCACCAGACGTGATTCACACAGCCCCAGGATGTTGTCCTGCGCGGGGGTGGCGATGTTGTCCCGGATCGCCTGCAACGCCGAGACGACCTCGGAGGCTGTATCAGCCGCCGAGATGCCATCGTCCAGAGCGTCCTTGAGGTCAGTGTTGCCCCTGAGTTCCTCAACATGGACGTCCGTGTTGGTGACGATGGCTCCCGCCCCCACTGGATCGATCTCGAATGTTGCCACCGGCACCCTTCTCTCCGCGCTCTGGAGGCCCCTTCGAGGGGACCGTTGCCTACTCTGCCCCGCCGGCCAGCCGACGGGTTGATTTCACTCATCCTAGGAGGGTGCGGAATCACCTGCGATGGGCAGAACTACCCATCCGCCGTCTGGCGTCCTTGCGTCGATGGCATCGGCGAGTGCAGCAGCTCGGTGTCCAGCACGGTCAGCGCCCCGGACACCACAGTCACTGTGGCGGGCAACATCCCCAACGGCTCACCGTCCCCGTGCAGGACCGGATCAGCGCTCCTCCAGGACGGCAGCCCAGGCGGAACCGGATGCTCCACCGCGGTGATGTTCTCGATCCTCACCGAGCTCGCCTCCTGGATCTCCACCTCCGGCAAGTCCGTGTGGTGTCCGGCGAAGACCCTCGGGAAGACCCGCAGGAAACGCACCGGGCTCAGGGGCGTGACGCGGAAGACCTCCAGCACACCGTCGTCGATCCGCGTGCCGGGGGTGACCTCCATGCCGCCTCCGATGAACCGGCCGTTCATCACGGCGAGCAGGAACGTCGGCCCGGCCAGGACCCGGACGTCGTGACCTCCCTGACCGTCCGGCCCATCTCGTCTGTCCGGCCCGTCGAGCCGGGTCCTCAGGTCCAGGGGCCGGAACCGCAGCAGTTCCACCAGCACGGCGGCCACATACCGCAGGCCACCACGGGGCCAGCGCATCTGGTTGGCGGTGGCGTTCACCGCGGCGTCGAAGGCCACGTTCACCCCGGAGACGACATACCGGAACACGCGCTCCGGCGCCGCACCTGCCGCGGGGCGGCCGTCCACGGTCCCGGCGAAGTCCGGCCCTGCTGGCAGCGCCGCCGGCATCGGGTCCAGGTCCACCCGGGCCAGGTCGATGCGTCGCGGCGGCCGGTCCAAGCCAGAGAGGATCCGGTCGACGGCGCCCACCACTCCGGAGTCCGCCAGCCCCAGTGCCCGGGCCAGGTCGTTCCCGGTCCCGGCGGGGACCAGGCCCACCGGTATCCCGGTACCCGCCAGCACGTTCGCCGTGGCGTGCAGCATCCCGTCGCCGCCCACCACCACGACGGCGGCCGGTGCCGCTCCCGCCGCCGTCCGCGCCAGTCGCACGGTGAGGGCTTCGGAGTAGCGCCGGGCGGGTGACGTCCCGTCGTCGCCGGGCACCGCCAGGATCTCGACGTCGGCCCCGCCGCTGCGCAGGCGGGCGGCGGTCTCAGCCCCCGCGTCGGCACCCCGGCCCGCCCCGGAGGCGGGATTGATGCACAGCAGGAGGTGGTGCCGGCTCATGCGCTGGGATCCCGGTGGTGCCACGGCACCGGGTGGCAGTTCGGCGCGATGCCCTCGGACGGATCGAGGACGGCGGGATCGGGTGCATCGGGCCGGGGGCCTGGTCTGCGGCGCATGATCCTCATCGTGCCACCCCGGAACCGGCCTCAGGTCCTCTCGTGACGGCCGGTCTACCCATGCGCCACCGGTATCCTGCCAGAATGGCACGGACGGTTCTCAGCACCGGACCGCGCCGCAACCAGCCACGGAGGAGCACGCCGCCCATGCCCATGGTCGAGCCGGAGTTCAGACACCCGGTCCAGCGCTTCGCGCACCGCACCGTGGACTTCCGCTCGCGCATCCTGCTGATGGCCGTGGTCAACCGCACCCCGGACTCCTTCTACGACGACGGCGCGACCTTCGCCCTGGATGCCGCGGTGGGCGCCGCCCGGCAGGCGGCCGAGGACGGCGCGGACTGGGTCGACGTCGGCGGGGTCCCGTTCTCCCCCGGACCGGAGCTGCCCCCGGCCGAGGAAGCCGAGCGTGTGGCGCCGGTGATCGCCGCCCTGCGGTCCGGCCGCGGTCCCGCCGCCACCGCGATCCTCTCCGCGGACACCTTCCAGCCGCTGGTGGCGGAGCGTGCCATCGCGGCCGGGGCCGACGTCGTCAATGACACCACCGGACTGTTCCACCACGATCTCGGCCGGGTGGTGGCCGCCGGTGGCGCCCACCTGGTGATCACCCATTCCCTCGCCACGCCGCGCACCCCGGTGCCGTCTCCACGCTACGACGATGTGGTGGACGAGATCCGAGAGTACCTGCTGCGGCGGATCGACCTGGCGGTCTCCCTCGGAGTCCCGGAGGACAAGATCATCGTGGACCCGGGCCACGACCTGAACAAGAACACACGGCACTCCCTGGAGATCACCCGGCGCTTCGACGCCTTCACCACCCTCGGATTCCCCGCCCTGGCGGCGGTGTCCAACAAGGACTTCATCGGCGAGACCCTGGACCAGCACAAGTCGGCCCGGCTAGCCGGGTCCCTGGCGGCGGCCCAGGTGTGCGTCCTGAATGGCGCCCGCGTGCTGCGCATGCACCAGGTGCGGCCCTCTGTCTCGGCGATCCGGATGACCGAGGCCATCATGGGTTGGCGCGAGCCACACCGGCTGGAGCACAACATGCACGGACTCAACCGGGACGCTGACCGCTCAGCGGGACCCGGGGACGCCGCCCACTGGGACGGTCTGGACCCAGCCTCCCCCGTGACCGAAGGAGTCAACCCATGAGAGCACTCGTCCACCCCTATCCCTCGGGCCTGCCCAGTCCAACCCTCACCGCGGACCTGACCGACGACGAACTCGTGGCCTTCTATGCCCCGCCCGTCCAGGACCAGCGCCGCGGGGACCTCTCGCGGGACGGGCTGTGGGTGCGCTTCAACTTCGTATCGTCCGCCGATGGCGCGGCCACCGTCCACGGGCGCTCAGACGGTCTCGGAACGCCGGCCGATCAACGACTCTTCGCCCTGCTGCGCCGACCCGCGGACGTCATCCTCGTGGGTGCCGGGACCGTTCGCGCCGAAGGCTACGGCGGCGACCTGGTCTCCGCGGAGGATCGGGCCTGGCGGGAGGCGCGGGGGCTGGTCTCCCACCCTGCTGTCGCCCTGGTGTCGGGATCCCTTGACCTGGACCCGGAGAGCGCCTTCTTCACCGCGGCCCCCGTCCGGCCCCTGCTCCTCACCACCACCGGGGCCGACGCCGGCCGGCGGGCCGCGCTCAGCGAGGTCGCCGACGTCGTGGACTGCGGGACGGACCAGGCTGAGCCGGCCCGGATCCGCGCCGTGCTGGCCGAACGCGGCCATCGGCTCGTGCACTCGGAGGGCGGACCCGCGCTGCTCGGGGCCTTCACCGCCGCCGGGTTGGCCGACGAGCTGTGCCTGTCCCTCTCGCCGTTGCTCGCCGGTGGTGCGGGCGGTCGGATCATCGGAGGCGCGGACCTGGCCAGTCCCTCCGGAATGGACCTGGTGGGCCTGCTCGAGGAGGACGGGGCGTTGTTCCTGCGGTACCGGGTGACGGCACCGTGACTCCCGCCGATTTCGGTGGCCGTTCGGCCTACGAGGTCCTCAGCGTCCCCTTCGATGCGGACACCGCCACCCTCAAGTCGGCCTGGCGGCGTGCGGCCCGCCGCACCCATCCGGACTACGACGGGGACGCAGCGGAGTTCCGGCTGGTCAGCTACGCCTGGGAACTGGTGGGCACCCCTGAGTCCCGGCGCGAGTATGATCGCGGCTTCAGCGCCGGAGGTGGGTCGTCGCGTGGCCGGCCCGGGCCCACCGTTCCACCGCGGTCCGGCGCGGGAACGCCGACCGCCGGGCCGGCGTCGGGCCCCGCCTTCTCCACCCGGTCCGAACGCGACCGGTCTGCGGGCAGGAGCAGTGGAGGTGACCGCAATGGTGCTGGGACCATCACCTATGTGCCGCCGCTGGAGGACGAGATGGTGCTGGACCTGGCCCGCAGCTCCCAGCAGATCCACGGGGCGCCCCGCAAGCGTGGCATCCTGCCGGCCGGCCACCGGCTCGTGCGCGAGGCCCGGACCATCCGGACGCTGCAGAACCATGTGCTCGGATCGCTGCCGGCCAGCCGCCTCGTGACCGGCCTGCACCTGACCTTCGGACGGCTCAACTCGGGTGCCATCGACCACGTGGTGCTGTGTGGGGACCGGCTGGCGGTGATCGGCTCGATGCAGGTCCCCGAGGGGGTCTACCGGTGGGACGGGGCGGAGATGTGGCGCGGCGACCGGCGCCTCTCACCGCCGTCCCTGGCCCCGGCGATGGTTGCCCTCCAGCGGGCCTTCCCGGACTGCAGTGTCGGCGGGTTCATCCTGGTCCTCGGCCCGGACGAGAATCCGCACGCCCCCGTCATCCAGCTGGAGCGCACACGCTCGGTGCTGGACTCGGACGCGGGATTCCTCACGGACCCGCCGGCCAACGCACTGCAGTTCGCCCGCGATGTGAAGATGTTCCTCGGCACCGGCCCGATGTCCGGCACCGTGGACCGCCGCCTCCTGGCCCGGTTGCTCGGAGCCATGTACTGAGCCGTCGAGTACTCGGCCGCACTACTATGGCCGGGTGCCTTCCGACTCCCCCGATCGCGTGCCCCGCCGGGCCGCGACGCCCGACGCCGTTCCGACCAACCCACATCTGGAGGCCCCGAGGGGCCCGGCCCCCGGCACCCCGGGGTTCAGGATCCTCCTGCACTCCCCGGAGATCCCGGGCAACACCGGCAACGTGATCCGGCTGGCGGCCATCACCGGGGCGGAGCTGCACCTGGTGGAACCGGTCGGCTTCGACTTCTCCGACGCCAAGCTCCGCCGCGCGGGCCTGGACTACCACGACCTCGCCGTGATGACCGTGCACCCGGACCTGGACACGGCGTTGGCGGCCCTGTTGCCGGCCCGGGTCTTCGCCTACACATCCGGTGGCGAGTGCCTGTTCACGGACATCGACTACGGTCCCGGTGACGTCCTGATGTTCGGCCGCGAATCCACGGGCCTGCCGGCCGAGGTCCTCAGCGATCCTCGGGTCACCTCCCGTGTGCGGCTGCCGATGCAGCCCTCCCGGCGGTCCTTGAACCTGGCCAACTCCGCCTCGATCGCGATCTACGAGGCCTGGCGCCAGCACGGCTTCGCGGGCTCTGCCTGAGCTGGGGCCACGCCGCGCTGTTTTTCCCTGCCGGCCTTCGCTGATCCCGCTCATTTCCGCTGATTTCCGCTCATCCCCGCTGATCCCCGCATTGCGGACCGGTCACGGTCCGCGTGGCATCAAGGCGGGGTGGCGCAGCGTTCCTATGCTTGAGGCACCATGAAGAAGAACGCTCCCGGTCTCCCCGATCGTCCGACCGTCCCGGAAGACGACCCTGTCCCGTCGGCGACCTCGCCCGCGGCAGCGGACCTCGGCCTCCCCGGCCTCGATGACCTGCTGCGACTGGCCGGCGAGGGCGACCAGGCCTCCTTCTCCGCGTTCTACGATGCCACCGCCCCCTGGGTCTACGGGTTGGCGTGCTCCATCTTCGCCTCCGAGGCCGACGCCGACGAGGCCATGGTGCTGACCTATGTCCGGGTCTGGGACGCCGCCCCGCACGAGCGGTTCGACGATGACTCCGTCCGCGCCCGGCACCGCTCGGTCCTGTGCTGGCTCGAGGTCTTGGCGCACGAGACCATGACGCGGTTGTTGCGCGAGGATGCCCTGCCGGAATACGGAGCGGGGCTGCTGCCGGACGGCGCCGGTGCTGCCGAGGGCGGCCACCGCCAGCCGACCACGGTGCTGTCCGTGCTGACCCCGGCCCAGTTCCAGGCGCTGGACCTGGCCTGGGCCGGGGGCCGGACCTACCGCCAGGTGGCGGAGGAACTCGGGATCGCCGTGCCCACCGTGAAGTCCCGGCTGCGGGACGCCGTCCAGCGCGTCTCCAAGCGTTACCAGGAGAAGTTCCTCGGACGGTCCAGTGAGGACGATCCGGTACTGCACCGCGCAGTCACCCCGGAGATCGCAGCCCGCACCGGCACCACACGCAACTTCACCCTGAACCTGAGCCAGGACCTGGAGAACGGTCTGGCCAAGGAGTGGGCCGACCTGGTGGCCCTCGATGCCGTGGCCGATCCCGAACGCGAGGAACTGGAACGCTTCCTGTCCCGTCAGGGCCCCGAGTTCACGACCTTGTGGCGTGCCCGGATCGAGGGAGCCCGCCGCACCGTCACATGGGCGTTCCGCGGGTTGGCGCACGAACCGCCCTCGGAATTGCTCGACGAGCTGCTGCACCGGTTGCCGGCTCAGGACGTCGGCATGGGGCTCGTGGACGGACTGGGGCCCTCCGAATCTCCGGACCATGGAGGGACGCCCAAGCGCCCCGTGAAGAAGTGGATGCTCGTGGTCGCCGGGCTCCTGATCCTGGTCCTGGGCCTCTGGACCATCGTGCGGCTGATCGTCGGACCGGACATCGTCTCGGCGGTGGACCGCGCCGAGGATTCCTTCACCACCCGGGAGATCGCGCTCACGGACGGCGGTTCCATGCAGGGACACGTCTCCAAGGACCAGGACCTCGCGTACGTGACCTTCGCCGGCATGCCGTCCCCGGGCGAGGGCAACGTGTTCCAGTTGTGGCTGTTCCCCACCGACGGCTCGGCACCGCACAGCCTGGGCACCCACACGCTCGAGGACCTCCAGGACCCGGTCACCTTCCGCGGCGTCGAGCGCTTCCGCGAACTGGTGGTCACCCTGGAGCCGGAGGGCGGCTCGGAGACTCCGACGTCGGCCTCGCTGGGCAACGTCGACCTCGTCCACCAGGTGACACAGGGGCCGATCTACGGCGGTCACCCGAACAGCACCCCGACACCGCCCGAGGAGGGCGAGGGCAGCGACGACGAGGGCGCCGGTGGCGATGAAGGCGACGGTGGCGATGAAGGCGACGGTGGCGACGAAGTCGACGGTGGCGACGAAGTCGACGAGGGCTGACCCTCGCCTAGAACCCGCTGATCGTGGTGGGGTCGTTGACGCCGACCAGCTGGAAGGTCTCCACGAACCGGCGGCGGCCATCGGCGGTGACGGCTGTGGTGGTCGCGGTGGGATGGTCCGGCACGGACACCGACTCGGCAGGAGCGCTGGAGTCCGCCGTTCCAGCGGCGGCCGGTGGGCCCGCTGCGGCGAGCCAGTCCCGGTGCAGCTGCTCCATGCCGTCCAGGACGAAGGCCTCCATCGCCGCCACGTCGGGGTGCTGCGAGGCATGGAAGCGCAGGGCGGCCAGCTTGTCCTGTTCGAACCCGGTCACGTCCACGGCGAGGTTGGACCGGACCGCCGGATGGCAGTACACCATGAGCCATTTCAGATGGAACGCCTCCAGCCCCCGCTCGGCCAGCTCCGGATAGGCGAAGGGATTCTCCACCGCCGGGTAGCTCGCGCGGACGACCGCCTCACCCGCGGCAAGATGGTCCGGATGGGACCGCTGCAGGCGGTCCCAGTCCCGTTCGGGGGACATGGTGAACACGACGTCCGGCCGGTGACGGCGCATCGCCTCCACCACCTTGGCCATCACGGCGTGCGAGGGCTCCAGGTAGCCGTCCCGCTCTCCCAGGTACTCCACGTCCAGCACGCCCAGATGGGCCGCGGCCTCCCTTTGCTCCCGGTGCCGGCGCTCCGTCATGGTGTCCTGGTTCGCGGGCTCAAAGCCGCCCGCGTCCCCGTCCGTCATGACCACATAGGTCACCTCGACGCCGGCCCGCGTCAGCCCGGCGACCGTCGCGGCGGCTCCGAAGTCGAGATCATCGGGATGGGCTCCGAAGGCCAGGACCTTCGTCCAGCCGAGGTCGGCAGCCAGTTCGGCAGGAGTCTTGAGAGGCATCGTCAGCGGCGTCATGACCTCCATGGTGCCCTCTGTCGCTAGTCCTGGTTCGCATCCGAGACGAACGTGACCTCCGCGGACTGGTCCTCGCCGTCCCGGGTGAAGTGCACCGTGGCCGTTTCGCCCTCGGGGTACTCACGCACCACGGCGGTCAGTGACTCGCTGTCCGCGACGGGGCGGTCTCCGACACCGGTGATGACGTCACCCTCCTCGATTCCCGCCTCAGCGGCCGGGGTGTCCGGAACCACCTCGACCACGCGGGCTCCCGCGCTGAATCCTCCGGAGGACAGGGCGTTCTGCTCACTGGTGCCGGCGCCACTGGCCTCGGCACTCGGCTCGGTGCCGGCAGGCGTGGCGGGCTGGGGCGTCACGGAGACGCCGAGGAAGCCGTGGGTGGCCTCCCCGTCCTCGATGAGGTCCTGGGCCACGCGCTGGGCGTAGTCCACGGGGATGGAGAAGCCAACGCCGATGTTGCCGGAGGAATCCGCGCCCGAGGCCCCGGCAGCGGAGGCGATCGCCACGTTGACGCCGATCAGCCGTCCCTGGGCGTCCACGAGTGCGCCGCCCGAGTTCCCGGGGTTGATGGCGGCATCGGTTTGGATGACATTCATGAAGATCGAACCTTGGGCTTGCGGCTGCTGCTCCTCGGGGGCGGGGAACCCCGGGATCTCAAACTCAGGTGCATCCTGGCTGCCGCCCTCCCCGCTGTCCTCGGGCACGGCCGAGGAGGACACGGAGATCGTGCGGTTCAGCTTGGAGACGATCCCGTCCGTGACGGTGCCGGAGAGTCCCAGGGGGGCACCGATGGCGATCGCGGAATCGCCCACATTCAACTCGGAGGACTGCCCCGTCTCGATGGGTGTGAGCCCCTCGGCCTCGATCTTGACGACGGCGAGGTCGGACTCCGGGTCGGTCCCGACGATGCTGGCGGTGTGCACGGCCCCGTCGGCGGTCTGGACGGTGATGTCGGCATCTCCGGTCTGTCCGCCCAGCGTCACCACGTGGGTGTTGGTGAGGATGTGCCCTTCGTTGTCGAGGATGACCCCCGAACCTGACCCGGAGGCCTGATCAGCCGAGACGGAGAGGGTCACCACGGATGGGGCCGCCTTGGCAGCCGCGGCCGTGACGGCGGTGGCATCCTCAGAGCGGTTGATGTCCAGGCCGTGGCCCTGTTCCTGGACGGAGCCTGTGCCGGCCGAGCCGGTGGGGTCATCCGTGGCCGCGTTGACCCCGACTGCCACGCCGCCACCGGCGAGGCCGGCGATGAGCATGCCGGCGACGAGGGCACCGACGCCGACGGTGCGGCGCGTCTTCGCAGGGCCGGCGTCGTGATGAGGTGCCTGATGGGAGGAGTTCGTGGCGGGTGCGCCCGGTTCCGGCGCATCCGTGGCCTGCTCTGAGGCGTCTGTACGGGGCAGGGACTGGGTCTCGTTCCAGCGGGGGTAGGGCTCCCGGCTGGCGGAGAGCGGCTCAGACGACCGAGCGGACGTCGGCGGGGTCTCAGGACGCGGGGGGACGGATGGGGTCCCCTCGTGCTGCCCGCCGGTACCCTCGGTGCCGTTGTGGTCCGCTTCGTTCATGGTCGTCGTCCTTTCCTGCCGGCTCACCCGCGGTGGGAGGTCCGTCGTCGTGGTCGGCCAGGCCGCTCGGGCCGCACCGCACCGTCTATCCTGCCGCTCCATCCTGTCTACCGGGAACGTGTTCGCTGGACGAATCCTGAGTGCATGCTCGACGGTTCGCCGACGGCGCACACGTCTTCATGGCGAACGTCCGGAATCGCCCCATAGACTTCTGCTAGCAGCCACCATCCCACGTGTACCCCTGAAGGGTGATCCATGAAGTCCCAGGCCTATGCGGTCCAACCGCGCCGTCTCTCCCCCGCCGTACTGGCTCTGAGCGCCCTGCTGGCCTCGGGACTGACCATGGCCGGCGGACTGGCCCTCGCCGAGGCGGCCCGGGCTGAGGCGCCGGTGGACATCCCGCCGCGCACGTTCGTGGTCGATGAGGCCGAGGTGTTGACCTCCGCCGAGCAGGACGAGATCACCCAGGCCATCAACCAGCTGCGCTCCGAGGAAGGCCAGAATCTCTACGCGGTGTACGTGAACGAGTTCACCGACGAGGCCGGCCAGCCCATGGATCCTGGCGAATGGGCACTCGAGGTGAGCGAGGGCAATTCGATGGGATCCACCGATTCGCTCCTGGCCGTCTCCGTCGAGGAGGGCGAGTACCGCTACGGCGCCGCCCAGGCCAACAGCATCTACCCACTGCAGAACGAGATCATCGAGGAGTACATCGGCCCGGCCATGCCGGCGGTGGGCGAGGACGACTGGTCCGCCGCCGCGACGGCCGCGATCGCCGGCATACAGGACGCCGCCGACGGTCGGGTCAACGGACCCGACTCCGGCGGCGGTGCCGGCGGCTGGATCGCCGGTGGCGTGGCGGTGGCCGCCCTCGCCGGTGGTGGGTATGCCCTGATGCGCCGCAACAAGTCCAAGGCGGAGCAGCAGGGTCACTCCGCCCGCGGAGCACAGGGGCCGAAGGACCCCCTCGACGAGATGTCCGTGAAGGATCTGCGCACCAAGGCCGGCTCGATGCTCATCGGCGCCGATGACGCGATTCGTTCCTCCGAGCAGGAGGTCGGCTTCGCCTTGGCGTCCTATGGCGAGAAGTCCGTGGAGACCTTCACCCAGGACATCGAGATCGCCAAGGACCACATGCGGGAGTCCTACAAGCTGCAGAATCAGCTGGACGACCACATCCCGGACACCGAGGAACAGCAGCGCGCCTGGCTCAAGGACATCATCGCCCGGTGCCAGGCTGTCAACGAGTCGCTGTCCGCACACACCAAGGAATTCGACGAACTCCGCGACCTGGAGAAGAACGCCGGTGCAGCCCTGGAGTCCCTCAACACCCGCGCCGATCAGGTGGCGGACTCGGTGGCCCAGGCCGAGCAGGGCCTCGTGGACCTGCATACCCGCTACGCGGACGTAGCGCTGGCCGAGGTCAACGACAACGCCACGCAGGCCCGGGAACGCCTCGAATTCGTCCGGGCCGCCGCGGCGAAGGCCGAGGAGTCCCTCACCTCCGACCCATCCACCGCCGTGCTGGCGATCCGGGCCGGTGAGGAGGCCGTCTCCCAGATCTCCACCCTGGTGGAGGCCGTGGCCAAGGCTCGGGGGCACCTGGAGAGCGCCATGGAGAACCTGCAGGCCGGGATCAATCAGTCGACCCAGGACCTCGCCCAGGCCCAGGCCCTCGTGGAGGCTGGCCGACACACCGAGTTGGCGGGGCCGGCGGCCGGTCTGCAGCAGACCCTGTCTCGCGTGAGATCAGAGATCGCCGCAGGTCGGCCGGCCCCCTTCCGACTGTTGCAGTCGTTGGAGCAGGCCCACCGCCAGCTCGACGCACCGCTGTCCGGTATCCGAGACCGCCAGGAGCAGGAGCGCCGGGCTTCCTCCGCGCTCCAGTCCACCATCCGGCAGGCACAGGCTCAGATCGACGGCACCCAGGACTTCATCGCGGCCCGCCGGGGTGCCGTGGGCAGTCAGGCCCGGACCAAGCTGGCCGAGGCGGAGCGGACCCTTCAGGACGCCGTCCGGCTCTCGGGACAGGACCCGGTGACCGCCTTGAATCTGGCGAACCAGTCCAGTTCCCTGGCGGACCGCGCCAGCCAGCTGGCCCAGCAGGACCTCAATCAATGGGGCGGCTACGCCGGCGCCGGTGCCGGCCACGGGGGCCGTGGTGGTTACGGCGGCGGCGGGGGTGGCGGCTTCGGCGCCGGGCTCGGCGGGGCCATCCTCGGCGGCATCCTCATGGGCGGCATCCTCGGCGGAGACAATGACCACGGCGATTGGGGCGGCGGCGGCTTCGGTGGCTTCGGCGGTGGCGGCGGCCTGGGCGGCGGGGACTTCGGCGGCGGCGGTGGCTTCGGCGACTTCGGTGGCGGTAGCTTCTAGGAACGGACACCCGGACGACACGGTCCACAGATTTTCCGGTGCCGCGAGGTGCCGGGCCCAACGCCCGTCAGCGGGACACGGGAGACGGAGCTCCGGAAAACCCCGGGGCCCTCACGGAATGAGCGGAAGGCGACAACGTGGTAAAGCAGTCCATTTTCGGCCGAATTGCAACCCTGGCCAAGGCCAACATCAACACGATGCTGGACAAGGCCGAAGACCCGCAGAAGATGCTGGACCAGATGGTCCGCGACTACACCAACAGCATCTCCGAGGCTGAGGCCGCCGTGGCCCAGACCATCGGCAACCTGCGCATGATCCAGGACGATTACAACGAGGACCTGGACGCCTCCAAGAGCTGGGGCCAGAAGGCCCTGGCCGCCTCCTCCAAGGCTGACCAGTTCCGCACCGCGGGTGACACGGCCTCCGCGGACAAGTTCGACAACTTGGCCAAGGTCGCCATCGAGCGCCAGATGGATTCGGAGAAGTCTGCCAAGGCCGCGGAGCCGACCATCGCCTCGCAGACCGAGATCGTGGCCAAGCTCAAGGACGGCTTGGACAAGATGAACGACAAGCGCCGCCAGCTGGTCTCCAAGCGGGACGAACTGACCGCGCGCGCCAAGTCCGCCCAGGCACAGTCCGCAGTGCACGACGCCGTGAAGTCGATCGACATCATGGACCCCTCCTCCGAGGTCAACCGCTTCGAGGAGAAGGTCCGCCGCGAGGAGGCCCGCGTGCGGGGCCAGAACGAGCTGGCCGCCTCGTCCTTGGACGCCCAGTTCGAGTCCCTCGAGGACCTGGGCGAGCAGACCGAGGTCGAGGCCCGCCTTGCTGCGCTGAAGGCTGGTGGAACCCAGTCCCTCACCGCCGGCAACGCCACGGACACCGGCGAGAACGAGCTGGACTACTCCGAGGGTGCCACCACCCAGTCCAACTGATTCCGGGTTCCGGGCTCCGGGTTCCGGGTTCCGTTCCGGCCTACCGGCCCGAACCACGACGCCGGCCCCTCCCCTTCCCCGTACCCGCCAGGGACAGCGGCTGGAAGGTGAGGGGCCGGCGTCGTCCGCCGGACAGCAGAAAACCCCCGAACCAGTGGTTCGGGGGTTTTCCCTTCTCGTTGCGGGGGCAAGATTTGAACTTGCGACCTCCGGGTTATGAGCCCGGCGAGCTACCGAACTGCTCCACCCCGCGGCGACTCCTATGACTATACGGGGGTCCCTGCCGGAAAGCCAAATCGAGGCCACCGTGATGTCCACCACTGGCCAGTCCCCGTTCATCTTGCCTCCACCGTTCGGCCACCAGGCTGCCCCGGACGTCTGTGGAGGCCGCCGGACGGGGCTGACGGCTGACCGGCCAGACGCAGCAGGGGCCGTCGCCCGGAGCGATCCGGGCGGCGGCCCCTGCTGCCTGCAATGAGACGGGGTCGAAGGGGTCAGCCCTCGGTGCCCCCCTCCGCCGGCGGCTCGGTCTGCTCACCGTCAGCGGGCGCCTCGGCGCCCTCGTCGGGTGTGGCCTCGCCACGGATGGCCTCGTCGGCCTCCAGGGCACGGGACAGCGCGTCGTTCAGACGGGTCTGTGCCTCACCATATGCCGTCCAGTCACCATTGGCCATGGCCTCCTCGGAGGCCTGGATGGCCTCGTTGGCGTCGGTCAGGGCCTGACCGAGTTGCTCCTGTTGACTCTGGGTCTCAGGGACTTCCGGTTGCGAACCCGGTTCACCACCCGGCTCCGCCTCCGGGTCCTCCCCATCCGCCGTCTGGGCACCGGAATCGCCTCCGAACACCTGGTCCAGGGCCTCCTCGAGCGTGCTGGCGAAACCGACCTCGTCACCGTAGGACACGAGGACCCGGCGCAGCGTCGGGTAGGACGTCGGACCGGTGGACTGGATGTAGACCGGCTGGACATACAGGATGCCGTCAGCAACGGGCAACGTGATCAGGTTGCCGTTGATGACCTCCGACGCGCCCTGACGCAACAGGTTCAGTTCCTGGGAGACCTGAGCGTTGGAGTCGAAGTTCGCCTGGGCCTGGCCCGGACCGGGGATTGCCGTCTGACGGGGCAGTTCCAGGAGCTGGATATGCCCATAGCCCTCGGCCTTCTGGCCGTCCTCACCGGTTCCCGCGTCGCCGTTGGCGGACAGGAAGCCGTAGAGCACGTTGCGCTGCTGAGCGCCCTGGGTGATCTGCGGGATATATGTGCTGGTCAGCGAGAAGGCTGGCTCATCCTTGCCCGGCATACGCAGGGTCATGTAGTACGGCGGCACCTTGACCGTGCCGTCATCCTGGGTCGGATCGGCCGGCACGGACCACGCGTCGTTGTTCTCGTAGAAGTCCACCGGGTTGGTCACGTGGTAGCGGCCAAGCAGTTCCCGCTGGACCTTGAACATGTCCTCGGGGTACCGCACATGGTCCATGAGTTCGGCGCTCATCTCCGAGTACGGCTGCAGCGAGGTCGGGTAGACCTTCTGCCAAGCCTTCAGCAACGGGTCCTCCTCGTCCCAGGCGTACAGGTTGACCGAGCCGTCATAGGCGTCCACGGTGGCCTTGACGGAGTTGCGCATGTAGTTCACCTGGCCGGACAGATTGGCGTTGGCGTCCGTGTTCAGGCCGTCCCGGGTCGCCGAGTCCAGTTGCTGGGCGGTGGAGTACGGGAATTTATCCGAGGTGGTGTACCCCTCCACGATCCACTGCACGCGGCCGTCCACGATGGCCGGGTAGGCGTTGGAGTCCACGGTCAGATACGGCGCGACCTTCTGGATGCGCTCGATCGGACTGCGGTCATAGAGGATCTGTGACTCGGAGTTCACGTCCGAGGACAACAGGATCTCCGTGGAGCCGAATTTGATGGCATAGACCAGCTGGTTGAAGAAGCTGCCCACGGACGGACCGCCCTCACCGGTGAAGGTATAGGTGGTGTCCTGGTCACTGGCGGCATCCTGCGGACGGTCACGCTCGCGCTCCGGGGCCCCCTCCGGCGCGCCCACGATCGAGTAGCTCGGGGAGTTCATGCCGAAGTAGATGCGCGGCTCATAGGTCTCATCGCTGCCCAGGGCACCCGAGGTCGGGATCCCGGAGAGCAGGAAGGACGGGCGTCCTCCGGCGGCCACCTCGGAAGCGTCCGCGGCCACCAGGCCGTAGCCGTGGGTGTACGTGATGTGCTGGTTCACCCAGGACGAGGCGGGGTCCACGTTGACGTCACGGACGGAGATGATGGTGTCCTGGGATTCTCCCTCCACGTCGTAGCGGTCCACGTGCAGGGTCTCTGGGAAGGCGTAGTACGGACGGAATTGCTGCAGCTGTCCGAATGTCCGCGAGAGCAGGTTCGGGTCCATCAGGCGGATGTTCTCGGTGTTGTCCGCTTCCTCGGCCAGGCTTCCAGGCTCGGCGTCGGTGGCACCGGCGTAATCGGTGGACTCCACGTCGGCCAGACCGTAGGCCTCACGGGTGTGCTCGATATTGCGGTTGATGTAGTCCTGTTCCAGGGTCACCTCGGAGGGCCTGACCTGGTACTCCTGGATGAGGAAGGGGTAGGCCGCACCGGCCACGATCGCGGCGATGACCAGGCCCGCAGCGCCGACCAGCGAGATCCGCCACTTGCCGGTGATGGCCGTGACGATGAACAGGATGGCCACGAGGGCGGCGGCCACCGCGAGGATCGTAGAGGTCGGGATCACGGCGTTGACGTCGGTGTACATGGCACCGGCCCAGTTCCCGTCCTGTGACTGCAGGGTCCGGAAGCGGTTCAGCCAGTAGTTGCCGGCCTGCAGCAGGAGGAACAGTGCGACGAAGACGCCCAGGTGGATGCGGGACGGAGACTCGATGACGACCCCGCCCTGCTCCTTCACCCGGATGCTGCCATAGAGGTAGTGCACGAGCAGTCCGGCGATGCCGGCGATCAAGACGACTGACACCAGGAATCCGACGATCAGGCCGAGGAACGGCAGGGTCGCCATGAAGAACATATAGTCCAGGCCGAACTCCGGGTCCACCTGGCCGTAAGGCTCCTGATTGAGGAACAGCAGCACGTCCTGCCATCCGTTCATGGCGGCGGACCCGGCGAAGAACCCGATCACCACCGGGATGCCGATGAACACCAGGCGGCGCATGGGCTCGAGCTGCTTCTGGTATTGCGCCAGGGAATCACGGGTCTGGCTCTGCAGGTTCTGCGGTCGGGACCGCCAGGCCAGCCACATGGACAACCAGACGGCTGCGCCCATGAGCACCCCACCGATCGCGAACAAGGCGGCACGGGTCCAGATCTCGGTCCAGAACACCTCGGAGAAGTCCACCTGGTTGTACCAGAGGACATCGGTGTAGACGCCCGAGAAGAACATGAAGGCGACCACGAGCACAGCCAGCACCACGATGGTGAGCACCAGCGCGGAGGGGCGGCGGGAGCCGGCTGGACGCGCCCCCGAGGAATCACCGCCGCGGTCCGCCGGCTGCCCTGGGCCACCGGGACGACCAGGACCCCCCGGTCCGCCGCCGCCCGGGCCACCGAACAGGCCGCCGGAGCCCCCTGTTCCGCGGTCGTTGCCGCGTCCATCGTCCGGTCCTCCGAAGAGACCGCCAAACCCTTGTCCGAAACTCACGTGTCCTTACCCATCTGCGCCCTGGCGCCGGTCGTATCCTGCACTGCGGTGGCGGCCCTGGGGGGCCGCCGAAGTCCCTGGTCTTGCGTATCCTGCGTGTCTTGCGTTGCACCGCGCCATGGCGCGCCAGGCCTCAGTTGTCACTGCACCTGTCAGCCGCACGTCGGTGCCTGCGGCGTTTCACCACTCCCCACGGTCTCGACCACGGTTCGGGCCTGCTCGAGGGTGGCCACCGAATAGACCTCGATCCCCTCGGGGACGTTGCCCGCCAGTTCAGCGCAATTGCCCTCCGGCGCCAGGAAATGACGTGCCCCGCCAGCCTGGGCGCCGGCGACCTTCTGCACGATCCCGCCGATCTCCCCGACCGTTCCATCCGGGTCGATGGTCCCGGTGCCCGCGAAGTGCTGGCCGCCAGCCATGGCACCGGGCGTCAACTCATCGACGATTCCGAGCGCGAACATCAGCCCAGCGCTCGGACCACCGACATTCTCCAGCGTGATCGCCACGTCCAGCGGAAATTCGAAGTCCGAGTCCAGGAAGACGCCCATCAGCCACTCCCCCTGGGCCCCCTCGTAGACGGGGACCTCGACGGTGCGCTCCTGGCCGTCCCGGACGATGCCGAGGTTGACCGGTTCACCACCGGAGTCATTGAGCCGGTTCTTCAGACCCTCGAGCCCGGTGACCTCGATTCCGTCCGCGGTGACCAGTTGATCCTCCGGCTGGAGCAGGTCGGTCGCCTGGGAGTCCTCGGTGAAGCCGGCGACGAACAGGGTCTGGCGGTAGTCGATGCCGAGGTTCTCCAGCGCTGCCGCCACGGCCCAGCTCTGAGAGGTGGCCATGGCTGCGGAATTCTCGGCGTTGACCTCCTCTGAGGTGGTCCCGGAGGGGTAGACGAGTTCCTGGGGGATCACGGATGCGGTGGGATCGACCCAGCTGCGCATCACATCCAGGAACGTCGTCCAGCCGTTCGGGGCCCCGGACACGTACACCGTGGTCAGGTCCAGGTGGCCGTCCGTCGGATACGTCTCGGCACCGTTGACGGTGATCACCGGCTCACCCTCGAACTCGCCGACGGTGTTGAAGGTCGGCCCGGGCGACTCGATGATGAACGGGCTGGGCAGGGCGACGGCGGTCAGGGTCAAAAGGCCGGCAACGGCACCCGCCACGGCGGTGAAGCGGCGACGGCGACGACCGGCCTGGGCTCGACGTGTCCACGCCTTGAGGTCGGTGGCGTCTTTCAGGCGGGCCGCGTCAGCCGGTGCCTGGTCCGTGAACGGGGTCACGGAACCGGGCACGGCCGACGGCGACGTCGGCGGGTGTCCGGTCTCTGACACGTCAGGGCACCTGTCTTCACGAAAACTGCCCCGGGACGGTGGGTCCACCGACCCGTGGGCAGAGGCGTACGACCCGCTGTCCGGGCCGCTCTGGTCTTCTCTTGGTCCATTCTAGGGGGTCTGCGCGCAAGGTGTGGCGCGGGACGCAATGCCCCTGTGCGCCCAGAGTGAACCGGTGGATTCACTGCGGACACGGTCAGGGCTCGCCGATACGCTGGTGCCCATGACGAATCCCCCGAACGGCCCCGGTTCCCACGACGGCGAAGACCCGCTGTCCGACATGCTCCGCCGCATGTTCGGCGAGGGTGGGCCCGATCCCGAGGAATTGCGCCGTGCCCTCGAGCAGATGGGCGGCGCCGGTGGAGCCGGTGGCCCCGGAGGCCTTCCGTTCGACCCCTCCCAACTGGATCCGGCCATGATGAGCCAGATGATGCAGCAGTTCCAGACCATGATGCAGTCCTCGCCCGAGGACGGCCCGGTCAATTGGACCCTGGCCCGGCAGTCCGCGCGCCAGGCCGCCGCCGGACAGGACCCGACCGTCGGCACCTTCGCCCGGCGTGAGATCGACGAGGCCCTGCGGCTGGCGGAACTCTGGTTGGACGGTGCCACTGAGATCGAGTCCACCGGCCTGCTCGGCAAGGCCTGGTCCCGCGCGGAATGGGTCGAGGCGTCCATGGACACGTGGCAACGGCTCACCGAACCAGTGGCCGTCTCCATGTCCGAGGCCATGTCCCGGGCCATGAGGGACCAGCTGCCGGGCCAGGTGCCCGAGGAGATGCAGGGCATGCTGGAGGGCATGCAGCCGATGCTGCAGAACATGGGAGGCACCATGTTCGGCCTCCAGCTGGGCCAGGCCGTCGGCGCCCTCGCCCAGGAGGTCCTCTCCGGAACCGACTCAGGTTTCCCGGTGGCCGGGCACCAGTTGGCCATGGTCCCCGTGAACATCGAGGAGTTCGGAGACGGGCTCGAGGTCCCGGACGATCAGATCCGCATCTACCTGGCCCTACGGGAAGTGGCCCGCATGCGCCTGTTCGTGCACTCCCCCTGGCTGGAACGGGACCTGTACGCGGCGATCGAGCAGTATGCCTCGGGCGTGCACATCGACATGTCCAAGATCGAGGAGGCTGCCCGGTCCATCGACCCGTCCGATCCGGAATCCATGCAGGAGGCCTTCGCCGGGGCGTCGTTCATCCCCGAGCCCACGGGAACGCAGAAGGCGGCACTGGAGCGCCTCGAGTTGACCCTCGCGCTAATCGAGGGCTGGGTGGACGTGGTGGTCACCGAGGCCGCCAAGCCCCTGGATGCGGCGAACGCCCTGCGGGAGACCATCAATCGGCGCCGGGCCACAGGGGGCCCGGCGGAGCACGCCTTCGGCACCCTGGTCGGCCTGGACCTTCGTCCACGCCGGCTGCGTGAGGCGGCCACGCTCTGGGAGAAGATCGGTGAGGCCAACGGTCGCGAATACCGCGACACCATCTGGCGCCATCCCGACCTGCAGCCCACTGCCGAGGACCTGGACGATCCGGACGGCTACGTCACCCGGCGCGAGACCCGCGAACAGGAATCGGCAGGCCTCGACGACGAGCTGCGCAAACTCCTCGAGGGCGGGTTCGGCGACGGCGAAGGACACAAGTAGTCAGTCGTCCGGTTCTCCGTCCGGCCCTGTCAGGCCCCGCCCGGTCGCGTGGCTGACGCCGTTGAGGAAGGCCATGGCCTCCTTCTGCCGCGGATAGCGTTCCGCCATCGCGTGGAACGCAGCCGAGTGGTCACCGTGCTTCAAGTGCACGAGTTCATGTACGAGTACGCCGTCCAGCACCCACCCGGGCATCCCCGCCACCGCGGCGGCGATGCGGATACGGCCCGTCGTCGGTGTGCACGAACCCCAGCGGCGCTGCTGGCGGGTGGACCACACCACCTCGCTCGGCTCCACCTCGCCACCCAGCCAGGTACGGGCCAGTTTCCGGGCCCGGGCCAGCAGATCGCCGTCCGAGTCGGGGCCTGCCGGTTGCCGTGAGGCCACCTTCTTCAGCATCCGGCGCGCCCAGTCCCGTTCCGCTTCGACGCCCAGGCCCATCGGCACCGAGACCTGGACCCGTCCGTCGCGCCAGGCAGCGGAGATGGTGCGGGTGCGGCGCGAGGACCGCACGATCCTGACGAACGTGCCATCCACCTCCATCTCCTCGACTTCCCGGCTGGGACTTCCGGGCCCCGACGCCCGACGACGGCCGGTCCCGGACGCAGTGCGGGCCGGGGTTCGCGTGGAAGGCCGGGCATCGGGCCGTGAGGACGTCATGGCCCCATTCTGCCGTTGCCTCCGCCAGGGTACGGACATCGACTCCCCCTTGTGGATAACCTCACGGGCCGGACCGGCATCGATGCCACGATAAGACGACGACCCGTTCCGGAGGCGGAACAGACCGGCGTCGACCATCCCGGTGTCACTGTGGAAAGCGCCGTCCGACGACGCCACCGCTCCAACCCGCCACGCCTGACGAAGGAGAATTCCATGCGCCTCGATCCCGGGCTCACGCTGCTCCAGATCGCCGACGACATCGTCCAGATCGGCTCGGGAACGCGCTCCACCCAGCTCTCCGGCTGCCCGGCTCCTGCTGTCGAATACCTGCAGCGGCTCGTTGACGGGATCCCGGACGGACAGGAGGCGGCCACCGCCCGCCGATGCGGCCTGGATCCGGCCGACGCCCGTGACCTGGAGGCGACCCTGGAGGACTTCCTGCGGTGGCACGATCCGCCGGCACGCGCCGGTGCGGGCCATGCCGCCGACCTGCTGGCCGACGATCTGGCGCTGGCGCTGGCCCTGGATGCGGCACCCGCCGGCACCGCTGGAACCGGTGACGCTGACGGCATTCATGGCGTCCCTGGCAATCGCGGCACCGACGCATTGGAGCGCGTGTCCGAGGTCTTGGACCGCCGTCAGGATATCCAGATCCAGATCCTGGGACTGGGGCGCACCGGGTCCGTCATCGCCCGGGTCCTGGCCGCCGCCGGCATCGGCCGGCTGGCGGTGTGGGATCCTCAGACGGTGAAGGCCGCTGATCTCGGTACCGCCTATCTGGCCCCCGACCTCGGCCGGAGCCGGCCCGTCGCGTTGGGACGGCGCGTGGACGACGCCGGCCTCGGCACCGTGGTCCTGCCACTCACCTCCCCCGTACGCCCGGGCCCCGGAGGCGCCCTCACGGTCAGCGTCACCAGGGGTGCCGTGGACTATGACGTCATCGCTCTCGCCCGCGCGGCCGACCATCCGGTGTTGCCGGTGGTGATGCGGGACGACGACGCACTCATCGGCCCCTGGTTCGTGCCTGGTCAGGGGCGGTGTCCCTTGTGCTGGGACCTCGCGGCCCGGGACGCGGACCCGGAGCGGAGCCGGCGGACCGCAGCCCTGCTGGAACATCGGGCCGGCCGTGAGGACGTGGCCGTGGCGACGACCGCCGGCGCCCTGGCGGCCCGCCAGGTGATCCGATGGGCTGAGACGGGAACGGCCCCGGCGGGTGCGGTCCTGCACGTGCACGGAGACGGCAGCCGCGTCGACACGCTCACGGTGGCCACTCACCCGGAGTGCGGGTGTACCGCCTCCGGATGACCCTGTCCGGCCGCCAAACTGTCCGGCCGCCAAACCGTGACGTCGCCAGTCCGCCAGGCAGTCAGGCAGTCAAGCAGTTGGGGTTCCGTTGACGAGTTCGAGCACATCCTCGCCGTACTTCTCCAGCTTGGACTTGCCGACCCCGGCGATGCGCAACAGCTCGGCCGGCGTCTTCGGCTCGGCCTCGGCGATCGCCACCAGGGTGGCGTCCGTGAACACCACGAACGCCGGCATGGAGGCCGCCTGGGACGTGGACAGCCGCCACGCCTTGAGATTCTCGAACAATCCCTCGTCGTAGGTCGGCGGACAATCCAGGCACCGGCCGGTCTTCCGCTCGGCGCCGGTCTCCAACAGGACGCCGCAGGAGCGGCAGTGGGCCGGCTGGGCGCGCTTGCGGCCCGAGCCCCGCCCACCGGGACCGGACGCTCCCGCGGCGCCGGGCCGGCGTCGGCCCTGGCTCTGGGCCCCGTGCCGGGAGTCCGCCTCGGGATCCAGAGAGTCCAGGAAGCGCGAGGGCTTGCGAGTGGAGCGTCCGCCGGTGCCGCGTGAGAGCGTCCAGGTGAGGAACAGGCGCAGCCGGGCTCGGGTGATGCCCACGTAGAGCAGTCGCCGTTCCTCGTCGATGTCCTCCTGCGTGTCCGCGAAGCTGATCGGCATGAGGCCCTCGGAGAGCCCGACGAGGAAGACGGCATCCCATTCCAGGCCCTTGGCCGAATGGAGTGAGGCCAACGTGACGCCCTGGACGGTGGGGGCATGCTGGCTGGCAGCGCGTTCGTCCAGCTCGGCCACGAGGTCGGTGAGGGTGAACTGGTCACCACGGGTGGTGGCCAGTTCCTCGGACAGGGCTACCAGGGCGTTGAGCGATTCCCATTTCTCGCGGGTGGCCCCCGAAGCCTGGGGAGCCGCCTCGGTATAGCCCAGGGAAGCCAAGACGTCTTTGACCCGGCCGGGGACCTCGTCTCCGGAGACGTCCTGGGCAGACCGGGCCGCCGCCCGCAGCTGCAGGATGCCGTCCCGGATCTCGCGTCGGGAGAAGAACCGTTCTCCGCCCCGGAGCTGGTAGCCGATGCCGGCGGCGGCGAAGGCCGATTCGAACGCCTGGGACTGGCCGTTCGTGCGGAACAGGACCGCGATCTCTGCGGCCTGGATGCCCTCGTCGAGTAGCTGTTTCACCTGGGCGGCGATCCACCCGGCTTCGGCCTCGTCGTCCGAGCATTCGGCGAACACCGGCGCCGGGCCGTGGTCTCGCTGTGACACGAGCTCCAGGGGTTCGGCCCACCGTGGCATCGGCCCCCGGACGCCTCCCGGTCCCGGCACCGGCACCCGTTGCCGGGTGCGTTCGGACAACAGCCGGTTGGCGAGGTCCACAATCTCGGGAGTGGAGCGGTAGTCCCTGACGAGCTTGACCATGGTGGTGTCCGGGTGTTCCTGGCGGAAGTCGAGCAGGAAGCGGGAGGTGGCCCCGGTGAAGGAGTAGATGGTCTGGGAGGCGTCGCCCACCACGCACAGCTCGTTCCGTCCGCCCAGCCAGAGATCCAGCAGGCGGTGCTGCAGAGGCGAGACGTCCTGGTACTCATCCACGATGAACACGCGGTACTGGTCCCGCACCTGGGCGGCGATCTTCGGCTCCGTCTCCAGGATGCCCACCATGATCAGCAGGACGTCCTCGAAGTCGATCAGGTTCCGGTCCGTCTTGACGTCCTCATACCCCTGGAACAACCGGGCCACGCCGTTGGCGTCCCAGCCTGTCGGCATCTCGCGACCAGCGGCAGCGGCGGCATACGAGTCCGGGGTACGCATAGAGACCTTGGCCCACTCGATCTCGCCGGCCAGGTCCCTCAGCGCCGCGCGGTCCGTGGTGGTACGCAGGCGCCGAGCAGCCTCGGCGAGCATGTTCACCTTGTGGTCAACGAGCTCAGGGACGGCCCCACCGACCGCCTGGGGCCAGAAGTACTGCAGCTGGCGCAGGGCAGCCGAGTGGAACGTCCGTGCCTGGACCCCGTGGGTGCCGAGGTCCCGCAGCCGGGTGCGCATCTCGGCGGCGGCCCGGGCTGTGAAGGTCAGTGCCAGGGTCCGGTGTGGGTCGTAGACGCCGGTCTGCACACCGTGGGCGATGCGGTGGGTGATGGCCCGCGTCTTGCCCGTCCCTGCCCCGGCCAGGATGCACAGGGGTCCGTTGAGGGTGGTTGCGGCCTGACGCTGCTCGGCGTCCAGGCCAGCCAGGATGTCTGTGGCGATATCGGGGTGGTCGGTCACGGTCCTCCGGAGGGTGTCGTTCAGTTCTGCAGTGTGCGCGGTTCGGGCAGCGGTCCGCCGAACCAGTGTTCGATCAGGGCGCGGGAGATGGACGCGGCCCCGGGGATGGTGATGTCTCCGCTGGCCACCGTCTCCTCCAGCTCCTCACGCGTGAACCACCGCACGTGGGCCACCTCGTCCCGGTCCGCGTCCGCCTCGTCAGGATGGTCCGTCACCGCTGTGTAGCCCAGCATGAGGGACTGCGGGAACGGCCACGGCTGCGATCCCAGGTACACGGGTGAATGGATGCGCAGGTTCGATTCCTCGCGGACCTCACGGACGACCGCTGCCTCCAGCGACTCCCCCGGTTCCACGAAGCCGGCCAAGGTCGAGTACATCGCGGGTCCCCAGGCGGCGTTGTTGCCCAGCAGCACACGGTCATCCCGATCGGTGACCGTCACGATGATGGCCGGGTCCGTGCGCGGGAAGTGCTCCGAGCGGTCCTGCGGGCACACCCGGACCCAGCCCGATTGGGTGATCGCGGTCGGGGTGCCGCACCGCGGGCAATGCGTGTGCCCGGCATGCCAGTTGGCGATCGCCACGGCCTCCACGAAGACCCCGGCGTCCCGGTCTGTCAGGGCCGCCGCCGCGTCCCGCAGGCCGACCCAGGCGACCTGTTCCGGCTGGTCCACCGGCCGGCCTCCGGCTTCTCCGTCCGTGAGGGTGGGCTGCTCATCGGCGACCAGCAGGATCAGTTCGGCCCGGGACTGGGTCTCCCGATCGCTCCCGTCGGCTTCATGCTCGACGCCGGCCGCCGAACGTCCGAGGTACACGGCACCGTCCGGCAGGTCACCCTCCGGCCGGACCAGGACCAATTGACCGCCGAGAACGGGCGCACGACCACCGATCATCCACAGCACGCGGGCTTCTGGCTGCTCCCAGACCTGTTCCAGCCATCCTTCGCGGGCCCGTTCCTCGCAACCCCGGTCCACGTTCTCCCGAGCCAGGGGAAGCCGGCCGAGGGCGGGAAGGATTTCGTCCGAGGTACGCATGCTTCCACGGTACCGCCCAGTGCGGACACCGTTGCGTCGATCCGGTCGTGGCTGTGGAGCACGGCCGAGTCCTGCTGGAACCACCGCGGCACATCACGGCGGCATCCGCCACGGCCGGTCATTCGGCGACTCGCCGCACCTGAGCCCCTCTGCTGCCGGGGCGGGAAAGTACGGTGGTGAATGTGAACCGTACGCCCATGGAACTTGCTGCCTTGGCCAGCGCCGCCATCCCCGATCTGTCCCCGACCGGTGTGGTCGGCTCCCCGGACGATCCCCGGGACTTCTCGGCCGCCGTCGTCTTCGACCGCCAGGGAAGCCGGTGGCGGGTGCGGTCCCCTCTCCACGAGGAGGCAGCGATGCGGCTGGAGACCGAGCTGCAGGTGCTGTCCGGCTTCACGCCCGGCATCCGCGCCGGACTGCCGTTCCGGGTGCCGTCCGTGGCCGGGGCGGTTCGCCTCGATGGTATGCGCACCTTCGTCTACCACGACATGCCGGGCGAGGAGATGGAACTCGAGGACCTCACCGAGCTCGGCGGCAAGACTCCCGATGACATCGGGCGGGTGATCGCCGCGGTGCACGCGCTGCCGGCCGCCGTCGTCGAGAACGCGGACCTTCCCGTCTACACCGCGGACCAGTTCCGCCAACGCCGCCTCAATGAGCTGGACCAGGCCGCGACCACAGGCCGCATCCCCGCCATACTGCTGCGTCGCTGGGAGAACGCGCTGGAGGAGATGGAGCTCTGGGAGTTCTCCCCCGTGGTGGCCCACGGAGACCTGCACGAGGACAACCTGCTCGTGGATCAGGGCCGGCTGGTGTCGGTGACCGGGTGGACCGATCTGCACATCGGCGATCCGGCCGAGGACTTCGCCTGGCTGGCGTCCTCTGGGAACCAGGAGTTCACGGACCAGGTGGTCAAGGCCTACTGGCAACACCGGTCCGGGGGAACCGTCCAGGACGGGCACTTGTTGCGCCGGGCCGTCCTGGCGGCCGAGTTCGCCCTGGCCCAATGGCTCGTCCGGGGCATCGCCGCCGATGACGAGGAGATGGCCGCCGAGGCCGAGGCCATGCTGCAGGAACTGGAGGCGGACGTGGAGGAACACGGCGGACAGGCCATCAGCGCTGCACCCGCTGTGGCACCGGCTGCGCATCCTCAGGGCCTTGCCCCCGCCAGCACCGATGATCCAGCTGACGATGATGACACCGGGGAAGGCACCGACGATGACGACGCCGTCATCATGGATCGCGCACGCGCCCCCGAGCAGGAGGGCACCGATGAAGCACCGGGTGCAGATCAGCCGGTGACGCATGATGCGGCATCGGAGGGCTCGGAGGATGAGCTGGTGCCGGACGAGCTGGCGGCAGATGAGGCCGAGTCCGGCCACCCGAGCGAGGCCGTTGGCCCGGACGACGCTGAAGCCCCGGACGATGGTGACGACCCTGAAGACGCCGAGGAAGTGAGCAGTACCCAGGATGTGAGCAGCACCGAGGTTCAGGAGCACGCCGAAGAACATGGCGATTCCGAGAACGACGATGCTGAACACGGCCCTTCTGGGAGCCATGCCGCGGCACCCCACCAGGAGGGACCCCCGACGACGGCCCTGGACCTGGACGAGGTCCGGCAACTCGACATCCGCCGGACCACGAACCCGTCCTGAACCGGTGAAGACCGGCCCGGCAGAGACGTGGATCAGTCACGCTGGGGCATGACTGCCCGTGCCAGGATTGCCTCGAGTTCAGCCTCGCCGGCCAGGTTGTGCAGGGCCCGCTCCGTGCCGTGCGCCACGTAGACGAAGCAGGCACTGATGTTCTCCAGCGGGATGCTGTGCAGCCGCGACCAGGCCAGTCGGTAGACGGCCAGCTGCAGGGACTTGACCTCCAGGTCCCGGCCGGAGGGCACCGCGCCGGTCTTCCAGTCGACGAGCTCCCATCGCGCCTGCGGATCGTTCGGCTCCCGAGGTGAACCGCCCTCCCGGAACACGGCATCGATGCGGCCACGCAGGGTGACTCCCCCGACCGTGGTCTCCACCGGTGGCTCGATGTAGGCAGGCACCCGGTCCGCCCAACGGCTGGCCAGGAAGCTCTGCTTCATCGGCTCCAGGTCCAGGGCATCCTCCACCCAATGGTCCGCCGAGTCCTCCGGGTCGTCGAAGTCCAGCATGCCGGTGCTGCCGAAATGGTCCTCCACCCAGGCATGGAAGGCCGTCCCCCGTCGGGCGGCATGGGCCGGCGGACGGGGCATCGGCCGCCGGAGCTGACGGGCCAGGGCCTCGGGATCGTTGGCCATCTCCACGAACGTCGAGGCACTGACGTGGCTGGGCAGCTCGACCAGGTTCCCACGGTGGTTCACCGGGGTGGACCGTTCGAGGACCCATTCCACCTGACGAGCCAGATCGCTGGCCGGCTCATCATCACCGGCTTCTGTCGGCTCGGCCTCGGTCTGATCGGCCTCGGTCCGGCCCGACTCGGTCTGATCGGCCTCAGTCTGGTCTGCCTCAACGCGCAGCGGATCGGCGTCCCGCACCCAGCGGGCTGCCGTCTCCAGCGCCGCCCTGCGGGGACGAGCCCTCCGTGGCAGGGCCGTCGCCCGGTCGAGGTCGTCGGGGGCCGCGGGGTCCATGACCAGGACCTCGGGGCCGTCCAGCGGGTCGAAGGGCCACCAGGCGGACAACCTGCGCTCGGCGAAGGGGTTCTCCTCCCCGGCCTCGGACGGGTCCGCCCAGGGGCCGATGGTGATGTGAACGCGGCTGGAGTCGAGGAGCTCCTGCAGGAACGGAGACGGCGTGGACGGGGTCTTGGTGACACCGCGCCAGTGGCTGCCGCTGAGTAACAGGAGTGTCCTGGCCCGGGTGAAGGCCACGTAGGCCAGGCGCCGCTCCTCCTGGAGGTGGTGCACGGCGGCACTGTCCTTGTAGGAATCCGGGTAGTTCTCCTTCTGGCCCTTGAGGAACCACCCGACGGCGTGCCCGGCCCAGTCCCGCTGGTTCTCCCAGTCGGTGTTCCACTGCGGGAGACTGTGCCGGTCGCCCCGCAGGTCCCAGGGCAGGTGTCCGGAGCGTTCAGAGGTCCAGGTGTCGAAGGTCTTGCCGGGGAATTGCCCGTCCACCAGCCCCGGCACGGCCACGATGTCCCATTCCAGTCCCTTGGAGGCGTGCGCCGTGAGCAGTTGGACGGCATCATGGCGGGGTTCCACGCCGGCGATGCCCAGGCCCTTCTCGCGTTCCTCGGCGGCCTCGAGCCAGGCCAGGAACGCCGTGAGGTCTGAGCCGGACCCTTCGGCGGCGCCGTTGGTGAAGTCCCGGGCGGCGTCCAGGAAGGCATCGAGGTGCCGACGGGCGGTGACTCCGGACTGTCCCGGCCGGGCGGCGACCTCGATGTCGAGCCCGAGGGTGGACTCGACCAGCCGGATCAGGGCGGTCAGGTCCAGCCCGGTCTGCCCGGCGAGGTAGCGCAGTTCCCGTGACAGCCGCTCCAGCCGTTCCCGGCCCTGGGCGCTGAAGCTCCGTCCGGACCGGCTCGTCCAGTGCGGGTCCGGGAGCCAGTCGAGGGCCTCGATCAGGGAGGAGGTCTCGGCGTCCTCCTCCGGTGAGGTGTCCTGCTCGGCCGTCTCACCGCCGTCGGGCTCCCCCGGGCTGCGGCGCCGGGTGCGGGCAAGCATCGCGGCCCGCTCCTGCAACACCACGAGGTCGGCTGCACCGATGCGCCAACGGGCACCGGCCAGCAGGCGCATCAGGTGGTCCGACCGGCTGGGATCGGAGATGACCTGCAGCACGGCGATGAGGTCCGCCACCTCGGGCACGGACAGCAGCCCGGACAGCCCGAGTACCTCATAGGGCACACCGGCGGCGTCCATGGTCTCCATCAGCGGTTCGAACTGGCTGCGGGTGCGGCACAGGATCGCCCGCGTGGGCCGTTTCGCCACCGGCAGGTCCTGGCGTGCGGCCTCCTTCAGGGCGGCGACGACGGCCGCGGCCTCCTGCTCGGAGTCCGGCAGCCAGGAGGCCCGGACCTCGCCTTCGACGGCCACCGGCGACGGCTCGAGCGGTTTCACCTGGATCCCGCCCACCGGTTCGCTGCGGAGGGGGTCCGCCACCGTGTTGGCCGCCGCGAGCACGGTGAGGGAGTTGCGCCACGCCGTGGTCAGGTAGCTGACGGGCGCCGGGCCGGCGGCACCCTCCGGGCCGGGCACCGAGAAGCTGTGCGGGAAGGAGAACAGCTGACCGGCAGAGGCCCCGCGGAAACCGTAGATGGACTGGTTGGGGTCGCCGACGGCGGTGACCGGGTGACCGTCCACCCCGAACAACCCGCGGAACAGTTCCAGCTGGGCATGGGAGGTGTCCTGGAACTCGTCCAGGAGCACGACCCGGTAGCGGGAGCGTTCGATCTCCCCGACGGCGGGGACCTCCTGGGCGATCCGCGCGGCGTACCGGACCAAATCGCCGAAGTCCATGACGCCGGCGTCGTGCTTGGCCTGGCGGTACGCGACCACGAGCTCGGACATGACCCGGCGCAGCCGGAGCATGGTGAACACCGAGGTGACCGTGGCGTTGCTGCCCTCGACGGCCTTCTCGCTGAACGGCAGGTTCTCCCCGAAGACCTGCTTCTCGGCCAGGCATCTCTCGACCTCGTCCGGTTCCACGAGGTGCTCGGCACAGTCCGCGGCCAGCTTGATGGTCCCCCTCACCAGAGTGGAGGCCGGGATGTTCGCGAAGCCGAGGTCGCCCTCGTAGGCGCGCACGATCCGGGACACCAGCTGGTATGACTGGGCCTCGCCGATCATGCCGGTGTCCGGCTCCAGGCCGATGCGCATCCCGTGATCCCGCACCAGCGTGTTCGCATAGGAGTGGTAGGTGGAGACGCTGGCCCGGGCGGGCCCCTCCGTCGTCAGTCCGTCCTCGGTCTCGGCCTCGGAGGCCACCGGGGACAGGTCCAGGCCCGATTCGACCAGCAGATCGAGCTTGCGGTTGATGCGCTGGGCCAACTCGCCGGCGGCCTTGCGGGTGAAGGTCACGCCGAGCACCTGGTCCGGGGCGGAGAAGCCGTTGGCCACGAGCCACACCACCCGGTCGGACATGGTGGCGGTCTTGCCGGAGCCGGCCCCCGCCACCACGAGCCGGGGCTCCAGGGGCGAGGTGATCACGGCTGCCTGCTCGGCGGTGGGCTCATGTTGTCCCAACAGCCGGGACAGCTCCTCCGGGCTGTACCGGGCGGTGCGCACGTCCGGACTCATCGATGCCATTCGGTGGTTTGCCTTCCGTTGCTGTGGATCGGGCAGATGGCGGGCAGGGCACAACCGGGGTTGTCCGCACCACCGTGGATCGCCAGGTACCGGGGCCCGATCATGGCGCGGGCGGCGGTGAAGATCTGCTCGATCGCCCACTGTTGACCCGGGCCCAACGCGGGCTGGCCCTGGATCTTGACGCTCTTGTTGGTGGTGCGCAGCTGGACCAGTGCCGCCCCACCCGGTTCGGTGGGCCTGACGAAGTCCTCCGCCGGCAGGGCCCCCGCGGCGATGGCCGCCTGGTAGACGCCCAGCTGGGGCAACTCCTGCAGCTCGTCATTCGAGGGTGTGCGTTTGCCGGTCTTGAGGTCCACCACATAGGGCCGCCCCTCGGCGTCCTTCTCCAGCCGGTCGATGATGCCGTTGATCTGGACCCGCAGCCCGTCACGCTCCAGCTCCTGGTGGAACTGGTGCTCCACGGCAACCCGCGACCGGCCGTCCTGCTCCATCTGGCGCAGATACCCGACGAAGTAGCCGATCATGCGCTGCGCATCGGCGGCCACCCGCTCGGCCTCCCATCCCGGCTCCAGGCCGAGGTCCGGCAGCCGGCGTTCCAGCTCGGCCAGGAGAGCCTCGGCGGGGCCGTCCGGGTGACGCTCCGCGATGGCGTGGATGAAGGTGCCGATGGATTGGGCCTGGGTGGTCCCGGCCTGACCGCCGGCCTGGTAGATGAACCAGTTCAACGGTGACTTCAGGGCCGATTCGACCCGCGAGGGCGACACCGGCACCGCTGTCAGGGCGGTGTCCACGAGCGGCTGCTCGGTGGACAGGGGCAGCAGCCCCCACCAGTTGGCGGGATCCGCCCCGCGGATCCCCTCGTCCGCCAGTCGGGACAGGGCCGAGGCGGCCTCGCGTACCCGGGCCGGCGGGCCGACGTCGTCCGCCGGATCCGGCCCTGCGGGCGCCGTGCCGTGTCCCGTCACGCCGGCGACGGCCACCGTACCGGGCTCCTGCGAACGTTCCTGCCGGCCGGTGGTGGCCTCCTGCTCAAGCTCGCGCCGCAACCCGGCCACCAGCGCACCGGCGGTCAGGGGGCGGGGCACGTCCGTCAGGGGCCGCTCGTTCTCCACGTCCCTCCAGGGCTCGACGAGGTCGAGGAAGTCGGAGGGCTGGTGGTTCTCCGAGGACACCGCGATGCCGATGACGCGTTTCCGGGCTCGGGAGACGGCGGTCGCGAAGCTGCGCAGCTCATCCTGTCGCACCTCGGCCAGCCGTGAGCGGTGATCCATGCGGGTGGTCTTGCCCTGGGCGACATCGGCGAGGTCCGTGGCCCCGAGCAGCTGTCCGCGCAGCCGGGTGTTGGGCCAGATCCCGTCCTGCAGTCCCGCGATGATCACCACGTCCCATTCCCTCCCGGCGGCGGAGGCCGGCGTCACCACGGACACGGACCACTCCTGGACAGCGGTCGAGGCCAGGGAGTCCATCGGCAGGTCCTGGGCCTCCATGTAGTCGGCGAAGGCCAGCGGAGACGCCCCGGGAAACTGGTCCACATAGCGTTCGGCCGCCTGGAAGAGCCCGACGACGGCGTCCAGGTCCCGGTCGGCGCGCCGGGACGCGGGGCCGGTTCCGGTCACGGCCTCCCGTTCCCAGCGTGCGGGCCGGTCCGAGGCCGCCCACAGGGCCCACAGCACGGTCTCGGCGGTGGCTGCCGGGTCCGCTGCCGCGGCCCGGCCGGCCGAGACCATCCGGGCTATGCGCAGGACGCCGGCCCCCGGAACAGGGTGGTCCGCCAGCGCCTCCGGATCTTCGAAAGCCTGCAGGAGCAGCTCGGTGCTGGAGCGGGTGCCGCCGTCCGCGCGTTCGCCCTGCAGGAGGCGCTGGCGCAGTTGACGCAGGTGTAGGGCCGTCGCCCCGCCGTAGCTGCCGCCGGCCAGCCACAGCGCCCGGTCCAGGTCCAGCACCGAGTCCGGCTCCCCGGCCGGGGTGGAGACGGTCCTGAGCAGGGAGAGCAGGGGTGTCACGGCGGGCTCGGTCTTGAGCACGGTGTCCGTCACAGAGCGGTTGACGGGGATGCCCTCAGCCTCGAGGTACCGCCCGAGTTCGGCGACGAGCGGCCCCGAGCGGGCGATGACGGCCATGTCCCCGAGGGGGACGCCGCCGCGGTGGTGCAGGTGCAGCACCTGTTGGAGCACCAGGAGCTGCTCGTGCGGGGGCGAGGCCACCACATGGACCGTGGCCTTCACCTCCAGGCTGGGCTCCGGCGGAGCCGGCAGGAGCTCCTGACGCAGCGCCAGTGTGCCCGGCAGTGCCGGGATCCGGCGGGCCACCCGTTGCCAGGCCGCCAGCACTCCCCCGCCCATCCGGTGGCCCGTGGTGAGGGTCAGGGTGCGGCCGGGCCGCTGGGCGGTGGCCAGGCACTCCGGGTAGTCGCGGACGAGGTCCGGCCGGGCGCCGCGGAAGCCCTGGACCACGGTGTCCGGGCTGGCCGTTGCGATGACGTCCTGTCCGGTGGCGAGGACGCGAATGAGGCGATGCACGGCGGGGGTCGCCTCCTGCAGGTCGTCGATCACCAGCACGGGCAGGCTTCCCCGCTCGGCGTCCAGCAGCTCGGGGAAGTCCTCCAGCAGGCGGGAGGCCGTGGTGATCAACCCGGCCGGGTCGAAGGCCTCGCTCATCCCGAGGTCCAGCCGGTCCCGGTAGTCCTGCAGGAGCACGGCAGCGGCCGTCCACTCCGGGCGGCGGTACTGGCCGCCCAGGTCCTCCAGCTGACCGGGTTCGATCCCGTACTCGCTGGTGCGGTCGATCAGCTCGCGGACCTCCTTGCGGAACCCGCGGGTGGCCACCGCCTCGGAGAGATCCTCGGGCCAGTCCGGGCCGCCGCGCTCCCCGGAGGCGTAGGTCTCCAGCAGTTCCGCGATCACCGTGTCCTGCTCCGCGCCGGAGAGCAGCCGCGGGGTCCGTTCGACCGTCGGCAGGAACCCGGCCGTCCGGGCGCGGCGGATGAGGTCGAAGGCATAGGCCGCCCAGGTCCGCACGGGCGTGGCCGCACGGGTGCCCCGGCCGGCCTGGTCCAGCCGCACGGACAGGGCGTCCCTCAAGCGGGCGGAGGCCTGACGGGTCGGAGCCAGCACCAGCAGCCGGGAGGGGTCCAGCCCGGCCTCGATGCGCCGCGCCGCGTACTCCACCGCGAGGGTACTGCGTCCGGTGCCGGGTCCGCCGAGCACCAGGACGGCGCCGTGCCCCGGCGCCAGGTCCAGGACCTGCTGTTGGTCGGCATCAGGGGTGAAGGTCTCGGCGCGGACCTGCTTCGGTGCGGTCAGGCGGAGGCCGTCATGCTGCGCTTCGAGGGACATGTCTTCATTCAACCAGCCGCCCCGGACAACTTAACGAACCACACTGATCAGCCCAGCCGGCCCTTCAGCTCCGAGAGCACGGCCCTCGCGGCCTCGTCCGGCGACCATCGTGCCCGGGCGAGGTCCACGCGCCGGCGCGGGCCGGCGTCGGGAGGATCGGCAACCTGCCCCTTCAGCGGTGTGCGCTCCGCGGCGTAGTGCGGCGCGGCCCGCGCGGACAACGACGCCGGCAGGGAACCATCGGCGCGCACGATCCGCCACCAGCAGGTCCCCTCGGGCGCCTGGGACATCGCCCGGCCCGCCTGCCGCGGCCCGCCGGCGCCCAGCAGCCCGGCCAGTCCGCCATAGCTCACGGCAAGACCCGGCGGGACGAGCTGGGCAGCCAGGATCAGCGCCTCAGAGAGCTCATACGGTCCGGGGGGAAGGTCGGGAAAGGTGCCCACGGGTGTCCATTCTGCCGGACCTGTCCACAGCGGGCCGCGTTGCGCCTGTAGGGCGTCCGTGCCACGCGGTACCGTGATGGCGTGAGCGACGTAACAGCATCCTCCCCCACCGGCGTGCCGGCCCCCGCGCCGGCCTCGGACCCCACCGTCCAGGCGGCCCAGGCGGCCGTTGCGGTGCTGCCCTGGCACCAGCAGATCCGCGTCGGCTTCGACCTGGAGACCACGGGCCGGGACCCCAACGAGGCCCTCATCGTCACCGCATCCCTCGTGGTGGTGGACCCGCAAGGCAACCTCGCCGCCAGCTACGAGTGGCTGGTGAACCCCGGCGTGCCGATCCCGGAGGAGGCCGCCGCCGTCCACGGGGTGAGCACCGAGAGGGCCCAGGCCGAGGGCATGCCCGCGGACCAGGCCGTCGTGGAGATCGCCGACACCCTGCGGGACTTCTTCGATGCCGGGATCCCGGTCATCGCGTTCAACGCCTGCTACGACTTCACCGTCATGGACCGTGAGCTCGCCCGCCGTGGCCTGGAGCCGCTGCAGAACCAGTGGATCATCGACCCGTTCGTGATCGACAAGCAGGTGGACCGCTACCGCAAGGGCAAACGCACCCTGACCGATGTCTGTGCCCACTACGGCGTGACGCTGCTGGACGCGCACACCTCCGCGGCGGACTCATTGGCCGCCGTGGGCGTGGCGGACGGCCTGGCGGTCAGGTACGCGGCCCTGCAGGTCGGACTGGCCGAGCTCCACGCGCTCCAGGTGCAGTGGAAGGCCGAGCAGGCCGCCAGCTTCCAGGACTACCTGCGCCGCAAGGACCCCGCCGCCGTGATCAACGGCGACTGGCCCGTGCAGCTGCGGTAGGGCTCGTCCGCATCCTCGACCTGTTCCATACCCTGATCCTCACTATGGACCTCGTTCTGGGAGTCGGCGGCTCCTAAGAGGTCGGAGCAGTCGCGGCGGCAGCGGCCCGGGCCGCATGCGGCAGGGCGGCGGCGATCCGCTCCATGGCGGCGTCGTCGTGGGCGGACGAGACGAACCAGGCCTCGAAGACGCTCGGTGGCAGGTAGACCCCGTGCTTGAGCATGGCGTGGAAGAACGGCGCGTACCGGAAGGTCTCCTGGGCCTGGGCATCGGCGTAGTTGTGGACACCGCCGGACGAGGTGCCGAAGGCCACCGAGAACAGGGTCCCGGCGCGCTGGATGGAGTGGTCCACGCCCGCCTCGGTCAGGGAGCCCACCAGCATCTCCTCGAGCTGCTGTGAGCGCCGGGTGATCGTGTCATAGACCTCACCCGTGGCGTTCTGCAAGGTGGCCAGGCCGGCGGCCATCGCCACCGGGTTCCCGGACAGGGTGCCCGCCTGGTAGACGGGTCCCAGGGGAGCCAGCAGGTCCATGACCTCGGCGCGGCCCGCCACGGCTGCGGTCGGCATGCCGCCGCCGATGACCTTGCCGAAGGTCCACAGGTCAGGGGTCCACCCCTCGACCTTTCCGGACAGGCCCCAGTAGCCGGTCTCCGAGGCACGGAAACCCGTGAGCACCTCGTCCCAGATCAGCAGGGCGCCATGGCGTTCGGTGATGCCGCGGTGGTACTGGTTGAAGCCCTCCTCCGGGGCCACCACGCCCATGTTGCAGGGTGCGGCCTCGGTGATGACGGCGGCGATCTCCTGCCCGCGGGCCGTGAAGGTCTCCTCCAGCGCGGTGCGGTCGTTGTAGGGCAGCACCAGGGTCTCGGCGGCCTGGGCCTCGGTCACCCCGGCGGACCCGGGCAGGGACTGGGTGGCGACCCCGGAACCGGCGGCGGCGAGCAGTCCGTCCGAGTGGCCGTGGTAGCAGCCGGCGAACTTCACCACGAGGTTGCGTCCGGTGGCGCCGCGCGCCAGGCGGATAGCCGTCATGGTGGCCTCGGTGCCCGTGGAGACCATGCGGACGCGGTCCACGGGGACCTTCCCGGCGATCAGCTCGGCCAGTCTCAGCTCGTCCGGGGTGGAGGTGCCGAAGGACAGCCCGGCATCCACGGCCCGGTGGACGGCGTCCACGACGGCGGGGTGGTTGTGCCCCAGCAGCATGGGGCCCCAGGAGCACACCAGGTCCACGTACTCGCGGCCTTCGGCGTCGGTCAGGTAGGGGCCGGCGGCCTTCACCATGGACACCGGGGCGCCGCCGACCGAGCCGAAGGCGCGGACCGGGGAGTTCACGCCCCCGGGGATCACGGCACGGGCGGCGTCATACAGGGCGGCGTTGGTGGTGGGAGCGGTGTTCGAGGTGGTCTCGGTCATCAGAGGCGTCCTTCCTTGATCCAGCGGGCCAGCTCGGTGGCCCAGTACGTCAGCACGGTGTCCGCCCCGGCCCGGCGGATGGACAGCACGGACTCCATCACGGCGGCGTCGCGGTCGATCCAGCCGTTGGCCGCGGCGGCCTCGATCATCGCGTACTCCCCGGAGATCTGGTAGGCGGAGACGGGGACATCGGAGGCGTCAGCCACGTCCCGCAGGATGTCCAGGTAGCTCATGGCGGGCTTGACCATGACCATGTCGGCCCCCTCGTCCAGGTCCAGGGAGACCTCGAGCAGCGCCTCGCGGCGGTTGGCGGGATCCATCTGGTAGGTCTTGCGATCACCTGTGAGCTGGGAGTCCACCGCCTCGCGGAACGGTCCGTAGAAGGCCGATGAGTATTTGGCCGCATAGGCGAGGATTCCGGTGCCCTGGTGGCCGGCGTCGTCCAGGTCCTGACGGATGACGGCCACCTGGCCGTCCATCATCCCGGAAGGGCCCACCAGGTCGGTGCCGGCCTCGGCCTGGGCCACGCCCATCCGGCCGTAGATCTCCAGGGTGGCGTCGTTGTCCACGGCTCCACCCTTTGTCAGGACGCCGCAGTGTCCGTGATCGGTGAACTCGTCCAGGCAGAGGTCGGACATGACGACCATGGAATCGCCGACCTCTTCCTTGACCGCGCGGATGCCGTCGTTGAGTACCCCGTCCGGGTCCAGTGAGGCCGAGCCCGTGGCATCGCGGGTCTCGGGGATGCCGAAGAGCATGATGCCCCCCACGCCCAGCCCGGCGGCCTCGGCGGCCGCGGCCTTCAGGGTGTCCCGGGTGTGCTGGACGACTCCCGGCATGGACTGCAGCGCCACCGGCTCGGTGATGCCCTCCCGCACGAACACCGGCAGGATCAGGTCGGCCGGGTGGAGCCGGGTCTCGGCCACCAGCCGGCGCATCGCGGCGGACTGGCGCAGGCGGCGCGGGCGGTGGGTGGGAAAGGACATGGGTACCTCGGCATTTTCTCGGCAGTCTGCGACGGTCCGTGGGTCGGTCGGTGCCGTCCCAGTCTACTGAGCTAGCTCAACACGTCCTTCGTGGTGAATCGGCCGTAGGCGAGTGCCCCGAACACGGCCACGTAGCCGACCTGCAGTAGCGCGTTCTCCCGGAACGAGTCCCAGAGGAGGGGCGCGCGCAGCAGGTCCGCGAAGCCCATCCAGTGATGGGTGAAGAGCCAGGGGTGCAGCCACGCCAGCTGGGGCAGGGCACCGAGGATCTGCGCCACGATGGTCAGTACCACGGCGGCGGCCATCGCCCCGACGGGCACGTCCGTCAGCGTGGAGACGAAGAGGGCGAGCGCGCCCAGGCCGCTCAATGAGACGGTCGCGTAGAGCACCATCAGCCCGATCCGGCCGAGCGTCTCCGCCGAGGTGATGGTCATTCCCGAGGGCAGCACCAGCGGTCCGGTCCCGAACAGCGCCAGCCCGGTGAGCACGCCGACGGCGGCCACCACCAGCGCTGCGGCCAGGCAGAAGACGAGCGCCGCCGCGTACTTCACGGCCAACAGGCCGGCCCGCCGGACAGGGGCCACCAGGAGGTACCGGAGCGTGCCGTGGGCGGCCTCCCCCGCGATCGAGTCCCCAGCCACGACGGCGACGGTCAAGGGGAGGAAGAAGGGCATGCAGACCATGACCGCGGCCACCGCCAGGAACAGGCCGCTGGCGGCCACCTGGTCCAGGAAGGCCGGGCCCCTGCCCTGAGGTGGCCCGGACGTCACCCGCACCACCACCCCCATGAGCACGGGCACCGCGGCCAGTGCGGCCAGCAGCGTCCAGGTGCGCCGGCGCCGGAAGAGCAGTCCCAGTTCGGAGACCAGCAGGGCCGTCCCGGTGCGTGCGGGACGGACGTGGCTCTCGGGGTCACTGCTCAACGTCGAACCCCTCCCCCGTCAGCTCCACGAACCGGTCCTCCAGGCTGGCGTGCTCCACCTCGACGCCGCGCACCCCGACCCCGGCGGCCACCAGGGCGGCGACGATCCGTTCAGGCTCCGGCCCGTCCTCGCCCAGCGGGGCGCGCAATGTCCCGGCACCCGGAGCGGGCACGCCCTCCTCGACCGGCGCCAGTCCCAGGCCCCGCAGGACGTCCCCGGCGAGCGGGACGTTCCGGGTGCGGACGAGGATCCGGCGGGGGCCGTCGTCGAACAGGGAGGCCAGCGTCCCCTGGGCCAGCAGGCGGCCACGGCCCACCACGGCCGCATGGGTGCAGACCTGCTCGATCTCGCTGAGCAGGTGGCTGGAGACGAAGACGGTGGCCCCGTCCTCCGCCAGGGATCCGATGAGGTGGCGGACCTCCCGGGTGCCCTGCGGGTCCAGGCCGTTGGTCGGTTCATCCAGGATCAGCAGCTCACGCTCGGAGGCCAGCGCGTTGGCCAGCCCGAGACGCTGCTTCATACCCAGTGAGTAGGCATGCACGGCCAGCCCGGCCGCCTGCCCCAGGCCCACCCGGTCCAGGGACCGGCCGATGCGCCGCTTGCGCGTGGCGGGATCGGTGGCCCGGTTAGCGGCGTCGAGGCGCAAAAGGTTCGCCGTCCCGGTCAGGTAGGGGTAGAACGCCGGGCCCTCCACGAGGGTCCCGACGCGCGGCAGGACCTCCATGGCGGCCTCGGGCATGGGCCGGCCGAACACGCTCATCGACCCACCACTGGGCGCGGCCAGGCCGAGCAGCATCCTGATGGTGGTGGTCTTGCCGGAGCCGTTGGGGCCCAGGAAGCCGAACACGGAGCCGCGGGGGACCTCGAGGTCCAGTCCGTCCACGGCCAGTCGGGCGCCGAACCGTTTGCTCAGCCCCCGGGTACGGATGGCCGACTCGGGCTCGCCATGGTCGGCAAAGGGCACGCTCACCCGGGACTCACCGGCCGCTCCCGCGGAGCTCGCTCGGTGCTCATCCCGAACTGGCGACATCGAGCAGGCGCTCGAGCGGGACCGGACCGGCGAGGACCCGGCCGTCGTCGGCGAGCAAGACCGTGGCCAGCGGCGTGCTCAGCACCCGGCCAGCCGCCGAGTCGATGGCGTACTGGTCCAGGAGCGGCGAGTCCGTCAGGCCCGCGGGCACCTTCTCGGCGGGGATGACGGCGACGGCGTCCCACCCGGAACCGAGCACGGAGTCGCCTCCTGCCGGATGACGGTCTCCGGCGTGCGGGCCGGAGCCATGCGGACCGGAACGGTGCGCACCAGGCCACATCCCGACGTCGGGCCGGGCCCGTTCGACTTCGGCGCCCGCGGGCGGGGTGAACTCGAACAGACCGGCGTCCGGGGTCTCGGTCGAATAGCTCGTGTAAGCGACGCTGATGGCCGGGTCCTCCTGGCCCACTGCCCGGATACGGACGCTCAACGGCGCGCCGGTGGCGGCGTCGACGGCAAGGGTGACATCCTCGACGAGCGTGTCCGGAGTGCGCGGGTCGAGCCGCAGCGTGTAGGCGTCTCGGCCGGCGACTCGGGTGTCCTCGCCAACGGTGACCTCCGTGGTGGGATCCAATCCCGCCAGCGCCTTCTCGGCCAGCCGCTCGGGGGTCATGTCGCCTTCCGGGGCATGCGCCATGCCGTGGCCGCGGCCAGCACCGTCGGGCCCCTCCGGCAGGATGACTTGCGCGGCCCGGCGCTCCGCCGAATCGTATGCCCAGACTTCCTGCCCGTTGCGCACCACATTGCGCTCGTCCGTGCCGTCGAAGACCTGCACCCGGAGCCGGTCGGCGCCGTCCGCGAAGACGCGCGCCTCGTGGGTTCCGGAAAGCAGCGAGAATGCCTCGGCGAGGCCCTCCGGCACAATTCCACCGGCACTCGACCCTTCCGATCCGCCCCGCTCCGGGCCCTGCCCCGTCGGCAATTGCGGCAGGCCCAGCGCGAAACTGGCCTCGACGGTGCCGGAGAAGGAGGTGTCGTGGTGCCCTGCGGACAATGCCAGGACCTCCTCGGCTGTCCGGTCCGGCAGGTCCGCCTGGGCATTGGCCGTCAGGCCCCCGCCGAGCGCGATCACGCCCACGATCACCGGCACCGCCACGGCCGGGATCCACTTGCTGCGCTGCTTGGATGCCATGGGAGGTCCACCTTAAGGAATTCGTCTTCCCCGTCCACGCTACGCCGGCCCCGGGCCCGTGGCGAGGGGCCCGGGCCCGTGGCGGGGGGCGGGCCTCAGGACCGCGGCTTCTCCTTCTTCGGATCGTAGAAGGGCGTGGCCACCACGGTGGCGGGAATCCGCTTCTGCTGGCCGTCCAGCTTGCCGATCTCCACCTCGGCACCCGCGTCCGCGTGCTCCACCATCATCCGGCACAGCGCGATGTTCTTGCGCAGGACCGGGGACCGGGTGGCGGAGGCTACCACGCCGACCTGGAAGCGGCCCACGTGCACCGTGTCCCCGTGCCCGGCGGGCTCGTTGCCCGCCAGTTCGAGGCCGACCATCCTGCGCTGTGGGTTCGCCTTGCGCTTGAGCAGGGAATCCCGGCCGGAGAAGTCGTCCTCCTTGGTCTTCAGTGGCACGGTGAAGCCGATGCCGGCCTCGAAGGGGTCGATCTGGTCGTTGAAGTCGTACCCGGCGAAGACCAGCCCGGACTCGATCCGGAGCATGTCCAGCGCATCGAGTCCCAGTGGCGTGAGCCCGTGGGGCTTCCCCGCCTCCCAGACCGCGTCCCACACGGCGTTGGCGTGGCTGGGATGGCAGAACAGCTCGTAGCCGAGCTCGCCGGAATAGCCCGTGCGGGACACGATCACGGGGGTGCCCTGGTGGTCCCCGATCCGGCCGATCGTGAAGCGGAACCAGGTCACCGAGTCGAAGTCCGGCTGGTGCGGTGGGGTCCAGATCAGATCCCTCAGGATGTCCCGGCTGGCCGGGCCCTGCACGGCGATGTTGTGCAGCTGGTCCGTGGAGTCCTTGATCCAGACCCGGTCCAGGCCCCGTTCGGTCGCCACCTGCCGCATCCACTCACCGGTGTAGTCCTCCCCGGGAATCACCCGGAAGTTGGTGTCGGAGCAGCGGAACACGGTGGCGTCGTCGATCATGCCGCCGGTGTCGTTGCAGATCGCCGTGTAGACCACCTGCCCCTCGGAGAGCTTGCGGATGTTCCGGGTCATGCAGTACTGCAGCAGCGCCTCGGCGTCCGGGCCGATCACCTCGAACTTGCGCAGAGGAGACAGGTCCATCACGGCGGCCTTCTCCCGGCACGCCCAGTACTCGGCCTTGGGCCCGTAGCCGTCGTAGTGCGTCGGCAGCCAGAAGTTCCGGTACTCCGTGAACTGCTTCGTCAGTGCACTCGTCCGCTCGTGGAAGGCGGTCTCACGCGTGAGCTTGGGCACGGAGTCGGGATTGGTGCGGTGGGTGATGGCCATGGAGAATTTCCGCTCCGAGGGGTAGACGCGCAGGTGGATGTCAGTGGGGACCCAGCCGTTGGAGGGGTCGATGTCGTCGGGGCAGGCGGAGGAGGCGCAGACCAGGTCCTGCTGGGCCTGCATCATCACGTAGTCCCCCGGGCGGGACCAGGGCTCGTCGAACACCAGCATGTTGTGCTCGTCGAACATGGTGTTGTAGAAGAGGTTCAGCGCCGGCCAGGACTTCCGGGCGGTCACCGAATACCGCTTGAGCTGGCCGTTGAAGTTGTCCGTGCAGTTCACGTGCCCCGGGTAGCCGAAATCCTCGTAGTACTTGGCGTTGCACGCCGGCGTGAAGGCGTCATGACGCCCCACCGTGTCCCGGATGATCGCGACCAGCGGGTCCATGTCCTGGTTGTAGAACTTGCCGTGCAGCCCGGGCTGGGCGTAGGCCTGGCCCACGATGTGCCGGGTGGTGCTGGCGTCCAGCCCCAGCTCGCGTCCCTCCTGCAGTGCCCGCGCGTCGAAGGCCAGGAAGTCCGAACACTGGCGGCCGGCCACATCGATGATCTGGATGTAGTCGCCCTTCTTGACCTCGTAGCCGATCGCCGTGCTGTGGTCGATCCGCGCGTCCAGGACCGGCTCGGCCAGCGGCGGGGGCAGCTCGATCTCCCGCGGCCGGTACGGGTCCGCCCGCTGGACCTCGATCATCAGGTCGGAGGGCGGGTTCTGCTCCTCGAAGTTCATGGCCCAGGTGGGGTTCCCGACGACGGCCGTCACCGGCCGCTGCGCCGTGAACGTCTCCCGGGACCCGGCTGGGGACCAGCCGCCGAACAGGCGAACGCCGTGGGCGGCATCCGGCCGCAGCCCGCGCAGGGCCAGGGCGGTGACCACGCGGGCGACCTGCTGGTTGTCAAAGGCGGAGCCCTCGGTGAGCGAGCCCAGCACCGTCGCCGGCCCATCGGCCCGCAGCCCGAGGGCGGAGAAGTCCTCCCCGCCGTTGCCCAGCACGGTCAGCTCGGCGGCCTGGGCCCCGAAGCGGTCCACCACGGTGAGTTCGTCCCCGGACTCGAGTTCCAGGGCGGTCACTCCTCCGGGGCGGACCCAATACCGTTCGTGTCCCGGCACCACGGGCAGCAGCCCCGGTTGCACCAATCGCGGCCTGGCCAGATCGAGCGGGAGTGAAGTCAGGTCAGTGAGATCGAGGGGTGCAGTCACCGGTATCCCTCCTCAGGGATGTCTGAACAATGGTCGGGACGCTGTCCGGTAGCGGCGTTCCCCGCACCGTAGCCCACATTCCCGGCCCATGTAAGAGGACCTTGAGAGGTCTCTGTGTTGGGCATCGAACCTCGGAGACATCAAACGGAGATTCTCCATGGCCGGCCCTCCATCACCTGCGGTCAGGTGCTCCAGGTCGGTGCCCCCGGATCAGGTGGTACACGGCATAGCCCCACAGGGCGACGCTGACGACCAGAAGGGCCCAGTGCACCCCGTGGAGCCCTCGGTCAGGGGTGGAGAGCATGAGGATCTGAGCCACGATGTTGAAGCTCATGGCGAAGGCCAGCAGCCAGGCCACCGTGCGCGTGGGGCGCTGCTTCCAGTCGAATCCCATGACCCCAGCATAGGTTCGGGAACCAGCCGCGCGCCTCCGTAGGCGAATCGTCTTCGTCTGATCCGGAGCCCAGTGCCCGTCATGGACCTTTCAGGGCAGTGAGTAGGACGCTTCCACCGATGTCCTCGGCAGACCCCGGCATCACCTCCAGGCTTCACCGGTAGAGGATCGGCATGCGGCACTGCCTGGCGTCAATCATTCGTTCTGCCAGCGAGTCTCGCCGTCCTTGACCACGGATGTCGGGTGCAGGCCCTGCTTGCGGGCGATGGCCGCTGACGCCGCGTGGTCGGGGTGGATGTAGGCAACATAGCGGTCGACTCCGGTCGCCGTCAGCCAGCCAATCATTGATGCTGTGGCCTCAGTGGCGAGGCCGCGGCCCTGGAATGCTGGCGAAATCACCCAGGCGATGTTGGCCTCGAACTCGTCCGCGCGACGCTCGACGGTGGCCTGCACATATCCGACAGCGCGCCGCGAATCATGGAGGGCGACGACCCAGTTCAGCCACCACTGCGCGTTGTCGTCAGAATGGCCCAACGTTTGCACCCGGTAGAGCCTTTGCAATTGCTCCAACGTCGGCGGCGTGCCGCCGGTGAACTCGTATATCGATGGGTCAGCCAGCACAGGCAACATCTCTGGGGCGTGCTGGACGGTGAGTGGGTCGAGAACGACGCGCGTCGACTCGATCGGCTCGATGGCAGGCCAGTTCATGGTCAGATCCTCGCACGGTGTGAGGTAGGCGCGATGACACCGCGGGAGAAGGCGACTTGCCTCAGGTAGGGAACGCTATATGGCGACGAATTTGCGCCGGACGGTCGCGGACCACAACGACCGGCCCGCTCCCATATGACGTTCCTTTACCGGACACTTCTCACTGACGCCGGCCTGGTCCTTTGCGGCCCGGAAACGTCACCGTGGCGATCTAGATTTCTTCAGTTACATCGAGTCCTGATCTCCAGGACTCGCAGGGGTTACAGGTGACGGTGGTACCGGCGTGGATCTTCGAGGAAGCGCCGCCAATGATGCACTAGTTCGAGGTTCTCCCACGGCACTGCGCGCAGTCCCCATGGACCGACTTCCAGAACCCGGGCTCCGGGCAGGGAGGCCAGCAGCGGGGAGTGCGTGGCCAGGAGCAATTGACTGTCACCGTTGGCCAGGCGGTCCAACAATACGGAGAGTAACCCCAGACACCCGGTAAAAGACAAGGCTGATTCGGGTTCATCCATCACCCACAGTCCGGGTCCGCGAAACCGATCGCGGACTAGGTCAAGGAACGATTCCCCGTGTGACATCTCGTGGAATGGCAGATCCGGCCGGGAGGTTCTGGGGTTCGTTTCGAGATACGTGAAGAATCCGTGCATCGTCTCTGCGCGCAAGAAGTACCCGCGACGGCTGGCGCCGGGGTTCCGGATCAGATGCAACTGTTCGTCCAGTGCAGACTCACTCCGACGAGTCGAATGCTCGGCACCTGTGGATCCGCCTTCGGCCGAGAGCCCGTAGGCGCTGGCGATGGCTTCGACGATGGTGGATTTTCCCGAGCCGTTCTCCCCCACCAGAACGGTGGCCGATCCCATTTCCAGCCCCTCATCCCACAGTTGCCGAACGGGTGCCAGCGTCCCGGGCCACGCACTGCGGTCAAGTTCGGCGTTCTGATGCGTGCGTACCTGGCGCACCGGCAGACGAGACAGATTCATAGTTCCAGCATCACAGATCAACTTGGCTGCGCGTCGATGATCTGCAATCCGAGCGATTACAGACTCTCTTGCGATGGAGACCCGGGTATCTACCCCTCGCCGTCACATCAACCAACTTTCAAAGCCGCGCCAGTTGACCGTTGAGGATCCCGCACCGGGCCCCGATGCGGCACGCGGAGCTGGAGCGACGGCTGCCGGCTTCGGATTGCGTGCCGGCGTTCGGTGCTGACAGGATCGGTCCTGTGGCCGCATCGCAACAGTCCCTCCGTGCCGCCGTCTTCCTCGGGCTGAGCGTCGACGGCCGCATCGCGCGGCCCGATGGCGACCTCGAGTGGCTGACCAGACGCGGCACCGCCGCCGGGGACGCAGGCTTCACGCCCTTCGTGGAGTCAGTTGACGCGGTAGTGATGGGCCGACGAACCTACGAGGCCATCGCTTCCGACGAGCACTGGCCCTACCTCGATCGGCCGATGCATGTGATCAGCACGACCCTCGCAGCAGACGGAGATCCCCGGATCACCGTGCATCGCTCCGGCGAGGCGGCCATCGACGCGCTGCAGCGGGACGGGCACCGGCGCGTCTACGTCGACGGTGGCGAGACCATCCGCTGGTTCCTTGCCTCCGAACTTGTCGACGAGCTCACGCTCTCCCCCGTGCCCGTGCTCATCGGCGACGGGCCCTCACTGTTCGGGCCGCTTGGCGGAGACGTGCATCTCGAGCATGTCCGCACCGCGGTTCTCGTCGGCGGGATGGTCCAGACCACCTACCGCGTCTTGGGCGGACCGACGCCGCCCGCAGCCAAGTAGGGCAAGCGGGTCTCACCCCGCTTGCCCGTCCCGTAAGCTCAACCCCCACCGGACATTCCTGCTCACGACATGGTGACATGAATACAGCCCTTAGACGGCGTCCCGGTTGACCACCCGTCCGGTGAGGTGTCCGGTGACAGCACAGCATCCGAAACAGGGTCCAGTCAGCCAGGACGATTCCGGACCGATGTGCACGCCCAACCGGCACCCAGGATCCCGGTACGGTGAGTCCATGACCGAAACCTCCAGCGCCACCACCCGGATCGCCGTGCTGATCGACTGTGACAACGTCTCCCCCACCCACGCAGGTGCCGTGCTGGAGGAGCTCGCCACCTACGGCACGCCGACCATCAAACGGGCCTACGGGGACTGGACCACCAACCAGCTCAGCGGCTGGAAGAATGAGCTGAACCGGCTGGCCATCCAGCCGACCCAGCAGTTCTCCTACACCGTGGGCAAGAACTCCACCGACTCGGCCCTCATCATCGACGCCATGGACCTGCTCTGGATGGGCAACGTCGAGGCGTTCGCCATCGTGTCCTCAGATTCGGACTTCACCCGCCTGGCCACCCGGCTGCGCGAATCCGGCAAACGCGTCATCGGTCTCGGCGAGCGCAAGACCCCGGAGTCCCTGCGCAATGCCGTGGACCAGTTCATCTACCTCGAGCTGCTCGGGGGCACCCCGGAGGAGGACTCAGCTCCGTCCCGACGGGCCACGCGCCGGGGCCGCCGGGGCGGCGCCGCGAACGACAACGACACCGATGCCGCCGATGGAACTGCCGACGTTCCTGTCGCCGTCGACACACCCGATGCACCCGATGCACTCGACGATGACCGCGTGCGGATCAACCTGGAGAGCGCTCTGGCCAAGGCCATCAACGCCACCAGCGGTGACGACGGTTGGGCCTCCCTGAGCCGCGTCGGACAGCACCTGAGCCGCACCCACGTGGACTTCGACCCCCGTGACTTCGGGCATCAGAAGCTGAGCACCCTGGTGTCCGAACAGCCCTACCTGGAACACCGCACGGCCGATTCCCGCATGCAGGTCCGCCTCAAGCAGGGCAGAAACCGGATGTGACCGTCCCCCACCGGCTATCCGCCGGAACTTTCGGGATACCCTGACCGGCATGCCTGTATCTCCCGTCACACCTCGGCCCGGTGCCGGCCACCGCCTGGCTGAGCTGATCCGTCTCCGCACCGTCTCCGCCCTGCAGGGTGAGCCGGAGCAGTCCGCCGTCGCCGCGGATTTCGAGGCGTTCCCGGAGCTCATGGCCCGGCTCTACCCACTCGTCCACCAACGGCTGGATCACGAGGTCGTGGATTCCACCGGCCTGCTGTTCCGCTGGCGCGGTGCCCGTGCCGCAGACCCCCTGGTCCTCATGGCGCATTGGGATGTGGTCCCGGCACCCGCGGACCAGGCCGAGTGGACTGCCGTGGGCTGGGAGGCGGACCCGTTCGCCGGCACCGAGGACACCGTGTCCGGCGAACCGGTGGTGAGGGGCCGTGGCGCCCTCGATGACAAGGGACCCCTCGTGGCCGTCCTGGAGGCGGTGGAGAACCTCCTGGCCGCAGGATTCACTCCGGATCACGATGTCTGGCTGGTCTTCGGCGGCGACGAGGAGGTCGGTGGACGCAACGCGGCGGCCATCTCGGACCTGCTTCGCGAGCGCCTGCAGGAGGAACAGGGCCAAGGCGCCGAACCGTGGCTGGTCCTCGACGAGGGGGGCGCGGTGGTTCCCGCACCGCTGCCCTTCGTCCAGGGCACATGCGCCATGGTGGGCCTCGCCGAGAAGGGCCAGGCCCAGTTGCGGCTCACCGTCTCCGGCGCCGGCGGCCACGCCTCCTCCCCGCCCTCTGGATCCCCCATCCCACGCCTGGCCCGCGCCCTGCGCCGGCTGGAACGGCGGCCCTTCCCGGCCCGGCTGAACGGCACGACGTCGGCCATGCTCGGCGCGCTCGCTCCCCTCGCCTCCGGGGCGGCAGGCCGCGCCCTGCCGTGGGCTCTCCGCTCCGGGACCATGGCGGCCCGGGCACTGGGCGCGATGGGCGGTGAGGCGGCCGCCTTGGTGCGCACCACCGTGGCCCAGACCAGGCTGGACGCCGGGACGGCGAACAACGTGCTGCCCTCCACGGCCACTGCCGTCCTGGATTGCCGCATCGTGCCCGGGGAGACCGTGGCCGGGGTCCGGGACGGCATCGTCCACCGCATCGCCGACCCCGGAGTGCAGGTCGAGCTCCTCCACGGGCAGGACCCCTCGGACGAATCGCCCGCGGAAGGTGACCGGTTCGCGGCCTTGGAGGCCGCCGTCGGGACCTCCTGGCCGGATGCGACGACCGTGCCCTACCTGTTGATGGCCGCCACCGACTCCCGGCATTTCCATGCCTGGTGCCGCCACGTCTACCGGTTCGCCCCACTGTGGATGGATGACGCTCAAAGGGCCTCCATCCATGGGGAGAACGAGTGGGTGTCCGTGGCCTCGCTGGAGCGGGGTGAACGCTTCCACCGCGGTCTCATCACCGCCCGAGGCGGCCGCTTCCCCGACTCGGCCGAGGCGGCTCCCGGCGCCATGACGGCACCCGGCGGCCAGGGGTGAAGGCGGCCCTCCGGCGCCGGCAGGGAGGCGCGCTGCTCTTCGGCGGGCTGGCCTCCGTCGTGGGGTTCCTCGCCTTCGTCGAGTTCACCTCCGGGGTGCTGCAGGGCTACTACGCGCCCCTGCTGACGGACATCGCCCGGCACCTCGGGGTGAACGACGCGGACGTGAACTGGCTGGAGGGTTCCCAGTTGATGCTGTCCGCGCTGGTGGTGCCGATGCTCTCCAAGCTCGGAGACCAGGTGGGCCACCGGAAGGTGCTGATCTGGTCCACCGCCGTGACCCTGGCCGCGTCGATCGCCCTCGTGGTGGCGCCCGTGTTCTGGGTGTTCCTGGTCGCGTGGGCCTTCCAGGGGTTCTATGTGGTGTGGCTGCCGTTGGAGATCGCCCTGGTCTACGTCCGGACCGTGGCACGAGAGGACGCCGCTGCGGCAGCTTCGGGGCCGGCGGCGTTGACGCGGCGGGCCGCCGCCGTGCTGGTCGGGGCCCTGGAGGTCGGAGCCATCGCCGGAGCCCTGGCCGCCGGCGCTCTGGTGGACACCATGGATGTCCAGGCCGTGCTGGCGGTCCCGGCCGTCGTGGTGGGACTGTGCCTGGTGGCCATCATCCTCGGGGTCGAGGAGACTCCCGGGGCCTCGCTGGCGAACTTCCGCCGCCGGGATTTCGATATGGCCGGGCTGTTCTGGGTCACGGTGGCCCTCGTCCTGATCATGGGGTCGCTGTTCGTGCTGCGGGGTGCCGGCCTCGCACCGGACCGCCCCGGGTTCTGGCTCTCGGTGCTGATGCTCGTGGCCGGCGCACTCGCGCTGGTGCGGTTCGTCCGGATCGAGCGTCAGCATCCCGATCCCCTGATCGACATCCGCATGTTCACCGATCCCGCCCTGTGGCCGGTCTTCGCCACCGCCGGCCTGTTCGGGGTCTCGGTCCTCGGCGCCCAGGCCCCGCTGTCCACGTTCGCCCGGACCGACCCCGGGATCTACGGCTATGGACTGGGGACCACCGGTTTCCAGACCTCCCTCATCATCGGCACCTATCTCATCGCCATGGTGGCCGGGGCCGGCCTGCTGCCGGTGGCCTCACGGTGGACGAGCCCGAGGCTGGCCCTGTTGTGCGCCACCCTGTGCGTGGCGGTCGGATTCGGCCTGTTCCTGCCATTCCATGACCAGATCGGGCAGGTGGTGGCGAACATGGTGGTGGTGGGCCTCGGTTCCGGCGCCCTGGTGGCGTCCTTGCCGGCGGCGGCCGCCGCGGCCGCCCCGCGGGAACAGACGGGCGTGGCCACGGGACTGACCAACTCGGTCAAGACCGTGGGCGGCGCGGTGGCCTCCTGCATCTTCGGGCTGGCACTGGCCACCACCGCCGCGGCGGGGATACCGGGCCCCGAGGTCGTTCCGGAGATCACGGGAACTCCCGACGTCGGCACGGCCGGTTCGTTCTCCGGTTACCTCACCGTGTGGATCGTCTGCTCGGCCACGGCCTTGGCGGCCGCGGTCCTGTTGCTGTTCGTCCCGAAGAAGGCGTTCCAGTAAGTACAGAGCATGGTGGCGCAGTCACCGGCGGCGGGCCGGATGATCCCGTGGGCTAGACGCGATGGCCGAGGTCCAACGCGGCCAGGACCCCGGGGGCGTCCGGGCTCGGTGCGGTGCCGGCCAGGTCCAGGCACTCCTCAGCGGCCGCCCGGGCCGTGGGCTGGCCGAGGGCGATGAAGCGGGTGCCGGCCGGGACGGCGGTGCCGCGGCGGCGGACCAGCTCCCGCACCGCGCTCGGACTCGTCAGCACGACGTCGGCCCCAGGCAGGTCGTCGACAGTCGCCAGGGCATCCACGGACGCCGGGCCCTCGCCCGCCAGCCCGGCCAGCAACCGCCGCTCCGTGTCCGCCGGATAGGGCACGGTGCGGTAGGCCTGCACGTGGTGGACCTCCCAGCCGCGTTCGGCCAGCCCCTCCGCGACCTCGTCGGTGGCCAGGGCGGACTGCGGCAACAACAGGACTCGACGGGGAGTCTCACCCGGCGGCGGGAACTGCGCGAGGATCCCGGCGGCGGAGGCGTCGCCCTCCGGCATCCAGGGGACCTGGGTGCAGCCGGCCTCGGCCAGGACGCGGGCGGTCCCCGGGCCGGTGACGGCCACCCGGATGCCGGCATCCACCTGTCCGTCCCAGCCGGCGCGGACCAGGGCCCGGACGGTGTTCGGGCTGGTGAGGACCAGCCACGCCGGGACGGGTGCCGGCCGCTCATCAGAAGCCAAGTCCCGCACGATGCAACGGAGCCCCGCCAAGTCCTCCGGCAACGCGAAATCGGTCAGAGGAAGGAAGAAGATCCGGTAGCCGGCTTCGGCCAGGCCGGCCTCGACCGCCCCGGCCTGGGCCGGTTGACGGGTCAGGATCACGGGACGGCTGGCAGCCACGGGCATCAAGAGGTCACTGCGGGGCGGGCAGCAGGTCGGCGCCGCCGGCCAGCATGGCCTCCGCAACGTCGATGCCGAGCTGGCGGGCCAGTCCGAGGGTCTCGGAGTCGGCGGAGCCGTCCTCGAGGCGCACCCGGACGGCCGGCAGGTCCACGGAGGCGTGCTCCCGCAGCAGGCGGCTGCCGTCGGTGGCCGCCACCACGGCGTCCATCACGAGTCGGGCCGATTCCTTCTCCACGCGGGCGAGGGCGCCGATCGGTGCCGCACATCCGGCCTCGAGCCGCTCCAGCAAGGCCCGCTCGGCGGTGACCTGCAAACGGGTGACGGCGTCGTCGTACCCGGCCAGGGCCCGCGCCACCGGATGGGTTGATCCGGCCCCGACCACCGCCGTCTCCGGACGGCACTCCACGGCCAGGGCACCCTGCCCCGGGGCCGGCATCATGACGGTCGGCGCGAGGCGTTCGGTGATCGCCCAGTCGAAGCCGATCCGGTCGAGTCCGGCGCAGGCCAGGATCACGGCGTCCAGATCACCGCGCGGGGCCCCGGCGGCCGCAGGGGCGTGATCATCGTGCTGTTCCAGTCCCGGAACCCGCGCGAGGCGGGTCTGCACATTGCCGCGGATGTCCACGACGTCCAGGTCCGGCCGCACGGCCTTGAGCTGGGCGACCCGCCGGGGCGAGCCGGTGCCGACCTTCGCCCCCTGCGGCAACTCGGACAGCCGCAGGCCGTCCCGGGCACACAGGGCGTCACGGACGTCCACCCGCTCGGGAATGGACGCGATGACCAGGCCGTCCGGCTGAACGGAGGGCAGGTCCTTGAGGGAGTGCACCGCAAGGTCGACCTTGGCATCCAGCACCGCGGCGCGCAGGGCCGAGGCGAAGACACCGGTGCCGCCGAGCGAGGCCAGGGAGCCCGTGGTCACGTCCCCCTCGGTGCGGATGATCTCCAGTTCGGCGTCCAGCCCGGACAGGCCGGCCAGGGCTTCCGCCACAGTGGTCGTCTGGGTGCGGGCCAGGCGGGATCCGCGGGTGCCGATCGTGAAGGTACCGGTCATCGGGTCGGAACACCCACCTCGGAGTCGAAGGCCGCCACCGTGGGGCGGGCCGTGCCGTCCCGCATGACCTTGACGCAGCAGTTGGGCGCACACACGTCATTCCAAGCGCCGAAGCAGCCCACAGCGGCCCGGCCCTCGCGCCGGCCCAGGCGCTCCTCGACGATGTCGACGAGGCCCGAGACGAAGGCCGGATGCGTCCCGGGAGTCGGGGTGCGGCGGAAGGCCAGACCGAGGTTCTCGGCGGTCTCCTTGGCCTCGGTGTCCAGGTCCCACACCACTTCCATGTGATCGGACACGAAGCCCAGCGGCACCACGAGCACCCCGGCGAGCGAGCCGGCGTCGGACCCTTCGCCGTGGTTCTCGCGTTCGCCCTCGCGTTGGTTCTCATCCGCGGTGGCGGGCACGGCCGCCAGTTGCTCGATCGCGTCATTGATGTCCGGCTCGAGCCACGGTACGTGCGGGGCACCGGAGCGGGACTGGTACACCAGTGACCACTCGATGCCGTCGGCCTCAGGGACGCGCCGCAGGATCTCCTCGGCCACGTCCAGATGCTGGGCCGAGTAGACGTCGGCACCGTTGCCCTCGCCGGGCGCCAGCCCGGTCTTCTCCTGGAGTTCCGCAGCCACGGGGCGTGGCCCGGCGGCCTCGGCATCCGAGGTCGGGATGGAGTGCGTGGCGAAGAAGATGTGCAGCCGTCCGTCGGCCCGGCCAGCGTCCGCCAGCTCGGCGCGGATCTCGGCCAGCCCGGCACTCAGGCCCTCGGCGAAGGGGGCCACGAATCCGGGGTGGTTGAAGTACTGACGGATCTTGTCCGCCTCGAGCTTGCCCTCCAGGCCGGTGGATCGCAGGGCCATCCCCAAGTCCTCGCGGTACTGGCGGCAGGAGGAATAGCAGGAGTAGGCCGAGGTGGCCACGGTCAGCATCTTCCGGTGCCCGTCGGCGTAGATCCGCTCGAGTGTCTGGGGGATGTAGGGCTCCCAATTGCGGTTGCCCCAGTAGACCGGCAGGTCGATCCCGCGGGCGGCCAACTCGGTCTGCAGGGCCGCCAGGAGGGCACGGTTCTGCTCGTTGATCGGGCTGATGCCGCCGTTGGCCCGGTAGTGCGTGGCCACCTCCTCGAGGCGTTCATCCGGGATGCCGCGGCCTGCGGTGACGTTGCGCAGGAACGGGATCACATCATCCTGCCCCTCGGGTCCGCCGAAGGAGGCCAGCAGGATGGAGTCATAGTCCTTCGCGGCCATGGTGCCGTTCTCATCCACCCCGGCCAGGGGATCGAATGGCTGGTTCCCTGCCGCATGCTTGGCGATATCCGTCATCAGGCCAGGACCTCTGCGATCTCGCTGGTGGTGATGTGGCGGCCCGTGTAGAAGGGCACCTCTTCGCGCACATGCATGCGGGTCTCGTTGTTGCGCAGGTGGCGCATCATGTCCACGAGGTTGTTCAGCTCCGGCGCCTCGAGGCCCAGCAGCCACTCCCAGTCGTTGAGGGCGAAGGCACTGGTGGTGTTGGCCCAGACCATGGGGAACTCGCGGCCCAGCATGCCGTGGTCCTTGAGCATCCGGCCACGCTCAGCCGGCTCCAGCAGGTACCAGTCGTAGGAGCGGACGAAGGGGTAGAAGCACAGCCACTTCAGCGGCTTGCGTCCCATGGCGAAGGCCGGGATGTGGTCCTTGGCGAACTCAGCCATCCGGTCCGAGCCCATGGCGGACAGCACGATGGTGGTTCCGGCCAGCAACTCGGTGCGGCGCAGGGTGCGGATGGCGGCCTGCAGATCCTCGGCCACGTGGCCGTACATCCAGACCATCAGGTCGGCGTCGGCGCGCATGCCGGAGACGTCATAGGTGCCGCGGACGGTCACGCCCTTCTCGGCGAGCCCGGCGACGACCGCGTCGAACTGCTCCACAGCCCGCTTCCGCTCGGTCTCGGTATGGCCCCCGGCACCGTTGCCGACCGTGTTCCGCGCGAAGACGGTATAGGTGGTGAACCACTCGACCTTCTCGGCATCACCCGGGCTGTCTACTCCCTGCGTGCCGGCGTCTGCGTCGCCATGAGGCTGGTTCTCGGTCATCGTCACAACTCCTGTGGTGTCACCTAAGGTCTGGGTTCCGTGCACCGCTGGTTTCTACAAGCGGTAGAACGAGCGGTCCCAGCCTACCTCTCCCGGCGCCAGGATGCCTCAGCCGAGTCCAATCGGCCGGCGGGACCGGCGGAGGCATCACGGCACGATCCGCCGGCGGGTATCAGCCACGATGGCGGCCAGTCCGGTTCCGGCCAGCCACGCCCCGACCGCGTCCAGCCCGGGCTGGTCCCCCAACCACGTGCGCACCGACTCCACTCTGGTCCGGTGGTCCGTGGTGGCCGCGGGCAGCGCGGACTTCCACCGCACCACGAAGGAGGAGACCAGCCCTGCGGCCACGTCCACCCCGGTGAGGGCCATGGCATCCGCCACGGCCCTGGCCCGCAGGTCCTCCTCCGGCGTGCGGTAGCCCGGCGCGGCCGAATCAGGGGCGTCGGTCACCCGCCCGTAGGACAGACGCACCACGTGGCGGTGGCCGCCGAGCTCCTGCCGAGCCCAGTCCCACTTGGCGCTGACGTGGGTCAGGGCCTTGGCACCCACCACGTCCGAGGAGACGGCCGGTGAGACCAGCAGACCGGTCCCCCGGGGGTTCGCGTCCAGTCCGGGCGCGTCCACCACCAAGGTCACGAGCGCGACGCCGGCCCCCTCCTGCGGGCGGTCCGCGGCGGACAGTGCCCCGCCGGAGACGGGGGCGAGCAGGTCCCAGGCCCGGGGGCCGTCCGTAGCCACGACCACGCGATCCACTGTGACCGTCTCGGTGCCGCCCACGCCGGCGGTCAGCTCCACGGTCCAGCGGTGTTCGGCCGCGGCACGCGCCAGCGTGACCGCGCGGGTCCCGGTCAGCACGCGGGCACCCGCACGGCACACTTCCTCGGCGAGCGCAGCCGTCAGGGTGTGCATGCCCCCGCGCAGGGAGGCGACCACGGCTCCCGGCGGGGCGGCGGCACGCCGGGAGGCCACGGCGCGGGCCAGTGAACCTTCAGCGACCAGGGCCTCCAGCAGGCCCGGCGCGACAGTGCGCAGGTCCAGGGTGTCAGGGTCCGCGGAGTGCACTCCGGCGACAACGGGCGCCACCAGGGTCTGCAGCACACCCTCCCCCATGCGGTCCCGGACGACGGCGCCGACGGTGACCGGGGTCCCCTCCTCGACCGCCTCGCGCCAGGTGTTCAGTGAAGGCGGCACGGGCGTCGGGTGCGTGACGGACGTCGCATCGGCTGAACTGACCGTCGAGTCCTCGAGGTCCTGGCGCGCCCGCTCCAGGGCGTCGGCGCCGAGCGCCTCGGCGACCTCGGGGGCATCCAGGTCACCCGGGATCCCCAGGATCCCCAAGCGAGGTGCGGGCACGGCGCGGTGCTCCTGCCCCGGTCCGGACGGCGGCAGATACAGCCACGAACCGCCCGGGTGGGGCTCGACGACGGCCTCCCCCAGTCCCAGCTCGGCCACCAGCTCACGCACGGCCGGGGTGCGGACGGCGAAGGACTCCGCACCGGCGTCGAGGGTGATTTCGCGGCCCCCGGGCAACGCCACCGTCCTCGGGGCCACGCAACCACCGAGGGAACCGCCGGCCTCCACCAGGGTGATCTCGTATCCCGCGCGAATCAGTTCCCAGGCTGAGAGCAGCCCGGACACTCCCCCACCGACCACGAGGGCGGTGGGGGTGACTGCCGGCCCGGAGGTCACGGCTGGATCGAGTGGATCAGGTCGACTATCCGGGTCAGGACCGTCGGGTCAGTGGTGGGCGGGACGCCGTGACCGAGGTTGACCACATGCCCGGGGGCCACGCGACCGGCCTCGACGACCTCGCGGACGTGGGCTTCGAGCACCTCCCAGGGGGCGGACAACAGGGCCGGGTCGATGTTGCCCTGCAGCGGGACGGTGCCGCGCCCGTCGGGGCCCGGCGTGGCACCCAGGCGGCGGTGCGCCTCGCCGAGCGGCAACCGGTAGTCGACGCCCATGACGGAGGCGCCGGCGTCGCGCATGGCAGGGAGGATCTCGGAGGTGCCGGTCCCGAAGTGCACGAGCGGCACCGGCTGGCCACTACCGTCCACCAGGTCACGGACGTGGGAGAAGGCATGGGCCGAGTGCGGCTGGACGTACTGCTGGTAGTCGTCCAGGGACAGGGATCCCGCCCAGGAGTCGAAGAGCTGGCCGGCGGAGGCCCCGGCCTCGATCTGCGCACGGAGGAACGCGCCGGCAGTGTCGGCGGCCCACGTGGCCAGGGCGTTCCAGGTCTCGGGATCCGCGTGCATCATGGTGCGCGGACCGAGGTGGTCGCGGGACGGGCCACCCTCCACCATGTAGGCGGCCACGGTGAACGGGGCGCCGGCGAAACCGATCAGCGGGGTGCTGCCCAGCTCGGCCACGGTCCGGCGCACGGCCTCACGGATCGGTTCAAGGGACTCGTCCGTCAATTCGGGCAGGGCCGCCACATCGGCGGCGGTGCGCACGGCCTGACCGAGTACGGGGCCGGTGCCGGGAACGATGTCCACATCGACGCCGGCCAGGCGGAGCGGGACGACGATGTCGGAGAAGAAGATGGCGGCATCGACGTCATGTCGGCGCACGGGTTGCAGGGTGATCTCAGAGGCCAGTTCCGGCTTCAGGCAGGACTCCAGCATGCCGATGCCCTGGCGCACCTCCCGGTATTCCGGCAGTGACCTGCCGGCCTGCCGCATGAACCACACCGGAATGCGGGAGGGGGTGCCGCCGCGGAAGGCGGTGACCAGGGGCGATCCGACGGTGGATCGGGCCGGGTCGGTGGTGGCCAGCGGATGGTCGGCAGGCAAGGGGGTGCCGGTCAGGGGTTCGGACATGACCGACATTGTCCCATTTTCCTTCTGCAGTGGTGAATTGCGGATGGATCGCGGACGGGCCGTGACGGCGCGGTGGCGATCAACACAGGGTGCCCTTCTTAGACCCGCCTGATCGAAGGGATTAGAATCGGCGCATTGTGGCTTTGTTTTCCCTGGTTGCCTCGCACACCGACCTTGACCTCGACACGGTGGCGCAGCTGAGCAACGGCACCGTCGAGGTCGCCTCTGTCATCCCCGAATCCTCCGTCAGCGGTGCGGTCGTGCTGGCCACCTGCAACCGAGTGGAGATCTACGCCGAGGCCCCGGATGACCAGTCGGTCGAGCAGGCCCGCGCCGAGCTGCTGAGGGCTGTGTCCCGTGGCTCCGGTCTGGCCCCGTCCACCGTCGAGTCCTCCTTCAAGGTCCTGACCGGTGACTCGGCCGTACGCCACCTGTTCGAGGTGGGTTCCGGGCTGAAGTCCGCCGTGGTGGGTGAACGCGAGATCGCCGGACAGGTGCGCCGCGCACTGGGCACCGCCCAGGAGACGGGGACCGCCACCGGCACCCTGGTCAAGCTCTTCGAATCGGCCACCCGCACCGCCAAGGACGTCGGCACGCGGACCGCGCTGGGATCGGCAGGCCGCTCCATCGTCTCCGTGGCACTTGACCTGACGGCAGACCTGCACGCAGGGGTCACGGACGCCGAGACCCGTGCCTTCTGGGAGCAGGCCAACATCCTGGTGATCGGCACCGGGTCCTACGCCGGTACCACCCTGGCCCAGCTGGCCGATCGCGGCGCCGTCCACGTGGGCGTGCACTCCGCATCCGGCCGTGCGGAGGCCTTCGTGGCCGACCGCGGCGGATGGGCCATGGCCCTCGGCGGGGAGAAGATCCACGGTGCTATCGCCGAGGCCGATGTCCTGATCGGCTGTTCCGGCGGCGATCGCCGGCTGGAAGCGGAAACCCTGCGCCGCCTCCGCGAGGGCGTCGAGACACGGCTGACCGTGTTGGACCTGGCCCTGAGCCACGACTTCGATCCGGCTATCGCCGACCTGCCCGGCGTGGACCTGATCACCCTGGAATCGGTGAAGATGGCCGCCCCGGAAGGGCAGCGGGAATCGCTCGTGGAGGCCTCCCGACTGGTGGACGGCGCGGTGGCGGGGTACGTGCAGGAGCGCAAGTCCCGCAGCGCCAACGAGGCCATCGTCGCCCTGCGCAAGCACACCCAACAGGTGCTGGAATCCGAGATGGAGCGGGTCCGCGGCAAGCACGGCTGCACCGCCGCCGCCGAGGAGGTGGAGTTCGCCCTGCGCCGCATGGTCCGCCAGATGCTCCACGAGCCCACGGTCCGTGCCAAGGAGATGGCGGCCGAGGGACGTCTCGAGGAGTACGAGAACGCCCTGAACGTCCTGTTCGGCCTGGAGGTCTCCGCACCCGTGGCTCAGGCCGGCCTCGACTCCTGCCCGGCCGACATCGCCCCGGACGCCACCGCCGGAGCAGTGGAGCCGGCTGCCGGAACAGCCCGCATCGCCTGATGCGGCTACCGGCCGGTAGACTGGCCTGCACCGTCTGCACCTGACGAGTCATTCCAGAAAGGCATCACTGTGAGCACCTCCCCCGTGCGCCAGTCGAGGCTGCCCCGCGAGGAGCGCCGCAAGCAGCTGCTCGATGCCGCCCGGCAGGTCTTCGTCGACCATGGGTTCCACGCGACGTCGATGGACGATATCGCCGTGGCCGCCGCCGTCTCCAAACCGGTGCTGTACCAGCACTTCCCCGGCAAGCACGAGCTCTTCCTCGACCTCATGGACACCCAGGTCGACCTGCTGGGGTCATCCATCACCGCGGCGTTGGAATCGACGACGGACAACAAGGCCCGTGTGCAGGCCACAATCCACGCATATTTCCAGTTCGTGGACAGCCCGGACCGGGCCTACCGCCTGCTGTTCGACTCCGGGCTGAACAACGACCCTGACGTTGCCCTGCGGATGGAGGGCCTGGACCACCGGTTCGCCGCCGACATCGCCGAGGTCATCGCCGCCGACACCACGCTCTCCCGCGAGGAGGCGCTGCTGCTGGGCCACGGTCTGGCCGGACTGGTGAAGTCCTCCGCTCGGCACTGGGCCGGACAGTCCGGCGATGCTTCGCGGCCGGACCTGGAAACCGCAGCCGACCTGGCCTTCCGTCTTGCCTGGCGCGGCATCAGCCGCTTCCCCAAGGAACGCTGAGAGTCCGCTGGCGAACGTGCCGGGCGCACAAGTCACGGACCGTTACGCCCGTGGCCGAAGTGGGCTCGGGCCCACCGCGCAGCGACCGGCGATCCCCTAGTCTGCTGTCGGACCAGTATTCGCCGGACCACGGAACCCCGTGGGCCCCGGCCCCCGTGACCAGAAGGAGACAGGCATGGAAATCCGCATTGGTGTTCAGAACGTGGCCCGCGAAGTCGTCATCGAGTCGGACGCCACCAACGAGGACGTCGCCCGACTGGTGTCCGATGCGTTGTCCGACGGCGGCACCCTGCGCCTGAAGGACACCAAGGGCCGCCTGGTCCTGGTTCCCTCGGCCATCATCGGCTACGTCGAGATCGGCACCGAGACCCCGCGTCCGGTCGGCTTCGTCCCGACCCCGGGTTCCTGACCCCCGGCACTCTCGGCAACACCTCCGCCGCCGGATAGGGTGGGCCCGTGGCCCACTACCATCTGGATCTCGCCCGTTCCGCCGCCCAGACCGAGCTGGCCAGCCGTTTAGCCGCTCTGCGGGAGGAGTTCTCGCTGCCCGCCGCTTTTCCACCAGAGGTGCTGGCGGAGGCAGAGCAGGCCGCGGCGAACGCCGCGGACCGCCTTCCGGTCAACGACCGGACGGACCTGCCGTTGCTCACCATCGATCCTCCGGGATCCACGGACCTGGACCAGGCCGTCCACCTGCAGCGCGGCTCCGGCGGCCAGGATGACGGATTCACCGTCCACTACGCGATCGCCGACGTTCCGGCGTTCATCACTCCCGGGAGTGCACTGGACGCCGAGACCCTGCGTCGAGGACAGACGGTCTACCTGCCGGACGCGCGGATTCCGTTGCACCCGGAGGTCATCAGTGAGGACACCGGCTCCCTGCTGCCCGGCGTGGACCGCGGGGCGTACCTGTGGACGTTCGGCCTGGACCGAACCGGTGCCGTGGTCTCCACCTCCGTGGAACGTGCTCGGGTGCGGAGCCGGGAACAGCTCACGTACCAGGAGGCACAGCATCGGATCGACTCCGGTGGCGATCCCGGCTCCACGCTCGCCCTGCTCAAGGAGGTCGGACTCCTGCGTGCCCGGCTGGAGACCGACCGCGGCGGAGCGAGCCTGCGTCTGCCGGAGCAGGAGATCACGGCCACGGATCACGGCTACGAGGTCCTCACCGCGCCTCCGTTGGACGTGGAGGACTGGAATGCGCAGATCTCACTGATGACCGGTATCGCCGCGGCGCACATCATGCTCGAGGGCGGCGTGGGCATCCTGCGCACCATGCCGCCGGCAGACCCGGAGGCGGAGTCGACGTTCCGGGCCCGGACACAGGCCCTCGGACATCCGTGGCCACAGGACCAGCCGTACGGTGAATATCTGCGGGACCTGGACATCACCCGACCGCAGGAGTTGGCCATCATGCACGCGGCCACCTCCTTGTTCCGGGGCGCCGGATACACCGCCTTCGATGGCGACACGCCCGATGTGAGCGTCCAGTCAGCGATCGCGTCCCCCTACGCCCACACCACCGCGCCCCTGCGGCGGCTGGTGGACCGGTTTGTCCTGGCCACCTGCCTGGCCCTGGAGAACGGCGAGGAGGTGCCCCAGAGTGTCCGCGGCCTGCTGCCGAGCCTGCCCGCGGCCATGAAGGACTCCTCGCTCATGGCGTCCCGAGCCACCAATGCCGCACGGGACCTGGTCGAGGCGGCGTCCCTGCAGGGGATGGAGGGCCAGGAGTTCAGCGCCGTGGTCATCTCCGCGCCAAGCTCCGAACAGGCCGCGAAGGCTCGCCGCGAGGGGCGCGAGCCCTGGGGCGAGATCCAGGTGGAACAGCCCCCGGTCCTGGCCCGCTTCGAGGGCCATGCCGAGGCCGGGCAGCGCATCCGGGCGGTGCTCGTCACCGCGGCCATGGCCACCCGTACCGTGCTGTTCCGCGTGGTCGGCCAGACTCCCCCGCCCCGGCCCGCGGAGGTCCCGGGAGGGGCCCTCGCACCGGAAGATCACACGGACCCGGTAGACTGGCCCCATCAAGGATGACCGATCGCATTGTTCATCTGCGTTCACCCTCGTGATTTGACTCTCCGGATCCGGCACGCGCCCCTGAAGGGCCAGCCCGAATCCAGGGCCCATCCCCTCGATGCCGGCCTTGCACCTCCCGCGATCGGCTCCACCATGGACGCACGGCGTCCGGCCGATCCGCGCCGCCCCGCAGCTAGCCGAGCTAGCCGGAGCCAGGCGCCGGAGTGCACTGGAACCAGTGCCATCGCGCCGAGCTGCCCTGCCTGAATGACGGGACCGAATTTCCCCATGACTCCTGAACAGAAGATCGCCGCGGACAACGACATCGACACCGAGGACCTGGCCACCTCCGAGATCGAGACGATCGAGGTGGAGGACTCCATCGACATCGCCGAGGCCAACGAGCCCGTGGCGGAGAAGACCTTCGCCGACTTCAAGGTCCGCGCGGACATGGTCGAGGCCCTCACCGAGAAGGGCATCACGCATCCCTTCCCCATCCAGGCCATGACCCTCCCGATCGCCCTGGGCGGGCATGACATCATCGGCCAGGCCAAGACCGGCACGGGCAAGACCCTCGGCTTCGGCCTGCCGGCTTTGCAGCGCGTGGTGGGCCCGGGCGAGCCCGGCTTCGACCGGCTCGACTCCCCCGGCGCCCCGCAGGCGTTGATCGTGGCACCGACCCGTGAGCTGGCCAACCAGGTCGCCCAGGACATCACGACCGCCGCCTCCAAGCGTTCCGTACGCATCGCCACCATCTATGGTGGTCGTGCCTACGAGCCCCAGATCGAGGAGCTGCAGCGCGGGGTCGAGGTCGTCGTCGGCACCCCCGGCCGCCTCATCGACCTGATGCGACAGCGTCACCTGAACCTCAAGCTCGTGAAGATCGTGGTGCTGGACGAGGCCGACGAGATGCTGGACCTCGGCTTCCTGCCGGATGTGGAGACGTTGCTCTCCGCCGTCCCGGAGGTCCGCCAGACCATGCTCTTCTCGGCCACCATGCCGGGTCCCGTGGTCGCCATGGCCCGCCGGTACATGACGCAGCCGACCCACATCCGCGCCGCTGACCCCGACGATGAGGGCATCACCAAGAAGGACATCCGCCAGCTGGTCTACCGCGCTCACCACATGGACAAGGACGAGCTCGTCGCCCGCGTCCTGCGCGCCGAGGGCCGCGGCAAGACCATCATCTTCACCCGCACCAAGCGCACCGCCGCGCGCGTCTCGGACGAACTGGCCAAGCGCGGCTTCGCCGCCGGCGCCATCCACGGGGATCTCGGCCAGGGTGCGCGCGAGCAAGCCCTGCGTGCCTTCCGTGGGGACAAGGTGGACGTGCTGGTGGCCACCGACGTGGCCGCCCGCGGCATCGACGTGGACGATGTCACCCATGTGATCAACTTCCAGTGCCCCGAGGACGAGAAGACCTACCTGCACCGCGTGGGCCGCACCGGCCGCGCCGGCAACAAGGGCACCGCCGTGACCTTGGTGGACTGGGAGGACATGCCGCGCTGGGGTCTGATCAACAAGGCCCTCGGACTGGACGTCCCCGAGCCGCCGGAGACCTATTCCTCCTCGAAGCACTTCTTCGAGGACCTGAACATCCCGAAGGGCTCCAAGGGCCGCCTGCCCCGGGATCAACGCACCAAGTCGGGCCTGGAGAGCGAGACTCTCGAGGACCTCGGCGGTCCGGGAGCGAAGTCGGACACCCGAGGCGACCGTGGCGGCCGGGGCCGTGGTGACCGCGAGGGCGGGCGCGACGGCGGCCGGTCCGGGCGCGGTGGACGCGGCGGCCGTGATGGCGGTCGCGAGGGCGGCCGTGATGGCAGCGGAGGACGCGGACGCTCCGGCGAGGGCCGGGAACGTTCCGGTGAGAGCCGCGGTGACCGCGGCCCTCGGGCCGGCGATCAGCGTGACGACCGCGCCCCGCGCGAGGGCGACTCGGGTGAGACGCGCTCCCCGGGTACGGGCCGGCGTCGTGGTACCGCAGACGCTTCCGGCGCGGCCTCCGAGGGTGGCGTCACGCGCAGCCGCTCGCGGAGCCGGTCCCGCACGCGCCGCAAGAACGGCAACGTGGTGCAGGGCGGCGCGGGTGGCGAGGCCACCGGCGGTCAGGCCCCCTCCGGCGAGTGACCGGCACTCGACCGTGCATGTGTCCCCGTACGTTGTCACCACAGCACCGTGGCCGGCCACGGCACGGTGACCGCTGTGGATGAGTTCCGGCCGGACGGCCCCAACCTGGTGGTGGGGGCGGAGAACCTCGAGTTCCTGCCCTCACTGCCGGACGGGGCCTTCACACTGGTCTACCTGGATCCCCCGTTCAACACGGGGCGGACCCAACGGCGCCAGCAAATGTGGATGGTCCGTGCCGCCGCGGAGGAATCGGACCGGGTCGGCTTCGGCGGGCAGAGCTACAGGACCATCAAGGGTGCCCTGGCCTCCTACGATGACGCCTTCGCCGACTACTGGGAGTTCCTCGAGCCCCGGTTGCGAGAGGCCTGGCGGCTCCTGGCCGATGACGGCACCCTCTACCTGCACCTGGACTACCGGGAGGTGCACTACGCCAAGGTCATGCTGGACGCGATCTTCGGCCGGGACTGCTTCCTCAACGAGATCATCTGGGCCTACGACTTCGGCGGCCGGTCCAAGCGGAGGTGGCCGAGCAAGCACGACACGATCCTGGTCTACGTCAAGGATCCCGACGGCTACTGGTTCGACTCCGAGGAGGTCGATCGGGAGCCGTACATGGCACCCGGGCTCGTGACCCCGGAGAAGGTCGCCCGCGGCAAACTGCCCACCGACGTCTGGTGGCACACGATCGTCTCGCCCACCGGCAAGGAGAAGACCGGCTATCCGACCCAGAAGCCGCTGGGCCTGCTCAGGCGGATGGTGGCGGCGTCCTCCCGCCGGGACGACTGGGTACTCGACTTCTTCGCCGGCTCCGGCACGCTCGGGGCCGCCGCGGCCGCACTCCAGCGGCGCTTCGTGCTCGTGGACCAGAACCCCGAGGCCCTCGAGGTCATGCGCCGCCGGCTGGCCGAACACCTTTGAACACCGTGCGCCTGTCAGAATGGCGTGATGGCCGATCCTGACGCGTTCCACCCCACCCGCCGGAACCTCCAGCTGAGTGTGAGCGGCGAGCGGGCCCGGATCCTCCCTGACGAGCACGACGACGGCTGGGTGCTGGAGATCGGCGGGGCGCTCCAGTCCCATGTCGACCTGCACGACCCCACCCGGATCCGCTATGAGTACCTGCGCCGGGTGGCCAACGTCCTCGATGCCGGCTGGCCGGGCCACCGGCCCCTCCGCATCCTCCACCTCGGCGCCGGTGCGCTCACCCTGCCCCGGTATATCCAGCTGACCCATCCCGGCTCCGCCCAGACGGTGGTGGACCTCGACCGCGAGTTGCCGACGCTGGTCTGCTCCGTCCTGCCCCTGCCGGAGGGGACGGACCTCACGGTGGTCATCGGAGATGCCCGCGCCGAGCTCGCCCGCCTGGAGGGCCCGGAGTTCGATGCCATCGTCCTGGACATCTACACCGCGGTGGACGCCGCCGTGCATCTCACGGGCAGCGAGTTCTTCGGTGAGCTGCTGAGTCGTCTCACGGAGTCCGGAGTGCTGCTGGTGAACATCGGGGATGACACGGGCCTGCGGTTCCTGGCCCGGCAGGCCGAGGCCTTGGAGACCGCCGCCGCCAGTGCGGGCCTCACCGGGGCCTGGACCCTGGCCGACGCGACGATGCTGGACCGCCTGCAGGCCGGCAACGCGGTCCTGGCGGCCGGCGGCGCTCTCGATCGACAGGACCAGGCGGACCTTCACACCCGGCTGCTGGCCGCCGGACCGCATCCGGCAGCGGTGCTGGCCCCGGAGCAGACGGCGGCCCTCGCGGCCCGGATCGGCTAGGTCACAGGTACAGCAACAGGCTCAGGCACCACCACAGGCAGGGCCACGGCCGATGTCACGGCCGGATGACCTCCGTGCCCGTGGCCTGCTCCTCCAGCCGGGCGACCACCTCGTCGGGAGTCGTGTTCTCACCGATCCGGTTGGGCTTGCCGGCACCGTGGTAGTCGGAGGAGCCGGTGATGAAGAGATCGTGCTCCAGGGCGAGGAGCCGCAGGGTGCGCCGGGCCTCGTCCGGGTTGTCCCGGTGGAAGACCTCGACGCCGGCCAGTCCGGCGTCGATCATCTCCCGGAACAGGTCCATGCCGATGACGCGGCCGCGCATGGACGCCATGGGATGGGCGAAGACCGGTACACCGCCGGCCTCGAGCACCAGACGGACGGCGTCCACCGGGTCTGGGGCGTAGTGGCCCACGTAGTAGGGAGAACGCGGGGTGAGGATCGAGGTGAAGGCGGCCGAGCGGTCCCGGATCACACCCGCGGTGACCAGGGCATCGGCGATATGCGGTCGGCCGATCGTGGCGTCCGGGGTGGCGTGGGCCAGCACCATCTCCCAGGTGATGGGATAGTCCTCCCCCAGCCGCCTGACCATGCGCTGGGCACGCATGAGCCGGGAGGTCCGGGCCCGTCCGATCTCCTCATTGAGATCGGGTGCCAGCGGGTCGTGCAGGTAGGACAACAGGTGGACGCTGATCCCGGTGTCCGAGACGCAGGAGACCTCCATGCCGGGGATGAACGTCAGGCCCAACTCCACGGCCTCGTGGGCGGCCTCGGCCCAGCCGGCGGTGGTGTCATGGTCGGTCAGGGCCAGGCCGGTGAGACCGGCCCCGGCAGCGGCCCGCACCACATCGGCAGGCGGTTCGGTGCCATCCGAGATGTGGGAGTGCGTGTGCAGGTCGAACGGCATGACCCCCAGACTAGCCAACGGCCCCGGGCTCGCGGGAAAGAATGCGGCGATGAGTGGAATGATGGAAACCATGAACGACGAAACACCCCGGCCCACCGACCAGACCACGCCCGCCGACCAGGCCGGCGCCGTAGCCGACCAGCCCGTAGAAGACCGTGTGAACAACCGGTCCCAGAAGCCGACCTCGGATGCGTTCAAGCGGTTCATGGGCTCGAACTGGGCCCCCGCCGAGACCACGCCGGTCCTGCCGGATGCCTCCGCCCCGTTCGCCGCCCGGCGCCGCAAGGCCCTGTCCGAGCAGTTCGAGGGCGAGCGGCTCGTCATCCCGGCCGGAGCGCTCAAGGTCCGTTCCAATGACACCGACTACCGTTTCCGCGCCCACTCCGCCTTCGCCCACCTGACCGGTTTGGGCGTGGACCATGAGCCGGATGCCACCCTCGTCCTGGAGCCGGTGGATCACGGCGCCGGTGACCACGGCGGACACCACGAGGCCACCCTGTACTTCCGCCCCATGGCCGGCCGCGACTCCGAGGAGTTCTACTCCAACGCCCGCACCGGTGAGTTCTGGATCGGCACCCGCCCCACCCTCGGCGGGTTGCAGGCCCGCACCGGGATCCGCACCGCCGACCTGTCCGAACTGGAGGTAGCCGTCACCAAGAACGCCGGCGCCGTGGAGATCGGCGGGGTCCGCATCCGCCTGCTGCGCGGCTCCGACCTGGACGTCGAGGCACTGGTGGACACCTCCCGCATCAACACCGGGGTGGACCTGGAGTTCTCGGACGGACTGGACGCCCAGCTCACGGAGTTCCTCTCGGAGCTGCGCCTGGTCAAGGACGGCTGGGAGGTCGAGGAGCTGCGCGGCTCCGTGGCGGCCACCATCGCCGGCTTCGAGGACATCGTCCGGGTCCTGCCCGACGCCCGCGGCCATGAACGCGGCGAGAGGATCGTGGAGGGCGCGTTCTTCTCCCGTGCGCGCCTCGAGGGCAACGACCTGGGCTATGACACCATCGCCGCGTCCGGCAACAACGCCACCGTGCTGCACTGGATCCGCAACAACGGCGAGGTCCGCTCCGGGGACCTGATCCTCGTGGACGCCGGCGTGGAGGCGGACTCCCTCTACACGGCCGACATCACCCGCACCCTGCCGGTCGACGGCACGTTCTCGCCGATCCAGCGCACCATCTACCAGGCCGTCCTCGATGCCGCCGACGCCGCCTTCGCCGCGGTGAAGCCCGGCCTGAGGTTCCGGGACATCCACACCACCGCCATGCAGGTGCTGGCCGAGCGACTGCACGAGTGGGGGCTGCTACCGGTCTCCGTGGACGAGGCCCTCTCACCCGAGGGCCAGCAGCACCGCCGGTGGATGCCGCACGGCACCAGCCACCACCTGGGCCTGGACGTGCACGACTGTGCGCAGGCCAAGCGCGAGCTCTATCTGGACGCCGAGATCGTCCCGGGCATGGTCTTCACGATCGAGCCCGGCCTGTACTTCAAGAATGAGGACCTGGCGGTGCCGGAGGAGTACCGCGGCATGGGCGTGCGCATCGAGGACGACATCTACGTCACCGACGAGGGCGCCGAGAACCTCTCCGCCGCCCTGCCGCGCACGCCCGACGACGTCGAGGCATGGATGGCCCGGCTCCTCGGCTGACGGGCCCGCCTGATAGGTCAGCCGCGCCGCTCAGGCTCGTCCTGAGCGGTGTCCGGCTGATCGGCCTCGGGTTGGTCCACGGCCGACCGGCGTCCGTAGGCTGGCCGCTCGAAGGTGCCCGGTTCGCTCCCGCCGGGTTCCCCCGAACCGGTCTCGCCCGGTGCCGCGGTGCCGTTCTGGTCCTGTTCCGCAGACCCGGTGCCCGACGTCGGCCGGTCACCGCCCGGTGCCGGCGCGGCCTCCGCGTCGACGGGACGGCTGGGGTCGGAACGACGGCCGGAGCCACCGGCACGGCCGTTGCGGGCCGGCTTCTGCTGATCCTGCTGGCCCTGCTGGCCCTGCTGGCCGTAGGACGGGGCCTCGAAGGACGCCGCGGCCTGGCCGCCCGGAGCGTTCTTGGCGGCGTTCTCGCTGAGGATGCGTTCCCGGACGACCTTCGCCTCGTCCTCCGGCAGCCGCACCCCGTATTGGGGGCGGCCATCCGAAAGGTCCGGGAAGGTGCCGTTGCGGGAGGGCGCCTCGGACTCCGGTGCCGACGGCGCCGGCGCGGTGTCCGCGGAGTGGGCGGCCGGCGTCGGGCCCTGATTGACCGTGGGCTCCTGAGCGGGAATCTGGCTGGCCGGAGGCTGTGGGGCGTTGGACTGGTTGGCCGGTGGCGCGGGGGTGTCCGTTGCGGGAGCCGGAGCCTGGGCTGGGCGGCCCAGCAATTGCTTGGCCTGATGCGCCGTCTCGAACTCGCAGACCACGTCGAAGTTGGAGGGGACCAGCTGTTGGACCGAGTTCACGCCACGGCCCTTGCGCAGCGCGTGCCCGATCACGCCGAAGAGCACCCAGATGGCCACGCCGAGACCCACCGTGTACAGGATCTGGAATCCGGATCCAGAGGGGTCGATCAGGGTCATCAGGATGCCGAGCATCGCACCGAAGAAGGCACCCTGGATGGCCGAGCGCAGGGCCACGGACGGGTAGGTCAGGCGGTTGCGGATCCGCTCGACGGTGCGCAGGTCGGTGCCGACGACCGACACCGTGCGGACGTCGAACTCCTGCTCGGCCAGTCGGTCCACGACCTTCCGGGCCTCGGCGTAGGTGGGGAAGGACCCCAGCACCTCACCGCGGGGCAGGCCGCTGACCGAGGGGTCGGAGGATGTGGGACCGAAGAGCATGGACATGGGCTCCATTGTGCCGCTCGTGCCGGTGCGGGTCATCACGGCGCCCGGGTTCTCCGCCACCGGCGTAAGGAGACGTGAGCAACCGCGGCCGGATGGCAGGGACCACGGCCCGGTCCGGCCGACTAGGCTGGATGGGTGAATGTCCCGAAGATCTTCGTCGCCCGCCTGCTGGGCCTGGACGTGTTCGACCCCCTGGGTGACCGTCTGGGCCGCATGCGTGATGCCGTCGTCATGGAACGCGGACCGGGTCAGCCGCCGGTCGCCGTCGGGATCGTCATCGAGGTTCCGGGCAAGAAACGGGTGTTCGTGCCGATGACACGGGTCACCTCCATGGGCGCCGGCCAGATCATCACCACCGGCCTGATCAACCTGCGCCGTTTCGAACGGCGCGGGGCCGAGCTGATGGTGGCGGCCGACCTCTTCGACCGCCGCGTCACCCTCGCCGATGGCACCGGGCAGGCCGTGCTCGAGGACCTGGGCCTGGAACAGCAGCGCAACGGTGACTGGCTGGTCAGCGACCTCTATGTCCGGCGTCACGCCGGCCGCAGCGCCTTCGGCCGCGTCCGGGGCGAGCATCTGCTCGTGGGGTGGGGCGAGGCCCGCTGGGCTGCCCGCGAGGAACCACAGGGTGCGTCCAGCTTCGTGGCCGCCCACGAGGACCTCAAGGCCGCGGACCTCGCCGATGTCCTGCACGAGATGACCACCAAGCGCCGTGTCGAGGTGGCCACCGAGCTGCAGGACGGGCGGCTGGCGGACGTGCTCCAGGAGCTCCCGGACGACGACCAGGTGGAGATCATCTCCAACCTGGACATCGAGCGCGCCGCCGACGTGCTCGAGGAGATGGACCCTGACGACGCCGCCGACCTCCTCCACGAACTCTCGGACTCCCAGCAGGAACTGCTCCTGGAGCTCATGGAACCCGAGGACGCCGACGATGTCCGCCGCCTGATGGAGTACGAGGAGAACACCGCCGGCTCCGTCATGACGCCGGTCCCCGTCATCATGCCGCCCGAGGCCACGGTGGCCGAGGCACTGGCGAACATTCGCCAGCAGGAGTTCACCCCGGCCATGGCCTCCCTGGTGATCGTGGCCCGCCCACCCTTGGAGACCCCCACGGGCCGCTACCTCGGCGTGGTGCATTTCCAGCGCCTGCTGCGGTATCCCCCGCCCGAGCCGCTGGGGAACATCCTGGACAAGGACCTCGAGCCGGTCTCCGACCTCATGCCCCTGCCGGCCGTGACCCGTGAACTGGCCACCTACAACCTGACCTGCATCCCGGTGGTCAACGAGCACCACCGTGTGGTCGGTGCCGTCACCGTGGACGACGTGCTGGACCACCTGCTGCCGGACGACTGGCGCAGCATGGACGATCCTGAGGAGGTGTCCTGATGGCGGACAAGAACCCCGAGACCACCGGCCCCCGCCGTGCCGGCCTCGACACGCCGCTGGGCGCGCGAGGACGCCGCTGGCCCCGGCTGAATCCCAATCCGGACGCGTTCGGCGAGGCCACGGAGGGCTTCGCCCGGTTCATGGGGACACCCCAGTTCCTGCTGTGGATGACCATCTTCTGCGCCGTCTGGCTCGGCTGGAACACCTTCGCCCCGGAGATGTGGCGCTTCGACTCCGCCGCCATCGGCTTCACCGCCCTGACCCTGGTGTTGTCCCTGCAGGCCTCCTACGCCGCTCCCCTGCTGCTGCTGGCGCAGAACCGCCAGGACGACCGGGACAAGGTGTCCCTGCGTGAGGACCGCAACCGTGCCGAACGCAACCTGGCGGACACCGAATACCTGACCCGCGAGCTGGCCGGTCTGCGCATCGCGCTGCAGGACGTGGCCACCCGTGACTTCGTGCGCTCGGAGATGCGCGATGCCGTCGCCGAGATCACCGAGGAGCTCAAGGACGAGGTGCGCGAGAAGATGCGCGCCGAGATCCTGGCCGAGATGGACCAGAGTCCCGACGCCGGCCCGGCGCCGAAGCCGTCCGGCTCCAGCCCCCGGAAACACAAGAAGAAGAAGAACCGGCCCAGCCGCGAAGCCCGCGAACGCATCGAGGGCGACGAGGACGGCCCCCAGACCACCACGTTGGCCATCATGGCCGCAGAGGAGGCAGACCAGCCTGCCTCCTCGGCTGACCGCGCTGACTCGAAGGACAACCCCAAGGACACCCCCTCCGCATGACCGACACCCCCGGCGCCTCCGACGCAACTGGCACCTTCGACACCCCCGAACTGTCCACCGCTCTGGAACGGGCCGCGTGGGCCCGGCTCGGCTCGGTACTGGACCCGGAGATCCGGCGCCCCGTCACCGAGCTGGGCATGGTCGCCTCGATCACCGAGTCAACCGAACCACCCGAATCATCCACCGGCACCGGCACCGGCACCGGCCATCTGACCATCGGCATCCGCCTGACCATCGCCGGCTGCCCCCTCCGGGACACCATCACGCAGGACGTGGAACGGGCCCTGGAGGGACTGGACGGATGCACGGGCGCCGACGTCGTCATGGCCGTCATGACCGCCGAGCAGCGTGCCTCGCTCAAGGAGCTGCTGACCGCTGGCCGCCCGAAGAACCAGTTCGAGAAGGGCTCGCTGGCCCGGGTCTACGCGGTCGCCTCCGGCAAGGGCGGCGTCGGCAAGTCCACCGTCACGGCCAACCTCGCCACCGCCCTGGCGGACCGGGGGCTCTCCGTGGGACTGGTGGACGCTGACATCCATGGCTTCTCCATTCCTGGCCTGCTCGGCACCACGGCCAAGCCGACCCGGGTGGACGAGATGATCCTGCCGCCGGTGGCCCAGGGCGTGAAGGTCATCTCGATCGGCATGTTCCTCGACGCTGACCGGCCGGTCGCGTGGCGCGGTCCCATGCTGCACCGGGCCCTCGAGCAGTTCGTCACGGACGTCTACTGGGGCGACCTCGACGTCCTCCTGGTCGACCTGCCGCCGGGCACCGGGGACATCGCGATCTCTGCCGCCCAGCTGCTGCCGACCTCCGAGCTGCTCATCGTCACCACGCCGCAACAGGCGGCGGCACAGGTCGCGGCCCGGGCGGGCGAGCTCGCGGAACAGACGGGCCAGCAGGTCGCCGGTGTCATCGAGAACATGGCGGCCATGACACTGCCGGACGGCACCGTTCTGGATCTCTTCGGCTCCGGTGGTGGCCAGACCGTCGCGGACCGGCTCACCGGGTCCCTCGGTCATGCGGTGCCGCTGTTGGGCTCGGTCCCCCTGGACCCCCTGTTGCGCGAGGACGGCGACGGCGGCACCCCGGTGGTCCTGGAACATCCGGACTCAGCGGCGGGCACGGAGCTGCGGCGCATCGCGGGTTCGCTGGCCGTGCGACCGCGCGGTCTCTCCGGCCTGAAGCTGCCGGTCACACCGCGGGACTGATCGAGTCTCCTGCGCGTCCCGGTCGGGTCTCGCGCGCGTCCCGGCTATCCGGCGTCGACGTCGAAGGGTGGTCGGCCTACGTGGCGTCCACGTCGAAGGGTGCCGGATCGCGCGGAGCGGCCGGCGCAACGGCGGCCCCGCCCGGCTGACCGGCTTCTGCATCTGCATCTGCATCTGCAGCGACACTGACACTGCCCACGCCACCCGCACTTCCGGCGGAGTGGGTCGTCGAACGGCTGGAGGTCTTGCCGAAGAACAGCGCTCGGGGATCCATGTCCTTGAGGTCCTCGCGCAGCTCGTCGCGCTGGGAGCGCACGGAGTCGAGTTCACCCCGGAGGCCGCTCCGTCCCCTCCGTGCCTCCGTGTGGGATCCACCGGACGGGCCGGAGGCGCCGGCCGGACCTGAACTCGAAGCCTCCCCGTCCACCGGATCGGCGAGGGCGTCCTTGATAATGCGGCGGGGGTCGTACTGGCGGGGATCGTACTTCTTCCAGTCGATCTCGTCGAAATCGGTGCCCGTCTCTTCCCTGAACTGGGTCTTGGCACCCTCGGCCATACGCCGCAGGTTCCGGATCCATTCGGTGAGTTTCCGCGCGTACTCCGGGAGCTTCTCCGGACCGAGGATGAGCACGGCCAGCAGGGCCAGGATGATCAGCTCAGCGCCGTTGATACCGAAGGTCACAAGTCCTCAGCCTACCCGAGCGGCAGGGCGTCGCCGGAGGAGGTCAGACCGCCCGTCCTGTGTTCGTCCGTCATCTGCCCGTGCCGAACTCGGCAGCGGTCATCGGGTGCCTTCCTCGTGCTCATCCATCCAGGGCAGGAGTCGTTCGAAGCCCCGGGCCAGGCGGTCCGCAGGCCGTTCGGGCCCTGTCCCCGACTGGACACGGGATTGTTCCGAGATGACGACGAGGGTCATCACACGCTCTGCCCGGTCCATCGGCAGGTCTGAATCCACCGTGTAGGAGGCGTTGGGAGTCTGCGCCGTGGCCGTCCACGTGCCGTCGCCCAGATCGAGGACGGACATCTCCACGCCGACGGGCAGTCTGCGGGTCTCGCCGGACGCGGCCACGGTGTCAGCCCAGGCTGCGGCGCGGGCGTCCCCGTTCGCCAATGGACAGCCGGGGATCCCGGCATCCTCGCCCAGTGAGCGGCACTCGTGCAGCACCAGTGAGGCCTCCTCACCCTGGAGTGACATCACCACCTCGGCAGTCTCGTCCTCCACAGCCCAACCAGTGGATTCGTGCTGCAGTCCCAGTCCGTTCAAGGAGGGGACGTTCCACCCCAGTCGTCGCAGATCGGTGACCATCTCCGGGGTCAACGCCATGGTCTCGGCCAGGGCGACTCCGGCAGAGACCTTGCCTTCGGCTGGATTGACGGATCCAGACGGCGACGGGAGGGAGGGGGCCAGCGCCGGACCGCCGATGCCGGCTGGCGAGAGTACCGCGGGACCGCTCGAGTCGTCGGTGGTGTCAGCGTCAGGGTCGCCGATCTCGGACTCTGCGGCACCGGCGCTCCCAGCGTTCGGCGACCCGGACGGCGCAGGTGATGCGCCGGCGTCGGGATCCGCCGTGGAGGAGTTCACGGAGGCGGACGGCAGAAGGAGGTTCTCCCCGGTCTCCGGGCCGGCCGCGGCCTCCGGATCACCCGCGATCCAGGCGGTGGACAGCACCGCGACGGCAGCCAGGCCAATGGCCCCCAGTCCCATGACCACCTTCCAGCCGGCCACGCCCTGGCGTTCTTCCAGCACCGGCGGCACGGCGGGACGAGACCCGGTGGAGGGTTCTGCGGCGTGCGAAGGCCAGGCGTAGGGCGAAGGTGGTACCGCCCACTGCGATTCCGGCGAGGCCGGATCTGACTGGGACGACGGAGAAGACGGGTACGACGAATTCGTCGAGGAGGCAGCCGGAAGGGATGACAAGGACGAGGCGGCTTGAAGGATGCGTTCGCGCTGCTCCACCTCGTGACGGCATGCGTCACACTGCTCGAGATGGACAGAGATCCGCTCACGGGCAGCCGGGGAGAGGGCATCCTCCACATAGGAGTCGAATCGTGCCCGGGGATGGAAGACCGCCATCAGCGCGGGCCCTTCCCTCCGGAGGTGTGTGCGGGGAGCGGCACGAAGGGGGTGGTGCAGGTGGGAATGGTCACTGCAGTCGACTCCTTTCCGTACCCATCCAGTCTGGCCCCTTTTGCTGTGAGGAGTCTGAGCATGGGAGCGTGTCGTTTGAATCGCCGTAGACTGGACTGCCGGTCGGCACCCCCGACTCCCCCGCCGCACGAGAGAATCGAGCACGCCCCATGAAGGCCCTGAGCCCCCACCAGACGGACAAGCATGCCAGCTGGGCATTCGCGGAGTCCCGTCCGGCCGAGGACGACGTGCTCCTGCGGGCCCGGGAGCGGTCCTCCGACCTGGGGATCGTGCCGGTCACCGAGGGCACCGCCGCCCTGCTGACCGTCTTGGCCGCCACCCGCTCCCCCTCGACCCTGGTGGAGATCGGCACCGGTGCCGGCGTCTCCGGCATCGCCCTGATGCGCGGTCTCACCCGGGACGCCATGCTGACCACCATCGATCCCGATGCCGAGGCTCTGCGCGCGGCCCGCGAGGGGTTCGCCGAGGGCGGGTTCCCCGCCAACCGCACCCGCATGATCACGGGCCGGGCCCGCACCGTGGTCCCGCGGCTCAACAGCAAGGCCTACGACCTGGTGTTCCTCGATGCGGACAAGGCCTCGCTGGTCTTCCACGTGGAGCAGGCAGCGCGGCTGCTGCGTCCCGGGGGCCTGCTGATCGTCAACGACGCCCTCGATGAGGATCGGGTCCCCAAGCCCGCCGTCCGTGAGGCGTCCACCGTGGCCGCCCGGGAGGCCGGCAAGCTGCTGCGGGATGAGGAGACCTGGCATTCCGCACTGGTCCCCACCGGCTCCGGCGTGCTGCTGGCCGTGCGCCGCTGAACGCCTCCGCTTCCCGCTGAACGCCCGGATCCCACTCGCGCCCCAGCCTCAGCCCATCCCTGGCCGGCTCCCGTCCGAGCAGGGGAAAGCCCCCGGTTCCACCGCCTTCGAGCCGTGGATCCGGGGGCTTCCTGGTACCGGACGTGCAACGCCGGTCAGGGAAGTCAGGCGTCGGTGACGCCGACGAGGCACTCCTTGAGCGCGTTCGCCTCATCCTTGTTGAGTTCAAGCACCAGGCGGCCGCCACCGTCGATCGGCACGCGCATGATCAGGCTCCGGCCCTCCTTGGTCACTTCCATGGGACCATCCCCGGTACGAGGCTTCATGGCTGCCATCTGTGTTCCCTTCTCGATGCGGTCCCCGTCGTCACAGCGAGGCCGCAAGACTATACGTGCGGTCGTCAGGGCTAAAGGCATCCCCTGGCGGCCCGCGGAGCGCTTGACACCCCTATTATTCCGGATTCGGCCCGGTGCCGCTAATCACACGACGTCATCTGCACTTTGGCCCGGTATTCTCCCCGCCAGTTGACGCAGCCTCGCGATCTCAGCATCCCGCTCGGCCAGGGCCCCGGACAGCGTCGCGAGCACCTCGTCGACCTGGTCCATGCGGTATCCGCGCAGCCCCGGCGACAAGCGCAGCGCGTCCACGTCCTCCGCTTCCGGAGACGGGGGCAGCAGGACCGGCGGCAGGGCACGCACAGGCTCGGACAGCGGCGCTGCGAACCCCGTCTTGCCCGTGACGGCCAGGGCGAGAAGCCCCACCACGACGACGGCGGCCACCAGGACCAGCACCATGAACACGTTCACTGGGGATCACCCGACGCAAACCCGTGGTCCGCCGTGAGCCGCTGATGGTCCGGGTCCCAGTCCTCCCGGTCGGGCCATCGTCCCCCGGCCACCGTGTTGAGCACGAGGTCCACGGCCTCTTCCGGGGTGTCGGCCAGCTGGAGCAGGCTCACGTCGACGGGATTGACCATGCCGCGCTTGACCAGGCTGTCTCTGATCCAGGCCACCAACGGGCCCCAGAAGTCCCGCCCCAGCAGCACCACCGGAAAGGCGGTAACCTTCCCGGTCTGGACCAGGGTGAGGGCCTCGAACAGCTCGTCCAGGGTGCCCAGACCACCGGGGACCACCACGAATCCCTGGGAGTACTTCAGGAACATCACCTTGCGCACGAAGAAGTAGCGGAAGTCGACGCCGAGGTCGACCCAGTCGTTCATTCCCTGCTCATGGGGCAGCTCGATACCCAGGCCCACCGACAGCCCGCCGGCCTCCTTGGCGCCGCGGTTGGCCGCCTCCATGGCCCCGGGCCCGCCTCCGGTGACCACGCTGAAACCGGCCTCGGCGAGCCGGTACCCCACCTCTCGGGCCTGCTCGTACTCGGCCGCGCCGGGTGCGGTGCGCGCGGACCCGAACACGGAGATGGCCGGCCCGAGGTCCGCCAGGGCACCGAAGCCCTCGACGAACTCGCCTTGGATGCGCAGCACCCGCCACGCGTCCGTGGTGGTGGACTGCCGTTCCGATGATCGGGCGTCGTCTGAACGAAGCAGCAATTGGTCGAAGGTCGGACCGGCTGCAGCAGCACCGCGCAGGGTTTGAGCGCCGCGCCGGATTCGCGGAGCGGAGGCGTCCGCATCGCCGTGGTGTGACATGAGCCCAGCCTATCGCCGCACCGGGATCCACGACTCCGGGCCAAATCGCGCAATAAGTGTTTCAGAAAGGCAACGATTGGGTTAAATGCACCGTGACGACCACGTCTTGATGATCTGGCCTGATCTTGTCCTATAGTCTCTCCCCTATGACGCAGAGCACACCGGCCCCGACGGATCCCCCCGCAGCCGACTCCACCGCAAAGCGGGCCCTCGTTGAACTGGACAATGTCAACAAGCACTTCGGTTCGTTCCAAGCCCTCAAGGACATCAACCTGACCATTCCCGAGGGGCAGGTGGCAATCGTCATCGGCCCCTCCGGTTCCGGCAAGTCGACGCTCTGCCGCACCATCAACCGCCTCGAGACCATCGATGAGGGGGGCACCATCCGCATCGATGGAAAGCCGCTCCCCGCGGAGGGCAAGGGCCTCGCCCAGCTACGGGCCGATGTCGGGATGGTGTTCCAGTCCTTCAACCTCTTCGCTCACAAGTCGATCGTGGAGAACGTGACCCTGGGGCCGATCAAGGTCAAGGGCATCAAGAAGTCCCAGGCCAACGACGAGGCCATGGCCCTGCTGGAACGCGTCGGGGTCGCGCAGCAGGCCAAGAAGATGCCCGCACAGCTCTCCGGCGGCCAGCAGCAGCGCGTCGCCATCGCCCGGGCGCTGGCCATGCGGCCCAAGGTGATGCTCTTCGACGAACCCACGTCCGCCCTGGATCCCGAGATGGTCCAGGAGGTCCTGGACGTCATGGTCCAGCTGGCACACGAGGGCATGACCATGGTCGTGGTCACCCACGAGATGGGCTTCGCCCGCAAGGCCGGCGACCGTGTCATCTTCATGGACGAGGGCGCCATCCTCGAGGACACCGATCCGGAATCCTTCTTCATGAATCCGCAGCACCCGCGCGCCAAGGACTTCCTCGGGAAGATCCTGACCCACTGACCAACACCGTCACCACTTCATCAACCGCATCACCCGCACCCAACCGCTCAATCACTCGAGCACCGCTCCTGGAGGAACAATGCGCAAGAAGCTCCTTTCCACCGCCGCCATCGCCGCGTCGGCCGCCCTCGTCCTGTCCGCCTGCTCGCCGTCCTCCACCGAGGAGGGTGGCGAGACCGGCGGCAGTGAGACCGCAGGCGGGGGCGACTCCGTCCGCATCGGCATCAAGTTCGACCAGCCGGGCCTCGGCTTCCGCGAGGGAAGCGGTGACCCGACCGGCTTCGACGTAGACGTGGCCAAGTACGTGGCCACCGAGCTGGGCTACACCGAGGACCAGATCGAATGGGTCCAGACCCCCTCGGCCAACCGCGAGAACGCCCTGGAGGGCGGCGAGGTCGACATGATCTTCGCGACCTACTCGATCACCGACGAACGCGCCGAGCGCGTGGGCTTCGCCGGACCGTACTTCGTGGCCGGCCAGGACCTGCTGGTCCGCGCCGACGACACCGAGATCACCGGCCCGGAGGACCTGGAGGGCAAGAACCTGTGCTCGGTCACCGGTTCCACCTCCGCCCAGACCATTCAGGACGAGTACGCCGAGGGCGTGGAGCTGGTGGAGCAGGGCGGCTACGCCGAGTGCGTGACCTACCTCGAGTCCGGCCAGGTGGACGCCGTCACCACCGACGACATCATCCTCGCCGGCCTGGCCGCGACCCCGGAGAATTCGGGCAAGTTCACCGTCGTCGGCAATCCCTTCACCGTCGAGCGCTACGGCGTCGGCATCCCGCAGGGTTCCGAGGATTGCCAAGCCATCAACGACGCCATCACCAAGATGAAGGACGAGGGCGCCTGGGAAGAGGCCCTGACCGCCAACACCGAGGGCACCGGCTACACGCCTGACGAGGAGCTGAACAACGGCCCCGAGGCGGAGATGGAATCCTGCGAGGCCTGATCACCACCATCACACCGTGATTCGGCGGTGGGCCGGGCACCCGCCCGGCCCACCGTCGTCCTCCTCCGGCCACCACCACCGGCCACGGCCCCGGCACACCCCCAAGCCGGCGGCCACTGACACAGGAAGCTCATGAACGGATTCCTCGAACTCTTCGCCGACTACGACATCCTCGGCGCCTTCTGGATGAACGTCCGGCTGACGTTCCTGGCGGCCATCGGCTCCTTCATCCTCGGCACCATCCTGGCCGTCTTCCGGATCTCTCCCGTCGGCTCCCTCCGGAGCATCGGCACGTCCTACGTGAACACGGTCCGCAACACCCCGTTGACCATCATCATGGTGCTCGGCGTGCTGGCCGTATGGGGTCAGCTGCAGATCACGTTCTCCTCGGACTTCGACCTGAACTTCTTCACCTACGCCGTGATCTCCTTGATCCTCTACCACGCGGCGTTCGTGTGCGAGGCGATCCGTTCGGGCGTCAACACGGTGCCCCTCGGCCAGGCCGAGGCCGCGCGTGCGATCGGGCTCAGCTTCCTGCCGGCCGCCCGCCTGGTGGTGCTCCCACAGGCCCTGCGCGGTGCGATCACGCCGCTCGGCAACACGCTCATCGCCCTGACCAAGAACACCACGGTAGCCGCGGCAGCCTCCGTGGCCGAGGCCTCCGGACTGATGAGGACCATGATCGAGTTCAACCCGGACCTGATGATCTACATCTTCCTCACCATCGCGATCGGATTCTGCATCATCGTGATCCCCATGGGTATCCTGACCACCTGGCTCTCCGACAAATTGGCGGTGGCCCGATGAAGGCACAGGCCTCCGTCCTCTTCGACGCCCCGGGTCCCAGGGCCCGGCGCAACATCCTGATCTCCAATGCGATCGCCCTCGCCGTGGTACTGGTCGTGGTCGTCCTCGTGCTCATGCAGCTGGACCGCCAGGGTCAGCTGGCCCCTGCCCAGTGGACCAATGCCCTCAACGCCAACGCCTGGACCAACTATTATCTGCCCGGCCTGCAGTTCACCCTGCAGTCCTCCGGCATTGCCGTGATCACGGCCCTGGTCTTCGGACTGGTCTTCGGCTTCCTGCGCTTGGCCCCGTTCGCCATCATCCGAGGGGTCTCCGGCGTCATCGTGGAGTTCTTCCGCGCCGTCCCGGTGCTCGTGATGATGTTCTTCCTGTACTTCTTCTTCTCCCGCGTGGTGGCTCCCACGGGGCTGATCGCCTCCGGGGACGCGGCGTACTACGGCGTCATCGTGGGCCTGACGGTCTACAACGGGGCCGTCATCGCCGAACTCGTCCGGTCCGGCGTGAAGTCCCTGCCGAAGGGGCAGCGGGAAGCCGCCGCGGCAGTCGGCATGACCGGCAACCAGTCCCTGCGTCTGGTGGAGGTTCCGCAGGCACTGACCGCCATGCTGCCGTCCCTGCTCAGTCAGTTCGTGGTCATCCTCAAGGACTCCGCCCTGGGCTACCTGATCGGCTTCTACGAACTGCTGCAGTACTCCCGCCAGCTGGGCTCCGGGTACTCGAACATCCTGCAGACGCTCGTGGTGGCGGCGCTGATCTTCATCGTCATCAACTTCATCCTGACCTGGCTGGCGACGAAGCTGGCGGGCACCCTGTCCTCCCGCACCGGTGGCGACACGGCCCCGGCCACCTCCACCACCATGGTGTCCACCATCGAGGTCGCCAAGTAAGCCCGCAGTAGGCCCGCAGTAAGCCCGTAGAAGGTCAGGCAGCCGTCTCGGTACCCGATCCGCAGCAGGTCAGGACGATGAGGATGCCGGGACGACTGCCGGCACCAGCCACCGGCGCAGTGCGGCCAGGCAGTTGCGGATGGCCCCGGCGGTGACATGCTCGTCGTCCGTGTGGGCCAGCAGGGCGTCCCCGGGGCCGAAGTTCACCGCGGGCACCCCGAGCTCGGAGAACCGGGCGACGTCCGTCCAGCCATACTTCGGCATCGGCGTTCCCCCTACAGCCGCGACGAAGGCGGCGGCGGCCGGACGGTCCAGTCCGGGCCGGGCCGAGTGCGACTCGTCGACGACCTCCACGCGGTCACGTCCGATGCCGGCCTCGGCCAGCACCTCGTACACGTGCGCATGGGCCTGCTCGAGGTCCTTGTCCGGGGCGAACCGGTAGTTGACCTCCACGGTGCAGGCGTCCGGGATGACGTTGCCGGCGGTCCCCCCATTGATCCGGACCGCGTTCAGGCCCTCCCGGTAGTCGAGTCCCTCGACCGTGATGGTGGCGGGCCGATAAGCGGCCAGCGCCGCCAGTAGGGGCCCGGCCGCGTGGATGGCGTTCTCCCCCTTCCAGGCCCGCCCGGAGTGGGCCGCCACCCCGGGCACCGTGACGACGTACCGATTGGTCCCGTTGCAGCCGCCCTCCACCACACCGTCGGTGGGCTCCAGCAGCACGGCGAAGTCGGCCTGCACCAGCTCCGGGGCCTCGCGGGCCACGCGGGCCAGCCCCGAGTGTTCGGAACCGACCTCCTCGTGGTCGTAGAACACCCAGGTGACGTCGTGCGCGGGGAGGGGGCCGGCGTCGTGCCCGATCCATCCGGCCAGCGCCAGCTGGACGGCCACCCCGGACTTCATGTCCGTGGCTCCCCGGCCGTAGAGCACGTCTGCGTCCGCCGGACTGGCCGGACTGACCAGGCTGACCGGTCCGGCGCCGGACGTCTCGTACCCGGGAGTCAGTGCCTCAGCGCCGGCCGGCGACTCCCAGCTGGAGGGCACCGTCCCGCGCGCGCCGGGCGTGGTGGGCAGCGGCACCGTGTCCAGGTGCCCGGCGAGCACGACGCGGGCCGGCAGGCCGAAGTCGGTGCGCGCCACGACGCTGTCCCCGATGCGGTGGATCGCCAACCGCGGCAGTTGACGCAGGGCGGCCTCGACGGCGTCGGCCAGGGGGGTCTCGTGGTCGGAGACCGAGGGGATGTCCAGCAGCGCGGCCGTCAGCGTCGCCACATCCGAATCGAGGGGCGGCAGGACGGGGACGGGATGGCCGGAAGCGGGCCCGGCGTGGCTGGTGCTGTTCATGCCCGTCAGTCTAAGTCTGTGCCAGTAGGATATTTCCCATGACTTCAACCCCCACCCAGCCGGGTTCCAGCCTGTCCGCCGACCGTTCAGACCACGCCGATGCCGCTCGCCCAGGCGGCGTGCGCACGGCCTCGGGCGTCGGGCTGGCCACCGTGGCGGACGATGGCACCGTTCTCGATGTCTGGTATCCCGCCCCGGTGCTCGGCACCGACGGCGGAGGGCTGGAGGCCGAGCTGGCCGCGGTGGCCGTCGCCGACGCCGACCGGGGCACCCGCCAGCAGGTCCACACCGTGCAGATCGATCTCGACGCGGCGCCCGCAGACGCCCTGGACGCCTGGTTGCGCCTGCACCTGCTGTCCCACCGGCTGGCGCAGCCGAACACCATCAACCTGGACGGCGTCTTCGGGGTGCTGGCCAACGTGGTGTGGACGAACTTCGGTCCCTGCCTGCCGGCCGGATTCGAGACCACACGGCTCCGGCTGCGCGCCCGCGGTCCCGTACAGGTCTACGGCGTGGACAAGTTCCCCCGTATGACCGACTACGTGGTGCCCACCGGCGTGCGCATCGGCGATGCCGACCGGGTCCGGCTCGGGGCCCACCTGGCCGAGGGCACCACCGTGATGCACGAGGGCTTCGTGAACTTCAACGCCGGAACGTTCGGCGCCTCCATGGTCGAGGGCCGGATCTCCGCCGGCGTCGTGGTCGGTGACGGCTCCGACGTGGGCGGCGGCGCCTCCATCATGGGCACCCTCTCCGGCGGGGGATCCCAGCGGATCACCATCGGCGAACGGGTACTGCTGGGCGCCAATTCCGGCGTGGGAATCTCCGTCGGCGACGATTCCGTGGTCGAGGCCGGGCTCTACATCACGGCCGGCACCCGAGTGGCCGTGCGCATGGGCACCCGTGACGGGTCCAAGGGGGAGACAGGCGGGGAGGCCGGTGGAGAAACCGCCCACGAGACCACCGTCAAGGCCCTCGACCTCTCAGGCGTCCCCCACCTGCTGTTCCGCCGCGATTCCTCCACCGGCCAGGTCCAGGCCCTGCCCCGCGCCGGCCAGACCGTGGCCCTCAACGACGCCCTGCACGCCAACTGACTCCCCAGTAGCCAGACCATGCCGAGTACAGCCGTGTCACGACCCCTGAGGCCGTCCACCCTGGACCGCGGGCGAGGGGCGCCGCGCCGATGAGCAAGCGTTCCCGGCGGCGCTGGCGCGCGCTGGTGGTCCTCCTGATCTGTCTGGCCGTGGTGGGCGCCGGAACGTGGGCCGCCTCCCGGTTCATCGACTCCTCGGAGATCCTGGTCCGTGAGCACTGCACGGCGATCGTCGGAACCGACTCCTTCAGGCTCGCGCCCGACCAGGCGGCCAACGCCGCCCTGATCTCCGCGGTGTCCCTGGACCGCGGCCTGCCGGCCCGGGCCGCCTCCATCGGCATCGCCACCGGCTTCCAGGAATCGAAGCTGCGCAACATCGACTATGGGGACGAGGCGGGCCCGGATTCCCGCGGCCTGTTCCAGCAGCGGCCGTCCCAGGGGTGGGGCACCGAGGAGCAGGTCATGGATCCGGTCTATGCGGCGAACCGCTTCTACCAGGAGCTGGAGGAGCTGGTGCCCGACTTCGAGGACCTCGACATCACGGTGGCGGCCCAGAGGGTCCAGCGCTCGGCGTTCCCCGATGCCTACGCCGACCACGAGCCCGAGGGCCGGGCCTATGCCTCGGCGTTGACCGGGCACTCCCCCGCGGCCCTGAACTGTGTGCTGAAGTCGCCGGCCGAGCCCGGCGACGCCACCGCCATGTCCGCCGCCCTGCAGGACCAGTTGTCCTCGGCGCAGCCCCGGGTGTCCGACGACGGCCGCACGGCCACCATCCCGGCCTCCGGGACGCGAGGCTGGGCTCTCGTGCAGTGGGCCGTGGCCAACGCCGACCAGTTCGGCATCACCTCTGCCTCATTCGGCGGACAGGGCTGGGTCCGGGCGGATCACGGCTGGGCCCCGGCCACGGGCACCGACGGCGCGGTGACCCTCACCTTCGCGGGTTGACCCGCGAAGGTGAGGGCCTGCTAGAACCAGCTAGGACACCAACGCTCAGCGGCTGGGGTAGTCCCGCAAGGCGTGGCCGGTGTAGACCTGGCGCGGGCGCCCGATCTTCGTGGCCGGGTCCTCGATCAGCTCACGCCACTGGGCGATCCATCCGGGCAGCCGGCCGAGCGCGAACAGCGGGGTGAACATCTTCTCCGGGAAGCCCATGGCCTTGTAGATCAGGCCGGTGTAGAAGTCGACGTTCGGGTAGAGGCGGCGCTCGATGAAGTAGTCGTCCGCTAGTGCCTTCTCCTCGAGGCGCATGGCGATGTCCAGCAGCTCGTCGTTGCCGCCGAGCTTGCCGAGGATGTCATGCGCGGTCTGCTTGACGATCTTCGCCCGCGGATCGTAGTTCTTGTAGACGCGGTGGCCGAAGCCCATGAGCTTCACCCCGTCCTCCTTGTTCTTGACCTTCTCCATGAAGTCCTCGGGCTTGACGCCGTCCGACTTGATGGAGCGCAGCATGTTCAGCACGGCCTCGTTGGCACCGCCGTGCAACGGGCCGTAGAGCGCGTTGATGCCGGCCGAGATGGAGGCGAACATGTTGGCATGCGAGGAGCCGACCAGGCGCACCGTGGAGGTCGAGCAGTTCTGCTCGTGGTCCGCGTGCAGGATGAGCAGGAGGTCCAGAGCCTTGACCATGTCCGGGTCCAGCTCGTACGGCTCGGCGGGGACACCGAAGCTCTGGCGCAGGAAGTTCTCCACCAGGTTCAGGGAGTTGTCCGGATAGAGCATCGGCTGGCCGATGGACTTCTTGAAGGCGTAGGACGCGATCACCGGCAGCTTGGCCATCAGGCGGATGGTGGAGATGTGGACCTGTTCCTCGTCGAACGGGTCCAGGGAGTCCGCGTAGAAGGTGGACAGGGCGGACACGGCCGAGGACAGCACCGGCATGGGGTGCGCGTCCCGCGGGAATCCGTTGAAGAAGCCCTTGAGGTCCTCGTGCAGCATGGTGTGGCGGCGGATGTTCTGGTCCCACTCGCCCAGTTGGTCCCCGGTCGGCAACTCGCCGTAGATCAACAGGTAGGCGACCTCGAGGAAGGAGGAGTGCTCGGCCAGCTGATCGATCGGGTAGCCGCGGTAGCGCAGCACGCCCTCATCACCGTCGATGTAGGTGATGGCCGACTTGGCGTTGGCCGTGTTCATGAAGCCAGGGTCATAGGTGACCTGACCGGTGTCCTTCAGCAGCGGTCCGATGTTCAGACCGTCGTTGCCGATGGTGGCCTTCTCGCGGCCCAGCTCGACGATCGTGCCGTCAACGGACAGCTGAGCTGAAGTGTTTTCGGTCATGGGTGCTCCCTCATGAGTTGTTCAGTGTGCGAACCACCGGAAACCATCCGCCTGGGACGGCGACCATGTGAAGCGGGGGTGGTCCAATCCACGTCAACGCTACCAAGACGGGGGCCCGGACAAGGAATCGGTGACGATTGTGGCCCCTGGCGGTCCCGCGAAAGCGACCAACGGCCGGGGGCCGCAGGTCAGCGCCAGGAGCGCAGCCGTTCAGCTGCCTGCGCCACCGCGTCGTCAGTGGCGGTCAGCGCCACTCGCACGTAGCCGTTGCCGGCCGCGCCGTAGAAGGTGCCGGGACCGACCAGGATGCCCAACTCGGCGAGCTCCCCGACCAGATCCCAGCTGTCCTGCTCGGTGGGAGCCGCAGCCACGGCGTCGGCCCCTGGCCCGGTGGCGTTTCCCGCGTCCGGGGCCCGCCGGCCGTCCCGGGTCCACAGGTACAGGCCCGCCTCGGAGTGGTCCACCACGAGGCCTGCGGCCTCGAGCGCGTCCTTGAGCAGAGTGCGCCGGGACCGGTACCGGTCCTTCTGCTCCTGAACGTGGGAGTCGTCCCCGAGTGCTGCCGTCATGGCAGCTTGGACCGGCATCGGCACGATCATCCCGGCGTGCTTGCGGCTGTTGAGCAGGGTGGACATCAGCGCGGCATCCCCGGCCGCGAAAGCCGCACGGTAGCCGGCCACATTGGACTGCTTGGACAGCGAGTACACGCTCAGCAGGTTGGTGTGGTCGCCGTCAGACACCTCGGGCGACAGGATGCAGGGCACCCTGGCGGCGCCCCCGTCCCGCTGGTCCCCGCTCCGATGATCCCCGCCGTCCGCGCTGCCCTCGTGGCTCGCGTCGTCGTCGTCCCAGCTGCCCCAGCCGAGCTCGGCATAGCACTCGTCGCCGGCCACCACGGCACCCAGCCCGCGGGCCTGCGCGACGACGGCCCGCAGTTCCTCGATCGAGGCCACCTTCCCGGTGGGGTTGCCCGGGGAGTTGGTCCAGACCAGTTTGACCCGGGCGCGGGTCTCGGCATCTAGTTCATCGAGCGAGTCCGCGGCCACGGCGGTGGCGCCCACGAGCAGGGCGCCGATGTCGTAGGTAGGGTAGGCCACGGTGGGCCGGACCACCACATCGCCGGGACCCAGGCCCAGCAGGAGCGGCAGCCAGGCGATGAACTCCTTCGAGCCCACGGTGGGGATGACCGCCTGCGGGTCCAGCCCCGCGACGCCGCGACGCCGGGCGAACCAGGCGACGATGGCCTCGCGCAGCTCCACGGTGCCTTGAGTGGTCGGATAGCCGTGCGCGTTGGCGGCCGCCGCGAGGGCGTCCTGGATGAGCGCGGGTGTGCTGTCCACGGGCGTGCCGATGGACAGGTCTGCGATCCCACCGGGGTGGGCCGAGGCGGTGGCGCGGTAGGGAGCCAGGGATTCCCAGGGGTATTCGGGCAGCGTCAGCACGGTGTCAGCTCGGGTTCGGTTCGTCGGGCCGGGGCCGTCAGAGGCCTTCGGGCATCGGCTGCGGCGGCAGGGCGGTGATCAGCTCATGGTCCTTGGGAATCAGGCCCATCTTCGCGGCGCCGCCCGGTGATCCGAGGTCGTCGAAGAACTCGACGTTGGCCTTGTAGTAGTCGGCCCACTCGTCCGGGGTGTCATCCTCGTAGTAGATGGCCTCGACCGGGCATACGGGCTCGCAGGCGCCGCAGTCCACGCACTCGTCGGGGTGGATGTACAACATCCGCTCACCTTCGTAGATGCAGTCGACCGGGCACTCTTCGATGCATGCCTTGTCCTTGACATCCACACACGGCAGGGCAATGACGTACGTCACGTGGAACCGTCCACCTTCCAGGGGGTCGGAATGGGGTCCGGACATCACCGGACCTGGGATTCTGGATCCAGTCTAGTCCCGTGCCACCGGGTGGCGCAGAAGAGACTGGGCCAACAGCATCGTGATGATGGCCACGGCCGGGATGCCCCAGACCCAGACCGTCCCGGCGATGGCCGGACCGGGGACCACCGCGAGGGTGTAGTCATTGGCAGCCACGGCGAAGGTGTCCAGACCGGGCCAGTTCCCCAGGACCATGGCGGTGGTGAACGCCGCGATGGCGACGACTCCCCCGGTCCAGGCCACTGAGGACCTCAAGGTCCACCAGAGCTGCGCGGAGGCCACGAGCAACAGTGCCAGCGCGGCACCCCAGGGCAGGACCCAGGCGCCCTCCTCAGTGGTGGTGCCTCCGATCCAGCTGAAGTGCAGGTGCAGCACGGTCCCGAGGATCCCGACGCCGGCCCCGATCAGGACCGCGACCAGCAGCGGCACCCAGCCGCGTCGGCCTTCGGGGCGGGTGCCCCGCCGTTCCGGGCCCGAGCGCGGCCCGACGCCGTCCGGGGACTGCCCGGACGGCGTCGGACCCTGCTGGTGGTCCCGCAGATCAGGAGCGGGCACGGGCGCGGGCGGCCTTACTGCGCTCCCCGGCGTCCAGGATGAGCTTGCGGATGCGGATCTCCTCGGGGGTGATCTCCACGCACTCGTCCTCGCGGGCGAATTCGAGGGACTCCTCCAGGGTGAGCTTCTTCGGCGGGGTCAGGCCCTCGAAGGAGTCAGAGGAGGCCGCACGCATGTTGGTGAGCTTCTTCTCCTTGGTGATGTTCACGTCCATGTCATCGGCGCGGGAGTTCTCGCCGACGATCATGCCCTCGTACACCTCGGCACCCGGCTGGACGAAGAACGTGCCACGCTCCTGCAGGTTGATCATGGCGAACGGCGTGGCGGTGCCGGAACGGTCCGCCATGAGGGAGCCCTTGTCCCGGTACTCGATCGGACCGGCCCAGGGCTCGAAGCCATTGGCGTAGGAGGAGGCGATGCCGGCGCCGCGGGTGTCCGTGAGGAACTGCGTGCGGAAGCCGATCAGGCCTCGGGCCGGCACGTTGAACTCCATGCGGATCCAGCCGGTGCCCTGATTCTTCATCTCGGTCATGCGGCCCTTGCGGGCGGCCATCAGCTGGGTGATCGGCCCCATGAACTCCTCGGGGGTGTCGATGGTCATCAGCTCCATCGGCTCATGCACCTTGCCGTCGATGGTCTTGGTGACCACCTGCGGCTTGCCCACGGTCAGCTCGAAGCCCTCGCGGCGCATCTGCTCCACCAGGATGGCCAGTGCCAACTCGCCGCGGCCCTGGACCTCCCAGGCGTCGGGACGCTCGGTCGGCAGGACCTTGAGGGACACGTTGCCGATGAGCTCGGCGTCCAGACGGTCCTTGACCTGGCGCGCGGTGACCTTGGCGTTCTTGACGCGACCGGCCATCGGGGAGGTGTTGATGCCGATGGTCATGGAGATCGCCGGATCGTCCACGGTGATCAGCGGCAGGGGCTTCGGGTTCTCGGCGTCCGTGAGGGTCTCACCGATCATGATGTCCTCGATGCCGGCGACGGCCACGATCTCACCCGGACCAGCCGAGTCGATCGGCGCGCGGGACAGGCCCTTGGTGCCCAGCAGCTCGGTGATCTTCACGTTTTTCAGCTGGCCGTCCTGGCGGGCCCAGGCGACCTGCTGGCCCTTCTTCAGGGTGCCGTTGAAGATGCGCAGCAGGGCCAGACGGCCCAGGAACGGGGAGGCGTCCAAGTTGGTGACGTGCGCCTGCAGGACCTCGCCCTCGGTGTACGTCGGGGCCGGGATGTGCTCCATGATGGTGGCGAACAGCGGCTCCAGGTCCTCGCTGTCCGGCATCTCGCCATCACCGGGCTGGGTCAGGGAGGCCTTGCCGGCCTTGCCGGAGGCGTAGACGATCGGCAGGTTCAGCACGGAGTCCAGGTCCAGGTCCTCGACCTCGTCGGACAGGTCCGAGGCCAGGCCCAGCAGCAGGTCCATGGAATCGGAGACCACGCCGTCGATGCGGGCATCGGGACGGTCGGTCTTATTGACCACGAGGATCACGGGAAGCTTGGCGGCCAGGGCCTTGCGGAGCACGAAGCGGGTCTGCGGCAGCGGGCCCTCGGAGGCGTCCACGAGCAGTACGACGCCGTCCACCATGGACAGTCCGCGCTCGACCTCGCCACCGAAGTCGGCGTGGCCGGGGGTGTCGATGACGTTGAAGGTGACGGACTCGCCCTTCGCGGAGGGACCGGAGTAGAACACGGTGGTGTTCTTGGCGAGGATGGTGATGCCCTTCTCGCGTTCCAGTTCGCCGGAATCCATCACCCGGTCCTCCACCTCGCCGTGGCTGGAGAAGGCGCCGGCCTGGCGCAGCATCGCATCCACCAAGGTGGTCTTGCCGTGGTCCACGTGGGCCACGATGGCGACATTGCGGAGGTCGGTGCGCTGGGTGAGGGTTTCAGTCATAGGGGTGCCTGTTCATCGAGGGCGGCGGGCTGGCGGGTGCCAAGAGGTTGTTAGCCGTCAAGGGCCCCGTCCGATTATACGGGACCGAGCCAATCCCCTCGGACACGCCTCGGACCACCCCGCCTCAGTACGGGCGTTCCCCGAGGGACTCGAGCAGCTGACGACGCTCGGTGCGCTTGGTCAACTGTTCATCGGGATCCGGCACCGGAGCCGCCGAGAGCAGTCGCTTGGTGTACTCCTGCGTCGGATGGTGCAGGACCTCCTGCGTGGGCCCCTGTTCCACCTGGCGGCCGTCCTTCAGGACGAGGACCCGGTGCGCGAGCATGTCCACCACGGCCAGGTCGTGCGAGACGAAGAGGCAGGCGAACTCGTAGCGGGACTGCAGCTCGGCGAACATGTCCAGGACCGCGGCCTGCACGGAGACATCGAGGGCGGACGTCGGCTCGTCCGCGATCAACACCTCCGGGTCCAGGGTCAGGGCCCGGGCGATGGAGATGCGCTGACGCTGGCCGCCGGAGAGTTCGTGCGGGAACCGGTTGACCACCGAGCGCGGCAGCTTCACCGCGTCCAGCAGCTCGTAGGCACGGTCCAGTCGAGTCTGACGGTTGCCGACGTTGTGGATGACCATCGGTTCGGTGATGACATCGCCGATCGGAAACCTCGGGTCCAGCGAGGCCGCCGGGTCCTGGAACACCACGCCGATCCGCTTGCGCAGGGCGCGCGCATCTTTCCCGGCAAGCCGGGTCAGGTCGCTGCCGTGGATCTTGAGCGAGCCGGACGCCACGGGCAGCAGCCCGAGGACCGACTTGGCGATGGTCGACTTGCCGGAACCGGACTCCCCCACGAGTCCGAGGATCTCCCCCGGGGCCACCGTGAAGTCGATGTCATGGACCACGCGGTTCTTCTTACCCCGGTGGTCGTACTCGATGCACAGGCCCTGCGCCTCGATCGCATAGACCGCCGTGGTCTGGGTGGAGGTCACCGGCGACGGCTCCGCCACCTGCAGTTCAGTACCCAAGCGTGGCACGGAGCCAAGCAGCCGCTCCGTGTAGGGGTGCTGCGGGTTCTGCATGACCTGGTGGACCTCGCCGGACTCCACGAGCTCGCCGCGCAGCATCACGCAGACCCGGTCGGCCATGTCCGCCACCACGCCCATGTTGTGGGTGATGAGCAGGATGCCGGTGTTCAGCTGGTCCTTCAGCGAGCGCAGCAGTTCGAGGATCTCGGCCTGCACGGTCACGTCGAGGGCGGTGGTCGGCTCGTCCGCGATGATGACCTCGGGCGAGCAGCTGATGGCCATCGCGATGACGATACGCTGGCGCTGGCCGCCGGAGAACTGGTGCGGGTACTGCTTGAGCCGGTGCTGGGCGTCCGGGATCCCGACCATCTCCAGCAGCTCCACCGCCCGCCGGTCCGCCTCGGTGCCGTAGGCGATGCCGTGCACGTTGAGCGACTCGGTGAGCTGGTCCCCCACCGTGAGCACCGGGTTCAGCGCGGTCATGGGCTCCTGGAAGACCATGGCCGCGTGCCGGCCGCGGATCTTGCGCAGACCGTTCGCGTCCAGCTTGGTGACCTCGCGGTCCCCCAGCATGACGGTACCGGTGACGCTCGCGTTGGCCGGGAGCAGTCCCATGGCCGTTGACGAGGTCACCGACTTCCCGGAGCCGGATTCGCCGACCAGCGCCACGACCTCGCCGGGCTTGATGTCGAAGCTGACACCCTTGACGGCGTTGACGTCACCGAACTCGGTGTTGAAGGTGACGGAGACGTCCTGGAAGGACAGGATCGGCCTGCCGTCGCGGTCGGGGTGGCGTTGCACCAGCCCCAGTGAGCCGGTTGCCGGGGACGTGCCCGACGCCGGCCGCGCACTGCCGGCGATCTGATCGCCGTGCGAGCCCTGGTGGTTCTGGTCGTTCGTGTTCCTCTTGCGTCCGAAGATGCTCATGGGTTTCCAATCGTTCCCGAGCCACGGGGGTCGGAGGGTCCTTGGGTCGGGGTGTTGCCGCCGATCTGCGAGCCACCTCCGGGCACTCTGGGCCCGGCATCCATGCTCGGGCGGTCGGCGCCGGCGGTGGCGGCAGCCAGGTCCTTGGACCGGCCAGAGAAGCCCAGGAAGCCACGCTTCCTGCCGCGGGAGCCCTGACGCGGATCGAAGGCGTCCCGGAGGCCGTCACCGATGAAGTTCACGGACAGGGCGATCGCCAGGATGAACATGCCGGGCCACCAGAACAGCCATGGCCGGGTGGTGAACGCGCTCTGGTACTGGCTGATGAGCAGGCCGAGTGAGGAGTCAGGGGGACGGACGCCGAATCCGAGGAAGGACAGCGAGGTCTCCAGCAGGATGGCCGCCGCGATGGCGAACGTGGCATTGACGACGATCACCCCGATGGTGTTGGGCAGCAGGTGCCGCAGAATCACGCGTCCGGGCTTGGCGCCCATGGCCACGGCAGCGGCCACGAATTCCTTCTCGCGCAGAGACAGGACCTCGCCGCGGACGAGGCGAGCCAGAGAGGTCCACGTGACCAGACCCAGCACCAGCGCCAGCGGGATGATCCCGCCACCGAGCCCGGAGGACATCTGGCCGAGGACGGCGGCCAGCACCAGCAGCGGGATGACGATGACCAGGTCGGTCGCCCGCATCAGCACCGAATCGATCCAGCCACGGAAGTAGCCGGCCAGGGCGCCGACCACGGAACCGATGACGGTGGAGACAATGCCCACGACGATGGCGATGATCAGCGACTGCTGGGTGCCGCGCATCACCAGTGCGAAGAAGTCGTTGCCGGTGGTGACCTGACCGAAGGGGTGTTCGCCCCAGCGGATGCCCTCTCCGCCCAGCCATTCGGGCACCACGGACAGGGTGGGGGCACCGCCGTTCACCGTTGCGCCGGTCGCCGCATAGTCCTTGTCCCACCAGCCGGGGATGCCGGCATAGCCGATGGAGGTGAAGGCCAGGATGAAGATCAGCACCAGGAATACGGCAGAGATCATGGCGGCCTTGTGGTGGCGGAAACGCCGCCTGACCAGCTGGCCCTGGCTGAACGACTTCCCGGTCTGCTGACGCAGCTTGGCGTCTTCTACCTCTGCCAGGTTGGCCAGGTCTACGGCCTGCTGGGAGGGTCCATTCTCATTGCGGGGGGTCCCGTTCTCGTTGCTCATGCGACTCACACTCGAATCCGGGGGTCGAGGACGGCATACAGGATGTCGGCCAGCAGGTTGAAGAGCACCGCGGCGGTACCCGTGACCAGGAAGAAGGCCATGACGGGGGCGGGGTCCACCTGTTCCAAGCCCACGCGGAAGAGGTTGCCCATGCCCTGCCAGCCGAAGACCTGCTCGGTGATCACCGCACCACCGATGAGTCCGGCGAAGTCGAAGGCCATGATCGTCGTGATCGGGATCAGGGAGTTGCGGAAGGCGTGCTTGAGGATGACCTGCCGCTCGTTCAGGCCTTTGGCGCGGGCGGTGCGGATGTAGTCCTGCTGGCTGACCTCGAGCATCGAGGCGCGTGTGTAACGCGAATAGCTGGCCAGGGAAATCAGGGTCAGCACGATCGTCGGCAGCAGGAGTTGGGTGCCCTTGTCCAGGAAGTCCTCCCAGAACGTGCCGGTGAAGTTCGGCGTCTGCGAGCCGATCGTCGCGATGGGACGTCCCACGATCTCCAGGTAGGAGGGCCACGAGCGGAAGAGGTGCTCGACGATGATCAGCCCGCCCATCACCACGGCGGTGAACACCGAGACGAGAGTGGCCGCACCCTTGGAATACCCGCCCATCAGCCGGCCAACGAGCACGGCGAGCCCGATGGCCACGACCGAGAGCACGAAGATGATCAGCCAGTTCGGATCCCACAGCAGGTTGTAGGTGACGTAGTAGGCGACCAGGCCAAGCACGGCGGTGATCAGACCGGCGTAGAGCACACGGCGGTTCTTGAGGCCCGCCCCCAGGACGGTGGCCCCGACGGCCGCCGCCACGCCGACCAACGTGATCACGACCGGCCCGAGCTGCGGATAGCGGGCGAAGTTCAGCCAGTCCATGTAGGGCAAGGCGACACAGGTGAAGGCGAAGGCGCCGAGGAAGGTGAGCAGCCGGCGTCGGGCATTTCCGGCCAAGATGGCCTGAAGGGCGAGGCCCAGGACCAGGCCGACGGCGATGATCGTGGGCCAGCTGAACCCGGGATCAGGACTGGCCAGCCAGTCGTTGAAGCCGATGGCCAGGTACTCCTTCAGGAGCACGGCGGCCCAGAAGACAGGGAGCGAGAAGAACAGGAAGGTCAGGAAGGTCACCGCGTAGTCCATCCCGGAATACTGCCGGATGGCCGTCAGGATGCCGATGAGAACACCGAAGACCATGGCGATGACGGTGGCCAGCACCACGAGCCGGAGAGTCGATGAGGCTGCCAGGCCTAGCAGGTCGATGACCTCCTGGCCGGACCGGTTGGTGCCGAGGTCGCATTGGCCGATGAAGCACTGGCCGACGCCGGTCAGCCAGTCCCAATAGCGCGCATACCAGGGCTGGTCCAGGTCCATGAACATGATGCGCTGTTCGATGAGGTATTCGCGGTTGTCCGCGTTGGATTCCCGCAGGTCGGCCAGCGGGTCGCCCGAGTTGATGGTGAGCACGTACAGCAGCAGAGACGCCCCCAGCAACACCAGGAATGAGCTGCCGAAACGGCGGAGGATGAATTTCAGCACAACAGAACGTTGCCTTCCGTACCAGGGGGTCGAGGAGGTCTGCCTGAATCGTCACGGAACACCCGATGTCACCGGTAGGGGATCCCCAGCGGGTCAATGGAACAGTTGAGGCCCGGCCGGATGTGGTCGGGCCCCAACTGCGGTGCGCCTTCGGTGGCGATTCAGCGCCGGTTGATCAGCGAACTGGTCAGCTCAGGCGATCATTCGACGCGGACCCACTGCTCCGCGTTCCACACGGCGCCGGTCTGAGTGGCGGTGTTGCGGACGTTGGCGATGTCGGCCGAGTGGGCCACGATCCCCGGGTGGGCGTACAGCGGGACGCCGAACAGGTCATCCCACAACAGCTTCTCGATGACCTTCACCTGCTCGGCATGGACCGCCGGGTCCACCGAGCCGGCCAGCGTGCTCCAGGCCTCATCCACTTCAGGGTTGGAGTACTGGCCGTAGTTCTGCGGAGCGCCGGTCGAGTAGATGTTCTGGCCGGACGCGATCTGACCGGAACCGGACCAGGCGAACAGGGCCACTTCGTAGTCGCCCTGCGGCTGGACCACACCGAAGAAGTCGGCGTGGCCGGCGTCGATGATATTGAAGCCGGCCTCATCGCACGAGGACTTGATCATGGCCACGGTCTCGGAACGACGAGGGTTCGGCGAGCTGTAACCGATTCGGACGTCCAGATTGGTCTCACCGGATTCCTCGACCAGCTGGGTCGCGCGTTCCATGTCGACCTCGTCGTACTGGCCCTCATATGAGGCGTCCACGACCTCCTGGTAGCTCTCCTGGAACGGGAACACCTCGCGGGCGTTCATGACGATCGTCTCCGGATCCAGCGGCTTGATCAGGTTGTCCACGATCTGCTGACGCGGCAGGCACAGGGCGAAGGCCTCACGCAACTCCCGGTTGTCCGCGAAGAGCGAGCCCTCCATGAAGTTGAAGTCCGCGTGCTCCCAGGTCAGGGAGGCGTCCTGCTGGATGACGATCTGGTCGCCCAGGCCCTCCAACTGCTCGAGCGTGTCCACGGTGGCCTGCGGCTCGATGACGTTCAGGTCGCCGTTCTGCAGGGCCTGCACGTGCGTGTCGGCGGCGGCGAAGCGGATGACCAACTCTTCGGTGGCCGGCGGGGTGCCCCAGTACTCCTCGTTGGCCACCAGGGTGATGGACTGGCCCGGCTCCCAGCTGCTGAACTTGTAGGGACCCATGGACGGGGCGATCTCTTCGGCAGGCAAGGTGCCCGGGGAGGTGTTCCAGCCGGTGTTGAAGAACTCGGCGGCTGGGGCCAACGCCTCGGCGTCCTCGTTCTGAATGGCCTCAAGCATGGCGTCCATGCCCATACCGGACTGCTCAGCAACCACATGGGCCGGCAACGCCGTATCCATGATGATCTCCCAGTCGGCGTACGGCTCCGCGTAGGTCAAGGTGAATTCCTTGCCCGCAGGGTCACCCTCCGGCGCCTCGGGGACGTACTCGCCGAGGGTGTGGGAGATGGCATTGAACAGCGGCGCGGCCTCGTCACCCTCGCCGGTGGCGATGCGCGGGTTCTGCCAACCCCACTTGAAGATGTAGTCGGCGGCGGTCACCGGGGTGCCGTCAGACCAGACGGCATCCTCGTGGATCGTGTACTTCACCTGGAGCGGATCGTCCGAAATCTTCTCGTACGTGCCGAGCTCTTCGTTGGGATAGATCGTCCCGTCGGTGCCGTAGTAGTAGAAGCTCTGGGTCATTCGCTCGGTGATGGCGGAGTTATACGTGGAGTACGTCTCCGGCGTCATACCGTTGTAGGAGATGAACTCGTCCTCACCCACGGAGTAGGAGATGGAGCCGTCCTCGGTCTGGACCTCCCCCAGGTCGGCCAGGCCGGAGCCTTCGGGTTCGGCGGTGAGCTTGTTGCCGGCCTCGCCGGTCATCACCTCACCATTGCCGCCCTCAGGTGCGGCGGTGCCGGATTCTTCGTTCTCGGCCGGGCCACCCGGCGCGCAGGCGGACAGGACGAGCGCCGAGCTGGCCAGAAGAGCAGCAGCGGCAGAAAGCTTTGTGTATTTCATCAAAGCGTCTCCATTCGAACAGGTGCGAGACGTGGTGTGCTCCCGATCCGACCCGGATGGGGTGGGAGGGCCGGTCCGATTCCGGCACTGAAACCAGGTTTCCGTTTCAGCACTGGAGGGTGAGCAACACCACAAGGTGTGCACGAGAATAGCCCCGCAACATGCGAAAGCAACATTGAATAGTCCGCTGAAGAGCCAATCGTTACCATCCCGTAACTTAGCCGGGGGTCCCGTAATCCCGCGTGTTTCCGGGGCGTTACAGCATGTGACTATCTATGTAGACAATGTCCCCGAAACGGGTGTTTCATATCACTCCGGGCATTTTCAGTGCGTCCGGCCCTCAGCGAGGAAGTTGCGGTCCCATCGGGAAGTAGGGCAGGTAGGACACTCCGGAGATGTTGTATTTGAACTTGATCCCCATGATGATGCGGATGCCCACGTGCATCCCCCACGCCCCGGCCGCGAACAGCTGACCCAGCCGGCGGTTGATCAGGGACAGGGGCGCCCCGAGCTCCACGGCCAGAGACACGACCGCCATCACGGTGAACAGCTCCTTCTGCCGGTACAGCGCGGCCCCGGCCTCCGGCTTGGTCGAGCCGAAGAGGTCCTTGCGCATCCCGTCGACGGCGATCTGGCCGCGCAAGACATCTCCCCCGGCCCACTTCAGACCGAGCGGGCCGCGGACCTTCGCCATACCGGAGATGAAGTACACGGCCACGGTGGCCACGTTCATGGCGGTCGGCACAGCCCCATAGGCACGGTCGTGGCGTTGCGGGAAGAGCGTGCCGTCCCGCAGCAGTGAGTCGATGCTGAGGGCGTCTGCGGACCGCGTGGTACCCAGGACCATCTGGTGCATCGTGAGCATGTTGTCACTGTGCAGCAGCATGGTCCAGGAGTTGCGATAGCTGATGGTCCACAGCTGCAGGGCCGCATTGAGCGGTCCAGTGACCCGGTGGCCCACGCCGAGGGTGGCGGCGATGTTCACCACCTGCGCCGCATCGAAGATCCCGTCGGCCACTCGCGGTGGCAGGGGTTTCCTGAGGATCTTGACCACTCCCACCGGGGTGAACTGGGAGGCGTCCTGGGCGTGGAGTCTGCGGAACATGGCCCGCCGCCTGATGTTGTGAGCCGCCGAGAAGATTCCGGTGGCGACCCTCAGCACCGCGGGGCGGATCGGCTGGGCCGCAGGCCGCAACAGGTCGACAGCCTTCTGGAACGCCGGGGATTCAAAGGACGGGAAGGTGTTGCCGGCGCCGTTCACGGTGTGGCCTCCTGCTCGGTTGCGGTCTCGGTTGCGGTCTCGGTTGCGGTCGTAGATGTGTTCCGGGGTGCGGTCTGGACAGTGTTCTCGGTGACATAGTCGCCCGCGGTGTTGCCGGTGCCGATCGGCCGTGGCGGGACGTTGCCCAACTCGGAGCGGGCCATGGGTCCGGTGGGCGGCCCCTGCGCATCCTGCGTGTCGTCATGCCGGGTCTCGGACACGGCCGTCGCGGTCCCGCCGACGTCGGCCCGAGCGTGGACGGTCTCCATCTGCGGTGTGGTGTTGCCGGCAAAGTACGTGTCGAAGAAATACCGCGACCGCACGATCTCCACGCGGACGATGCCGGCTTCCCTGCGCCGCCTCTGGGCTGCGGGGCTCGCACCCTGACCTGCGGCTCGGCGTTGCTGTTGAGCCAGTGCATCGGCGTAGCGCTGGGCGACCTCCACCGCGCGGCCCTGGCGGACCATGCGGGTGATCTGCTTGCGGACCTGGTTCAGCCCACCGGCACCGAAGTGACTGTAGTGCGGGACGATCCGTTCGCCGTCGGCGGTGAATCCGGCCACGTGCGGGATCCGGGTCCGGTCCTTGCGGTCATCGGAGAACATCGGATAGGTGGACAGCGGGAAGGAGTCCTCCTCGTTCTTGTCCTTGCCGTTGAAGTAGTGGCGTACGGGAGAGAGCAACACGGCCGCGAAGGCGACGCCGGCGGCCAGCGCCCAGAGGTCGCGCTCCGCCGCGCGCGGTGCCGGAACGATGGCCAGGTGGTGCGAGAGGTCGATGGTCACGATCGATCCTTTCGGTGTGGGTGCGAGTGGAAACGGATACGGGTGAGTGCGGATAGGGGCGGATGCGGATACGGGTGGGTGCGGCTGAGACGGCGTGGGTATGGCGAGCAACGGGTCCCGGGCAGCACGGCGCGGCCCGGACCGCGTCAGCGGTGTGCGGCGGCGTCGGCCATGGCGGCCCTGGCAGCGTGGAGGCCGGCCATGCCGTGGACTCCTCCGCCGGGTGGCGTGGAGGAGGAGGCCAGGTACAGGCCGGGCGTGGAGGTGCGGTGCGGGCTGAGGACCGGGGCGGGGCGCAGGATCTGCTGCAGCCCGCCCATGGACCCGCCGGCCACGTCCCCACCGATGAGGTTGGGGTTCCAGGACTCGAGGGCCGACGGCGGGGTGGCCACCTGGTGGACGATGCGATCCCGGAAACCGGGGGCGAACCGCTCGATCTGCGATTCGATCAGGTCGCCGACCGGGGCGTCGTAGCCGCCGGGCACGTGGGCATAGGTCCACAGCACGGTCTTGCCGGCGGCCTCACCGGTGGCACGGGACGGATCCGCCCCCTGCTGCTGGCAGACCATGACGAAAGGCCTCTCCGGGATGCGTCCGGCCTTGGCCTCGCGCTCGGCGTGCTCCATCTCGGCGAGCGACCCGCCCACGTGGACGGTGCCGGCGCCACCGACCCGCGGGTCCGTCCACGGGACCGGTCCATCGAGCAGGTAGTCGATCTTGGACACCCCGGTGCCGTATCTCCACCGCTTGAGATGGCCGGCGTACCGATCGGTGAGGTCGGCGCCCTTGAGCTGCAGCAACTGCCGAGGTGTGAGGTCGAGCAGGATCGCATCGGCACCAGCGAACTCACCGAGGTCGGTGACCTCGTGGTTCAGGTGGATGCGGCCTCCGTGGGCGTGCAGGACGGAGGCCAGCGCGTCCGCGATCCCCTGGGAGCCGCCCCGGGCCACGGGCCAGCCGCGGGTCATGCCGAGGGCCCCGAAGATCAGGCCGAAGGCCGAGGTCAACAGGTGTGAGGGCGGCAGGATGGCGTGGATGGAGGATCCCGCGAACAGGGCCCGGGCCGGCTCGTCCCGGAAGATCGTGCGGCCGAGGGCTCCGGACGGCCAGAGAGCACGCACCCCGAACCGGGCCATGCTGACCAGGTGTGGAGGCAGGCGGACCAGGGACGGCCCGAGGATGTTCTCCAGGTGGGCGTCGATGTTCCCGACCAGTGGTGCGTGCAGTCGCTGCCAGGCCGCTCCATCACGGCCCAGTCCACTGACCGTGGCCTCCATCGAGTCCTGCAGGAGGGCCGCGGGCCGCCCGTCGAGCGGGTGCGCCATCGGGTATTCGGGGTGGAGCCATTCCAGACCGTGAGCGGTCAGGCCCAAGTCGCGGAAAACGGGACTGGCCACGCCGAAGGAGTGCCCGGCGGCGCCCAGGTCCACGATCGTTCCCGGCCCCAGGAGGTCCGTCGACGCGGAGGCACCGCCGAAGGCTGAGTGGCGCTCATAGACGTCCACCACCCAGCCGGCCCGGGCCAGCACGGCGGCAGCGGTGAGCCCGTTCGGCCCGGAGCCGACGACGACGGCCCGCCGGCCGCCGCTGGTACGCGCCGCCCGCGCACCTGCACTGTTCTGCGGTGTGTGCTGAGCCATGGAGTCTGCTTCCGTCCTTTGAAGATCCTGTGAATATCCTGCAGGGCCGGAATGAGACGTGGATGAGGCATGGATGAGATATCGATGAATGCCGCGCTCACTCGTCGGATGCCGCCCGGCCTGTCCTCTCTGCTGGCTCTCCTGGCTCCCCTGACTCTGCTGACTCTTGCCCACCCGAGTCGGCGTCGGCCAGGTCCTGCGGATGGGTGGCCGGGTCCAGGGGCGCACCGGACTGGTAGACGGCACGCGCCAGGGTGTTCGAGGCCAGGGAGGACACGATCACCAGGGCACAGATCGTCACAGCTGCCATCATCAATGTCCACCACTCGAAACCGTCCCGGCTGGTCAGGTGGACGAAGATCCCGATGACCACCAGGGGCAGCCCCATCCCGGTGGCCGGGGAGAAGACGTTCATCATCTGCAGCGCGTCCTTCGCCCGGAGCATGGACACGGCGGAGAGCAGCACCAACAGGGCCCCGCCGAGGATGAGCACGGCGGCTGCCAACTCATAGACCTCGAATCCAGCCATCAGCGTTCCCCCCTCGTCAGGATGCGGGCCAGCGCCACGGTCGCCACGATGCCCAGGAAGGCCGCCAGCATGGCGGCGTCCTGGATGATGGCCGAGCCGGTCTGGATGCCGATGATCATCAGGATGCCGATGGCCGCGAAGTAGACGAGGTCACCGACCACCGCCCGTTCGGCGGCCGAGGTGGCGGAGTAGATCCGGAACAGTCCCAGCACCACCGCGCCGGCGAGGATGCCCATGGCCAGGACCAGCAGGAGGTCAGGGACGGAGTCGATGCTCATGGGTGCCGCTCCCTTCCTGCTCTGGCCCTACTCCGTGCCCTGCCCCCGGCCCTGATCCGGAAACCCCTCCGGATCGGCCTTCCCAGCCGCTGCCCCGCGTCATCCTCAGCAACCGGTCCTCCATCTCCCGCAGTCCATCACGCACGGAGTCCCGGTCCGAGTCGAACACGGAGTGCACGAAGACCGTGGCCGGCTCCGTGTCCGTGCCGTGCGCCGTGCCGACCACCAGGGTGCCCGGGGTGATGGTGATGGACGAGGCCATCCACGTCACCTCGAGGTCCGTGGCGCAGCGCAGGGGGAAGCCCACGATCGATGGTTCGGCGAACGTTCCGGGTGTGAGGGCCCGCCGGGCGACCTGGAGTGAACCTGAGATGACCTGGCCGATCAGCCAGACCAGATAGCGCACCATGTTCCAGATGCTGAAGCGCCAATGGTCAGTCATTCGATGTCACCTCCCAGCACAGCCTCCACATAGGGGGCGGTCTCGAACAGGCCGGCCGCGGCCGTCTCGATGAACGGCATCAGCGTACCGGCGAAGACGAAGAGCAGCACGGAGACCCCGATCATCACGACGCCGGGAGCCAGCAGCCGGCCCGGGATCCGAACGGAGTCCGGAACCGCTTCCTCAGGGCCCCGATCCCTGCTGCCGTCGGCCAGGATCGGCCGATACGTCCGCAACGGCTCACCGGCGAAGGACTTGCCCCACAAACGCTGCAGGGCCACGAGGGTCGCCACGGAGGCCAGCACGATCGCGGTCAGGAACACCGGGGCGTACCACGCGGGATTGCCGCCACCACCCTCTGGCCCGACCACCGAGAGGGCCAGCCCCAGCTTGGCCCACAGGCCCGAGGTCGGCGGGAGACCGGCCAGGGACAGCAGGCCGAGGGCCACCACCACGGCCGCCAGCCGGTCCCGGTGCAGCAGTCCGGAGAGTTTGCCGAGGATTCCGGTGCCATAGGTCTGCTCGACGGCGCCGGCCGTGGTCAGCAGGGACGCCATGGTCACCACGTGGTGGATGAGGTAGAACAGGCCGGCGGCCACGGCAGCCGGTGAGGCGATGGCCACGCCGATGAGGATGTGACCCACCCCGGCGATCATCTGGAAGGCCATGACCCCGCGGAAACGGCTCTCGCCGAGGGAACCGAGCGCCCCCAGCACCATGGTGGCGAGCACGACGACGGCGATCACCACCGCGACCGTGGTCGCGGTGCCGTGGGGGGCCGGCGTCGTCACCGTGCTTCCGGCCGTGCCGGCCGAACCTCCGGGAGCGAAGGCGGTGAAGTAGATCCGGAAGATCGCGTACAGGGCGACCTTGGTGTGGAGCGCGGAGAACAGCGCCATGATGCCGGCCGACGTGCCCGGGTAGGCGCGCGGCATCCAGCCGTGGACGGGGACCACGCCGGCCTTGATGGCCAGGGCCAGCAACACGACCGTGACGGCCAGCGCCACCTGTGGGTCCTCGCCGGCTCGTCCGGCCAGGGCGGCCAGGTTCACGGTACCGGCCGAGCCGTAGACGAGACCCACGCCCATCACCAGGATCGCGCTCGTGACGAGGTTGACGATCACGAACATGCGGCTGATCCCCAGCCGGCGCCACGTGCCGGTCACCGCGATGAGCGCATAGGAGGGCAGCAGCATGACCTCGACGAACACGAAGAGGTTGAACAGGTCCCCGGTCAGCAGGGCGCCGTTGACGCCGGACATCAGCATCAGGGCCAGGGCGGGGACGAACCGCAGGCGGTCCTCACCGGACGCGGTGAGGAACCAGCACGAGGCGGCGGTGGCCAGGCCGGTGGTCGCCAGCATCACCGCCGTCAGGGTGTCCGAGACGAACGGGATGGCGATGCCGCCCTCGTAGCTGCCGATCGCGCTCGCCAGGACGGGGACGTCCCGGTGGTGGATCATCAGCGCGACGGCGGCGGCCAGCACCAGCACCGGGACGGCGATGATGAGGATACGGTCCAGCATCCGGCGCCGCAGGATCACCGAGACGCCGGCGAACAGCAGGGGGACGGCCACGAAGAGCGGCAGCAGGGAACCGATGAACTGCTCGGTCATGCGTGGTCCACCCCCTGCTGGCTCTCTGGCTGTCCGTCGGACTGACCGGCTGGCTGGCTGGTCGGTCGGTCGTCTGGCTGGTCGTCGTCGTGGTCGCTGACGGTGGGCGCCCTCTCCTGGTCGTCGTTCCGGCCGATGACCGCCAGAGCGAGCATGAGGATGGTGGTGGCCATGGCGATGACGATGGCCGTCAGGACGAAGGCCTGCGGCAGGGGGTCGGCGGCCTCGGCCACGGTGGTGCCGTCCATGAGCGGCTCGTGACGCCAGCCGGGCACCCCGGTGGCGAGCAGCAGCAGGTTCGCGGAGTGGGAGATCAGGGTGAGCCCGAAGATGGCGCGCACCATGTCCCGCTGCTGCAGCAGCCAGACCCCGGCGGTGGTCAGCACGCCCACGGTGATGGCGAGGACGAAGGTGGAGTCGAACATGTCACCGCCCCCATTCTTCGGGTGGGACACCGGTGGAGATGTGCTGCGTCTGCGGCCGGACGGGGATGGAGCTGGTCACGGGTTCGGGTTCCTCCAGGGTGTCCGGCGCCGGGGTGTCCATCTCCCCCAGGAATGCCTCGTCCACCCGCTCCCGGGTGCTTTCGCCGCCCTCCTGCTCAGCGGAGGCCGGCGCTGTGCCGAGGACGTTGAAGGCGAGCATGACCAGCCCGATCACGGCGAGGTAGACGCCGGCGTCGAAGATCATGGACGTGGTCACGTGCTGCCCCAGGAGATAACCGTGCTGGGGCTCCATGTAGGTCCCCGTGAAGGCCATGTTCACCAGGCCGATGGCCACGGCCATCACCACGCCGCCGCCGATGAGGTACAACGGGGCGCGCGGCGGGCCGATCTGACGGTCCTTCGAGGTCGAGAGGTACAGCAGTCCGACCACGGCCGAGCCGACCAGTGCCGCGATGAACCCGCCGCCGGGCTCGTTGTGGCCGCGCAGGAAGAGGATGGCGGAGACGACCGCCAGGATCGGCAGGATGACCTTGAGCATCAGCTGCAGCTGGCTGGTGTTGCCCCACGAGTCCAGGATGGCGCGCCGGGCGGTCGGGCTGCCGAGGTCGGGACCCTCCGGAGCGTCGGAGCCATCGTCCTCGCCAGGCGTTGCGGGGATCAGTTCCGGGTCCAGGTGGCGGTTGCGGATGGTGGAGAGGATGGCCGCGATAGCCACCCCGGTCATGCCCAGCACGGAGAGTTCCCCGAGGGTGTCCAGGGCGCGGAACTCCACCAGGATGACGTTGACGATGTTGACCCCGCCGGTGATGTCCTGGCCGTTCTCCAGCAGGTACGTTCCGACCTCCGACTTCCCCCGGCGGCTGGTCAGCCCCCAGACGGCCAGGCCGGTCGCCAGCCCGGCGCTCACAGCGATGAGGGCGGCCGGCACCGCGCGCCGGGCACGGATGCGCTGGAAAGTCCGAGGCAGCTTCTGCAGGACCAGCATGATCACGATGACGGTCAGGGACTCCACCAACAGCTGGGTGAGAGCGACGTCCGGGGCACCGAGGGAGACGATCTGCACGGTCACCAGGATCCCGACGGCGGACAGCGCCACGGTGGCCCCGAGTCGGGAGCGGGCCATGGCCACGCCCAGGGCCGAGATGGTCAGCAGGATCAGCAGCACGACGTCGGACGCCCGGTTGAGGTTCGGCTGCAGCGGCGGCAGGGCGCCGCCGGCGTTCAGCAGGAGCACGCCGGGCACCACGATGGCGGCCAGGGAGAGCACCATCATCGCCGCGTGGGAGGCGGCGGCGTCCCGGGCGGTAAGGCGGTTGACGCCTGAGCCGAGCACCGTCAGCCCCGAGGTGGCGGACTCGATCAGGCCGGCCCCGCTGAACGGCAGCTGGGCGCGTTCCAGGGCGGGCCAGAGACGGTGACGGACTGCCAGGGTGCCCAGGCCCACGGCCAACACCGCCACGGTGGTCAGCAGCTCCGGGGTGACGCCGTGCCATAGGACGAAATGCGGGTGCACCTCCGCTCCGGGCAGGGCCGCCGTGGCCGCCGCACCGACGGCGGTGTCCAGCAGCGGGAGGACGAAGAGGGCGGCCACGGAGGCCAGGATCGGCAGTGCGGTGGCGCCGACGAGGATGGCGCCGGGTGCGTGGCCGGCGTCGTGCTGGCCGTCCGGGACCGTTTCGAGAGCCGACTCAGGACCCCGCGCGGGGTCCCAGAAGCCGCCCACCACGATCTTGGCGCAGTAGGCCACCGTCAGCACGGAACCGAGGGCCGCACCGGCCAGGGCCGCAGGGCCCGCCCAGGCGGGCAGGGTTCCGGCGGCACCGCTGGCCGCGCCTCCGGCGGCTACCCAGTCCGTGGACCAGGCGTTGAGCGCGGTGAAGATGGACTCCTTGGAGACGAAGCCGAGCAGCGGGGGGATGCCGGCCATCGCCCCGGCACCGAGCACCGTCACCGCGAAGGTGCCGGGCAGGGCGCGGCGCAGCACGGGCATCTGACGCAGGTCGCGAGTGCCGGTGGCGTGGTCCACCACCCCGATCATCATGAACAGCCCGGACTTGAACAGTGCGTGCGCGATGGTGTGGATCAGGGCGGCGGCGATGCCGGCCTCCGTGCCGGTGCCGATGGCGGCGACGATGAGCCCGAGCTGGCTCACGGTTGAATAGGCCATCAGCTTCTTGAGGTCGTGCTGCTGCAGGGCGCGCCAACCGCCGACGAGGGCGGTGACGAGACCGGCGATGACCAGCAGTACGGACCACAGCGCGTTGTCATGGAACACCGGGGAGAACCGCAGGAGCATGAAGATGCCCGCCTTGACCACGGCGGCGGCATGCAGGTAGGCGGACACCGGGGTGATCGCGGCCATGGCGTCCGGCAGCCAGGAGTGGAACGGGAACTGGGCCGACTTGGTCATGGCGGCCAGGGCGATGAGCAGCCCGATGGTGGTGGTGAACGCCGGGTCGGACGTCCACAGGCCGCCAGCGGCCTCAGGGTCCAGGATCACCGAGAGGTCGGTGGTGCCGGCGCGCACGGCCACCAGGACGACCGCCACGAGCAGGGCCAGCCCGCCGAGGAACGTCACCAGCAGGGTGCGCATGGACGGGGCGAAGGCGGCGCGTCCCGAGCGGGCGATGAGCAGGAACGAGGCCAGCGAGGTCAGTTCCCAGCACAGGAACAGCACCATCAGGTCATCGGCAGTGACCAGGCCGACCATGGACACCGTGAACAGGGCCATGCCGAGGTAGAAACTCAGGTAGGCCGAGGGTGGCATCCCGGCGTCGAGGTACCGGGTCGAGTACACCAGCACGACGGCGCCGATGAGCAGGGAGATCAGCGTGAAGACGCTCGAGATGGGGTCGGCGGCGAAGGACAGGTCGATCCCCCACGCCGGGATCCAGGGGATGGACCACGCATTGGGTGCCGGGCCGGCGTCGATTCCCGTTCCAGCGGAGCCGCCGGCCTTCAGGGCCGGGAGGTAGAGCACCGCGGCGCCCAGGTAGACGGCGGCCAGCGGCCAACCGGCGTTGCGTCCCAGCCAGCGGCAGAACAGCGGGGTGAGGATGAGTCCGACCGCCAGCAGGGCAAGCGTGAGGGCGATGGACATGCAGTTCACCCTACCCAAGCAGGGTGGCCGAGGCGGCCCATGGCGGCACCGTTCAGGTGGATTCGGCGGGGGTCGGAGCCAGCTCCTTTAAGCAGTCGGGATTCGAGGATTACTCCCGGGCCCGTTCGCTGCCAGCGAACGAATGGCGTCGGAGACCTCCACCAGCAGCCTCCGATCTGCCGGGTGGCCGCTGGCCCGGTCGGTCACCAGCCCGACGGCCAGGTCCAGGTCCGGGTCCGCCCAGCCCAGGCAGACGTCCGATCCGTTGTGCCCGAAGGTCCGTTCCGTGCTGGTCTCTCCCAGCGGACATCCCGCTCCGGTGCCGCCCAGTTGCACCCCGGTCCCCCAGCGGGTGGGAAGTCTGGTCCAGCCGTCCGGGCCCCCGTCTGAACTCGGCGTGCACAGCGCCTCCCGCTCCGGGACCTGGAGCAGATGGCGGTAGAACCGCGCCAGCTCCAGCGCGGTCGTGGAGATCCCGGCCGCCGGGATCTGAGCCTGTCTGACGACCCGGCGGTTCAGCAGTGCCGCGACCACGGGCCCACCCGGGGCAGCGCGGAGGGAACCGTCGAACGGCAGGCAGCGGTGCAGCTCGGCATCCGGCACGCCGGGATGGACGTCCTGGAGCCCGGCCGGCTCCAGGACCAGCTCCCGCAGCAGCCCGGCCCAGCCCAGGTCTCCGTCCCCTCCGGTGGCTCGCCCGGTGGCCCGCCGTGCCACCTCCGCGAGGATGAACCCGAAGTCCAACGGCTGGTAGGCGGGACCGGCACCATATCTCCGGTTCCGACGCCGGCCTCCCGCCACCCGCTGCAGGGAGGCCTCGGTGCGGTGCATGGCCATCACGGCAGCCGGATAGGGCCCCGCCGAGGGGACGGCGGAGCGGTGGGTCAGGACGTCGCGGAGGGTGGTGCCGGCCTTCGAGGTTCTCTCGCTCCGCGGCCACCGGCGGCCGGAACCGTAGTCGGGCCAGTACGTGGCCACGGGCTCATCAAGGTCCAGCAGGCCTTCGCCGGCGAGCCGGTGCACCAGCAGGGACGTGAAGGGCTTGGACGCGGAGAACAGCCAGCCCAGGGCGTCGGGCCGGCAGCGGACGGCCCCGTCCACCACGGTCCGGCCGCGGTGGATCACCGCCACCTGCACCGAGGACCCGCGGGAGGCCGCCAGCTCGAGAATGTCGGAGGCATGCACGGGCCCAGCGTAATGAAGCTCATTGCCCCATGTCCCGCACCGACATGGGGACCTCGCCGCCCTACACTCGGCTGGTGGAGAACTTCTGGCTGGCCTTCGGGCTGACACTGCTCGCCGGCCTCTGCACCGGTATCGGTGGGCTGATCTCGGTGGTCCCGCGGCGCGCGTCCGGCGCATTCCTATCCGTCTCGCTCGGCTTCTCGGCCGGCGTCATGCTCTATGTCTCCTTCATGGAGATCATGCCCAAGGCCCTGGACTCCTTGACCGCGGCCAATGGTCCGGCGGCCGGACCATGGGCTGCCGGAGCCGCGTTCTTCGCCGGGATCCTGCTAATCGGCGTCATCGACCGGCTGGTGCCTGAGCAGATCAACCCGCACGAGCCCGGGTTGGTCCACGATCCGGCTGCGGCCGTGAAGCGCCGCCGGATGATGAAGACCGGCACCGTGACCGCTTTGGCCATCGGCGTGCACAACTTCCCCGAGGGCTTCGCCACGTTCATCGCCGGACTCACCGACCTGCAGGTGGCGCTGCCCGTGGCCCTGGCGATCGCCCTGCACAACATCCCGGAGGGTGTGGCCGTGGCCGTGCCGATCCGCGAGGCCACCGGATCCCGCCGCAAGGCCGTGCGGTGGTCCTTTCTCTCCGGACTGGCTGAACCCGCCGGAGCGTTGATCGGATTCGCCCTGCTGATGCCCTTCATGAACGACTTCACCCTGGGCCTCACCTTCGCCCTGGTGGCCGGCATCATGGTGTTCATCTCCCTCGATGAGCTGCTGCCCACCGCCCGCGAGTACGGCAAGCACCACCTGGCCATGTACGGGCTCGTAGCCGGCATGGCCGTCATGGCCGTTTCGCTGTTGCTGTTCGCGACGCTGTAGAACTGATCCATGACCACCGACCCCGGCAACAACCCGAGCATCGACACCAGCACCGGCCGCCGGGCCGTCGGTTTCACCCTGGCTGTGCTGGCCGTGGTGTTCATCGCCATCAATCTGCGTCCGGGGGCCACCGCCCTCGGACCGGTCCTGGCCGAGGTGTCAGCCTCCCTGCAGATCAACGGCACCGTGGCCGGGGTCATCACGGCACTGCCGGGGCTGATGTTCGGACTCGTGGGATTCGTGGCCGTGAGCCTGGGCCGCCGGGCCGGGCTGTCCCTGACCATCGCCCTCAGCCTGATCGTGATGGTCCTCGGCCTGCTGTTGCGCCCCTTCGCCCCGTCCATCTGGGTCTTCATCCCGTTCACTGCCCTCGCCCTGGCCGGCATGGCCGTGGGCAACGTCCTGGTTCCCGCGTGGATCAAGCGGCACGGCGGCGGCCGCACGGTGGCCCTGATGACCCTGTACAGCATGTTCCTCACCGTGGGCGGATCCGCAGGCTCGGGCCTCGCCGCGCCCCTGGCCGAAGCGGCCGGGTCTGCCCTGTCCGCCAGTGACCCGGCCGAGGGCTGGAGGTGGTCGCTCGGATTCTGGGGGCTGGCCGCCGCCGTCCCCTTGGTGTTGTGGTTGCTGGTGGCACGCCGCACGGGGCACGACTTCCCGGGGACTCCGCCTCAGGATGAACCGGACCGGCCCCTGCGGTCCTCCCCCACGGCCGTGTTCCTCATGGTGCTGTTCGGAGTCCAGTCCATGAACGCCTATGTGCAGTTCGGCTGGCTGCCCCAGATGTACCGGGACGCTGGACTGGACGCCAACGTGGCCGGGGCCCTGTTGTCCGTGGTCGCGGCGCTGGGCGTGGTCGGCGGGCTCGTGATGCCCACCGTGATCGACCGGTCCCGGACCCTCGCGCCGTGGATGATCGGCTTCGGCATCGCCACCGCCGGCGGATGGGCCGGGATGCTGCTGGCCCCGGCCGAGGGTGGCCTGTGGTGGGCCATCCTGCTCGGCCTGGGCGGCTTCGCCTTCCCGACGGCGATCGCCCTGATCCCCGCCCGCAGCCGGCAGCCGCATGTCACCGCACGGCTGTCCGGATTCGTCCAGCCGTACGGCTACATCGTCGCCGCGATCGGCCCGATGACCGTCGGGTTGATCCATGCGGCCACCGGGAACTGGACCCTGGTGCTCGTCCTGCTGGCCTGCTCCGGACTCGTCATGGCCCTGGCCGGGCTCCGCGTCTCCGCCCGCGTCTATGTGGACGACGAGATCACGGTGCAGCGGGGCCGAGCTGGGCTGATCCGGCCTGACGGGGACCGATCCGGATTCGAAGCCGATCAGTAGACGACGGCCTCCTGCAAGGTGGCCTCACCCGAGCGGTCCTCGCCTGCCTCGGTGGTCCATTCGACCGTGATGACGTCCCCCACGTTGTGGTCGTTGACGATCTGTGAGAGTTCGTCGGCCGAGGTCACTGGCTGGCCGTCCACGGTGCGGACGATGTCCCGCTCACGGAGGCCGAGCTGTTCGGCCGAGGAGCCCGGCGTCACCTCGATGACGACCGCCTGCTCCTGCTCGGTGCCCACCACGATGCCCAGGGCGCCGTCCGCCCCGATGCTGACGGAGTCCGTCTCCTCACCCGAAAGGACCTGCTCCACCACATCCAGGGCCACCGTCACCGGTATCGCATACCCGTCCACCTCCTCGGCCGTCTCCCCCTGGGATGCAGCCGTGGTGATGCCGATGATCTGACCGTCCCCGTCCACCAGGGGCCCGCCCGAGTAGCCAGGAATCACGTCCGCGCTGGTCTCGATGAGACCCGACAGCCGGGACATGTCATCGGGGACACCGGAGGAGGCCACGATCGACTCGTCCAGTCCCGTCAACTCACCGGTCACGGCGGTGAGATAGCCCTGGCCGCCACCGTTGCCGACGGCCGCCGTGGGCTCGCGCCGGTCCGGGAGCTCGGTGTTGATGGAGGCCGTGGCCAGGGAGGGCGCGTCCTCGATCTGCAGCACGGCGACATCATGCAGGGAATCGCGTCCCAGCACCGTGGCCGTGTAGACCTCACCGGAGTCAGCGACGGTCACCGTGACCTCGGAGGCGTCCTCGACGACGTGGTAGTTGGTGATGGCCAGCCCGTCGCCGGTGAGGACGACGCCCGTGCCGGTGCCCATCCCGCTCATCAGCTGGGTGTCCACCATGAGCACACCCGGGGCATCCGTGACCCGGGAGCCCTGGTCCAGGCCGGCGTCGTCCAGGTTCGGGCCGGCAGCCCAATCCACCTGGATCCCGTCGTGGCTGTGCTGCAGGGCCTCGCCGAGGGGAACGCCTCCGGTGGCCGGTAGCGCCGGGCCGTGGTCCTGCGCCGCCACGATGTCCTGGATCTCCTCGAAGATCAACAGGCCCACGCCACCGGCCAGGATGGCTGCGGCCAGGAATCCCGAGGCGACGATCAGGCGGTAGGCGGGGCTCCGGCGTCGTCGGCGTGGCTGTGGGCGCGGGAGCTGGTACTGCTGCGGGGGCTGGTACTGGTGCGGGGGCACGCCATAGATCGGGCCGACCGCGGGGGGCCGGTCCGGAAGGGGCGGGATCCCGACCGGCGGGCGGTCGGGATCCCGCGGGTTCTCAGGGTCGTTCACGGTACTCCGGTGATCGGGACGGGACGTGGTGGACCGGGCGGAACCAGATCAGCCGCGGACGGCGGCCAGTGCTGAGTCGTAGTCCGGTTCGGTTGTGATCTCCGGGACCACCTCGGTGTAGGTCACGGTGCCCTGCGGGTCGATCACGATGACGGCGCGGGCCAGGAGACCGACCATGGGGCCGTCGGCCAGGGTGACCCCGTAGTCCTCGCCGAAGGTGGAACGGAACACCGAGCCGGTGGTGACGTGGTCGATTCCCTCGGCGGTGCAGAAGCGGCCGGCGGCGAAGGGCAGGTCAGCGGACACGGCCACCACGGTGGTGTTCTCCAGGTCCGCGGCCGCCTTGTTGAACGTGCGGACGGACTGGGCGCAGACGCCGGTGTCCATGGAGGGGAAGATGTTCAGCACGATCGTGCGTCCGGACAGGGACTCCAGGGTGACCGGTGCCAGGTCGGACCCGGTGAGGGTGAAGGCGGGGGCGGGGGTGCCCTCGGCGGGCAGCTCCCCGACGGTGTTGACGGGGCTGGACTTGAATGCGGTGGTTGCCATGCGCTCCAACCTAGCGGTTTAGGCTGGCGAGGTGGAACTGCGCAGCAATGTCACCGATACCGCACTGCTCTTCGAGGGCGGTGGGATGCGAGCGTCCTATACGTCCGCTGTGGCGGTCGCGCTGCTCGAGGCGGGCATCCACCTGGACTTCGTGGCCGGTATCTCGGCAGGGTCGTCCAATACGGCCAACTACCTGGCGCGGGATCCGTGGCGGGCGCGGCATTCGTTCGTGGACTTCGCCGCCGACCCGAAGTTCGGCAGCTGGAAGACGTTCCTGCGCGGGGACGGCCTGTTCAACGCCAAGTACATCTACGAGGAGACGGGCCTGCCGGACCAGGCCCTCCCGTACCCCTGGGAGACCTTCCTGGCCAACCCTGCGACGCTGCGGCTGGGTGCCTTTGACGCCGAGTCCGGACAGCCCGTGTGGTGGGGTCGTGAGGACATCCAGGAGCTCCCCGACCTGATGGTGCGGGTCCGCGCCTCCTCCACGATGCCGGTGCTCATGCCGCCGGTGCTGCTGGACGGGCGGACCTACGTGGACGGGGCCCTGGGCCCGGATGGCGGGATTCCCCTGTCCGCTGCCATCGACGCCGGCCACGACCGCTTCCTGGCGGTACTCACCCGCGAACGCGACTACGTCAAGGCCCCCGAACGGTTCCCCCGGTTCTACCTGCGCTACTTCCGCAAGCACCCGGCGATCGCCGAGGCCCTGCTCACCCGGTGGCAGCGGTACAACGCGACGCGGGAGCGGTTGTTCGAACTCGAGCGTCAGGGCCGGGCCTACCTGTTCGTGCCGGAGACCATGCCGGTGTCCAACGGCGAGAAGGACGTGGTCAAGCTCGCCGCCGCACACGAGGCCGGGCTGGCCCAGGCACGCCGGGAGCTGCCGGCCATCCGGGAGTTCCTCGGCCTGCCGGCGGTGTGATCACTGCTCGCTGACGGCTACTGGGCGGAGTCAGGCAGCCCGAACACGCGGTCGAAGAGCCAGGCGTAGACCGCGTTGTAGATGAGGAAGAAGATGATCAGGGCCGCCTCGTAGAGGAACGCCTCCCACAGGCTGACCTGCAGCAGCAGCGCGACGGCGGGCACCAGGACGATCACGAGTCCGAGCTCGAACAGCAGCGTGTGCAGCAGGCGGATCCGCAGGGGCCGGCCGGTGTGGCCCGAGCGCCGCTCCCAGCGCTCGAAGAGCGTGTTGAACACCATGTTCCAGATCAGCGCCACCACGGAGGACAACACCCCGACGGCGGCGCTGGCGCCGGCCGGGTTGCCCATCAGCGCGAGGATGACCGTGGTGAAGCCGATGGCGAGCGCCTCGAAGATGACGGCGTAGACCACGCGGCGAACGGCCGGCGTCGGGAAGACGCGGCGACCGACCAGGGCCCGGCGGCCGCCCGGGGCCAACGGCACCTCACGTTGGACGACGTCTGACGTGGGGTCGACGCTGGGGTCGACGCTGGGGTCGACGCTGGGCTCGCTGATGGGTTCGCTGGTGGAGTGGGGCACAGTGCCGGGCATGACGAGAAAACCTCCAAGATGTGTCCATGGGAAGTCCTCGAGCGGTTTCGCGTCCATGGAAGCGGATGCTCGGCGTCGTGGACCGACCGACCGGCAGGCCCGAGGAGAACCCGAGGCTGAGCGGATGCGGATCGGTGGGGACCGGTGGTCCCGTGACGCCGTGTGGTGATTCTACCAAGGTTGAACCCCTGGTCCGACGCGGCTATTCCCTGTTATTCCCTGTCATTCCCGGTCATTCCCTGTCACGGCCCGTTGGAGGTAGCCCCCTCCGGCCGGGACCGGGGCTCGGCTTAACACCTACGATGAGGACAGACACCACCAAGCCTGAACAGATACACCTGATCACACCTGAACACACCTGAACAGAAAGAGGCTCCCACCCATGTCGAGCTCACCCATGACTATCCGGGCCGCCATCGTCGGATACGGAAACCTCGGCAAGAGCGTGGAGAAGCTGATCCGCGCCCAGCCGGACATGGGCCTGGTGGGGATCTTCTCCCGACGTTCTGAGCTGGACACGGACACCCCGGTGTTCCCCGCCGCCTCGGCAGCTGATCATGCGCAGGACGTCGATGTGCTGTTCCTGTGCCTCGGCAGCGCCACCGACATCCCGGAGCAGGCCGCCGGCTACGCCCGTCACTTCACCACCGTGGACACCTATGACAACCACCAACTGATCCCGGACCACTACGCCAGGATGGACGCTGCGGCTCGTGAGGGCGGGCACGTCGCCATGATCTCCACCGGATGGGATCCGGGCCTGTTCTCCCTGAACCGCACCCTGGCCGCCGCCCTCTTCCCCGACGCCCAGCAGAACACGTTCTGGGGCAAGGGCCTCTCCCAGGGCCACTCCGATGCTGTCCGCCGGGTACCCGGGGTGCGGCGGGGCGTCCAGTACACGATTCCCAACGAGGACGCGATCGTGGAGGCCAAGGCCGGCCGCGGCGCCGAGATCAGCGCCACCTCCGCGCATGTTCGCGAGTGCTATGTGGTGGCCGATGAGGCCGACCACGCCGACATCCGTGAGGCGATCACCACCATGCCGGACTACTTCGCCCCCTATGACACCACCGTCCACTTCATCTCCGACGAGGTCTTCGAGCGCGACCACCAGGGCATGCCCCACGGCGGCCACGTGGTCACCTCCGGTGATCTGGGTGGTTCGCGCAGCTCGGTGGAGTTCGCCCTCGAGCTGGAGTCCAATCCGGACTTCACCGCCGCCTCCCAGGTCGCCTACGGCCGGGCCGCCGCCCGGCTCGCGGCCGAGGGGAAGACGGGAGCGTTCACCGTGCTGGAGGTCGCCCCGTACCTGCTCTCCCCCGTCGCCCTGGAGGAACTCATCCGCCGCGATGTGTGACCGAACGGGTTGACCGAGCTGGTCGTCCGAGACTGGCGATCGAGGGCCGCCGACCCGTCGTGGGCCGGCGCGCCGCCGTCGTCGTATGCTCTGAGCATGCCGATCACGCGAGATGACCGCGAGACCCTGCCCGCCTCGCCAGACCCGGTTCCCCCGACGCCTCCGGTGCCCTCGATACAACCGGACCCCTCCGCAGTGCGATCCGCACGGCGCGTTCAGTCATGCAGCCAGACACAGGGCGACCAGTCACGGAGCAACCGGTGAGCGGCGGCCTGGTCGCCCTCCTGGACGACGTCGCCGCCCTGGCCCGCATCGCGGCGGCCTCGGTGGATGACATCGCTGCCGGGGCCGCGAAGGCCGGAACCAAGGCGGTGGGCGTGGTGATCGACGACGCGGCCGTCACGCCGCAGTACATGTCCGGGGCGGACCCGTCCCGCGAGCTGCCGATGATCAAGAGGATCTTCTGGGGCTCGCTGCGGAACAAGCTTCTGATCATCCTGCCGGCGCTCCTGCTGGTCAGCGCCTTCATCCCCTGGATCATCCCGTGGATCCTCATCCTGGGCGGCACCTACCTCTGCTACGAGGGTGCTGAGAAGGTCTGGCACAAGCTCCGCGGCCACCATGCCGAGAAGCAGACCCCGGCCACGGAGAAGGGCCCCGAGGCCGAGGACAAGGTGATCAAGGGGGCCATCACCACCGATTTCATCCTGTCCTGCGAGATCATGGTCATCTCCATGAACGAGGTCGCCGACGAGAGCATCTGGTTCCGCGCCCTCATCCTGGTCGTGGTGGCGGTGGCGATCACCGTGCTCGTGTACGGCGCCGTCGCGCTGATCGTCAAGATGGACGACGTCGGCCTGCACCTTGCGCAGAAAGAGCGCACCGGAACCCGGCGGTTCGGCGAGATGCTGGTCAAGGCCATGCCGCAGGTCCTGGCCGCCATCACGTTCATCGGGACCATCGCGATGCTGTGGGTCGGCGGCCACATCCTGCTCCAGCAGTCGGCGGAGCTGGGGCTGCACGGCCCCTACGACCTGGTCCATGCCCTCGAGGCTCCTGTGGCCGCGCTGCCCGCGGTGGGCGGGTTCCTCGGCTGGCTGGTGAACACGCTGTGCTCGGCCGTGATCGGGCTGATCTGGGGTCTGGCCGTCATGGCGGTCCTGCATCCCCTCCTTCGGTTGCTGCCGATCGGCAAGTCCTCCGAGGCCGCGGAGGACGCCGGCCACGAGGAGGGCTCCCTCCGGGCCGCTGTGGCCGGTCACCGTCCGGGCCGTCGTCCTACGGCGCAGGGTCCGGGTCAGAGCCCGGAGTCCGAGCCGCCGGCCTAGCCGGCCGCTTCGCTGGCCTAGCCAGCCGCTTCGCCGGACTCGACGGAGAAGGCCCACATGACGCCGAATCGGTCGAAGGCCTGGCCGTACCAATCTCCCCAAGGGGCCTTCTCGAACGGCATGTTCTCGGACCCGCCACCGGAGATCAGCTTGCCGATCAGTTCCCGGGCGGCTTCCGGGCTCTCCACCGTGTAGAGCAGTGAGTACGCGGTGTCCCTGATCGGGTAGTCCTTGCCGTCCATGGAGTCGCCGCCGGCGAGTTCGCCACCAGGTAGGGACAGGGTCACATGGGCCACCGCCTGCGGATCGGGCTCGAAGGGCATCCCCTCCATGGGCGCATCGGCATAGCGCAACAGGTCCAGCGTGCCGCCGAACACCTCATGCCAGTGCTCGAACGCCTCGGCGGTGTGCCCGGGCAGGGAGATATACGTCGCAAGGGAGGTACTCATGGGGGGCTCCTAGTTCTCTGGGCGGTGTCGCGCCACCCTCGAGGTGATTCAGGCTGTGACACCAGCATGTTCCCTCGGGAGTAGGGCCGCACCTCCGATCCTGCGCAGCCAGGCGGACAGTGCAACGAGACCATGGGCACGAGACCAGGGGCTTGGACCGTCCGGACGGCCGGAATACAGTCGAAGCGTGAGAGCTACATCGTCGGGGACCGCCTTCGTCTTCGCGGGCGGAGGCGTCCGCGGTGCCGTGCACGTGGGGCAGCTGAGAGCCTTGTTCGAGCGTGGCATCACTCCGGACCTCGTCGTCGGCACCTCCGTCGGGGCCATCAATGGCGCTGTCGTGGCCCGCGACCCGCACCCGGACGTCGCCCACGAGATGCTGCGGATGTGGCAGACGGACGAGGCGCGGGCCGTCTTCGGCCAAGCGTGGAGCCGCCAGGCCGGCCGGGTGATCCGCGGCCGCACCTACACGCTGTCCGCCAAGCCCCTCGTCGACCTGATCTCCATGCACTTCCCGCCCCGCACCCAGATCGAGGACCTCGACCTGCCCTTCGTGACGGTGGCCACCTCGATCGAGCGGGCGGCGGAGCGCTCCTTCGACACGGGGCCCCTGGTGCCCGCCGTCGTCGCCTCGGCCACAGTGCCGGGACTCCTGCCGCCCGCCGTCATCGATCACGAGCACTACTTCGACGGCGGCCTGGTCGCCTCAGTGCCCCTGGGACAGGCCGTCCGTCGCGGGGCCACAACGATCTACGTGCTCCAGGCCGGCCAACTCGACAAGCAGATGACGGTCCCGACCTCCATGGTGGAGACGCTCAACGTCTACGTGGACATCACCCGCCGGCACAGCTTCACCCACGCCCTGGAGCACGTCCCCGAGGGGGTCACCGTCTACGTGCTGCCTACCGGTGGCAAGCCCAAGGTGCGCGGCCTGAAGGCGCTGATGTCCCTCGAGCACACCGCGGAGCGAGCCGAACTGGCCTACCAGGCGACCTCCGTGGAACTCGACCGGATCGCCGGCATGCACCCGGCCTGAACATTGCCACCTCCGGTTCCCGCCTCCCTCTCCGCCCCACTCGCCCCGGGCCGTGACAAGACGGGCCGGGGATGCCACCGTGGAGGGATGCGCAGTCCTGACCTCACCACACAACTGCTGGACCTCGCGGCAACCCATGGCCTCGACCTGGACCCGTCCTCGATGTCCATCAACGAGATGGGCCTCGACTTCCGCGTGGCACTGGCCACCACGGCGGCCTCCAGCGCCACCAGTCCGAACGACTCCGCCGGGGAACGCTGGGTCCTCCGGGTCCCGCGCCGCCCGGATGCCCTGAAGCGAGCCGAGGTCGAGTCCCGGCTCCTGGACCTGGTCGGACCGGAGCTGTCTGTGGCTGTTCCCCAGTGGCGCGTCCAGGCCACCGACCTCATCGCCTATCCAGCGCTTCCGGGGGATCCCGGACTCACCCTGGACCCCGACGGCGCTCCCGTCTGGCATCTCGATGTCACCTCCGAGCGGTATGCCCGTTCCCTCGGGGCGTTTCTGGCCGAACTGCATGCGATCGATCCCGCCGAAGCCGCCGCAGCCGGCGTCGAGGTCCGCGATCCGGATCAGGTGAGGACCCAGTGGGCGCAGGACGTCGCGCAGGTGGATGCGGAGTTCAAGGTGTCCCCCGCGCTGCTGGAGCGCTGGTCCGCGTGGCTGGCGGAGGACAGTTTCTGGCCGGCGTTCTCGGTCGTCACCCATGGGGAGGTGTACCCGGCCCACACCCTGGTGGTGGACGAGGAGATCACCGCGGTGCTGGATTGGACCACGGCGTCCGTGGGCGACCCCGCCAAGGATTTCGCGTTCCACCACGCAGTGGTGCCCCCGGACGTGTTTGCCGCCACGCTGGATGAATACGTCCGCCGTGGCGGGCGCATCTGGCCCCGGATGGGTGATCACGGCGCGGAGATCATGGCCGCCAGCCCGGTGGCCTATGGTTTGTTCGCCCTTCAGTCCGGCATGGCCGAACACCGTGAGGCTGCTCAGGCCCAGCTCAATCCGGAGGCTGCCGCAGGCTGAGATTCACATGGCGGCGCAGGTGGACGCACAGACGTCGGCCACCGGCCGGCTTCGAGCGTTCAAGCTGATGGTCAGCTGTGCTCCAGAAAGCCGCGAAGGACCTCGACGAACTTCTCGGGCGCCTGGGAATGTACCCAGTGGCCCGCCTCGCGGATCGTGACCTTGTGGGTCTTGGGGAACAGTGCCCGCATGGTGGCGGTGTACTCATCGCGGACGTAGTCTGAGCGGCCGCCGGCCACCCACAGCACGGGGCGCTCGAAGGTGGCCCCGCCGGTGTCCGGGAACCCGCCGATGGCGTCCAGGCTGGTCCGCAGGAGTTCCAGGTTCGGCTCCCACGTATACCCGTCCGGCCCGCTGCGCAGGTTCTGCAGCAGGAACAGCCGCGTGGTGTCCCAGGGGATGGGATCCTTGAGCGCCTCATCGGCGTCGGACCGGCGTTCGATGCCGCTCAGGTCCACGGCCGCCAGGCTGTCCAGTAGGTGCGCGAACTCGCCCTCCGCGCCCCCGGCCTGCGTGGGAGCGATGTCCACCACGATGAGTCGGGAGACCAGGTCCGGGTGCCGCAGTGCCAGCACCATGGCCACCTTGCCGCCCAGTGAATGCCCGACGACGGCCACGGGGCCTTCCGAGGCGGCGCCGGCCCGGAGCGTGGCAGCCACGGAGTCGGCCATCTGACGGTAGTCGACCACATCGGTCCACTCGGACTCGCCGTGGTTGGGCAGGTCCACCAGCAGACTGAGGTACTCCGGTGCCAGGTCCTTGGCGATCCGGGTGAAGTTCTTGCCGCGGCCGAAGAGGCCGTGCAGGAAGACGATGCTGTCCTCGGCGGTCTCGGCGTTGCCGATGCGGCTGGTGTGCAGGGTGCTTACAGGAAGGTCAGACACGCTCCGAGCCTAGCCCGGTGGTCCCTTCAATAGGATCCGCATTACCGGCCAGTTTAGGGTGGAGACCATGTCATCCATCGAATCCGCCGGCGGTAATCCGCCGGGCACGACCGAGAAAACCGACGAAAGCCCGAACGAGACACACCCAACGGGCGGCGAGGCAGCCACCGAGAATCAGTACAGCACCCGCCTCATCCCGTGGGTCCTCTGGCCCTCACTGGTCATCATCGTCTTGTTCGTCGGCGCGACCATCGCCTTCCCGGCCGCCATGGAGTCGGGGATCGCTGCCGTACAGGAGACCGTCATCAGCAACTTCAGCTGGTGGTACATGCTGCTCGCCTTCGGCTTCGTGGTCTTCTGCGTCTATCTGGGGTTCTCCCGCAAGGGCAACATCAAATTGGGCCGGCCGGACCAGGAACCCGAGTTCTCCACCCTGTCCTGGCTGGCGCTGCTCTTCGCCGCGGGCATGGGCATCGGGCTGGTGTTCTTCGGGATGACGGAGCCGATCACCCATTTCGCCACGCCCCGCCCCGGTCTCGCGGCGCAGGATCCTGGCGTCGGTGCCCTGGCCCAGGATGCCCTGGCCACGACCTATCTGCACTGGGGCCTGCAGCCCTGGGCCATCTACGCCGTGGTCGGCCTGGCGATCGCCCACGCCATCCACCGTCGCGGGCGCCCCCTGTCCATGCGCTGGGCCATCGAGCCGCTGATCGGCGAGAAGGCGACCCGTGGCGGCTGGGGACACGCCATCGACAGCTTCGCGTTGATCGGCACCGTCTTCGGCGTGGCCACCTCGTTGGGGCTGGGCGTCACCCAGATGGCCGCCGGCCTGCGGTCCATGGGCGTCGTCGGGGAGGACGACCTGTGGGTCGAGTACGCCATGATCGCTGCCGTGACCGGCCTGGTGATCTGGTCCGTGGTGTCCGGTGTCAACCGTGGCATGAAGTGGCTTTCGAACATCAACATGGTGCTGGCCGCCGGTTTGGTGCTGTTCCTGCTCATCGTGGGACCCACCCAGTTCCTGGCCAAGGAGATGGTGCAGACCTTCGGGCACTACCTGCAGAACTTCATCGGTACGTCCCTGAACTCGTCCGCGTTCTTCGGGGCCGAGGGTGACGCCTGGCAGGCGTCCTGGTCCACGTTCTACTGGGCCTGGTGGATGTCCTGGACCCCGTTCGTGGGCGTCTTCATCGCGCGCATATCCCGGGGCCGGACCGTCCGCGAGTACCTGTTGGGCGTGATCCTGGTGCCCACCATGATCTCGGTGGTCTGGTTCGGTGTCCTGGGCGGCACCGCCATCTTCTACGAGGCCAACCGGCCCGACTGGTACACCTCGGTGGTGGCCGCCGACGGCTCGGTGGACGTCAACTCCGCGCTGTTCCAGGTGCTGGAGCAGTTGCCGGGTGGTGCCGTCCTGGTGGTCGGGGCGATCCTGCTCTCGGCGATCTTCTTCATCACGTCCTCGGACTCCGGATCGCTCGTGATGGCCATGATCGCCACGGGCGGCAACCCCGAGCCGCCCAACCGGATCCGCGTGATGTTCGCGGTGGCCACGGCCGTCATGGCCGCCGCCCTGCTGCTTGCGGGTGGTCTGACGGCCATCCAGACCCTGGCGATCACCATCGGCCTGCCCTTCACCGTCCTCATGGTGCTGATGTGCATCGCGGTGTTCAAGGCCCTGCACGTCAACGTGCAGCGGACCGAGGCGATCCGGCGGATGACGTTCCTCGCGGACATCTCGGAGCGCTTCGGCCTGGAGTCCGACGACGACGCCGTGGAGTCCGGACCGGTCTCGGCCAACACGTGGTGGTCCTCCCTCAGCCGCGAACGGCAGAAGGAGATCCACCAGCGTGTGGGCCCGCACACCGGGCAGCGTGTCCGCCGGGCGGCCGGCACGGCAGGAGCGTCCAGCCGGGACGGCACCTCTCAGCCGGACAGCACCTCGGACTCCAACCGCGCATAACTGGTCTCCATCCCATCGGCCATGCCGGTGGAGAGGATGGTTTCCCGTAGTGCCGCGTCCGGATAGGTGACGAGGAGGGACAGGAGGGTGCCGCCGTCGACCGGGGTGAGCGTCAGCTCGTTGGTCGTGGCGGTCTGCTCCTGGCCGATCATGGCCTCCGTGGTGACCGACCGGTGGGGTGCCTCGATCTGGAGAACCGTGCCGGTGAATCCGAAGCGGTCCTGACCGCCCTCGCGCTCCCATTCGTAGCGGTAGGTCTCCCCCACCGCCGTGCCGACCTCGCACACCGGCATGGTCCAGCCCTCCGGTCCGAGTTGCCACCTGCGGAGCAACTCAGGGTCATGGTGGGCCTTCCACACCTGATCGAGGGTGCCGCGGATGACCCGGCTCAGCCGGGCCTGGTGATCCCCGATGAGCTGGGTTGTCACGGCCTGGCCGGCGGCGAAGGACTGCAGGTCCGCCACCACGGCATCGATCTGGCTCATGGCCGAGAGCGTGCCCTCTTCCATGCCCATCCCGAGGATCTGCTCCAGATCGGCGACGGAGTTGAAGTGGGTGGTGTGCACGAGCCGGGAGCCCTCCGTGGTCTCCTCGAAGGCGAACACCATCCGCATGACCGGTGATTCGAGGTCCCGGCTTCCGTCCTCCTTGTTGAATCCGTCCAGTACCTCGAAGGATTGCCCCTCGGAGACGGCGATGAACTCGAACCAGGCGGCTGGTCTCTCGTCGTCCGGGCCGGTCATGTAGTACTGCGATTCACCACCCGGATACATGTCGTGCCGGGTGAAGGTGGCCGGCCAGCCCACGGGTCCCCAGAACTTCTCGAGCTGGCGGGGATCGGCGTAGGCGTCCCAGAGCCGGCGCACGGGGACGGGAAAGTCGGCCACGATGGTCATCGTCATGGCCTGGGGGTCTTTGGAAACGTTGGTGACGGGCATGGTCATGCCTTTCCGATGGGGCTATCTGGTTCCGGGCCCGGCTCGTGCGCCAGCAGAGAGTCGAGACGTCCGATCCGTTGGCGCCACAGCTGTTCGTAGCGGTCCAGCAACTGTTGGGCCTTGCGGACGGTGTCTGGATCTCCACTGACGAGCCGCTCTCGGCCCTTCTTGTTCTTCTTCACGAGACCCGCCGATTCGAGGACGGAAACGTGCTTCTGGACGGCCGCGAACGACATCTCGTAGTCCTCGGCCAGCACGGAGACGGACAGCGGCTCCGTGAGGGTCCGGCTCATGATGTCCCTGCGGGTCGCGTCGGCGAGGGCCTGGAAGATCCGGTCCACCTCGTCGTCGCCCAGCTGCCGCCAGGAGGTTTCAGTGCCAGACGTGACGTCGGCTGCTCTATATACAACCATGTGGTTGTACATTAGTGAGCTCGGGCGGTCGCGTCAAGAGGTTCTTTTCTGGTGTTCACGTCATCGGCAATCGCGAGGCAGAGGGTTGGGCAGAGGGTTGGGCAGAGGGTTGGGCAGCACTCCGGGGCGGCCCGGAGGGACTGATGATCTCGCCCCCACCGCGGCCGGTGACCTGAACGCGGGCTGGTCACTGCCTGACCGTGCCACACAGGCTCGCTTGCTAGGTTGCCCAAGCCACCATCGAAAGGACGGTATTCGCAGTGCCACTCACCACGCGATCCAGTGCACGATTCAGCACGAGCAAGAAGCTCCTGACCAGCGTCGCCCTGGTCGGTTCCCTGTTCGGTCTCGCCGCGTGTGGCGGCGGCGGCGATACGGGGGGCTCCGCCGAGGCCGACGGCAGCCAGGGCGCCAGCGCTGGGGCCTCCCAGCCCGCTTCCGAAGGTGCCCAGGCGGCACCCGAGGATGCCCAGCCGTCCATGCCGGAACCGGACGTCGAGAATGTCCCTGACGTCGTGGCCACGGTCAACGGCGAGGAGATCACCGGGGAGGAATTCACTGCGGCCTATCAGGCACAGTTCCAGCAGATGGCCATGCAGTCGCAGATGTCCGGCCAGGAGATGAACCAGGACGAGATGAAGAAGCAACTGGCCGAGTCCCTGGTGGGCACGGAGCTGTTGGTCCAGGACGCAGCGGACCAAGGCCATTCGGCCAACGAGGAGGACGTCAACGCGTTCCTCGAGGAGACCGCCAAGTCCAGTGGCTTGGCCTCTGTGGACGAGCTGATGGCCACATTCGAGGAGCAGGGCTACCCCGAGGACCAGGTCCGCGCTGACGCCCAGAAGCAGTTGATGCTGGACAAGTCCATCGAGGAGATGGACATCCCGGACCCCTCTGACGAGGAACTCAAGGAGCTCTACGACTCCTCGATCGCAGCCCAGTCCGAGGCCCAGGGAGGCGCGAGCGCCCCTGCGGAGGGCGGCGAAAGCGCCCAGCCTGAGACCCCGTCCTTCGAGGAGCTCAAGCCTCAGCTTCAAGAGCAGGTCAAGTCCCAGAAGGAGAATGAGGCTCTGACCCAGAAGATGGAGGAGCTCCGCGAGGGCGCTGACGTCGAGGTGAAGCTCTAGTCCACTTCGTCCTGCCACGAGGCTCGGTTCATATCAGCGGCCACGGGAACCTCATGCCGGTGGGATCCTCCGGGAGCACCTGCTCCTCGAGCAGGTGCTGTACCCGCTGCCGGAGCGCCGCTGCCTCGAACCATGTGAGGTGTTCGGCCAGTGCCGCAGGCACTTCATCGGCGAGCGGGGCAGCGTCGGCCAAGAGGCCGGCGTCGACCCGGTCTCCGGCGAAATCCCAGATCACGGTGCGCAACTTGAACGGTGCGGCAAAACAGAGTCCGTGGTCGATTCCCCACAGTCGACCGTCAGTGCCGTGCAGGACATGCCCGGCCTTCCGGTCGGTGTTGTTGGCCACGAGGTCGAAGACGGCCAAGCGCCGCAACTCGTCGAGGTGGGCGGGATCGCCGTCGACCAGTGTGAAGTAGTGCTCGGCCGGGTCATGGTCGATGAACAGCTGCAACGAGCCGATCCCGAAGGGTCCTTCCTCCCGGATGACGGTCGGCGGGACCACCCCCCACCCGAGCGACTCGCTGAGCAGGAAGGCGGCGCGCTCACGGCGGTACAGCCCGGGCGGAAAGTCTCTCAGGGGTCTTTCGCCCCACTCCGGCTTGTAGATCGCCCAACACCGCCGCGCTACGGGTGAGGAACCGGACTGATCGGCATCGTTGACCACCTCGACGAGAAATGTCTCGTTACTGCTGTGGGCCAACTGGCCGAGGAGCCGGATCGAGCCACGTTCAAGCAGATCGATGTCTCGGTCAGCGCATCGTGCGTCACGCTTCCCATCCCGTCCGCCGGTCTCGCCCATGACTCGCCCCTCCCCTGCCCGGACGCCTACGACGCCTTGAGCTGAGCCAGGGTGTCCTGCGTCGAGTTGACCGTGAGCACCACAGGATCGTGTCCGTCCTGGTAGGACAGCGCGGAGACCGAGCAGGGGCCGATGCTCAACCGCTGGAATCGGTCGAGCGGCGTGCCCATGGCATCGGAAACGGCAACTCGAATGGGGTCCGCGTGGGAGAAGCACACGACCGTCCCACCGTCATGGGCATACCGTAGCCGTTCCAGGGTGGCCGTCATCCGGTCCCTGATCTCCACGAAGCTCTCCCCCTCGGGGAATCTGAATGCCGAGGGGCGTTGCTGAACGGTCTTCCATTCGGGCTTGCGGTACAGGTCGGCGAGCCGGGCTCCTGTCCAGTCGCCGAAGTCCCCCTCCAACAGCCCATCGTCCTCAAGAACGGGCACCCCGGTGCGAGCCGACGTCGGGCGCGCCGTTTCGAGGGTTCGCTCCAGGGGTGAGGCATAGATGGCGGCGATCGGCAGTGCCGCGAGCCGCTCGGCGACCCGGGCAGCCTGCTCCGCGCCGGCCTCTGAGAGGTGCAAGCCGGGCGCACGGCCCGGCAGCACCGTCCCAGTGGTCGGTGTCTGACCGTGCCGAACCAGCAGGACCAGGGTGGTCGTGGCCCCAGGTGGGGATGACGGCGTCTCGTCTCGTGGCATCACGGTCAGCCTAGGCGGGCGACCCGGAACAGTCACGGCGTGGACATCATCTATCCACAGGGTCACCTGGGCCTGGGCCCGGCGTGGGTCCTGGCTGGTCCGAGGTGGGTCCTGGCTGGTCTGAAGCGGGTCCTGGCGAGATTCATGCCCGCCCACGATGTGATCCTGTGGATGAGGTGGGTCTCTGTACGCGCCGGGCCGCCGCCGATAACGTGAGCGTCATGGCCACTGTTCCTGATTCCACGCCGCCCACGGTCTTTTCGTCTTCGGCCACCTCGTCCGAGACGGCCCCGCCCTCCATCGGCACCCTCGCCGAATTGCGCGCCGCCGGCCACGAACAGCGTTCCCTGCGGGAGGAGATCCGCGCCAACCTCCTGGCAGCCCTGGCCGCTGGTCGGAACCCGTGGCCCGGGTTACATGGCTTCGACCGAACGGTCATTCCCCAACTGGAGAGGGCCTTGATCGCCGGGCACGACGTCGTCCTGCTGGGTGAACGAGGCCAGGGCAAGACCCGGCTGTTGCGAACCCTGAGCGGATTGCTCGACGAATGGTCGCCGGTGATCGCCGGGTCCGAACTCAACGAGCACCCTTACGAGCCCCTCACCTCTGAGAGCCGGGCACGGGCCGCGCGCGACGGCGGCGGGTTGCCCGTGGCGTGGAGGCATCGTTCGGAGCGGTATGTGGAGAAGCTCTCGACGCCGGATACCTCCGTGGCCGATCTGATCGGCGACGTGGATCCGATGCGAGTGGCCGAAGGCCGCCGCCTGGGCGACCCGGAGACGATCCACTATGGGCTGGTCCCGCGGTCCAATCGTGGGATCGTCGCCCTCAACGAGTTGCCGGACCTGGCCGAACGGATTCAGGTGGCTCTCTTGAACGTCATGGAGGAACGGGACATCCAGATCCGGGGTTACGTGCTGCGTCTGCCCCTGGATGTACTGGTGGTCGCTTCCGCCAACCCGGAGGACTACACCAACCGTGGCCGCATCATCACTCCGCTCAAGGACCGCTTCGGAGCGGAGATCCGCACTCACTACCCCCGGGAGCTGGCCCACGAGATCGCGGTGATCCGACAGGAGGCACGACTCACCTCGGAGGTCCCGGACGTGATCCTGGAGATCTTGGCCCGGTTCACCCGTGCCTTGCGATCCTCGAGCGCCGTCAATCAGTCCTCGGGAGTCTCTGCTCGTTTCGCCATTGCCGGTGCCGAGACCATCGCCGCTGCAGCCCGCCATCGGGCGACCGTTCGAGGCGACGAACCGGTGGCGCGCCTCGTGGACCTGGAATCCGCGGCAGAAGTGCTCGGCGGCAAGATCGAGTTCGAGTCAGGTGAGGAAGGCAGGGAGGACGAGATCCTCGAACACCTGTTGCGGACCGCGACCGCCCAGACGGTGCGGGAGCATTTTGCCGGCCTCGACTTCGGACCGCTGGTCGACGCCTTCGACGGGCACCGCACCACCACCGGCGGACGCGTGACCGCGGCCGAGTTCCTGGCGGATCTGCCCGAACTCGAGGATCCGACCTTGTACGACGAGATCGACCAACGACTGCGCGTCCTGGCTACCCGAGATTCCACCCCGCAGACGGACTCCGGCGAAGACCCCACAGCAGGAGGCTCCACAGCAGGAGGTCACACAATAGGACACAACGCTGGCGGACAGGCACCGGATGCGTCCGGCGGGCAAGCACTCGGACATCGGGCCGGCGCCATCGAGTTGGCCCTCGAGGGCCTGTATCTGGCCCGCGAACTCTCCAAGGAGTCTGACGACGGCCAGACCGTCTACGGCTAAAGGTGCCTCTGGCCATCCCAACGCAGACCGTCTACGGCCAAGGGGGCCGCTGCCCATCCCAACGCAGACCGTCTACCGCTAAGGGGGCCGCTGCCCATTCCCCCGTATCGAACCGGATCACGCCGCACCTCGCTCGTCTGCTTCGCCACCGCTTTCGCCATCGTGGCTCTCGTCGCGCTCACCGCAACCGTGACCGTCACCGTCGTTCTTGCTTGAGGGTTTCCTACCGTTCGTCGTGGTGGAATTACTGGAGCCAGTCCGCCAATAGTGATTGCGACGCGGCGTCTGGGTGGGATCGTGATAGCGAGCCGGAATGAACCACGGAATCCCGTCGACGACCTCGATCTCCCAGGCTCCGGCATGCACGGCATGGTGGTGGTGCGAGCAGAGCAGTACTCCGTTGTCCACACTGGTCGGACCGCCGTGTTCCCAGTGCTGGATGTGGTGCGCTTCGCACCACGGGGCATAGATGGAGCAGTCCGGTGCCGCGCAGCCGCCGTCCCGGGCCGTGATCGCCCGTCTGAGCTTGCGCGTGAAGAGCCGCTGGGACCGTCCCACGTCCAGCACCTCTCCCGTGCCGCCGAGCACAATCGGGATCAGGTCACTGTCACAGGCCAGCTGCCGGATCATGGCCGGACTCACCGGCCCGGTATAGGCAGCCTGGGAGAGCAGATGACCGGTGGCCTTCGGCGAAACGGTGGCTTGATGCTCCCCGACCTGTCCGGCCAGGGTCTGGTAGTCGATCGTCACCAGCACCTGGGGCCGTGACCCACCGCCAGCGTCCGGCCGGTTGGCTCCCACAAGGCCCTCTGCCCCGTCCCTCGGCCACTGGGCGGGCATCGAGGTGAGGGCCAAGGCACCGGTCAGGGCGCTCACCAGACCATCGAGCCGCTTCTGCGCCGGACTGCGCGGATCCAGAGCCGCCCTCTCTCGGACCTGGCCGGCCCAGGGCTCCGCAGCGGTCTCGATTCGCAGGTCAGCCGCGCTTCGAGTCGCCGTTCCACCCTCGCACCCAGTCAACGCACCGGAGTCGACTTCGGGCTTGCGTTCGCTTTCGCTTTCGCTTTCGCTTTCGCTTTCGCTTTCGCTTTCGACCACGATGTCGTCTGTATTCTGAACCCCAAAGTCGCCGCCTGTGTTCTGAACGCCGGCGTCGATTTCTGTACCGGCACCCTCGTCCTTGCGCGGATCTTTGCGCGGGTTGGCGGCATCGGCGGCGATGGTCTGCAGGACCTCATGCTGCAGATCCGTAGCCATCAGCAGCCACCGATGCAGGTTGGCTTGGCCTCTGCCCTGGTAGAACAACCCTTGAGCTGCGTTGGCCTGGGCGTCCGTCGGCTCCAGGCCATCCGGGTTGACCAGCGCATCGAAGCGCTGGCGCCAGTGCGAGCAGACCTTCTTCACGGTTTCAGGATCCGACTGGCCGGCATGTCCGACGAGGATCCGCTCCCCCTCCGTGACCAGACCGTGGACGAACTCTGGATCGGCACCGGCCAGCCCAGCATCCCGGACAGCCTCAGCCAAGGTTGCCGCCACGGTGTCCACCGAGGCCGAATCCATGGTTGCCCCGGCCACGGCCCGAGCCAGCTCAGGCATTTTCGGAGCGACCACGGCATCGGGTTGCAAGCTGGCGGGATCACGGCTGGCCAGCACGCACTGTGCCCGCGCCACTCTCCTCTTCGCCTCGACTCGGTGGATCCGCAAGGTCTGCCGGAGATAGTCCGCGCCATTGCGGTACGCAGTCTTGCCCTCCGGTATCCCCAACACCTCACGCCGGGTGGTGTGGAGGTCGAAGATCCGATCCGTATGCCCCGCCAATCCGGTCCGAGCCGAGTCGAGCCACCGGGACAGTTCCTCCACCTGAGCCAGAACGACGGGCAAGGACGCCGCCGATGCCTCGCTTGGAGGGATGTCAGCACCAGGACCTGTCGCCGTCTCACCGGGTGCCTCGTCGGCAACATGGACATAGAGGCCCCACTGCGCCGACCGATCGACCTCCGGCTCCTCAGCGAAGCGGTCGAGGTACCCCAACAACCCGGGATCAGTGGCCCGTGCGGCCACCTCCTCCACCAACACGCGGGTGATGGCCAGGAGCTCGGGCAGGTCCAGAGAGGACGCCCCATCCTTATCGATCAACACTGTCCTTGCCACCCCCATCCTTCTCATACCGGCACGGCCCATCCATGTCATGCCCAATGACGATTCGCCGGCTGTTCGACAGCTGAGACCGTCGATCGATGCCCACCGGGTGGACTAGTACACATATTCGAACACGCGGCACGGACATGGTAAAGGCCGCGTCCTGGGCCTGGGGACAACACACCGAGCATGGGGCTCCTGTGCAGGCCGCGGCGCCGAACGCGACACAACTGCACCGGTGAGCCACCGGCGATCCCAAGACCCCAAGACCCCCGCAACGGGTCCGGAGAACCTGATGGTGCCGGCGTCGGGAAGACGGGTCCGGAGAAGCGGAAAAACCTAGTGGTGCCGGCGTCGGGAAGACGTAGAGTGGCGATGGAAGGCTGAGGCCCCTCGTCAGGGGAAGGAGTCACCGTGAGACACCACCAGTCCTCACGTTATGGCCGCTACGACGGCGGCCCCGATCCACTCGCACCACCGATCGACCTCTCCGAGGCACTCGACGCCGTGGCGGACGACGTCATGGCCGGATACTCCCCCGCGCAGGCCCTGCGCGAGTTCCTGCGCCGCGGCGGACGGACGATGGCCGGTCTGGACGAACTCGCCGGCCGCGTCCAGCAGAAGCGCCGGGACCTGCTCAGCCGGCACGGCCTGGACGGCACCCTCCAGGAGGCGAAGAAACTGCTGGACGAGGCCGTCCTCGAGGAACGCAAACAATTGGCCCGTGACATCCGGATGGACGACACCGACCGGGCCTTCCGGGAGATGCAGCTGCAGAATCTCCCTGCTTCCACGGCCGCCGCCGTCACCGAACTGGCCGATTATGACTGGAAATCGGACACCGCGCGCCGCACCTTCGAGGAGATCAAGGACCTGCTCGGCCGCGAGCTGCTCGACCAGCGGTTTGCCGGCATGAAGAGCGCGCTCGAGAACGCCACTGAGCAGGATCGGACGGCCATCGCCGCCATGCTCCGGGACCTCAACGATCTGCTGGACAAACATGCCCGCGGCGAGGACACCCCTGAGGACTTCCAGAACTTCATGGCCCAGCACGGTGACCAGTTCCCCGAGGACCCGAACGACATCGACGAACTGATCGATACCCTCGCCGAGCGCTCCGCCGCGGCCCAGCGCATGCTTCGATCCATGTCCCCGGAACAGCGTGAAGAACTAATGGCCCTGTCCGCACAGGCCTTCGGCTCAGCGGACCTCCTGGACCAGCTGAACCGTCTCGACGCCAACCTCCAAGGCCTGCGCCCCGGCGAGGACTGGACCGGTGCCGAACAGTTCGACGGCGACCAGGGACTCGGCCTCGGAGACGGCACCGGGGTCTTCCAAGACCTGGCCGAACTCGATCAGCTCAGCGACCAGCTCGCTCAGTCCGTTCCCGGTTCCACCCTGTCAGACGTGGACGTGGACCGGCTGGCCCGCCAGCTCGGGGACGAGGCCGCCGCCGACGCCAGGACTCTCGAACGACTCGAGAAGGCCCTCAGGGACAGCGGCCTGCTGCGACGCGGCACCGACGGGGACTTGAAGCTCTCTCCGAAGGCCGTGCGCAAGCTCGGCACATCCCTGCTCAAGGATGCCGCCGGCCGCCTCTCCGGCCGGCAGGGCCAGCGCGATACCCGGTTGGCCGGGGCTGCCGGCGAACTCACCGGATCGAGCCGAGCGTGGCAGTACGGGGATGTCGAGCCCTGGGACGTCACGCAGACCATCACGAACGCGATCAGTCGCACGGTCGCCGAGGGCAGGAATCCCCGGACCGGCCTGCGGATCGAGGTGGCCGACGTCGAGGTCCAGGAGACAGAGGCCCGCACCCAGGCGGCCGTGGCGCTCCTGGTGGACACCTCGTTCTCGATGGCCGCCGAGGGGCGCTGGGTGCCCATGAAGCGCACCGCCCTGGCCCTCCACCACCTCGTCGCGACCCGGTTCCGCGGCGACCAGCTGCAACTCGTGCAGTTCGGCCGCTACGCCCAGCGAGTGGACATCGACGAGCTCACCGCCCTGCCGCCCATGCGCGAACAGGGCACCAATCTGCACCACGGGCTGATGCTCGCCACCCGATTCTTCCGCCAGCACCCCACGATGCAGCCGGTGCTGCTCATCGTCACCGACGGCGAACCGACCGCGCATCTCCTGCACCACGGCGACGCCGGCCCCGAGGCGTGGTTCTCCTACCCGCCCGACCGCGAAACGTTGCGCGCCACCATCGCCGAACTCGACCGCGTCGGCCGGCTCGGTGCGGAGACCACCTTCTTCCGGCTGGGATTCGACCCGGGATTGGTGGAATTCCTCGCCGCCATGGCCCGCCGGGTGGACGGCCGCGTGGTGGCACCGGATGCGGAGGACCTGGGCGCCGCCGTCGTGGGCGAGTTCCTCCGCTCGCGCTCGCACCCATCGGACCGACCGGGTCCGGACTGGACTGACTGAAACTGACTGACTGAAACGGACTGACTGGGGCCGGCTCCCGAGCGTCCGCCCGTGTCCGGGGGCACCTGGAGACATCTGGGGGCCCGGGTCGGGTTGAATGGGTGGATGCACATCGTCCTGGGCCCGGCGCCTGATCAGGCACCCGGCTCCAGTTCCGGGCATTCCGGGCATTCCGGGCATTGGCTACCCGTGCTGGTCGACGACGGCCGGCTCGAGCCCCTTCCCCCGGTCACCACCGCCGCGCTGCCCGATCTGGTGCGCACTCTGCCCGCACGGCTCGGCCTGAACCCGGAGACTGTTCGCTGGGTGTTCGCTTCCGTGACGAGGGACTACCGGCCGCTGCTCGAGGCCGGCGTGGAGATCGGCCGGTGCTGGGACCTGGGTCTGTGCCAGCGCATCCTGACGACCGCAGTCTCCAACACCTCCACCGGTCCCGCCGGCACCACCACCGGTTCCTCCAACTCGTCCACGTCTCCCGGGACCCCCTACTCCCCCACCGTTTCCATCCCGGTGCTGGAACCCGAGCCGTGGGCAGCAGAGTCAACACCAGCCGCACGGGCGGATCAGGGAACGTTTTTCGATCTGCCCTCAACCAACCGCAGAGGGCAGGACACGCCCGCTGCACCTGATCTGGCTCGCGAACTGGTGGCCCAGCTGGACGCGGTGGCGGCATCTCGACACCGTCACCGGCTCAAGCTGCTGTTGGCCGCCGAGTCCCAGGGTGCCCTCATCGCGGCGGAGATCCTGCACGAGGGCCTGCCCTGGCGCCGGGACCTCCACGAGCGGATGCTCGCCGAGGTACTGGGCCCGCGTCCGGCGGAGGGACAGCGCCCCCGACTCCTGCAGGAGCTCGCTGAGGACATCGCCGTCACCCTCGGAGTGCCCGGACTCAATCCGGATTCACCCCAGGACCTGTTGCGCGGGCTCAATCTCGCCGGCATCCGCGTGTCCTCCACCCGGGCCTGGGACCTGAAGGGCTGGGCAGCCGAAGGCGGCGCCGACTCGCAGCGGCGGTCCGGGTTGATCTCCGGCGTGCTGGAGTACAAGCGTCTGTACCGGCTGTGGACGGCCAACGGGTGGCATTGGCTGGACGAGTGGGTGCGGGACGGCCGCTTTCATCCGGCCTACTCCGTGGGCGGGGTGGTGACGGGCCGGTGGGCAGCCCACGGCGGTGGCGCCATGCAGATCCCGGCAGTGGTCCGGGACGCTGTCCGAGCCGACCCGGGTCATCTGCTCACGGTGGCCGACGCGTCCCAGGTGGAGCCGCGCATCCTGGCAGCGATGTCCGAGGACCGAGCCCTGGCCGAGGCCGGCTCCGGTCATGACCTCTACCTGGCCGTCGCCGAGCAGGGCCGGCGCGCCGGCTCCGAACTCGGCGAGCGATCCCGGGCGAAGGTGGCACTCCTGGGTGCCATGTATGGCGCGACGACGGGTGATTCAGCGGCGCTGATGCCCCACCTGCGCCGGTTGTTCCCCGAAGCCATCGCCCTGCTGGAGCGCGCGGCGCGGCGCGGTGAGGAGGGCGGACAGGTCTCCACCTGGCTGGGGCGGACCTCCCCGCCGTCCGCGCCGGAATGGCTGGCGGCCACCGCAAACGTGTCCACGGCCGAGGCGGAGGCGCGGGCCAGGACGGCGCGCCGGTCGGCCGGCCGGTTCACCCGCAACTTCGTCATCCAGGGCACGGCGGCAGAATGGGCCCTGTGTTGGATGGGTGAGATCCGCCGGCGATTGCGGGTAGGCCGCGATGACGGGCTCCCGATGCGGACTCGCCTGGTGTTCTTCGTCCACGACGAGGTGGTCCTGCACGGCCCCGCCGAGGAGGCGCCGGCCGTGCATCAGATCGTCACGGAGGCGGCGCAGGCCGCCGGGAGGCTGCTGTTCGGGGCGGCCCCGGTGGAGTTCCCGCTCTCGATCTCCGCTGCCGAGTCCTACGCCGCGGCCCACTGACGCGGCCGATGTGCCCGGCGCGCCCGACGTGCCCGGCGCGCCCGATGTGGCCGACGTGCCCAACGTTCCCCCAGCACGAGAACCCCCACATCCGAATCTCAGAACTTGACCCTCGGTTCAGAGCCCGAGATCGCGCCCGATGAGCTCCTTCATGATCTCGTTGGAGCCGGCCCAGATCTTGTTGACGCGGGCATCCTTCCAGGCACGGGCCACCCGGTACTCGTTCATGTAGCCGTAGCCGCCGTACAACTGGACGCAGTGGTCGATGACCTCGTTCTGCACGTCCGAGGCCCAGTACTTGGCCTTGGCCGCATCCACGGCGGAGAGCTCGCCGGCGGTGTGGGCCATGATGGCGTCGTCGAGGAAGGCCTGGGTGACCTCGACCTTGGTCACGAGCTCGGCCAACAGGAACTTGTTGTGCTGGAAGGCACCGATCGACTGCCCGAAGGCCTTGCGCTCCTTGGCGTAGCCGATGGTCTCGTCCAAGATCTGACGGGCGTGGGCGAGCCCGTAGACAGCGGCGCCCAAGCGCTCCTGCGGCAGGTTCCTCATCATCTGGATGAAACCGGTGTCCACCTGGCCGATGATGTTCTCGGCCGGGACACGGACATCCGTGAAGAACAGTTCGGCGGTGTCCGATTCGGGCTGGCCGACCTTGTCCAGCTTGCGGCCCCGCTCGAAGCCCGCCATCCCGGTCTCCACACCGAACAGGGTGATGCCCTTGGCCTTCTTCTCCGGACTGGTGCGGGCGGCCACCACCACCAGGTCGGCGGAGTAGCCGTTGGTGATGAAGGTCTTGGACCCGTTGACGACCCACTCGTCGCCGTCGCGCACCGCGGTGGTCTTGAGGTTGGCCAGGTCGGAGCCGCCGGACGGCTCCGTCATGGCGATGGCGGTGACGATGGAGCCCTCCGCCACACCGGGCAGCCACCGGGCGTGCTGCTCGGGGGTGCCGAGATCCACGATGTAGGGCGGCACGATGTCCGCGTCGATGCCCACACAGGAGGAGATGGCGAAGCTGGCCTTGGCCAGTTCCTCGAAGACCACGGCGTTGAAGCGGTAGTCCTGCGGATATCCGCCGCCGAACTCCTCCGGGACCTCCAGTCCGAGCAGGCCCTGCTGGCCGGCCTGCAGCCAGAACTCCCGCGGCAGGCCCTTGGCCTCGGCCCAGGCCTCGATGTTCGGGGTGACCTGGCGGCTGACGAACTCGCCTACGGCATCGCGGAAGTCTTCATGTTCGGTCTCGAATATGCGGCGGCGCACGGTGATCCTCCCGGAGCGGTGGTGACTGGGTGTGACACCAAGATACTACTCATGAGTAGCTTAGGTTTCGACCCCTGGTCCACCGTTGGACTACGGCGCCGCGGGCGAACCGGAACCCGACGGCGTCGGGCTCGGCGATCCGGGCTCCGAGGGAACCTGACCCGGGGATCCGGACTCGGAGCGCGTCGGTTCGGAAGCCGTCCCGCTGGGTGCCGGCCCCGAGGGTGAGTCCGCATCGGGGTTGTCCGGAGTCCCATCAGCGGCATCGCCGGGCCGCTCAGGTTCGTTGCCCGGTTCGGTGCCGTCTCCGCCCATCTGGTAGCGGTCACGGGATCCCGGGTTCTGGATCGGTGAGTCCTGGGCCGCCCGGAACTCCTCCGCCGGGAACTGCTCCGCCGTCTGGCCCATGTAGTCGAACCACTGGGGTGCCGCGAGCGTGCTGCCCCAGAAGTCCTCGTGGCGCTGCCCGTTGACGGGAACGTCGGCCAGAGACTTCAGGTCCTGGTAGCGCCCCACCCAGCTGGCCGTGGACAGCCCGGAGGTGTACCCGATGTACCAGGTGGAGGACTGTGCGTTGTTGGTGCCGGTCTTGCCGCCCATCGGCGCCCGCTCGACGGTCTCGGTCTGGCCGGTCTCGTCCGCGGTGCGCTGGGCGATGTTGGTGAGCGTCTCGTTCAGCTGGGCGACCACCTCGGGTTCGAGCGCCTGGTCGCATTCCGGGGCGCCGACGTCGTACTCCTTGCCGTTGGTGTCCTTGACGGAGACCAGGGAGCGCGGGGCACAGTACTGACCGTCATTTGCGAAGGCCGCGTAGGCCGCAGCCTGGGTCATGGGGGCGAACTCCTCGGCACCGAGGATGAACGAGGGGTTGGCGGGATTCAGGGGCTGGCCGTCGTCCGCGCGGTGCACGCCGAGGCGCGTGGTCAGGTCCGTGATGTCACACAGGTCCAGTTCCTCGGCCATGTTGACCATGACGGTGTTGGTGGACCAGTAGAGACCGAAGTCGGCGGTCATCTCCCGCTTCATGTTGTCGATGACGTTGTTGACCTTCCAGCCGCCTTCGTCGGGGATGGAGATCGAGCCGCCCTCCTGGCAGGACGCCTTGAACTCGGACCCCTGCGGCCAGTGGTCCTGGGAGGCGTCCACGATGTCATACATGGACCGGCCGCTCTCGAGCCAGGCCGCCGCCACATAGGGTTTGAGCGAGGAGCCACCCTGGAAGCCGTTGCCACCACCCTGGGCCGCGTCCACGTTGAAGTTCAGGACGGTGTTGCCGGCGTCCTCGCTCTCCTCCGGCGAGTAGTTGGTGTTCTGTGCCATCGCCTTGATGTTGCCGGTCCCCGGCTCCACCGTCACGAGGGAGGCGCCCGCACCCGAGGCGTCCCCGGCGGGGGCGGTCTTCTCCACGGACTGCTGGGCCTGGTCCTGCAGGCCGGAGTCCAGCGTGGTGGTGATCTCCAGGCCGCCGCGGTTCAGCAGCTGCTCGCGGGACTCGACGTCCGGTCCGAAGGCCTCGCTTGCGAGGATCTCGCGGTGCACGTAGTCGCAGAAGTAGGGGGCCTGGGACGCAGAGATGCAGCCCGTGGCCTCCTGGTGGATGTCCAGGCCGAGCTCCGCGTTGGTGGCCTCCTCGTGTTCCTGCTCGGTGATCTTCCCCTGGGACAGCATGGAGTTCAGCACGATGTTGCGCCGCTCCACCGATGCCTCGGGGTTCGTCTCCGGGTTGTAGCCGTTCGGGGACTTCACCACTCCGGCGAGGGTGGCCGCCTGGGCGATGTCCAGCTCTGCGGCGGGAATGCCCCAGTAGTACTGCGCGGCCGCCTCCACGCCGTACGTGCGGCCGCCGAACAGCACGATGTTGAGATATCCCTCGAGGATGTCCTCCTTGGACATCTCCTGCTCCACCGAGACCGCCAGCTTCATCTCCTTGAGCTTGTCCGCATACGTCTTCGTGCCGGAGATCGTCAGCCGTTCCTCCCCCCGGAGCATGTCCGCATTGATGAGCATGTTGTTGACGTATTGCTGCGTGATGGTGGAGGCACCCTGCTGGGACCCCGAGGAGGCATTGGTGACCAGTGCGCGGCCGATGCCCTGCGGGTCCACGCCACCGTGCTCGTAGAAGCGCTCGTCCTCGATCGCGATGATCGCGTCCTGCATGTCCTGGCTGATCTGGTCCAGTTCGACCGGCTGGCGGTTCTCCGCATAGAACGTGGCCAGCTCCGTGCCGTCCTCCGCGAGGATGCGGGAGGGCACGCTGACGGGCTCCTCCCGCAGCTCCGCGGGGAACTGCTCGATCATGTCCGAACCCGTGGACGCCGTGGCCCCGCCGGTGACGGCCAGCGGCAGGAACAGCCCCGCCACGAGGAGTCCGGCGAGCGCGCTCACTCCGAAGAACGAGAGGATCTTGCCGAGCGTGGTGGACGTGGCTCTGCGGACAAAACTCATTTGAGTCACGTTGTCAGGGTTTTCTGAACGAAACCTTGGCGCCCGGCGAGCGGTCCGGGTATCAGAGCGCGCGCCGCGACAGTTCGGTGTCAGTCCGCGTGCCGGATGTACTTCTCAGCGGTGCCGGCGGCACCGTGCCTGGTACTGCTCCGCCCCGCCCACGTGCTCGGCAGCGGCCACCAGGGAGTTCCCGACGCCGGCGCCCGCACCTTCCCCAGTGACCGGCACCGCGGTCTCGGTGCCGTCGACGCGCCGGTGGAAGGCCGCATCGGCCCCGCACACGGCGCAGACGGCCAGCAGCTTGGTGACCGACTCGGCGGAGGCCATGAGCGCGGGCAGAGGCTCGAATGGCTGGTCATCGAAGGTCAGGCACAGCCCGGACACCACCACGGTGACGCCCCGGTCCGCCAGATCGATCGCCACTGGCACCAGGTCCGCTCCGAAGAACTGGGCCTCGTCGATGGCCAGGAGATCGAGGGTGCCGCCGCCCGTGCCGTCATTGCGGTCAGGGCCGTCGGCTCCGTCCACCAATCTCCACAGATCCGCCGAGCCGTTCACGGATCGGGCCGGGATCCGGCCGCCTGCGTGCGATGACACCGTGCTCGCACCGCGCCGGTCGTCCAGGGCGTGGTTGACGACCAGCACCCGGAGCCCGGCGATCGTGGCCCGCCGGACCCGGCGCATGAGCTCCTCGGTCTTGCCGGCAAACATCGGACCGGTGATGACCTCGATACGTCCGCGGTCGGGGTCGTGGTTCATGCTGTTCCTTCCGCCATCTCGCCAGCCACCGTCCACCGTCCACCGTCCACCGTCCAGCGTCCAGCGTCCAGCGTCCAGCGGACATCCTGTCGGTCACGTCGGTGTGCCGGACAATGGCCAGTGATCCAGGAATTCTTTCACGATGCCGATGCGCGGGCCGTTGCTGTCGTCCGGTAGCCGGATCTCCATGGACCCATGATGGCACCGGGACTGCAGGCCCGGCGAGGCCGCAGGGGGACAGGGCGGAGCAATAGAGCAGAGGAATAGAGCGGAGGAAGGGAGAGAGAAACGTGGAACCCGGGCACCGACGTCGTTCTATGGTTGACTTTTCTGAGGTTTCACTGCAATTCATCGGGTTCAACACGAGAGGGGACGGCCCATGGCTTCGGCCGAGCTCAACCCTTCCTCCGGCCTCCCTCTTTACCGGCAGATCAAGGACATCCTGAGACGGGAAATCGCTGACGGGACGGCCGGGCCCGAAACCCCCATGACCGAAGCCCTGTTGCTGAAGCGCTTTGAGGTGAGCCTGGCCCCCATTCGTCAGGCGCTCCGGGAGTTGGCCACTGAAGGATACGTCTACCGCAAGCAGGGCAAGGGCACGTTCCCGGTCCCCGGGTCCCGCGTCCACCGGCCCGCCGATGTGCGGCTGGGCGCCCTCCACGACTACCTGGCCGACCGGGGGCTGAATCCCACCTCGACCGTCATCGGCCTGGAATGGACCGAACCGACCGATCGGCTGCGGTCGGCCCTGAACCTGGATTCTGGGCCGGGGCCCCTGATCGACGGATCCATCACGGCGGACGATCGGTTGCTGCACATCACCCGCCTCATCTCGGTGGACGGCCGGCCCATCGCCCGCCCGGAGGTGCACCTGCGGGTTCCCCGGGGCTTCGATCCGACCGCCGCGGAGCTCGAGGAGCACGGCTCGGCCTTCACCCTGCTGGAGCGTGACCACGGCCTCGTCCTGGACCACGCCGAGCACGACGTGTGGGCCACGGAGGCCACCGCCGCCCAGGCCGAGACCCTCGCGGTGGCCGTGGGGAGCCCGCTGCTCGCCATCGAGACCCTTTTCTTCGCCGCTGGCGGCTGGCCGGTCGGCTTCCGCTCGGCCGTGCACCGCGCCGACGACTTCAAGTACCGGTTCGTCGAGCGCCGCTGAGCGCCTCCCCAGCCCTTCGCCCTGATCCGCGGGATGTGATCCGCCCGCTGTGACCTACTTGCTGTGACCTACTTGCTGTGACCTACTTGCTGTGACCTGCTCGCTGTGACCTGCTTGACTTTCACAAGACACGGTGTCAATCTAATGGACAGGTAATCGGGATCACATTACGCCACCAGCCGTGGCGCTCACGAAAGGTCGTGCCCATGACGGCAACCCCCGCGGCGGATCGCCACTCCGCACCCCATGCCCCCACTGTCAACACGGTGCTGGGACCGGTTCCGGCAGGGGACCTGGGGGTCGTGGCCGTCCATGAGGCCCTGCTCTCGGTGCTGCCGGGGGCGCAGTACTCGCCGTTCATCTCGATGGACCGCGCGGAGATCTATGAGGCGCTGGAGGCCAAGGTCCTCGCCTTCCGTGAGGCCGGCGGAGGTACCATCGTCGACTCCACCGGGATGTTCCACGGACGGGATCTGACGCTCTACGAAGCCCTCTCCAAGGCCACTGGCGTGCACATCGTCGCCTCGACCGGCCTGGGCCCGGAGGAGGAGCTGGGCGGGTACTTCCTGACCCCGCAGACGAATCCGCCCACCCCGTGGCCGGCGGAGAAGTTCGAGAAGCTCTTCGGCCAGGAGGTCACGGAAGGCATGGTGGTCCCCCGCATCGAGCGCCGCGCGGCTGCCGGAATTGTTGCCACCGTTGCCGACCGGGCAGGCATGACCGCCACCGAGGAGTCCCTGTTCCGCGGCTCCGCCCGCGCGGCCCGGAACACCGGCGTCCCGGTCTCCATCCGCTGTGGTGCCGATGCCGTGCCTGACCTGGATATCGTCCTGGACGAGCAGCTCGGTGCCGACCGGGTGCTCGTGGGAGATATGGACCGCCGGCCCACCCCGGGTGCGACGGCCGAGAAGGTCACCGAGGTCGCCACTGCGGTGGCCGAACGTGGGGCCTTCGTGGGGATCGACCATGTGGGCCTGAACGACAGCCCCGACTACCTCACCGACGCCGATCGCGCCACCCTGGTCCTGGACCTGGTCGCCGCCGGCCACACCGACAAGATCATCCTGTCCTCCAACGCGATCGGCGTCGCCAAGGGCCTTCCGGACTACGACCTGCCCTATGGCCATGTCCTGCAGACGTTCATCCCGTTCCTGAAGGGCCAGGGGTTCAGCGACGAGGACGCCCGGTGCATCCTCGTGGACAACCCCGCCCGGCTGCTCACCGTGCGGTGAGCACGGAACCACGCAGGCCGACGACGAGTACCCCCACCAGCTTTCAAACCCCTGAGGCAAGCAGAGGTAGAACCATGACCAAAGTGAACACCGTGCTGGGCACCATCCCGGCCGCAGAACTGGGCATCGTGGCCATCCACGAACACATCGGCTACGGCATGCCGGGCTCCGAACTCGACACCCAGTGGTGGAAGACCCCGGAACAGGCCTATGAGGAGACGGTGCCGAAGCTGCGAAAGTTCCATGAGTACGGCGGGCGGACCTTCGTGGACGTCACCGGTATCTGCAACGGTCGCGATCCGAACTACTACCAATCCCTCTCCGCCAAGACCGGCGTGAACATCATCGCCTGCACCGGTTTCGTGGGCGGGGACACCGCCCTGCCCCACTTCTCCCGGGCCACCGTGGACTATCTCGCGAGGGTGTTCATCCACGAGATCACCGTGGGTATCGGCAACACCGGCGCCAAGGCCGGCGTCATCAAGGTCGGCGTGTCACGTGGCGGGAGGATGACCGAGCTGGACCGGCGCATCTACCGCGCCGGGGCGCGCGCCGCCGTCGCGTCCGGCGTGCCGATCCTCACGCACCTGGCCATCGATCCCGAACCTGCCGTGGCCATCTTCAAGGAAGAGGGCCTGGACCTGGACCGCGTCCTGTTCGGCCACGCTGACGACGGTCTCAATGCCCCGATCACCCCTCACGACTACATCTACGAGCAGGGTGGGCGCATTGGCTTCGACACCTTCGGCTACGACCTCGAGCTACCGGACCCACCCTTCTGGGGCCGCAAGCGCGCCGAGCGCGTGGCGCACTTCAAGAAGCTCGTGGACAGGGGCTACACGGACAAGCTGATGGTCGGCGTGGACGCCAACTGCAGCCCGCTGGGCTGGCCCGGTGTCAAGGGCCACACCGTCAACTACCTCTTCGAGGACATGATCCCGGACCTCAAGGCCGCCGGCATCGACGACCAGACCCTCCACCACCTCCTCGTGGACAGCCCCGCCGAATTCCTCGGCATGAAGAACTGATCACCCCTGACCCCCGTCTCCCGGGCCTCCCCCACGGGCACAACCCGGAACCACGAAAGAGAAGAACATGAAGGCTGAAGACCTCCAGAAGTTGAATATCGCCATCATCGGCGGCGGGTATGCCGGTGCCACCGCCGCGCTGGCCCTGCACCAGATCGGCGCGAACGTCACCGTCTACGAACAGGCCAGGCAGATCCACGAGGTCGGTGCGGGCATCGGTCTGCGCCCGGCCGTCATCAAGCTGTTCCGCAAGCTGGGCATCTACGAGGACATCGCGGCCGTCACCACGGCCTCCCCCTCCCACGACATCTTCGACGCCCAGGGCAACCTGATCCACTCGGAGGAGTGGCCGCACCTCAACGACGACGGCGAGGACAACAGCACCCGCTTCATCCACCGCGGCGACTTCATCGACGTGCTGACCAGCCTGTTGCCCGAGGGCATGCTGAAGCTCAACCACAAGGCCGAGAGGATCGAGGACCACGGGGATTCCACCACCGTGACCTTCACCAATGGCTCCGAGGTCACCGCGAACCTTGTGATCGGCGCCGACGGCATCAAGTCCAAGGTGCGCACCCTGTTCTCGGACCACCAGCCGGTCTTCGCCCGTTGCCACGCCTACCGGATCGTCATCGACGCTGAGGATGCCGAGGGGCTGATGACGGATGACGCCTTCCGGATGTACATCGACAAGGAGACCAACGGCATGATCTACTTCCTGCCGCTGCGCCACCGCAACCAGGTCTCCTTCGACATCACCGTCCCCAGCGAGGACTCCTCCTGGAACCCGCAGGTCACCCGCGAGGAGGTCCTACACTCGATCCGGAACTTCGACGACCGGCTGAAGCGGATCGTGCAGAAGCTGGACATGGACCAGCTGAACGCCCGTTCGGCCCACGACATCGACCCGGTGGACGTGTGGAACTCCAGGTCCGTGGCCCTCATCGGCGACGCCGCGCACGCCATGCTGCACCACCAGGGCCAGGGCGCGAATTCCGCCGTGCTCGACGGCGGCATCCTCGCCGATCAGCTGGTCGCCTCCGCCACGGTGGCCGAGGCCCTCGCCGCCTACACCGCAGAGCGCAAGGAGCCCACCCAGGCCCTGCAGAGGATCTCCCGCGCCTCCTGGGATCCCAACGCCATCACCACCGCCTTCCCCGAGAAGGAAGCCATCGACTACTGACCACCTCAGTTCCCGTACCGCTCGGCGACGGCGCCCTGACCCGATCACCCCGATCGAGCCTCAGGGCGCCGTCGCCATGCCCGTCTCCCCGATGAAAGGATCACCGCCATGAACCAGCAGCCCCAGACCGACCCCCGGATCCATCCGCAGATCGCCGAGATCCTCGCCCACATCCCCGCGTCCGACGGTTCCGCTCCCAGCCTCGAGGGCTGGCGCGGGGCCGAGGAGTCCCGCGTGCCCGCACCGGCCGAGCGCACCCCGCAACTGCCCGGGGTGAGGGACGCGGTGGCCGCCGCCGCACACGGGGACGTCCCGGTGCGGATCTACACCCCGGACGAGCGGGAGCGGAGCGGCGTGATCGTGTACTTCCACGGCGGTGCGTTCTTCTCCGGATCCCTGGACACCCACGACGGCGCCGCCCGGGCACTGTCGGTTGAGTCCGGCCTGACCGTGGTGTCCGTGGGCTACCGGCGGGTCCCGGAGGACGCCTTCCCGGCCGGTCTGGAGGACTGCTACGGCGTGGTCCGCTGGGCCGCCGAGCATGGCAGCGAGCAGCTGGGCTGGGACGGCGGCACCCTCGCGGTGGCCGGAGACAGCTCCGGCGGCACCTACGCCGCCGCCGTCACCGGCATGGCCCGGGACGAGGGCTTCGTGGGCATCACCCATCAGGTGCTGCTCTACCCCTCCGTCGACCTGGACTTCACCGAGGCCGGCACCGCGCGGTACCCCTCCCGAACGGAGAACGCCACCGGCTACGGCCTGGAGACCGCTGGGCTGGTGGGCCACAACTCCTTCTACTTGGACTCCGGTGCCGACCCGACCGACCCCCTGGTCTCCCCCATCCGGCGGGACGACCTCTCCGGGCTGCCGAAGGCCCTCATCATCACCGCCCAGTTCGACCCGCTGCGGGACGAGGGCGAGGCCTATGCCGCACGCCTCCGCCAGGCCGGCGTGGAGGCCACCGTCAGCCGGTACGGCAGCGCCAACCACGGCTTCATGGTCAACTTCGCCTGGATCCCGGAGCTCTACGAGGCGTTCACCGAGGTCGGGCGCTTCCTGCAGCAGGCCTGATCGGCCCACTCGTCACCACCATCCCCACACCACGACGGCGGCGCCTCCCCTTGCGCAAGGGGAGGCGCCGCCGTCGTCCACCGGCCTTCAGGCCGGGCGGGGTGCAGGGCTAGCGGGCGCTGGCGCCCTCCGGCCGGGCCGTCACGGCTCCGGGCAGCGGCTCAGTCAACAACTCCTGCTCGGCGACAGGCTCCGGGGCGCTGCGCAGGCCGAACAGCACGAGCAGGGCCGAGGCCGCGGCGGCCAGGGCGCACACGAGGAACGCCGTGCCGAAGCCGCTGCCGAGCGCCTGCAGGGCCAGTTCCGCGGCCGCGCCGCCGGGGGCGTCCGCCGGGATGGAGTTCAGGGCGAACGGTCCGCCTGCCTCGAAGATGCCCTGGGCGGGCCCCAACTGGTCCGCCGGCAGGGTGGAGGTGGCCAGGGAGGCACCCAGCTGACCGGCCGCGCCGGACAGGGCCACGGCACCGACCAGGACCGGGCCCAGGGCGAAGCCGAGGTCCCGCAGCAGGTTGGTGGTGGCACTGGCCATGCCGGCCAGCTCCCGGGGCACCGTGTTGATGGCCAGCGCCGTCATGGGGCTCAGGGTGAAGGCGAAGCCGAGACCGGTGAACAGGGCCGGCAGCAGGAACTGCCCCATGGAGTGGTCGGTGGCGTCCAGGGTGGTGGCCCCGAGCAGGCCGCCCAGGGCCAGCAGGCCGAGTCCGGCCGTGAGGATCCAGCGGTCCGCCACGCGGGTCATCAGCCAGGAGATGAGCGGGATCAGCACGAACGCGGGACCCTGCAGCAGCAGGAACAGCAGGCCGATGTTGATCGGGTTCTGGTGCTGGACCGGGCCCAGCCACATGGAGAAGGAGAAGCAGATGCCCAGGAAGGCGAACATGCCCACCACGGCGATGATCGAGGTGATCGAGTAGTTCACGTTGCGGAACAGGGAGAGCTTGAGCAGCGGGTGCTCCACGCGGGTCTCGATGACCACGAACACGGCCAGCAGGATGACACCGGCCACCAGGCTGTACATCACCGAGGGGGTGCCCCAGCCGGACTCCGGCCCCTGGACCAGGCCGAACAGCACCAGGATCAGGCCCAGCGCGAAGGTGATCTGGCCCCACAGGTCCATGCGCCGCCCGGACTGAGAGGTCGACTCGGCGGAGAACGCCAGGCACGTCGCCACCACCGCGAGGCCCAGGACGACCACGACGCCGTAGGACCACTGCCAGGCGCCGGCCTGCGCGAACCCACCTCCCAGCAGCGGGGCGACGATGCCGCCGGCGGACAGGCAGCCCGCCCAGACGGCGATGGCCCGGGCCCGCTGCTGCGGGGTGACCGTCACGGCGGCGACCAGGGCCAGCGACGCCGGGTACATGGCCCCGGCGCCGAGGCCGTTGATGGCCGATCCGACCCACATCATCTGGACGGACGGGGCGAGCGCGCAGACGAGGGAGCCGATGGCGAGCACCACGGCGCCGATGATCGTCAGGCGGCGGTAGCCGAACCGGTCACCGAGCATGCCGAAGGTCAGCTCGAAGACCACCACGGGGATCATGAACCCGGCGGTGATCCAGGTCAGCTGGGATCCGACCGTGCCGAAGTACTGCTGGAACGTGCCGTTGAGGGCGCCGGGCAGGGCGTTGGCCAGCTGGGCGACCAGGACGGCGACGGCGGCCGCGAAGATCGTTCCGTTGATCTTCGTCAGGCGAGGTGCATCCGGTCCGGCAGGGGTTGGACCGGATGCGGCAGGACCGGACACGGTCCGATCCTCGGTGGGGGTGGTCATGGGGACTCCTGGGAGACGGTGGGAGCCGGAGGGTGGCGGGCGCCACGGGTGCTCGTGATCAGTATCACCACTCACGAGACAGACTGTCAAGTGATTTGTGTGAGTGACACAACACCGCCCCGACGGACGTGTTCCGGCGGGGCGGTGGTCAACCGATGCTCAGGCGGACGTCAGACGGCCTCACACAGCAGGCCGGTCCAGGAAGCGGTCATCTGCTCGAGGAGTTCCTCCCGGTCGATGGTCCAGCCCAGGCGGAACCAGCGCTGGGACATGAAGATCAGCTGGCCGAAGGCGATCGAACAGCGGATCCGGCGGCTGGCCGGGTCGAACCGGTCGGCGGCATCGAGCCCCGACTCCATGGCGCCGATGGCCCGGTCATGCCAGGCGTCCAGGGCCGACTGGATCTCCGGGTCGGCCGCGGCGGCCTGGAGCGAGATCATCATGTACGGCTTGATCTCCGGCCACTGGTCGAATTTGAGTCCGAGGAACGCCCGGATCGTCGCCGGATCGTTGGAGGCGACCATCTCCGGCAGCGGCGGCCGGTCGGCGCTCGTGAGCAGCTCGTCGGCACGCTCCACGATGAAGCGGACGAGCTCGGCCTTGGAGGTGAAATGCAGGTAGAACGTGGCACGCGTGGCGCCGGCCGCCAGGGCGATCTGGTCCACCGTGGTGGGCCCGTAGCCCTTCTCCGTCATGACCTCCACACCGGCGTCCAGTAGGAGTTGACGCGTCATACGCTTTTGCGCTTCTCGGAGGTTGGCCATGGTCACCCAGCCTAGCGTCCGGCGCCCCGCTCCCGCTGGTAGCCGCCGAGGGTGGTGAAGAAGGGCGAGGGTTCCAGGGCCGGGTCGCCGGTGTAGCCGAGGTCCTCGGCGACCGAGGCGAACGGCGAGTACGGCGAATCGGACTCGACCGGGCCGGCGTCGAGCGCCCTGACGGCCGCCTCGCGGACCCGCGCCTCGACCTCGAGGGACTCCTGCAGGGCCGCCCGAGCGGTGTCCGCGTCCATGCCGATCTCGAAGGGGACCCCCGCGGTGGAGCGGTAGGGGTGGCCGAGATACAGGCGCTGCGGACGCACCTCGTCCTTCAGGTATTCGAGGGAGGACCGGTAGGCGGCGGGGTCCTCATATCCCGGGAAGTGGTTGGCGGCCCCGTGGACCTGGACCGCGTCGCCCACGAAGACGGCGTTCTGGTCCTCCACCACGTACGCCACCGAACCCGGCGTATGGCCCGGGATGTGGCGCACGGAGACGGCGACGCCCCCGAGGTCGAGCACCTCGCCGCCACGCACCAGCACGTGCGGCTCCATCTCCCCGGAGATGGCGTGCGCCGTGGCCGCCAGCTGCTGCTGCTCGCCCGCGGGGTTCTTCAGGTACCGGTTCCGACCCGCCAGGTACTCGTCCACGTGCGCCCGCCGGGAGCGCAGCAGGGGGGCGTCCGCCTCGTGGATCACGACCTTCGCCTTCCGGCCGGTCAGCTCCCACAGCGCATGCGCCCCGCCCAGGTGGTCGATGTGCCCGTGGGTCAGCAGGATCCACCGCACCTCCTCGATGCTCCGGCCCAGCCTCTCCAGCTCCGGCGCCATGCCCTCGGCCGGCGAGGTGGTGATGCCGGTGTCCACGATGGCGGGCTCCGGGGCGTCGATGAAGAAGCTGTAGAGCCCGAACCGGCCCCAGGGGGAGACCAGCGGGTGGATGGCAACCGGTGCGGACATCTGAGGATCCTTGTCGTCGGGCGCCCCGTCAGGGACGCAACGAGATGGCACGGAGGTCCGGTCACCCTACCGGGCACCGTCCCGCCTGTGGTCTTGCCCACTCAACTTTAGTATAATAATATGTGCATGTCACGACCCGGGGAGATCACGATCACCCGCTGGAACGGTGACCCCACGCTGAGAAGGAGTCCACCCCATGACGGAGAACCTCACCTGGAACGCCGGCGGCACGCCGATCACCATCCGCAAGGACCTGCAGGTCCCCATGCGGGACGGGCTCGAGCTTGTGGCGGATGCCTACGAGGGAACCGAGCAGAAGCCGCGCCCGGCCCTGGTGGCCTTGAGCCCCTACGGCAAGGAGCTGCAGGCGCTGGCCCTGACCACCCCGCCCCAGCGGCGCCCCTCCCCGATGTGGGACGGCTGCATCGAGGCCGGTGACATCGCCCGGATCGTCAACGAGGACTACGTCCACGTGATCGGCGACCTGCGCGGATCCGGCGGCTCCGGCGGAGAGCACATCGGCAACTACAACGCCGGCGGGGTCTCCCTGGGCGAGGACGCCTACGACTTCATCGAGTGGGTGGCCGCGCAGCCCTGGTGTGACGGCAACGTGGGCATGGTCGGCATCTCCTACTTCGGCTCTATGCAGGTCCTGGCCGCGGCCGAGCGCCCGCCCTCGCTGAAGGCGATCTTCGTCTCCGGCGGTCACTACGACTTCTATGAGACCACGTACCACGGCGGCATCATGTGGTTCATGCCCCGGGCCGCCCGCGAGGGCCGGGGCGGCGACTCGGGCTGGGCCTTCACCGACGGCGTGAAGTCCCGCATGATCGAGGAGTTCAGCCCCGAGGAGCTGAAGGCCAAGGTGGATGAGCGGCTCGCGGACCCGGACGTGGCCGGCTGGCCGAACCTGGTCCACGTGCTGAACTACCCGAAGAACCACGAGGCCTGGTTCGACATCGTGATGAACCAGTTCGACGGCGAGTGGTACGAGGAGCGCAACCCCAACGAGCTTGCCGACCAGATCGACATCCCGGTCTGGCTGCAGCTGGATCAGGGCCGCGGGTGGACGCTGGACAGCACCATCGAGGTCTTCGACCGCGTGCAGGGCCCGAAGAAGCTGACCATCGGCTCCTACCCGCCCATGCAGTCGCGGCCTTTCGTGGAGGAGCACGACAAGATGTTCCGCTGGTACGACTACTGGCTCAAGGGCATCGACAACGGGATCATGGACGAGCCGGCCGTGGACGTGTTCGTGGAGGGCTCCCGCGAGGTCGTCACCGCCGACCAGTGGCCGCCCAAGCCGGTCGAGCACCGGCCGCTGTACCTGCGCCCGCGCCACAAGCTCTCCACCGAGCGGGAGCTGATGGGCACCGAGTACGCCCACCCGGACGGTTTCTACCAGGCCCCGCTGACCGTGACGGACGATGTCCAGATCCTCAGCTGGTCCACCCCGGTGTTCGAGGAGCCGGTCGAGATGATCGGCACAGGCGCCGCACACCTCTTCGCGGAGATCGACCAGCCGGACACCAACTTCATCCTGCGCCTGTGGGACTACGCTCCGACCGGCAAGCGCCAGCTGATCACCACCGGCTACCTCAAGGCCTCCCACCGCGAGCTGGACGAGGCACGGACCTCCGAGGGCGATCCGCGGCACCCGCACACGCGGTCCGTACCGGTGGAACCGGGAACGATCGAGGAGTACGTGATCCGTCTCTACCCGTTCGCGGCCACCTTCATGCCGGGCCACCGGCTCACGGCCGAACTGTCCAACGCGGAGCCCCTGGCGGATGAGCACAACTCATTGCTGCCCCCGGACGCCTTCCACCTGCCGGTGGGCCGGCCGGTGACGCACAAGATCTACCGGGATGCCGAGCACCCGTCCCGGCTGGTCCTGCCGTTCACCACCCAATAGTCGGCGGCGAGGGGTCAGGCCATCGCCCGGCCCATACCAGTCCGCGCATGCTCGAGTGTCCACGTCAGCGCGTAGTCGGCGACCTCTTCCCAGCCGGGCTCCGCACAGGTCCAGTGGCCCCTGCCATCGAACTCGTGGTACTCGGTGAGCGCCGGAGACTTCCCCCAGTGTTTGGCGTTGGACCTGTTGACCGAGGGAGGCATGATGTGATCCTTGCTCCCGCCGATGAACAGCAGCGGGGCCCGGTCAACGGAGTAGTCGACCCACGTTGCCTGGTGACCGGGCTGGAAGTTCGCCAGCAGACCGTAGGCCCAGACCCAATTGCCGGGTGCAGCGATCGCGTAGCGATCGTACGCGGCGTCTGAGTCCTCCCGGTTGAGGGTGTTGGTGAACGCATAGTGCCACTCCTCAGGGGTGAACCCGACCGCCTTGCGAAAGTTGGCCGGGTTCTTCAGCGCCGGGAACAGCGACCGTGCCTGGGAGAGCGGAGTGACGCGGACGCCCTCGGTGGGGGCAGAGTTGATGGCGGCCCCGGCCGCCCCCAACCCACGGGCCAGGAGCATCTGTGTGAGCAGCCCCCCGAAGGAGTGGCCCATGATGACAGGGGGCTTCGGCAGCGCCTCGATGACACTGCTGAGGTGCTCCAGGGTCTCGGGGACGGTGAGGTCGGCGATGATCTCGGGATGCTCGCGGAGTGCCTCGACCTCGATCTCGAACCCCGGGTATGCCGGGGTGATGACGCTATAGCCCGCAGACTCGTAGCGGGCCTTCCAGCCCTCCCAGCTGCGGGGGGTGACCCACAGGCCGTGCACGAGGACGATCGTGTCGGGTGATTCAAGGGTGCTCATGATGACGATGACCTTTCGGGTGGCCGTGCTCAGATGTGCAGGAGGAGTCGTGCGCCGGGCACGAGCTGTGGGGAGAGCTCCCTGCTGTCTCGAACGGGACGATCTGTTCATCGTCGCCGTACAGGACGAGGGTCGGAACGACGACGCTGGCGGGGCCTCGACGGACGTCGGTAGCCGAGACGGCCGCGATGCACTCGACGGCATGAGGGGTACCGGCCGCGAGCGTCTGCAATCCCCTCCGAGGACTGATGGAGGAGGTTCTGTCACTACATGCGAGGTTAAAGTAGCGCTTGTCATCACCTCGCACCAGGCCTCAGCACCGTGACGTCAGAGCGAACGGATCGCAGATCGCGGACATCCTCAGACCGGCGGACCGTCCGGTGGGATCTGGACATCCGGGCCCCCTCCGCACCATGGTTGGTGGTGACGATGAGAGGCCCTCCGCCATGTCCACCACCACGTCCGACTCCCCCGCGAACGACACGGAGTCCCTCTGGGAGACCCATCCGGTCACCCCCGATCGCTTCGAGGACTTCGCCGCGTCCCGGGGCGCACCCGCCGTCGAGGCCTATCCGGTGGTTCCCGCGGGACGCATGGACCTCACCATGGCGTTCGTGGGCACCCGCTCCATGTTTGAGAACCCGGTGATGCGCAGGGAACTGACCTGACGAGCCACCGTCCGCGAGACGGCTACAGCACCATCGCGGCGATGATCCCGCCGAAGAACAGTGGGATGTTGAAGTGCACGAAGGTGGGCACGCACGTGTCCCAGATGTGGTGGTGCTGGCCGTCCACGTTCAGTCCCGAGGTGGGGCCGAGCGTCGAGTCCGAGGCGGGCGAGCCGGCGTCGCCGATGGCTCCGGCCGCGCCCACCAAGGCCGCGGTGGCCAACGGGGTGAACCCGACGGCGGCGCACAGCGGCACGAAGATCGCGGCCAGGATCGGGATGGTGCCGAAGGACGAACCGATGCCGATCGTCACGAGCAGGCCCACCGTCATCATCACCACGGCAGCCAGCAGCTGGCTGTCCCCGATCCACGCCGTGGCCGAGGCGACGAGTGATTCCACGGAGCCGGTCTCCGTGAGCACGGAGGCGTAGCCGGAGGCCACCAGCATGATGAAGGCGATGGTGCCCATCATCGTCACGCCGCCGTGGGCCAGCTCATCCGAGGCCCGCCACCTCTCCCCGCGGAAGATGAAGATGATGAGCACCCCGCCCAGTGCGGCGATGACGAGAGAGCCGAACACCAGTTGGAGCACGAGGGTGACCGCGAGCGCGATCAGTACGACGATGTGCTGGCGCGTCCACCCCGTGTCCGATCCAGAGGCGCCGTTCGTGCCGAAGGCCGCGACCCCGAGGTCCGGCGCGGCGTCCCGGTACTCGCGCGGACGCCGGTAGGTCACCAGGATCGCGATGACGAGGCCGACCACCATGGTGGCCACGGGGATGGCCATGGCCAGCGGGATCTGGGCCAGCTCGATCGTCATGCCGTAGGCGGCCATCTCCCCCACGATGATGTTCTGGAAGATCAGCCCGAACCCGAGCGGGATCAGCATGTAGGGCGCCTTGAGTCCGAAGGTCAGGGCGGTGGCCACGGCCCGGCGGTCGATCTTCATCCGGTTGAACACCGTCAGCAGCGGCGGGATGAGGATGGGGATGAAGGCGATGTGGACCGGAACGAGGTTCTGGGAGAAGCAGGCCAGTCCGGCGATCCCGAACAGGGTCATGGCCCGCTTGCCCTGAATCCGCGGCAGGATCCAGCGGATGAGCTTCTCCGTGATGCCGGAGCGGGCCACCATGACCGAGAGGATGCCGAGCAGGATGTAGCTCAACGCCGTCTCCCCCTGGCCGCCCAGCCCGCCGACGAGCGTGGACATGGTGTCCTCCACGCTCAGTCCGGACATCAGCCCGGCCACCAGTGCCGCGATGAGCAGGGCGACGATCACGTTCACCCGGGCCAGGCTCAGGGCCGCTAGGACCACGACGGAGACGACGACGGGATTCAGGAGCACGGTGGTGGGACCTCGGTTTCGTGGGGGCGCGATGTGCGCCCCGAAGAGTGTACCGGTCGGGCCCGGCCACCACTCCACAGGGCGCCGTCTGGGTCATTGCGTCCACAGGGCACCGGCTGCCCGTCCCTGCACTGTGGCGGACCACGGCACAGTGGGTGACATGACCAACGTGGACCACCGAGCCATCTCCCCAATCCGCCATGGACAGCCGTGGACCGAGCAGGACTTCGCCGAGGTGATGCAGGCCGTGAGCGAAGGGTGCGCCCTCGAGGAGATCGCCGAACGGATCGGCCGCAGCGTCAACGGACTGCGCAACCAGCTGCGGCGCATGCTGCCTGCCGACGAACGCCACCTGACGGCGGACGTGGTGCTGCTGCGCCTCAGGCAGCTCAACAAGGACAATGACTACGACTGGCTGGCAGCCATGGCCGAACAACCGAAATCGGACTGGGAGCTTCGGTGCGAGGCTGAACGGCACTCCCGCGAGAGGATGCTGGAAAACGCCCGGGTCGTCGGCATCGGTGCACTTCCCGAGGATCATCTCCTCGCGGTGGCTGCCGCCCTCGTGGACACCGGTGAATCCGTGCCTTCAGACCTCAGGCTGATCCTGGCGAAGGAGATCAGTGAACGAGGCCTGCTGGGCCGACTGGCCGACCGGGCTCGGGACCGGCTGGACGGTTCACTGGCGACTCTCCTCGGGACGGAGCCGCCGGTCCGGTGGGACGGAGAGCACTACGGTGAGCGGTATGACGAGCGGTATGGCCAGTGGGACGACGATGCGCACCGAGGACGGTACGACGCGTGGGGGGACGAGCTCCCTTCGGCCTCGGCCCTGGACCGCTACTCCGGTGAGGTCGACCACCGGGGGTTCTGAGGCTATCGGACGATCTCACGGTGGCTGCCGTCCACCCGGCGGGTCCAGCCGCGGGAGTCGAGGTGCTCGAGCAGCGGGACCGCCACCCGCCGGGAGGTCCCCAGCGCCTGACGGGCCTGGCTGGTGGTGAAGGGCTGCTCGAGCCGGGCCAGTTCGCGCATCGCCAGGGCCGGGGCAGTGGGCAGCAGCACCACTGAACCGTCCAGCCGCAGGATCCGGCCGGCTCGTTCGGCGGCCGCCAGCACTTTGGCGCCAAGGTCCAGGGCAGTGAGGTCGTCACCCTCGGGGGCGTCGAAGGGCTGTGCCAGGAGGCGGTGTTCAAGGGTGGCGATGGCCTGTTCCGCCGGTCCCAGCACTGCGCCGTGACCGGGCAGGCGGATGTAGCCACCCTGCTGTTCCATACCTGCCTCAGCGACGACGGCGTTCAGGAGGGTGTCGTCCCAGTCCACCTCAAGCAGAGCGGCCGCCGCACCCCGGCTCAATCCGGCGGCCAGAGGGTCACTGCCAGCCAACGACTCCACGGCATCCCGCAGTCGTGCGGCCCACCGGTCCATCACGGGGGCGTGGACCCACCAGTCGCCGAACACCCGGACGTTCGCCGGATTCCCGTTCTCTTCACCCGACGCCCCCGCCTCCGGACCCACCAGTCCGAGTCGTTGGAGGAACCCCACCCGCACCGCACCCCGCCGCACGACCTCGAGCCGGGCGTCGCCGCCGTCGGGCACCGTCTCCAGGTAGGCCGCGTGCCGGGTACCGGCCCCGCGCCGGGTGAGTTCCGGCGGGTCCACGTCCAGCACCTGGGCACCACCGAACACCGCACGGCTGCCGGGGTCACGCAGCACCAGCCGGTCTCCCGGCACCAGCGGCAGATTCCGCTCGAACACAAGCCGGGCGTGCCCGGCGTTGAAGGGCCGCACGTGTGCGGGCACCGTCGCTGTGCCGATGTGCACCAGCAACTGCCCGGGCGCCTCCGTGAGATCGGCGCCGGTGGTGCGCCGGATGTCCACGACGCCGGCCACCGGCCAGGCTCCGGGCGTCACCAGGGCATCCCCCCGGTGGGACTCCTCGGCGGTGGTTCCGCGCAGGTTCACGGCCACGCGCTGGGTGGGCCCGATCGATGGGTGCGGTCGATTGCGGCTGTGCAGGGCACGCACCGAGACGGCACGCGGCGAGTCGGCACCGAGCACCTCGAGCCGGTCGTTCTCGGCCAGGGTCCCGGCCGTCAGGGTGCCGGTCACCACCGCGCCGGAGCCCTTGACGGTGAACGAGCGGTCCACCCAGAACCGGACACGTCCGGCCACCGCGGGCGCGGGAAGGGCCGCCAGCACGCGGCCCAGCTGGTGCCGCAGGTCCTCCAGGCCCGCACCGGTGACGGCGGACACGACGACGGCCGGTACCCCGGCCAACGCGGTTCCGGCGAGTTCGGCACGGGTCTGTGCCAGCACGGCGTCCACCCGCTCCGGGGCACGGTCCGCCTTGGTGATCACGATGAGTCCGTGCTCGATCCCGAGGGCGGCGATGGCGTCCCGGTGGTCAGCGGACTGTGCCTGCCAGCCCTCGTCCGCCGCGACGATGAAGCAGACGGCCGGGACCGGGCCGAGGCCGGCGAGCATGTTGCCGAGGAACCGCTCGTGGCCGGGGACGTCCACGAAGGCCACGTCCTCACCGGAGGGCAGGGGGGTCCAGGCGAATCCGAGGTCGATGGTCAGCCCCCGGCGCTTCTCCTCGGCCCAGCGGTCGGGTTCCATGCCGGTCAGGGCGCGGACGAGGGTGGACTTTCCGTGGTCCACGTGCCCGGCGGTGGCGACGACGTACATGTCAGCGCCCGGGTCCGAGCGGCTGGTCGGGATGATCGCCGGCGCTGCCACGACTACTGGTGCTGGTGCCGGTGCTGGCGAGGAGTGCCTGGGCGGCGCGGACCGCGCCGGCCAGCCGGCCGTCGTCGGGCTCGGGGATGCAGCGCAGGTCCACCAGGCACGCGCCGTCATGGACACGGGGCAGCACGGCGGGTTCCCCGGTGCGCAGCAGCGGTGCCAGGTCCTCGGGAAGACGGACCGCCCACCCGGCCAGGGGAACGCCCGGGGCGCCCCCTCCCCCGACGCGGCCCTCGTGCGCCACCACCGGTGCGTCGACAGCGGCAGCGAGCCGGTCCGCGCGCTCGCGCAGGCGCGCGGGGTCCGCGTGCAGGGATCGGGTGACCGGGCTGGGCCCGCCGGTGAGGGTGGCCTCCAACGCGGCCAGGGTCAGCTTGTCCGCCCGCACGGCGCGGGCGAGCGGGTGCGTGGCCAGCCGCTGGATGGTGCGGCTGCGGCCCAGCAGGATCCCGGCCTGCGGCCCGCCGAGCAGTTTGTCCCCGCTGGCGATCACGACGTCGGCGCCTGCGGTCAGGGCTCCGGCCAGGTCCGGTTCGTCCGGCAACAGGGGGTCCGGTGAGAAGAGGCCGCTGCCGATGTCCACGATGAGTGGCAACGACCGGCCGTCGGCGCCCTCGGCCGCCGCCTCGTCAATCAGCGAGCGCAGTTCCTCGATCGAGACGGAGGAGGTGAAGCCGTCGACGCGGAAGTTACTGGGGTGGACCTTGAGCAGCCCGGTGGTCTGCGGGCCGATGGCGTCGGCATAGTCGGCCCGGTGGGTGCGGTTGGTGGTGCCGACCTCGCGTAGCCGGGTCCCGGTAGAGGCGATGAGATCAGGCAGGCGGAATCCGGCACCGATCTCCACGAGTTCGCCGCGGCTGACGATGAGCTCCCCGGTCCCGGCGAGGGCCGTGGTGGCCAGGACGAGGGCCGCGGCCCCGTTGTTGACCACGAGGGCGTCCAGGCCTTCCGGGATGGCCTTGTGCACGGCAGCGGGGACTGCGGCGAGCAGGGCCTGCCGGGTGCCGGTGCCACGTTTCGCGCGCTGCCCGCTCATGAGATCCAGTTCGACGTCCACGTAGCCGCTGGAGGCGACGAGGGCCTCCACGGCGGCGGGCGGCAGCGGGGCCCGGCCCAGGTTCGTGTGGACCACCACACCGGTCGCGTTGAGGACCGGCCGGAGGGTGGTGGCGGTCCGGGAGGCGACGGCGGCGCGGACGGCCGGTGGCACGTCCTCTGGGGTGATCTCTCCGCTCCGGGCGCGGGACTGGGCCTGCGTGATCAGCGACCGGAGAACCGCCTCGCTGAGGCGGGACCGCGCGTCGACGACCTCCGGCAGGGCCAGCAGGGTGTCCGTTCGCGGGATCCGGCGCCGGGGATCCTCCGAGCGCCCCGGTGATACAGCGGTCACGGGTTCTCCTTCCGGTACCGCCCTGCGGTGATGGTGATCGACCAGGCCGTGCCGGCGGGCGTGGGGTGACGTTGGCGGAAGCGGACGGGAATCGAACCCGCCAGACCGAGATACTCGGTCTCACCGGTTTTGAAGACCGGGGTGACCACCAGGACACAGACGCTTCCGTCCCTGAAACTACCAGCAGATCCACAGCGGGCCGGGCAGCGGGCTGGGCAACGCACCAGGCAACAGACCGGGCAACGGGTCAGGCAACAGGTCAGGCAGCGGATCAGGGAGCGGGCTAGGGTGTGGCCATGGAGCCCAACGCGACCACTCGTGACGACATGTCCCAGATCCGGCTCACCCAGTACGGCCATGGCGGCGGCTGCGCGTGCAAGATCCCGCCGGGCGAGTTGGAGGAGGCCGTCCGCGGGCTCGGCGGCCAGACGAATCCCGGTGTCATCGTGGGCCTGGACGACGGTGACGATGCCGCCGCCGTGCTGGTCCGGGACGGGCTGGTTGTCCTGTCCACCGCGGACTTCTTCACCCCCATGGTGGATGACGCCTACGACTGGGGCCGGATCGCCGCCGCCAATGCGCTATCCGACATCTACGCGATGGGCGGCACCCCCGTGGTCGCGATCAACCTCGTGGGCTGGCCCCGGGGCGTGCTGCCGATGGAGGTCCTGACCGAGGTGCTCCGCGGAGGTCTCGACGTGGCCCAGCTCGCCGGCACCCCCGTCATCGGCGGCCACACCATCGACAACCCCGAACCGATCTACGGCATGGCCGTGACCGGCACCGCCCATCCGGACCGGCTGCTGCGCAACGACGCCGCTCAGCCCGGGCTGCCGCTCACCCTCACCAAGCCGATCGGCGTCGGGCTGTTGAACAACCGGGTGAAGCAGACCGGCGAGCCCTCCCCGGCTGCCATCGAGTCGATGACCTCCCTGAACAAGGACGCCGCCGAGGCCACCCTCGCCGCGGGCCGCACCGCCGCCACGGACGTCACCGGCTTCGGGCTGCTCGGACACCTGCACAAGATGGCCCGGGCCTCCGGCGTCGGCGCCGTGATCGACCGCGCCGCCGTGCCCCTGATCGAGGGGGCCGCCGAGGCGCTGCGGGACGGCTACGTCTCGGGCGGCACCCGCCGCAACCTGGACTGGGTGCGGCCGCACCTCACCACCGGACCCGGCATCACCGAGGACGACCTGCTGCTCCTGGCCGATGCACAGACCTCGGGCGGCCTGCTCGTGGTCGGTGAGGTGCCCGGCTATCCGGTCATCGGCGAGACGGTGCGCGGGTCCGGGATCGCCGTACGTTGACCGAGTCGGTCATCTCCTCCAGTTCCCGGCCCTTGGTCTCCGAGACGAAGCGCCAGACGAAGATGAAGGAGAGCGCGGCCATGGCCGCGTAGAGACCATAGGCCAGGCTCAGCCCCGCGTCGGCCAGCATCGGGAATGTGGTGGACACGGCGAAGTTGGCCGCCCACTGGGCTGCGGCCGCCACCGCCAGGGCACCGGCGCGGATCCGGTTGGGGAACATCTCCCCCAGCAGGACCCAGACCAGGGGCCCCCACGTGGCGCCGAAGAACACCACGAAACCGTTGGCCGCCAGCAGCGCCACCGTGGCCCAGGCCCCGCCGAGCTCGGCACTGGTGGTGCCGTCCGGAGCCGTGGTGGTGGTCGCGAAGGAGAACGCCACGGCCATCAGGGCCAGGGAGACGGCCATGCCGAGGGACCCCACGAGCAGCATGGGCCGGCGGCCGACCTTGTCCACCAGCAGGATCGCGATGATCGTCACCACGATGTTCGTCACCGAGGTGATCACGGAGACGGTCAGGGCATCCGATTCCTCGAATCCGACGGACCTCCAGAGAGTGGTGGAGTAGTAGAAGATCACGTTGATGCCCACGAACTGCTGGAACACCGAGAGCGCTATGCCGACCCATACGATCGGCTTCAGGCCCATCAACGGCCCTGCCAGATCCCGCAGGGACTCCCGCTTCTCGGAGTCCAAGGTGCCCTGGATCTCCTGGATCTTCAGGTTGACCTGCTCCACCCCGGTGAAGTCGTAGAGCACCTGGGCGGCCTGGTCCAGCTTTCCCCGCGCGACCAGAAACCGCGGCGACTCGGGCAGTCGGAAGGCGAAGATCCCGTAGAGGACCGCCGGAACGGCCTCCGCCATGAACATCCACCGCCAGGCCTCCAACCCCCACCAGAACGGTTCGGCGGCGCCTCCGGCCAGGTTGGCGAACATCGCGTCGGAGAGCAGTGCCGCGAAGATGCCGGTGACGATGGCCAGCTGCTGGAGGGAGCCCAGGCGGCCACGGACTCCGGCGGGGCTGACCTCGGCGATGTAGGCCGGGGCGATTACCGAGGCTGCTCCCACGCCGAAGCCCCCGATCACGCGCCAGACGATCAGGTCCCAGACGCCGAAGGCCAGGCCGGAGCCGATCGCGGACACCAGGAACAGCACGGAGGCCAGCAGCATCACCGGCACACGGCCGAGCCGGTTGGCCACGGGCCCGGCGAACCAGGCGCCCACGGCGCAGCCGATCAGGGCCGAGGACACGGCGAAACCGGTCAGTCCTGCCCCGAGCGAGAACTGTTCGGACAGGGCATCGACGGCGCCATTGATGACCGAGGTGTCGAAGCCGAACAGGAAACCGCCCAGCGCAGCGGCGATGCAGATGCCGATGACGCGGGCGTTGAGCCGGCTGGTGGGGTCTTTGGTGACCATGGGATTCCTTGCGGTGACGAGGACAGATGGTGTGATGTGCAACACCGTACGCCTTGCCACCCGGTGATTCGAAGGGTCGGCCGCTAGCGGACGGTCGTGATCGAGTCGTCCGTGATGCCGGCCCGACGGCGTGCGGCCAGGCGCCGCTTCTGCGGCTCGACCGTGTACCTCGGGTCCTGGGCGGAGTCCTTGCCGGCGTAGAACACCCCGAAGCGGGTGAACGCGGAGGCCGTCACCAGGGCGGCGCCGGACACCGCGGCGACCACGCGGTTGCGGCCGCCCAGCAGGGTACCGATGCCGCCGGCGATCGCCAGCCGTTCACTCCACTTCATCAGCATCCCGGGGCGGCCGGTCTCCAGCGGCTCCACCGCGACCGGGTCCATCCGGGCCTCCATGTAGCGGGTGGCGGCCACATCCGCCACCACGCCGAGCACCGCGAGAGCCCGGGCGGGCGCGGTCTGGCCCACCGGCGTCGTGATCATCGCCATCCCGGAGGCGGCGATGGAGGCGGAACTGACGAACACGAACGGCAGATCCTCCTTCGCATCGTTCCAGGTGGGCATGGCGGTGTCCGAGAGCAACACCGCGGTGTACCCGGCCAGCGGGGCCCCGAGCAGCGCGGCCAGTCCGCCGGCCGGCGCCTCGACGGCCCGCAGTATGCCGCGCAACGGCCCGAGGGGCAGCGTCTCCCCCAGCATCCGGTCCACGTCCGCCGCAGCGGCCACACCGGCACCGGTGCTGAATCCGGCCAGCACCCAAGAGCCCAGGCTCATCGGCGAGGACAGCTTCACGGTGCGCATCATGTTGTAGAACCGCTCCGGGCGTCCGAGATCCGCCACGAGAGCCACAGCGCCGACGCCGGCCGCGGCCAGCGCGGTAATGCGCGTGTTCCGGCGCAGCACCTCACGGCCGGTCAGCTGGGCACCGAAGGCCAGCAGAGAGGATCCTCCGGCGATGCCGCCGCACACGAGGTAAGCGGCAACGCGCTCGTCCCAGGGCGGGGCCTTGACGATGGGACGGCCGTAGTAGGAGTGGGATGCGGTGTTGCTGAACTGTGGTTCGGGCACCATGGCCATCTCGCGGCCGCCGTCCGAGGTGGACAGGGCCAGGCCACTGCGGTGCCGGCGGTTGCCCTGACCCGGGCTGTCCTGGTGGTTCCTGCGCCGGCGCCGGCGAGGTTCCTCGGGCGGACGGTAGCTGTCGAACTCGGAGGTCGTCACCGGCGACCTCCACCGAGGAACGCCAGTCCCGCGGCGGCGACCATGCCGGCCATGGCGATCCCGGCGCGGGCGTACATCCGGGGCAGATCCCGGGTGGGGACCCGGGGGTCCGGTGGCAGGCCGTAGACCTCGGGCTCATCCAGCAACAGGAACACGGAACCGGTGCCTCCGACCCCGTCCTTCGGGTTCGCGCCGTAGAGGCGGGCCTCGGTGCGGCCCTGCGCGTGGAGCTGGGCCACCCGCTCCTGAGCGGAGGCGACCATGTCCTCCCGCTCGCCATACCGGATGGAGGTGGTGGGGCAGGCCTGGGCACAGGCGGGGGTTTGCCCGTCCGTCATGCGGTCGTAGCAGAGCGTGCACTTCTGCGCGACGCCGGAATTCTTGTTCTTCTTCGGCTTCTCTGCCTTTGACGGCTTCTCAGCGTGCACGCCCGGCGCCGGTGACCGGTCCGTCTTGGGCTGGGCGATGCCGTCCTTGCGGCGCTCGATCACGCCGAACGGGCAACCGGCCACGCACGTGCCGCAGCCGTTGCAGACATCGTCCTGGACCACCACGGTGCCGTGCTCGGTGCGGAACAGCGCGCCGGTGGGGCACACGTCCAGGCAACCGGCGTTGGTGCAGTGCTTGCAGACGTCCGAGGACATCAGCCAACGGAACTCGGGAGTGTCCGGCGGGGTGGTGTCCACGGCCGAGGAATCAACCGCCGAGCCGAGGGAGGACAGCACGTCCAAACCGCCCATATCGGGTCCGGCCTGCAGACCGACGGCCAGGCTGGAGTCGATCGGGCCGTCCAACGGACCCGAGCGGGCACCGGTGCGGGCGCTGGGACGGATGGCGCCGGCGTCGTCCACTCCCCCGGTCCCGCTTCCGGGCGCCCGCCGAAGGGTAGGCATGCCCAGGCTGACCAGCGCGCGTCCGGATTCGCGGGCCTCTTCCACGCGCTGCCGATCCTGCTCGACAAACGCCACATGGCGCCAGGTGTCCGCCCCGAGGCCCTCGGAATTGTCGAAGGAGGAGTTGGAGAGCGTGTAGTCCGAGTCGACCGGATTGCGGTTCCACTCCTTGCAGGCCACCTCGCAGGCCTTGCAGCCGATGCAGATGGAGGTGTCCGTGAAGAAGCCCTTGCGCGGGTGCGGGTGCTCGTAGTGGGCGTCCGCCGTGGGGTTGCCCTCTACAGTCGCATCCGGGCCCTGGGTCATCTGCACCATCTAGTCCTCCCTTCCTGTGCGTGGTTCGGTGGCCGGGGGTTGGTGTCCGGGTTGGTGACTGGGTTGCTGTCCGAGCGGACCCGGTGGATCGTGCGGCACCACCGGCCCGTCCGCGGCCGGGTGCGGCCGTGCGCTCGTCATCTCGGGCGGTGCCATCGGGTCAGCCGCCGGCCCGGCGTCCTCACCGGATCCCGTGACGCCCTCGTTGCCGCTGTCGACCGTCAGGCCCGCCCGCCGCTGGTAGCCGGCGACGAAGTCCAACAGGTCGGTGCCGCGGGGACGGCGGCCCGGGATGATGTTACAGGCACCCACCTTGGAACCCTGGATGAGCACGTTCGGATCCAGCGTCACACCGATCAGGTCGTTGGCGGAATCCCCGCTGACCACGGCGTTGCCGCCCACGCCCCAGTGGTAGGGCAGACCGATCTGGTGGACGGTCTGCCCGTCCGCTCCTCCGATCCTCAACGGCCGCATGCGTTCGGTGACGAGCACCTTCGCCTCGATGGCCGCCCGCGCCGAGACGATGGTCGCCCAGCCATAGGGCTCCAGCCCCCGCTCGGCCGCCAGCTCCGGAGACACCTCGCAGAACATCTCGGGCTGCAGCTCGGAGAGGTAGGGCAGCCAGCGGCTCATACCGCCGGCCGTGTGGTGCTCGGTCAGCCGGTAGGTGGTGAAGAGGAACGGATACACGTCCGCGCCGGGCATCCCGGCACTGGGCTTGCTGTAGTTGTCTGAACGCGGCACGGTCACCCGGGTGGGGTTGTGCTGCTGCGCGTACATCACATTCGGGACCGGCGACTCCTGGGCCTCGTAATGCGTGGGCAACGGTCCGTCCACCATGCCCTTCGGAGCGAACAGCCAGCCCTTGCCATCGGCCTGCATGATGAACGCGTCATCCCCGGCCAGGGCGTCAGGGCCGCCGGCCTCCGGATCCGGCATGGTGCCGGGAGCCAGGGTGACCGGGAAGTCGGGCACATCGTTGCCGACCCAGCGGCCCTGCTCCTCGTCCCACCAGACGAGCTTCTTGCGCTCGCTCCACGGCTTGCCCTCGGGGTCCGCAGAGGCGCGGTTGTAGAGGATGCGGCGGTTGGCCGGCCAGGCCCAACCCCACTCCTTGCCGGCCGGGTTCTCCGCCACACCGGGCTCCCGGTCCGCGGCGTGGTTGATGCCGTCCGCGTAGACGCCCGTGTAGATCCAGCAACCGCCCTCGGTGGAGCCGTCCGCCTTCATCTCATTGAACGTGGACAGGTGCTTGCCGGCGTCGGGACCGGTCAGGTGCCGTCCGTTGATCTCCTGCAACACGGCATCCCCCTCCGGTTCGCCATGTTCGTCCACCGGGTAGTCCCAGGTCAGGTCCAGCAGGGCACGGTCTCGCGGATCAGTGGAGTCGGCCAGGCGGGCGCGGATGCGCTGGCCGACCTCGTAGAAGAACTGCAGCTCGCTCTGCGCGTCCCCGGGCGGCTGGACCGCCTGGTGACGCCACTGCACCAGCCGCTGGGTCTGGGTGAAGGTGCCGGCCTTCTCCACATGGTTCGCCGCGGGGAAGAAGAACACCTCGGTCTCGATGTCCTCGGTGCGCAGCTCGCCGGTCTCGATCTCCGGACCGTCCTTCCACCAGGTGGCCGACTCGATCAGCTGGAAGTCTCGGACCACGAGCCACTTCAGGTTCGCCATGCCCATCCGCTGCATGCGGCCGTTGGCGGAACCCACGGCAGGGTTCTGTCCGAGGATGAAATAGCCCTCGACCTCCCCGGCCAGCATGCCCTCGACCGTCTGATAGGTCCCATGTGGTCCGGTCAGCCGCGGCAGGTAGCCGTAACCCCAGTCGTTCTCCTCGGTGGCGGCGTCTCCCCACCAGGCCTTGAGCAGACTGATCGTGTAGGCGTCCGCATTGGCCCAGTAGCCCTTCTGCTTCTTCGAGGCGATCCCGTCCAGGTAGGTGGTCAGGTCCTCCTTCTCCACGGTCGGCATCGGGAGGTAGCCGGGCAGCAGGTTGAAGAGGGTGGGGATGTCCGTGGAACCCTGGATCGAGGCGTGACCGCGCAGCGCCATGATGCCGCCGCCCGGACGGCCCATGTTGCCCAGCAGCAACTGCAGGATCGTGGCGGTGCGGATGTACTGGGCGCCGACCGTGTGCTGCGTCCAGCCGACGGCATAGGCGAAGCACGTGGTCCTCTCCCGCCCGGAGTTCTCGGTGACGGTCCGGGCCAGCAATTCGAAGTCCTCGATGGAGATGCCGCAGACGTCCCGCACCATCTCCGGGGTGTACCGGGAGTAATGCCGCTTGAGGATCTGGAACACCGAACGCGGGTGCTGCAACGTCTCGTCCCGCCGCGGCTTGCTCACGTCCAGCTCAGGCCCGCCCATACCGTACTGGTCTCCGGCGGCCTCAGCGGTCTCCTCGGCGCCGTCCTCCTCAGCTGGGGCGTCGCCGTCGTTCCCTGTGGCTTCTGAGTCGCTCGGATCTCCGGGGTTTCCAGAGTGCGCGGAACGATCCGGCTCATAGGACCAGCTGGACATGTCATAGCCGCCGGTCTCCGGGTCGAAGCCGGAGAACAGGCCGTCCAGGTCCTCGGTGTCCCGGAAGTCCTCATTGATGACGGACGCGGCGTTCGTGTACGCGACCACGTAGTCCTTGAACCACTTCTCGTGCTCGATCACGTAGTTGATCAGCGCGCCCAGCAGGACGATGTCCGAGCCGGCCCGGATCGGGACATGCTTGTCCGCCACGGCCGAGGTCCGGGAGAACCGGGGATCGACGTGGATGACCTTGGCGCCACGGGCCTTGGCCTCGGTCACCCATTGGAAGCCCACGGGGTGGGCCTCGGCCATGTTCGAGCCCTGAATGATGATGCAGTCAGCGTTGGCCATGTCCTGCAGCGTTTGGGTGGCGCCGCCGCGCCCGAAGGAGGTCCCCAGACCGGGAACCGTGGCGGAGTGTCAAATACGGGCCTGGTTCTCGATCTGGATCGCTCCGGCCGCCGTGAAGAGCTTCTTGATCAGGTAGTTCTCTTCGTTGTCCAGAGTGGCTCCGCCGAGCGAGGCGATGCCCATGGTGCGCCCGAGGTGGCGTCCGTGTTCGTCCACGTCCTGCCACTTGTTGCGGCGTGACTCCAGGAACCGGTCGACCACCATCTCGGTGGCAGTTTCCAGGTCCATCTCCTGCCAGTCCTTGGCGCGCGGGGCGCGGTACAGGACTGTCGTCTGACGGGTGTCCGAGTTGACGAGCTGCTCACTGGCCGAGCCCTTGGGACACAGCCGGCCGCGGGAGATCGGCGACTCCGGGTCCCCCTCGATCTGGACGACCTTCTCGTCCGAGACGAAGACCTTCTGCCCGCAACCGACGGCGCAGTAGGGACACACGCTCTGGACGGCTCGATCCGCCGTGGTGGTGCGCGGGGTGATCTCCGTGGTCTTCCGGGACACCACGGAGGAACTGCGGCCCAAGGGGTCGCCGCCCAAGAATTGCCGGAGCACCGGCCATCCCATTGGAGTCTTCCGTGACATGCGCCCCACCCTAGTCGATGTCAGGCCCCACGTCAGGAGCCACCCCTCTTTCCTTCCAGTCGTTTCGACCCTAAGATATGACGGAGCTTAGAGTCGGATCGACCAGAAGGGGTGTCACGATGGAGCAGGAGCCGCCGGGAGCGCAGGGATCTCAGAGATCGGGGCCACAGGGAGCGCCCCCGGCGATCGCCGTGTCCACCGTCATCTTCGCCCTCCGGCCGGAAGGCGATACCGCTGGTTCCACACCGTCATTGTGGACTCCGTTCGTGCTGCGCACGCGTGAACCGCATCTGGACCGCTGGGCCCTGCCCGGGGGGTGGCTTCCGGGAGGCGAGGAACTGGAGTCGGCCGCCGCCCGCACCCTGGGCGAGACGACGGGACTGCATCCCAGCTACCTGGAGCAGCTCTACACCTTCGGCGGGGTGGACCGCTCGCCCACCGGCCGCGTGGTGACAGTCGTCTACTCCGCCCTGGTCCGCACAGACGAGGTGGAACAAGCCGCCCCCGGGGAGAACGTCCGGTGGTTCCGCGCCGACCGGCTGCCCCGGCTCGCGTTCGATCACAACGCGATCGTCGACTATGCCCTGGAGCGCCTGCGCACCAAGGTCGAGTATGCGCACATCGCCCACTCCTTCCTCGGCGAGACCTTCACCCTCTCCCAGCTCCGGTCCGTCCACGAGGCCGTGCTCGGGCAGGAGCTCGACGCCGCGAACTTCCGCCGTTCCATGGCTGCCTCCCCCGACATCGTGGCCACCGGTGAGCTGATGGCCGGAACCCCGCACCGGCCACCCAAGCTGTACCGCTACCGCAACCAGACGCACGCCACCCGGCACCGTGACGTACAACCCGAGAATCCCACCGCAGAAAGGGTCCGACCATGACGGCCCGTCCCACCACCATCCCCCAGCACTCCGCCGCGGAGGCGCCTCCCCCAGTCGGGGCTCCGATCGACGCCTCCGTGGACCGGACGCTGAAGCTCATCGCCGCCGGTTCCACCAGCGGGTCCTCCTGTGCACCCTCCTTGGACTCCGCCCCCTGGACGCTCGACGCCGGCCCCGCCGGAGCACTGCCCGGCTACGGTCCCGGGGCCTCCCAAGACGATCAGCTGCCGGGAGCGGCACCCCGCCAGGGTGTGCTGCCGGCCTCCTACCGCGATGCCACCGAGGAGGAACTCCACGAGCGCATCCGCACGGCCAAGGCTGAGCTCGGCGACCGCGTGGTGGTGCTGGGCCACTTCTACCAGCGCGACGAAGTGGTCGCCCATGCCGATTTCGTGGGCGACTCCTTCCAGCTGGCCAAGGCCGCCCGCACCCGCCCTCAGGCCGAGGCGATCGTCTTCTGCGGCGTGCACTTCATGGCCGAGACCGCCGATCTGCTCTCCACGCCCGAACAGTCCGTGATCCTGCCCAACCTCGCCGCGGGCTGCTCCATGGCGGACATGGCCGACCTCGATTCCGTCACGGACTGCTGGGAGCAGCTCGAGGAGATCTACGGGACCGCGCCGGACGCTGATGGCAGGGCGCCGGTCATCCCGGTGACCTACATGAACTCCTCCGCGGCCCTCAAGGGCTTCGTGGGCCGTCATGGCGGGATCGTCTGCACGTCCTCGAACGCGGCACAGGTGCTGGAGTGGGCCTTCGAGCGCGGCCAGCGGGTGCTTTTCTTCCCGGACCAGCACCTCGGCCGCAACACCGCGAAGGCGATGGGCATCCCCCTGGAGCGGATGCCCCTGTGGAATCCGAACAAGCCGCTGGGCGGCAGCACCGAGGACACTCTGATGGAGGCCAAGGTCTTGCTGTGGCACGGTTTCTGCTCGGTGCACAAGCGCTTCACCGTCGCCCAGATCGAGAAGGCCCGTGCCGACTTCCCGGGCGTCCACGTGATGGTGCACCCCGAGTGCCCCATGCCCGTGGTGGACGCCGCTGACTCCTCCGGGTCCACGGACTTCATCGTCAAGGCCATCGAGGCGGCTCCGGCCGGATCCACCTTCGCCGTCGGCACGGAGATCAACCTGGTCCAGCGACTCGCCGCCCAGTACCCGCAGCACACGATCTTCTGCCTGGACCCGGTGATCTGCCCGTGCTCCACCATGTACCGCATCCATCCCGGCTATCTGGCCTGGGCACTGGAATCACTCCTGGACGGCGAGGTCGTCAACCAGATCACCGTGTCCGAGGACGTGGCCGAGCCGGCACGCCTGGCCCTGGAACGGATGCTGTCCGTGGTTCCGGCCGGGGCTGCCCGATGACGGACCTCCGGCACATCGACGCCCTCGTGACCGCAGCCCTCCACGAGGATGCCCCCTGGGGCGACCTGACGTCCGAGGCCCTCATCCCGGCGGACGCCATGCTCGATGCCCGCCTGGTGGCCCGCGAGCCGGGGGTGTTCAGCGGATCCGAGGTGTTTTCCGCTGCCTTCCGGCTCATCGATCCGCGGATCCGCGTCCAGTTGCTGGTCGCCGACAGCGAGCGCTTCGAGTCCGGCGACGTGTTGGCCGAGGTCGCCGGTCCTGCACGCGGCATCCTCCGTGCCGAACGGATCGGACTGAATTTCGTCCAACGCATGTCCGGCATCGCCACCCAGACCGCCCGCTTCGTGGCCGCCGTGGCCGGCACCGGGGCGCGAATCGTGGACACCCGCAAGACCACGCCGGGCCTGCGTCTGCTGGAACGTCAGGCCGTGCACGACGGCGGCGGGCGCAACCACCGCACGACGCTCTCCGACGCGGTCATGGTGAAGGACAATCACCTGGCGGCGGTGATCGGGGCCGGGCTGACCGTCACCGAGGCGCTGGTGCAGATGCGTGCCCGTCTTCCGCACACCGCCCATGTGGAGGTCGAGGTGGATCGCCTGGACCAGATCCCGGCCGTCCTGGCGGCCGGGGTGGGCACCGTGATGCTGGACAACTTCACCCTCGACGGGTTGCGACAGGGCGTGGGTCTGATCGCTGGCGCTGCCCTCGTGGAGGCCAGCGGCGGGGTGGATCTGGATTCCGTGGCCGGGATCGCGGCCACCGGGGTGGACGTCATCTCGGTCGGCGCACTGACTCACTCGGTCCGATCCCTGGACCTGGGGCTGGACGTCGCCCCGGAGCAGGTCGCGGTGCCATGATCTATGCAGACCATGCCGCCACCACGCCGGTGCGCCGGGAGGCGTTGGAGGCCATGTGGCCGTATCTGACGGGCCAGTTCGGCAACCCCTCCAGCCATCACACGGTGGGCGAGGCGGCGGCCGCAGGGCTGGAGGCGGCCCGGGCCTCCATCGCCCAGGCCCTGGGGGCCCGGGCCGGTGACCTGGTCTTCACCGGCAGCGGGACGGAAGCGGACAACCTGGCCGTCAAGGGGATCGCCCTCGGACGTCCCCGCGGTCGTCACCTCATCACCAGTCCGCTCGAGCACGAAGCGGTCCTGGCCTCCGCCGACCACCTCGCCCGCCTCCACGGCTTCGAGGTCGAGTTCCTCACGCCCGATCGGGACGGCCTGGTGTCCGCCGACGAGCTGGCCGGCCTGATCCGACCGGACACCACTCTGGTGTCCGTGCAGTACGCCAACAACGAGATCGGCACCGTCCAGCCACTGGCTGACCTGGCGCAGGTGACACGGGCGGCCGGGGTGCCCTTCCACACCGACGCCGTCCAGGCCGCCGGGTGGCTGTCCCTGAACGTGGCCGCGCTCGGCGTCGACGCCCTCAGCCTGTCCGGGCACAAGCTCGGCGCTCCCAAGGGCATCGGCCTGCTCTGGGTCCGGGGACGGTTCACCCTGGAGCCGGTGCTGCACGGCGGTGGCCAGGAACGGGGCCGGCGCAGCGGCACGGAGAACGTGCCCGGAGCCGTGGCCCTGGCCACGGCCCTCACCGCAGCCGAGGCCGAACGGGAGGCGGTCTCCGCACGGTTGACCGGGCTCCGCACCCGGTTCACCTCCGCCGTGCTGGACCAGGTGCCGGGCGCCCAGCTGACCGGGCCCGCGGAACGGCGCCTGCCGGCGTCGGCGTCCTTCGTCTTCGACGGGACCGGCGGCGAAGCCGTCTTGCTGGAACTGGAACGCCGGGGCATCCTCTGCTCTTCGGGTTCGGCCTGCGCGGCCGGTTCGGACGAACCCTCCCACGTCCTGACGGCCCTGGGCCTGGCGGACGATCTCGCCCGGACCGCCGTGCGGTTCACCTTCGGGCCTGAGACCACGGAAGCCGAAGCCGAGGGGACCGCCCGGGCAGTGGTGGAGTCCGTGGCGGCCATTCGTCAGGCCTATCCGGCCGGGATGAGCCTCCCGTAGCGTGACCCGCACCACGGGCCACCCAGGCTCTGGAGCGATGAACGGAGAACACCATGGCCAACAACGTGTACAACGTGACCGAGCTCGTCGGCACCTCACCTGACGGCATTGACGCCGCCGTCACCAATGCCGTCACGGAGGCTGGCAAGACCCTCCGGAACCTCGATTGGTTCGAGGTCCAGTCAGTGCGCGGTCACCTGACGGACGGCAAAGTCGCTGACTGGCAGGTCACCGTCAAGATCGGTTTCCGTCACGAGGGCTGACGCCCAGCTCCGCGGCATGATCGCTGATGATGCGCGCGAGGTCGATGTCCCGGCTGGTGATGCCGCCGACGTCGTGGCTGGACAGCGTCACGGCCACCTCGGGATAGGTGAGGGTCAGGTCCGGATGGTGGTCGGCGTCCTCAGCGGAGGCACCGATGCGGTTCACGAATTCCAGGCCGGTGGTGAATCTCTTGGTGGCGAACCGCGCCGTGAGGGTCTCCTCCACCTGGTGCCAGCCGGTGAGGCCGGCGTCGGAGATCTCGGACGGGGTCAGTTTCTGCTTCGGATCACTCATGGACCCATCCTGCCGCCGGCCCGGGTTGAGATCCACCTCTAGTCGGTCATCGGCCGGGAGAGTGCTCTACCGTGGTGGAATGCTCCAACGCCTCACCGCCCGTGCTTTCTGGACGTTCAGCCGCTGGAAGCTGGTCTCCGAGCCCGCGCCAGACCGCCCCACCGTACTCATCGGCGCGCCGCACACCTCCAACTGGGACTTCGCGTTCATGCTCGCCATCGCCTGGCAGCTGGGCATCGAGGTGCGCTGGCTTGGGAAGAAGAGCCTGTTCCACGGCTGGCGCGGACCGGTCATGCGCCGCCTCGGGGGCATCCCCGTGGACCGTGCTGATCCCGGCCGCGTCGTCTCCGAGATGGTCGAACGGGTGCGGTCCGGCGAGGTCTTCGGTCTGGTGGTCACCCCCGACGGGACCCGCGGGGCGCACTCGTACTGGAAGTCAGGTTTCTACCGCATTGCCCTCGAGACAGGCATGCCGGTGACCCTCGGCTTCGTCGATCGTTCCACCAAGACCACCGGCCTGGGGCCGAGCTTCGAGCTGAGCGGGGACATCAGTACCGATATGAACCGCATCCACGCCTTCTACGCGGACAAGGCCGGCTTCCGCCCCGGGCTGCGCGTTGAACCGCGGTTGCGCGAGGAGGACGAGACCGCCTGAGCATCAGGACGCCGCCCTGCCGTCCCTCTCTCCGCGATTCTTCTCGACGTGGCAGCGCCAACGGCCCCAGTCAGGCACACTCGTGGTGTGGACGACCTGCTCATACCTCCGGGGCCCGGCGCTCCCCGCGGCCTCACCGTGCCGGCGGGAGAGCTGCTCGAGCAGTTCTCCCATGCCTCCGGACCCGGCGGCCAGGGCGTCAACACCACCGACTCCCGGGTGCAACTCAGCCTGGACCTGACCACGACGACGGCCCTGAGCGACGTCCAGCGCGAACGTGCCCTCGACCGGCTCGCCGGGAAGCTCACGGGCACCGTCCTCACCATCAGCGCGGCGGAACACCGGTCGCAGCGGCGCAACCGCACGGCAGCACGGCAACGCCTCGCGGCCCTGCTGCGCGAGGCGCTGGTGCCGGCGATCGCACGGAAACCCACCCGGCCCACTCGAGGCTCGCAACGGCGCCGGATAGAGGCCAAACGTCAGCGCGCCGAGACCAAGCGCCATCGCAGGCGCCCCGAGCGAGACTGATCATCCACCCCCAACAATGATTCCGGCACTGGAGATGAGGTGAGATGTCCATGCGACTTGATCTGGACTACCCCTTCACCGGGAGATGGCTGGTGCAGAACAGCCCGGCGAACCGGGTGCCCAGTCACGGCACCCCGCTGTTCGGCCTCTCCCACGCCATCGATTTCGTTCCGGTGGACGACGCCGGCCGGTCAGCCCCATACACGCTCACCTCGTTCCTGCGACCAGAACCGGCCGAGATCATCCCGGGGTTCGGCCGTCCCCTGACGGCCCCGGTTGACGGCGTCGTGGTCGGCGTACACAGCACCGAGCCGGACCACCGGTCCTACCGGGGCCTTCCCTCGGTCGGGTACGCAGTGACCCAGCGGCGGCGGCTGGCGGCCGGGTGGTGGGGGTTGAGTGGCAACCATGTGCTCATCGAGACCCGTGGAGCCGATGGCGGCACGGCCGTCGTCGTTCTCTGCCATCTCCACCAGGGCAGTCCTGTGGTCAGGCCGGGGCAGCCCGCCCAGCGGGGAGAGGCTGTTGGACGGTGCGGGAATTCCGGGAACAGCACCGAGCCGCACGTGCACGTCCACGCCGTGGACGGGCGGGACATTAGCCGGGCCAGTGCCGTGCCGATCTCGTTCCGGGGCGGCCTCCCACGCAACGGTGAGACCGTGGACGGGGGCCAGTGAGCCTCAGGTAGGGGTTATAGCGTGGCGGTCAGAGTTCGGTGACCCGGCCTGCGTCCACGTTCCACCGTCGGTCGGTCCGGACGGTGGAGAGCATCCTGCGGTCGTGCGTGACCAGCAGCAGCGCACCGTCGTAGGACTCGAGGGCCTGTTCGAGCTGCTCGATGGCTTCCAGGTCCAGATGGTTTGTCGGCTCGTCAAGGACCAGCAGGTTCACCCCGCGCGCCTGGAGCAGGGCCAACCCAGCACGCGTGCGCTCCCCCGGTGAGAGTTCATCCACCGGGCGGTTCACGTGGTCGGCCCGCAGCCCGAATTTGGCCAGGAGCGTTCGCACCTCCGCGGCAGTCTGATCCGGGACAAGTGCCTCGAAGGTGGCCGCGAGCGGCCGGGATCCCGCCAGCAGGGAACGGGCCTGGTCGACCTCTCCGATCCGCACACTCGCCCCCAGGCTCGCGGAGCCCTCCTCCGGTAACTGGTGGCCGAGCAGTCCGCGCAACAGCGTCGACTTCCCGGCGCCGTTCGGGCCGGTGATGCCGATGCGCTCCTCGGCATTCACCTGACGCGAGACCGGCCCGAGCGTGAAGGTCCCCTGCCGGAACACCGCCGCACTGAGCGTGGCCACCACGGAACTCGATCGGGGCGCCGCACCGATGGTGAACTCGAGCTTCCACTCCTTGCGCGGTTCCGCGACCTCCTCGAGCCGCGCGATCCGGCTCTCCATCTGCCGCACCTTCTGCGCCTGCTTCTCGCTGGATTCCGTGGAGGCCTTGCGCCGGATCTTGTCATTGTCCGGCGCCTTCCGCATGGCATTGCGCACACCCTGGCTCGACCACTCCCGTTGGGTCCTGGCCCGCGAGACGAGGTCGGCCTTCTGGCCGGCAAACTCCTCGTACTGCTCCCGCAGGTGCCGGCGGACGGTCGCGCGCTCCTCCAGGTAGGAGTCGTAGCCGCCGCCATACACGCGGTTTGAGTTCTGCGCCAGATCGAGTTCGAGCACCCTGGTCACGCTGCGGGCCAGGAACTCGCGGTCATGACTGACCAGAACCACGCCGCCGCGGAGACCGCGTACGAAGGCCTCGAGCCGTTCCAGTCCATCCAGATCCAGGTCGTTGGTGGGCTCGTCCAGCAGCACGAGGTCGAAACGAGAGAGCAACAGGGCAGCCAGGCCGACACGGGCCGCCTGACCGCCGGAGAGAGAGGTCATCAGTGCCCGCTCGGCCGGGGCATCACCGAGGTCGAGTCCGAGGTCTGCCAGCACCACGGGAAGCCGCTCGTCCAGGTCGGCTGCGCCGCTGGCCAGCCAGCGATCCAGCGCCGATGAGTACGTGTCCGCAGCCACCTCGGCATCCGCCGGGTCCGCGAGGGCCTCGGCCGCCGCGTCCATCTGACGGGTCGCCTCGGCGCAACCGGTGCGGCGGGCGATGTAGTCGGCCACAGTCTCTCCGACCACCCGCTCATGCTCCTGGGGCAGCCACCCGACGAAAGCGTCTGTGGGTGCCAGTGACACCGTGCCCGCCTGCGGCTGGTGGACGCCGGCGAGCAGCTTCAGCAACGTCGACTTTCCGGCCCCGTTCGCGCCCACCACCCCGACCACATCGCCGGGGGCGACGGTCAGGTCCAGCGAGTCGAAGAGCGTGCGGTGGCCATAGCCGCCGGCCAGGCCCGTGGCCACCAGCGTTGCGGTCATTCATGACTCCTTTGTGGGGGCGGCTGCCGAGCGGCCGGGAAGGCAACGCCACCTCCAGTCTCCACCACCTGCGGTGGTAGAAGGTCAGTCCTGAACGCGAATGACGATCTTGCCCTGGGCCTCGCCCTCGCGGCTGAGGCGGTAGGCCCCGGGCAGCTGCTCCAAGGGGAGGGTCCGGTCGATGTCCACCGTGAGATCCCCTGCCTCCACCAAGCTCAGCAGCTCGGCCAGGCCGGCCCCGTCGGGCCGGACCCACAGCCACCGCCCGCCGTGCTCCAGGACGGCCGGATCGGCGATCGAGACATGCCGGCCGCCGTCGTTCAAGACCGCCAGAGTGCTCTCCAGGACCTCGCCGGCGAAGTCAGCGACGGCGTCCACGCCGTTCGGGGCGGCGTTCCGCACGCGATCGACCAGCCCGTCGCCGTAATCGAGCGGAGTGACCCCGATGCGGCGGAGCTTCTCGAAGTTCTCGGGTGAGCAGGTGCCCAGCACCGTCGCGCCGGTGCGGACGGCCAGCTGGGAGGCCAGGTAGCCGACGCCACCGGAAGCCGCATGCAGCAGGACGGTGTCCTGATCCGTGACCTCCAGGGCGTTGACGGCACGCCGGGCCGTCAGTCCCGTCAGCGGCAGGGCACCGGCCGCATCGTCGGAGACGCCCTCCGGGATCTTGGCGGCGAACTCCACGGGGATCGTCACGAACTCCGCGCTGGTCCCGCCCTCGTTGACCATCTTGCGGGCATACGCTGCCACGCGGTCCCCGACGGAGAACTCCGGGGTGTCCGGGCCGACTTGTTCCACGGTCCCGGCCACGTCCCACCCGGGGATGGCCGGAAACCTCGTCTCCAACATCGCGTCCAAGCCGCCGGACATGACCTTCCAGTCCACCGGGTTCACCGACGAGCGGGTCACGCGCACCAGGAGCTGGCTCGGACCGACCTTGGGCTCCGGGCGCTCGGTCAGTTCCAGGACGTTCTCGTTGCCGTACTTCGCATAGGTCATAGCTCGCATATCCGGTGCAACAGTCCCGGGCCGCGGGCGTATTCCGGAACCCACCACGAACCATGGCTATGTTGTACCCCGCTCGCCAGGTCGACCTATATGCGTCGACAGATCCCGCCGAGGACGAACGCGGTTCGGCGGTCGTAGTCCGCCCGCGATGGTCGAACGCCATGCTCCAGCGCGAGTGCATTGTCCGTGGTCAGTGCATGAAAATCACGCGCTGTGAACCCGTCGGCGAGGACGCCGGCGGCATGCCCCTGAGCGACGAGTTCGCTGTGGAAGGCTTCTCCCGCGCGGCACAGATCCATGAGGGCCTCGGAGTCGGGGAACTGCTGCAGCAGGACTCCATTGACTGCCGACAGACGAAACTGGAGATCCCGCAACGCACCGATGTAGGCGCAGATCCGTTCGCCGACGTCAGGGACGGCTCGCACCCGTTCGATGACGTCCATCATCTCCTGCGCGACGAGATCGTCGATGACCGCGTCGATCAGGCCGATACGCCCCCCGAATCTGTTGAAGATGGTCGCCTTGCTGACGCGGGCGGCCGCAGCGACATCCTCGAGCGGCACAGCAAGGCCGCGCTCCCCGAATACCTCGACCGCCGCCGCACGGATCCGGTCGACATTCCGGCGCGCATCGGCCCGCAGCGTAGACGAGGTATCTGCATCGGTCATCATCAGCCTCCGGGACGTCACAACTTGACCACTTCGGTCAAGTTCATGCACCATGATACGCGACAGCAACTTGACCAACCGGGACAATTTAGCATTCGAGGCGCCGCGCAGATCGTGGTGTGCGCCTCAACGGAAGGACACCCACATGATCATCGTAACCGGAGCGACCGGAGCCCTCAACGGGGCCACCGTCGAGCATCTCCTGCAGCGGATTCCTGCAGAGCAGATAGGCGTCAGCGTCCGCGATCCGTCTCGCGCGGACCACCTCGCGCGCCGCGGCGTCCGCGTGCGACGGGGAAGCTACGATGACCCCGCGGCCCTGCGCCACTCCTTCGCCGGTGCAGAACAGGTGCTCTTGACCTCCTCCAGCGACATCGCGGCCGACGTCGTCGGGCAGCACCGGAGGGCGGTCGATGCCGCCGTCGCCGCAGGGGCGGATCGGATTCTCTACACCAGCACCTTCGGCGCTGGTTTCGACACCCCCTACCCACCGCTGGCGATCCACGCAGCCACGGAGGAATATCTCGCCGACTCCGGCGTCCCGTGGACCGCCCTTCGCAACGGCTTCTACGGGGACCTGGAGCAACTGATCGGCCCGTGGCAGAGCACGGGGACGATCGCCAAGCCTGCCGATGGTCCATTCCCCTGGGTAGACCGTCGCGACGCAGCCGAAGCTGCGGCAGCGATCCTCACCGGCGAGGTAGCGTACGACGGACCGGTCGACTTGATCCCGTCTCCGCCGGTCACCCTCGCGGACTTCGCGACAGCAGCATCCGAAGTCACCGGCCGCCACATCGAGCGCGCCATAGTCGATGACGAGATGTGGGTCACCGAGGAGGTAGCGGCCGGTATGACTGAACCGGCTGCGCGCTTCTCCCTGTCGATGTTCCAAGCCACACGGAGCGGCCACTTCGCGCACTCCGACTCCACGCTCACCCGGCTACTCGGCCGGGCACCACGCAGCGCCGGCGAACTGCTGGCGGAACAGATCGGCATCTGACTGGACCGCTTCGTCCGCGTCGGCGACCTGAGTGACGAGATCAGTCGGCGTCGACTGCGAAGTGGAGCGTGTCGGTCTCTGCCTCGGTGAACCCGTCCTCAGCCGGCAGGGCGCGCTTCAGCGCCAGCCTTTCGGTCACCACGTTGAGGAAACGTGCGCGCCGGGGTATGTCCTCGAGCGGAATGTCGACCTCCTCAGCGAGGATGCGCAACCAGCCCTCGACGCGGTGCTGTCCGTCGTGTTCCATCGCGAGGTGCGCCCGCCGAACCCGCTCCGCGTGTTCGGCGGTGATGAACTCCCGCCTCAGCGTGGGTATATTCTCGCGCGCCAGCTCCCCGGCAGGGGCAGGTTCCAGCACACGACACACCACTAACACATCGTGTTACCCTACTGCCGAACCGTACTAACACAGTGTGTTACGACGGAGCGTGAGGAGATCGATGTGTTTCAGCCTCGGCAGCGTCGTCGCGCCGTGAGGCGCGTCGAGCCGGGCGACGGCCGGGAGCTGCAGCGGTTCCGCTGGTGGTAACTCCTCGGCCGCGCGCTCTTCCATCTGGAGCACAGAGGCACTCGGGGTGAACCTCGCAGGGTCCAGCCCCTCCTCGAGCTACCCCTCTGGCTCAACATCACCCTCGCCGTCGCCGCCGCGATCGCCAGCACCGAACGAGCCCTCCGACTGCGCTGCCACTGGTTCCTCGACGCCGCTGGCCACAATTACCGATAGGAGACCACGATGACGAAGGACCCGCAGATCAACCGACCGTACGGCGCACACCTGCGCATGGCGCGATGGAAATCGGCACTGCTCGTGGTGAGCACCCTGATTCTGTTCTTTGCCCTGCAGTTCGCCTTCTACGCCGCGTCCTCCCTGATCGACGGACGGGAGGACATGTTCACCCCGGCGATGACCCCGACGACCCAGCTGGCGAACAACCTCAGCGTTGCCGCAACAGCGCTGATCGCGCTCCTACTGACCGCACGGACCGCTCGGGTGCCCTGGCGCAGCCTACTCACCCATCCACGAGGCTTCGACATGCGCCGCCTCGGCCGCTACGGAGTGCTCTCTCTCGCACTCGTCGCGGCCGGCGCGGGCGTCACGGCACTGCTTGCCCCCGAGGCGACGGGATGGGTGGGGTTCGGCATCACCGGGACGACAGTCGCACTGCTGGCGGTGTCGGTCCTCACAGCGCCGCTGCAATCCGCGGGTGAGGAGCTGATCTTCCGCGGCTCGGTGATGCCTGCGATCGCGTCATGGGTTCGACCGGCTCGGCCAGCCCTCATCGCTGGTATCGCCGGCTCCACCATCCTGTTCGCCCTCGTGCACGTCTCGCTCGACCCGTGGCTGTTCGCCTACTACCTCGTCGTCGGCCTCGGAACCGCGGTCATGGCCGTGGTCAGCCGCGGCCTCGAAGCATCGATCGCGTTCCATGTCGCCAACAACCTCGTCACCTCGACGCTGAACACCGTGCTCGCCGACGGCGAGACGCCCGCCTTCGAACGCGACGCCGGCGCGGGCGGCCCTTCCTACCTCATTCTCATGGCCGTGAACGTCGCGGTCGTCGCGGTGGTGTGGTGGCGGGAACGCGCGTCCCGAACACGTCGATGAGCGCTGATGGCGGACCAGATCTCATCGAGCGAAAGGTCGCGCACCGCTGAGGAAGTCGCGACGCGGCGGCACACCGATGGACACCGCCAGCTGGTCCTGAGTGATCCCGAAACCCTCGATGAAGTCCTCCATCAGGATCTCCCCCGGATGGATCGGCTCGAGCTTCCGCATCGTCGCCCGTTGCACACGGCCGTCAATACCCTCGACGTACTGCTCATGCCAGATCCGCTCAGTGCTCTTGCTACCGAAGGATCTGACCACGAGACCTACCTATGACGGGATCCGTCAATAACGCTAGACGTTAAACCGGAACTCCACCACGTCCCCGTCCTGCATCACGTAGTCCTTGCCCTCCATGCGCACCTTGCCGGCAGCCTTGGCGTCGGACATGGACCCGGCGGCCACCAGGTCGTCGAAGGAGACGATCTCGGCCTTGATGAACCCGCGTTCGAAGTCGGTGTGGATCACGCCGGCGGCCTTCGGGGCGGTGTCCCCTTTGCGGATGGTCCAGGCGCGGGCCTCCTTGGGGCCGGCGGTGAGGTAGGTCTGCAGGCCGAGGGTGTGGAAGCCGGTGCGGGCGAGCTGGTCCAGGCCGGACTCCTCCTGCCCGTTCATCTCCAACATCTCGCGGGCCTCCTCCTCATCCAGCTCCACGAGGTCGGACTCGAGCTTGGCGTCGAGGAACACGGCATCGGCCGGTGCCACCAGGTCGCGCAGTTCCTGCTGCTTCGCGGCGTCACCCAGCACGCCGTCGTCGGCGTTGAAGACGTAGATGAACGGCTTGGCCGTCAGCAGGCTGACCTCCCGGAGGCGGTCCATGTCCAGCTTCTCCGACTCGATCGCCGAGTAGATGGTGTCCCCGCGCTCGAGCACGGTCTGGGCGGCCTGCAGGGCCTCGAGCTCGGCAGCCTCGCGCTTCTTGCCCTTGACTTCCTTCTCGACGCGCGGAATCGCCTTCTCGAGGGTCTGCAGGTCCGCGAGGATCAACTCGGTGTTGATGGTCTCCATGTCCGAAGCGGGGTTGATCTTCCCGTCCACGTGGATGACGTCCGGATCGTCGAAGGCGCGGACGACCTGGGCGATCGCGTCAGATTCACGGATGTTGGCCAGGAACTGGTTGCCGAGCCCCTCCCCCTCGGAGGCACCCTTGACAATGCCGGCGATGTCCACGAAGGAGACGGTGGCCGGCAGGATCTTCTGCGAGCCGAAGATCCCCGCGAGGGTGTCCAGCCGTTCGTCCGGGAGATTCACCACCCCGACGTTGGGTTCGATCGTGGCGAACGGGTAGTTCGCCGCGAGAACGGTCTGGCGGGTGAGTGCGTTGAAGAGGGTTGACTTGCCAACGTTGGGCAGGCCGACGATTCCGATAGAGAGAGCCACGGTTGTCCATGGTACCGGTGACCGATAGCGTCGAGAGCGTGACTGACCAACCAGAACAGACCACCAACCCAACCACCGACCCCGCAGGCGTTCCCGGCCTCGGGGTGAACGGAGTAAACGGGGAAGGCGGCAACACCGCTGACCCGACGACGGACCCGAACCTGGTCGCCGCCGGAACTCCGCTGCCCGAGGGGCAGCCGCAGCCACCCTCCGAGCGCATCTCCCCCCTGGTCTTCCTGGCCATCGAGCAGGCGCTTGAGTTCGCCTCCGAGGGATCCGACGCCGTGGCGCCGTTCCTGCTGGGCTACATCGACGAGGAGCAGAAGGGCATGTGGAAGCTGCCCGGTGCCGACGAGGACCAGATGCGGGCGCAGGTCGCCCAGTTGGAGCCCCGCCCGGAGATGGCCGTCTCCGTGTTCGACGCCCGACTCGAGGTCGAGGGCCAGCCGCACGACGCCTTCGTGCTCGAAGCCTTCGACAACGCCGAGGGTGTCTCGGCCACCGTCATCCAGCTGTACTCCCCCGCCGATGCCACCGGTGGGGCCGAGGCCGTCGGCGCCCCGCAGCTGTTCTCCAACGGAGAGAACATCCTGCGCGCCTGATCCCGCCTGATCGCCGTCAGGGCGTGAGTCGTCAGTTGGCGTGCCGAACAGACGTCCCATCGGCACACGATCTGACGACTCACGGCCGGGCCCCGGTGACTGAGGATCCTCAGATCGCCGGGGCCCGGTCTGCGTATCGAGTGGCCTCGTCATAGGCCCGGGCCACACGCAGCAGGTCCACATCACGTCCGGGCGCACCCACCAGTTGCAGGCCCACCGGCAACCCCGCCGCGGTGAACCCGCCGGGCACCGAGATGGCCGGGCATCCGGTCGCCGAGATCAGGGTGGCGGAGCGCATCCAGTCGACATAGGACCCCATCGCCACCCCCGCTACCTCCCGCGGCCAGGCCCACTCGGCCGGGAACGGGACCAGTTGCGCGGTGGGTGCCAGGAGCACGTCGAACGCGCCGACCCCGGCGGAACCCGCCGCACCGTCCCGTCCAGTACCGACGGCGGTTCCGGCGGTTCCGCCGGTTCCGAAGAATCGTGCGATCTCACGGTCCAGCCGGCCCCGCGCGATGGCCACGTCCATCAGGTCCGCCGCGGTCAGCGCCAGCCCGCGCTCAACGTTCCAGATGACCTCCTCCTTGACCTGACCAGGGAATCCGGCCACCACGTCCCGCAGGGCAAGCGCCATGTCGAAGGCCCGCGTGGCGTCGAAGACCCGGTCCGCCTCGCGCAGCCGCGGGCAGGCTTCCTCCACCGTCGCGCCGAGGTCGGCGAACACCTCGGCCTCTTCGCGCACGACGCCGGCCACCGCGCCTTCCACAGGCACGCCCAGCCCGAAGTCGGTGGTCACCGCCACCCGGACCCCGGCCAGCGGATGGTCCGGCGTGGTGGTATGCCGAGCCTGTCCCACGGACTCGGCGAGGAGTTCGGCGAAGTCACCGGCCGGCGTCGGGCACGGCACCGGGACCCGGGCATCCGGGCCGGCGAGGACGGACATGGCCAGGATGACGTCCTCCACCGAGCGTGCCATGGCCCCCTTCTGCCCGAGCCAGGCGCGGGGGTCCCGCGCGGGGGCGTTGGGCACCACGCCGTGCGAGGCACGGAAGCCCACCACGTTGTTGAAGGCGGCCGGATTGCGCAGTGAACCGCCCATGTCCGAGCCATCGGCCAGGGGCTGGATGCGCGTGGCCAGAGTGACGGCGGCGCCGCCCGAGGAGCCGCCGGCGCTGCGGCTCGGATCGTAGGGATTGCGCGTGGTCCCGAACACCGTGTTGTAGGTGTGGGATCCGGCGGCGAACTCGGGGACGTTGTTCTTGCCGGTGGAGATCACTCCGGCGCGCTGGAACCGCTCGATCACCAGGTCGCTCTCCCGTGGCACCAGGTCGCCGAAGACCGGGGAGCCGGAGGTCGTGCGGATGCCCGCCGTGGCATGGGTGTCCTTGTGCGTCATCGGGATCCCGTGCAGCGGAGGCAGGTCCTCCGGGGCCGTGGCGGCGGCACGGTCGTCGGCGGCGAGCGCCTGCTCGTAGGCGCGTTCTCGGACCTGGGTCACCACGGCGTTGACGCTCGGATTGACCTCGTCGATCCGGGCAAAGTGGGCCTGAAGCACCTCCCGGGCTGACACCCGGCGATGACGCAGGGCGGCGGACAGGTCTCGGGCAGACAGGCTCAACGGGTCCATGCCGGAATCCTAGGCGGTCCCTCATGGTCCAGGCCTTCACGGACCGTCCAGGGCCTCACGGAAGGCCCGTTCGGCCGCGTCGGAGAACGGGACGAAGACGACCGAGGTGACCGGGCCGGCGTCGGGACCGAACTTCGCGGCCATCTCGCGGCAGGTCTGCACGGCGATGCGGGCCGCGTCGTCCATCGGCCAGCCGTAGACGCCGGCGGAGATCGCCGGGAAGGCCACGCTGTGGGCCCCGAGCTGGGTGGCCACGCGCAGGGATTCCCGGTAGCAGGACGCCAGTGTTTCGGACTTGTCGACCGTCTTCGCGTACACCGGCCCCACCGTGTGGATGACCCAACGGGCCCTCAGCCGGCCCGCCGTGGTGGCGACGGCCCGGCCGGCTGGCAGGCCGTCCGGCAGTTCGGTCTCGCGCAAGTGCCTGCATTCGGCGAGGATCTCGGGGCCGCCGCGGCGGTGGATGGCCCCGTCCACGCCCCCGCCGCCGAGCAGCGTGGAGTTGGCGGCATTGACGATCGCGTCCACGGACTGCTCCGTGATGTCCCCGGGTTCGATGCGCAGTTCCATGCCCCGATGGTGACACGTCACCCATGACGGATGTCATGGATCATCGGTGACGCCCGGCAGATCCGCTGCGGGGCCGGGTTCCACAGACTGGAGGCATGAACACCACAGCCCACAGCACCGTCCCGGGCACCGTCCCCCCATCCGGCCGGCGATCCCCCGCTACGGGCGCCGATTCTGCTGGCCCCGACACGGCCGGCACCGCCCTCCACGCCACCGGCGTCCACCGTCAGTTCGGCAGCGGGGCCGGCGCCGTCCGGGCCGTCAACGGCGTCGACCTGCAGATCCAGAGAGGTGAGATCGTGGCCCTGCTCGGACCCAACGGTGCCGGCAAGACCACGTTCCTCGACCTGGTCCTCGGCTTCACCGCCCCGACGTCCGGCTCCCTCACGGTTCTCGGGATGCCTCCGAAGCAGGCCGTGTTCGAGGGCCGGGTCGGCGCCGTGCTCCAGACCGGTGGCCTGTTGAGCGACCTGACGGTCAAGGAGACCATGTCCATGGTCGCCGCCTGCCAGCCCCGCCACATCCCGGTCGAGACCGCCCTCGAGCGGGCCGGCGCGGCACAGATCGCCAGCCGGAAGGTCCGCAAGTGCTCCGGCGGCGAACAGCAGCGGCTGCGCTTCGCACTCGCCCTGCTGACCGAACCTGACCTGCTGCTCCTGGACGAGCCCACCGCCGGCATGGACGTCCGAGCCCGCAAGGAGTTCTGGGAGACCATGCAGGCCGAGGCCGAGCGTGGCCGCACGGTGGTCTTCGCCACCCATTTCCTCCAGGAGGCCTCGGACTTCGCCGACCGGATCGTGTTGATGCGCGCCGGCCGCAAGGTGGTGGACGGCCCCGTGGACGAGGTCCTCGATACCGGTCACCGCACGGTCTCCTGTGTGTGGGACGGCCCCGGCACCCCCGAGGAGGCCGCGGTGAAGCTGGGACTTCCCGACGCCGTCGCGCACCAGAACGGCCGGGTGCGGTTCACCGCACAGGACACGGACCGGCTCGCCGGATTCCTGCTCTCCGCGGGACTGGCCCATGACCTCACCATCGCGGCGGCCTCCCTGGACGAGGTCTTCCTCGATCTCACGGCCGACGACGCCACGGAAGGAACCCTGACATGAGCACCACCGTTTTCCCCCAGACTCAACAGCGCCAGTACGGCCAACACGGCCGGAGAAGGTCCCGGCTGCGGATCATCACCGCCTTCGCCGGCTGGGAGTTCCTCCGCAACGCCCGGATGGTGGAGTCCACCTTCTTCATCGTGGTCCTGCCCACCGTGCTCTACCTGATGTTCGGTGCCCTGTCCGCCTTCGGGGAGAGCCCGGTCGGCAACGGCACCATCGCCACCTACAACATGACCGCCATGACGGTCTACGGCGCCACGATGGCGACGAGTGCGATCGCCGGATCAGCCGCCCTGGAACGCCAGCAGGGGTGGGGCCGCCAACTGGGCCTGACCGGGCTGACCAGCACGGGCTACATGCTCGGCAAGGTGCTGGTGGCCCTGGGCATCGCCCTGATGCCGATCGTGGTGGTCTTCACCGCCGGTTCCCTGACCGGTGCGGCCTTCGACGAGGCGTGGATGTGGCCGGCCTCCGGCGCCCTGGCCCTCCTCGGGGCCATCCCCTTCGCGCTCTATGGGCTCGCAGCGGCCCTGCTGTTCCGCTCGGAGGCGGCCGTCTCGGCGGCGTCCGGCATCCTCGTGGTCCTCGCGTTCTTCGGCAACCTGTTCATGCCGCTGTCCGGCACCCTGCTGGAGATCGCCCGCTTCACGCCCGTCTACGGCATTGCCGCGCTGGCGCGGTGGCCGCAGCTGGAGGGCACGGTCGTCAGCATGGAAGACGGCGGCGCCCCGATCAGCGACCCGTTGTGGGCCATCGTGCTAAACGTAGTGGCATGGACCATCCTGTTCGCCGCGATCTGCCTGGTGGCCTCCCGCCGTTCCACCCGGCGGGGCTGAACTGATGCCCCGCGGGGCCAGGATCAGGCCGGAGGGGCCCGAGAAGCCGGCGGGGTCCGAGAGGCCCGCCGGCCGGACCGCCGTCCAGCCGGCGGGTCCCTTCGGGGCCGGCGAATGGCCCGAGGTCCCCCTGAAGGCCAACGAACGGGTCCCGGTCCTCATCACGGCCGGGGTCTGGCTGGTCTTCCTGGTGGTGCCGCTGGTGGCCATGGTCACCGGAGATGCTCCGCTCGGGGCGAAAGTGCTCGGCTGTGCCGGCCTGGCGGCCTTCATTGCCGTCTACATGGGGCATTTCATCTGGCCCTGGCCATGGCGCACCCTGCCACATTGGGTGAACACCGCTGCGGTCACCGCCGTCCTGCTCCTCTGCGTCCTCGCCACCATCCCGGCGGGTGGCCTCAACTCCTTCAACTTCCTGCCGTTCACGCTGGCCATCTGGATCTTCCCGCACCGGCTCAGGGTCGGCCTCCCGGTCTCTGTGACACTCTCCATGGCCTGGGTCGGGGTGGCCCTCAGCGTGGACGCCGGGGGCAGCCGCTTCTGGCTGGTCATCCCCACCGTGATGGCACTGGTGATCATGCTCGCGCTGCGCCTGGCCATGGAACGGGAGGAGCGCTCCCGCATCCTCGGTGAGGAACTCGCCCTCTCCCGCCAGCGCGAACGAGTCGGCCGGGACGTGCACGATGTACTGGGCCATTCCCTCACCGTCATCACCCTGAAGACAGAGCTGGCCCGCCGCCTGGTGGACGCCGACCCGGAGCAGGCCAAGGCCGAGCTCGACGAGGTCCTCGAGTTGTCCCGGCAGTCCCTGGCCGAGGTCCGCACCACTGTCGGCGGGCTGCACGCCCCGGACCTGGGTGCCCAGCTCGCCTCCGCCCGCACCGCCCTTCAGGCCGCCGGTATCGCGTTCCGACTGCCGGATCCCACCTCCGTCGCCGGCTTCCGGCCCGACCGCCGCGAGCTCTTCGCGTGGTGCCTCCGGGAGGCCGTCACCAACGTCATCCGCCACTCCGCGGCCACACACTGCTCGGTCACCATCACCGCGGACCGGCTCACCGTGTCCGACGACGGCACCGGGCTCGGCGCGTCGGTCTCGCCCGGCAACGGGCTCAGCGGCATGCGCCATCGGGTCGCCGATGCCGGCGGGACCTTGTCCCTGGGCCGGACCCATCCGGGATCGGACCGACCGGGCACGACGCTGGAGGTGCACCTGTGACGACTCCGACCGGCCGGGCCGGCGTCGGGCCCATCCGCCTGTTGCTGGCCGATGACCAGGCCCTGGTCCGCGGGGCCCTCGCCGCGCTGCTGACCATGGAGCCCGACCTCGAGGTGGTGGCGCAGGTGGGTGACGGGACCACCGTGGCGGCCACCGTGGCCGAGCTGCGCGTGGATGTGGCCCTGTTGGACATCGACATGCCGGGACTGGACGGGATCGAGGCCGCCCGGGCCATCGCTGCCGGGGGGACGGGATGCCGCTCGCTGATCGTCACCACTTTCGGCCGGCCCGGCTACCTACGGCGGGCCCTGGAGGCCGGGGCCAGCGGCTTCGTGGTGAAGGACACCCCGGCCGAGCAGCTCGCCCAGGCGGTGCGCTCGGTGCACGCGGGACGCCGCGTCGTGGACCCGTCCCTGGCGGAGGAGACGCTCGTCTCCGGGTCGAATCCCCTGACCGAACGTGAGCGGGACGTGTTGCGCGCCGCGCTGAACGGTTCCAGCGTGCGGCAGATCGCCGCCGCCCTGTTCCTCTCCCCGGGCACGGTGCGCAACCACCTGTCCTCGGCCATCGGCAAGACCCACACCACCAACCGGACCGAGGCGGGTCTCGCGGCACGGGACAACGGCTGGCTGTAGATGAGTCAGAACACCAGGCCGAACGCCCACACCCCGAGCGTGAGGGTGGTCAGCGTGATGAGGACCATGCCCACCAGATTGAGGTAGAGACCGCCCTTGATCATCTGGCCGATGGTCACGTAGCCGGAGGCGAAGGCGATCGCGTTCGGCGGCGTGGCCACGGGCAGCATGAAGGCACACGTGGCGGCCAGCGCCACCGGGATGCACAGCAGCAGCGGGTCGACCCCGACGCCCATGGCCACGCCGCCAGCCACCGGCAGGAAGGTCGCCGCCGTGGCGGTGTTCGAGGTGATCTCGGTCAGGAACAGGATGGACGTGGCCATGATCGCGACCAGCAGCCAGATCGGGATGCCGTCCAGACCCGCGACCTGCTCGCCGATCCAGTCGGCGAGCCCCGATCCGCTGAACTGGGCGGACAGCGCCAGCCCGCCCCCGAAGAGCAGCAGGACGCCCCACGGCAGCTTGACGGCGGACTCCCAGTCCAGGAGCCGGACGCCTCGGCTGGCACCGGCCGGCAGCAGGAACAGCAGCAGTCCCGCGACCATCGCGATGCCCGCATCGCTGATGAGGTCCTCGAACAGCAGCGGGATGGTGATCCAGGAAACTGCGGCCAGCACGAAGATCACCAGGACCCGGATCTCGCCGGAGGACATCCGCCCCAGCTTGGACAGCTCGTCCGAGATGAGTTCGCGTCCACCCGGGATCTCCTTGATCTCGGCTTTGAACAGCACGCGCGTCAGCAGGAACCAGACGATGAACATCATCACGATGGACAGGGGAACGCCGACGAGCATCCACTGACCGAAGCCGATGGTCACCCCGTGGGACTCGGCCATATAGCCGGCCAGCAGGGCATTCGGCGGCGTGCCGATCAGGGTGCCGAGCGAGCCCACGGAGGCGGCATAGGCGATGCCGAGCATCAGGGCCGTGCCGAAGTTCGATTTGATGACGGCGTCCTTGACCTCCCCGGAGGTCGGATCAGAGGACTCCTCCACAGGATTGGACTTGTCCGCCGCCACCACGAGGGTCAGCACGGACACACCGATCGGGATCATCATGACGGCAGTGGCGGTGTTGGACACCCACATGGACAGGAACCCGGTGGCGATCATGAAGCCGGCCACCACGCCGCCGGGCCGGGTGCCCATGGCCCGCACCGTCACCAGGGCGATCCGCCGGTGCAGGTTCCAGCGCTGCATCGCCAGCGCCAGCATGAAGCCGCCCATGAACAGGAAGATGATGTTGTTCCCGTAGGAGGCCCCCACATCGTCCACGCCGATGTCCTCCCCGAACGCCGGGAAGAGGATGAGCGGCAGCAGGGCGGTCGCCGGGATCGGGATGGCCTCGGTCATCCACCACACCGCCATCAGCACCGCGACGGCGGCCGTCAGCCGCGCGTTGTGCTCAACGTCCGCGGGCATTGCCAGGAACACGACGGCGGCCAGCACCAGTCCCGCGCCGAATCCGATCCACCGCCTCAGGTGCAGGTTCCGCTCTTCGGCTGGCGCCTTGTCCCCGGGGGACCGGTGGTCGGTGGGCTGATCCCGGCCGACCGGTACCGACGATTCTGCCGGTTCTGTCGGTTCCTTCGGTGTGGGGTCTGTGGTCTCCGAGCGAGCCCGTCCGGTGGTGTCGGACATGGTGAACCGTCCTTTCGTGGCCTGATCAGACCGTCTGTGACTAGCAACACAGTAAGGGCGGCTTCACCGGGAAATCGATGGTTGACCTGCGCCTCAACGCCGGCCTTCCCCTGATTCCCTTCCCCGGGGCATTCAGCACCTCCGTTCCGACTCCACGGCGGTGCGCGCCTAACGCGTCCGTGGCCTTTGGCAGTCTGGGGGCATGGAGACTTCAGCAGTGGTGTTGGTGGCCGTGGTGTGCGTGGTGGCCGGCTTGGTCGTGGGCGCAGTGGCGGGCGGTTGGCTGGTCTGGACGCGCCTGCGCGGGACGTGGGAGGCGTCCGAGAAGGGGGCCAGGGACGAGGCCCAAGCGGCACGGAGCGAGTTGTCCGAGGTCCAGGCCGCACTGGCCGCGGCGGAGGCCGAAAGCAGGGTCCTGGCTGCCGAACGGACGGCGGACCGGGACCGCTCCGCCGCCGAGTCCAAGGTGCTGACGGCTCTCGCCCCCGTGGGTCAGCGGCTGGAGACGCTGCAGCGGCAGGTCGGCATGCTGGAACGGGACCGCGTGGAGCAGTACGGGCAGCTCTCCGAACAGCTCAAGACCGCCGCCGCCACGGACTCAGCCCTCCTGATCAACACCAAGACCCTGGTCGCCACCCTGAGGTCGACCTCCGCGCGGGGACACTGGGGCGAGGTGCAGCTGCGCCGGGTGGTGGAGGCCGCCGGGATGCTGCCCCACACCGACTTCTCCGAGCAGGAGGTCCTCCGCGGGGACGAGGACCGGGTTCTCCGGCCGGACCTCGTGGTGCGGCTCCCCGGCGGGAAGGCTCTGGCCGTGGATGCCAAGGCTCCGTTGGCGGCCATCCTCGAGGCCGAGGAACTGGCCGGCGACTCGACCACTGAGGGCGCCAGCCGGCGTCATGAGTTGTGCCAGGCCCATGCCAAGGCCGTCCGCGCCCACGTGGATGCCCTCTCCGCCAAGGGCTACTGGCAGGGGTTGCAGGACTCGCCCGAGCTGGTGGTCTGCTTCCTGCCGGCCGAGTCCTTCCTGGCCGCCGCGCTCGAGGGCGACCCCGGCCTGCTGGACCACGCCTTCTCGAAGAACGTGGCCCTGGTGGCACCGGTATCCCTGTTGACCGCCCTGAAATCGGTCGCCTACTCCTGGCGCCAGGAGACCCTGACCGAGAACGCCCGGGAACTCTTCGCGGTCTCCCGGCAGCTCTACCAGCGCCTCGGGACCCTCGGCGGGCATGTCACCAAACTGGGCAGTTCCCTGAAGTCGGCGGTGGAGAAGTACAACTCCATGGTCGGCACGCTCGAGACCCGAGTGCTGCCCTCGGCCCGGCGCATCGGCGAGCTGAACCCCTCCAGCGTGGAGGGGATGCCCTCCGCCCCTCCCCTGGAGTCCACGCCGCGCGTCCTGTCCGCGGCGGAACTGCTGGAGGAGCAGGGCATGCCAGCAGACCTGCCGGTTGATCTCCGACGTCAGGCATGACGGAGGTCACACCGGAAAGACGGCGCCCGCCGGAATAGGCCCGAGCCCCTCCGGGTTGGACACGAATGACTAGTTGAAATTTCAACGTCCTTACGTCTACGCCCTGATCCTGTCTGGAAGGACACCCATGCGCATCGGCTACATCGTCGGCTCCCTCGCCCAGAACTCCATCAACCGCCGCCTGGCCAAGGCCCTCTCGGCGCTGGCCCCCGAGGGCGTGGAGTTCTTCGAGGTCTCCATCAGCGTGCTGCCCCTGTACAACTCGGACTTCGACGCCGACTACCCGGCCGCGGCCCTGGACTTCAAGGAGTCCGTCTCCTCGGCCGACGGCATCCTGTTCCTCACCCCTGAGTACTCCCGCTCCATCTCCGCCGCCTTGAAGAACGCCATCGAGTGGGGCGCCCGCCCCTGGGGCCAGGCCGTGTGGGGCGGCGTCCCCGCCGCCGTCATCGGTACCTCTCCGGGTGGCACCGGGACCGCCATGGCCCAGCAGCACCTGCGCAACATCCTGTCCCACCTGGACATGAAGACCATGGGCCAGCCGGAGACCTTCATCCAGTCCCGCGAGGGCGCCCTCGCCGAGACCGGCGAGGTCCAGGACGCCACGCTCCTGCCGGTTCTGCAGGGCTTCGTGGACGCCCTCGTCGCGCATGTGGAGGCCAACGCCCGCGTCACCGTCTGACCCGGCACTTCCCCGTGGCGTCGCGCGCAGCGCCACACGCTGCATCGCACGCCGAGCCCGCGAGCCCCTCGACCCGAGCATCAGGGTCGAGGGGCTCGTGCGCTGTCACGACATCAGACCCCCGCCCACCATGGCCGATGCGAGGATCACACCCGCCATGCCGTAGACTGTCCGCTAGCCAGCCGGTCAGAATCCCTTCTTCACCGGTGCCGGCCAGCACCGCGTTGAGTGGCTCTTGTGATGCCGCAGCCGCCAGTGCCAGGGCCGGGTCTTTCTTCCACCCGGACGGATTCCTTTTTCGTGACTTCTCTTCAGCCTGCCGCCGTTTCCGGCGGTTCTTCCACCATGCCCATTTCATCCAATTCGGAATTCGCCGAGCTCGGGGTGCCCGCCGGCCTGGCCGCCGCGCTGGCTCCGCAGGGCATCATCTCCCCCACCCCGATCCAGAAGGCCACCCTTCCGGACTCACTGACCGGCCGTGATGTGCTCGGCCGCGGCCGGACCGGCTCCGGCAAGTCCTACGCCTTCCTGCTGCCGCTGGCCTCCCGCCTGAGCGGCGGGCGCTCGGCCACGGCCCGCCGGCCGCGGTCGCTCATCTTGGCCCCGACCCGCGAGCTGGCCCTCCAGCTCGAGGACTCCTTCAAGCCGCTCTCCGCGGCGAGCGGCCTGTCCTCGTTGACGATCTTCGGTGGCGTCGGCCAGAACCCCCAGGTCAAGGCCCTGGCGCGCGGTGTGGACGTCCTCGTCGCCTGCCCCGGCCGCCTGCTGGACCTCATGGGACAGGGTCACGTGGACCTGTCCGGCGTGGAGATCCTCATCATCGACGAGGCCGACCACATGGCGGACATGGGCTTCCTGCCGATGGTCCGCCGCATCCTGGACAAGGTGCCCACCTCGGCCCAGAAGATGCTCTTCTCCGCCACCCTGGACGAGGGCGTCGGCGTGCTCGTCAAGAAGTACCTCAAGAACCCCGTAGTGCACGAGGCCGATTCGGCCGTCTCCCCGGTGGCGAAGATGGACCACCATGTGGTGTCCGTGGACGGGGATGACAAGCTGGCCGCCCTGGCCAACCTGTGCGCCGCACCGGGCCGGACCATCGTGTTCACCCGCACCAAGTACGGCGCCAAGAAGGCCGCCAAGCAGTTGCGCCAGCGCGGCGTCTCCGCCCTGGAGCTGCACGGCAACCTGTCCCAGAATGCCCGAACCCGGAACCTGGACGCCTTCCACAACGGCACTGCAGGCACCCTGGTCGCCACGGACATCGCCGCCCGCGGCATCCACGTGGACGACGTCTCCCTGGTGATCCACTCCGATCCGCCCACGGAGCACAAGGCGTACCTGCACCGCTCCGGCCGCACGGCCCGTGCGGGCCAGGCCGGCACGGTGGTGACCCTGGCCGGGCGCGAGCAGCGCAATGAGGTCCGCACCCTGATGCGCGCCGCCAAGATCTCCCCGACGGTCCATGCCGAAGGCGCCGACGACTCCCTGCTGGAGACGCTGGCCCCGGGTGAGCGCTCATTCCTGGAGGCCGCTGAGCTCGAGAAGCTCCTCGCCGTGTCCACGCCCAGCACCCAGCAGTCCGGCCAGAACGGCGGCGGAGGCCAGGGCAGCGCTCGCTCCGGTGGCCGCAGCGGCGGCGGAGCCTCCGGTGGCGGTGGCCGTTCCGGCGGTCGCAACGGCTCACGTGGTGGCCGCAACGGCGGCCGCTCCGGTGGCCAGGGCAGTCAGCGCGAGGGCCAGCACGACGGCGGCCGGCCTCGCAGCGACGCACCGTCCGGTGAGCGTTCGGAACGGTCCCGCAACGAGCGCCCCTCCCAGGATCGCGCCGGCAATGGTGGCGGCCAGGGCGGCCGCGGAAGCGGCCGGCCGGGCAACCGCCGCGCGGGCTCCTCGGCCGGGACGCCGACGTCGGGCGGCCGGGTGTACTCCTCGGAGACCGGCGGACGCAGCACCGACTTCCGGGAGAACCGTGACCACGAGGGCGGCCGCGAAGGCCGTGGTGGCGCCGGCCGCTCCCGCGGTGGCCGCAGCCGCCGCTCCTCCAGCGCGCAGGGCTCGCCCCGCAGCTGACACCCCGGCACCTCTCGCACAGCACTGAACCGCACAGCAGCACAGACACACTGAGTCGCACTAATTGCCCCCGCATCGCTGGAAACGCGGGTAATTAGTGCGACTCAGTTGTTCTGGAGGCTGTTGTTGAGGCAGGCGTCGGGGACGTCAGCCCATGGCGCCTGCGAGGGCGAAGATCGCCCAGGCGATCACGAAGCCCATGACGCCGATGAGGGTCTCCAGCACGGTCCAGGTCTTCAGGGTGGTCTTGACGTCCATCCCGAAGAACCGGCCGACGAGCCAGAAGCCCGAGTCGTTGACGTGGGAGACCACCACCGAGCCGGCACCCAAGGCCAAGACCATGGCGGCCAGTTGGACGGCGTTGTAGTCCGCGGCGGCCACTCCGGCGCTCACCAGGCCGGCGGCGGTTGTCAGGGCCACGGTGGCCGAGCCCTGAGCGATGCGGAGCACGGCCGCAATGATGAAGCCAGCGAGGATCAACGGCACGCCCAGATCGGACAGGGAGTCCTCCAGGGCGTCACCGATACCTGAGGTGCGCAGCACGGAGCCGAACATGCCGCCGGCGCCGGTGACGAGGATGACGGAGCACACCGGGCCGAGGGCGCCCTCGAGGGTCTTCTCCAGGACGGACTTGTCGGTGCCGCGGGCCCGGCCCAGGGCGACCGTGGCCACCAGCAGGGTGATCAGCAACGCCACGGGGGTCTCTCCCAGGACGCGCAGGACCTGGAACCAAGTGGATTCGCCCGTGCCTTCGGACAGCATGCCGCCACGGTTGAGGGTGTCCAGGCCGGTGTTGAGGAAGATCAGGATCATCGGCAGCAGCAGGACCAGGACCACGGTCACGAACCGCGGCGGGTTCTCCTCCTGCTCCTCATCCGCCCGGCCGAGCAGGGAGGGCACCGGCAGCTGCCAGCGCCGGCCGGCCCAGCGGCCGAAGAGATAGCTGGTCACGTACCAGGTGGGCAGGGCCACCAATAGACCGAGGAGCATCACCAGGCCGACGTTGGCCTCGAAGAACGTGGCCGCGGACACCGGTCCCGGGTGCGGGGGCAGGTAGATGTGCATGACGGAGAAGGCACCGGCCACCGGCAGCCCGTAGGACAACACAGATCCGCCGAGGCGGCGCGCCACGGCGAAGACGACGGGCAGCATGACGACCAGGCCGGCGTCGAAGAAGATGGGGAAGCCGAACAGCAGGGAGGCGACGCCGAGGGCGAAGGGGGCTCGTTTCTCACCGAACCAGCCGATGAGGGTATCTGCCAGGACCTTGGCGCCGCCGGACATCTCCACGAGCCGGCCGAGCATGGCTCCCAGGCCCACCAACAGGGCGACGGTGGCCAGGGTGCTGCCGAAGCCCTCCGTCGCGGTGGAGACCACGAGGTTCGCCGGGATGCCCGCGGCGAAGGCGGTCAGGACACTGACGAGGACGAGCGCGGGGAACGCGTGCATCCGCAGGTACATGATGAGGAACAGCAACAGCACGATCGCCGCGGCGGCGATACCGAGCAGTGGTCCGGCCCCCAGGGTAGGGGTCCATTCTTCGATGGTCATGGGTGGGCCTTCGGGTCGGAGCGCAGCCCGGCGGCCCGGTCAGGACGGGGGCTTCAGCGCATGGTGGTATAGCGCTTGCCGCCCCGGCTCCCGGTGGTCAACGGCCGGCGGCCTCAGAGGCCGGCGACGATGGTCAGCGCCTGTTCGACAAGCTCGTCCACACTACCGGAGTTGACCAGCACCGCTCCGTCCTCGTCCGTCCCGAGTTCCTCGAGTGTCGCGAGCTGGCTGGGCACCAGTGAGGCAGGCATGAAGTGGCCCAGGCGGTGTTCCATGCGGTCCGTGATGACCGCCGGATCGCAGGTGACGTGCAGGAAGAACACCCGGCCGGAGGCCTGGCGCAACACGTCGCGGTAGGTGCGCTTGAGCGCCGAGCAGGTGACGATGGTCCCGCCGGCATTGGCCGCAGCATCCATCCAGTCACGGATGGATTCCAGCCAAGGCGCGCGGTCCTCATCGGTCAGCGGGGCCCCGGACCGCATCTTCTCGATGTTGGCCGGGGAGTGGAACTCATCGGCCTCCGCGTAGGCGCGGTTCAACTTTTCGGCGAGGCGCTCGGCCAGCGTGGTCTTGCCCGAGCCCGAGATTCCCATCAGGACCAGGTGGACACGCTCCTGCACCGCCGTCGGTGTACCGGATGCCATCAGTGGGCGGTGTTGGTACGGCGACCGCCGAGGGAGCGGTCGTTGTCCCCGACCTTCTTCATCTCGGCGCGGAGCTCCTTGGGCAGCGAGAAGATGATGTCCTCCTCGGCCGTGACGACCTCCTCCACGGAGCCATAGCCGTACTCGGCGAGCAACGTGAGCACGTCCTGCACCAGTACCTCCGGGACGGAGGCCCCGGAGGACAGGCCGACGGTGGCCACGCCCTCGAACCAGGACTCGTCCACCTGGTTGGCGAAGTCCACGCGCTCAGCACGCTGTGCCCCGTACTCCACGGCCACTTCCTTGAGGCGCACGGAGTTCGAGGAGTTCGCGGAGCCGACCACGATCACGAGATCGCAGGACGGTGAGATCTTCTTGATGGCGGCCTGGCGGTTGGAGGTCGCGTAGCAGATGTCATCCGAGGGCGGGTCCTGCAGGTTCGGGAACCGCTCGCGCAGGATGGAGACGATCTCTAGGGTCTCGTCCACGCTCAGGGTCGTCTGGGACAGCCAGATGAGATTGTCCGGATCCTCCACCTCAACGGCCCGGGCCTCCTCCGGATTGTTGATGATGGTGGTGTGCTCTGGAGCCTCACCGTAGGTGCCCTCGACCTCTTCGTGGCCCTCGTGGCCGATCAGCAGGATGCTGCGGTTCTGCTTGGCGAACCGGACCGCCTCGCGGTGCACCTTGGTGACCAGCGGGCAGGTGGCGTCGATGGTCTGGAGGTTGCGCTCAGCGGCCTCGTTGACGACGGCCGGGGACACCCCGTGGGCGGAGAACACGGTCAGCGCGCCCTCCGGCACCTCGTCCAGTTCCTCTACGAAGACCACGCCCTGCTGCTCGAGGGTGTCCACCACGTGCCGGTTGTGGACGATCTCCTTGCGCACGTAGACGGGCGCCCCGTGGTGCGCGAGGGCCTTCTCCACGGCGATGACGGCGCGGTCCACACCCGCGCAATAGCCGCGCGGCGCGGCCAGCATGACCTTCTTGTCCCCGCTCACGACGGCGGCGGCCTCCACATCCTCGCGGGTGCGGCGGGCACGGGGTACCTGGGGCAACCCGATGGCGACCGGCGAACCGGCGGTGGGGGCGGGGGTGGCAGCGGCTGCTGAGGGAGCGGCTGCTGAGAGAACGGCGGACATATGTTCCAGTCTACCGGCGTACCCGGCACGGGCCACCCGCGGGTGAGGCACGTCTCAATGCCCGGCACGGTCCCGGGAACGCAAGCCGGAGGTCAAGCCCACGAGCAGGCCGAAGGCGGCGACCACTCCGCCCCCGATGATCAGTATCAGAGTGTCCGGCATCGCGTAGCCACGGATCCCCTCCAGCAGCGAGTCCGCGGCAACCCGGGCGATGCCCTCCAGGCCTGCGTCAGGCTCCATCCGCCCCAGCGCCCACCGGCTGATTCCTCCGGCAGCCAGGGCCGTCAGGCCGGCGACGAACAGCGGGACGCCCTTCCGGCGGCGCGGTGCCGCCCACAGCGCCAGCAGAGCCACCACGACGGCTGTACCGGCCAGCCAGGGCCAGCGGTACAGGTTCTCCACGATCAGCACGACGACGTCCGTGGGCACCGCGTCCGGGTCCGGGACGGCGAGGTCCACGGACAGCACAGACTCCCCCGCTTCCTCATTCCCGGCTTCTTGCCCGCCTGCCAGGCCCTCACGCAGCGTCTCCGCCACCGCCTCGCCGCCCGGCACCCCGGAGAGGGCCTCGGCCAGCCGGTCCACCCCGAGTTCCACGAGCGGTGCGGCCTGCAGGTGCACGGTGCCGGACCCAGCGGCTTCCGCGCCACCAGCACCCGGGGTGCCGGCCGGCGTCGTCCCCTCGGTGGCCAGACGGTCGAGGCGGTCGACCCAATCGAGTCGGGTCTCCTCCAGGACCGCAGACCAGGCCGCTGGGAAGCGGTCGTCCTCGACCAGTCCGCTGGCGGCCCCCTCCACGAGCCGGGAGGCGGCGGACTGGGCGAATCCGGGCATCCCGTCCGGCAACTGGTCCTCGACGAGCGAGCTGATCTCTCCGGGCAGATCCTCCTGCAACTGTGGGTCTTCGGACATTGGGCCGGCGATCTGCTGCAGGGGATCCGGGGTGTGGACGAGGGCCTCCGTCCGGGCACCCACGAGGGACAGTGCGGCGAGTAGGCCGGCGAGCGCGGCCAGCAGGATGGACAGTACCGTGCGCATGATGGCTCCGTTCGCGCGGGCAGAGTGGGTGGACGTGGCCTACGGTGGCACAGTTCGGGCGTATCCCGTCCTAGCCTAGAGAGAGAATGGCGTGACTACCCTGCCACCGAGGAGACACAGTACGCATGGACGACCAGCCGTCACCGGCACCCCTCCCGGCCACCGCCTCCGGGACCGCGCCGGATGCCCCGTGGCCGTTGCGGGTCCTCTCGGAGAATCTCAAGAAGTACTTCGAGCGTGCTCCGGAAGCCTGGATCGAGGGACAGCTGATCGAGTTCAAGGTGATCCGCGGCAATGCCTGGATGACCCTGCGTGACCTGGACGAGGACTACTCGCTGCCGGTGACCGCCTGGCGGAACGTTGCCTCGACTCTGGAGGGCGCGGTCGAGCAGGGGTCCCGAGTGGTGGCGTGCGTCAAGCCCAGCTTCTACACGAAGACCGGCCGGCTGAACATGATCGCCTCCGCCATGCGGCCGGTCGGCATCGGGGACCTGCTGGCCCGGGTGGAGAAGCTCCGCCGGACACTGGAGGCCGAGGGCCTGACCTCGGCGGCCCGCAAACGGCCGCTGCCCGCGCTGCCGAACCTGATCGGCCTGGTCACGGGCAAGAACTCGGATGCCCTGAAGGACGTCATGCGCAACGCCCACCTGCGCTGGCCGGAGGCCCGCTTCGAAATCCGCGAGGTGGCCGTGCAGGGGGCGAACGCGCCGCGGGAGGTGATGGCCGCCGTCGCCGAGCTGGACGTCCACCCGGAGGTGGACGTGATCATCATCGCGCGCGGTGGGGGCGCGCTCGAGGAGGTCGTGCTGCCGTTCTCGGACGAAGCCCTCGTCCGCGCCGTGGCCGCCACGCACACGCCGGTGGTCTCCGCCATCGGGCATGAGGCCGACCGCCCCGTACTGGATGACGTGGCCGATGTCCGGGCCTCCACCCCCACGGACGCCGCCAAGCGGGTGGTCCCGGACGCCACGCTCGAGCGTGAGGCGATCTCCGCAGCCCGGATGCGCCTGGCCTCCGGAGTGGAACGCCTGGTGGTGCAGGAGGCCCAGTCCCTGCAGGCCCTGCGCACCCGGCCTGTGATGGCCCAACCGGAACGCCTGGTGGACGAACGCGCACAGGACCTGGAACGGTGGCGGGGGCGGGCCCGCACCTCGCTGTCCGGCCGGCTGGATCGGGAGCACGACGCCGTAGGGCACCTGCGCGCGAGGGTCCGGTCGCTGTCCCCCCAGAAGACCCTGGACCGCGGCTACGCGGTCGTCCAACACCAGGGTGAGGTGGTCCGCCACGCTGGCCGGGTCGCCACCGGGGACCGATTGGACATCCTGGTGGCCGCCGGCCGGATCGGCGCCACCGTCACGGATACCACCGATCCCGCTGATCCTGCCAACCACACCGCAACCACGACCGCCGAGGAGACCGCATGAGCGACGCGACCGAGAACACCCACCCCTCCACCCCGGGCCCGGAGGGAGCCGCCGTAGAGGGGTTCTCCGCTGCGGACACCTCGGACATCGCCACCCTCAGCTATGAACAGGCCCGGTCCGAACTCGTCGAGACGGTGACCCGGCTCGAGACCGGCGGGGCCGGCCTGGAGGAGTCCCTGGCCCTCTGGGAGCGCGGCGAAGCCCTCGCGGACCGCTGCGAGGAGTGGTTGAACGGGGCCCGGGCGAAGCTCGACGAGGTCCGGGCCAAGACGGCCGACTGAGCCGCTTGACCCGGCCGAATCAGGTGGTCTGGCCGGAGTGCTTCCCCTCGGCGAACTCCTCCACCATCTTGGCGTTGAAGGCGTCCAGGTCACCCGGGTTGCGGCTGGTGGTTAAGCCCTGGTCCACCACCACCTGCTCGTCCACCCAGGTGGCGCCGGCGTTCTTCAGGTCCTCGGACAGCGAGTGGTAACTGGTGAGCTTGCGCCCCTGGACCACACCGGCATTGATGAGGGTCCACGGCGCGTGGCAGATGGCCGCCACCGGCTTGTGCTGGTCGAAGAAGCCGCGGACGAAGCCCTGGACACTGGCGTCCACACGGAGTGCATCCGCGTTCAGGGTGCCGCCGGGCATGACCAGGCCGTCGAAGTCCGAGGCCGAGACGGAGCCTGCGGCGTGGTCGACGGTGAAGGTGTCCCCGTGCTCCCAGTCGCCGTTCATGGCGGTGATGGTGCCGGATTCGATCGAGACGAGCCGGGGCTGTCCCCCGGCGGCGATGACGGCCTCCCACGGCGAGGTGAGTTCGACCTGCTCCACCCCACGGGTGGCGAGGAAGGCAATGGACTTTCCCTGGAGTTGCTGAGTAGTCATGCCCCACCCTAAGCACGTTCCCCCGGGGCCAGTGCAAGCCCTGTTCGCCGCGGGCGGGGACGTATCCCCTTCATTGACCCCGTGGTATCCCGGGGCTAGCCTCTGCAAGGTTAGAAACGAAAATGTCATGAGCATCACTCAGACAACGCAACCGCCGGTTGATCAGGCACCTCTGATCAACGGCGACCCGGAGAGGGACCGCACCGTCATGCCCAACGTCCTTGATCGAGAGGCCATTGTCGCCCCTCGACAATTCAACCGCTGGCTCATCCCGGCCGCCGCACTGGCGATTCACCTGTGCATCGGCCAGGTGTACGCCTTCAGCGTCTTCAAGATCCCGATGATGGGCCATTTCGAGGCCGGCGACGTGGCGGTCGGCTGGATCTTCTCCGTGGCCATCGCCATGCTCGGCCTGTCTGCGGCCTTCGGAGGCACGTGGGTCGAGCGTTCCGGACCGCGAAAGTCGATGGTCGTGGCCGGCAGCTTCTGGGTCGTCGGCTTCCTCGTCGCCACCGTGGGCATCGCCACCGGTCAGCTCTGGCTCGTCTACCTCGGCTACGGCGTGATCGGCGGCATCGGCCTCGGCATCGGGTACATCTCCCCCGTGTCCACGCTGATGAAGTGGTTCCCCGACCGTCCCGGCCTGGCCACCGGCCTGGCGATCATGGGCTTCGGCGGTGGCGCGTTGATCGCCAGCCCGATGTCCAACAGCCTGATGGCTCTCTTCGGTGGTGGCACCGAGCCGGAGCAGCTCCAGAGCGGTCTGATGCAGACCTTCCTCACCCTGGCCATCGTCTATGCCGTGGTCATCGCGCTCGGTGCCTTGGTGATCCGTGTTCCCCACCCGGATTGGAAGCCTGCTGGCTGGAACCCGTCGGAGGCCGCCGCCAAGCCGATGCAGACCACGGCGAATGTGTCTGCCAGTTCGTCCATCAAGACTCCGCAGTTCTGGCTGCTGTGGATCGTGCTGTTCTGCAACGTGACCGCCGGCATCGGCATCCTGGAGAACGCCGCCCCCATGATCCAGGGGTACTTCGATTGGATCACCCCGGCCGCCGCCGCCGGCTTCGTGGGTCTGCTGTCCATCGCCAACATGGCCGGCCGCTTCGTGTGGTCCACCACCTCGGACTACTGGGGCCGCAAGAACAACTACATGATGTACCTCGGCATCGGACTGGCCATGTACCTGATCATCGCTCTGATGGGCGGGGCCAACCTGGTGGTCTTCATCGTCGCCACCATGGTCATCATCTCCTTCTACGGCGGCGGGTTCTCCACGGTTCCGGCGTACCTGAAGGACATGTTCGGCGTCTTCCAGGTCGGCGCCATCCACGGCCGCCTGCTGACCGCCTGGTCCGCGGCAGGCATCGCAGGGCCACTGATCGTCAACAGCCTGATCGAGTCCCAGGCCGCGGCTGGCAAGACCGGTGCCGACCTGTACACGGTCTCGCTGTTCATCATGGTCGGCCTGCTGGCCGTCGGTTTCATCGCCAATCTGCTGGTCCGTCCAGTGGCCGAGAAGCACCACATCTCCGAGGACGAGATCCGCGAGAAGGAGCATGCCAAGTGAGCACCCGCAACGAGAACACCCCGGACAGCCGGTCCCACGCCGAGGCGGCGGCCGGCGGAAGCAGCCCGGCCATGGACACCGGCGGCACCTACCGCGCCGTGGCCGTCTTCCTCGCCGTGATCGTCGTCGCCGCCCTGGCGTACGGCCTGGTCCAGACGGCGATCAAGGCCTCTGCCCTCTTCACCGGCTGAGGCCGAACACCACGGGCGCCAACGACCACCGACGATCGGACCGGGGGCCATGCACTGACACCAGTGCACGGCCCCCGGCCCGTCCGCATGCCGCAGAATCAGTCGGGTATCAGCTGGCGGCGAGACGCTGCTGCTCCGCCGCCACGTCGAAATCGGCCGGCGGCCAATCGAGGCCCATGCTCTCCAGCACCGTGATCATCAGCTCCTGGACGGCGATCCGGGAGTACCACTTGCGGTTGGCCGGGACGATGAACCAGGGAGCCTCATCGGTGTCCGTCTCAGCGATGGCGGCCCGGTACACCTCCATGTAGTCGTCCCAATAGGCGCGTTCGTCCACGTCCGAGGGGCTGTACTTCCAGAACTTTTCCGGGCGCTCCAGGCGTTCGGCCAGGCGCTCCTTCTGCTCGTCCTTGGACAGGTGCAGCATCACCTTGATGATGCGGGTACCGCCCGCCACCAGTTCCTGCTCGAACGCACGGATGTCCGCGTAGCGTTGCTCGATCTCCTCCGTGGAGGTCAGGCCGCGGACCCGGTGGATCAGCACGTCCTCGTAGTGGGACCGGTCCCAGACGCCCACATAGCCGTCCTGAGGGACGTGCGGACGGATGCGCCAGAGGAAGTGGTGCGTCTGTTCCTCCTCGGTCGGCGCCTTGAAGGCTGCGTCTTCCACGCCCTGGGGGTCCATGGCGCCGACCACGTGCCGCATGATCCCGCCCTTGCCGGCGGTGTCCATTGCCTGGACCACCAGCAGCAGGGAGAGGCCCCGCCCGTGCTCGTCCAGCGTTCCGGCCACGCCGTTGGCGTAGAGCAGTTCCTGGAGTTCGGCCAGCCGTTCGGCGCGGGCCTCGAGGGTGGCCTCCCCCTCCGCCTTGCCACCGAGATAGCCCGGCTTGGTGTCCGGATCCACGTCGAGCGGACCCAGGGCTGCCGCGGGTGTCCCCGTTGATCCGGATGTCTCCTCCGTGGTGCGGGCCCGCAGCGCACGCCACGGGTCCAGAGTGAACTCCATCACGTGCCGTTTAGCGCTCACGGTAGTCCTCCAGAAAATCGGCGATGCGGCCGATGCCCTCCTCCAGGTCCCGCACGTTCGGCAGCGTGACGAGGCGGAAGTGGTCGGTGTCCGGCCAGTTGAAGGCGCGGCCGTGGGAGACCAGGATCTTCTGGGCCCGCAGCAGCTCGATGACGAACTTCTCGTCGTCCTCGATCCGGTAGACCTCCGGGTCCAGCCGCGGGAACAGGTACAGGGCGCCCTGGGCCGGCTGCACGCTCACCCCGGGGATCTCGGAGAGCAGCTTCTGCGCCAGGTTGCGCTGTTCCAGCAGCCGACCGCCCGGCAGGATGAGGTCGTTGACGGACTGGTAACCGCCCAGGGCGGTCTGGATGGCGTGCTGGGCCGGGACGTTGGCGCACATGCGCATGTTGGCCAGCAGCGTCAGTCCCTCGAGGAAGTCCGTGGCCCGGTGCTTGGGCCCGGAGATGGCCACCCAGCCGGAGCGGAACCCGGCCACCCGGTAGGCCTTGGACAGTCCCGAGAAGGTCAACGTCACCACGTCATCGGACAGTCCGGCCGCGTTGATGTGGCGGGCGCCGTCGTACAGGATCTTCTCGTAGATCTCGTCACTCATCAGCACCAGGTTGTGCCGGCGGGCGATGTCCACGATCCCGTTGAGCACCTGGCGGGAGTAGACCGCCCCCGTGGGGTTGTTCGGGTTGATGATGACGATGGCCTTGGTACGGTCCGTCACCTTGGACTCGATGTCCTCGAGGTCCGGGGACCAGCCCTCCTCCTCCACGCAGCGGTAATGCACCGCGCTGCCGCCGGACAGGGTGGTGGCACCGGTCCACAGCGGGTAGTCCGGGGCGGGGATGAGTACCTCGTCGCCGTCGTCCACGAGCGCCTGCAGCACCATCGAGATCAACTCGGAGACGCCGTTGCCGATGAAGACGTCCTCCACATCGATGCCCATGACCCCGCGGGACTGGTAGTACTGGCTGACCGCGGTCCGGGCCGAATAGATGCCCCGGGAGTCGGAATAGCCCTGGGCATGGGGCAGGTGGGAGACCATGTCCTTGAGGATGGCGTCCGGGGCCTCGAAGCCGAACGGGGCGGGGTTGCCGATGTTCAGCTTCATGATGCGGTGGCCGGCCGCCTCCATGCGCTGGGCCTCTTCCAGGATCGGTCCGCGCACGTCATAGCGCACGTTGAGGAGCTTTGAAGACTGCTTGATCTGACCGGTCCGTGTCTTTGCCATGGGCCCCATCCTAGAACCGCGGGCCGGCGGATCGCGGGAGTGACGGCGGGATACTGCGGGTCCTCCCGCGACTGGCGACGGAGAGCCGGTCAGAACCAGTTCTCGGGAGTCTCCTCGAGTCCTGCGGACACGAGCCAGTACTGGGCGGCCTCCTCGCTGGGGAGGCGGTCCGATCCGGTGGCGAGCCGCTGGAGTTCGGCCAGCATCTCACCGTCGAGTTTCCCCGCCACTTCGTTCACCGCGTCCGACGCTCCCTCGGGCAGGACGTCCGGCTCGGCCACCATGAGCACGCGCCCCTCCGGAAGCACCCGGCCCGCGTCCCCGAGGGGTTCAAGGGCATGGTCCGGGATCGCCGGGTCGGTCCCGTACAGCAGCGCGACGTCGGCCCGTCCGGTCACCAGGTCCGCGGCGGCTCCGGCGTCCCCCTCCTCGATCCACTCGGCCGGTTCGCAGCCGGCCAGCGCGTCCAGCCGTTCGCCGTGCACGGCCGCTGCGGCGGCCGGGGCGAACACCATCCGGTCGCACAGGCCGTTGAGGTCGGTGAGGTCCTCCATCTCGTACAGCCCGGACAGCGCCGTGGTGGTGACCGCCTGCAGCCGCATGGTGCCGGAGGACGCTCCAATCACCTCGGTGTCCTCGGGGAAGTACTCGGAGACCATGGCGGTGGTGCCTTGGGCATCTGCTGCCGGCCGCCCCTCAGGCAGGGGCGTGGGCGAGCCCGTGGCGGTCGGATGGCCGGTCGGGGAGGCCGGGGCCGGGTCCGACGGCGTCGCGCTGGGTGACGCTGTCGCGCTCAGCGCGGCGCTGGGGCCGGCTGCGGACGGGGATCCGACGCCGGATGCCGAGGGCGACGGGGACGGCGTCGGGATCTCCCCGGCGAGCAGGTCCGGAACGAGGTGTGTGGCCATGGCGAGGGTGTCCACCACGGCGACCTGCTGTTGCCCGGCCGCGCCCCAGGGCTCAGCGGACGGTTCCCCCACGGCTGCGGGGATGCCCTTGTTCTCGAGGTGGCGCACCAGCACCACGGCCAGCAACTGTTCCTCCGGTCTGGACCCCGTGATGACGGAGACGGGCGTCTGGGTCGGGGAGGCCGTGGCCGCAGGGGTTCCCTCGGCAGTCGGGTCGTCATGGCCCGGAGCGGTCGTGCAGCCGGCCAGGGCGCCTGCCGCCAGCGCGGTGGCCGCGATCAGGCCGCCGACTCTCTTGGCCCTCATCGGCTGACTCCGGCGAGCTCGAGGGCACGCTGGACAGTTGGCGAGGTGCGGTGGCGGTGCAGCTCCGCGAGGGGGATCCAGGCGGCGTCGATGGAGGAACCGTCCACCTCTGGACGCAGTTCGCCGGAGACGATGGCGGCCCGGTACAGGACCTGGACGGTCAGCAGGGGGCGTCCGGGGTGGGAGATGCGGTGGCCGGCCACGATGGTGCGGCTGGTGACGCCGAGCAGCTCACCCAGTTCGGCCTGGTAGCCGGTCTCCTCCAGGATCTCCCGCACGCAGGCCTCGTGCGGCTGCTCCCCCAGTTCCACCTGGCCGCCGGGCAACGTCCAGATGTTCTCGGTGGGCCCCTCCCATAGGCTCAGCAGCAGTGCACGGTCACGGATGACGACGCCGTAGGCGCCGACCCGGCTGTCGAAATCCATGCTCACCAGTCTAGATGTTGGGGACGGGCGCGTCTGGAATACTGGATGGGTTGCAGAGCACACAGGAACGACATGGGATCACGAAGGGCTGGGATGACCGAGCACGACGGCGCTGAGCCGACGCCGGAGTTGCCGGATGACCTCACGGCCCGCCTGAACGCGGTCCTGGCCCGCCGTTCGCTGACGGGAGGGCCCCAGGGGGAGCCGGACACGGCTCGCGGCTGGCTGGATGTCTCCTACGAGGCCGCCTACGCCGAGGACCTGGCCCGTGCCTCCCGTGCCGCTGAGACCGGCCTGACGGCCCCCGGCGGACACGACCCGGTCAACCGCGCCAGCCTGTACCGGGCCTTGGCTTCCGTGGCCGCCCTGACCGGCGACCACGCCGCCGCCACCCGTCACATCGCCGACCGCGCCCGGGTCCTGGCCGAGTCCGGCTACCCGCACCAGGCCCGATTGGAGGCCGAGCTCGGCACCATGTTGCTCCGTGAGCCCGAATCGTTCGAGGCCACCGTGCTGGAGGGCGTGCTGGAGGGCGAGCGGACCCGGTCCGCCCACTCCGTGGATACCGTGCTGCCGGACGTGCTGGTGGCCCTGGCGGTCCGGCACGTCGAGGACGGCCGGTTCGATCCCGCCGTCGACTTGCTGGAGGAGTGCCTCGAGATCCTCGACGCCCGGCTGGCGGCCGGCGTACCGGTACCCCCTGAGTCGTTGGCGTCCACGCGGATGTTCCTGGCCCACGTCCACCTGATGGGCCACGAGCCGGAGAGGTCCGCCAAGGTTGCCGACGAGGTCCTCGCCGGCCAGGCCAACCGCGCCGTGCGGGCCGCCATGTGGATGCTCAAGGCCGTCGTCGCCCATGAGCGGGGGGATTCCGCCACTGCCATCCTCGATGCCCTGCGCTCTGTGGAACTGCACGCCGCCGCGGGAGTGCGCAAGGGTGCCGCCTCGGCCGCGGCGCTGCTGGCCGGCATGGCGGACGACGCCGGCGACCAGCAGGCCTCCATCCTCGCCTGGAAGGTGGCCGTGGCCCAGGCCGAACAGGGGGAGGTCCCGGAGGCCTCGGACCTGACGCTCGCCCTGGGGCACCAGTTGCTGGAGGCCGAGGAGCATGCCCTCGCCGAACGCGTGCTGGCCGGTCTGGTGCGCCGCGAGGAGGCCGCCCGGCGGTTGCCCGGCCTCGCCCGCGCGTTGGTGGACCTGGGCCATGCGGCCCGTCACCAGAACCGGCCCGCAGAGGCCCTGGAGCACTGGGGCCGGGCCGCCACCCTGTTCGAGCAGGCCGGGGCCACCGATGAGGCGGCCCGCATGTACCTCGCCTCCGGCGCCCTGCTGAACCGGCAGGAGAAACCGGAGGAGGCCGCCGAACGGTTCTCCCGTGCCGTGGACCTTGCCCGCCAGGACGAAGGTCCCGATGGGCCTGAGGACAACGATCCCGCGGTGCTTCCCCAGGCCCTGCACGCCCTCGGGCATGTCCTGTGCGAGTTGGGCGAGGAGCGCGGGGTCGCCCTGCTGGACGAGGCCATCGCCCTGGCCCAGGACTCCTCCGCGTCCTGGTATGAGGCCGACTTCACGGACACCCGGGCCCGCGGCCTGTGGGCCCTGCGCAAGGGTGCGGCAGCCGTGTCCTCCGCCCTCACGGCAGCTGACCTGTTCGCCGCCTCGGAGGACGCCATGGCCTCCTCCAACGCCGAGCTGTTTGCCGCCTACGTCCTGCTGGAGCAGGAGCGTGCCGAGGAGGCGGCCTCCCTCTTCCGGATGATCACCGAGCAGGAGGACACCGCCCGGTACCTGAGGATGGCCGCCTGGCTCGGGCTGGCCCAGTCCCTGGACCTGTCCGGGGACGAGGAGGGCGCCACGAAGGCACGCCTCGAGGCCGATGCCGCCGCCAGTACGGAGGATCCCGACGACGAGACCGGCCAGGCTGGCACGGCGGACAGCGGCCTGGACAGCGACCCGGAGACCGACTGACCGACGCCGTTGGACGCGGCTGGTCCGACCTGGCCTGACCTGTCCCCCGCTATCTTTCACCGGTTTCTCATGCGGCCGGGGCCGTTTCTCATCTTGGACTCATGATCACGCGCGATCATGGAGGGCATGAAGAACGCCGGGAAGGGACTCAAGGCCACCGTCATCATGATGGTGGTCGCGGTCATGGCAGCACTGGGCATCGCCGTGGTCTCCGCTCAACCGAGGCCGGTGGACCTCGGCGCGATGATCGCCGTGAGCGATGCCCCGTCCGCGAGCGAGCGCAATGCTCCGTCCTCGGCCGGCGTCGCCTCCACTCCGCCCGGCACCACCGCCTCCCCCTCTACTTCTGCCTCCCCTTCGCCGTCTCCGTCTCCGTCTTCATCCGGCAGCTCGTCCGGAGCTGCCGCCGAGCCCCCGTCGTCTCGGGTCAAGATCTCCTCCAAGCCCGGTCCGTCGACCACCGCACCGGACGGGTCCGGTTCCGGGTCCAGTGGATCCGGAACCGGTGGCTCTGGTTCCGGTGGTACCGGCTCTGGCTCAGCTCCCGCCGTGCCGGCTCCCCAACCGGTGCCGAACCCAGCACCCCAGCAGCCCACGTACGACGACGATGACGACGACTGGGATGATGACGACGACGATGACGACTGGGAGGATGACGATGATGACGACGACTGACCGCCACCGCATTCCCGGAACGTGGCGATGACCACTCCCCCGGGAACGCACCCAGCGTCGCCGGCCCGGGAGCAATCCCGGGCCGGCGGCCGTTTGCGGACCCTTGGAGCCCTGGTCACCAACTGGAGTGCCCTGCCAGTGCGCACCCGGGTGGTCGCCCTGCTGGTCTTCCTCACCGCCGTGGCGCTGCTGCTCTCCGGGGCGACGGCCTACGCGCTGCAGCGCAGCGGCATGGCCCGGCAGGTCGACGACTCCCTGACGCGGTCGGTCCAGGAATTCCGCATCCTCGCGCAGGAGGGCATCGATCCGGCCACCGGCGAGCCGTTCTCCGCCTCCGACCAGTTGGTGTTCACGGCCATGCAGCGCACCCTGCCGGCCCAGCACGAGGGCATGCTCGGATTCCAGGACGGGGAGATCAGTTGGACGGCGTCCTCCGCCGTGGAGCTCCGCCTCGAGTCGGACCCCGAACTCGTGCGGTGGGCCGCGGACCAGCTCGGTTCGGACCAGGTGGCCATCCAGACGATCACCACCGCCCAGACCACCTACCGGGCCGTTGCCGTGCCCATCCACTTCGACAACGACTCGGCGCCGTCACTGATGCTCCTCGCCTACGACTTCTCAGCCGAGCTCGGCGACCTGGACAGCACCTTCCTGACCTACGGCCTCGTCGGCTTCGGCGTCATGATCGTGGTCGGCGTGGCCGGATGGCTCCTGGTGGGCCGGCTGCTCCATCCCCTGCGTATCCTGCAGTCCACGGCAGCGGAGATCTCCGGAACTGACCTTCGGCGCCGCGTCCCGGTCTCCGGCCAGGACGACGTGGCCGAGCTGGCAGAGACCTTCAACGAGATGCTGGACCGCCTCCAGGGAGCCTTCTCGTCCCAGCGGCAATTGCTGGACGACGTCGGGCACGAGTTGCGCACCCCCATCACCATCGTCCAGGGGCACCTGGAGTTGCAGGATGCCGAGGACGCGGCCGACGTCCGCGAGGTACGGGAGATCGCCCTCGACGAACTGGACCGGATGCGGCTGCTGGTGGACGATCTCGTCACCCTGGCGAAGTCCGGCCGGCCGGACTTCGTCGATACCGAACCGACCGACGTCGGGACCCTCACCCGGGATGTGCTGGGCAAGGCCTCCCCTTTGGGACCCCGGATCTGGACCCTGGACCACGCGGCCGACGTGACCGTGTCCCTGGACGCCCAGCGCATCACGCAGGCCTGGCTGCAGCTGGCATCCAACGCGGTGAAGTACTCGGAGGAGGGCTCCAAGGTCTCCCTCGGCTCGCAGGCGCTGTCCGGCACCCTGCGCCTGTGGGTGCGGGACCAGGGCATCGGCATCCGACCCGAGGACCGGGAGGGCATCTTCGAGCGTTTCGGGCGGGGCTCCAACAGCACCCGAGCGGAGGGCTCCGGACTGGGGCTGAACATCGTCACGGCGATCGTCCAGGCCCACGGCGGCAGCGTGGACGTCCAGTCCGCGCCGGGCATCGGATCCACCTTCTACATCGACCTGCCGCTGGACGGTCCCGTGGACGGTCTTCTGGACGGCCTTCCGGACGTCACCGAGCTTGATGGAGCGGACGGCGGCCACCTCCGGCAGGTAGGTTCTCCAGTGAGCAAGACTTCCCACCCCAAGGACGGTGCGGCGTGAGCCAAATCCTGATGATCGAAGACGAGCCGCGGATCAGTTCGTTCGTGGCCAAGGGCCTCAAGGCCGAGGGCCTGGCCACCACCGTGGCCGCCACCGGGCGCGAGGGACTCATCCTGGCCTTGACCGGCGGCTTCGAGCTCGTCATCCTCGACCTCGGCCTGCCGGACATGGACGGCTTCACGGTGCTGGAGAAGATCCGGGCCCAGGACCCGGGCCTGCCGGTCATCATCCTGACGGCGCGGGCCTCCGGGGAGGACACCGTCACGGGGCTGACCTCCGGGGCTGACGACTACATGCCCAAGCCGTTCCGCTTCGCCGAGCTGGTGGCCCGCGTGCGGTTGAGGCTGCGCTCCGAGGGCCACCCGTCCTCCGCCCCGGCAGACCCGGTGCTGCGCCACGCGGACCTCGAACTGGACCCGATCCGGCATGTGGCGGCCATCGGCGGGGTTGAGGTGGACCTCTCCGCCCGCGAGTTCTCCCTGGCCGAGACCTTCCTGCGACATCCCGGCCAGGCCCTGAGCCGCGAGCAGCTGCTGTCCCGGGTGTGGGGCTACGACTTCGACCCGGGCTCCAACGTGGTCGACGTCTATGTGCGCTACCTGCGCAACAAGCTCGGCGTCACGCGGTTCACCACCGTTCGCGGCGTCGGCTACCGACTGGTGGACGAGAAGGACTACCGGCCCGCTGACGACTGAGGCGGGTCTCAGGGCCTGGAGAACTGGAGGTCTGAAGGTCCAGAGGTCTAGAGGTCCAGGAGCGATTCGGCGATGTCCAGCCGCTGCCGGGCCGATCCCTGCCAGTCCCGCCGACCCGAGTCCCGCGCACCGGCCACCAGGGACAGCGCCACCGCGGCGGAGCGGCAGGCCAGCGCCGCTGGATCGACTCCGGCTGTGAAGTGCCCGTGGAAGCGCCGCAGGGCCTCGTCCACGTGGACGTATCGGTGGTCGACGGCCGGCAGCACGGCCAGGTGCCCCAGGAAACAGGCCAGGTCGTCCACCCGGTGGCCCGGTCCCGCACCGTCGATGTCCAGCACGCAGCTGATGCGGTTCTGCTGCACCAGCAGGTTGGCCTCGTAGAAGTCGCCGTGGGTGGGCACCACCGGACCACGGTCCGTGACGGACAGTTGCCGCTGCAGGTGATCCACGAGGGACCGGATCCGCCGGGCCTGGTCCGGCAGGGCGGTGGCTGCGGCGTGCCCGTAGTCGGGTGTGCGGTCAGACCAGGCATCGCGCCGCGGCAGTTCCAGCAGGTCGGCCGGCATCCGGTCCAGGATCCCCACGACGTCGGCCGGTTCCACCTGCCGTGCCCCGTTCGCCATGATCGCGTTGGCCAGGACCTCGCCCTCGCCCTGCTCGAGGGCCAGCACGTCGGCGACCGGCGGGCCGAGGACCACGGGTACCGGAACCCCGGCCGCCGCCAGCAGCGTGTGGCGATGGTGGAGCCGGGTGGCCAGCCCGGCGCGCATGACCTTGAGGAAGAGGGTGCGGCGCCCGGAAGCGCCGGGAGTCCCCGGGACGCCGGTCACCACCGCGCGCAGGACGGCTCGACGCAGCGGGCGGTAGCTGATGGTCTGCAGGTCCACCAGCGTCCCGCCGCGCCCCCAGAGGGCAGCCACTGATGTCGGATCGGACGCCAGCGCCAGGCCGGTGAGCAACGGGTCATGCGGATGGAACCAGGCCGACCAGGTGGCGTCGCCGTCCACGCCTGCCGCCAGGACGTCGTCGTCCGGCACGGCTTCTGCAGTCAGGGCGACGAAGAGTTCCTCCGACTCGTCCCCGTTGACGCGGACACGGAAGACGCCGGTGGCCCCGGCGCCGGGACGGTGCTGGAGGTCGACGAGCTCGGCGTGATCGAGGTGAAAGCCCTGCCCGTCGAGGACCTCTCCCAAGCGGCCTCGGACGGCTGCTGAGGACAGGTACTGAACCTGCCGATGCTCTGCTTCGTCCCGGTGCGCGCCCTTGCGCATCGGTGCCAGCCCGGGTCTCAGACGGCCCGGCGGCGTTCCAGGACCTTGTCCAGGTCCAGGGTGCGGTTGGCCGTGGCCTCGACCTTGGCGCGGTACTCCGCGGAGACGCCGGACTTCAGCTTGACGCCGGGGCTCGCCAGCGGGGCCTCTGGCTTGGGCAGGGGAGCAGGCACCACCCGGTGGGCCTCTGCGGCGTCAAGGTAGGTGGGGCGCGGGACGGACGGCAGGGCCGAGGCGCTCTCGTCTGCCCCAGCGTCACGGGACACCTGTTCGGTGACGTGCTCGGCGGTCGGCGCGGTGGCCGGCTTCTCAACGGGCTCAACCGCAGCAGCCCGTCCGGAGGTGGAACCGGCGGCCGCATCGAACACGCGGGTCGGTCCGGCCGCTGGCGCGGTGGGTTCGGCGGCCGGCAGGCCGGGATTCATGGCGTCTTCGAAGGCGCTCTCGATCCGACGGTCCTTGCGCTTCTTGCGGTCCCGGAGGGCCAGGGCACGCAGGGTGACCACGCCGGCCACGGCGACGGCTGCGGCGATGCCCGAGACCAGGAGGGTCCCCGCGCCGAAAGCGGCGGCGATGCCGGTCCCGAGGAACGTGAGGGTGGCCAGCACGGCAACGGCGGCGATGATGGTCCGGTCCCACTTGACGCGGAACCCGGAGGCTGACTCCTTCGCGGCGTCCACGGGACGGGCGTTGTTCCGAGGCATGGACTGGGCGGTGCGCTTCATGGTCTTCCTCCGGTGGCTCCTGGGCTGGGGCTCCTTGTTCGCCCTCCGGTAGATGGCTATCAACCACGCCACCACCAGTGCACACAGCACCAGTGATCCGTGCAGGTGAACGTCCGGAAGGTAGCCCAGTGCAAGGCTGAGCGACTCCTCAAGACTACCTGTGCCTGCATCCACCCCTCAAACGGTACCGGTCGCGAACTACACCGGTGTGATTCACCGCGGTTTGCCTGCCGTGTCGCCGCAATTCGGGCTCGTCAGCACCCCTCCCACCGGGCGAGCAGTCCCTCCGGGACCTCGGGAGCGGTCAGGGCATAGGCATCGTGGTCCCGCCAGGCCCCGTCGATGTGCAGGAAATCCCGGCGCATCCCCTCATGCCGGAAGCCGAGCTTCTCCACCACTCGCCGGCTGGGAACGTTCTCCGGCCGGATGTTGATCTCCATCCGGTGCAGCCCCAGGGTGGTGAAGCAGTAGTCGGTAGCCAGCGCCACGGCGGTCGGCACGAGCCCCTGCCCGGCCCGGGCCTGGTCGATCCAGTAGCCCAGCGAGGCCGAGAGCGCCGAACCGCGCACGATCGAGGACACGCTCAACTGCCCGGCGATCACCGGCACTCCGGCGGCGGACGTCCGCACGCAGATCAGCCACGGCAGCGCCGTCCCCTCCTTGCCGGAGCGGTTGAGGACCTTCACCATCTCGCCGTAGCTCTTCAGGGCGGTGGCCGGCTCGGGGTTGGTGGCGTCCCAGCGGCGGAGCCAGTCCCGGTTGCGGGCCCGCAGCGAGGTCCACTCCTCCTGGTCCCAGCGGCGGAACGGTCGCAGCACAAGATCTCCGTGTTCCAGGGACACGGGCCAGCGATGGGTCCGGGGGGTGGCGGCAGGCGGCATGTGCCTGATCCTAGGTCCGAGGGGCGATGCCCGTCCCGCGCCTCACTGTGCGGCATAACTTTCAGGAGAGAGTGAAACTCATCCTCGCCCCGCAAAGTCGGGTGGTTCCGGGGCGAGGCACAATGGGAGCGTGTCGTTCAACCAGTCGTTCAACCAGTCAGCCTCCACCCCGTCGCCGGAGGGAGGAGAGGCCCAGTACTCCGCGTCGCTGACCGGGAACCGGGGCGAGAGCCCGGAGGAGGTGCTGACGCACCGAAAGCAGGATTTCCGCACCCTGTGGCGGGCCCGCCGGCGTGAGCTGGACCCGGCTGATCGCGCCGCCCAGTCTGCCGACCTGACCTCCACCATCCTCGACTGGTACCTCCCACGGGCGCAGCACCGCCGCGTCGCCGCGGTGCTGTCCTACGGTGCCGAGCCGGACACCGGAGCGCTGCTCGAGGCACTGCACGGGGCCGGCGTCGAGGTCCTGGCCCCCATCACGGAGCCCGAGCGGCAGCTGTCCTGGACCGCCTGGCATCCCGGCGTGGAGGTGGCCCGCAGTTCGGTGGCGCCGATCGACGAACCGGCGGGTGAACGCCTCGGCGTGGAGACCATGGAGACGGTGGACCTCGTGCTGGTACCAGCTCAGGCGGTGGACACCCGCGGTTTCCGTCTGGGTCAGGGCGGCGGCTACTACGACCGCTTCCTGGCCGCACTGTACCGCCAGCGTTCCGCTGCAAGCGCCTCCGGCAGGTCCAGCGATCCCAGCACGGATGCCAGCACCACGCCCGACGCCGGCTCGACCGCTTCCGCAGCCCCCGTCACGGTGGCCGTGGTGTTCCGGCACGAGCTGATGACGCGGGGCCAGGTGCCCACCTCGGAGTTCGACGAGCCGGTTGACGGAGCCGTCACGGCCGACGGCTTCACGTGGTTCGGTCAGGTGTAGACTTGGCACTCGAAACGTGAGAGTGCCAAATCGAGAGGACCGTCCGGTGCCCACCTATGCCTACGCCTGCAAGGACTGCGGCCATGAGTTCGACATCGTCCAGTCGTTCACGGATGATTCGCTGACCGCCTGCCCCGAGTGCGAGGGCACCCTGCGCAAGAAGTTCAACTCCGTGGGCGTGGTGTTCAAGGGATCCGGTTTCTACCGCAACGACTCCCGCGCCGAGGGCTCCGGCTCCAAGGCCTCCACCACGCTGGCCGCGGACAGCTCCTCAGGCAGCTCCTCGGACAGCGCCGCATCGAGCGGGTCGTCCACCTCCACCGATTCCGGCTCATCATCGTCGCCGTCCACGTCGGGCGCCGCCGCAGCCTCCTCATCCGGGTCCGGTGCGGCGTCGTCCAGCTCCTCAGGCAGTTCCTCCTCGGGTACCGCTGCCTAGTTCGCCTTCCTCCACAGCCGACCGATGACGGCTGCACCTCCACCGCTGGGGTGGGCGCGGTGGCCGGGCCTGCCGCGGTCCTGATGGGATCGTGACATGTCATCACCCACCACCGCGGCCCGGCGCTCCCGGGACTCTCCGCCCTCACCGCCCCGCTCCCGGAGACGAACCTCTCCTCGCCGTGAGCTGCGCCGGTATCGCCGCGCTGTGCGCCGGCGGATGGCCACTCCCCCACCTCCATACCTGGTGGAACACGACTCCAGCCGGTCACATCCTTCTCCCGGCGGATCCGCCGACGCCGATGTCGCAGCAGCAGCCGCCTCCTCGCGGCGGCGCACCCAGCTGAAACTGGCCCTGGCCTCCATCCCGCTCGTCCTGGCGGTCATCCTGCTCCTGGTCAATGCCTTGGGTGGCCCTGATGAATCAGGTGGCGCTGGTGGTTCAGGGGGATCAGTTGGTTCAGCTGGTCAGGAATCCCAAGCCGGAGCAGCAGCAGGTGACGTCGCCGTGGCGGCGGTGCAGGAGGGGCAGCGCCGAGCCTCTGCCGATGGCGGCGGCACTGTTGCTGGCGAGGCTGGTGAATCCGGCGAGAACGGAGAGGCCGGAGCTGCCGCAAGGCCCGAGGTTCCGGCCGGACATCGGGCCGTAGCCGTGAGGTTCGCGAGCCCCGACGCCGTGGACCTGGCAGCGGCTGGAGACCGCATCGACATCGTGGGAACGGACGGAAGCGTGCTGGAGGCGAACGTCGAGGTGCTGCAGGACCGATCCACGGACCTGGCCACGGTGCTGGTCCTGGCCGTGACCGAGGAACGAGCCGCGGAACTGGCGGCGGCCGCGGTGAATCAGGACCTCACGCTCCTGGTGACACCGGAGCCGTAACTGGCGTCAGTCCCAGTGCGGCGGGCGCTGTTCGAGCAGCCAGCGCTCACGCTCGGACAGGTTGCGCTGGTCCGCGGACCGGGCTTCGCCCTGGCCGGATCCCGATGGCACCGAGGTGGCTGCCGTCGCTGAGGACTCGCCAACCGCCGGTTCGCCGAGGGTCGGCTCGGGCCCGTCGGCGAACGCCGGACCGGTGCCGGGCGCGTCGGCTCGTCGGGGACCGCGACGGCGAGCAACCGGGAGCTCTGAGTCAGCGGTTGCCATCGTCCTGGTGCCCGTCATCGCTCGCGTCCTCACGCTGTTGCTCGGCGGCGGCACCATCGAAGACCGCACCGTCGAACACCGCGTCGGACGATCCTGCCCCCTCCGGGGACTCCGGTGAACCCACCGACGAAGGGCCAGACGTCGCGTCCTCGGGGATGGACAAGTGCTCCGCAGGGCCAGGGCCGGCAGGTTCCACGGGGCCGTCTTCAGCCGAGGGCAGGCCCAGGAAGTCGGCGATGGTCCCGGCGCATCCGGCCGGGTCGGAGAAGACGTCGATGGTCCACAGGGCGTGGTAGCGCCAGCCGCTGCGCTCGAGCTGCTGCGGCACCTGACGGGACCGCTCGCGCACGGTCATCCCGCGGTACGACTCGGACCCGTCGGAGAACATGGCGACAGGGACGGCCTGTTCCGGGGAGGTCTGCGCCTCCCACGCGGGCAGGCCCAGGGGGTTCCAGACGGCCAGGTCGATGCTCCCGGCGAAGTTCGGCAGCACGGTGGCATGGCGATGAGCCAGGCGGTCGGACAGGTCCGCCACCAGCGGGTCCCGCGGACGCGGCGAGGTCGTGTGCCCGGTGTCCTTGAGGTAGGCCTCGAGCAGTCCGTAGAAGTCCGCGGCTCCGTTACCCAGCCGCTGGGGATCCAGGTCGTCCGGATGCACGCAGGTCAGCACGTGAAGGTGCTGGCGCGCACGGGTCAGGGCGGTGGCATAGAGCTCCCGGCCCCCGGCCTCCGAGAACGGCCCGAAGTGGTGCACCACGCGTCCGTGCGGGGTCCGGCCGTAGCCGAGGCTGAAGACGATGTGGTCCCGGACCACGCCGTGGGCCCGGGCCATGGGGGCCACCACGAACGGCTCCCGGTCCCGGTTGAAGAAGGCGGCGGCCCACGGGTTGTTGGGCAGGTTCAACCGGATCGCCTCGGCCACGCGGCGGGCATGCAGCTGGCTCGCGGTGATGACGGCCAGCGAGGCTTCCGGACGGTGACGGATGTGCTCGAACACCAGGTCCATGGTCCGGTTGACCTCGGCCACGGTGGATTCCACGCCCTCGTCGCCGGCGCCGGGCATGCCGGTCCCGCCGGGCAGGAATTCCACCCGCACGGGATGGTCCGCTCCGGTCAGCTCGGAGGCGCCGGGCAGCATCTCCAACATCGAGTCGTAGAGCTGTTCGCCCAGCAGACGGGTGAGTTTTCGCTCCAGCCCGCGGTGCATGGTGGTCAACCTGATGCTCGGCATCACCCGCATCAGGGCGGTGAAGGCCGAGTCCACCTCGCGCGGCAGCAGCACGGAGGCCGTCGGGTCCACGGAGACGTTGAAGGTCTTCGGTGAACCGGAGGTGCCGTCGCCGAAGGCCACCACCTGCTTGCCGCGGCTGATCGCGCCCAGCGCCGTGCTGAGGGCGAGGGACTCTGCGTCCAGCAGCAGGACGGCGTCGAAGCTCATGTCCGCCGGGAACTCGGCCAGGGCCAGCGGGGAGGTGGTCCAGGCCGGAACCAGGGACTGGAGCAGCTCCGGCTCAAGGCCGGACAGAGACTCCGGGTCCGGGTTGCCGTCCTTGAGCAGGGAGCGCAGCACGCGAGCCGAGGCTCGGTGCATGCCGGCAGTCCTGTTCCACCGCTGGGACATCTTCCAGTTCAGGCGCTGACTGCCGCCTTCCAGGTGGGCGGTGTCCGCGAGACGGTACTCCGCCTCGATCTTTCGCAGCGACTCGGCGTCCATCATGGCCAGGTAGTCGTCGCCGGAGATCATCGCCTCGAGCGCGGACTGCCACCAGGCCAGCTCGAGCTCGGCCCGCAGCTGGTCCGTCGGCACCTCCCGCTGCTGCAGGTCCGCCATGAGCTCCTGCAGGCCCTGCTCCCGCAGCTGGTCGCCGACGAGCGTGCGTTCGGGCAGCGTCTTGAGCGTGTCCTGGTCCGCCACGAGCCGGTCCAGGATCTGGCTGAGCTCGTCCATGGGCAGGTTCTCCAACCGGCCCGACTCCCGCCGCGGCTCGGCGAGGGCCCGCTGCAACCGGGCCATCTGGCCGGCCACCTCGGCACTCTTGGCCGAGAGGGCCTCCAGGCCGGCCGGCACAGAGGGGTGGCGCTTGGTGGTGGCCCAACGGGTCCACTCGGCGCGCTGGTCCTGCACGTCCACGAGCGCCTCGTGCAGGTCGGTGACGTGCACGCCCGGACGGATGTACTCCTTGGCCACTCGGCGGAGCCGTGACCGGGTCATGGAGGACATCTCGACGCCGTGCTGCTTGCGCCACTGCCCGGAGGCCGTGGCGGAGATCAGGTCCGTGACCGGGCGGTCGAAGATGTCCGGGGTGAACTGGTCCAGGGAACCGCGCACGGCGGAGAGCAGGTGGATCTGGCGGACCCAGTCGGCGAAGGTCCCCCCGGTGGCCAGCTGGGCCTGCTCGGTGGCCTGGTCCAGCTGCTCGCGCAGCACGGGCAGGGCGGCGGCCAGGTCCTCGGCCAGCCCGTAGGCGTCCTCGGTCTCCTGCACGTTGCGCAACCGGGCCCCGTACCAGGGGCTCTCCGTGGAGGAGCGGGAGAAGGCACCGAGTTCCCCGGCACGGATGAACGTCGCGGCGGTCTCGTCACGGTTGACGGTGGCGTCCAGCACGGAGCGCTTGAGGCGAACGGTGGTGGAGGGAGCCGGATCCATCGCGGTCAGCGAGGCCAGCGACTGCATAGCCTGGAAGGGCGAGCAGCCCCAGCGATCCCGCACGTTGTGCAGACTGCGCAGGTGGTCCCGCAACTGGTGGCGGCGCTCCACGAGGGTGGCGTTGAGCCGGCTGGTTCCCGGTTCCTGGGCCCGCTCCACGCGCAGCAGGGCCTGGATGAGCTGACGGCGCATCAACTCGGGGGTGGCCGCAGCCGGGATGTCCAGCGCCAGCGAGTCCAGGTCCACGGAGCCCAGACGGCGCCGGAAGTCATCCAGGGTGGCGGTGCGCTCGGCCACCACGAGCACGCGCTTGCCGTCCCCGGCAAGCTGCGCCACGGCATTGGCCGCGGTCTGCGTCTGGCCCGTCCCGGGAGGGGTGACCACCACCAGGTCGTGGCCGGCGGCGATGTGGTCGAGGGCCCGCTGCTGGGACGGGTCCGCGTCCAGGATCAGGCTCTCGGCGGACGGCTCCCGCTCATCGACGGGCGGCAGCCCTGTCTCCGGCAGTTCCGCACGGCGCGGGACCATGCCCGAACCGGCGTCATACAGTGCGGAGACCACCGGATGGCTGGAGTCCACCACGTCCACGGACGCGGTGTCCGCCAGATCGGCGAAGGTGGACACGAGCAGGCGGTGCTCCACCACCAGCCCCCGGACCTCGCGTCCCTGTGAGCGCAGCATCTCCATGGCGGGCATGGGCTCGAGCTTGGCGGTGGCGTAGGCGGCGCGCAGGTAGTCGTCCGCGTCCAGCACGATCCCGTGGTGGTCCCGGAAGTAGCGGGCCAGGGCGGGGTTGAGCCGGGCCCGGTCAGAGATCTGCAGCTCGTAGTCGTCCTGTTCGCCCCGCAGCGTCAGGCTCAGCCGGGCCAGCATCACGGGCGCGGACATCTGCGTGGAGCGGCCGTCCTCGATGACGCGCCACGTCGCCAGGCCGGTGGCCAGGTACCCGACGTCGACGCCGCGGTCCTCGGCCAGCTCCTGGATCTTGCCTCGCAGCTGACGGGCCGCACCGCGGGCGTGAATGAACGCGTCGCCGTCCCGCAACAGGGTGGACAGGCGCGTGCGGCGCCCGGACATGAACTGGCTCAGCCCGGAGGGGTGGGAGTGCGAGATGTCGATGCTGTTCGCGCCGGACGGGGCGAAGCGCAGCATCGTGTCGTTCTCGGTGCCCGAGCCCAACGAGGCCAGCCACGCCGGGAAGGTGAGGCGGGAGTCGGACTCGGCAGGGCCGTCGTCGGGCAGGCCCGTGTCCCTGCCCCCGTGGAGGCGAGGCGCCGCGGGGCTCTGCTGGGGGTCCTGCTCAGTCACAGTTGTCCTTCCTGCCGCCGGCCGCTTCCCCGCCCTGCCCACGACGACGGCCGGTGCGGTGGGGCCGCGAGGCACCAATGCTTGTTTCCACGGTACACAGGCGCACCGCGGATTCCCCCCAGGGAAACGGGCCGGTTCTCCGGCGCCCGCCTCCTGACGGAGGGCTTACTCCCACTCGATGGTTCCCGGAGGCTTGCTGGTCACATCCAGGACCACCCGGTTGATGCCGTCCACCTCGTTGGTGATGCGGTTGGAGATCCGTGAGAGCAGGTCGTACGGCAGCTGAGCCCAGTCAGCGGTCATCGCGTCCTCGGACGTGACCGGCCGCAGCACCACGGGGTGACCGTAGGTCCGGCCGTCACCCTGGACGCCCACGGAGCGGACATCGGCCAGCAGGACCACGGGGCACTGCCAGATGTGGCGGTCCAGGCCGGCGGCGGTCAGTTCCGCGCGCACGATCGCGTCGGCCTGGCGGAGCAGGTCCAGGCGTTCCCGCGTCACCTCACCGATGATGCGGATGCCCAGGCCGGGGCCCGGGAAGGGCTGGCGCCAGACGATCTCATCCGGCAGCCCGAGCTCGGAGCCCACGGCACGGACCTCGTCCTTGAACAGGGCGCGCAGCGGTTCGACCAGCTCGAATTCGATGTCCTCCGGAAGCCCGCCCACGTTGTGGTGGCTCTTGATGTTCGCGGTGCCCTCACCGCCGCCGGACTCCACGACGTCCGGGTACAGGGTGCCCTGCACCAGGAACTTCACGTCCTTGGCTTCCGGGTCATGGCGGGACTCGGCGATGATGTCCGCCTGGGCCTTCTCGAAGGTCCGGATGAACTTCTCGCCGATGATCTTGCGCTTGGCCTCCGGGTCCGTCACGCCGGCCAGGGCCTCCAGGAACACGTCCTCGGCGTCCACCATGATCAGCCTGGCACCGCCCGTGGCCGCTCCGAACGCCTTCTCGATCTCCTCGGACTCGTCCTGGCGCATCAGGCCGTGGTTGACGTAGACGCAGGTCAGCTGGTCCCCCACGGCCCGCTGGACCAGGGCGGCGGCCACAGCGGAGTCCACGCCGCCGGACAGGCCACAGATGGCCCGGTGCTCGCCGATCTGCTCGCGGATCAGCTCGACCTGCTCCTCGATCACGGAGGTGGTGGTCCAGGTGTCCTTCAGGCCGGCACCGTGGTGCAGGAAGTTGCGCAACACCTCCTGGCCGCGCTCGGAGTGGCCGACCTCCGGGTGCCACTGCACGCCGTAGATCTTCTTCTCCGGGCTCTCGAACGCCGCCACGGGGGCGCCCGGGGTGCGGGCGGTCACGGAGAAGCCGGCCGGGGCCTCGGTCACCGAGTCGGCGTGGCTCATCCACACGACCTGGTCCACGTCCTGCCCGGCAAAGAGCACCGAGGTGGACCCGATGGCCTCCAGCCGGGTGGAACCGTACTCCCGGGTGTCGGTCTTGGACACGGTGCCTCCGAGTGCCTGCGCGATTGATTGGAAGCCGTAGCAGAGGCCCAGCACGGGGACCCCGGCCTCGAGGAGTTCCGGGTCGAGCCCGGGCGCGCCTTCGGCGTAGACCGAGGAGGGGCCACCGGAGAGGATCAGGGCGGCGGGATTGCGGGCCAGGATGTCCTCGGCCGAGAGCGTGTGCGGAACGACCTCGGAGTACACGTTGGCCTCGCGCACGCGCCGGGCGATCAGCTGGGCGTACTGGGCTCCGTTGTCCACCACCAGCACGGTCGGGAAGTCAGCGGCGATCTGCGGGTTGTCCGGGGTGTCCGGCCGGTGGTCCGGTGCTGTGGTCTGGTCGTCAGCCTGGGAGGAAGTCACCCGTCAAGGATAGTGCAGGAGCAGGGCACAATGTCCTCGTGGCCCCAGACTCCCCCACCGATGACATCGCACTGCTCCCGCACGCCCGGGCGGCCCAGCGCCGTGCCGTCCGCGTCCTCGGCACCGCCCAGGTCTTCTCGGGATTGGGCAACGGCGCCACGCTGTCCCTGGGCTCGATCCTCGCCGTGGAACTCTCGGGCGCCGAGTCCAACGCCGGCTTCGTCAACACCGCCATGACGCTCGGCTCGGCGGCGGTGTCCATCCCGCTGTCCACCCTGGCGGTGCGACGCGGGCGGCGGGTCGCCCTGGGGATCGGCCTGGCCGCAGGGCTGCTGGGTCAGGCGCTCATGGTGGCCGCCGTCGTCACCCGGTTCTTCCCCGTCCTGCTGCTGGGAGCCTTCCTGGTGGGCTTCGGTGCCGCCGTGAACCTGCAGGCCCGGTTCGCCGTCACGGACCTGTCCGAGCCGCGGCACCGCGGACGGGACCTGTCCGTGGTGGTCTGGGCCGTCACCGTGGGCGCCGTGTTGGGTCCCAACATGGTGGGGCCGGGCGCCGTGGTGTCCGGTTGGCTCGGGCTGCCCGTCCATGCCGGGCCCTTCCTGATCTCCGGGGCCGGCATGGCCGTGGGCGCCGGCATCATCCTGACCGGCCTGCGCCCGGATCCCCTCCTGTTGCGCCGGCGGCTGGAGGATGCCGCGGAAAGCCCGACGCCGGCCGGTCGCCCGGGCGGCCCGGTCCCGCTCCGCCCGGGTGCCGGGTGGGTCGCCGGGTGGCGGATCGTCCGGGCTCAGCCCACCGCGCTGGCTGCCGTGCTCACCGTGGCCGGCGCCCACGCCGCGATGGTCGGTCTGATGTCTATGACACCCCTGCACCTCCAGCACGAGGCGGGGCTCAGCGGCAGCGAGCTGGGGCAGCATCCGGACACGGTGGTGCTGATCGGATTCACCCTGTCCCTGCACGTGGCCGGAATGTATGCCCTCTCCCCTGTCATCGGCATGCTCGCGGACCGCTACGGCTCGGCCCGGGTGGCCGGTGCCGGGCTGACGGCACTGGTGGCCGCGGCGGCCCTGACGGGGATCTTCCCCCATCAGCACCTCGCCGTGGTGACCGGGCTCGTCCTGCTCGGCCTGGGATGGTCGGCCGCCACGGTGGCCGGATCCACGTTGCTCGTGGCCGCCCTGCGCCCAGCCGAACGGGTCCCCGCCCAGGGCTTCTCGGACGCGGTGATGTCCCTGGCGGCGGCGGTCAGTTCGATCGCGGCGGGCCCGATCATGGGCGGCCTCGGCTTCACGGGGCTCTCGGCCGCACTGGCCGGCGTCGTGGTGCTGTGCGGCATCGGGGTGGCGGCACTGCTCAGGGCCCCAGCAGCAGCGCCACCCCGAGGATGACGGGCAGGGACAGCACCGCGGAGGCGAACACGATATCCCGCACCAGCAGGTTGGGCAGCTTGAACTGGCTGGAGAACAGGTAGACGTTTTGCGCCGTCGGCAGCGCCGCCATGGCCACCACGCCGAACAGCTCCAGGCCGGTCAACCCGAAGAGGTAGTGTCCCGCCGCCCACGCCACGGCGGGCATCACCAACAGCTTGACCACGGAGCCCCACACGATGTCCGGCATCTGGCTGCGGTCCCGGAACGGGCGCTGGGAAGCCAGGGAGAGACCGAACACGAACAGCAGCATCGGGATGGAGGCGTGGCCCAGCATGTCCACGGGGGTCCAGATCGCCTCGGGCGGGGTCCAGTCCACGAGGGCCAAGACGGCACCGATGGCGGTGCCCACGGTGACCGGGTTCGCCACGGAGGCCAGCACGGTGCGGGCCAGCCTCGGTTGGGCGGAGCCGCGCTGGCGTGAGCACCACCCGAAGACGGTCAGGTAGAACGGCGCGAGCACCAGCAGCTGCGTGACCAGCACGGACACCGCCGGGACCGAGCTGCCCACGGCGTAGAGGGCGATGGGCAGCCCGATGTTGCCGGCGTTGACGTAGGAGGCCGCCATGGCCCCCACGGCGATCTGGCCCGCCTGCCGCTTGAGCACGAGCCAGCTGACGAGCGCGTAGCAGCCCCCGGCCACCACAGCGGTGACGAGGGCGGCCGGGGCGTAGACGCCCACGAGCGCCTGCAGGTCGATCTCGGCCACCAGCACCACCATCAGCAGCGGGTTGGTGACGTAGTAGATCGCCGGGGTGAGCCCCTGCTGGATCTTCGCGGTGGTGTCCCGCGGAAGGAGCACGGCGGAGAGCAGGCCGATCCCGATGATGACCAGGACGATGCTGAATCCGAGCAGTACTCCTTCCACGGGGGACGACGCTACCCGAGCGCGCTACCGGCCCGCGTCAGCGGACCAGGCAGGGCCGCTTCGCGTCGAACTCCCACCCCGGGACCAGGTACTGCATGGACACGGCGTCATCCCGGGCACCCAGGCCGTGCTCCAGGTACAGCTCGTGGGCCGCGGCCAGCCGCGCCCGGTCCAGCTCGATGCCCAGCCCCGGGGCGTCCGGGACGCGGATCTCCCCGCCCTGGATCCGCAGGGGGTCGGCGGTGAGACCCTGGCCGTCCTGCCAGATCCAGTGGGTGTCCAGGGCGGTGATCTCCCCCGGCGCCGCGGCGCCGGCGTGGGTGAACATCGCCAGCGAGATGTCGAAGTGGTTGTTCGAGTGCGATCCCCAGGTCAGGCCGAACTCGTGGCACAGCTGCGCCACGCGGACGGAGCCGGCCATGGTCCAGAAGTGCGGGTCCGCCAGCGGGATGTCCACAGCGTTGGTGCGGATGGCGTGGGCCATCTCCCGCCAGTCCGTGGCGATCATGTTCGTGGCGGTCTGCAGCCCGGTGGCCCGGCGGAACTCGGCCATGACCTCCCGGCCGGAGAACCGGCCCTCGGCCCCGCAGGGGTCCTCGGCGTAGGCCACCACGCCCCGCATGCGCTTCCCGAGGCGGATGGCGTCCTGAAGCAACCATCCGCCGTTGGGGTCCAGGGTGATGCGGGCCTCCGGGAAGCGGTCCTTGAGCGCGGTGACCGCGTCCACCTCCAGGTCACCGGCCTGGACGCCGCCCTTGAGCTTGAAGTCCTGGAACCCGTACCTGGCCTGGGCGGCCTCGGCCAGCCGCACCACGGCCGCCGGCGTCATGGCCTGCTCGCGGCGGACGCGCTCCCAGTCGTCGGCACCGTCCGGCTCGCGCAGGTAGGGCAGGTCGGTGGAGTCGGGGTCACCCACGTAGAACAGGTAGCCGAGCATCGGCACCGTGTCCCGTTGCTGGCCGTCGCCGAGCAGCTCGGCGACGGGCACCCCGAGGAACTGACCGTGCAGGTCCAGCAGGGCGGACTCGATCGCGGTGACGGCGTGCACCGTGGTGCGCAGGTCGAAGGTCTGGAGTCCGCGCCCGCCGGCGTCCCGGTCCGCGAAGGCCGTGGCGATGTCCCGCAGCAGGCTGCGGAACCGAGCCACCGGCTTCCCGGCGATCAGTCGGCCGGCCTCCTCGATGGTGGAGCGGATCCTCTCCCCTCCGGGCACCTCGCCGAGGCCCGTGCGGCCCTCGGAGTCGGTGATGATGGCGATGTTGCGGGTGAAGAACGGCCCGTGGGCGCCGGAGAGGTTCAGCAGCATGGAGTCGTGCCCCGCCACGGGGACCACCTCCACGCCGGCGATGGTGGGTTGGGCCACCGCGCTCACCGTCTTCACTCCCCCGCCCGCTCGGCCAGCACCGTCTCGCCGTCGATCCGGCGGTTCAGGTGCCAGGGGTTGGACTGGCGCACCGGCGCCGGCAGGAGGGCCTCGGGGAGGTCCTGGTAGGCCACCGGGCGAAGGAATCGCTCGATCGCGACGGTACCGACCGACGTCGTGCGGGAATCCGAGGTGGCCGGGAACGGGCCGCCGTGCACCATGGCGTGACCCACCTCCACGCCCGTGGGCCAGGCGTTGGCGAGGATGCGCCCCACCTTGCGCTCCAGCTCCGGGATGAGCGGGGCCGCCGCGGCGTGATCCGACTCCGTCAGGTGCAGGGTGGCGGTCAGCTGGCCCTCCATGCGGCGGGTCGCGGCGATGAGCTCATCCAGGGAGCCATAGCGGATGAACAGCGAGGCCGCCCCGAAGATCTCCTCGTGCAGGACCTCGTTGGCGCCGAAGGTCTGCGCATCCGTGCCGTAGACCACGGGGGCCGGGGCGTTCCGGGTGGTCCCGTCCGTGCCCTGGCCCACGGCGCTCACGCCCTCCTGCGAGGACAGGCGCTCGACGCCGGCCGTCCAGGACTGCGCGATCCCGGCGGTGAGCATGGTCTGCCCCGCCTTCTCGGCCAGGTGCCGGGAGACGGCCGCGGCGAAGCGGTCGCCGGACTCACCGGCCGGGACGAACACGAGCCCGGGGGCGGTGCACAGCTGCCCGGAGGAGCCGGTCAGCGAGCCCACGAAGGACGCGGCGAGGGCGTCCACGGAGTCCGGGTCACCGGCGAGCGCGCCGGCGAAGAAGTAGACCGGGTTGATCGAGCTCATCTCGGCGTAGACCGGGATGGGCTCGGGGCGGGCTGCGGCGGTGGCCATCAGTGAGGTCCCGGCCCCGCGGGAGCCGGTGAAGCCGATGGCACTGATCCGCGGGTCGGCGGCGAGTGCCTGGCCCACGGAGGCGCCGGGACCGTAGACGAGGGAGAAGACGCCCGGGTGCAGCCCGAGCTCCGCCGCGGCGTCGGCGATGGCCCGTCCCACGATCTCGCCGGTGCCGGGGTGCGCGTTGTGGGCCTTGAAGACCACGGGGCAGCCGGCGGCGAGCGCGGAGGCGGTGTCCCCGCCCGCGGTGGAGAAGGCCAGCGGGAAGTTGCTGGCGCCGAAGACGGCCACCGGTCCCAAGGGGATCCGGCGCTGGCGGATGTCCGCGCGCGGCATCGGAGTCCGCTCCGGCTGGGCCGGGTCCACGCGGACTCCGCGGTGGTCCCCCTGGCGGACCACCCGGGCGAACAGGCGCAGCTGGCCGGTGGTGCGGCCGGTCTCGCCGGTCAGCCGGGCCTCGGGCAGGCCGGTCTCGGCCATGGCGCGGGCCACGAGCTCGTCCTTGACGGCCTCGATGTTGTCCGCGATTCGCTCCAGGAACGCGGCGTGGGTCTCCGGGTCCAGGGTGCTGAAGGAGGCGAAGGCCTCCTCCGCGGCTTCCGTGGCCCGGGCCAGCTGCTCGTTCTCGATCAGCGAGTAGGCCGGCTCCAACGGCTCGTCGGTGGCCGGGTTGTAGCCGCGGGTGCTGCCGCCCGTGCCGGGCACGGACTCTCCGGCGATGATCGAGTGGCCGGTCAGGGCCGTCCGAGTGGAAGAGGTGGAGGGGCTGGAGGGGCTGGAGGGGCTGGAGGGGCTGGAGGTCATGGGATGCTCCTTCGTGGTCTGTGTCGTCTGCGTCGTCGGTGTTCGGGCGGACGTGGCTGGGCCGGCCGGGCCCGTTCAGGCGGCCGTGGCCGCGGCGGCCGGGTGGATGCCGGCCTTCTCGATGAGGGCGGACAGGTCCGTGCGGTCCTGCTCGGTCAGATCGTGCAGCGGCGGGCGGACCCCGCCGACGTTGCGGCCGATGGCCCGAATGCCGGCCTTGACGATGGATACGCCGAAGCCCTTGCCCCGGTCGCGGATCTCCAGGTAGGGCAGCACGAAGCGGTTGAGCTTCTCGGTGACGGCGTCCCGGTCCTGGTTGCGGACGTCGCGGTAGAAGTCCAGGGCGAACTCGGGGACGAAGTTGAACATGGCCGAGGAGTAGGTGCTCATGCCCAACTGCAGCAGCGGCAGGGCGAAGGTCTCCGCGGTGGGCAGGCCGCCCAGGTAGAACATGCGGTCGCCGTTGCGGGCGTAGACCTTGGCGAGGTGCTCGATGTCCCCGGTCGCGTCCTTGAAGCCGATGAAGTTCTCGTGGCGGCGGGCCAGCTCGGCCACGGTCTCGGCCGAGTAGATGGCGTTGGCGCGGTTGTAGACGATCACGGCGGTCCGGGTGGAGCCGACGACGGCCGAGGCGTGCTCCAGCAGGCCCTGCTGGTCGCACTCGGTCAGGTACGGCGGCAGCAGCAGGACGCCCTCGGCGCCGGCCGCCTCGGAGGCCTGGGCCTGGGCGATGGCCTGGCGGGTGGAGCCGCCGGCGGATCCGAGCACCGGGACCTCGGGGCGGGAGGACTCCACGGAGGCGCGCACCACCTGGGCGTGCTCGGCGTCGGTCAGGGAGAAGCCCTCACCGGTGCCGCCGGCCGCGAACAGGCCGGCGACGTCGTAGCCGGACTGCCAGGTGACGTGCTCGCGCACGGCCTCCTCGTCCACGGACTGGTCCGCGGCGAAGGCGGTGGCGGGGAAGGACAGCAGGCCGTCCTTGAGCCGGGCTGCGAGTTCCTGCGGGGTGTACTGGGCCACGAAGACCATCCTCCTCGTCATCGACGCGGTCGGTCCGCGCCGGGGGGCTGGACGGCATGGGTGCCGTTCACTGACCACCGTAGGAACGCTCTGTCATTCCTGTCCAAGGCTTAGTTTGTATCCTTCGATACCCGCAGAGCATGGTCACTCGGGGCCGGTTCAGTCGGCCCCGGCCTCGAGCGCGTCCAGCACGCGCCGCAGCGCCGGGTTGGCGTTGTGGTGGTGCCAGATGGCGTGCAGGTGCACTGCCCCTTCGGCCTCGGCGGCCAACGGCAGGAAGCGGACGCCGTCCACGCCGAGCATGCGGGCACTCGAGGGGACGAACGCCACCCCCCGGCGGGCCCGGACCAAGGCCACCATGGTGGTGATCTGTCCCACCGTGTGCACCACCTGGCCGTGGTCGATCGGGAGCATGCGCACGATGAGATCGTAGAAGTACCGCGCTGTCAGGGGGGAGTGCATGATCAGCGGGACCCCGCGCAGGTCCTCGTGCCGGATCCGGCCGCGGCGGGAGGTCAGCGGGTGGTCGGCCGGCACCGCCAGCACAAGGTCCTCCGCCAGCAGCAGGTGGGACTCGAAGGTCTCGGCGTCGAAGGGCGGCCGGGCCAGCCCGAGGTCCAGGGAGCCCTCGAGCAGCGCGACCGCCTGCTGGCGGGTCACCAGCTCGGACAGCTCGAGTGAGACCTTGGGCAGGGCCTCCGAGATCGAGGTAAGCAGCTCCCCCAGGATCCCGAAGCCGGCCGCCGCGGTGAAGCCGATCCGGACGATGCCCTCCTGGCCGGAGGCGATCGACCGCGCGGCGGCGGGGGCCCGCTCGGCCGCCGCCAGCAGTTCGCGGGACTCGGCCAGGAACGCCCGGCCCGCGGTGGTCAGCTCCACGGTGCGGTGGTCCCGGTCCAGCAGCACCACCCGCAGGTTCCGCTCCAGTTTCTGGATCTGCCGGCTCAGCGGCGGCTGGGTCATCTGCAGCCGCTCCGCGGCCCGCCCGAAGTGCAACTCCTCCGCGACGGCGACGAAGCACCTAATCTGGTCCAGGGTGAACATGATGCCTTCCGGGTATCACAATATGCAGTAATGGGCTTGGACATGCATCCTAGGCCGTTCCTAGTCTCGACAAACACCCGCCTCGTGAGTCACCTCACAACGGCACCTGTCAGTCATCACCATGGATCCCCACCCCGAGGAGCGAACGGCCATGACGTTCACCACCGCCCGCCGTACTGTCCTGTCCGTTGCGGCCGCCGCCGCAATGCTGTCCGTCTCCGCCTGTGGCGGCAACGTGGGCGGGGGCGGGGGGGAGGACGCCGCGGCCTTCCCCGAAGGCCCCATCACCCTGACCGTGGGCCAGGCCGCCGGCGGCTCCACCGATCTCATCGCCCGGTCCCTGGGCGAGGGCATGTCCGAGGACCTCGGTCAGACGGTGGCCGTGGTCAACCAGCCCGGCGCCAACGGCGCCGTGGCCACCCAGGAGGTGGCGGGCAAGGAGGCCGACGGCCACGAGCTCGTCCTGCTCAACGCCTCCCTCATCACCATCACCCCGCTCGCGGTCTCCGAGGAGGAGGCCGTGGACCTGGAGAACCTGGACGTCATCAAGGGCCTGTCCCAGGACGACTACGTGCTCGTGGCCTCCGCGGAGTCCGGCTTCGAGACCCTCGAGGACATCCAGGGTGCCGACTCCCTGACCTACGGCACCACCGGCGTGGGCACCGGCTCCCAGCTGGCCCAGGCCATCCTCTTCGCCGAGGCCGGGGTGGACGGCACCGAGGTCCCCTTCGATTCCGGCTCCCCCGCCCTGACCGCGGTGATGGGCAACCAGGTGCAGGTGGCCACCATCCAGCTGGGTGAGGCCAAGCCACAGATCGACGCCGGCACCGTCACCCCGATCCTGACCTTCTCGGCCGAGCGCAACGAGTTCCTGCCGGACACGCCGACCGCCACCGAGGCGGGCTACGACATCCCGGTGTCCCAGTACCGCGCGTTGGCGGCGCCGAAGGGCCTGCCGGAGGAGACGAAGACCCGCCTGGTCGAGGCCGCGGACGCCGCACTGGCCACGGACACGTACCAGGCCTTCAACGAGGACAACCTGCTGACCCCGCACGAGATCTCCGGTGAGGAGGTCGTCACCGAGTGGAACGAGTTGCGTGACCGCTACGCCGAGCTCGTCGAGGAGCACGGCATCTCCCTGACCGGTGACTGACCTGCCCCTGAACCAGACGTGAACCAGCAAGGGAGGGACGCCATGCCGTCCACCGCACCCACGAACGACGACCACCGGGCCGCGCCGGCCCCGGATTCCGGAGACCTCACGGACGAAATCACGGAGAAACTCACGCCGGAGGAGTTGGCCGCCGCCTGGGCCGCCGAGGGCCCGCCCCCAGCGGGCCCGGTGGCCAACCTCGGCGCCTCGCTCGTGGTGCTGGCCCTGGGCGTGCTCGGCGTGGTGGTCTCGATCGGACTCGGCACCGGTGACGCCACCAACCCGGATGCCGGCACCTGGCCGTTGGCCGTCAGCGTGCTGATCTGCGCCCTGGCACTGGCCCAGCTGATCGTGGGCCGCCGCGGTGGCGCCGACGGGGAGAGATTCACGAAGTATTCGGTCATCACCGTTGTCGGCTTCCTCACCCTGATCGGCATGGTGGTCCTCGTCCCGCTGATCGGCTTCGAGGTGCCCTCGCTGGCGCTGTGCATCATCTGGATGAAGTTCCTCGGCGGGGAGAGCTGGCGCTCTGCCCTGCTCTACTCGGTGATCGTGGTGGCGGCCTTCTACGCCATCTTCATCGCCGCCCTGGGGACCTCGATCCCCCACCTGATCTGAACCTGACCCGGCTCCCCCACCCGGAAGCACCCTAAGGACCCCCATGGACTTCTTCCAACCGGTCCTGGACGGCTTCGGCACCGTCCTGGACCCCACCAACCTGCTGTACTGCCTGCTCGGCGTCACGGTCGGCATGCTGATCGGCGTACTGCCCGGCCTGGGCCCGGCCGCCACGATCGCCATCCTGCTGCCGCTGACCTATGGGGTGGAGCCCGTCACGGCCATCATCATGCTGGCCGGCATCTTCTACGGCGCCCAGTACGGCGGCACCATCACCTCCGTGCTGCTGCGCCTGCCCGGCGAGGCCTCCACCGTGGTCACGGTGTTCGATGGCTACCAGCTTGCCAAGCAGGGCAAGGCCGGCACTGCCCTGGGCATCGCCGCGATCGGCTCGTTCATCGGCGGCACCGTGGCCATCATCGGCCTGACCTTCCTGGCCCCCGTGGTGGCCGGCTTCGCCCTGGACTTCGGCCCGCCCGAGTACGCCGCGCTGGCGCTGCTGGGCATCCTGCTGGTGGCCACCATCAGCAACGGCGCCAAGATCAAAGCCCTCATCGCCGCGGCCTTCGGCCTTCTGCTGGCCACGGTCGGACGGGACACCTTCACCGGCGCCGAACGGTTCACCTTCGACAACCTGTCCCTGGCGGACGGCATCGACTTCGTTCCCGTGGCCATGGGCCTGTTCGGCATCGGAGAGATCCTCTACAACCTCGAGGAGCGCCACCGCGCCGCCAAGGCTCCGGCCTCGGTCAAGAACGTGTGGCCGTCCCTCCAGGAGTTCAAGACCTCGGCCCCGGCAATCGGCCGCGGCTCCGTCCTCGGGTTCTTCCTCGGCATCCTGCCCGGCGGCGGCGCCACGATCTCCTCCCTGGCGGCCTACGCCGTGGAGAAGCGCTCGGCCAAGGACCCCTCCCGGTTCGGCAAGGGCGCCATCGAAGGCGTGGCCGGCCCGGAGTCCGCGAACAACGCGGCGGCCACCAGCTCCTTCATCCCCCTGCTGACCCTGGGCATCCCGGCGAACGCCACCATGGCCATCATCTTCGGGGCCCTGCTCATCCAGGGCGTCTCCCCGGGGCCGAACCTCATCAACGACGACCCCGAGCTGTTCTGGGGCGTGGTGAACTCCATGTACATCGGCAACATCCTGCTGCTGATCATGGCCATCCCCCTGATCGGCATCTTCGTGCGCGTGCTGCGGGTCCGCGGCGCCATCCTCGCCCCGATCACCGCCCTCATCACCCTGCTGGGCGCCTACACCATCCGCAACTCGATGTTCGACGTGCTGCTCGTGGTCGTCTTCGGCGCCATCGGCTACCTGATGAAGAAATTCGGCTTCGAGCCCGGCCCGCTCGTGCTGGCGTTCGTGCTCGGTTCCCTGCTCGAGTCCAACCTGCGCCGTTCCCTGCTCGTCTTCGAGGGCGACCTGTTCGGCTTCGCCTCCCGGCCCATCTCCGGCACCCTGCTGGTGATCTTCGTGGTGGTGGCCCTGCTGCCGATCATCAAGTCCGCCATCGACCGGCGCCGCCGTCCCGGGCTGGCCGCCACCGTGGCCGGCACCACCGAGCCTGCCCAGAAGCCGTCCCAGAAGAACAAGGAGAACGCATGAGCATCCTGGTCGGATACGTCCCCACCCCCGTGGGAGAGGCCGCCGTCACGGCGGCGATCGAGGAGGCCACCCTGCGGGGTCAGGACCTGCTGATCGTCAATTCCCAGCGCGAGGGCGCCCTGGCCGATGCCACGGTGGCCTCCGCCGAGGACCTCGACCGCGTGATGGCCGCCGCCCGGGGCGCCGACGTCGCGGCCACCGTACTGCGGCCCACACACCGGGACGACCTCACCGAGTCCATCCTGGAGCTGGCCGAGGAGCACGACGTCTCCCTGATCGTCATCGGTCTGCGCCAGCGCACCCAGGTGGGCAAGTTCATCATGGGCTCCCACGCCCAGCGGATCCTGCTCCAGGCCGAACGCCCCGTGCTCGCGGTGAAGGCGCGATCGACATAGGCAGACAGGGGCGCTCCCCCTACCTGTCTACCCGTCGCCTGCCAGGACCCGCTCGAAGAATCTGCTGATATGCCCGGTCGTCAAGCGAGCGGCGCCTTCGGCGTCGCCGGCCTCCGCGGCCTCGAGGATGTCCCGGTGTTCGTCCCACTCGAACTCCGAAGGGTGCAGGACGCGCCCCTCGGCGTCATGCCAGGCGACCACACTGATGAGGGCGGTCCGATCACGCAGGTTGTCCAACACCTCCCGCATCAGGGGGTTGCCGCAACCGGCGTAGAGCAGTGAGTGGAAATCCCGATTGACGAGACTGAGTCCTGCCCGATCACCGCCCTGATCGATCAGCCGGCGGGCCGTCTCGAGCGATCGCCTGGCCTCGCCCAGGAACCCCTCCGAGCCTTCGGCGACGGCCCGGCGCACGGCCTCGGGTTCGATCAGCAGCCGAAGGTCCCGCACTGACGTGATGAGTTCACTGTCGACGGTCTGCACCCTCATACCCTTGTAGGCCACGGACTGCACCAGCCCCGAATGGGAGAGGATCTTCAGCGCCTCCCGCACCGGAGTCTTCGACACTCCGAATTCGGCCGCCAGTTCGGCCTCCACCAGCGGTTGCCCCGGCCGGAGCTCATGGGTCAGGATGCCCCGTCGGATGGCCTCCAGGACCACCTCGATCCGCGACTGCGGCAGGTCCAGTTTGGTGCTCACGCCTCCACCTTTCATCAGTTGCCAGGCCTTCCGGTCAGGCACACCCCCTCATTGTGACTGTTGACACATCGAAACGAGGATGATTAACCTTCGTACATCGTATCTGAGATATCAGACACTACGCCCTGCCGAGGCGCGATGTCCGAGACTGCAACGGACCCTGCGGTCCGCCCCATCGGTCCGACCCTGGAGGAAAGTCATGGCACGAACACCGTCCCGCTCAATCCGCACCGTCCGCACCCGTCGCGTAGCGGGCGTCACCGTGGTGCTCACCGCACTGCTCACCACACAGGCCTGCGCCATGGACACGCAGTCCACGAGCTCGACCGAGTCTGCAGACACCATCCGCATCGTCCTCAAGGACGAGCCACCCACACTGGAGACGTGCCAGGGGTCCCAGAACTCCACTGGCCTCGTGACCCGCTCCAACATCGCTGAGGGATTGACCTCACGCGACGCGGACACGGGAGATCTCAACCCCGCCCTCGCGACCGAGTGGGAGCAGACATCGGACAACACATGGACCTTCACACTCCGTGACGGGGTGAGTTTCCATGACGGAAGCGCCTTCGACGCGGAGGCTGCCGCCTACTCGATCGAGCGCGCCCTCCTGCCGGAGATGGCATGTGACGTTGCCGGGCAGTTCTTCGGCGACCAGACGGTCACCACGAAGGCCGTCGATGCCGACACCCTCGAGGTCACCACCGCAACGCCGGACCCCATCCTTCCTCTCCGACTCTCCTTCGTGGGCATCGTCCCGACCACGACGGACAACACGGCGAAGGTTCGTGAACCCATCGGCACCGGCCCCTACCAGTTCAAGGACTGGCAGGCCGGCACGAGCCTCTCGCTCGAGCGCTTCGACGACTATTGGGGCGAGGCCCCCGACTTCGGTACCGTCGAGTACCTCTGGCGCTCAGAGGGTACGATCCGCGCTGCCATGGTGACCAACAACGAGGCCGACCTGGCGATCACCCTGGCGCCCGAGGACGGCGCCGGGGACGCGGCGGTCCAGTACAAGACCAATGAGGTCACCTACATGCGGATGGATGCCGGTATCGCCCCGCTGGACGACCGCAGGGTCCGTGAGGCCGTGAACTACGCACTGGACAACGAGGGCATGCTGGGCTCGATCTTCGCCGGTCAGGGCCAGCTCGCGACGCAGCTGGTCCCCGAAGGCGTGATCGGGCACAACCCGGAGATCACGCCGTGGCCCTATGACATGGACCGGGCGAAGAAGCTCATCGCGGAGGCCAAGGCCGACGGGGTCCCGGTGGATGAGAAGATCACCATCATCGGCCGCACCGGCTTCTACCCCAAGGCCGATGAGGCCATGGAGATCGTGCAGAACTCTCTGACGGAGGCCGGCCTGAACGTCGAGGTCCAGATGGGCGATGTCAACACCTGGCTGCAGCACCTGCTCCGTCCCGTGCCCACGGACTTCGGTCCACGGCTGCTCATGGGAATGCACGGGAACCAGGCAGGCGACGCCTCCTTCACCATGGCCAACAACCTGGGTAGCGCGGGCTCGCAGAGCAGTTATGGGACAGAGGAGCTGGATGCACTCATCGCGGCGGCCGAGGTGGCGTCCGGGCAGGAGCGCCAGGACGCGTTCGCCGAGGCGCTCGCCTACCAGGACGAGGAGATCGTCCGCGACGCCATGATGGTGCAGGTCGGTGCCACGCTGGCGCTGTCGCCGAAGGTCGACTATGAACCGACGACCGCCACCGGCGACGAGATGCGGGTCGCCGACATGCACAAGGCCACGCCATAACGCGCCGTTACGGCACGACCACCCCAGCGGATCCCACCGCATCAACCAAGGAGAGTAATCATGACCCTCGAACTCATGCGGGAGCGGTTGGCCGGAGTGGTGGCCATTCCCGTGACGCCCTTCGACCGCCACGGCGGAATCGATGATGAGGCCTTCACCCGCGTGCTGGCGCGCATGGTCGACGCCGGCATCCAGGTGGTCACCCCCAACGGCAACACCAGCGAGTACTACTCACTCACCGACGCCGAACGGAGGCACTGCGTGGAGCTCACCGTCCAGTCGGCCGGTCCGGGGTGCTCGACCCTGGCGGGTGTGGGCGGAGCGGTCCCCGAGGCGGTCGAGGCCGCGCGCCATGCCAGGTCGGCCGGCGCACAGGCGATCATGGTCCACCAGCCCACCCATCCGTTCATGTCCTCGGAGGGGTGGGTCGAGTACCACCGCCAGATCGCCGAGGCCGTTCCGGAACTCGGGGTCGTGCTCTATCTGCGCAATCCCCGTATCGACGGTGCGTCCGTGGCCCGGCTGGCGGATGCGGCCCCCAACCTGGTGGCCATCAAGTACGCCGTCCCGGACCCCGTGCGGATGGCCACCGTCTCCCGGGACTGCGACAGACCCCACCTGGTCTGGATCGCCGGCCTGGCCGAGCTGTCAGCCCCGGGCTACTGGGCCGTCGGGGCCACCGGATTCACCTCGGGGTTCGCCAATGTCGAGCCCACGCTCTCCCTGCGACTGCTCGAGGCACTGCGGACCGCTGACACCGAGGGGGCCATGCGGATCTGGGAACTCATCCGCCCCTTCGAGGAGCTGCGGGCCCGCAACGAGTCCGAGCACAACGTGTCCGTGGTGAAGGAGTCCCTGGCACAGATGGGACTGTGCGAACGCGATGTCCGCCCACCCATCAGCACCCTCACGGCAGCAGACCGGCAACGGGTCGAGAAGATGATGCTGCAGTGGCAAGGAGCGCTGCAGGCGGGATGATCCGGCTCGAGCGGACCTGAACTCCGCACCCCGCGGGAGTTCCTAGCGGCCCGTCGATTCCTCCAGGAACCGGCGGGCCGAGTTGCGCAGGTGGGTGCGCATGGCGGCGGCGGCACCCTGGGCATCACCATCCACGACGGCGGCCGCGACCGCCGCGTGTTCGGCCGCCACCACGGTGGCCCGCCGGCCAGCTCCGGCCTCGTCCAGCCGCGCCCGCGGCATGGCGATCATGGCGGGGCCAAGGGCGTCCAGCGCCTGCAGCATCAGCGCACTGCCGGACGCCTCCGCCACGGACCGGTGGAAGGCGAAGTCCAGGCGGAGCAAGTCGGCGGGCCCGGCTGGATTCGAGGCACCCGCGCTCGCCGCGAAGGCCCGTTCGGCCCGCTGCACACCCTCGGCCATGTCCTCCGACCGGCGAATGGCCGCCAGGGCTGCCGCCTCGGACTCGATCGCCACCCGGTAGTCGATGAGGTCCATCCTCCCGGCCACCGAGTTCGTCGGGGTCGTCCGGGGAACCGGACGGCCGGCGTCGTGCACGGCGGGCGGGGTGAGCACGAAGCTGCCGCTGCCGCGCCGGGTGTGGACCAGCCCTTCGGCCTGCAGCCTCAGGATGGCCTCCCGGACCACCGTGCGGCTGACTCCGTGCGCCGTCACCAGTTGGTTCTCACTGGGCAGCTTCTGACCCGGCACCAACTCGCCGCCGACGATCCGGCGGCGCAGGTGGTCCACGAGGGCCTCCGTGCGGGAAGGACCGGAGCGTGCGGGCGTGGATGTCATGGGCTCATTCTGGCAGGTGACGGCCCTGCCGCTCAGGCGCGGCCGAACTCCACGGTCTCGGTGGTCCAGGCACGGGCCTGATCGCTGAGGCTCACGCCGAGCCCCGGGCGCTGCGGCAGCAGCATGCGGCCACCGGAGGTCTCCAGGCGCTCGTTGAACAGCGGATCGAGCCAGTCGAAGTGCTCCACCCAGGGCTCGCGGGGATAGGTGGCGGCCAGGTGGAGGTGGATCTCCATGGCAAAGTGCGGGGCGAGGTCCAGCCCGGCCTGATCGGCCAGGGTGGCCAGCCGCTGGAACTGGGTGATGCCGCCGACGCGCGGGGCATCCGGCTGGATGATGTCGCAGGCCCGGGCAGCGATGAGCCGTTCATGCTCAGCCACGGAGGCGAGCATCTCCCCGGTGGCGATGGGGGTGTCCAGGGCCGCGGTGAGGTCGGCGTGACCCTGCACGTCGTAGGCGTCGAGGGGTTCCTCGATCCAGACGAGGTCGAACTCCTCGAGCCGGCGGCCCATGCGCAGGGCGGTGGCGCGATCCCACTGCTGGTTGGCGTCCACCATCAGCGGCACGTCCGGGCCGATGTGCTCGCGGACGGCGGCCACGCGGCGCAGGTCCTCCGCCGAGTCCGGCAGCCCGACCTTGATCTTGATGCCGCCGATGCCCTCCTCGATGGACTGGGAAGCACGCTCCTTGACCTCCTCGATGGAGGCGTTGAGGAAGCCGCCCGAGGTGTTGTAGGTGCGCACGGAATCGCGGTGGGCGCCGAGGAACTTGGCCAGCGGCAGCCCGGCCCGCTTGGACTTCAGGTCATACAGGGCCACGTCCAGCGCCGCGAGGGCCTGCGTGGCCACCCCGGAGCGGCCCACGGAGGCACCGGCCCACAGCAGCTTGGTGTACAGCTTGGCGATGTCGTTGGGGTCCTCGCCGATCATGCTCTCGGCCACCTCGCGGGCATGGGCGAACTGGGCAGGCCCCCCGGCGCGCTTGGAGTAGGAGAAGCCCAGGCCCTCGTGGCCCTGCTCCGTGGTGATCTCGGCGAAGAGGAAGACCACCTCCGTCATGGGCTTCTGCCGGCCGGTGAAGACCTTGGCATCCGAGATCGGCGTGGCCAGGGGCAGCCGTGCCGTGGAGAGCGTGACGTGGCGGATGGCATCGGGGGTGTACGGCGCTTCGAGACTGGCGGGCATCAGGTGACTTCCCTCGGGACGGGGCACCGTGGGGCGCCCGGGTTGCTGGACACAACTGATCATACAAGTTGCCAACTTGTATGACCAGAGGGGAGGGCAACCGAAGCGGCTACCCGCCGATGCCGGTGACCGCGACCATCACGGGAATGATGGTGATGATCAGGATCGCACCCAGGATGTCGAACCCGATACCGGTACGGATCATCCTGGTGATGGGAACGGTGCCCGAGCCATAGACGATGGCGTTCTGCGGAGTCGACACCGGAAGCATGAAGCCGAAGGAGGCCGCGAACGTGGCCGCCAGAGCAGGAACGAAGGGGTCAACGTCCATCGCGACGCAAAGTGGGATGACGATGGGGACGACCACGGCCGCCGAGGCGGTGTTGCTGGTGGTCTCAGAGATGAGAATGGCGAGGATGACGGCAAACACGGTGATCGTGGCGACGCTGGTGACGCCCAGATTCTGTGACGCCGCGTTGCCGATGGTCTCGGCCAGACCGGTGTCGGCGAGGAGCGCGCCGAAGATGATCCCGGTGCCGAAGAGCAGGATGGTGCCCCAGTCGATTCTGGCCGCATCAGACCAGGTGAGAGTTGCCTGACGCTTCTTCCAGTTCGTGGGAAGGATGAACAGCAGAGCGGCCCCCAACACGGCGACGATGCCCTCATCCAGACGGTCGTCGAGGACGGCGTAGGCCTCGGAGTCCGCCCCCAGGACGAGACTTGCCACGGCCGGGAGAAGCCAGAGGGTGACCGTGAAGCCGAAAGCGATCAGGGTATTGACCTCAGCCCGCTTCATCTTTCCGTGCGCTGCCTTCTGCTCCCGAATGAATTCCTCGACACCGGAGATCCGGCGAATCTCCGGCTTGTTGAGCAGGAACATGACGGCAGCAAGGACGGCGAACATGGCCAGGCACAGCGGCGCGGCGGTGGCCGTCCACTGGGCGAAGGAGATGCGCTCCCCGGTGGCCTCCTCGATGAGACCACGGCCGATCAGGTTCGGCGGCGCCCCCACCGGCGTGAGGAGTCCGCCGACGCTGGCACCGTAGGCCAACATGAGCATGAGCGCAGCCCCGACGCGCAGACGCAGGGGATCGAAGGTGGCCTTCACGACTCCGCGGTCCTGCATGAGCTGGGCAATGACGGCCAGGATGCCCAGGGCAGTCGGCATCAGCATGGCCACCGTGGCCGTATTCGAAACGAAGGCCGACAACAGGCATGTGATGGCACCGAACGCGATGATGATGCGATAGGTGGATTTCGCAACGCCGGGGATCGACAGGACGGCGAAGGCCAGTCGCTGGGCGATGCCGTGCTTGAGCATGGCCTGAGCCAGGATGAACGCACCGATGAAGGTGAAGATCGTCGTCGACCCGAAAGGCGCCAGGACGTCTCCGGCAGGGGCCACCCCCAGGACCACGACGGCGGCCACGCCGATGAGTCCTCCGATCGGAATCGGCACCGGTTCGCAGATCCACAGGATGATCACCCCCAGCAGGACCGCCGCCAGGAGTTGCTGCGTCGAGTCCATGGGGGTGGGCAGTAGGGCGAAGGCAATCGCCACGGCCGGGGCCAGGAAGAACCCCAGCGTCTGGCGTGCGCGCTCGAACTTCTCCTCGCGGGGCGACAGGGTCTGTTCACTGAGGCTCCGGAAGGTCTTGCCGCCCAACAGGGCAGCGGTGACGTCGGTCCGCCGGGGCGCCGCAGGCGTTCGGCTGGTTGCAGAGAGGGTGCTGGACATCCTGGTCCTTTGCTCGTTGGGTGCATCCCACCCTGCCCGTGTGATTCGGATCACGTCCAAGACTAGTAACCTACTGTCGGTATAGGTAAAACCAATGCGAACTCGCCTCCCGATCGCCGTCCCACATGGCCCCGCCACGGATCCGGGCTCGCAGGACACGTGAAAGGTGAAGCATGGACGTGAGGCATTTGCGGTACTTTTTGGCCGTAGCCGACCATCAGGGCTTCAGCCGCGCCGCGGAACAGCTGTTGATCGCCCAGCCATCCCTCTCGCAGACGATCAAGGCCCTGGAGCAGGAGATCGGACTACCACTGTTCCACCGAGTGGGGCGGCGGGTGGTCCTGAGCGAGGCAGGCAAGGAACTCGTAGGACCGGCCCGGCTGGTGGTCCGCGACCTCGAGGCGGCTCGAGCGGCACTCGATTCCCTCAAGGGTGTGCGCAGCGGCAGGTTGGAGTTGACAGCCATGCCCTCGCCGGGGATCGAACCGTTGACCTCCATGCTCGCCACCTACACTCAGCTCCACCCGTCCGTGACCGTCAGTGTGGAGGCGGCCTTCACGTCCGAGAGCGTCGTCACCTCGCTCCGGAACGGTCATGCGGAGATCGGCCTTCTCGGCTCGGACCGGCCCATTCTGGTCCCGGACCTGAAGGTGATGCAGCTCGAGCGACAGCCGCTGATGCTCATCGTCAACCCCCACGCGGATTCTTTTGGATCCCAGGACACCCTCCAGCCAGCAGACCTCGGTGGGCACCGGGTGGTCGTATCCCAGCGGGGATCCCTGATGCGGTCGCTCGTGGACGACATCCTGGCCAGTGGCATTGGCGTGGAGATCGCTGTGGAGGTGGCCCACCGCACCTCCGTCCTGCCCCTCGTGCTGGCCGGCGTCGGGCATGCCGTGATGCCCTCGTCCTGGGCTCCACTGGCGCGGCAGTCCGGCCTTCGGGTCATGGACATCGAGCCGATCTCTATACTCCACGTCGCCGTGCTGAGCCGAGAGAACAACCTGACCCCCGCCGCTCAGGCCTTCCTGTCCGTGGCACAGGACCACGCCAGCCAGCACACTGACAGCATCGAATAGGTTTTTCCTATTCGGCATATGCCAATCCAGTCTTGGACGCAATGGAACCTGGTGGCTCTAATGGAATTCGAAACCGCACACGAGATGCGGAGAACGGTCGCAAAGGAGAACAACGCATGAGCGAGACCCGAGTTTTCAAGATCGCCTCGATCCCCGCGGACGGCGTAGGCAAAGAGGTGGTTGCTGCAGGCCGCCGTGTGCTGGATGCCCTGGCCCAGCAGTCCAACGGCTCGTTCGCCTTCGAGTGGACCGAATTCCCCTGGGGCTGCGAGTACTTCGCCGAGCACGGAGTGATGATGGACCCCGATGGCTTGGAGACGCTGAGGGGCTTCGACGCGATCTACTTCGGTGCCGTCGGGTGGGAGAACGTCCCCGACCACACCAGCCTGTGGGGCCTGCGCCTGAACATCACCCAGAACTTCGACCAGTGGGCCAATATCCGTCCCGTGAAGTTCCTGCCGGGCGTCCAGTCTCCACTGCGCAAGGCTGACCACACCGAACTGGACTGGATCGTGGTCCGCGAGAACAGCGAGGGTGAGTACGCCGGCCTCGGCGGGCGCAACCTCAGCGGCCGCGGCCCGGGTAATGAGGTCGCCCTGCAGACGGCGCTGTTCACGGACAAGGGCTGCGAACGCATCATGCGCTTCGCGTTCGATCTGGCGCGCACCCGGACGGTGAAGAAGGTTTCCTCCGTCACCAAGTCCAACGCCCAGCAGTACGGCATGGTTCTGTGGGACGAGGTCTTTCAGCGGGTGGCCCTGGACTACCCCGACGTCGCCACCGAGAGCGTACTGGTCGATGCCATGAGCGCGAAGTTCATCTTGAACCCCGAGGACCTCTCCGTCGTCGTGGCCTCCAACCTCAATGCAGACATCCTCTCCGACCTCGGGTCTGCCCTCGCCGGCAGCCTGGGCCTGGCGGCCAGCGCCAACCTCAACCCCGAGCGCCGCTTCCCGTCAATGTTCGAACCGGTCCACGGCACCGCCCCGGACATCGCTGGACAGGGAATCTGCAATCCCATGGGCGCGATTGCCAGCGCCGCGCTGATGCTCGACCATTTCGGTCTGCAGGCCGAGGCCCGTCAGGTCGAGGCGGCGATCGAGGCGGCAACCGCCGCTGGCCGCCTCCCCCGCGATCTCGGCGGACAGTCCAGCACCGACGAGGTGACCGAGGCAATCATCGAGTCCCTGAGCATGACGCTCGCCACTGCCTGACAAGTCACCTGTCCTGTCGCTCTGACACGGTGCTCCGGGGTAAGCGGTGCCCATCGCCTAGCCCGGAGCCCCCCAACCCTGATGCAGGAATCGTGGAACACACCATGGAGACCAAGGTCCTTCTCGCCCTGGACAAGTTCAAGGGCTCGCTCACCGCCTCAGAGGCGGCCCTCGCGTTGAGCGCCGGACTGAGATCCGGCGCGGGCCAGAACCGGGTCAGTTGCCAGGTCCTGCCGCTCGCGGATGGAGGGGACGGTAGCGTGGACGCAGCGCTGGAGGCCGGATTCACACCGCTGACCGTCACGGTGACCGGCCCGACGGGGATACCCGCCGTGACCACTCTCGCCCTAGATGGCAGCTCCGCCGTCGTGGAGGTGGCTACCACGTCGGGGCTGCAGATGCTGCCGCATGGACGGCCTGCGCCGTTGAACAGCAGCAGCCTCGGATTCGGGCAGGCCGTCCAGGCGGCGTTGGACCGGGGAACCCGGCAAGTGGTCCTGGCACTCGGCGGAAGCGCCACCACCGACGGAGGCGCCGGCCTGCTCAGCGCGCTGGGCGCCCGGTTCCGCGACGACGGCGGTCGAGTCTTCGAACCCACCGGCGCCACCCTGAAGGACATCGGACGCATCGACTTGGACGGGCTCGTCTCACTGGACGGACGGGATCTCGTCGCCGCTAACGATGTCCAGAATCCGCTCCTCGGCCCGGAGGGGACCGCAGCCGTTTACGGGCCCCAGAAGGGCGCCACTCCCAGCGACGTGGTCCTCCTCGAGAACGGCTTGGCCCATCTTGTTCGTCGTCTGGACGAAGCGGGTGCGCCCGGCACCGACTGCGCGTCAACCCCGGGCGCCGGCAGCGCCGGAGGACTCGGATTCGCCGCGATGCTCCTCGGCGCCCGCATGGTCTCCGGCGCGGAGTTCTTTCTCGACCTCCTCGGCTTCGACCAGGCCCTAGCTGGATGCGATCTGGTGGTGACGGGAGAGGGCAAGATCGATCAGCAGACCCTCTCCGGCAAACTGCCCCTCGTCGTGGCCCGCCGAGCCGCATCGGTGCCGGTCGTCGCCGTTGTCGGCTACAACGCCCTGGAGGTCGACGAGCTCCCGGGGCACCACATTGAACGGATCTATGCACTGAGCAGCATGACCACCCGAGACTGCGCCGCCGACCCGGCCCTCTCAGCCGAGCTGCTCACTCAACTCGGGCGCCAGATCATCCGCGTCTTCACCACGGCCACGGACAGGAACACCCCATGAGACGCGCCAAGATCGTTGCCACGTTCGGTCCCGCGACCGCCGGATACGCCACCACCCACGCCCTCCTTCAGGCGGGAGTGGATATCGCCCGGCTGAACATGAGTCACGGCGAGCACGCCGTCCATGAGCAGACCTACCACCAGGTCCGTGAGGCCGCACGTGAGCTCGACCGGCCGGTGGGCATTCTGGCAGACCTCCAGGGCCCCAAGATCCGTCTCGGACGGTTCGCCGATGGTCCGCACCATCTCGCGGCGGGTCAGCGCTTCACCATCACCGTGAGAGACGTGGAGGGAACCGCAGAGATCTGCTCCACCACGTTCTCCGGCCTAGCCGCCGACGTCACGCCGGGCGACATCCTGCTGATCGACGACGGCAAGGTCGCCGTACGGGCCCTGAGGGTCGACGCTACCGAGATCCTGACCGAGGTGACCGTGCCGGGCCTCGTATCCAACAACAAGGGGATCAATCTCCCCGGCGTGGCCATGAGCATCCCCGCGTTGACAGAAAAAGATGAGACCGACCTTCGGTGGGCTCTGAGGTGCGGCGTCGACCTGGTGGCCCTGTCCTTCGTGCGCGATGCGACCGACATCCGCCGCGTCCACGAGGTCATGGACGAGGTGGGCAGGCGTGTTCCGGTCATCGCGAAGATCGAGAAGCCTCAGGCCGTGGAGAAGATAGAGGAGATCATCGATGCCTTCGACGCGATCATGGTGGCCCGCGGAGACCTGGGCGTGGAGCTTCCCCTCGAGGAGGTCCCCCTCGTGCAGAAACGAGCCGTGGAACTGGCGCGCCGCTGGGCCAAGCCGGTGATCGTGGCCACGCAGATGCTGGAGTCCATGATCGAGAACCCCCGACCCACGCGAGCTGAGGCCTCAGATTGTGCGAACGCCGTCCTCGACGGCGCCGACGCGGTCATGCTCTCCGGCGAGACAAGCGTGGGCGCATTTCCGGTTGACACCGTCCGGACGATGGCCAGCATCATCGAATCCACGGAGGAACACGGTCTGGAACGAATCCCCGCGCTCGGCACCACGCCCCGGACCCGGGGCGGCTCGATCACCAGAGCCGCGGTGGAGATCGCCGACCAGCTGGACGCAAAGGTCATCTGCACCTTCACCGAGACGGGCGACTCCGCCCGTCGTCTCGCACGGCTCCGTCCCGCCACCCCGGTCTACGCGTTCTCGCCCTCTGACACCACCGTCCAGACCATGGCTCTCACGTGGGGACTCCAACCGCGGCGGGTTCCCTCGGTGGACAGCACCGACGCCATGACCGAATTGGTTGACCGGATGCTCCACGAGAACGGCCTGGCCACGCCCGGCGATCTGGTCGTGATCGCGGCCGGGTCACCTCCGGGGAGGGCGGGGACCACCAACATCATCAAGGTTCACCGCATCGGAGACCGCGCACTAGATCACGCGCACTGAGTCCGGACGTGCCGTAGCACCCACGGGCCCGGACAGGTCAGTACCGGCGCAGGGCCTCCGGGTGATCGGCGAGCTCCTGCATGGTCTCGCGGTGGACCCGCTTCTCCACGATGAAGGACAGGAAGGGCACCACGCCGCCGCCAGCGATGGCCAGCAGGCGCATCCCGTTCCAGCGCATCAGTGACCACAGGCGGAAAGCGGCGACGAGGTAGACCACGTAGAGCCAGCCATGGGCGATGAGCACGGCGATGGAGAGGTTGAGACCACCTGTCACCGAGTCCTCCGGCTGGAGGGACAAGCTGTTCGCGGCACCGTCGGCCAGGGTGCCGCCGGCGTAGAGCTCGGTGCCGTAGCCGTACTTGAAGATCATCTCGAACACGAGCAGCAGCAGCATGATGCCGGTGATCCACGCACAGATCTTGTACATCATCAGCGCCGACTTGATCTGCTGATCCGTCCCCGCGAACCGACGCGGAGCACTCTTCTCCGGCCGCGGCGGCGGCGCCGGCAGGTCCGCCTCGGTGATGTCCTCGGGGTCGGGCAGAGTGTTCGGGTCGACCGGGGGCTGCTGGTCCGGGGTGGTCACTGGTTCTCCTGCGTTTGCTGGGTTTGCTGGGTTTGCTGGGCTGACGTGGGGGCGGTGGAAGCCCCGTAATACTGTTCGTACTCTTCGATGGCCTTCCGCTTGGCCTCAAGGGCCTCGGTACGGCGGCGCTCGAGTTCTGCGGCTCTCCACTCCTCGGCCCACTGGCGGTCGAGTTCGTCCTCGTCCTGACTGCGCAGGTAGTCATCCCGCAGGAACCGCCACCAGAGGAAGATGGCGAAGCCGGCGAACACGACCCACTCGATGGCGTAGAAGATGTTCATCCAGTTGTAGGTGGTCTCCTGCGGCTGGGGGCCCACGAGCACTGGCTCCAACGCGCCGCCCTCGGCCTTCGCGCCGACCTCCTGCCCGCTGTCCGGGGCGCCTGGGCCACCGGTGGCCACCACATCAAAGGCAGCCACATAGCCGGCATAGGAGCGCACGTCCCACAGGTTGATCAGCTCGGACGAGGCCAGGTTGGTCAGCACCGTACCGTCCGCGGTGTGCTGGATGCCCTCCGGGCTGGGCCCCTCGGCGGGCAGCAGTCGCCCGGTGATGTGCAGGTCTCCCTGCGGCGCCGGGTCGGTCTCGGCGGTGGACGCGGTCCAGCCGCGGACCACGGGCATCACCTCACCGTTCGGGGCACCGTCCACTTGGAAGGCGCTGACCACCCAGTAGCCCTCGGTGCCGTCCTGGCCGCCGTGCAGACGCGGGTGGATGAACACGTCCGTGTCCGGGACGAAGGAGCCGGTCATCGTGACCACCTGGTCCGCCTCGGTGCCGTACATCGCCTTCTCCGGGACGAAGTGCTCCGTCAGCTCGACGGGGGTCTCTGTCTGGGTCAGCGGAGGCGGAGCGGAGGCGGAGTTGTCCATCTGCCACTTCCCGAGGAGCACGAACACCGCGGAGACCACGAGCGCCAGGACGAGTCCGGCGATCCACTGGGGTTTCAGGGCGGTCTTCAGCACCCCACCAGACTACGCGGTTTCTCTACCGGACGTAGAACTCGCAATCTCGGGCAGGCCACCACGGGCCACATCGCGGACTGAACCCCGGGCCGCCTCGACCAGCAGGGCATGGGCTTCGGCGTCCGTGCCGGCCTCCAGCGTGGCCCGCTGGGCCAGCGTCCACTGCCGGTAGCGCTCAGCCTCGGCAGAGGCACGCTCGGCGTCCCAGCTGAGCAGGGGTGCCATCAGGTGGGCGACCGTTCCGGCGGCGGCAGCGCCGGCGTCGTCCGCCTCGAACACCGCGCGGATCCGACGGGCCAAGACATCCTGGACCGAGCGCGCACCCTCATGTGTGACGGCGTGCACGGCCTCAGCGGCCAGGTGTCCGGGCAACCCGGGCAGCTCCTCGGCCAGCTCCGGGGTGGCCACGGCCAGCGCGATGACCTCCGGGGCGCCGGAACCGTAGCGGTGCAGCAGGGATTCGACCACGGCGGCCGGCAGGCCCGAGTCCACGCCGAGCAGCAGGCGACGGTTCCAGGCGGGAGTCCAGCCCAGGGCGCCGAGCAACGGCAGATCCGCGGTGCAGGAGGCGGGTACACCCTCCCCCGAGCCGGTCACGTCCTGGCCGGTCAGCAGCCCGGTTTCATTGGCACCGGCTGATCCGACGGCGGCGTCCACGGCGTCAGCGGCCATGGTCCGGTAGGTGGTGAGCTTGCCTCCGGTGACCACGGTCAGCCCCGGCAGCGGGGTCGCCACCACGTGCTCGCGGGAGACTTTGGCCGTGCCCGCGGCCGCAGCGGTGTCCCCCAGCGGCTCGTCCTCACCCGGCGGAGTGACCAGCGGCCGCAACCCGGCGAACACCCCGATCACATCCGACCGGCCCAGCGGTTGTGACAACACGGCATTGGCGCGCTCTAGCACGTAGTCGATGTCCTCGCTCGTGGCGGCGGGTTGATCGACATCTTCGCGCCAGGGCGTGTCCGTGGTGCCGATGATCCAGTGCCGGTCCCAGGGGATGACGAACAGCACCGACTTCTCGGTGCGCAGGATCAGCCCCGGGGTCGAGGTGAACCGGTCACGCGGGACCACGAGGTGGATGCCCTTGGCGGCGGTGACCCGCGGCATGCCCTGCACCACCGGCTCCTCCCGGCCGTCCGGATGGCGGACCGGGATGGAGCCGGTCCAGACTCCGGTGGCGTTGATGACGCGGCGGGCATGGACGGTGATCCGCTCGCCGGTCTCCCGGTCGAGCACCTCCGCGCCGAGGATGCCGCCGGCCTCAGACCCGAGGTACGCGGTGACCTCGAGGCGGGACGCACAGTGGGCGCCGTGGACGGCGGCCGTGCGGACGAGCTCGATCACCAGGCGGGCGTCGTCCACCTGGGCGTCGTAGTAGCGGATCGCCCCGATGTACGCCTCGGGCTTCAGTCCTGGTGCCAGGCGGGCGACGGCGGCCCGGCCGAGGTGCTTGTGCACGGGCAGGTGCCCCGTGCGCCCGGCGGCCATGCCGTCATAGAGCGCGACGCCGGCCCCCACGTAGGGCCGTTCCCACGGCTTGGACAGGGGGTACAGGAACGGCACGGGCCGCACCAGGTGCGGCGCGATGTCCTCCACGAGCCGGCCCCGTTCCCGGAGCGCCTCGTGGACGAGCGGGAAGTCCAGCATCTCCAGGTAGCGCAGTCCGCCATGGACGAGCTTGGAGGAGCGGGAGGAGGTGCCCCAGGCGAAGTCGGTGGCCTCGACCAGTGCCGTGGACAGTCCCCGCGTGGCCGCGTCCAGGGCGCTCCCGGCGCCGACGACTCCCCCACCGACGACCAGCACATCCAATGGACGCTCGGGCGTGGTGGCCCGCAGCGCCACGAGCGTGCCGGCTCGGTGTGCGGGTCCCAGTGCGCCGGTGGTGGTCATCTCGCTCAGGCGTCTCCGGTTCCGTCAGGTCCCGCTCAGCGGTCCCCGGTCGGGGCCACGAGGACCTCGACCTTCTGGAACTCCTTGATGTCCGAGTAACCAGAGGTGGCCATGGCCCGCTTGAGGGCGCCCATCAGGTTGGAGGTGCCATTGGTGTGGTGGCTGGGTCCCCACAGCACGTCGTTCAGGCTGCCGACGGTGCCGACGTGGGTGCGGTCCCCGCGTGGCATGTCCTCGTGGGCGGCTTCCCCGCCCCAGTGCCAGCCACGGCCCGGGGCCTCCTGCGCGCGGGCCAGCGCGGCGCCGAGCATCACGGCGTCGGCGCCCATGGCCAGGGCCTTGACGATGTCCCCCGAGTTGCCCACGCCGCCGTCGGCGATCACGTGGACGTAGCGTCCGCCGGACTCGTCCATGTAGTCCCGGCGTGCCTCGGCGATGTCCGAGATGGCCGTGGCCATCGGCACCCGGATGCCCAGGGCACGGCGGGTGGTGGAGGACGCCCCGCCGCCGAAGCCGACGAGCACGCCGGCCGCACCGGTGCGCATCAGGTGCAGCGCCGGGGTGTAGCCGGCCGCACCGCCGACGATCACGGGAACGTCCAGTTCGTAGATGAACTTCTTCAGATCCAACGGCTCACGGTTCTGGGACACGTGCTCAGCGGACACCGTGGTGCCGCGGATGACGAACATGTCCACCCCGGCGGCCAGCACGGTCTCGTAGTACTCCTGCGTGTGCTGCGGGGTCAGGGACCCGGCCACCACCACGCCGGCCTCACGGATCTGGGCCAGGCGCTCGGTGATCAGCTCGGCCTGGATCGGCTGCGAGTAGATCTCCTGCAGGCGCCGCGTGTTCACCGGCGAATAGTTGCTGGGCTCGAAGGAGGCGATCTCCTCGAGCACGGAGGACGGATCCTCGTAGCGGGTCCACAGGCCCTCGAGGTTGAGCACACCCATGCCGCCGAGCTGGCCCAGGGCAATGGCGGTGTCGGGGCTCATGACCGAGTCCATCGGGGCGCCGATCACCGGCATGTCGAACTTGAAGGCATCGATCTGCCAGTTGATGGACACGTCCTCGGGGTCCCGGGTCCGGCGCACGGGCACCACCGCGATGTCATCCAGGGCGTAGGCCCGACGTCCCCGCTTGCCGCGGCCAATTTCGATCTCGTTGCTCACGCTTTCCAGCCTAGTGCAGGCACTGGACGGGTTAGTCCCCGGAGACGGGGGGCGCACCTTCCCCGAGGACGCCCTGCGGCGAGAGACTCCCCAGGATGAGTTCACGCAGCCGCTCGGCGGCGGGATTGTCCCCGTTCTCATTCCACGCCAGGTGCAGGTCGGCACGGTTGAGGTCCTCGAGCCCGGCGTGCCCCTTCAACTCCTCGGCCACCACTCCTGGAGGGGCGAAGTCCATGGCGGAGGCCGGCACCATCGTGATGCCCAGCCCGGCCGCCGCGAACGCCAGCAGAGCGGGCACCTGGCTGGCCAGCTGCGTGATGGTCGGCGTCATGCCGGCGCTCTCGTAGAGCCGCATCACGAGGTCATAGAAGTACCGCGCCTCAGCGGTCGAGTACATCATGAGCGGATGACCGTCGAGGTCCTTGAGCCGCACCCCCTGGCCGGTGGCGAGCGCATGCCCCTCCGGCAGAGCCACCACGAGCCGGTCCTTGAAGATCAGCTCGGTGCGCACGCCGGGGCGGGACACGATCGGACGGAGCAGTCCGAGGTCCACGGCACCGCGGGACAACGCCTCCAGCTGGTCGGCGGACACGGCCTCCCGCAACACGAGGGACACGCCGGGCATGTGCTCCCGGGCCAGCCGCAGCAGCCACGGCAGTGCGGCCTGGCCGGCGATCGCCGTGTAGCCCAGCACGATCGAGCCGGCGTCACCCGTGGAGACCCGGCGGACGTCCAGCTCGGTCTTGGTGCACAGGTCCAGGATCCGCCGGGCGCTGGGCAGCAGGGTCTGGCCGGCCGCGGTGAGCTCGACCTTCCGGCTGCTGCGCACGAACAGCTGGGCGCCCAGTTCCCTCTCCAGAAGCTGGATCTGCCGGCTCAGCGGCGGCTGGGTCATGTTGAGCCGGGTGGCGGCCGCGCCGAAGTGCAGTTCTTCTGCCACCGCCACGAAGGACTCCAGTTGGATGAGCGAGAACATCAATCCACTCCTTGAATGATTGTGTGCACATATTAGCTTGGACGAGCATCGATCCACCGACCTAGGTTGAAGGGGTGAACGCACCGAACCCCGCCCAGGACACCGCCCCTCGCCGCCTCGCCAATACCGGCAGCATCACGGGCACCGGCCCCGCCATCACCGGCACCACCATCACCCCGGTGGCCTTCGCGGACCCACCCCTGCTGAACACGGTCGGCGTACACGAGCCCTTCGCCCTGCGCGCCATCGTCCAGGTACACACCGACGCCGGGGTGACCGGCCTCGGCGAGACCTACGGGGACGCCGCCCACCTGGCCCGGCTGGAGCTCGCCGCCCGCGCGGTGATCGGCGCGGACTCCTTCAACACCAACGAGCTACGCGCCCGGATCGCCCGGGCCCTGGCCGCGGACACCACGCAGGGCGGCCACGGCATGTCCGGCATGGTCACCGGCTCCGCCACCGCGGACCGGGTCCTCTCCCCCTTCGACGTGGCCTCCCTCGACATCCAGGGCAAGGTCCTCGGGGTGCCCGTCAGCGCCCTGATCGGCGGGGCCGTGCGGGACTCCGTGGACTTCAGCGGCTACCTGTTCTACAAGTGGGCCGGGCACCCCGGTGCGGAGGCAGACCGGTACGGCGAGGCCCTGGACCCGGCCGGCGTCGTGTCCCAGGCCCGCTGGCTCGTGGACACCTACGGCTTCTCCGCGCTCAAGCTCAAGGGCGGGGTCTTCGCCCCCGAGGCGGAGTGCGAGGCGATCGAGGCGCTGCGCGCCGAGTTCCCGGACCTGCCCCTCCGGATCGACCCGAACGGCGCCTGGACCGTGGAGACCTCCGTGCGGGTGGCCGAGCGCCTCGGCGGGGTGCTGGAGTACCTCGAGGACCCCACTCCCGGCATCGAGGGCATGGCCGAGGTCCGCCGCCGCACCGGCATGCCCCTGGCCACCAACATGTGCGTGGTGGGCTTCGCGGACATCCCACCGGCCGTCGCCGCCGGGGCGGTCGACGTGGTGCTTTCCGACCACCACTTCTGGGGCGGATTGCGCCGGTCCCAGATGCTCGGCGGGATCGCCGAGACGTTCGGCTGGGGACTGTCCATGCACTCCAACTCGCATCTGGGCATCAGCCTCGCCGCCATGGTCCACCTGGCCGCCGCCACGCCCAATGTGGACTACGCCTGTGACACGCACACCCCGTGGAAGGAGCCGGAGGACGACATGGTGGTCCCCGGCGTGCTGGACCTGAAGGACGGTGCCGTGGCGGTGCCGACCGGGCCCGGGCTCGGCGTCGAGCTCGACGAGGACGCCCTGGCCCGCCTGCACGAGCAGTACCTGCGCGCCGGGCTGACGGAGCGGGACGATACCGGCTACATGCGCCAGTTCCAGCCCGATTTCGACCCCTCCCCGGCCCGGTGGTGACGGTGGCACCGGCGTCCGGAGCCGCGGCGACCCCTCCGGAACACCAGGGCACGACGCCGGCCCGCCGGCTTCGCGTGCTCGTCACCGACCCGATCATCGCCCGGTGGTCCACGGTGCTCACCTCGGGTGCCCCGGGCCACGACTGGGCGTTCCTCACCGACACCCCGACCACCGCCGACGGCGAGGACGGCGAGGCGACCCAGCGGGCCGCCGTCGCCGACTGTGATGTCCTGATCTGCTCGCGACTGACCGACGCGGTGGCCCCGCACGTGCGGGCCGCGCTGGTGCAGGTCACCGGCGCCGGGCTGGACCGGGTGGCGGTGGACGCCTTGCCCGCCGGCACCGAGGTCACGACCACCGCCCACCATGAGCGCTCGATCGCCGAGCACGTGCTGCTCTCCGTCATGGCCCTCGAGCGGCAGCTGCTCGTCCGGGACCACGCGCTGCGCTCCGGGACCTGGCGCACGCTGGCCACGGATCCCGCGGTGCCGGCCTTCCGCACCCTGGACACCATGGTGCTGGGCGCCGTGGGGCTCGGCGGGATCGGCGCGGAGACACTCCGGCTGGCGAGCGCCTGGGGCATGGACACGATCGCCGTGCGGGGCAACCCGGCGGCCGCGCTGCCGGCGGGGGTGGCGCCGACATGGGTCGGCGGCTCGGGTGAGCTGCCGCGCCTGCTGGCCGAGGCCGACGTCGTGCTGGTGTCCGTTCCGCTCGGTCCGGACACCGAGGGGCTCATCGGAGCCGATGAGCTGGCCACGATGAAGCCGGACGCCTACCTGGTCAACGTGGCCCGCGGGCCCGTGGTGGACCAGGCCGCGCTCTACGCTGCGCTCACCGCAGAGGCCGGGAGCCCGACGGCGATCGGCGGCGCCGCGATCGACGTCTGGTGGGGTGCCCCGAGCCCCGGGCGCACTCCCCCGGCCGACCACGACTTCGCCGCCTTGGACCATGTGGTGCTCACCCCGCACTGCTCCGGCCATGCCGACTCGACCTTCGCCGGGCGAGCCGCAGACCTCGCTGCGAACGTGGAGCGGTTGGCCGCGGGTGCGCCGCGGACGGGCGTGGTGCGGTCGGATACCTGAGCGCGGGTCAGGAGACTGACAGTGACCACGCCGAGATTGGCGCCGCCTGGGATGAGGTCATCGACCGCAGTCGCACTCACCTCGGGGTCAGGCTGCGTCAATACGGCAGTTCGCTGGGGAAGCAGGATCGATAGTCAGGCGCGGGCGTGACGACGAAGCGCACAGCATCGATCTGGGCCCGACCTTCCAGCAGGGCGCGCGCGATCCGGTGCATGCCGTCCATGAGCCGACCATCCTGGCCCAAGATGATCGGGAAGGAGATGTCGACCTCGCTGATCAGCCGAGCATGCTCGACGACCTTGCGAACCGTGGCCACTTCGTCACTGCCCTCGAACCAGTACGCGGTGTCGATCTCGCTGATCGCGTCCACAGCCACGCGTTCGATCGGCAGGCCTCGACTCAGCACGATCAGACGATCGACGTCCCAGGCATCGAATCCCCGCTCGGCTGCCGGCCAGAAGTGGTATTGCTTGCGCATCTACCCAGTCTCGCTGACGGAACTGGACAGCGCCTCCCAGTGGACGATCTCCACAGACAGAACCAGCAATTCCAGATGTCGCTTGCACGAACCGCAGCCGAAGTCCGAGGGCGTGGGCGTGGGACACCTTGATGACGCTGGCGAGACTGGGGTTACAGCAACAGCCGCATCACCAGCAGCGCCGCCCCGCCGAGGGCCAGGATCAGGCCGGCCAGGCGTAGCCGCTCGGCGTTCATCCACCGGTTGAGACGGCGGGACAGGAGGAAGCCGGCGGCCACGGCGGGGATGAGCCAGAGGACCACCTCCACCGCGTGCCACGTCACGGAGCCCACGAGCGCCAGCAGCAGCACGGAGGTGACGGAACCCACGAGGAAGAACGCGCTCATGGTCCCGCGCAGCCGAGCCGGCTCCTGGCCCTGCCAGACGATGGCCATGGGTGCGCCGCCGATCGAGGTGGAGGTGCCCATGATCCCGGACAGGGCTCCAGCGGTGACCAGCGCCGTGCGGGTGGGGGCGGGGCGCCACCCCAGGAAGGCCGAGCCCACGCCCACGATCACGGAGGCGACCACCACCCAGGACAGCGCGGCCACGGGCAGCACCAGCACCAGCAGGGCTCCGAGGACACTGCCCGGCAGCCGTCCGGCCAGCGCCCACGCGGCGCCGCCGAGGTCCAGGTGGGCGCGCTCGCGCAGCGTGACCATCAGCGCCAGCAGGCAGGCGAACATCACCACCAGGGCTGGCAGCAGTTCAGGTTCCACGAGGGCGATGACGGGGGCAGCGACCATGCCGGCGCCGAAACCGATAGAGCCCTGCAGCGCCGATCCGACGAAGACGACCGCGGCGATGAGTGCGAAGGAGCCCGGGTCCACCTAGCCCACCGTAGCGGGCTGCTCCGGTGCCGCCGGTTCCTCCATCGGGAAGTGGCATTCGGCCAGGTGCGTGAAGTCCGCCATCCCCACCTGCTCCGGCACGGGAGTGCCGTCCGGCCACGCAGTGCCGGTGCCGGGTCCGGCACCGTGACCGGATCCCAGGCTCCACACCGCCCCGGGCTGGCGGAGCCCGGGAGCCGGCAGGGCCGCCGTCGTGCGCCCGGCCTCTTCCGCGGTCCGCGCGGCGGGCCGCTCGGTGGCGCAGATGTCCTGGGCCTTCCAGCAGCGGGTGCGGAACCGGCAGCCCGAGGGCGGGTCCAGTGGGGAGGGCAGCTCGCCGCGCAGCACGATCCGCTCCGCAGGCCGTTCAGCGGGGTCCAGCTTCGGCGAGGCGGACATCAGCGCCGCCGTGTAGGGGTGCAGCGGGCGCTCGAAGACGTCCTCCGTGGTGCCGGTCTCGATGATCCGGCCCAGGTACATCACGGCCACCCTGTCGGCGACGTGGCGGACCACGGAGAGGTCGTGGGAGATGAACAGGTAGCTGACCCCGAGCTTCTGCTGCAGCTCGTTGAGCAGGTTCAGCACCTGGGCCTGCACGGAGAGGTCCAGGGCGGAGACAGGCTCGTCCAGGATGATCAGGTCCGGGTTCAGGGCCAGCGCCCGGGCGATGCCGATGCGCTGACGCTGCCCGCCGGAGAACTCCTGCGGGGACTTCTTCAGGTCCGAGGGGCGCAGGCCCACGAGCTGGAGCAACTCGCGCAGCCGGGCGTCCCGCTCCCGGGCAGTCTTGTACAGGCTCCGGTGGGTGGCCCACGGCTCGGAGATGATCTCCCCGGCCGTCATGCGCGCGTTGAGGGAGGCGAAGGGGTCCTGGAACACCATCTGCACGCGGCGGCGCCAGGCCATCAGCTCCTTACCGCGCAGCGAGAACGGGTCCCGCCCCTCGAAGGTGATGGACCCGGAGTCCGGGGTCTCCAGCAGCATCAGGGTGCGGGCCAGGGTGGACTTGCCACAGCCGGACTCCCCCACCAGGCCTACGGTCTCGCCGCGGCCGATCGAGAGGCTGACCCCGTCCAGGGCCTTGAGCCGATCATTGCCGGACGCGCTGCGCTGGACCTGGAAGGTCTTGGTGACGTTCTCGACCTCGAGGGCGGTGCCGGAGGTCGGGGCCGGGGCGCTGTGGGTCAGGGTGGCGGTCATGCTCGGACCTCCGGTTCGGTGGGTGCGGCAGGGTCGGTGGGTGAGCCGGGCGTGGCATCCGTGGTGGTGACGGCCGGCGGGTGGTCCGCGAGCAACTCCTCGGAGAAGTGGCAGGCCGCGAACTGGCCGGGCGTGGTCTCGCGCAGGGCGGGCCGCTCGGCGCGGCAGACTTCCCGGGCCAGCGGGCAGCGGTCCTGGTAGACGCAGCCCGGCGGGATGTCCTTGAGCTCGGGTGGGTTACCCGGGATCGAGTTCAGGTCCCCGCCGCGCTCGGCCCCGGTGGGCACGGAGTCCAGCAGGCCTTTGGTGTAGGGGTGGGTGGGGGTGGCGAAGACCCGCTCCACCGGCCCCTGCTCCACCACGTTGCCCGCGTACATGACGCACACGGTGTCCGCCTCCTCGGCCACCACGGCGAGGTCATGGGTGATGAGCACCACGGCCATGTTCTCCTCCGCGCGCAGCCGGCGCAGCAGCTCCATGATCTGGGCCTGCACCGTGACGTCCAGGGCGGTGGTGGGCTCGTCCGCGATCAGCAGCCGCGGCCCCAGGGCCACCGCCATGGCGATGAGGATGCGCTGGCGCATGCCGCCGGAGAACTGGTGCGGGTAGGCGTCCACGCGGGACTCCGGCTCCGGGATGCCCACGCGGCGCATCAGCTCGATCGCCTCGACCTTGGCCTTCTTGGCGTTCAGGCCCCGGTGGATCCGGAAGGCCTCGCCGAGCTGGGTGCCCACGGTGTAGACCGGGTTCAGCGCGGTCAGGGCGTCCTGGAAGACGATCCCGAGCTCCACCCCGGCGATCGCGCGCCGCCGCTTGGCACTGACGGTGTTGAGGTCCTCCCCGCCCAGCATCACGGTACCGCCGGCCACGTGGGCCACGGCCTCCAGCTGGCCGGCGATCGCCTTGGCGGTCATCGACTTTCCGCAGCCGGACTCGCCCAGCAGGGCCAGGGTGCGCCCGGCGAAGGCGGTGAAGCCGACGTCGCTGACGGCCCGGACGGTGCCGGCCGGGGTGCGGATGTCCACGTCCAGGCCGGTCACCTCGAGGACGGTCTCCGGGCCGTGCGTGCCGTCTCGGGTGGGGGCGGGTGCGGAGGTCATGGTGATCACTGCTTCTCCTGGGTGGTCTGGGTGGACGCTGTGGACGCGGTGGCCACTGCGGCCGGATCAACGGCGGCGGTGGCGGGCACGCGGCGGATCAGCCTCTTCCGGCCGGGCAGGGACAGCCGCCAGCGCTGGGCCGGATCGGTGGCGATGCGCAGCCAGGCGGCCAGCATGTTCGCGGCGATCGCCGTGATGACGATGGCCAGTCCCGGCAGGATGGACAGCCACCAGGCGGTCTGCAGGTACTGCCGCCCCTGGGCGACCATCAGGCCCCAGGAGACGTCCGGCGGCTGGATGCCGATGCCCAGGAAGCTCAGGGAGGACTCCGCCAGCATCACGTAGCAGAATTCGAGGGTGGCCAGCGTGAGGATGGTCGGCGTGACGATCGGGATCACGTGCCGGCGGATGATCGAGTTCGGCCGGGTGCCGAAGGTGCGGGCCGCGTCCACGAACGTCCGGCTCTGCAGCTCGGCGGACTCGGCGCGGGCGGTACGCAGATAGATGGGGATGCGCGTGATCGCCAGGATCAGCACGATGTTGGCGATCGAGGGGCTGAAGACGTACAGCACCACCACGGCCAGCAGCAGGGACGGGAAGGACATGATGATGTCCGCGATGCGCATGGACACGGTCTCGCGGACCCCGCGGTGGTAGCCCGCCCAGACCCCCCACAGGGAGCCGATGACCATGGCGATCAGCACGGCGGGCAGAGCCACCAGCAGGGTGGTGCGGGTGGCGACCACGAGGCGGGCGAGCATCGAGCGGCCCAGGGAGTCCGAGCCCAGGATGAACTCCCAGCCGTTGGACAGGTCGAACGGCGCCTGGTTGGCGAACATCAGGTCCTGCCGGGTGGCGAGGTCGCCCATCAGCATGGGGCCGAACACGGCGGTTGCGCCCACAACCAGCAGGATGAGCGCGCCCGCGGTGGCGAACGGGTCCCGAAGCAGCATGCGGAACATGCTGGGACGGCCCGAGGGCTTGGACGAGGCGGCCTTCTCGAGCTTCCCGGTCTGGTTGGACTTCTCGGCCGGGGTGGCCGGCGAATCTGGGGTGGTGGACATGGTTGCCTCCTAGGCCCGTGCGGTGGTGAGGTCGGTCGGGGAACCCGGGCGGGCCGGCGTCGGGGACTGATCTGTGCCATCCGTGCCGGAGGGCACGACGCCGGCCCCGTCACCTCCGGCGTCCGAGTTCGCCTTCCGACGCCGGCGGCCGGCCGCGGCGGGCCGTACGCGGGGATCCAGCAGGGCGTAGAGCAGATCGATGACGATGTTGAGGATGAAGATGGCGATGGCCGTCAGCAGCACGCAGGCCTGCAGGACGGCGAAGTCGCGCTGCAGGATCGAGTCGATCATCAGCTTGCCGATGCCGGGCCAGCCGAAGATCGTCTCCACCACCACGGCCCCGTTGACCAGACCCACTGTGAGGTCGCCAGCGACCGTCAGCCCCGGGGCCGCTGCGTTGCGCAGGGCGTGCCGGGTGACGACCCGGGTCTGCGAGGCGCCCTTGGAACGGGCGAGCTTGATGTACGGCTCGGACAGGGCGGAGACCATGGCCCCGCGGATCACCTGGACCAGGGCCCCGAAGGGCCGCAGGGCCAGGGTGGCGATCGGCAGCACCCACGCCTCGGCGCCGATGACGCCGGAGGTCGGCAGCCAGCCGAGGGTGATGGCGAAGATCCAGATGCCCACGATGGCCAGCCAGAAGTCGGGGATGGAGGCAGCCGCCATGGAGAAGAAGCTCGCGATCCGGTCCACCACGCCGTTGGGCCGCAGGGCCGCCCAGCTGCCGACGATCACGGCCAGCACGATGGCGATGACCATGGTCGTGGCCGCCAGCTGGAGGGTGGCGGGGAAGGCGCGCAGGGCCATCTCGCCCGCCGCCTCCCCCGTCCTCAGGGAGGTGCCGAAGTCCAGCCGGAGGACCCCGCCGAAGTACTCTCCCATCTGCACCCAGAGGGGCTGGTCCAGGCCGTTGCGGCTGATGAAGTCCTCCCGCATCTGCTCGGTCGCGTTCAGGGGCAGGTAAAGCGCCGCGGGGTTGCCCGTCATGCGGGCCAGGGCGAAGACGCCCACCACCACGACCACGAGGGGCAGCGCGCTGGAGATGATGCGCTTGCGCAGATACGTCAGCATGGGTCCTCCCAGGGATCCTCGTTCAATGCGGGTGTCGGCCGGTCCGTCTCAGTCAGCCGGTCAGCCGGCCGGGGTGACCTCGGCCAGGCGCAGCTCGTCGCCCGAGGAGGAGTTCGGCTCGTAGCTCACCGACTCCGCGATGCCGAGCATGCCCGTCTGGTGGGCGAGATGGGCGAACTGCACGACTTCCTCGTTCTGGTACTTGAAGACCTCCTCGTAGGCCGCGGCCCGGTCCTCACCGCTCTGCTGGCCGGCCTCCGTGATCATCTGGTCGAACTCGTCGGTGCCGAAGGCGCTCTGGGCGCCGTCGGAGAGCATGTACTGGTCCACGGTGAAGGCGGCGTCACCGGCCTGGTTTCCGTGCTGGGTCAGGTGCAGGATGGCTCCCTCGTCCTCCACGAACGGACGGACCTGGTACGTCAGGTGCTGGCTGGTCTCCATCATCTTGAGATTGACGTTCAGGCCGGCCTGGCTGAGCTGCTCCTGCAGGACCTGGCCCAGTTCCTCGACCCGCGGGAACTGCGCCGAGCGCACGATCAGGCTGATCGGGGCGGAGGTGTCCACCCCGTCCGCCTTGGCCTCCTCGACCAGCTTCTTGGCCTCGTCCGGGTCATACGGCCAGCCCTCCAGGGACTCGTTGTGACCGACCACGCCTTCCGGCACCAGCTGGGCGGCCACCGTGTCCCGGTCCCCGTAGAGGCTGGAGACGATGCCCTCCTTGTCGATCGCGAAGTTGACGGCCTGGCGGATCCGGATGTCGTTGAACGGCTCCGATTCGGCATGCATGCGCAGCGCGATCGTCTCATTGTTCGGGTACGGCACGCCCAGGTCGCCGATCTGGTCCTCCGGGCTCAGGCCCGTGGCGATCTCGGCCTCACCGGAGGTGATCATGGCGGCCCGGACGGAGGACTCCTCGCGCCACTGGTACTGCGCCGTCGGGAAGGCCGGAGCCTCGCCCCAGTACTCCGCATAGGCCGAGACATCGATGCTCTGGCCGGCGTTCCATGCGTCCAGCTGATAGGGGCCGGTGCCGATCGGCTCGCGCACCTTCTCCGTGTCCGAGGTCTCCGCCGGGACGATCTCGAGGAAGGACAGGCGCAACGGGAGGATGGGGTCTGCCTGCGCGGTGGTGACCTCCAGGGTGGTGTCGTCCACGACCTCGACCTCGAGGTCGTCGTCACCGAAGACGTAGCCCTCCACGTTGCAGCCGAGGTCCGAGTTCACGGCCCGCTCGATGGTGTGGGCGGCGTCCTCGGCGGTGAACTCGGAGCCGTCGTGGAACGTCACGCCCTCGCGGAGGGTGAACGTCCACGTGGTCTCGTCCTCCGAGGACCATTCGGTGGCCAGCTTGGGCTCGAGCTCTCCGGAGGTGGGGTTCCGCTCCAGGAGCGGCTCGGTGATGGTGGAACGGTCCACCACGCCGGTGCTGGTCAGGTTCGCCTCGCACGGTTCAAGCGTGGGGGGCTCCTGCTGGAGGACCACGCGGAGGGTCTCCGGCGTGCCCCCTTCGCCCGAGCCGCCGGCGGCATCCTCCGAGTTGGCCACGCCGCAGCCGCTCAGGACCAGACCGGAGCCCATGGCCACGGCCAGGGCGGCCAGCGGCAGGCGACGGTTTCGCCGGACGCCGGCGGTACGGGTGCTCACGGTGCGGGGTGTCACGGTGGTGTGTTCACGCATGATGGTCTTCCTTCGAAACGGTGGAACGGGTGCGAATGGCGGGAGTGAGGTGTACGGCGAGCGAATGCGGGGCATCTGCGGTCTACAGATGTAGACGTCCGATGCGGACTAGGCACAAGCCTGTGATGCCCATCACGGCGAGTCAAGGCCTCTGACCGGTCGATCTGACGCCCCACGGCGCCGAGTTCCCGGAGAAGCCGCCCGCTCTGCCCCCGCACCGCCCGGAGAGCCGCGAGATTCCGCGGTTGACGGGTCAATCATGCCCTCGGGGTATTGATCAATGCGTTCTACGTGTTGGACGCGGGCTGGACCACGTTCCTAGGGTCAGGGCATGACCACTCACACCTCCGCCGCCGGCGTTGCCGCCACGGCTCCCACCGCCGCCACCGCCCAGCACATCCTGCGCGTCGGTCCCGTGAACCCGCAGGTGGCCCGGGCCCTCGACGAGGAGTTCGACGCCCTGGTGCTGCCGACCGACCCGGCGGAGCGGGCCGCGTTCCTCGCCGAGCAGGCCGACGGCATCCGGATCGCCGTGTGCTCCGGCCGCATCGGCGTGGACGCAGAGCTCATGCGCTCCCTCCCCGCCCTGGAGGCCATCATCAACTTCGGCGTCGGCTACGACGCCACCGATGTGGCCCAGGCCGCCGAGCGAGGCATCCCCGTGAGCAACACCCCGGATGTGCTCAACGACTGCGTGGCGGACACCGCCCTCGCCCTCTACCTGGACACGCTGCGACAGGTCTCCGCCTCGGACCGCTTCGTCCGCGACGGCCGGTGGGCCGCCGGCGAGGGATTCCCCCTGACCGCACGCGCCAGCGGACGCACCGTGGGCATCCTCGGACTGGGCCGCATCGGCACCGCCATCGCGCAGCGGCTGGAAGCCTTCGGTTGCCGGATCCACTACCACAACCGCAACGAACGCCCGGAGTCCGGCTACACCTACCATGCCTCCGCGCGCGAGCTGGCGGAGGCCGTAGACGTTCTCGTCATTGCGGCCTCCGGCGGGCCGGACAGCGTGGGGATCGTCGGCGCAGCCGAGCTCGCCGCGCTCGGCCCGCAGGGGTACCTCATCAACATCGCCCGCGGCACCGTGGTGGATGAGAGTGCCCTCGTGACGGCCCTGACCGAGGGCAGCATCGCCGGTGCCGGACTGGACGTCTACGCCCAGGAGCCGCAGGTCCCCGAGTCCCTGTTCGGGCTGGACACCGTGGTGCTCCTGCCCCACGTGGGCAGCGGCACCCGTGAGACCCGGTCGGACATGGCGGAGCTGGTCCTGTCCAACCTGCGCCAGTACCTGGCGGACGGCACGCTGGTCACCCCGATCAGCTGACGCTCCTCGCCCGCCACCACCTGTCCGAACCGCAGCCGTTCTCGTCACCCCGGAGGTTCTTCGTGAACATCGTCGTCGGCTTCACCGCCACCCCCGAGTCCCAGGCCGCCACCTACGCGGCGATCGATGAAGCGGCGCTGCGCGGGGCCGGCGTCGTGCTCCTTCCGGAGCAGGCAGCACCGGCGCAACAGACGGGGAACGACGCCGGCCCGCCGGCTTCCGCTGCCACCCCGGATCCCGAGGTGGTGCGGTATGCGCAGGAGCACGGGGTCGGCCTGTCCGTCAGCGAGCTGCCCACCGACGCAGATTTCGGGGACGCACTCATCGATGCGTCCTACCAGGAGGACACGGCCATGATCGTCATCGGGCTGCGCCGCCGCTCCCCCGTGGGCAAGCTCTTCCTCGGCTCCACCTCTCAGCGGGTGCTGCTCGAGGCCGGCTGCCCGGTTCACGCCGTCAAGGTGAGGGTGGGTCCGCGCCGTTGAGCACGGTGCTGAGCCTAGGATGAGCCCACCAGCGGAAGGAGGGCGACGTTGACCACACAGCACACGTCATCCCAGCACGCGCATCTGCCGCCCTCCGGTCCGCCCGGCCCACCCCACGGCGCCCTCCACGGGGTGCGGGAGGTCAAGTCCGCCGCCCGGACCATCGAGGTCCTGGAACTGCTGGCCGAGCGGGGCAACGCTCCCGTGACCATCCGAGACCTCTGCGAACGCATGGGCGCCCCGCGCAGCAGCGTCTACGCCCTGCTCCGCACGCTCGTGGACGCAGGGTGGGTCCGGACCGACGCGCTGAACACCGAGTACAGCATCGGCATCCGTGCCCTGTTGGCGGGCACCACCTATCTGGACGCGGATGCCACTCTCACCGCAGTCCGGCCCATACTGGCCGAGGTCGGCAAGGAATTGAGTGCCACGGTGAACTTCGGCCGCCTCGACGGCGGAGACATCGTCTACCTCGCCACGTGGGAGGCGCCCGGGCGTGAACGGTCCGCGCCGCGCGTGGGCCGCCGGCTGCCCGCCCACGCCACCGCGATCGGCCAGGCCGTCCTCAGCGCAGTAGAGGACCCGGGGTCCCGGCTGGTCCCCCCACTGGCCCGGCTCACCGACGCCACCGTGACCGACCCGGTGGAACTGCGGCGCATCCTGCAGGTGACCCGGGAACGCGGTTACGCCCGTGAAGACGGCCAGAATAGTCCCGAGATCGCCTGCGTGGCCGTCCCCATGCCGGACACGACGCCGGCCGAGCGCCCCCTGGACGGGCTCTCCGTGTCCTTCCGCGCGGCCTCCCTGACCGCCGCCCGCGAACGGGAGGCAGCCCTGGTGCTCCGCGAGGCGGCCCGGAGGATCCTCGACGGGCTGAGCTGACGGGGTCCCCGCAGGGGTCTACGGTGTGTCTGGAGGGGTCAGCGCGTGCGGTAGTTCGGCGCCTCCACCGTCATCATGATGTCGTGCGGGTGCGACTCCTTCAGCCCGGCCGGGGTGATGCGCACGAAGCGACCGTTCTGCTTGAGGTCTCCGATGGTGGAGGCACCCGTGTAGAACATGGTCTGGCGCAGACCGCCGACGAGCTGGTGCACCACGGCGGACAGCGGGCCCCGGTAGGGCACCTGGCCCTCAATGCCCTCGGGGATCAGCTTGTCCTCGCTCGGCACATCGGCCTGGAAGTAGCGGTCCTTGGAGAAGGAACGCTGGCCGTTGCGGGTCTGCATGGCACCCAGGGAGCCCATGCCGCGGTACGCCTTGAACTGCTTGCCGTTGTAGAACACCAGATCACCCGGGGATTCGGCGGTGCCGGCCAACAGCGAGCCGAGCATCACGGAATCGGCACCGGCGACCAGCGCCTTGCCGATGTCACCGGAATGCTGCAGGCCGCCGTCGGCGATCAGGGGTACGCCGGCGGGGATGGTGGCCTTGGCCGCCTCGTAGATGGCGGTGATCTGCGGGACCCCGACGCCGGCCACCACGCGGGTGGTGCAGATCGACCCCGGGCCCACGCCCACCTTGACGGCGTCCGCGCCGGCGTCGACGATCGCCTTGGCACCGGCATAGGTGGCGGCCTGGCCGCCGATGACGTCCACGTGCGCTGAGGCCGGGTCCTTCTTCAGGCGGGCGATCATGTCCAGCACGCCTTGCGTGTGGCCGTTGGCGGTGTCCACCACGAGCACGTCCGCGCCGGCCTCCACGAGCGCCATGGCCCGCTCGTAGCCGTCACCGAAGAAGCCGACGGCGCCGCCGACGCGCAGTCGCCCTTCCTCGTCCTTCGTGGCCTCCGGGTACTGCTCGGCCTTGTCGAAGTCCTTGACCGTGATCAGGCCCTGGAGCTTGTTGTTGCCGTCCACCAGCGGGAGCTTCTCGATCCGGTGCTCGGAGAGCAGGCGGACGGTGTCCTCTCGGGAGATGCCGACCCGTGCGGTGATGAGAGGCATCCTGGTCATGGCGGAGGCCACGGTGCGGTGGTCGAACTCGGCGTCGGGGATGAAGCGGATGTCCCGGTTCGTGATGATGCCCAGCAGCGTGTTGTCCGCATCCACCACGGGCAGGCCGGAGACGCGGTAGCGGGCACAGAGGTCATCCAGCTCGGCCAGGGTGGCCTCCGGACCCACGGTGAGGGGGTCGGAGATCATGCCGGATTCGGAGCGCTTGACGCGGTCCACGTGGGCGGCCTGGTCCTCGATGGACAGGTTGCGGTGGATGATGCCCATCCCGCCCTGCCGGGCCAGGGAGATGGCCAGCGGGGCCTCCGTGACGGTGTCCATGGCAGCCGAGACGATGGGGGTCGTCAGGGTGATGCGCTTGGTCAGGCGGGTGGAGGTGTCCGCCTCGGCCGGAATGACATCGGTCATGTTCGGGAGCAGGAGGACGTCGTCATAGGTCAGGCCGACGAATCCGAAGGGATCGGCGGCGGTGGCCACCGGGTCTACCGAGGGACCGGGAATCTGTGCACTCACGGGCGAGGGGCCTTTCAGTCAGCGGGGTTGGGCCCAGTCTAGGCCCGCCAGCAGTGAACGGACTGTTCGAAGTAGTGGCTCGTGCAACGCCCCGGACCGTCCCTCGTATTCCGGCGGTGAGCCGTGCCACAGAAACCCCACAGGCCCGGCCCGTTTCCGCTCAGGAGGCCAGGGCCGGCGGCAGGCCTTCGCTCTTCGGGGTCCAGTAGTCGGCCTCGGCCCAGACGATGTAGCGGTCGGTGATGCCGAAGATGGGATCGCACGTGGTCAGGGTGAGGTAACGGCCCTGGGTGGCGCCCTCGAACGGCGGGATGGGATCCAGCACCTCGGACTGGTGCGGCTTGACGATGTCCTTGGCCACCACCTTGTAGACGAACCAGTGGTCCGCGGACTCGACCACGATCTCGTGGCCCTGCTCCAGGTGGTGGACCTCGCGCAGGGGCTTGCCGTGAGTGGTCCGGTGGCCGGCGAGTCCGGCGTTGCCCATGGCACCGATCGGCTGGGTGGCGTCATAGTGGCCCACCTGGCCGGCGTCCAGCACGTCCGCGCCGTCGCCGGAGCCGATCGGGACCTCGAAGTCGTCCCCCCAGCTGGGCACGTGCAGCATGCCCAGGGTGCCATCGCCCTCGACCACCGGGAAGTCGTCCCGGTACTCCGCGCCGATGCCGTCATCCACCGGGGCCTGCTCGGCGCGCCACTGCGTGGCGACCTCGGTCCGGTCCGACTCGGCGATGACATCCGTGATGAACAGCTCGTAGACGCCGTACAGACCCACCAGGATGCCGAGGATGATGAACAGCCTTCCCAGCACGGATAGCACCCCGCGCCGCGGCTTCTTCCGCCGAGAGGCCCGGCGCGAGGGCGGCCGGTCAAGGGTGCTGGTCATGCCTCGAGGGTACCCTCGCCGCGTCCGCTCACCTTCGTCGAATGAGACGGTGACGAGGTGGCTCCATCCGCACCAGCTCGGCACCTGTCGCCGTCGTCACAGCCGCGTCACATGAAGACACGTACCTCCACAGACGTGGTATAGGAGGTCTACGCTAGGCCGGTGAGTACTCCAGCAACCTCCAGCGCAAGCCAACCTGTCCAGCCGTCGCCCACCCGGCGCCTGCCCGGCTGGATGACCAATTTCGGCGTGCAGATCCTCGCCGCCCTGGTCCTCGGCCTGGTCCTGGGCCTCACGGCCCGTTCCACCGGGCACACGGCGGACACCCCGAACGGCCTCGGCACCACCCTGGAGGTGCTCGGCTCCAGCTACATCTCTCTGTTGCGCGCCGCCGTCGTGCCGCTGGTGTTCTTCGCCGTGGTCGCCTCGATAGCCAACCTGGCCAAGGTGACCAACGCTGCCCGGCTGGCCGCCAAGACGCTGCTCTGGTTCGCCATCACCTCGCTGATCGCCGTGGTCATCGGCATCGTCCTCGGCGCCGTCATGCAGCCAGGTGTCGGCACCGGACAGTCCGCGCCGCCGGAGTACGAGGGCAATACCGGCAGTTGGTGGGCCTTCCTGCAGGGGCTGATCCCGTCCAACTTCCTGGGGCTCTCGGCCAGCACCACCGCCGGCGAGGACGGCTCGCTGTCCACCTCCGTCAGCTTCAACGTGCTGCAGGTGCTGGTCATCTCGATCGCCGTGGGCGTGGCCGCCCTGAAGCTCGGCGAGAAGGCCAAGCCGTTCCTGGACTTCTCCGCCTCGATGCTGGAGGTCATCCAGAAGGTGCTGTGGTGGATCATCCGCATCGCCCCGATCGGCACCGTCGGCCTGATCGGCAATGCCGTGGCGTCCTACGGCTGGGACACCATGGGCACGCTGGCCAAGTTCGTGGCCGCCATCTACGTGGGCCTGGCGATCGTGCTGCTCGTCGTCTACCCGCTGCTCGCGAAGTTCCACGGGCTGTCCATCCGCCAGTACTTCACGGGTATGTGGCCGGCCTTCCAGATGGGCTTCGTCTCCCGCTCCTCCATCGGCACCCTGCCGGTGACCCAGCGCGTGGCCGAGCGGAACTTCGGCGTCCCCCGCGGCTACGCCTCCTTCGCCGTCCCCCTCGGCGCCACCACCAAGATGGACGGCTGCGCCGCGATCTACCCGGCCATCGCCGCGATGTTCGTGGCCCAGTTCTTCGGCATCGACCTGGCCTGGAGCGACTACCTGCTGATCATCCTCGTCTCCGTGCTGGGCTCCGCGGCCACCGCGGGCACCACCGGCGGCGTCGTGATGCTCACGCTCACCCTCTCCACGCTGGGACTGCCGCTGGCCGGCGTCGGGCTCCTGCTCGCCGTGGACCCGATCGTGGACATGGGGCGCACCGGCGTGAACGTGGTGGGTCAGGCGCTCGTGCCCGCGCTGGTGTCCAAGCAGGAGGGCATCCTGGATGAGGAGAAGTACAACGCGTCCCGCACCGGCGGCAACCTGCTCGCCGATGATGAGGCCCCGCTGGAGACCAATGACGACGGCGGCGCCGGCACCGGTGCGGAGCGCGAGAGCGAGTCGTCCCGCGCCTGAGTGACCCGGTGGTCGCTGTGGGCCGGACGTCTACGGCCGTTACTGTGGAACTCATGAGTCCGCAGAGAACCGCGTCTGACCAGACCTGATGCCGACCAGCACTCCGGGGGGCGGCGGCACGTTCCGACGGGCTATCGCCCGATGGCAGACCTGGTGGGTCCGGCTCTTCATCCTCATGGTGGTGGTGATGTCCGTGGCGCCGGTCCCCCGCCTGTGGGCCCTGGTGTGCATGGTGGTTCCCCTGCTGCTGTTCTGCGTGCGTCCACCGGCGCAACGGCCGAAGCCGGTCACCGTGCATGTTCCCGTGCGCGGCCGGTGGATCGCCTGCAACAGCCCAGGTTCGAAAGTCCCCAGCCACGGGGTGCGTGCCCACGGGCAGATGTATGCCGTGGACCTCGTCCAAGAAGCCGCGGACGAGGCCACGGACACAGTCCCATCCCTGGGCTGGTCCCTCCGCGGGCGCAAACCCGAGGACTTCCCGAGCTACGGGGCGCCGGTCTTCGCCATGGCCCCCGGAACGGTGGTCCACGTGACCGGCCAGGTGCGGGACCACCGGGCCCGCGACTCCTGGCCCACCCTGATCTGGATGCTGACCCTGGAGGGTTTCCTCCGCGTCCTCGGTGGGGCCCGGAACATCCTGGGCAACCGGGTGATCGTCCAACACGGCGATGGCACCTATGCGGCGTACGCGCATCTGCGGCAGGGCTCTGCAGTGATCCGCGCCGGCGACCGCGTGGACACCGGGCAACAGCTCGGGCAGGTCGGCAACACCGGGAACACCTCCGAGCCGCACCTCCACGTCCAGCTCATGGATCGGCCCCACCCGGAGACCGCTGCCGGCCTGCCGATGCACTGGACCGGAGTGGAGATCGACGACCAGCGGCTCAGCCATCGCTGGGCCACCGGATACGCGAAGCCCAGCGCAGTGCCGGGCTTCCCGGCCAATGGTCAGATCTTCGAGGCCACAACCCCGCAGGGAGCCGCGTCCATTGACGCCACCTGACGCCCGAGCCGGCTCCGGCTGCCGCGAGGCGGCCGGACAACACAGAGGGGCCCCGGCATGCGCGATGCATGCCGGGGCCCCTCTGCGTTGGACCTCAGGCGGGACTCGAGGTTACTTCTCGTCCTCGTCAGCCACCTTGTCCGCCACCAGGGTCTCGGTGGTCAGCACCAGCGCGGCGATGGACGCGGCGTTGAGCAGAGCGGAGCGGGTGACCTTGACCGGGTCGATGACACCGGCGGCCAGCAGGTCGCCGTACTCGCCGGTCTTGGCGTTGAAGCCGAAGTTCGGCTCCAGCTCCGCGACGCGCGAAGTGACGACGTAGCCGTCCTCGCCGGCGTTCTGGGCGATCCAGCGCAGCGGCTCGACCAGAGCCCGGCGGACGATGCCGACGCCGGAGACGGCGTCACCGGACAGGGCCTTGATGGCCTCGTCCTCATCCAGGGCGGTCAGGGCGTTGATCAGCGCGGTACCGCCGCCGGCCACGATGCCCTCCTCGAGCGCCGCACGCGTGGAGGACACGGCGTCCTCGATGCGGTGCTTGGCTTCCTTCAGCTCCACCTCGGTGGCGGCGCCGACCTTGATGACGCCCACACCGCCGGCCAGCTTGGCCAGGCGCTCCTGCAACTTCTCGCGGTCCCAGTCCGAATCGGTGTTCTCGATCTCGGAGCGGATCTGCGAGACGCGGCCGGCCACCTCATCGGCGGAGCCTGCGCCCTCGACGATGGTGGTGTTGTCCTTGGTGACGGTCACGCGGCGGGCGGAACCGAGCACCTCGAGGCCGACCTGGTCCAGCTTCATGCCGAGGTCCGGGGAGACGACCTGCGCACCGGTGAGGGTGGCGATGTCCTGCATCATGGCCTTGCGGCGATCACCGAAGCCGGGGGCCTTGACGGCCACGACGTTCAGGGTGCCGCGGATCTTGTTGACCACCAGCGTGGACAGGGCCTCGCCCTCTACGTCCTCGGCGATGATGAACAGCGGCTTGTTGGCCTGGAGGACCTTCTCCAGCAGCGGCAGGAACTCCTGCACGTTGGAGATCTTGCCGGAGTTCAGCAGGATGTAGGGGTTCTCCAGGACGGCTTCCTGGCGCTCGGCGTCGGTCACCATGTACGGGGACAGGTAGCCCTTGTCGAACTGCATGCCCTCGGTGATGACCAGCTCGGTGGAGGTGGTCGAGGACTCCTCGATGGTGATGACGCCGTCCGTGCCGACGGTGTCGAACGCGCGGGCCAGCAGCTCGCCGATCTCGTCCGACTGGGCGGAGATGGCGGCCACGGCGGCCACCTGGTTGCCGGAGACATCCACGGCGTTCTCGCCCAGACGCGTGTCGATGGCGGCCACAGCCGCCTCGATGCCGCGCTTGATCTCGTTCGGGGCGGCACCGGCGGCCACCTGGCGCATACCCTCGTTCACGAGGGCCTGGGCCAGCACGGTGGCGGTGGTGGTGCCGTCGCCGGCCACGTCGTTCGTCTTGGTGGCCACTTCCTTGGCCAGCTGGGCGCCCATGTTCTCGTACGGGTCATCCAGCTCGATGTCACGGGCAATCGTCACGCCATCGTTGGTGATGGTCGGGGCGCCCCAGGACTTGTCGAGGACCACGTTGCGGCCCTTGGGGCCGAGCGTGACCTTGACGGTGTTGGCCAACTTGTCGATACCGGCCTGCAGTGCGCGGCGGGCCTCATCGTTGAAAGCAAGCTGCTTCGCCATGAACGAAGCTCCTTTCGTAGAGGAAATCTGCGAATTCCAATGAAAACTGCGGGGAAAAGCTCAAGGTGCGCGGCCGGCGTCGTGCGCTGGTTCGGTTCAGAACCACCACGGACGACGGCGGCGCGGGACGCCCGCAGGCCCGGCCGGCTCAGGTGCCTGGCCGGGCCTGGGCGCGTCAGCCGGACGCTCGGGTCCGGCGAAGAGTCACTTGGTGACGATGGCCAGCACGTCGCGGGCGGAGAGCACGAGGTACTCCTCGCCGCCGACCTTGACCTCGGTGCCGCCGTACTTGGAGTACAGGACCACGTCGCCCTCGGCCACGTCGACCGGGATGCGGTTGCCCTTGTCATCGATGCGGCCGGCGCCGACGGCCACGACCTGGCCCTCCTGCGGCTTCTCCTTGGCGGTGTCCGGGATCACCAGGCCGGAAGCGGTGGTCTGCTCGGCTTCCAGCGGACGGACAACAATACGATCCTCAAGGGGCTTGATAGAGACAGACACGTCTGTACTCTCCTTCTTTTGGGTGGGCCACCCGAGCGTGCGGGCAGCCAGCGTCTATGGATGGTGTTGTGCGCCGGAGGCTGGCCAACCGTCGTCGCGGGAGCCGGATGGCAGGTCCTTCAGGCTTAGCACCCGGTGCCCCGGAGTGCCAGAAATGACTCTAGGCCGGGTTTAGCACTCGGTCAAGGTGAGTGCCAGAGAGCGACGTCGTGGACAGGAGCGTGGTCGGCTGACCATGGAGTCCGCCACACGAGACGGTCAGGCGTTCCGGCGGGCCCGGAAGATCCCGACGGCGGCCACGCACAGTCCCGCGAACGCGGCACCGAGCACGATGAGCGGTCCGGCGAGGGGAACCCAGACCACGTCCCGGCGGATGGCATCCGCCGCCTCGGAGTCGGAGAGCATGTCCCCGCCGCCGAGCGTGAAGGTCCCGGCCACGAAGACCTGGGCGATCACGGTGACGATCAGCAGCAGTGCCGCCACCACGCCGACGGCCATGGACGCGTACAGCAGGATCTTGCACCACAGGGGTGCGGTCGCCGCCTGCAGGGAGGCGCGGGAATCACGCCCGACGTCGGCCCGGCCCGCACCCGAGGCGAGGTCACCGAAATGGTGGGGGCCGTCGTCGTACCCGTCCTGCCGGTGCTTCGTGTCCCGGTGCTCGTCCTCGAAGCGACCGAAGAAGTCGAAGCGCGGCTCACCGTCCCCGTCATGGTCCAGATCCGGCCGGTCCTGGTCCGGGCGCGCAGAGTGAGGCAACGGAGGGCGCGAGGCGGGACGGTCAGGCATGGTTCCAGCCTACCGGTGGGCCCGCGGCGGCGGGTGGACATGTGGACTGCCGGGCGGGGCCTGCCGGTACCGTGGATCCGTGGCTTCCTCCTCGCATGACCCTCACTCCACCCACCCCGCTCCAGGCGGTCCGGCACGCGCCTCCGCAACGGACTCCACGCAGGAGGAGACGGTGCTCATGCCCGTGCTGACACCGGAGGGGTGGTCGTTGCTGAACTCGCTGGAGGGCTACCGGGAGTCTGAGGCACTGACACTGTCGACTCGCCTGCGGGGCGAGGGGCATGCACCGGAGCTGGTCTCGGCCGTGCTGACCCAGTTGAAGTTCCGTTCGAAGGCCGCGGCCAAGTTCGGGCCGTTCGCCGGGCACATGGTCTTCACGCGGGCCGGTCTGGAGCAGGCCACGCGGATGAATGTGGCCGCGTTGCACGCCGGGCGTTTTGCTGCCGCCGGCGTGGGTTCCGTGGCCGACCTGGGCTGCGGGATCGGCGCCGATTCCATGGCCCTGGCCGCACTCGACCTGGAGGTCACCGCCGTGGAGCGGGACGAGACGGTGGCGGCCGCCGCGACGATCAACCTCATGCCGTTCCCGAATGCGTCCGTGGTCTGCGCCGACGCCGAGGAGTGGCTGGCGGCGCTGGCCGGGTCCGGTGGGGACGGTGCGGCCGTCACCAGCGCACGACCCGAGGGGTTCTGGCTCGACCCGGCCCGACGCGTGGTGTCCTCGTCCGGCTCCTCCCGGGTCTTCGACCCCGAGGCCTTCTCCCCTCCCCTGTCCTTCGTGGAACGGCTGGCGGACACCGGGGCGCCCATGGGCGTGAAGCTCGGGCCGGCGTTGCCGCACGACTCCGTGCCGGCCGGTTGCGAGGCACAGTGGGTGTCCGTGGACGGGTCCCTGACCGAGGCGGTGCTGTGGTTCAACGCGCTGGCCCGCCCGGGAGTCCGCCGGTCGGCGCTGGTCTTGGGTGGCGGCTCTGTGGCGACCGGCGGTGACGGCGGGCCGGCAGCGGGAGGCGCGGGGCCGGCGTCGGGCGCTGAGGGTGGCAGGTCTCCGGCTGAGCTGTCCTCCGCCGCCGACTTCGGAGACTCCCCCACCGTTCCCGTGGCCGGGGCGGAGGGACTCACCGGCTTCCTGTATGAACCCGATCCGGCTGTGATCCGCGCCGGGCTCGTCGCGGACCTGATCGACCGGGAGTTCACCGCCGTGGGCGGGCGGCTGCTGGACGAGCACATCGCGTACTTCTGCGCGGATGATGCCGTGGAGACTCCCTTCGCGACGGGTTACCGAGTCCTGGAGGTCATGCCGTACAAGGTCAAGGGCCTGCGGCGCTGGGTCAAGGAGACCGGCGTGGGGCGGCTGGACATCAAGAAGCGCGGCGTGGATGTCACGCCCGAGGAGCTGCGGCGGCTGCTGATGTCCGGCCAGGGCAAAGGCGGCAAGGGCGGCAAGGGCGGCAAGGGCGCGAGCCGCCACGCGACCCTGGTGCTGACTCGCATCGGCGAGGACCGCGTGGCCGTGGTCGTCGATCCTCTGCGTGACACCCCACGCTGAGTGGTCACTTACCGTGGCCTATCACCGGCCATCCGCCACAGGATCTGACCACCCACGGGGACTGTGGTGCGCAGAGGCTCACTGCCCGAGCTCGCGCGAGGCGAATGACCGCCGCAGATCCCTGACGAAGGCGTCCCAGCCTCCAGGGGTGAAGACCTGCTTCGTCACCCTCAGGACGATCCACCCGTCGAACTGCATCCTCCGATCACGTTGGATGTCCCGGTCCCACTGCTTTGCGTCACTGCGATGGTGGTCTCCCTCGTACTGGACACAGATCTTGACGTCTTCCCACACCAGATCCGGAGGGACCCGCTCTCCGGTGGACAGGACAACCTCCGGGTTGACCACGGGCTCGGGGAATCCGGCGTCGACGATCCGGATCCGCAGCCGGCTCTCCTGTGGTGAGTCCGCGCCCTCCCGCAGCAATTCCACTGCCTGCCGCGCACGTCTGATCCCCTTCACCTTCGTCCGTTTGGTGATGACATCCTTGATGTTCTGGATCGACGACAGCGGATGCATACCCGGCTCGCGCTCGGCCGTCGGTCCGTCGCTGCTTTGCAGGAGGCTGTCTCCCGCAGCCACGAGATGCTCCAGGCTCAGGTCCGTTCCAGCGAGTTGCACCCACGTCCAGGCTGGCTCGGTCACACGAACACCCGTGACGCGCTGGATGACGGCGTCCGTGGGGAGCAGATGACCTTGGACCCGTTTGCGGCGAGGTCGCGGTCCGGCTTCACGAGCCTTGGCCACGTGGACCGGGTCGAAGGGCTTGCACCACGGGGGCAGCCACATCCCCCAGACAGCCGCGGCAGTCTCGTGGGTGAACACGCCCATGCCGTGGATATCCTGCAACGCCGCGAGGTGCGCCAGGTCATCGCGCGGGATGGATGACCGCCGACGGATGCCTCGGCTGACCACCTCAAGATCGGGATGCCGCAGGTGCTGTGCTTTCAAGCCCTCGGCGAGCACCTGCTGCGTCGAGAAGATTGACGGGATCTGGTCCGGCAGAGGTCGCTTCTGAGGGGGCATGAAGCCAGCCTGATGAGCCGCCGCGTTTCACGCTGATCACGCGGAACGAAATGTGGACGCACGGACGTAACCGGACAGCAGTGGAGTACTGAGCTATGGAGTCGTGAGTGCGGCGAAGACGGGGCTCCACCGCATCATGAGTGGTCAGGTTGCGTGCCGAAACGCCCCGTGACCGCCACGGCAACTGACCACTCACCGCCCGAGGTCTCCTCCAGGCCCACTGGGTGGTCAGTTGGTGCGCCGGTCTGCCCTGCGACCGCCACGATAACTGACCACCCACGGAATCGGAGGGGATCAGTAGTAGACAGCCAGGCGGCTCTCGGGCCCCTCGATCACGCGCACCGGCGTGGAGAACACCCGCGTGAGCACCTCGTCCGTGATGATCTGTTCCGGGGTGCCGAACTCGGTGACCTTGCCGTCGTTCATGGCGAGGATCCAGTCGGCATAGCGGGAGGCGAAGTTGATGTCATGCAGCACGATCACCACGGTGCGGCCCAGCTCGTCAGCAGCGCGGCGCAGCTGCTTCATCATCTGGACGGAGTGCTGCATGTCCAGGTTGTTCAGCGGCTCGTCCAGCAGCACGTAGTCGGTGTTCTGCGCCAACACCATGGCAACGTAGGCGCGCTGGCGCTGGCCGCCGGAGAGCTGATCCAGGTAGCGGTTCTCCAGCTTGTCCAGGTTGAGGAAGTCGATGGCCTCGGAGATGTACTTCTCGTCCTCCGCCGTCAGCCGGCCCTTGGAATAGGGGAACCGCCCGAAGCCCACCAGCTGCCGCACGGTCAGCCGGGTCACGAAGTGGTTCTCCTGGCGCAGGATGGACAGGATCTTGGCCACGGCCTTGGACGGGGCGTTGACGATGTCCTGCCCGGCCACCTGGATCTGCCCGGCATCCACCTTGAGCAGCCGCCCGATCATGGTGAGGATGGTGGACTTGCCGGCACCGTTGGGGCCCACCAATGCAGTGATCCCGCCCTGGGGCAGTTCCACGCTGACGGGCCCGATCTGGGTCTCGTCGCCGTAGCTCTTCTGAACGCCGTCGAGTGTGATCACAGTCGGCCCTTTCGCATGATGACAATGAGGAACACGAGGCCGCCGACCAGCTCGATGATGATGGTCACGGCGCCTTCCGCGTAGAAGATGTTCCGGAGGACGAAGTAGGCCACGGACAGGATCGTGTAGCCGATCAGCACGGCCACGGGCAGGATGAGCCGGTGGTCGTAGGTGTCCGTGAACTGGTAGGCCAGCGTCGCCACGAGGAAGCCGAGGAACGTCATCGGCCCCACGAGGGAGGTGGTCATGGCCATGAGGATGGCCACCAGGGTCAGCACGATCATGGTCTCGCGCTTGTGGTTCAGCCCCAGGTTGTTGGTGGCGTCCTGGCCCAGCGACATCACGTTCAGCCGCCGCGCCCGGATGAATAGCACGGCCGCGCACACCACCACGATCGGGATGGCGTACGGCAGGTACTCGGTCTGGGCGTTGGAGATGTTGCCGAACAGCCGTGCGGTCAGCACGTCGAACTCGTTGGGATCCAGCACGCGCTGCATGAACGTGGACAGCGCGCCCAGCCCACCGCCGAGCACCACGCCCACCAGCAGCATGATGTGCATGTTGCCGAAGCGCCCGGACAGCAGCCACGAGTACAGCAGCACGGCGAAGACCACCATGAGCCCGGCCTGCAGGAAGAACTGCGGCAGCCCGACCACCATGGTCACACCGGCCACACCGAAGAAGAACACGGCGGCGGTCTGCACCACCGTGTACAGGGACTCGAAGCCCATGATCGAGGGGGTGATGATGCGGTTGTTCGTGGCGGTCTGGAAGCTCACCGTCGCCACGGCCTGGCACACGGCGACCACCAGCATCACCACGATCGACTCCACGCGCAGCTTCGCGATGATCCAGAATCCCTCGGATCCGGGTGGCATGGGGTTGTCCCACGCGAGGTTGCCGTAGGTCGCCAGCGCCGCGAGCACCAGTAGCCCGCCCACCAGCCAGAGGTAGCGACGGCGGTGCTTGGGCTCCCCGAAGGGCCCGGACTGGCGCTGGGGACGGCTTCGCTGCGCCGAATCCCCGGGCCCGACGCCGGCCGGTGCCTCGGCCGGCGCGGGACCGTGCGCTTCGGCCGGGTCAGTCACCGAACCGGTGGCCGGTGCGGTCAGGATCCGACCGTCGGAGGAGGTGTTCTCAGACATGCGTGCGCCTCCTGACGAGCAGACCGATGAAGACGACGGCGCCCACCACCCCGAGGATCAGGGAGACCGGGACCTCGAACGGCATGATGACCACGCGGCCGACGATGTCGCACACCATGACCACCCAGATGCCCACGAGGCAGACCCAGGGAAGGTTGGTACGCAGATTGTCCCCGCGGAACATGGAGACCACGTTGGGCACGATCAGCCCGAGGAAGGGCAGGGCACCGATCACCACGGTGACCACGCCGGTGACGATCGCGATCATGGAGACGCCGGTCAGCAGCACCATGTTGTAGTTCAAACCGACGTTGGTGGCGATGTCCTTGCCGAGGCCGGCCACGGTGAACCGGTCGGCCAGGAGGAAGATGAGAATGCCGACGGCCAGCACGATGAAGAGCAGCTCATACCGGCCGCGCACCACCCCGGTGAAGGAGCCGGCGAACCAGATGCCCAGCTGCTGGAGCATGTCCGTCTGCAGGGCGAGGTAGGTGGAGACGGCCCCGACCACGGCGCCGAGCATGATGCCGATGATGGGCACGATCAGCGAGGACTTCAGCGTCACCCGCTGCAGGAAGAGGAAGAAGACCATGGTGCCGATGAAGGCGAAGAGGATCGAGCCGAGCATGCGGTCGAAGATCGTGGCACTGGGGACCACCAGCATGGTCACGAGCAGCCCGAGGCCGGCCCACTCGGTGGTGCCCGTGGTGGTCGGCTCCACGAAGCGGTTCTGAGTCATCAGCTGCATGACGAGCCCGGACATGGCCATGGCCGCGCCGGCGAGCACCAGGGCGATGGTCCGTGGGACGCGGGTGATGAAGAACATCTCCCAGCCACCCTCGGCAGTGGCGATGTCGTAGACGCCGACGAACAGCGAGGCGACGATCAGGCCCAGGGTCAGGACCACCCCGATGAGCAGCGGCCCCGCGGTGCGCCACGGCCGGCGGCCGGTTCCGCTTGCCTCCGGGGGCAGGCCGTCATGGCCCCCGGGATGGACGGTCTGATAGTCGGCGCCCAGCGGGGCCGTCTGGGCCTCCGGGTTCCGGTGTTCGTATGGTGCTGTCACTGGTGTCCCTGTCGGGGTCAGCCGGAGGTGGCGTTCCCTCGTCGTGCCTCGGTGGTCGGATGACCCCTCGGCGCTTCACGGCTCAGCCCGGATGCGCCGGGCGGGCGGTTGAGCCCGCCCGTCACATCCGGGCCGAATGGTGTTGATCTCCTGGTTGACGTGGCCGTTTTCGTGCCACGCCCGGAAGGATCAGGCGCCGAAGGCCTCGGCGAGCTCGGTGAGGAAGGTGGTGTAGTTCTGGATGTCCTCGTGCACGTAGAAGTCCTCCGGCAGGTAGACGATGTTGCCTTCCTTCACCGCGGTGACGTTCTGCAGCGCCTCGGAGCCCTCGATCAGCTCGGCGGCCGGCTGGTAGCCCTCCTCCTCGGAGGAGGAGGTGGCGGCGTCGCGGTCCATGACCAGGAGCCAGTCCGGGTTGGCCTCGGCGATGGCCTCCACGGAGATGTCATCACCCTGGTGGTTGGTGGAGCCCTCACGCTCCAGCGCGGGGGTCAGCCCGAGCATGTCGAACACCGGGCCGATGGCGCGGCCGGTGGACGGGGCGGCGTAGGAGAGGTCGCCGCCGGTGGCGATGAGCCCGACGACGGTCTGCTCGGCATCGTAGGCACCCTTGGCCTCTTCGATGGCCGCGTCGAAGTCGGCGACCAGGGCCTCGGCCTCAGCCTGCTTGGCGAAGATGTCACCCAGCAGGGTGGTCTGGCGGCGCAGCTCGCTCTCCAACGGCTCACCCTCCACCACGTTGGTGTCGAGGAAGGCGGCGTCACCGATCAGCGGCTTGATCGCCTCGGTCTGGCCGGAGAAGCGCTGCCCGTTCAGGACCAGGTCCGGCTCGGCCTCAACGAAGCCCTCCATGTTGGGCTCGCGATGGCTGCCCAGGTCGATGATCGAGTCGTCGGACGGGTAGTCCACGGTACCCTCGTTCATCAGGCCCAGCGGGGCGGCGGACAGTTCCACGCCCCAGTCCTCGAGGGTGCGGAAGATGCGGTTGTCCGTGGCGATGATCGAATCGGCGGACTCGATGGTCACCTGGTTGCCGGCCATGTCCTCGATCTCCAGCGGGAAGGACTGCGCTTCAGCGCTGGCGCCGGCCGAGCCCGAGGCGCTCGAGGAGGCGGAGGCCGAGCTGTCAGTGGTCTCGGCTTCAGAACCGCCACCGCAGGCGGTGAGGGCGAGGGCGGCAGTGGTCACCAGGGCGGCCAGGCCGAGGCGTCGATTCGTGATCTGCATGCGAGTGGAACTCCTTGGGAAGTGCAGTGCTGCGAGCGCAGGCGTGGCGGAGACATCCTCGTCCCCGGTCCCCTGCATTTGGTAAGCCTAACCTTAGGTGATTAGGTCACGCACTTCGTCGCTTATTGCGGCTACATGTCGGGAAGTGATGCAGATCTCACTCAGCAACCGGTGCCGGCGGGCCAGTCCCCCACCTCGACGGGCAATGCCCCGGGCGCCTCGGCCTCGCCGGTCAGGACGGCCACCAAGGCTTCGAAAGCGCCGGGGGTGCGGCCGTACAGCGCGACCTTCGCGCCGCCGTCGGGCACCGAGGACCGGTCCAGGCCGAACGGCGCGTCCAGGGCGACCACCACGTCCCCCTGGCCGGACCCGCGAGCGCTGCCGACGAGGGTCACCACGGGGCCGGCGCCCACCGTGAGCCCGGCGGCCTCAGCGGCCTCGGCCAGCCGGGCACGGTCGATCTCGTTGCCGCCGGTGACCTGCAGGGAGTCCTCCACCAGCGGTGCGCCGCAGGCGCCGTCCACCACGGTGATGGCCGCCGCGGACAGGTCCCGGGAGACCTGCTCCGGGCCGGCCCCTGTCCCGCTCTTCGTCCCGTTCTCCGTCCCGTTCTCTGTCCCGTTCATGGTCCCGACGCCGGCCTGCTGCTTCTCCTCGTCCGTCGCCTCCTCGAGTTCCTGCGCCAGATGATCCCGCCACATCAGCATGGTCACCACCCGCTCGGCGGCCTTCTCCAGGCGCTCGGCCGGGACCTCGCCGGCGTCCACCGCCTCGACCAGGGCGTCCCGGGCCCCCGGCAGATCGGAGGGCATCAGCAGCAGGTCGGCGCCGGCCGCCAGCGCCCGGACCGGGGCCTCGTTCGCGCCGTACCGCTCCACGAGGGCGCCCATGTTCAGTGCGTCGGTCACCACGACGCCGGCATACGGCTCCGCGTCCGAGCCCGCCACGCCACGCAGGGCCTCATAGGCGGGTGCGGACACCGAGGACGGAACGTCCGGCTCCAACTCGGGCACGATGACGTGCCCCATCATCACCATCGGAGTGTACTGGTCCCCACCCAGCAGCTCCCGGAACGGCAGCCAGTCACGGGCCTCCAGGTCCGCCACGGAGGCGTCCTGCACGGGGGCGGTCACGTGGGAGTCATCCGTGACGGAGCCGTGGCCCGGGAAGTGCTTCGGCGCGGGCAGCACCCCGGCGTGCAGCAACCCGGCGGTGGCCGCGGTGCCGAGCGTGGACACGGTCTCCGGGTCGGAGGAGAACGACCGTGCGCCGATGGCCGGATCGCCCGCGCCGATCGTCACGTCCACGCTCGGTGCGAAGTCCAGCGTGAAACCCAGCTCCGCCAGCTGGGCGCCCATCAGGGCGTGGCCGTCGGTGGCGAGCTGGGCTGCGGTGTCCTCGCCCTCGCTCTCGCCCTCGCCACCGTCCTCACCGTCGGCGCCCTCCGCACCCGCCATCCCGGCGGCTGCGGCTCCGTAGCTCATCGGCGTGGGCCACTCCACCAGCGGCTCCTTGATCCGGGCCACGAGCCCGCCCTCCTGGTCCACGCTGATGATCCCGGTCCAGTCCCGGTTCGCGCTCAGCGCCTCCTGGGTCTCGGCCAGTCGCGTCTTGAGGGCTTCCACACCATGGGTGCCGTCCGCGGCCACCGGGACGGCGTCTCCCATGACGATGATCCCGCCCAGGTTCAGCTCCTCGATCGAGGCCGGATCGGTCCCCGCCGCCCCAAGCTGGCCGACCAGGACCTGCCCGGCCATCTCGGCGGTCTCCATTCCGGCCACGGCTTCAGCCGCGGCCGCCTCCAGGTCCGCCGAGGGACCATCCAGGGCCAGCTCCAGGGCGCTGGGTTCTGGTTGACCCGCTCCCCCGGCACCCCCGGTGCCGTCCGTGCCGGAGCCGGGGGCCGGCGTCGTGCCCCCGCTGCTGCCGTCCGGGCCGGCGGGCGTGGTGCAGGAGGTGAGCGTCAGTGCCGCAGCCAGGACAGCGGTCAGGACAGCGGTCAGGACAGCCGTGGGAGCAGCGGCGGACGGGCGCGGGCGGGATGAGGTCTTCACCTGACCATCGTAGGGATCCCTGCCCGGCCCTTCGCCCCCCCGCTCATCCCTCACTTGTTCCTCACCTGCCTGTCTGGCCGAGAGAGCCCGGTCTGGAGTTCTAGGATGAGTCCATGAACCTTCCCTTCGCACGGTCCGAACAGTCCACCCTGGGCCTCGAATGGGAGCTGGCGCTGGTGGGCGCCACCGACGGCACGCTGAAGCCGGTAGCAGACGAGGTGCTGGCCGGAGTCGCGGACCAGGCGGAGCTGCACCTCGGGCAGGAGCACCCGCACGTCAAGCCCGAGCTGCTGCTGAACACGGTGGAGCTCGTCACGGACGTGTGCCACTCGGTGTCCGAGGGGGTCGGCCAGCTGCGCGATTCGGCCCGCACGGTCCGGCAGGTCACCGATCCCATGGGTGTGGACCTGTACTGCCAGGGCTCGCACCCGTTCGCGGAGCCGACCCTGGAGCGGGTCACCCCGGCGGACCGCTACGGCAAGATGATCGACCGGACGCAGTGGTGGGGCCGGCAGATGCTGATCTACGGGGTGCACGTGCATGTGGGGTTGGATGATGTGCGCAAGGCCATGCCCGTGGTGGACGGGCTCGTGAACTACGTGCCGCACTTCCTGGCGCTGTCCGCATCCAGCCCCTTCTGGGCGGGCGTGGACACCGGTTACCAGTCCCAGCGGACCCTGATGTTCCAGCAGCTGCCCACGGCCGGGCTGCCGTTCCAGTTCCGTGAGTGGTCCGGGTTCGAGCAGTGCGTGGCGGACCTGACCAAGACCGGTGTGATCGACGACGTCACGGAGTGCCGCTGGGACGTGCGCGCCGTGCCGCGACTGGGCACCGTGGAGATGCGCGTGTGCGACGGCGTGGCGACCCTCGAGGAGATGGGTTCGATCGCGGCCCTGACCCAGTGCCTGGTGCAGGACTTCTCCGACACCCTGGAGGCGGGCGGCACCATCCCCACCATGCCGCCGTGGCACGTGCAGGAGAACAAGTGGAGGGCCGCCCGCTACGGCCAGGACGCCATCATCATCCTGGACGCGGCCGGCGAGGAGACACTCGTCTCCGAGCACCTGCGCGCCGAGCTGACCCGGCTCGCGCCCGTGGCCGAACGGCTCGGCTGCTCGGCCGAGCTGGCCGGCGTGGAGGACATCCTCGCCGGCGGCGGCGCGGCGGCGCACCAGCGGCGGGTGGCCGCGGCGGTGGAGACTGCCAGCGGTGTCGGTAGTGCGGAAGGTGCCGGGCCCGCGTCGGGCACGGACGTGGTGCACGACGCCGGCGCTCCCCTGCGCGCGGTCGTCGCCGATGCAGTGGCCCGGACGCGGGTGTCGATCGGGGGCTAGGATGCCGTCTCGGGTCCTGTGCCCTGCAACAACTGACGCTGATAGGGGCCCGGGACGAAGCCCGCCAGATCGGGCATCAGCAAGGTGAAGAGCTGGGCTCCTTGGATCGGGCGCACCGTCACATCGTCAGCACCGGCGGGCGTCACCAGGTAGGTACCCAGGGAACCGGCGTTCAGGATCATCAGTGGCAGGATGGACGCAGGAGTACGAGAACGGTCTGACTCCACGAGCCATAGGCCGAACCCCTCGTGGGCCCACAGGTCTTGCCAGCGCTGATGACCGGCCAGGCGTGTTGGCAGCGGATACCCCGAGTCCATGGAGCGCCGGACCAGGTCACTGAGGGAGACCAGTTCCTGCTCGAGTCGGCCGGAGAAGGCTGGTACGACACCCATGGCGCGGAACATCATCTCACCACCTCGAGTGGCCGAGACCGTTCCGATCCGAGCCGATGAGCACCCCTTCGGAACCACCACGACCGTGGCATCCGACTGGCGTGAGAGTTCGAGCCGAACCTGCCGGCCCTCGCCGCTGAACGCTGTGAGACTAGCGGTGTCTTCGGGCCCCTGAAGGATACTGGCCACCCGTGATGCCCATCGTCCCCAACGCAACCCGTCCCCGTCGCTCAAGCCGAGCTCCGTGGCTTGGTAGGTGGCCTCGGAGTGCAGACGTCCCCAGGACTTACCTTCGGGGTGATGGCGAAGCAACTCCAGCAGAGGACCCTGGATCACGGCCAACGGCACCGCATCCCATCCGTCCGACTCGGCGAAGCCATCCGAGGGATCGCCGGTGGTGGCGGCTACTGGCCTGTCATCCATGCGCAGGAACTCGTCCTCGGGGCCGCCACGTCCCAAGGCAGGCTCCCAGTCTCCAGGAAGGCGCCCGACGAGAGTGTCCAGGATCGAGTCCATCAGGGGAAGGTCCTCCAGGCCCAGGGTGGCGATGACGCACAGGACCGGGTCGTCATTCCAGACATCCACGGTGGCCGAGCCGGTACCGTCCGGGTCCGGCCAGAGCATCCAGCGGATCTCGGCCGCAGCCGATGACCCGTTGACGGTGGCGGCGCGCAGGAAGCGGAACCCGAACCAGGCGCCCTCGCGCCAGTGGTCCATGCCCACTGGCCACGCACCGTGGTCTTGAGTACGGCGGAGATCGAGGCCGGATCGTGTTCCCTGTCCTTCGCCCCATCGGAACACCATGAGGGTCGGCCGCAAGGGCCGCCCCTCAACACGCGGGAGCATCCCCAGGTCCATTCCCGGGAGGGCGATCGTAGTCCAACGCGGTGGGAGGGACAGGGCCATCAGACGATGTCCCCTTCGGCGTACGCCTTCTGGCGTTCTTCCTCGGTCCAGGTCTCGTCGAAGGACTCGTCGATGACCACCGTGGCCAACTGGCCACCACCCCAGGAGATCAAGGCGACGAGGAGCCAACCGGGCACACCGCCGACTCCCAAGGCAGTCACCCCGGCCCCCGCACCGGCGTCGACGGCGCCCGAGGCCATGAACGTCAAGATCTCCTGGGCGAGAACCCGGCGAGTCTGGGTGGTGACCTGTTCATCACTGAGGAGCGGATTCTGTTCCGAGAACTCCTTCTCGAACTCCTTGGTGTTCCATCCACTGGACACCAGTCCCGTAATGACGGTGACGTTGACGTCGAAGAACTTCTTGCCAGCAGTATCCAGGCCGATGCTCTTGTACGCGGCGTCGAAGATCGCACTCTTAGGCACTCCCTCGATCTTCCCGCTGGCAACGTTGATGCCCTGTGCAGCCAGGTACTCCACCATGTTCGGGGGATCCGCGAACGACGAACCGTCCGGGGCGGTGACATTGGTGAGTTCGATGTCGTTGTAGTCCTCGTCCTGGGCGATCGCCAGCTGGACCGCATAGGTCAGGTAGGGATCCTCCGCGGAGCCGGATCGGACCAGCTCGCCTGCCTCGTTGTAGGACCACTTCACGCCGTCGGCGTCCATGTAGTCGTAGGGCAGGTCTTCGAGCGGAACGGATTCGGCGATCTTGAGGTAATCGGCTTCCGAGAGGCCGTCGATCCCACCGAAGAAGTGGCTCCCTTGGAGCAGTGTTGCCAGTTCCTCGGGCGACTCCATGATCTCCAGTGCCGAGGTCCGGCTGACGTAGGCGAGTTGGGACAGCTCATCCATATCGATGGCGGACACCGCATCTGCCATGGTGATGCGGGCCTCTTCAATCGTCAGGTAGATGTCAATGGCCGTCTGCTGGTGTTCATGCCGTTCTTGCTCCAGGGCAGAGAGGTGGTCCGTCGGCGTCCTGCCGTGCTTCTGGACGTAGTCCTCCTCTTCCCATTCCCCGGTATAGACCTTGTTCTTGTCCCGGTCATACTCGTAGAAGCGGGTCAGCCAACCCCGAGCCCAGTAGTCATACGGTTCCTTCTTGCCCTGTTGCGTCTGGATGGTCGCATCGAAGGTGGTCGCCGCAGAGGCGAAGATCTCGGCACCGTGCAGTAGTCCACCGAGTTTCTCGGCCACCGGGGTCATCGCAGCGAAGACCGTCTCCTTGTCAGCGCCCCCATAGACGTCTTTGAACCGGGACCACTGACGTACAACGTCCATGAGGACATCATGGGTCTTGCGGACAGCTTCCATGGTGTTTTCCGCCCCCACGGCAACTCGCGATGAGGGAGGTAGGGGCACGGCCCATGACACGAAGTTGTCATGCTCTTCAGGAAGGATGTTGTCAGGGACCGACGCCTCTTGCCAACGTATGGTCTCGAATCTCATGGTGCTCTATCCGTCGCTGCCCTACGGGGCGTCGTGGGCGGTGGTGAAGGGTTGAGGATTGTAGGAACCGGGCGTCTCAGCATCGGACGGCGGCGTGTACTCCCATGCTCCGTTCTCTGGATCGTCGGGCGTTGGCCGTGAGTTGTCCGGCTCACCGTGTTCTCCCCCGGTGCGGAACTCCGGATATACGTTCTCCGCGCCGGCGGCATCAGCAGCCATCGCAGCATCCCCTGATGCGTAGTAGACGACCACGTCCCGCATTGCATCGATGAGGCTGCGAATGTCACTCTCGATCGATTTGTAGTGGGGAATCAACTGCTCATCGTAGAACTGCTTGTAAGCTGCATTAGTCCGTTCGGCGCTGTCTTGAATCTGGTCAGTCTCGTCCGTCCCGTAGGTCCCGGTGTCCACCGAGTCCTTGTCCACGTCCAGGCCAGTGAAATGCTTGTTGTCGTTGGAGAGGATCCCCTCAAGGTCATTGATGACCTGCTGGCATCCGTCCAGATCAATCCAGTAGGAACTCATGTGCGAGCGCCACCCTTCCTCGTCTCCTCCAGACTAGGAGGACCCGGTAAGAGGCAACAATGGGGAGAACTCCCCATCCGCGCCGCTCAGGCCACCAGCGAGATGCTCTCCACCGGCTGGCCGGGATCTGCGGCGAAGTCCAGGCCGGACGGTGCCACCCCGTCGGCCACAAGTTGCGCGCCCAGGGCGGCGACCATGGCCCCGTTGTCCGTGCACAGCCTCACGGGCGGCACCGTCAGCCCGATCCCGGCGGTTTCGCACCGCTCGGCCAGCAGCGAGCGCAGCCGGGAGTTGGCGGCCACTCCCCCACCGAGCAGCAGGTGGGTGATGCCGTGCTCCGTGCAGGCGCGGACCGCTTTGGCGGTGATCACGTCCGCGACCGCCTCCTGGAAGGACGCGGCGATGTCCGCCGTCGGGATCTGGTCCTCCGGCACACCGGCGGCCTCGAACTGCTCGACGCACCGGGCCACGGCGGTCTTCAGCCCGGAGAATGACCAGTTGTGGCGGTGCTTGCCGGGCTCTTCCGCACTGCCCACGAACTTCGGCGCGCTGAGGCCCCGCGGGAAGCGGAAGGCCTTCGGATCGCCCTGCTGGGCCAGCCGGTCGATCACGGGTCCACCCGGGTAGCCGGCGCCCAGGAGCCGGGCGACCTTGTCATAGGCCTCGCCCGCGGCGTCGTCGATGGTGGAGCCGAGCAGAGCGACATCCGTGGTGAGGCGGTTGACCTGCAGGATCTCGGTGTGCCCGCCGGAGACCAGCAGGGCACCGAGGTTCTCAGGCAGCGGTGCCGACGTGCGCTCCACGGACTGCTCGCCGTCCGTGTTCCCTTCCCCGAGCACGACGGCGGCCGGCCCGGTTCCGCTCTCGGCCACCCCGTCCAGCATGCCGACCCCGACGTGGGCCACCAGGTGGTTGAGCCCAAAGAGCGGCTTGTCCGCGGCGAGCGCGAGGGCCTTCGCTCCGGCCACTCCGACCATGAGAGCGCCGGCGAGTCCCGGACCGGAGGTCACGGCGATGGCGTCGATCTCCTCCAGCGTGACGCCTGCGGTGTCCAGGGCCTGCTGCAGGGTGGGGATGAACTCCTCGAGGTGGGCCCGAGCCGCGATCTCGGGGATGACCCCGCCGAAGCGGACATGCTCCTCCATGGAGGAGGCCACCGCGTTGGCCAGCAGCTCGGTCCCGCGTACGATGCCGAATCCGGTCTCGTCACAGGAGGTCTCGATACCGAGGACCAGCGGGGCGGCAGGAACATCAGCGAGGACATCGGAGGTCGGGTCATCAACCGTGGAGAGCATGCCCACCATTCTAAGTTCCCCCTGGGGGAAGCTGATCGGCCCTGGCGCATCAGTCCCGTGGAATCGGGTACCAATCGAGGTCGGTGGGCGCCCTTCCGGCACCGAGAGCAGCGCTCGGACCGGCATGGACTTCCGCGGAGTGCACGGCCGTCGGGAACACCATCTCGGGAGACATGGACCACTTGCCGAAGGGTGAGAGCACGCGCCAGTCGCCGTCCGCCTCGGCCGGGGCCAGCACGGAGCCGACGGTGGCGAGGATCTGGCCTTCACCGGCATGGATCACCTCGGCGATCAGGCCGTTGACGCGCACGGTGCCGGCACCGGAGACCACCGCGTCCTCGAGCACACCGGTCACCTCCACGGTCACACCGGCGGGGACCTCTACCAGGCCGGAGACCGAGCCGGTGAGGGTAGTCGACTCGGCCGGGGTCCCGTTCAGGACGGTCACGCCCCCCAAGGGGGTCTCGGCAGAGTTCCACATGCTGTCCACGCTAGGCAGCATGGCCTCAAGCGGCGATGGGCAGGCCTACCCCTTGACGGTTTCCCTCATTGCTGATACGAGCTGCTGATAGGAGGCGCGGTAGTTGGGTCAAGCGGGGCCGGCCGCGTCCCCATCGTCGACGGTCGAACCATCCTCTGGACCATCCCAACCGTCCGCAAGACCGTCCCGGCCAACGCGGCCATACCGGTCCACGGCCCAGGAGGCATAGTCGTTCAGCGCCACGATCTCTCGGTGCCACGCTCGCCCGTCCTCCCGTTCATACAGCCACGCCGGTGCTCCGAGTTCGAGAACGGAAGCCGCCATCTGCGCCTGGGCCACCGTCTCGGCCAGCGAATACAGCTCGTGGACCCGGCGCCGGTAGCGCTGGGTCCGGCGGGACAGGGCGAGTTCGCCGGTGCTGGACTCCCGGGCGGACCGATCGGAGAGGGCCTCGGCCAACTCCAACAGGATCTCGTCCACGGCGTCCACCACGGAGTGTGGGCCGCGGTGGTCCGCACGGTATTGGCCTGCGATGTCCTGCCACGTCTCCGTGGTTCCTTCCGGGAGAACGTCCGGGAGGTCATCACGGGAGGGAAGGTCGTGCACCGTGGGCTCCTGGGGATACTCGGTCCGAGTGCGGTTCATACCCTCTGACATGCGCAGAACGCCGGGCCCGGGCGTCTGTTCTGCCCCCTCACCGGTGCGTGTGCTGGGCAAACTCGGAGAACTCAGACGGGGTGTGCAGGCGGTGACCCAGGTCCCTCACGGTTCCTGGGGTGCCCGTCACGGTGCGCGGCACCGCCACCACTGACGCCGGCTCGACCACCTTCGCCACCTGCCGGACCCAGGCCTGTGTATCGGCATGCTTGCGCGAGGAGTCGATCGCCAGCACCAGGTGCATGGGCGCGTACCGGAGCAACCCCTCGGCCAGATGCGCTGTGTCGGATCCGTCGCCGAGCCCGTAGCAGACCACGGTTGCCCCGGCCCGTCCCCCGTTGAGGACGCCCGCAGCCGACCACGTGTGGTGGCCGGTCCGCTCGGCGGCCTCCACGGCGTCGTCGAGCAGGCCCGCGAACACGAGCCGGATGCTGCGCGGCATGGAGGAGTTGCGGGGCTCCTCGGCGTGCGGCGTGCCGTGCAGGGTGTCTGGGAGATCTGCCGGTGCGGCAGCATGGTCCAGCATCTCGTGCAGGTGGGGATCCTCGGTGGAGAACACCGGGACGACGGCGGCCGTGCGGTGTCCGGCAGCATTCGGTCCCGGGGAGCCGCTCGCACCGGAACCGGCCACGGTGCCAGCCACTGCTCCGGTCCCCCGTCCAGCTCCCGCCCCGGTGCCGGGTGCGGTGTCCGGTGGGCTACTCGGATCGGCTCCGGCATCGAGGCCGTCCATGAGCAGGCCGTAGGCCGTGTTCAATCCGGGTCCGCCCTGCAGGGCCGTCGTCGGGATCGGTCCGGGGCCCCAGCCGGGGATCTCCTGGACGGTGTCCGGGTTGACTGCGCCCACGGAGCCGTTGCGCGTGTGCGCGCGACCGGACTGACCGGCGTCGGAACCACTCGGAGGGGTGCTCAGAGGACCACTCGGAAAGCCGTTCGCATCGCCGCCCCGTGGACCGGCTCCCGGCGCGGCGATGCGCCCGGACATCGATCCGGTGGCCACACGGTTGCCTGCGGTGCTCGACCGCGCGGCACTGCCGCCCGGCAGCTGGTCGGCATCCTGCGGGGCCTCCGGGCCGTCGTCGTGCCCGACGTTGCGGCCGACGCGCGTGCGCCCGTCCTTCGGGGAGGACGATCCGCGGGACCGTGTCCTGTGTTGGCCGGGTTCCTGTGGCGGGTGGGCGTCCGCGCGGTAGGTGACGCGGTCCTCGCCGCCACCCTCTTCACGGATGCTGAAGATGGAGTAGGTGGTGCCGGGTCTGAAGTGCAGTTCGGCCTCGTGCTCGAGCTCCTCGAGGGAGTCGGCGAAGACGGACTTACGCCAGCGCACGTTCGCCACCCACTGTCGCGGCCGTCCTCACCTGGAGGCTGGGCTGGGATGAGGCCTCGGTGTAGGACAGCACGGCCACCTCCACGGACCAGGAATCGAGCTTGCGGGCCAGGTCGGCGCGGAGGGACTCTCCGCACACGAGCACGGGCTGCTCGCCTTCGGCCACACGGGCGGCCACGGCGGTTCGCACGCCGTCCGCGAGTCGGTTGAAGACCTCGAGGGAACCGGTGATGGAGGAGCCTTCCGGGCCGGTGCGCAGGCCCTCGAGCAGACCCTGCTCGAAGACCGGGTCGAGGGTGATGGCCGTCAGCACACCGTCCACACTGGCCCGTTCGGCGATGACCGGGGCCAGGGCCAGCCGACACGCCTCAACCAGGTGCTCGATCAGCTTGGAGGTGCCGGCACGCTGGGCGATAGTCTCGAGGATGCGGGGCAGGTCGTTGATGGGCACGCCCTCGGCGAGCAGGCCCTGCAGCACCTGGTGGACGGTGGAGGCGGGCACCAACCCGGGCACCACGTCCTCCACGGTCTCCGGAGAATCGGCGGCGACGGCGTCCAGCATGGTCTGGACGTCCGCGCGTGACAACAGCCGGGCGGCGTGGCGCTCCAGCACCGAGGCCAGTTGAGTGGTGACCACGGTGGTGCGGTCGAACACGGCGGAGCCGGCCATCTCGGCGATGGTGCGCATCTCCTCCGGGATCCACTTGCCGTCCAGGCCGAAGACCGCCTCGCGCGTGGGGGCGCCGGACAGGGCAGCGAGGTCGCCGCCCAGGGCGAGCAGCCGCCGGGCGGGGGCCTGCCCCTCGGCAGCAGTGGTGCCGGCGATGAGAATGCGGTAGGCGCCTGCGGGCAGCTCCACGTTGTCCCGGGTGCGGACCTGCGGGATGACGACACCCAGGGACAGGGCCATCTGTTCACGCACGCCTCGAATGCGGGCCACCAGGTCATCCGGTGAGCCATTGGCCAGGTCCACGATGTCCGTGGCGAGATGCACCTCCACCGGGGAGGTCCGCATGCGCTGGATCAGGTCCTGGCCCGGGTCCTTGACCGGTTGCTGGGCTGCATCTCCGGCGGCCTTGGCACTCTCGGCCTCCTCCGCCTCCTTGGCCCGTGCCTTGCCCGCGGCGCGGCCGGCCAGGATGAGGGCGGCCCCGAGCAGCAGGAACGTCAACAGCGGCATCCCCGGGATCAGTCCCATGGCGATCGCGGCGACGCCGGCCACCACGAGCGGCGTGGAGAACTGGGAGAGCTGCTTGGTGGTGGCGGTGCCCAGGTCCTCGTCCGCCGTGGAACGGGTGACGATCATGCCGGTGGCGGTGGCCATCAGCACGGACGGGATGATGGTGACCAGGCCGTCGCCGATGGACAGCAGCGCGTAGGTCTCCAGTGCCTCCATGGCATCCATGCCGTGCATCATCATGCCGACCACCACGCCGCCGACGAGATTGATGACCAGGATGATGATGCCCGCGATGGCATCGCCCTTGACGAACTTGGAGGCTCCGTCCATGGCGCCGTAGAAGTCAGCTTCGGCGGTGACCTCTCCGCGGCGGGTGCGAGCCTGGTCCTCGGTGATGAGGCCGGCGGCGAGGTCCGCGTCGATGGCCATCTGCTTGCCGGGCATGGCGTCCAGGGTGAAGCGGGCGCCGACCTCGGAGACGCGTTCGGCGCCCTTGGTGATCACCACGAACTGGATGATCACCAAGATCAGGAACACCACGAAGCCGATGACCATGTTGCCGCCCACGGCCACCTGACCGAAGGCGTCAATCACCTGACCGGCGTGGGCCTCCCCCAGCACCAGTCGGGTTGAGGCCACATTGATGCCCAGCCGCAGCATGGTGGCGGCCAGCAGCAGCGAGGGGAAGATCGAGAAGTCCAGGGGTTTCCTGACGAACATGGTGTTCAGCAGGATCACCAGCGACAGTGAGATGGACACCACGATCAGCACGTCCAGCAGGGGTGCCGGGACCGGGACGATCAGCAACAACACGATCAACACGAAGCCGATAGGCATGGCCAGCGGCTTGAGTTTTGCCAGTGTCACGGAGGCGGCCTTCCTTCGGTGCGGTGGTGTGCGCGCATGCGGTCGTGTGCGCGCTGCGTCGGTGCCGTGCGTGCATGCGGTGGTGCGGGTCCAAGGATTCCCTCGCGACCCCCTATGCCCGGCGCCGGACCGCGGGCGTCCGGTTTCACGCAGGCGGTGACGGGCTGGCGGCTGATGGCCCCTGCAACTGAGTCGCAGAAATTGCCCCAATTCAACGGGTGTGAAGGGGTAGCTTCTGCGACTTAGCTGCAGGCGGGGGTGCGGGTGCGGATGCAGGCAGGCTACTGCACAGGTAACCGATGCGGTGGAACCCTCCACCGCAGCCCTTGCCTGCCTCCCGCTGCCGGCACGGGTGTCCGTCAATGGGGTGATGAGACCCCACAACCCACAGCCCGTTCCGGACCTCTTCACTCTGGACGAGGGTCGCCGTCTCCAGTTCTCGCGCAAGCGCCTCTACTACTCAGGGCTGGTCATCCCCCACCGCGGGCTGCGGACCGCTCCTCTGCATCCGTCTGCAGCAGACCGGCACAGCAATTCCGAGATCGCGCGGATGCTGAGTCGACAGGATCCGTCACTGATCATCAGTCACCAGACCGCTGCCGAGACCTGGGGACTGTGGTTACCGGCACGGATGCGTACCACCCGAATTCATCTGTCCCGGGTCCGTCGTACTGCCGGCATCCCCCGGTACCTGAACACCGTGGGGCATTTCATCCGCCCCCTGGAGCGTGATGTGAGGAAGATCGGCGGCTTCCACATCACGTCGCCGGAGTGGACCTGGGCGGACCTGGCGTCGCAGGGACTCACCGTGGAGGAACTCGTGGCGGCCGGCGACGCCCTGTTGCAGCGACCCGACGGATTTCCCCGATCCGAGAGGTTCATCGGCAACAACCCGCTAGCCACCAAGGAGTCCATCGTCGAGGTTGTCAGCCGGCGCAAGGGTTCTCCCGGCATCAGGAAACTGCGGGTGGCTGTGGAACTGCTGCGCGAACGAGTCGATTCGGAGAGGGAGTCCAGGCTCAGATTGAAGATGGTCAACGCCGGCTGGGATGAGCCCATCGTGAATCCTCGACTGCTGTTCGCCGACGGCTGGGAATGCACTGTTGATCTGGCCCTGCTGTTGTGGCGCGTCGCCCTGCAGTACGAGGGCAGGCACCACTTCACGCTGGAGAAGCAGTACCGCTCTGACATGAACCGGGACGAGCAGATCCGGGCGCGCGGCTGGGAACCTATCCGGGTGGACTCCGAGGTCTTCACCAGACAGGGGTGGCGGAACTTCGAGCTCCGCCTTCACCGCGCCATTGAACGCCAGCAACGTCAACCGAAGGACTCGTGGGTTCCCTTCGAGATCGGCTCCTGAATGCCTCCTCGCCCCGACCAACTGAGTCGCAGAAATTAACCCCTCTCCACGCCGATCCGGGGTAATTTCTGCGACTCAGTTGTCAGGGGAGGCAGGGCGCTGAAACCCCTCCGGGAGGCGGAGATCCCCCAGATCATGGATGCGGCCCCGCCGCCGGCGCATCAGCTTGGCGTCCAGCTTCAGGGTGAAGGCGATGACCACGGCCACCGCCCCGTACAGCTCCTCGGGCACCGGCGCGCCGATCCGGCAGTGGTCGTGCATCATCCAGGCCAATCCGATGTTCTTGACCAACGGAACCTCGGCGTCCACGGCCCGTTCACGGATGCGCGCGGCCATCTCGCCCTTCCCGGCGGCCACCACCACAGGGGCCGCGTCTCCCTCCTTGTACCGCAGGGCCACGGCCACGTGCACGGGGTTGACCACCACAGCATCGGCACTGGAGACCTCGGAGATCATGCGGTTGCGGGACATGGACAGCTGCCGCGAGCGCCGCTGCGATTTCACCAGCGGATCGCCGTCGGAACTCTTGTGCTCCCGCTTGGCCTCGTCCTTGGTGACCTTCGTCTGCTTGCGGTTCCGCTTCGCCACCACGAACACGTCTGCGGCTGCCATGACCAGGCCGGCCAGCACGGAGAACCACAGCAATTGCAGCGCGGCGGTGGACACCACCGACGTCACGGCCTCCAGCGGCAGCAGACCCGCCCCCATCAGCCCGGTGGCCACGGCTTGGATCACCCAGTACATGAGCAGTCCCACGGCCGCCGACTTCGCCAGGGCCTTGGCCGCGTTCCACCACGCCTGCGGACCGAGGATCTTCTGGGCGGCGGACACCGGGTTGAAGTGGTCGAACTTCGGGGCCAGGGACCGGAACGTCACCGGCCCCTGAAGGAACGGTGTGGCCACCGCGGCCAGCATCGCCACGGCCATGAGCGGCAGGATCGAGGCCCCCAGCGCCCCGCCGGCCTGAGCCAGAACCTGCAGCGCCACCTGCGGGTCGCCCGATTGGGCGGCCCGGGTGATCTGGAACAGCGAATCCGTGGCGGCACCCTGGGCGGCGAGGATCGTCATGGGAACCATCACCGCCACGGCGGCCACCACCACCCACGCGGAGACATCCGTGGAACGCCCGAGCTTTCCCTTCTTGCGGACCTCTCGCATCTGCCGGTCGGACGCCTGTTCAGTGCGCTCACCGGTCTCGGAACTCACGAGCCCATCACCGCAGCACCTCCTGGATCAGTTCCACGGCGGAGTCGGTCAACTGGTCCAGCGCCATCGGCAGCGCCGCGAACACCATGCCGCCGAAGGCCAGCGTCACCAGGATCTTCAGCGGGAACCCCAGGGAGAAGGCGTTCAGCGTGGGCGCCACCCGGGTCAGCAACCCGAGCCCGACGTCGGCCAGGAACAGCACCGCGATCAGCGGCGCCGCGATCTGGGCGGCGGCGGCGAACATCCCGGTGAAGGCGGCCGCGACCGCGGCCGCCGATGAGGACATGTCCGGCAGCTCTCCCAGGGCGATCGCGTCGAAGGAGGTGCCGAAACCGAGGAACAGCGGGATGTGGGCACCCGAGGCCAGCATCATCGCGATCATCCCATTCTGGAAGAGGCGGGTGAACTGGGCCCCGTTGACCATCGATCCCGGATCGTAGACGGTGGCCATCTGGAAGCCGGAGGCCAGGTCGATGAGGGAGCCGGCGGACGCCACCGCGGCGAACGCCACCATCACGAGCACACCGAGCACCGCGCCGGTGGCCGCCTCCGCGGTACCGGCCGCCAGCAGAGCACCGGTGTCCAGGCCGCCGTCCGGAACGTCCACCCGGCCGGCGAAGGGCAGGGCGAGTCCCAAGGCCACGAGGCCCTTGATGCGCCACGGGAAGGAGGAGTTGGAGAAGGGTGGGGCGATGGCGATGAACAGCGTGGTCCGCAGCAGCACCAGGAGGTACGCCTGCAGCCACGCCGGGTCAAGGGTGACGTCCATGAGGGTGCCCGCTAGCCGTTGATCAGATTCGGGATCTGGTCAAAACACCACTGCGTGAACGTGACCATCTCCTGGATCATCCAGTATCCGGACAGCGCCAGAACCACAGCGACGGCGATCGCCTTGGGCACGAAGGACAGGGTGATCTCCTGTACCTGGGTGGCGGACTGCAGCAGGCCGATGAGCAGGCCCACTGCGAGGGCGGTGATCAGCACCGGCGCGGAGAGCTTGGCGGCCATCAGCAGGGCCTGCACCCCGAGGTCCACCACGGCGTTCTGGTCCATCTCAGCTCCCCGCCCCGTTGTATGTGCCCACGAGGGAACTGATGATCAGTCCCCACCCGTCCACGAGGACGAACAGGAGGATCTTGAACGGCAGGGACACCATGACGGGCGGCAGCATCATCATGCCCATGGACATCAGCGCCGAGGACACCACGAGGTCGATGATGAGGAACGGCACGAAGATCACGAAGCCGATGATGAACGCGGCCCGCAGCTCGGAGATGACGAACGCGGGCACCAGCGTGGCCAGCGGGGTGTCGGCGGGGGTAGCCGGGTTCTCCAGATCGGCCGAGCGGGTCATCAGGGCGATGTCCTCCTCGCGGGTGAGCGGCAGCATCCACTCGCGCAACGGCACCTGGGCCGCCTCGACGGCCTCGGTGAACACGATCTGGCCGTCCGCATAGGGGGTGATGGCCACGTCGATGACCTCGGAGATCACCGGCTGCATGATGAAGATGGTCAGGATCAGGGCGATCCCGGCGAGCACCTGCGTGGGCGGGGTGGTGTTCAGCCCGAGCGCGTTGCGGGTCATGGCCAGCACCACGAAGACCTTGGTGAACGAGGTGCACATCAGCACCAGGGACGGGGCCACCATGAGCACCCCGATGCCCAGCAGGGTCAGCACCGAGGAGGAGGGTTCGCCGTCGGGTCCGTTGATCTCGATGTTCAGGCCCTGGCCGGTGGCACCACCAGTGCCACCGTCCGTGCCGCCGGTCCCGTCCGGGGCAGGGTCCAGCGTATCCGCGGCAGCCGGTGCCGCGGTGAGCACCGCCAGAAGCCAGAGCCCGACGACGGCCAGCAGCACGCCGGCCAGCACCGGGAGCGCTCGGGGCACCCGGGAGGCGGAGTGGTTCACGGCCGGGTGCCCTCGGAGGCTGAGGTCTTGCGGCCCAGTCCGGACCACTGGGTGCCCGCGGTCAGCGCGGACAGCGTGGCGGCGAATCCACTGGCACCGGCCGCATCACGGTGCGCCGCGGACTCACGGCGTGCGATCGGTTCACGGCGCGCGGAGACGCCGCTCACCACGGACTGAGCCTCCGCCGCGGGAGCGTCCCAGGTCTCGACGGTGTGTGCCCCGCCGTCGGTGAGGGCCACGAGATGGCGGTGTCCGTTGGTTTCCACGACGACCAGGTTCTGCGTCCTGGACACCGACTGGCGCGAGATCACGCGGAGCGCGTCCTCGCCCCCGGCGCCGAAACGGCGCCGGGCCACCCGGGCGGAGAGGTAGAGCGCCAGGGCGACGATGCCCAAGGACAGGACCACCTGCAGGATCTGGCCGAATCCCATGTCAGCCCAGGACCTCGGCGTTCTCATCCCGGATGGAGGTGATCTTCACGGCGAAGTCCAGATCCTGGACCACGACCTCCCCCGAGGCCAGCAGACGGCCGTTGACCAGCACGTCCGCCGGTGCGCCGGCCGCACGGTCCAGCTCGAGTACCTGGCCGGGCTTGATGCGCAACAGCTCGGCCACCGTCAGGGTGGTGCGGCCGATGACCACGGACAACTCCATGTCCACGCCGCGGATGCGGTGGACGTTGCGCAGGAAGTCCTCGTCCACCGCGGTGTTCCGGGAGGGGCGCTCGTAGGTGGCGCCTTCGCGGATGGCCAGCACCAGGGCGTCGGCTCCGTCCACGGTCACCACGAACAGCTGCGGCGCGGACCCGCCCAGTGAGGCGGAGAAGGGGTTGCTGCCGGCGAGGGCGGGCTCCACGGAGGAGGGGCCCACGGCGCCGGCGGTGGACAGGCCGGAGTCCACGGCGGGCTTGAGGGCCGAGCCGGGGTCGTCGGCCACGAGGTCCGGCAGCTGGGCGGCGGCGGTCAGGCCGATGACCACGGAGCCGGGCCAGCCGACGGAGCGGAAGACCAGCGGCTGGCCGGTGGCGGGCAGCTGCTCCGCCGTGGCGGCGGTGCGGGTCTCGATCTGCCCGGCCAGCGGCAGGGCTGCGGCGGTGGCGGACACGATCTTGGTGACGGTGTCCATGCGCGGCAGCGCGGCGTTCGCTTCGGTCACTGGTCCAACTCCGTTTCAACGATCTTCATGTACTTGCGGGATCCGTCCACCACGTCCACGGCGGTGGCCAGGTGCTGCCCGTCCACGGTGAGGTTGAAGGGGCGGTTCGAGGTGTGGGTCAGGGGCAGGATGTCCCCCACGGCCAGCTTCAGCAGGTCCATGGAGTTGATCGTGAGGGCATTGGTCTCCAGACGCACCTCCACGGGCGTGGCGGTGAGCTGTTCCATGGCCAGGCGCGGGGCATCCTGGTCCGTGTCCACGGGATTGGAGGAGCCCAGCCGGGGCAGGATGATGTCCGCCGGCAGGGTCAGGGTGAAGCTCTCCGGGGCCCCGGATCCGGTGGTCACCACGAAGGCGGCCACGATCATCAGGTCCGTGGGCGCGGCGGCCTGGGCGAAACCGGGGTTGTAGTGCACGCCCAGTTCCAACACGGGCGCCGCGTCCAGCACGCCGGTGAAGGAGTAGGCCAAGTCCTCCATGACCCCGGACATGGTGCGGCGGAGGACGCCGATCTCGGTGCCGGTGAGATCGCGGTGGGCAGGCAGGGACTCGCCATCGGAACCGAGCATGCGGGATACCCAGTCGGCGGCCGTCTCGATCGGCATCTGCACGATGCCCCGGGTCTCGGTGCCGGCGAAGTGCAGCAGCATCATGCAGGTCGTCGCCGGCAGCGAGGCGGTGTAGGTGTCATAGGTGGCCAGCACCGTGAGCACGGGGGTCACGGCGGTCTTGGTGCGCAGACGGGTGGTCATCTGGGAGGACCACTGGCGCGCGAAGGTGTCACAGGCCACATCGAGGATGCGCGAGTGCTCGCGCGCCAGCGTGGTGGGACGCTGGAAATCGTAGGGAAGATAGTGCGCGGACGCCGCCATCTCCCCGGCGGAGACGGACTGGCCGGTCAGCGGGTCGATGATGTCGTCCGCGCTGAGGTCCTCTAGGCCCATCGGTGCCTCCTCTTCGGCGGGTTGCTGCGTGTTCTCGCAGTTCCCTATGCCGAGGTCCGGAGGCCGGCCGTCACGTTTCGTCGCTGTCCGGATCTTCCGGCGCGGCCGCGCCGGAGGCGCCGGCTCCCGCGTCGTCCTGTGTCTGCACCACGATGTCCACGCGCCGATTCCGGTCCAGCATGTCCCGCTGCCCTTCGATCGGCCGTGTGGAGCCGAACCCCGTGGCCGAGGCCTTCTCCCCTGAGAATCCCTGGGCGTCCACCATGTGCCGCACCACCTGCACCGCGCGGTCGGCCGAGAGCTCCCAGTTGGTCTCATAGTTCAGCGGCTGGCGGTAGTCGGCATGACCCTCCACGGCCACGCTCCCTCCCTCGGCCTCGACCACCGGGGTGATACCGGCCAGCAGGTCGGTGGCGGAGTCGGACAGGCTCGCGTCATCCGGGTTGAACATGGTCTCGCCGGAGAGGATGCGGATCACCAGGGCTCCGTTCACGTGGGTGAACTCCACGGCCGATTCCTGGCCGGTGCGCGTGAGGTTGGCCTGCACGCCGGCCTGGATGTCCTCGAGCTTCTCCGCTGCTGTCTGCGGTGGCTGGGGTTCGGCCACCTCGCCGGAGGACTCCACGGCGTCCACGGCCTCGGGTCCGGGCTCCAACGCCTCGATCCCGGAGTTGAGGTCGTTCAGCTCGCTCTCCTCCTGGCCGAAGCCCTGGGCGAGGGAGTTCTTGAGCTGTTCGTACTTTCCCGCGTCGATCGAGGACATGGAGAACAGCACCACGAAGGTCAGGAACAGCACGGTCATCATGTCCAGGTAGGACACGGCCCAGCGTTCGTCCATCTCGGGGGCGTGGGGCGCCCCCTTCCCCTTGCGTCGGCGGGACATCTACGCGGCCTTCGATTTCCCGGATTTGCCGGACTTGCCCTTGCCGGCGGTCGAGCCGGTGCCGAGGTGCGTGGAGCTGGAACCGGCGGCGCCGTCGTCGTCCGCTGTGCCCTTGCCCTTGCCCCTGCCACCCTGGGCGAGCCGGTAATCCGGGACCAGGGCGTGAAGGCGGTCATTGAGGGCGGTGGAGTTCAGGCCGGACTGGATGGCCAGCGCGCCCTCCACCACGAGTTCCAGGTTGGACTGCTCGAGCTCGCACAGCCGCCGGATGCGGGTCGCGATCGGGTGCCAGAAGAAGTTGGCGGTGAGCAGGCCCCACAGGGTGGCCACGAACGCGGCGGCGATCATGTGGCCGATGTTCTCCGGCTCCGCCAGGTTCTCCATGACGTGGATCAGCGAGGCCACGGTGCCCACGATGCCGATGGTCGGGGCATAGCCGCCCATCTGGGAGAACCAGTTGGACACGGACATGACCTCGTCACGCCGGGTGTTCTTCTGGGCTTCGAGCAGATCGCCGAGGGCATCGGAGTCCAGCCCATCCGCCAGGCCGGTGATGGCCGAGCGGATGAGCGGGTCCTCGGTCTTCTCCGCCTCGGCCTCCAGCTCCAGCAGGGAGCCGCCGCGGGCCTTGGCGGAGAGCGAGGAGATCTCCTCGATCACCTCCCGCGGCGGGCGGACCCGGCCCTTGAAGGCCCAGCCGAAGACCTTGCCGACGTTCTTCAGGTCTCCCAGGGTGGTTCCCATCAGCGAGACGGCGATGGTGCCGCCGAACACGATGATCATGGGCGCCACGATGAACAGGGACGAGATGGACCCGCCCTCCATGATCACCATGACGAAGAGGGAGGCGAAGGCGGCGATGATGCCGATGATCATCAAGGGGTCCACGGCTCAGTGCTCCTTGTCGGGGACGGGCGTGAGGTAATCGGGATGGTCCGGGTGATGCCGGGAGCGCTCCGGGCGGCTGGACTGCTCGCGGGATTCTCCGGACGGGTGGGAGGCCTGCCGCAGCAGGTCCACCCGATGGTCGTGGAGGATCTCCTGGACGGCGTCGATGTCCTCGCGGGCAGTGTGGGACCGGCCGGTGATCATGGTGACCACGCAGTTCGCGCCGTTGGCACGGATCTCCTCCACGAGGTCGGGGTTGAGCCCGAAGCGTTCGCCGCGCAGGGTCGTCAAGAGGATCATGGTCACCCCTTCCTTTCCGTCTGTCTGCCCACCGTTGTTATCGGTCCGCCGGGCGCCAATTTTTCACCGGCGCCCGGACGGGGATGATCAGCGCTTCAGGTTGGTCAGCTCGGACAGGACTTCGTCCGAGGTGGTCACGATCCGGGCTGAGGCCTGGAAGCCGCGCTGGGCCATGATCAGGTTGGTGAATTCCTTGGACAGGTCCGTGTTGGAGCCCTCCAGGGTGCCGGCGGCCAGGGCTCCGAAGCCGTCGTCGCCAGGGGTGCCGAGGGTGGCCTCGCCGGAGTTGGCGGTGGCGCGGAAGGCGGAGGACCCGGCCTTCTCCAGACCGGCGGGGTTGGCGAAGGAGGCGATGGCCACCTGGCCCACGGCCCGCAGGTCGCCGTTGGAGAAGGTGCCGTTGATGGTGCCGTCCTGGGCGATGGAGAAACCCACGATGGTGCCGGCGGAGGCGCCGTCCTGGCCGGTGAAGGCGGAGGTGTCCATGCCGGCGTACCCGGTCAGCGCGGACAGGTCCACGGTGATCCCGCCGACGTTCAGGGAGCTGGTGCCGGTCTGCTGGCCCTGGGCGTTGAAGGCGACGGTGCCGGTGCCGGTGGCGCCGTTGGCGTCCTGGCCCGAGACACCCCAGCCGCCGGCGGTGCGGGTGAAGGTCAGGGTCAGCGAACGCGGGTTGCCGGCACCGTCTCGCACGGTCACCTCGCGCACGCGGGTGTCCCCCACCTCTGCCTCGTTCGGCAGGTTGCCGCCCATCTCCGCAGAGGTGGTGGCACGGGCCGGCGAGGTGGCCAGGGCGTCGATGCTCAGGGGCACAGCGGGACCACCGGGCTGGACTGTGCCGTTGGGACCGGCCACCCAGCCGTTGAGCTGCGCGCCGTCCGGGGTCACCAGGTTGCCCGCGGCGTCCAGACCGAAGGAGCCGGCTCGGGTGTAGAGCTGCTCACCGCCCTTCGAGACCACGAAGTAGCCCTCGCCGCCGATCATCAGGTCCGTGGCCTTGCCCGTGGACATCATGGAGCCGACGCCATGGTCGGTGGTGATGGCGGCGGTGCGCACACCGAGACCCACCTGCGCGGGGTTGGTGCCACCTAGTCCGGTGCCCGGGGCGCCGGCGTTCTGCGCCATCTGGGACAGGGTGTCCTGGAAGGTGATGGTGGCGGCCTTGTAGCCGGTGGTGTTGACGTTGGCGATGTTGTTGGCGGTGACATCCAGCATCTGCTGGTGCGCACTCATGCCGGAGACGCCGGTGTTCAGGGAACGGAGCATGGTGGTGCCTTCCTGGTGTGGTTCCGGGGTTGATGCCGGGATTGGTGCGGGTGTGGTGCGGGGTGTCTAGTCGTCGGTGGTGGGCTTCGCCCCGAGCGCGCTGATCTGCGCCAGCGTCACGGTCGTCTCGGATCCCTCGATCTCCAGCCGAGTCTCCCCGTTCTGGAACAGGGCGCCGGTCACGGTGCCTTTGGAGACCTCCCCGGTGCTGGCATCCATCCACTCGACGTCCTGGCCGATCAGGGCGGCGGCCGTGGACATGGAGCTGGCGGCGGTCTGGGTCTGCAGGGTCTTGGAGATGCCGTTGAGGGTCTCGGTCATGGACAGCTGCGCGGCCTGGGACACCATCTGGTTGGTGTCCATGGGCGAGGACGGATCCTGATTCTGCAACTGCGTCACCAACAACTTGAGGAACACCTCCTCGTTCATCTCCTGGGCCGGACCGGCGGCGGCCGCGCGCGCCTGGCGGGCGGCATCCAGGGCGATGGTGGGTGCGCCGGTGGCTGCCGGGGCGATCGGGTCTGGCATCCGTGGCTCCTTCGGTTCGGTGGGCGATTCGGTGTTCGATCCGGTATCCCTATGCGTCGGGATCCGGTTCAGGCGTAGACATCGAGCCCGCCCGTCCCGTCATCCGGTCCAGCGTCCGGCCCGGTGCCGGCGGTGGGGGGTTCTGCGGGGTCGGCACCGGGGACGGTGGCCCCGCCGTGGGTGTTCCCGACGCCGTCGCCCTCCTGGTCCTTCCCGTCGCCGCCGCGGCCCCCGGGTGACGGCCCAGTTCCCGGTCCGGCGGCGTTCGCATCGCGGTGCCCGGAGGAACCACCGGACAGGTCCAGGGTTGCGCCCGCCTGGGCTCCGGCCAGTTCCCGGCGCAATTCGCCCAGGACGGCGCGCAGATTCTCCCGCCCTGCCTCGGTGGCCGCCGTCATCTCCAATCGCACGACGCCGTCCCGGCTGATGGCCTCGATGGTCACCGGGCCCAAGGCCTCGGGACTGATGCGGACCGTGGCCAGGTGGGTGCCGTTCGGCAGGCTGACCGCCCGTCCGGCGGCCTGCACCACGGGGGTGGAGAGCTGCTGGACCGTCCACGCGCGCACGGCCGGGGTCGGCGTGGCCCCCGCAGAAGAGGGAGGGGGAACCACGACGGCGGCCGGGGAGCCCGCGGCGGCCGGGATGGTGGCGGCCGGGATGGTGGCGGCCGGGATGGTGGCGGCCACGGGAGGCAATCCTGCCGCCGCCGTGCCGGTCAACGAGGAAGACGAAGAGGAGACGTGGGACCCCGTCTGCACCGCCGACGGCTGGGACGCATGGGCCGGGTTCTGCAGCGGATTGAACACCATGCTGGAGGCGTTCTGGGTGCTGGTGACGATGACGCCGTTCGCCACCGCGGCAGTGCCAGCGCCGGTGAATGTGGCCATAGCACCGACCTCAGCCCCGGCGGCGGGCCCGGGAACACCGGTACTGGCATCGGCATCGGCATCGGCATCGGAGGATTCCGGCTCGACGGCGTGGACCGTCTCCGCTGTGGCGTCAACGCTGGTTTCCGCGCTGCCCTCAATCCTGGCCCCGGCAGGCGCGCCGGCCTGAGCATCATGACCCTGGCCGGCCTCGTCCGTGGAGCGCAAACCGTCCAGGGAGATGGGCCGTGAGTACTCCTGGCCTGTGCGTTCCGGGGTGTAGCCCGGCGGCAGGACGGAGGCGGCGTCGGTGCCCTCACCGGCTCCTGCGGAGGTCCGGTCAGCCGTGCTGCCGGAGGCGTCACGCAGGTGGTCCGCGAAGCGGGGCCCGGAGGCGCCAGCGCTGGCCGAGCCCGCGGAACCGGCACCGCCGGAGCGGGAGCCGGCGGAGCTGGATCCGGCACCGGACAGCGAGCGGGACGGATCCGGCGTCGGGCCGGGGATCAGTGAGTTCAGCGGTGAGCCGATCATGCTGAGGCACCTGCCAGCTGTTCGAAGGCGGCGCGTGTGGAGCCGGACTGGGAGGCGGAGCCCGATCCACCGGCGGGAGCCACGCGGCGGATGGTGTCGATGTCGTCCCACGAGAACAGGGAACGAATGGATACGTTCTCGCCGGGCTGCGGCGCGTGCAGGATCTTGTTGTCGCCCAGGTAGATGGCGATGTGGCTGCCATTGCGCATGCCGAGCAGGTCGCCGGGTTGGGCCTCGGCGAGCGAGGCGACCTCGGTGCCGACCTTGGCCTGGTCCCGTGCGACGCGGGGCATGTCCACCCCGAGTTCCTTCATGACGTACTTGACCAGGCCGGAGCAGTCGAAGCCCTGCGACGGGGAGTTGCCGCCCCACACGTAGGGGGTCCCGAGGTACTTCTCGGCGGTCTCGACAATGCTGGTGCCGAAGGCGGTTCCGGCGGCGGGGCCCCTGGAGGCGCCGCCCGAATCGGTGGCGTTCGCGGACGAGACGGCGTCGGATCCTGACGCGGCGTCCGAGCCCGTGGCGGCGCCGAGGGCCTCCTCGAGTGCCGCGGAGAAGCCGTCCGCGGCCGCTGCGGTGTCAGCTCCCGGAAGGCCGCCCGTGGTGGATCCGATGATCCCGCCGGGGCCGCTCACGCCGGTCGTGCTGGCTCCGCCGGGCAGGCCCGCGCGGGCGGTGAAGGACCGTTGCGGAGACAGCGCCTGAAGGTTCGACTCGATCTGCGCCATGCGCGCTTCAATGGCGGCCAGCGGCATCAGGACTCCTCCTCCTTCACGTCAGGGTCCGTCTCATGGCGGTCCGCGCGGTCGCGGTGGTGCTGGGCCGAGACGAGTTCGTCGAGCAGCTGCTGTTCGGCGCGGGCGTCGAGCGCCCGCAGGGTGGCGTCGTGGCGTTCTCTCAGCAGTTCGGCGCTGCGGCGGGCCTGCCGGGCGAGCATGAGGGCCTTCTCCGCGGCGTCCACCTCACCGTCGGCCACCTGCTGGGCGGCCCTGATCTCGGAGAGCTGACGGGCGGCGCTCGCCCGGGCGATTCCGGCGGCGGCCAGCACGCTCTGGCCACCGAGGTCCTCGAGCAGTTCCCGCTCGTCGGCGGCACGGCGTTGCACACCGCGGGCCGTGATCCGGGCCTGGTGGAGCCCGGCTGCGGCCTGGTCCTCCTGGATGCGGCGCACTTTGAGCAGGGAGGAGAGCTTGAAGGCGGCCATCAGGCGTCCCTCCCGGCGGGCTCGGCGCCGAGCACCGCGGCGAGCCGTCCCAGCCGGGACCAGGCCTCGGTCAGGGAGGCGGAGTCGTCCATGTCCTGGCGCAGGAACCCGTTGATCTCGTCCTGGGCGGCCAGTGCGGCGTCCGCCAGCGGCCGGGTGCCGGGGACGTAGGCTCCCACGTCGACCAGGTCCTGCACGTCACGCTGCTCGGCCATGGCCCGGCGCACCGAGGTGATGTTCACCTTGTCCGCGGCGTCGGTCACCGCCGAGGCCACGCGGGAGATGGATGCCAGGACGTCGATGGACGGGAAGTGCCCGGCCACCGCCAGGGCCCGGTCCAACACGAGGTGACCGTCCAGGATGGAGCGGGCGGAGTCGGCCACCGGGTCGTTGTGGTCGTCGCCGTCCACCAGCACGGTGTAGATGCCGGTGACGGAGCCGGCCCGGTCCGTGCCGGCGCGCTCCAGCAGCTGGGCCAGCAGGGAGAACGTGGACGGCGGGTAACCCCGGGTGGCCGGCGGCTCCCCCGCGGACAGCCCGATCTCACGCTGGGCCATGGCCACGCGGGTCAGCGAGTCCATCATCAGCACGGCATGACGGCCCTCGTCCCGGAACTGCTCGGCGATCCGGGTGGCGGTGAAGGCGGCCTTGCGGCGCATCATGGCGGGCTCGTCTCCGGTGGCCACCACCACCACCGACCGGGCCAGGCCCGCCGGACCGAGGTCGTCCTCGAGGAAACCACGCACCTCGCGACCGCGTTCGCCCACGAGGGCGATCACGGAGACCTCGGCGTCCGTGCCGCGGGCGATCATGGACAGCAGGGATGACTTGCCCACGCCGGAGCCGGCGAACAGACCGATCCGCTGGCCGCGTCCCAGGGCAGTGAAGGTGTCCACGGCGCGCACACCGGTGCCGATCTGTGCGTTCACGGGGGCGCGGTCCAGGGCCTTCGGGGCCGGGTTCTGCACGGGGACGGACCGGACCCCGGCGAGGGGTCCCTTGCCGTCGATCGGCCGGCCGAGGCCGTCGATGACACGGCCGATGAGTCCGTCGCCCACGGGGACCTGTCCCCCGCGGTGCGAGCGTGCCACGGGGGTACCGGCGAAGGGGGCCCAGCCGTCGGCGAGCGGCATCACGGTGGCTTCGGTGCGGTTCACGGCCACCACCTCGGCCTCGACGCCGCCGAGACCGTCCGGGCCCGCACCCACGGACACCACGTCTCCGACGGCGACCGCGAGCCCTCCGATGGTGGCGCGCAGTCCCTGCGAGGAGACAACGGTCCCGTAGGCCACCGGGGCGGCCAGGCGGCGGATCGAGGCGACGTGACGGGCCAGGTGCGCGGTCAGATCCGCGGTGGAGAGGGTGACGGTCATCGGTCTACCTCACCGTCATGACGCACCTCGGACGCGTAGCTGCGGACGCGCGTCAGGGCGTCCTCCACCCCCGCCTCGAGCCAGCCGTCCCGGTACACGGCCACGGCCGCGCCGGGCTGCAGGGCCGGATCGGCCACCAACTCGACGCCGGCCGGCACCGGGGCGGCGGTGGTCGCCGCGCGCACGGTGTCGGGGTGCAGGCGGATGGTGTGCACCGGGGAGGGCGTCCTGGCGGTCAGGGCGCGGTGAATGGTGGAGCGGGCGGCCACGGAGGCCTCGGAGAGTTCAGCGTCGAGGATGATCTCGGCGACCTGGCAGGCGATGTCGAAGACGGTGTCCTCGGCCGCGTCCAGGGCATGCACCATGGACGCGGTGAGCTGGGCGGCGGCGTGGCCCAGAGAGGCCAGGGCCTGCTCGGTCCGCTCGACGGTGGTCCGCATCAGCCGTTCGTGCTCGGCCTGGCGCGTGGCCTCGAGGGCGTCAGCGTGACCCTGGGCGGCTTGGAGGCCATCCACATAGCCACGGGAACGGCCCTCGATCACGGCCGCGTCCACCACGGGGGAAGAGACCACGGACACGGGGGCCGCGTGGTACTCGGAGATCCGCAGGGACCGGAGTCCGGTGTGGTGCTCGAGATCCGGGCGAGTGGCAGCGAATGACTCAGACATACTCGTCCTCCTCCTGCTTCGAGAGGTCCAGCTCGCCGGCGGCCTCCAAAGCCCGGACCTCGCGGACCACCTCGCCACGGGCCTCCTCGACTTCAGAGGTGCGCAGCTTGGAGACGGCGGAGGACTCCTCGTTGAGGGCCACCACGTTGCGTGAGGACATGTTCCGCCGGATCTTCTGTTCCAGGGCGGGGTTCGCGCCACGCAGGGCCCGGGCCAGCACGTCCATGCGGATGGAACGCAACACCATCTGCAGGGCGTGGTCGTCCAGCCGCAGAAGGTCGGCGAAGGTGAACATGAGGTTCCGCACCTCGGCGCCGAGCTCTGGATCGGTGGCGGCCATGTACTCCAGGACCCCCCGTTCGGTGGCGCTGTCCGCCCGGTTGACGATCTCCACGAGGGACTGCACTCCGCCGATGGCGGCCTGTTCACGGGCGGTGGCCACCGAGGAGACGCGGGACTTGAGGATCTCAGCCGTGACGCGCACGGCCTCTGTGCTGGGAGTGCCCATGGTGGCGATGCGGAAGGCCACCCCGTTGCGGACCGGATCGTCCAGTCCGGAGAGCACGGCCGATGCCGTGCGCGGGTCCAGGTTGGAGAGCACCACGGCCTGGATCTGCGGGGTCTCCTCGTGGATGAGCGCGAGGATCTGGGTGGCGTCCATGGTGTCCAGGAACTCGAAGGCCTTGCCGGCCAGCACTCCGGCGGCGCGTTCCATGACGTCCCCGGCCTTGTCCTCTCCGAAGGCACCGGAGATGAGCCGGCGGGCGAGGTGGGCCCCACCCCGGGCCGGCGTCCGGCCGGAGTCGACCATGGCGGCCAGCTCTGCCATGACGAAGTCCACAGTGTCCGGATCGGCGCTCTTCATGCGCATGATCTCCGCAGAGACCTCCTGGGCCTCGTCCTCGTTGAAGTGGGACATCACCTCGGAGGCAACCACTGGGTCCAGGTCCATCAGGAGCACGGCGACCTTCTGCACGCCGGTCAGCTTGACGTCCTTCATGCCAGCTCCTTCGCTTCCATCATGGCCCGCATCATCTCAGCAGTCTTCGCCGGGTCCGTCTGGGCTGCGTGGTGCACCTTCTGTGCGGCGCTGGGACCCTCTGGCAGTGGGGCGGGCATCACCGGGAGCGGCGCCACCGCGGACAGGGCCTGGGTGGGTGGCTCCGGCATGATCACGGGCATCTGACCGGTGTCCGGACTGGTGGAACGGTCCAGCATGGCCGGTGCCGGCGCGGTCTCGCCGAGGTCCTCGAGGGTCTCCACGGTCCGGCGGCGGCGCAGGATCATCCACACCACGAAGCCGACCAGCAGCACCGCGGCGACGATGCCATAGATGATCACGTCCCGAATCAGCGCGTCCTGGGCGGCGGCCGCCTCGGCCGCCTCGGCTGCTTCGATCGCCTGTTGGGCCTCCACGGCCCCGGCGGTGGAGAACGGGATGATCTCCACGGTGACCGTGTCCCCGCGGACCTCGTCGAGGCCGGCCGCGGTGGACACCAGTCCGGTGATCTGCTCGGCGGTCAGACCGCCGGCGGCGGCCGCGTCCACCGCCACGGCGACCGTCTGACGCTCGACGTCACCGGCCGGCGTCGTGGTGGAGGTGGTGGTCTTGTCTACCGCGTTGGTGCGGGATTCGGAGCCCGAGGTGAAGTTGCCGTTGCCGGTCGCTCCGGTGCCCGTGTTGGCCACGTTGTCCGGTCCGAGCACGCCGGTCCCGGCCGGGGCGCCGCCGCCGGTGTAGTCCTCGGTGGCGGTCTGCTCGGTGAGCGCCTGCACGCCACCCTCCGGAGTGGTGAATTCCTCGGACACGGTCTCGGAGGTGGACCGGGTGGTCGCCACGGTGGCAGCCACGGTCGAGTTGCCCGCCCCCACCAGGTTGTCCAGCACCTTCTGCACATTGGCGGTGACGGCAGCGGAGCGCTCTCCGTCCCCACCGGACAGGTCCACGAGTCCCTCGCCGACGGCGGAGAGGACCTTGCCGGTGGAGTCGACGACGGCCACGTCGGTGGGCTCCATGCCCTCGACGGAGGCCGAGGCCAGGTGGACGATCGCCTGCACCTGCTGGTTGTTCAGGTCGCCACGGGGGCTGGAGACGAACACGGAGGCCGTGGGCGTGCCCTGTTCCGAGGCGAAGACGGTCTCCTCCGGCATCGCGAGCTTGACCGAGGCCTGCTCCACCCCGTCCATCTGGCCGATGGTCGCGGCGAGCTCACCCTCCAGGGCGCGCTTGTAGGTGGTGTCCTGCTGGAACTCGGAGGAGGTGATGCCGACCTCGTCGAGCAGGTTGTAGCCGGTGCCACCGCCGGACGGCAGCCCGGCCGCGGCCGCGGACAGACGCTGGTCGTAGACGGCCTCGTCCGGCACCAGGATGGTGGTCCCGCCGTCCTGGAGCTCGTACTCCACGCCGGCGGAGTTCAACTGCTCCACCACGGCGGCCGCGTCTGTGGAGGACAGTCCGGTGAACAACGGGGCCAGGGTGGGCTTGGCGAGCTGGAGGGCGGCGAAGATGCCGCCGGCTACGAGGGCGACGGCCAACAGGGAGGCGATGATGCGCTGGCCCAGGGGCATCTCGGAGAGTTTGTCCCCGATCCCTTGGAACCAACCTGCCGGGCCGGACTTGCGTGCCGTCGGCAGGGCGGAGGTGGAGTTGAAGCTCACGGGGTCACGCCTGGATTCTCATGAGCTCGTTGAAGGCCTGCAGCCCGCTGTTGCGCATCGCCACCATCAGGTCCATGGTGGCCGAGGCCTCCGCAGCGGCGATCGTGGCCTCATGGATGTCTTCCAGGTCGCCGGTGACGGCCTGGAGGGTCAGGGTGTCCCGCTCCCCCTGCATGGCTTGCAGGGAGTCGACCTGACCGGCGAGCTGGGATCCGAAGGATCCGGCCTGTGCCCCGACCGGGGCCGAGACCGCGGAGGTGCTGAGCTGCCCGGTCGCGCCGGTGACGGACTCGAGGCCCGCGGGCAGCGCACCGGGGAGGGCGGCCGACGTCGGGCTGGTGGCATTGACTGCGGGCATGGCTGGCATATTCGCGACAGCTCCGATGGAGCCGATTGAATCCAAGGGCATCAGTTGCGTCCGATCTCAATGCCGGCCTGGTAGACCGTCTTGGCTTTGTCCACGACCTGGGAGGCGAGGGAATAGGAGCGCTGGGCCATGATGAGGTTGCCCATCTCGACACCCATGTCGATGTCCGGGCGGCGGATGTAGCCGTCCTCGTTGGCCTCGGGGTGGTCGGGCTCGTAGGAGAGGATGCCCTCGGCGTCCCCGTACTGCACGGTGGTCACCTGGACGCCCTGACCGGCGGCGGCCGGGGCGACCTCGAGGTAGCGGGCCTGGAAGGCGTCCCCGTCCGCGCTGGTGACGGTGTTCATGTTGGCCATGTTGTCCGCCGTGGCATCGATCCAGCGGCGGTTGGCGGACATGGAGGTGCCGGCGATGCCGATCGCGTCAAAACTGGGCATCAGGAGGTCCTCGCAGCCGTGGAGACCCCGGAGAGCTTGGACTTGATGGCCTGGGAGGCGAACTGGTAGCTCAGCACCGTGGCCTCATTGGAGAGCACCTCGGTGTCCGCGTTCACGTTGTTGCCGTTCAGGCGGGTGGGCTCAAGGGAGGGTTGCTCCGCGGCAGTGACGCGGCCGTCACCGGCGGCGATCGAGCGGGCAAGCTGCTGTTCGAACTGGACCCTGGTCGCCTGGAACTGCGGCGTGTTGACGTTGGCCAGGTTGTTGGCGATGGCACGCTGGCGCGCCGCCAGCCCATCGAGCGCCGACTCCAGCGCGTTGACCGTGACAGACATCCGATTCCCCTTCCCCTGGGCCCGTGTGGGGGTGCGGGCCCGTGAGTGCACTCGTTGTTCCTGCATGCACTAGTGGACATGCGCAGAACGGCGGACGCGGGCGGCCGGTTTCGTGTCCGGTCGCTCGGAAGTCCCTATGCGGGCAGATGCGGGGTGGGTGTGCGTTTTGCGTTGAGGACGCCTCGTCCAGGATCAGGACAGGTGCCGGAGCACGACGCCGGCCGGTTCCGACGCGCGGTCAGGCGCCGGTATCCAGGTAGGCCGCGGTGGCGCCGCGGTTCGGCTGGGTGGCGCGCTTGGCCTGGGCGGTCGCCTTCAGGGACTGGGCGACGCCGTCCTGCTCGGTGCGCATCTTCTGCAGGGCCACGGAGAGCCGGGTGGTCAGGTTGGCCATGCGGCGCTGCAGGTGCTCGGGCGGAGTCCCGGCGGGGCGGGCCTCGAGTTCCTCTGGCAGCGGGGCGGGGTGTCCGGCCTCAAGCCAGGCTTCGAGATCGTTGGCCAGGGTCTCCCAGGCGAGGTCCGCGAGGACGGACTCACGGGTGTTGTTCGCGGAGGTCACGGCAATGGAGTTGCGTCGAAAGGGGGCCGTGAGGCTCATGCTGTCTTGGCTGCCTGTTCGAAGGCCTCGGACACCGGGGTCAGCAGTTCGATGGCGCTCAGCACTGCGTTGGCGTCCGAGTTCTGGTTGGCAGCGGAGATCGTCTGGAGGCAGAACGCGTAGACCGACTTGAGGTCCGCGGCTCCGGCCCAGGCGTTGACATCCAGCGTGCCGTCCAGTTCAGACAGGATCGACTGGGCGTGGATCAAGTGGCCGCTGGCCGTGGTGGTCTGGCCCTGCTGCAGGTCCGTGGCGGCGCGGTGCAGGTCCAGGATGAGGCGCTGGAACAGCTTCACGGTGAGCTGGGCCGGGGTGGCGGTCATCAGCTCGCGGCGCCGCATCTCCTCGATGGGGTTGCGCTGAGTGGTGCCCAACATGGTGTGCTCCTGGGGGTCAGAGTGGTTCAGGGGTGAGACGGCGGATGCTTCGGTGCCGGGACTACTGCTGGTTGGCCGCGGCGTTGTTGGTGTTGATCTGGCCGGAAAGGTAACTCTGCAGAGAGTTGGCCTTGGCCAGGGCGACTTCCATGGCGGTGAACTGGGCGCGCAGGGTGGTCTCGCGCATCTCCAGGCGGCGCAGTGCGGAGTCGATCCCCTCCTGGGTGCGCTGGTTCTCCGTCACCCGGGACTCGATGGACTGGGTGAGGATGCCGTCGTACTTGTCGGAGATGGAGCTGGCGGCTTCCTGCACGCGCCCGGCCAGGTCGGCCAGCGCGGTCCCGACGGCGGCGGGGTCCTCGGTGAGCGCCTGCTTCAGTTTCTCGGTGTCGATCTCCAGCCGACCGTAGCGGTCGGGCTGGACGCCGAACCAAGCCTGGGAGGTGCCGTCCGCAGTACGCACCGCAGCGCCGAAGATCTTGTCATTGATGGACCGGACCGTGGAGTCGCCCACGAACATGCCGGCGCTCGTGGTGGACCCGGAGCTGCCGGAGCCCGGGGTCACCGTGGTGACGGAGCCGATGGCGTTCAGCAGTCCATTGATCTGCTTGAGGAGCTTCTCGGCCCGCTCGGTGGCGGCCTGGGGATCGTTGGCCGCCGAGGCGGTGACGGTCTCTCCCACGGCCTTCGCGGACACGGTGACGGAGACCCCGGTCGCCAGATCGGCGAACTCATTGGTGGCCGAGGTGACGGTCTGCTCGGCTCCGGTGCCGGGGAACAGGGTGATGGTCGCGTCTGCGGCGGCAGAGGTGATGGCTCCCCCGGCGCCGAACAGGTCGGTGCCGTTGGCGGTGGCAGTGAAGGCTGCCTCAGCCCCGGTGTCCCGGCTGGTCAGCTGCAGGCGGTAGAGGGTCGTACCTTCGGCGTCGGTGCCAGCCTTGATGAGGGTGGCGTCCACGCCGAGCTCGGCGTCACCGTTGATGGCATCGACCAGGGAGGTGAGGCTGTCCCCCGTGAAGTCCGCGGTGGTGCCGTCGGCACGGGTAATAGTGAGGGTCTCACCGTTCCAGTCAGAGAGCGGTGCCGAGACGCCCGATTGCTTGGAGGCTGCGGCGTCTACCCGGAAGTCCAGGGTGGCCGGGGTGGCACCGTCGTCCACGGTGACAGTGACGTTCTCACTCGTGGAGGAGCCGGTCGCCGGGCGGAAGGCGGCGGCGGTGGAGTACTCCTTGGCCAGCTCAGCCAGGGAGGCGATCTGGGAGTTGAGGGCGCGCAGGCCGGAGATGCGGGCCTCGTTCTCGGCGAGCTTGTTCTCCATCAGTGTCACGGGGACCCGTTCCACGGAGATGAGGGCACCGATGAGCTCGGTGGTGTTGAGCCCGGAGGCCAGTCCGTCGAAGCTGATGCCTGCCATGGTGCCGGTCCACTCCTCGTCGATGTCTCTGTCGGTGTCTCTGTGGCGGTCCGGTGACTGTTGGACCACCCGGTGTGATGCCTATGCACCGTCCCGAAGGGCGGCCGCCCCCGGATTCTCCCCGGTGGTGGCGACCGCCCCTCGGTCTCAGGTGCAGCGTCAGTATGACGCGGCTACCAGGATCAGCGGAGCAGCTGCAGGACGTTCTGCGAAGCCTGGTTGGCCTGGGCCAGCATGGCCTGGGAGGCCTGCTCCTTGATGTTGGCAGCGGACTGCTTGACGATCTCCTTGGCCATGTCCACGTCGCGGATGTTGGACTCGGCGTTGGTCAGGTTCTCGGCGGTCACGTTGACGTGCTTCAGGGTGTGCTCGAGGCGGTTCTGCACGGCACCGATGTTGGAGCGGTCCGAGGAGATGGCGGTGATGGCCGCGTCCAGCGTCACCAGGGATGCAGCGGCGCCGTCGGCGGAAGAGAAGTCCAGGTCCGCGAAATCCGTGGTGACCATCTCGGAGAGGTCGGTGGCGATGGTCAGGCTGATGGTGTCGGAGCTGGAGGCAGCGTCAGTGCCACCGTTGGCGCCGACCTGGAAGCTGAAGCTGCCCGAACCGTCGCCTGCAGCGCCGCTGGTGGCGCCAAGCAGGTTGGAACCGTTGAAGTTGATCGACTCCGACATACGGGTCAGTTCTCCGGTCAGCTGGGTGACCTCGGTCTGGATCGCGGTGCGGGCCTCAGCGTTCAGGGTGTCGTTACCGGCCTGGACGGCCAAGTCACGCATGCGCTGCAGGATGTCGCCGGCGGCGGACAGGCCGCCTTCAGCGGTCTGGGCCAGGGAGATGGCATCGCCGATGTTGCGGGCGGCGACCTCGAGGCCGTTGGACTGGGAGCGCAGGCCCTCAGCGATGGAGAGGCCGGCGGCGTCGTCGGCGGCGCGGTTGATGCGCAGGCCGGAGGACAGCTTCTCCATGGAGGAGGCCTTCTCCTCGGAGGCGATGCTCATCATGCGGTAGGTGTTGTTGGCGGCGACGTTGGTGTTGATGACAGACATGTCATTTCTCCTTGGTACAAAGTGTGGGGTTCTGGTCCGCGGACCCATTCCTGCGGACCCGACACCAGACTTATCGGCACGCTCCGGAAGTTTTTTCACCTCGGTCGGAACTTTTTCGTCGAGTGCCACAAGTTGGCGTCAGGGATGCCCCTCACCCGGTCGTCAGGCGCTTGATGAGAACACCCTCATGAAGGACTCATCGTCATTTCATCGGTGACAAATACCGTACGGGAATGACCTCGATCACAGCCCCAGCCCCGGCCACCGGCGTTGTCGCCGCGGGAACCATCCGAGCCCTCGTGCTCGTGAGTGCGATGCTGGCGGCATGGTTCGCCACCGCGGGATGGATGCTCGACCAGCGTCTGGTCGTTGTCGCGCTAGCGGTCGCGACGGCTGCGTGGATGGCGACCCGTGTCGATGACACCGTGGTCGCCCTCGTCGCCGTCGTAGCCTTGGCGCTGACGGGTGCGATCCCCACCGAGTCGGTCTTCGGCGCCCTCGGGCACCCGACGATCTGGTTGCTCATCGGCTCGTGCATGATCGCCGCCGGCCTCACCTCATCCGGCGTCGCCGAGCGTGCTGCCGAGAAGGTCGTGGGGCGGGCGCGCTCCCTCCGGGGTCTGTGGTACCGCACAACGCTCGCTCTCATCCTCACGAGCTTCGCCGTTCCGGCCACGAGCGGTCGAGCCGCGCTCACGATGCCGATCTTCCGCACTGTGGCGGGTTCGTTGCCGAAACAGCACCAGGTGGCGCTGTCCCTCCTGTTCCCCGCCGTGATCCTGTTGTCCGCGTTCGCCTCGATCCTCGGTGCCGGCGCCCACCTCATCGCCGCGGGTCTGATCGAATCCGCCACCGGCACGCGCATCTCCTTCGCCTGGTGGGTGGTGCTGGGTGCTCCGGTAGCCGTCGCATCGTCGTTCGCAGCGTCCGAGCTGATCCTCCTGCGTTTCCTCTCGCGCGATGACCGCCGCATCGACGTCGCTCCCGTCGCCGCCGCACTCACGGCACGCTCGAGGCACGGAAAGCTCGCCCCCGCCGAGTTCCGCGCTCTCGCGATCCTCGGTGTCGTCATCACTCTCTGGCTGACCGAGCCGCTGCATGGACTGGATCCGGCCCTGGTCGCGGTCACCGGCGGTGCCGCAGCGGTCCTGCCCGGCATCGGCGCCGTCACCTCGAAGCAGGCGTTCGTGGAGGTGCCTTGGCCGCTGCTGATCTTCCTTGCCACGACCATCGCCCTCGGCACGGCACTGGTGGAGACCGGCGCCGCAGATCGCGTCGCCGACGCATCGCTCGGATTGCTCTCAGATTCCCGGCCAGCGTTGGTGCTGCTCGCGATTGTGGCCGTCTCGGCCCTTGCGCACCTGGCGGTGCAGTCACGGTCGGCGCGCTCCACCGTACTGCTGCCGATCGTCCTGGTGATCGCGGCGGGAGCGGGCATCAACCCCGTGGCCGCCGCACTTGCATCCACCGCCGCCGCCGGCTTCTGCCTCACGCTGACTTCATCCGCCAAGCCCGTCACGATGTTCAGCGACGTGCCTGGCATCGCCACCTTCACCCGGAATCATCTGCTCATCCTCGCCGCGATGATCGGCCCGATCGTGGTCGGCTTCATCCTCCTCGCCGCGGTGTGGCTATGGCCCCTGCTCGGTGTCCCTCTCATGAACCCGGTCGGCACCAGCTGACCCTCGACCTTATCCACCGAAGGAGCACGTCATGCACCATCTCTCCACCCCCACCGTCCTCGTGGCACCGAGCGGATTCAAGGAGTCCCTGGATGCCGGCACCGTCGCCAGCGCCATCGCTGAGGGCGTGCTCCGCGTCCTGCCAGAGGCGAACGTCCGCCGCTTGCCGCTCGTAGACGGCGGCGAAGGAACCGCCGCGGCTCTCGTGGCCGCAACCGGCGGCACGCTCATCGAGACGACCGTCACGGGCCCGGTCGGCGAGCCGATCGAGAGCCACTTCGGAATGCTCGGAAACAGCTCGACGGCGGTCGTCGAGATGGCCGCGGCCGCGGGCCTCAGCCTCGTCCCGCGAGATCGGCGCAACCCGCTCCGCACTACGACCTACGGAGTCGGTGAGCTCATCCGCGCTGCCCTCGACGCCGGCGCGACCCGCATCCTCGTTGGATGTGGCGACTCAGGCACCTCGGATGGCGGGGCCGGTGCACTCCAGGCGCTCGGGGCTCGATTGCTCGACGAGAGCGGTCGCGACCTCGAGCTCGGCGCCAAGGACCTCGGCAGACTCGAACGCATCGATACGCGGGGGCTCGATGCACGCCTGGCCGACGTTGGCATCGACGTCGCGTGCAACCCGACCAACGTCCTCACGGGACCGCGCGGCGTCGCACGCGTCTTCGGGCCCCAGAAGGGCGCGACGCCGAAGCAGGTCGACCGGCTCGCCAAACGCCTCAAGCACTGGGTGCGAACCTTGGAGCGCGATGTCTTGGTTTCGGGGGATGTCGACTTGCGACGCGGCGTCGGCACCGGTGCCTCCGGTGGCCTCGGTGCCGGCCTTGCCGCCATCGGGGCCACCCTCCATCCACGCTTCGAAATCCTGTTGGACGAGTTCGATCTCGACGGCGCCATCGCTGAGGCCGATCTCGTGATCACGGCTGAGGGCTCGATCGACATTCAGACACCTCACGGTAAGGTCCCCGCCGAGGTCGCGCGAAGGGCGGGGATTGCCGGCGTCCCCGTGCTCGCCATCGCAGGCACCATCGGCGCGGAATCGAAATGTGTCCACGACCACGGCATCGGTGCTGTGCAGGGCATTCTCCCGGGTCCCATGACGCTCGAGGAATCCTTCGAGCGGGGAATCGAACTGGTGACCGACGCTGCAGAGCGTGCCATGCGCATGATGTTGTTGGGAACCGAAGTGGCCGGATTCCTCGGTCGGCCCTCCCCCGGAGCCGAGTTCGTCCCACAGGCCGGGCACGATGCCGTCCCCGCCTGACCAGTCCGTGGTCCGCTGTCTCCATGTCCACCTGGCGAATGCGCTGGCCCTGGCCCTGCGGGCTGGTGTCCCGCAGCGCTCACCGTGATGTGGCCGGCGAATCTGAGCGAATCTAGGCGAAACGGCGGAACTGCGGCGATGGAGGCGTTGGTTGTGTCCGAGAGGCCTGCGGCACGATCCCGCCCCGCATCGCCCCGCCGGCGGCAGCCAGGAATTGCTCCCGCCCGGCGGCCGGGACACTCACAGCCACCGGAGCGGCCGGGGTGACGGACAGCGCCGAGCCGAGTACATCCTGCAGCAGAGCCAGCCCACGTTTCTTCTCCTTGGACACGGTGGCGTCCGAGACGCCCAGGGCCGCGGCCACCTCACCCTGAGCCAGTCCCTGGAAGTAGTGCATCTGGACCACTTGGCGCGTCCGCTCCGGCAGGGCCTCAACGGCGCGATGCAGCAGCAGGTTCTTCTCCGCGTTGAGCACCTGCTTCTCGGGGCTGTCCTCCGGGGAAGCCAGGACCTCACTCAAGGAGTCGTCCAGGGAGGTCTGGGTCTTGGACCCCTCGGCCACCATGGTCCGCAGTACCTCCACCGGGACCCCCAGGGCCACCGCCAGCTCGGAATCCTCGGGCATCCGCCCCAGGGAATGGGTCAGCTGCGCACGGGCTTTCTCCAGCCGCTTGGCCTTGTCCCGCCCGCGGCGTCCCATCCAGTCGAGTTGCTGCAGGAACTCCTGGATGGCCCACCGGATTTTGAGGTGGGCCCACGTGGAGAACTGGGTGCCGGCGTCGGGATCCCAGGTGCCCGCGGCGAGGACGAGGCCCTCGAGGCCCACCGAGACCATCTCATCCCGCTCCACCATGGGGTATTTGTGGTGCATCTCGGACACCGCGTAGCCGACCAGAGGGATGTTCTGTTCCACCAGGTCGTTCCGTGCTGTTCTCATGCCCGGCTACCCTCCGTCGCTACTGACATGCTGTCCTTGAGCAGGTGCCCGAAAGCACCCTCGGAAGAAGACATGCGCAGAAATCTCCGGCCGGGGGTGAAAAGTTGGTCCATGTGTACCGATGACAAGGAACAACCGGGACACCAGAGGTCCCACCGGCGCCCGCCGGCGGTGTGAAAGGTATGAGGATGCAAGCAGATGAGCTGTCCAACGAGCTGTGGCGCGAGCGCGGCATCCTGGAGAACCTGCTGTACAAATTCACCACGCAGCGTCTGCTCGTCACCAACGGCGAATCTCGATGGCTGGGCCGTTGCACGTCCGAGATCGAGTCGTTGAAGAACCAGCTCTCCACCACGCAGTTGACCGTGGACGTGCTCTCCTCCTCGCTCGCGCAGCTGTGGGGCATGACCAGCGAGGGCTCCCCCACCCTGCGCGAGCTTGTGGCCGGCGCCCCCGCCGACGGGCCGTGGGCCGGGATCCTCCAGGACCACCATGCGGCCATCGTGAACTTGGCCGAGGAGATCCGCACCGTCTCCGAGGAGAATGCCCGCTTCCTCAAGGCCGCCAACATCTCCCTGCAGGAGGCTGGACAGCAGACCGGTCCCGCCGTCACCTACACGGCCGCCGGCTCCGCCACCCCGACCTCGGGCGCCGCCATCATCGACCGCCAGGGCTGAACGGCAGGCATAGGACAAACATGGGACTGAGCACCTTCCACTCGCTGAACACCGCCGCACGGGGCCTCGAGGCCGCCCGCGCGCAGATCGCCATCACCGCGCAGAACACGGCCAATGCCGGCACGGTGGGCTATACCCGCCAGTCGGCGCAGTTGCAGGCCCTGCCGGGCGTGCACTCCAACGGTCTGTTCCCGAACGCCACCGGCGCTGGCCAGGGGGTGGAGGTGGCCGGGATCGGCCGCTCCGCCTCCGAGCTGGTCAATCGCCAGGTCCGTGGTGCCGTGGCCCAATCCGGCTACCTGCAGGTCAACGCCCAGGCCTACTCCGGGATCGAGGACATCCTGCGCGAGCCCGGCGACAACTCGGTCTCCTCCGCCGTCAACGCCTACCACTCCGCCTGGCAGGATTTCGGCAACAATCCCGGTGACACCGGTGCCGGCACGGCCCTGCTCGAGGCCGCGAAGTCCTTGGCCAGCCGGCTCAACAATGACACTCAGAGCCTGAAGGACCAGCGGGCCACCCAGAGCGGCGAGCTACAGGCCGAGGTGGGCCAGGTGAACTCACTCGCCGAACAGCTCGCCGTCATCAACGGTGCGATCCTGAACACCGGCGCCACTGGCGGCTCCACCAACGAACTGCTGGACCACCGGGATCAGATGGCCGAACAGCTCTCCTCTCTCACCGGCGGGCAGCTCCGCCCCAACGCCAATGGCACCGCCGACTACCTCGTTGGCGGAAATGCACTGGTCAGCGGGGAGATCATCAAGCCGCTGGAGGTCGATTCCGAGACCTCCACGGTCGTTTGGGAGCACCGCCCGGTGAATGCGGAGGGGAACCCTGCCTCCGCCGGGATCGACGGCGGCTCGATCGCCGGCCGCTTGTCCGTCCTGTCCGAAGACGGCCCGCTGGCGAAGGCCCTCGAGGGCTACAGCAAGCTGACGACGGACCTGGCCGAGGGGACCAACGGGGCCCTGCAGAAAGCCGTGCTCTACGGACCCGACGGCCAGGAACTTCCGGACGCTCCCCCGCCCTTCTTCACCGTCGGCGAGGACGGGACCCTGAGCGTCGCCATCACCGACCCCTCGCAGATCGGTCATGCCCAGTCGGGGGGCGGAGCCCTGGACGGCTCCATCGCGGACGAAATCAGTGGCCTCGGCGCGTCCGTCTCGAACTCCTGGACCGGCTTCGTCTCTGGGGTGGGATCGGCGTCCCGCAGCGCCCTGAACGGGTTGAGCCTGTCCGTGGGGACCGAATCCTCGGCCCGTGCCTCGCAGCAGTCCATGGCCTCCGTGGACCGGGACGAGGAGGCCGTGAACCTGGTGACCTTCCAGCACGCCTACCAGGCCTCGGCGCGCGTGCTGACCGCCGTGGACGAGATGCTGGACACTCTGATCAACCGCGTGGGGCTGGTCGGCCGCTGAGTCGGCTGAGGTCGGTTTGGCCCCCAGGGTGAAAAACTGAGACCACCGTACCGATGACAGATGCAGACCGCCCCGGAAGGAAGGTGAGATGACCATGATGAACCGCGTGACTTCGTCCATGACGGCCGCCGCTATGCGCGCCAACCTGCAGGACTCCGCCAAGACCCTGGCCGAGCTGCAGACCAAGGCCGCCTCCCGTCAGGCCATCTCGCGTCCCTCCGACGATCCGGCCGGTGCCCGCACCGCCATGACGGCCCGCGCCGAGATCGCCCGCTCCACCCAGTACGAGCGCAACCTCCAGAACGCGGACACGTGGATGCAGAGCATCGACTCGGCCCTGCAGTCCGGGCTGGACATCATGACCCGCATCCAGGATCTGACCTTGGCCGCGGCCAACGGGACGGTGAACCAGGCCGGCCGCGACGCCAGCGCCGCAGAGGTGGACCAGCTGCGCACCGAGCTGCTCTCCCTGGCCAACACCCAGATCCTGGGTCGCAATGTCTTCGCCGGGACCTCCGCCGAGAACCTGGCGTACACCCAAGGAGCACCAGGCTCCGTTCCCCAGTGGACCGGTTCGGAGACCGGCACCGTGGAGCGGCGCATCTCGGACTCATCCACCATCCGCGTGGATGTGCCCGGTCCGGAGGCGTTCGGTGCGGGCGGCAGCTCGGTCTTCGCCGTCCTGGACCAGCTGTCCGAGAACCTGCGCACCCCCGGTGCCTCGCTCTCTGCGGATATCTCCGCGCTGAAGTCCTCACGGCAGGGCATGTCCGACGCCCTGACGGCGTCCGGCGCCCGCCACGCCACGGTGGGGCGCACCCTGGAGGCCGTGCGCACTCAGCTCACCGAGCTCGAGGCGACCCGCACCTCCACGGAGGAGGCGGACCTGGCCGAGTCGGCCGTGGAGCTGCAGATGCAGCAGCTCAACTACCAGGCAGCACTGGCCGTCTCGGCCCAGGCCCTGCAGACCTCGCTGCTGGACTACCTGCGCTGATACAGGCCCTGAACGCCCCGGAACTCATGACCGAAAGGGGAGACCGGAGCCGCCAGGACCCACACCAGAGACTCACACCGCGCGGAGGTGACGCTCCCCTCTCAGGGAACCGGCCGGCGTCGCGCCCGGGGTTCCGGAGCTGACTGCGGCTGCCGAGCCACCGATCTCAACGCCCGCGCCGAGAATGCCGCGGATGAGGCCGTCCAGGCGGTCCCGCACCTCTTGGTGGGTGGCGCCGAGCGGTGCCTCCGGGAAGCGGACCATCGCCTGATAGGCGTCCCACGCGCCGGCCAGTGTCTGTTCACGCTCGGCCAGTTTGTCCTCGTGAGTGGCGGCCCCGGCGGTGTCGAAGGCGGAGAAGGCCTCGAACTCCTCGGCCAGGAACGCGTCCACCACGGCGTTGACGACGGTGCGCCAGCCGGCGGGCTTGCGGCCGTTCTTGAGCACCGGCGAGAATTCCTTGACGGCTGCGCGGAAGGCCCGCACCGAGGGGCGGTCCGGACGGGCGCGGTCCGCCAATGCCTCCACGGCCAGAGTGTGCGCGATCGCCCGGTCACGGGAGACCAGCTCGAACAGCTGGGCCTTGGAGTAGTCGTCCCACAGGGCCATCAGATCCTGATCAGCGTGGTCGAACATGCCCTGCCAGCCGTGGATGCGGTTCAGGCACGCGAGCATGGCCTGCGCGGAGCGGTGCGCGGCCTTGGGGTCGGATTCGAGCAGAGGCAGGGCGCGACGCCGGATGCGCACCTCGGGGCGGATCGGTTCCGGCAGATTGAAGGCGAACCTCAGGGCGGCCGAGCCGGCCGCGGTGCGGGCGATGCCGCGGTGGTGCGAGGCCTTGGAACGCAGCCACTCAGTGGCCTCCTCGAGCATCATGCGCTGGGCGAGACCGGCGTCTTCCGTGCCGAGCCCGTCCACGCCGGCTCCAGGGGCCGTGGCCTGGGTGAAGGCGTGTGCGGCAGCGGTGTGCCGACCGTCCTCCGCACCGGTGGGAGCCACGAGTTCCTGGCGGGCCGCCGTACGGTTGTGGATGTTGCGCAGCACCGACTTGCGGGTGGCGCGCAGGGTCTGGCGTGCCCATCCCGTCACCGAGGCGCCGCGGGCACGCTCAAGGTCGAAGAACGCCTCCGGCCCCTCCTCCGTGATGCGGCGGAACAGGAATTCATCGAACTCCGCAGCAACATCCTGACTCAGCTGGGGCCCGGAGGCCAGCCCGTAATGCCAGGTCTGGTACTCCCGGGCGACCTCATGGGAGATGCCGGATCCGGTGAGGACCCCGGCGATCTCCTGACGGGCCTGGCGTTCGCTCAGGCGGCCGGCGGCCCATCGGTCGATGAGGTCACGGCACGCGGAATCGGTCTGAAGGTTCTCTGCTCGCACGAACAAGGTGTGTGCGGCACTTTTGTCTATTGCGTCCTCATATTATGTGACCTTTGTCACATTCTCGAAGCGCAAAGGAAGGTCAGGCGTGGTGAATGCCGAGCTGCTCCGCCAGCACGCGCTGGGCCAACGTGCGGACCTTGCGGATCTGCGCGGCAGCCGAGGCCTGCGGCAGGCCCAACTGTTCGGCCACCTCGTGCGCGGTCAGCACCCGCTGGTCCCCCTCGGAGTCATAGACGCCGGACAGCCAGCAGGCGGCGACGTCGGCCGTCACCCCGCCTATCACCCTCGCCTTGGCAACCACGGCCGCCACGAGCCGCGGGCCCTCCGTCGCGTGCAGCAGCCCGCCCTCGGGCGTCATGGCGGCCAACTCGAGATCGTGGATGTCCGCGGCGGGCCGGGCGAGGTTCAGCTCGCCCGCATGGACGAGCATGCCCTGCTTGGCGGCGTCCTTGCGAGTGGCGGTCATGCGGCGATTGTGCTCGGACGCCACCTCACGATCGCTTGGTTCGAGGCCTGAGGCGGCGCGCATCTCGTCCCGCAGCTGGTTCAGCTGGCGCACTCGGCGGCTCAGCGAGATCATCCCGGATGCGGGTGAGAGGTTGCGGTCCGCCCAGGCGCGCACCGTGGCGCGTGCCCGCACATGGAGTAGGCCCTCCCAATTGGTGATCTCCTCGATCCGCGCCGGGGTGGCGACCAGTTCCTCCACGAAGGTCACGGCCTCCATGGCCACGAGCTGCTCCACATCCTCGCGGTGCGTGGCGTAGGGCATCCCGAGGGTGCGGCACAGGCGGTGGGCCACCAGGCGGTAAAGCTTGCGGCGGGAGGCGATGAAGTCATCCCGGAGGGCGGTACGCTCCCGTGCGGACACCGCACCGGCGATGACCCGGATCTGGTCCAAGGCGGAAACCTCAAGGACGGCCTCGAGGCCCGCCGCAGTCGCGCCAGCCTCCACGGACGCGGCCAAGACCGTCAGCGGAGCGGTGCTCGCCAGCGTCGTGATCAGGTCGGGCTTCAACTGAGTGGCACCGCCAGGGGAAACGGTGCGTTGAGAGGTGCAGACAGTGGTCAACGGGCGCCCCTGTTCGTCTCCGGGTCGATCAACACGGACCGGGCCATCGGGTCGGACCCGACATTCAGGGCCGCCTGGGCCCGAGCCGTGGACAGCTTGTCCTGCGGGTGTTCGAGGCGGTACGCCGCCACGATCTCGTCCACCGTGGCTCCCGTCATATGGGCGGCCACGCGGCGGACCTTGGGGCCGATCCGGGGGTCGCCGATGGCACGGCGGATGTGGTCCTCGGCGTCACGGCGCAGATTGCGGCTCAGGTACATGAGCGGGTCCACCTTCGCGAAGCGATCAGGACGCAGACACTGCTCCAACAGACGCGACACACTGGCACCATCAGTTGAATCCATCGACGTATCCCCTAGCATCATGGCGTTCACCACCTGTTCGATCCCGGTCTCGTGCAGCACAGACTGGACCCGGCCGGTGAGCTCGCCGATCTCATGGCTCACTGCTGAGTGAGCCTTGTGAACGGTGGCAGTGACGAACGGTTCGAGACTGAACAGCAATTGCCACTGGGATTGACGGCCTGCGCGCACGATGTCCTGGAGACCGTCGACGGTGTAGCGGTGGATCCCGGGGGCGGAATAGTTACCGTCAGAAACTATAGCGTTCAAGCTCGTGACACGCGAGGAATTTTTCGCCCGCTGAGAAATGTTCGGCGGACGTTCATGCAGGTGGGCCACCTCACCCGAGTCGGTCCAACCCATCGAGTGGGCCGTCCACTGGTACGGACGTTCTGGTCCATCTGCCCCCTCTAACCGGACCAGGGCGTCGTTTCCGCCCCAGTCCAGCCGAACGGGCATGAGCAGAGCCTGACCGGACTCGTGGTCCCGTCCCTTCCGACCGATGTCCATGGCGGGCATGCGCCAGTCCCAGGCCGGCAGCAGGGTCACGGCGCGCGGACCGGTCGGGGTGGTGGATCCGGACACCAGCAGCTCTTCTGCCGCCCTCCCCCAGAGGATCGATTCGAGGCGGGAACACAGGGAGTCGAGCGTCGGATGACGGCGCGGGGCACTCTCACCCGCCTCTGGAGCTCCTGCTCGCTCTGCCTGTGTCTCAGCCATGCCAGCCCTATGCACAAGACGACGCCCCGGCGGTCGTTTGACGCATAGGCCCTTCATGCCCCGACGCACCCCACCACCTGCTTGGACCAGACGGTCGGGGCGGCGGTACCCGACCGTTACGGGAGTGCCCGCCATGTCCCTCGCTGCGGCGTACTACAGAGTAAACTTGACACATACAGCAATCCCCTGCTGCGGAAGGCACCTGCAACAGAAGAGAGTGGGTGGAAGTATTGCCGATTCGTGACGCCGTCTCCCGGTGGACCATCACCCGATGCGATCCACTCGTGGTGCATGCCTACCGTGAGGCAGCCGATGAGGAGCTGCGCTCTACGTCCGCTGATTTTCCCGAGTGGTTCGCCCTCTGGGCCTCGGGCGTCCTGGCCGACCTGGTCGAGACCCTCGATCCGGAGGACCCGTGGCGCAACACCACCGTCAACGGCGCCGGCGCGGTCGTCCTGCCCGATGGTTCGGCCTTCGGGACCTGGCACAACGCGACCGACCTCCTGCCGTTACCCGCGGAAGGCGACCCGGCGCTGGATGTGGGGCTGGCCGCCGTCGCGCAGCCCCTCTCCTCGGAGTCCGCGCTCCTGTGGCATGCGGCCCAGATCGGCCGCGAGAAAGCCCTTGAACAGCTGCTGACGATCGAGATGGGCGGTGCCTACCCCGTGGCCGCGCCGGCGATTGAGCGGGCGATGTTCCGCCGCCGCGTGTTCATGGGCCAGGAAGACGCTTACATCCCGCAGGTCTGCACCGACTGGTCCCTGCGGGCGGACCGGATCTCCGCCGGCGAGCCCTGGGACGAGGCCGGTGCCGCGCGCCTGCGCGCCGGGTCCCGCGTGGAGCCCGGAAGCTGGCGCCTCCTCGCCTGACTCACCACCCGAGGCCATCTGAGTCGCACAAATTGCCCCTCATCAGCCGTATTGGGGGTCAATTCGTGCGACTCAGATGGAGGGGTCAGGAAAAGGCGGGATCAGGAAGCTGGCCCGGCTATCGGGATGCGGACCGTGAAGGTCGATCCGGCGCCCTGCTCTGAGGCCACCAGGATCTCGCCTCCGTGGGCCCGCACAAAGCTCTGGGTGATGGCCAGGCCCAGGCCGGTGCCCGGGATGGCGGCCTTGCGCACGTGCTCGGTCCGGTAGAAGTTCGTGAAGAGCTTGGCGCGCTCCTGGTCGGTCATCCCGAATCCGGTGTCCTCGACTGCCAGTTCGGCCCAGTCCCCCTTCTCGTCCATGCCGGGCAGACAGCGCAGCGAGAGGGTGATCGAGCCGCCGTCGGGGGTGTACTTGATGGCATTGGACAGCAGATTGTCCACCACCTGGCCCATCTTGACCGGGTCCGCCTGCGCCAGGAGGTGGTCAGGGAGATCAGAGGTCAGCGTCAGCCCGCTGTTCCGGGCCCGGACCTCAGCAGACTCGACGCTGTACCGGGTCAGCCGAGACAGGTCCACCTCCTGAAGTGAGACTGTGGAGCTGTCCGCCGCCGCGTCCAGCAGGCTCGTCACGAGGGTCAGCAACCGTTCGGCATTGCGCTGTGAGGTCGTCAGGAATTGCCGGAGCGTCGGATCCAGATCCTCTTCCATGGCGAGGTCGAGGTAGCCGATGATCGAGGTCAGAGGAGTGCGGAATTCATGTGAGACCTCAGCCACGAACCGTTCACGGGTCTGGATGGCGTCCATCAAATCCGTGACGTTCTGGAACACCACCACGGTGCCATCGAATCGGTCGTCCTCGTCGAACATCGGCGATGCCGAGACGGAAAGGTGCTGTTGGCTGCCGTCCGTGCCGATCGCGACGATCCGGCCGCGGTATTCCCTGCCCTGCAGCGCCTGGGTCACCGGCCTTTCGTCGGCGGGGATCGGCGTGAGTCCGTCCGCCTCGAACAACAACAGTTCATGCTCGGCGCCATCATCCCGGCCAGGTGGCAGGCCGATGAAGTGCGTGCGCCGCTGAGCCTGGTTCATCAGAAGGTCGTGGCCTTGCCCGTCCACCACCAGGATCCCGACGTCGGAGGTCTCCACCACCGTCTGCAACATCCGATTCTGCGATTTGGAGGTCTCCAAGGAGGCCCGCAGTTCCACGCGTTGCTTGTCCATACTGCGCGTCAGGATGCTGGCCGCGGCTCCCAAGGACAGCATCATGAACGGCACCATGACCGGCCGGGTCAGGCTCGATTCCATCAGGGCATCCGAGAACGGAGTCGTTCCGGTCACATACGGCCACCAACTGACCGCGGCGGTTCCGAGAAAGCCGAGGCTCAGGGCAAGCATGGGGTAGAGACCTGACCACGCCAGCCAGAAGACGGGGAACGCCGTCAGGAGGACCATACCGTCGAGCACATAACGCGCGGCGGTCCAGAACGGAGCGATCGCGACGAAATCGAGCAGCGGGATGCTCCAGTAGAGCACGGCAGGCAACCGGTGCCACGGAACGGTCCCCGCCAACAACGTCAGGAACAAGATGCCGCCGAAGCCGATGGCCAGATATGGGGATTCCATGGCCACGCCCGGATCGATCACCAAGACCGCGATGACCACGAGGACGGTGGAGATCGTCAACGGCAATTGTGAGAACAGGACGCGGCGCCTCAGTGAGAACTGGCCGAAGTGGCGGCGCCCCCGAGCCTCCCTGGGGGGAAGCATCGTCGTCGGGGTGGAGAGTGACACGGCGTGGCTCCGTTTCTTTGCGGGGCATGAGACGCGCCCACTCCACGATAGCCTTGGACCTCAGACTATCTTGGGGGTGTTTCGCGTGGAGGATCGCCGTGTCGCGGTCGTCGTCGAGGATGACGATGACATCCGGGGACTCATGGTTGCCCTTCTGAGCCAGTCCGGTTTCGAGGTACACGAGGCGGCCAATGGGGCCGACGGCGTCAGTCTCGTCCGCAGACAAGACCCCGTACTGATCACCGTGGACCTGGGTCTGCCGGACATCGACGGCTACGAGGTCACCCGTCAGGTGCGCCAGTTCACCGACGCCTACGTGGTCATGCTGACTGCCCGTGGCGAGGAGATCGACACCCTCCTGGGCCTGGACGCCGGTGCTGACGATTACCTCACCAAGCCGTTCCGCCCCCGCGTGCTGCGAGCCCGGATCGAGGCCATGCTGCGCCGTCCCCGCGGCGGCAGCGCCGCGGCTCCGGCCGCCCCGGCATCGCCGGCAGATGCGTCCGTCCCGGAGACCTCCGGCGGCGCGGTGCCGGCCGCATCCAGCGCGATACCGGTCAAGATCGATCGGCACCTGTCCCTGGACGGACTGGAGCTGTACCCGACCGTGCACCAGGTGGTGGCAGAGGGCCGCGAGGTCCCCGTGACCCCGACGGAGTTCCTGTTGTTGGAAACGCTGATGCGCAGCGGCCGCGTGGTGCGGTCGAAGTCGGAGCTGTCCCGCATCATCCGCGGGGATGAACCAGACAACGGGACCTTCGTCTCCCTGTCGGACGAGCGCACCGTGGAGGTACATCTGGGGAACCTGCGGCGCAAGCTGAAGGACGATCCGAAGACGCCGCGGTGGGTGCAGACCGTGCGTGGGGTGGGCTACCGCATGGCGGGCAGCCCACAGGATGTCAGATAACGCCCGCGACCTGCTGTACGAACACCTGCAGCTGCCGGGCCGTCTCGGCGGCCAGACGGCGTAGCTTTTCCATGATCTCGGCCAGCCGCTCCATGGGGGGCCAATGGACCGGGGCCGGCGGACGTTTGGCGAAGTCCTCCTGGAGGCGGGCCGCCAACGTGGACAGGGCCTGGGCGCCGGCCATGGCCGATGAGGTCTTCAGGCTCAGGACAGCGTCCATCCAGTCCTCGTGGTCCTGAGCGGAGAGGGCGCGCTGGAGCCGTTCGACGCGCTGGTCCAGCATGGCCTCATAGTGGCGGATGAATCCGCACAGCATGTCTGTATCGCCTAGTTGTTCCCCCAACCGGCCCAGCGCATCAGTATCAAGTACTGGTGCAATGGTCATGGACCCATGATGCTCCGCTTTACGCAGGAACACGCCGGGCTTTTCCCAAAGCATTGCTCAAGAACCACGCCGGCTCCGCTTCCCAAAGGAAGCCTCAAGGTCGGCGCCGCGAATCTATGGGAAACCTTGTGGGGATCCGTCGACAACCGGGAGGCCGGGCTTGAGGACCGAGGTTTCAAATGGTTCTCAGCAGGAAGCCGGGAACTGAACCGACATCCCCGTCGATGAAGTACCGGGAGCTTCCTCACCGTCTCAGTATCTTCGCTGGAGCTGGCATCCCCGCCGGCCCCGGCGAAGATCGTCTCACAAGGGGTTTCAACATGAAGAAGATGACCAAGGGTGCACTCGTCACCGGCCTGGGCGTGGCCCTCCTCCTCGGCGGCGGCGGCACCCTCGCCGTCTGGAACGTCGAGCAGACCGCCAATGCCGGGACCATGGCCGCCGGCAGCATGGAGCTCACCTCGAGCACGGGCGTCTGGACCTCCAACCTCTCCACCGAGCCGATCTCCGACATCACCGAATACCGCATCGTCCCGGGCGAGGAACTCACCTACACGCAGCAACTTGAGGTCGGGCTGGAGGGTGACCAACTGGAGGCCACCCTGTCCGTCGACACCACCGGCGTCACCAACGGCTTCTCCAACAACCTGGCTCTGGAGGACTTCACCGTCACCAAGGCCGGGGCCGCCGACGCTGCCATCACGGGCTACAACGGCTCGGCCGATGTGGAGACCGGCGCGTACACGGCCTCCGCCACCCTGGCCTTCAACGCCGACAATCAGGAGGACATGAACCAGGAGCTGGACCTGACCCACGTCGCCTACGTCCTGGACCAGAAGGCCCCGACGCCCGCCACCTGATCCGCTCCGGTCCGTACCGTCCCGACCCCACGCAGCGGGTGACCGCCCCCGGTCCACCCGTGGTCCGCTACCGCCGCTCTCTAACACCTGAGGAGATGACATGCGCATCAAGACCATGGTGCAGACTGCTGCAGTCATCTCTCTGGCGGCGGTGGCGGGCCTGCTGGGGGTCGGAGGCACCTGGGCCCTGTGGAACGCCTCCGCTCCGGCGCAGATGGGCACCGTCCAGGCCGCGGACTTCCGGGTCACGGTCAACGGATCGCCGTTGGCATCCCAGGGTGTGACGGCCACCGCGAAGCCCGAGACCTCGGGCGCGGCCCTGACGCCGAAGACTCCGGTCTACTCGATCATCGCGATCACCAACGCCACCAATGCCAGCGGACCCTTCTCCCTGCGAACGGTCCTGGGGCAACCGACGACGTCCAACACTCCAGCTGCCCTGGCCTCGAATCTGACCATTCAGACGGCATCCATGCCGGCCTCCAACAAGTGCGCCGACGCCAGCTACACCGCGACTCCAACGGCCACCACCATCACCAAGGGCGCCACCGCGAGCCTGTGCCTCCGGATGAGCCTTCCGCAGAACGCACCCGACACCCTGACGCAGACCGCCGCCACCGTGGCCGTACCGGTGACCGCCACCCAAATCCAGTAAGGAACAGGACATGAGCATGCACCGCCAGCAGCGCCGACGTATCCCCTCCTGGATGGGTTGGACTGGACAGGCCATCTCCTTCATCGCACTGTGTGTCTCCGCACTGGCGGCAATCGTCCTGATCATCGTCCCGCTCGTCACCGGTTCCCAGACATACTCCGTGCTGACCAGTTCGATGGCACCCGGCTATCCTCCGGGCACCTTCCTGGTCGTCAAGCCGACCGATTTCGACTCCCTGCAGACCGGCGATGTCATCACCTACCAGATGGAGTCCGGCCGTCCGGAGGTCATCACTCACCGCATCACCTCCCTCACGGCCAGCCAGGACGGTGAGCGCATGCTGATCACCCAGGGGGACCACAATGACGTGGCCGATGAGAACCCGGTCCTGGAAGTCCAGGTTCGCGGCAAGCTGTCCTACGCCGTGCCCTACGTCGGCTTCCTCGCCAACGCCCTCGGCAATTCGGATCGAGGCTCCGTCATCACGGTATTGGCCATCGGACTCTTAGCCTGGGGCGCGGTCACGATGATCCGCGGGGCCATCAAGGACGGCCGGGAAAAACGTGACCAGGAACTGATTGACACAGCGACCCAACTGGACACGGTCGCGGTCAGGAAAGCCGATCGGGCGGCGCCGGTGACGCTCGACCGGGACCACCGGAACGAAGGCAATGAGTTCTCAACCCAGGAGAACCGATGACCCGCAGGATGTGGTGCATCTCCGTCGCGGTGTTCCTGACGGTGTTCCTCGGTGGACTCGGCGTCGCCGGGGCGGCAGCCCTGTGGTCGCAGTCGGGAACCGTGTCGTCTCAGGTCACCACGGGCACGTGGGGCGCAGTCGAGGACGGTGGCGGCGACGCCACCGACGGCACCAGGCCCATGGGACTGGACCCCAGGCTGGCCTATTCCGAGCCGTCTGGCTCATTCCGTTACGACGGCCCAACGGGCCTCGGGTTCTGCCACGACTTCCGGATCACCAACACTTCCGATGAACCCGTCACCTGGTCGGTCACCTTTGACACCAAGAAGGGTCCCTACTGGGGACTGAATCCGACCACGGTGAAGTCGAACGGAACGGGAACGCTACGGGGCTTCTGGGGAGGAGTGACCAGCGGCTTCGACTCCGCCACCGGACTCTGGACCATCGGCGGAGCCAACTACCAGCGGACACTCGCCGCCGGTGTTTCCGCAGATGTCGGCTACTGCGCCAACCCGGCCATGCCCGCGGTCGACCCGACCGCCTATGCCGCCCCGAAGATCCGGGTGGATCCCAGCAGTAATTCCTACGGCGTCGCCTTGCGGGTACAGGTCACGTCCGGCTCGAGGTTCCAACTGCCGTGGGAGATTGACGTGGATCTGGCCGATCACGTCTGTGCATCGTCCCTTCCCACCAAGATCACCGCAGAGAACGCTGAGCTCGTCCGCATCAGCGGGACCCGGTACCGTCTCAGCGGCACCGGCGCATTTCGGCTCGTCGGCAATGGTCATTCTCAGGACTTCGTCTTCGCCCGATACAACCCCGGCGGGAAGCCGTTCCAAGGGGGCAGTTGCCCGTAATCGCCACTGAGTTGCAGGGATGATGTCAGACAGGGAGCACGCCGATTCGCGTGTGGTGCTCACGTCTCGGGGCACCCTGCCGGCATGGCCGCATCGTCAAGCAGGCAGACTGGCCCAACCGAGCCTCGCCCCAGGTGCAGCTGGACACCGGCATCGCCCGCGGCGTCCAGCACTCCCAGGCGCAGTGCAGACACGTCGTACTGCCCCTCGGGCAGGCCGGCCCATTCCGGTGGGCCTTCCGTGGACCCGGTGACGGGCCGATTCTGGTTGTTGACCGTCGGGGAGATGAGGCCGTCGACGTAGAGCCCGGGACAGTGCGGCCTCGCAACCGTCCAAAGTGGTCCGGCCGGCCAGTGCCCCGGCCTCCAGATTCACATCGGCCACATTGTCACCCATCCCCTCGAAAACGAGGCAATTCTCTAGCCGAAGTTTGACAGTGACAGTCTCCATTCATATCCAGTTGACACCCATTGATCCTCGGGCTGTCGACTCGGCACAGGAACGCGCCCTGACAACGTGTCCTAGACGTCCAACGAGTTCCGCAGGGCCACCAAGTGCCGGCGCATGATCAGCGCGTCCACCCGGCCCGTGCCCCGCTGGGCATCTCCCGGGTAGTACCCCGCCCTCGTGTGGATGTGCTCGAAGCCGTGGCGCGCATACAGCCGCTGGGCCCGCGGGTTGTCAGCGCGCACCTCGAGCAGCAGGTCCGTCGCCCGGCGGCGCCTGGCCTCGGTCACCATCCACAGCAACATGGCCGTACCCAGTCCGCGCCCCTCGGCCTCGGGAGCCACGGCGATGGTCTGCACATCAGCCAGCGGCGGCACACACATCACCCCGCAATACCCGAGCACGACGTCGGCGGCCTCGCCCGCGCGCTCCCTCACCCCCTGTTCCTCGCCCGGAACCGGTCCCGACACGGCGTTCGGCACCCGGCCGGCGATCACGCGGTAGTCCCGCGTGCCGCCGTCGTGCTGGGGACCAGCCTGAGCAAGCTCCTCCTCGAAGAAGGACAGCGGCCAGGCGTCGAGCGGGAACAGCCGCTGCTCCAGTGCGTGCACGGCGGGCAAGTCGGCCCACTCCATGGGCCGCATCGAATATCCGGCGGGCAGCACGGGGTCAGCGGCGGTCGAGGAGGTGGCGTCGAAGTCGTCCACGGACTCGGTAGGAGGAGACATGCGGGTCATTCTACGAATCAGGCACCACGGGCGGCCCGCCGCACTCTCTGCTGACCTCGATCCGGCGCTAGGGTGACGGGGTGAGCAGCAACGGGGCACGATCAGCATGACAGCAGTAAGAGCCACTCGCGGGGGGCAGCGTACGCACGGCCTGGCTGATCGTTTGCGCGAGGTGACCCGTCGGCCGGCCTTCCTCTCCGCCATCACCCAGACCCTCAAGTGCGTGATCGCCGCCACCGCGGCCTGGTGGTTCTCCATCACCATTCTGGAGACCCAGATGCCGTTCCTCGCGCCCTGGACGGCCCTGCTGACGGTCCACGCCACGGTGTATCGGTCCCTGTCCCACGGGGTGCAGACGTCCATCGCCTCCGCCCTCGGCGTCGGGCTGTCCTTCGTCATCGGCAACCTCCTCGGGGTCAGCGTCTGGACCTATGCACTGGCGCTGCTGGTGGGAATGGTGGCAGCCCGCATCCACTGGATCCGCGACGAGGGAATCGCCATCGCCACCACCGCGATCTTCCTCCTCAGCAGTGGCTTCGAGGATCAGGAACCCCTCTTGCTGGACCGCATGATCGAGGTCGGCGTGGGCGTTGCCGTGGGCATCACCGTGAACCTCCTGATCATCCCGCCGCTTCGGGACCGGCAGGCAGCGCGCTACGTCGATTCCATCAACCAGGGCATGGGCAGCGTCCTGGAGGAGATGGCGGACGAATTCTCCCAGTCCTGGGACACGGACAGGGCTGAGGCCTGGATGACGCAGACGAAGTCCATGGAAGAGGACACGCGAACCGCCTGGGAGTTCGTGCGCTTCGCGCGAGAGAGCCGACGGGCCAATCCACGCATGTATCTCAGCCGGCACGGCGTCAGGCTCCGCACGCCGCTGACCGGGAACGGGAAGGAATATGACTACGTCGAGATTCTCTCGCGCTTGGACGAGGGCGTCTCCCATATCCGGCACCTGGCGCGGACTCTGCGTGAGGCCACCTACGCCGAGGGGGCGTGGGACAACCGCTTCCGTGATCAGTGGTCAGCCCTCCTGCGTGACTGCGGACGCTCGATTGCCGATCCTGACGCCGCAGTGGAACCGGTCAACGACCGGCTGACGGACCTCTCAGAATCGATGTCGCAGGACCACGACCTCCCGCGGTCGGCCTGGCCGGTCTACGGTTCACTGATCACCAGCCTGAGGCACCTCGCCGTCATCGTCGATGACGTGGCCTCCACCCGGGATGCCCGGGAAGGCAACTCTTGATCGGATCCCGGGAGGCGTGCATCCCCAGTCCGAACGACTCCCGTCCACCCTCGACGGAACCGCCGGCGGACAGGGCTCCTTCGCCCGTTCCGCCGGACACGTGGCGCCGTGCCATGGCCGAGGCTCCGAACGCGGCATGGCAGCGGGATACCTCCGTGCTGGTGATCGCCGCCCATCCCGACGACGAAGTTATCGGCGCCGGTCGCCTCCTGGCCGACCATGCGGGCCCCGTGCGGTGCGTCACTCTCACGGCCGGAGAACGGTGTCACGGGGACCACGACGATCTCGGTCGCGTCGCCCGGCACCGATTACGGGAGTGGACAGAGGCCCTGGGTGTCCTGGGCGTGACCCCCGTGGAGACCCGGCGCTGGCCCGACGGCGGATTGGCGGGTCATGAGGGCGCGGCCACCGAGGTGGTGGCAAGGCTCGCGGCCGAGGCCGACGTCGTTCTCGCCCCGTGGCGGCACGATCCGCACCCCGACCACGAGGCAGCCGGACGCGTCGGTGCCGCGGCAGCGCGGCGGGCGGGGGTGCCATTGTGGGGTTACCTCGTCTGGACCCCGTACTGGTTCCCTGCGGCAGAGATCACCCGCCGTGATGCGACGCTGCAGGTGCACCCTACATCGGAGCGGGCCGGTCGTCTCCGCACCGAGGCCATCGCCCGCCACCGTTCCCAGCTCGTGCCCCAGCATCCGGCCGTCCAGCCTGTGGTGCCGCCCGAGCTGGTCGACCGCCATGAACGCCAAATGCTCGTGCAGGAGCCTGATGACCAGAACGCCTGATTTCGATGCGCTTTACCGTTCCGATCCGGACCCCTTCTCGGTCGGTTCCAGCTGGTACGAACGGCGCAAGATCGCGGTGGTCCTGGCGTGCCTGGCACGTCGGGAGTATGCCCTGGCGTGGGATGCCGCGGCCGGCACCGGCCACCTCGCCCTGGAACTGTCGGACCGATGTCGCCGCGTCGTGGCCACGGACGCCTCTTCGGTGGCCGTCGCAGCCCTGAGCGAGGTTGCGCTGGAGGCCGGCTCAGAAGAGACGGTTGACGATTCACCGGAAGGGGCGTGGGCGCCCGGGTTCAGACGGCTCACCGTTCGGCAGTCGGCCCTGCCCGCCCTGCCAGCAGAGGCCCGGGCGGCGGACCTCATCATCGCCTCCGAGGTCCTCTACTACCTGCCCCATCCGGCCCGCGCCGCCGCGGTAGAGATGCTCGCCGGCCTCGACGCTGAGATCGTCACCGTGCACTGGCGCCATCACCCCGAGGATGCCTACCTGTCGGGTGAAGACTGCACGCGGGAAGTGGACATGGCCCTGACTGGTGCGGGGTTCCTCCGGGCGGTGCTGCACGAAGACGAAGACTTCGTCCTCAGCACCCACGTACCCGCGGGCATCCCACGATCGGGGCAGTGTTGACTCGGGCGCCCCAGCAGCGAACAGATCCCCTCGGGGGTGGGCCCGGTGCTGCCGACGCGGGCAGTGCACATCACGGCATAGGTGCCGGCGTGCATTCCCACGACGCAGGTGGTGGACAAGATGCCGTGCACGGCTTAGACGCACCCGCTCCGCTCCATCTTCCGGCGGAGCTCCGCGGCACCGGGCCGGAGTGTCAGCGCGCCGCCATGCACCACCTGGCCGGCCAAGCCGAGTGGACCTCACTCAACTGGCCAGGCTTGGTGGAGGCACTGATGGCTTTGGGCCGGACGGACATCCCCCTGGCCCGCCTCACGGAGGGACACGTGGATGCCCTGCGCATCCTCACCGAGGCGGGTGCCGCCCCGGATACAGACGCGCTCTACGGTGTCTGGGCGTCCCGCTCCGGCGGAACCGGCCTGGCCGGCAGGCCCGCCCGCGACGGGTGGTCCCTGAAAGGACGGCTGCTCTTCGCCTCGGGGGCCGGCGTGCTGGACCGCGCCCTGGTGACCGTCTGGCCGGAGGAGGACCGTCATCTGCTGCTGGACGCCGCCGTCTCAGACTGGTCCTTCGACACCAGTGCATGGCGTACCCGCGCCATGGAGCACTCCCGCAGCCATCGAATCGAGTTGGACGCCGTGGTCTCGGCTCGGCAGATCGGCGCGGACAACTACTACCTCACTCGAGCATCCTTCTTTCCGGGCGGTGTCGGTGTAGCCGCTGTCTGGACCGGTGGGGCGGCTCGCGTGCTCGATCTGCTTGCCGACAGCTGGGAGGCTCCCGTGGCTGTCTCTGACCCGAAGAAAGTGCGCCTGGGCCGGGCACGCACCGATCTGGCCTCGGCAGTGGCCTTGGTTCGCCAGACCGCGGTCACCCTGCGGGCATCGGAGGTCGGCGGCGCGCCCGGTCCGGCAGGCGAAGGCCTGCCGGCGGGACATCTGGACTCCTTGCGTACTCTCGCGACACTGTGCCGGGCCGGCGTCGGCGCAGCGGTCCGCCGAATCCTGGAGGATGTGCGCGCTCTGGCCGGCCCAGCTGGCCTGGCCTTCCATGAGAACCTGAGCCGGGCCGTGGACGATGTGGCCCTCTACGTCGGTCAACAGAGCCAGGACGGCGACGCCGTGTACTTGGGAGGGCGTGGATGACCGAACCCGCGGCGGCAGGGCCGGCGCTGACCGGCCCTCCGGTGGAGGCAACGCCCTCGACGCCCGGCCTGCCGGTGAACATCATCGTCGCCATTCCGGCCCACGACGAGGAACTCCTGTTGCCCGGCTGCCTGGACCACGTGGCGGCCGCAGTCACGCGGGCCCGTGCCATCGGTGCGGTGGACCGGGTCATCGTCGCCGTGGCCGCCCATCGTTGCCGCGATCGAACGGCACAAGTGGCCCGGGCGCGCCTGACCGACGCTGAGCCGACCGTGGAATGGATCGTCGTGGAAGACCGGACCTCCACCACGGTCGCCGAGGTCCGCCGGACTGCCGTGGATGCGGCGGTGCCGCTATTGGGCCAGTCCAGCAGCGTATGGCTGTTCAGCACGGACGCCGACTCGCTGGTTCCCGTCGACTGGATCTCCTCCAGCCTGGCGGTGGCCACTCTGGACGGGGCAGATGCCGTCGCTGGCCTCGTCGAGCTTCTGGACTGGAACCCGCCAGCGAGGGCCCGACTCGCGTATGAGCTGCTCGTGACACGCGGCATCCACAGCGCCGGCCATGACCACGCCTATGGGGCCAACCTGGCGGTCCGTCTCGATGCGTACCGGACTGTCGGCGGATTCACCCCACGGCTCCACGGCGAGGACCACGATCTCCTCCGGCGGCTCAGGGCGGCACGCTTCCGTGTGGCCACGCCACTGTTTCCTCGTGTCAGCACCTCAGGCCGGGAAGATTCCCGTTGTGCCGATGGACTGGGCTCCCTCCTGCGCCGATTGGCCGGGACATCCGACGCCGAATAGCCGCCCGAGACCCAGACGTTACGAGAGCGCTCGCTGTCGAGCATCGTCGGGCCGATTCATAGGGTGAGTGCACATGCCCTGATTTCTGAGATTGGCCCCGATCGCACCGACGTCGATCGTCTTCGTGACGTCTCTGGTGCGTGACCGGCCCGGACCAGCCGGCTCCGGCGAGGTCAGTGTCTTGTCTTCCGACCCCGGATGGCCTAGGAATCGTCCATGGGAACCCGCATGTTCGTGGCCGTCTACCCGCCCGAGGACGTCCGCGAGGAACTGGCCGAGTTCCTCTCCGTCCGCCCGGGCCTGGCCTGGACCGGCCCGGAGCAGATGCACCTGACCCTCGCGTTCTTCGGCTCCGTCCCGGACCGTTCCCTCGAGCCGCTCGAGGAGGCACTGGAGAGCTCCGTCCGGAGCGTCGAGTCCTTCCCCTGCGGTCTGCACGGGGCCGGTGCGTTCCCCCATCCGGACAGCGCCGCAGTGGTGTGGCTGGGCGTCGAGGACGGCGCCGAGGACCTGACCCGGCTGGCACGGAAGGCGCGCGGGGCGGGCAACCGGGCCGGCGTCGTGCCCGATGGCAAGGCCTTCCATCCGCACCTGACGCTGGCGCGCCCTGGCCGCACGAATGCCACCCGGTGGATCCGCGTGCTGGAGACGTTCACGTCGCGGATCTGGGCGGTGGATGAGGTGCATCTGGTCGAGTCGACGCTCCAGGGGTATGGCCACCGGCCACGGCATCGGACCGTGAAAACGGTACCTTTGACCCCCTGACGGGAGGGGCGGGCCTCGGTACCGTGGAATATGCCACGCCGTGCGCGGTCGGCGTCTCTCACGGTCTTCCGGCGGCCACGGCACGAGGAGAGGACACATCATGACCGCGCGTACTTCCCCGAGGAACACCCCACTCCGCATAACGACGGCCCTGCTGGGCGTGGGCGGCATCCTCGTCCTGGGTGCCTGCGCACCCGAGTCCGCATCCGAGACGACCCCGGAGGGCGGCGCGTCTGCCCCCGACGGCGGCGTCCAGTCCCTGAGCCCCGGCGCCACCGAGGGCGCGGAGACCACGGACACCGTGGCTTCCGACGCGACGGACACAGCGGATTCGGACGCGGCGGGTTCAGGCACAGGAGAATCCGGTGCCCCCGCTGACTACACCGCGAGCATGCAGGACATCGAGAGTGAGGTCGGCAGCGCACAGATCCGGGAGATGGACGGGGCGATGGAGTTCACCGTGGAGGTCTCCGGCATGGAGCCCGGCTTCTACGGCCTGCACGTCCACGAGATCGGCGAATGCAACCCGGACAGCGCCGCACCGGACGACCCCTCCGAACTGGGAGCCTTCCTCTCAGCCGGCAGCCACATCGGCGCTGACGAGTCCGACCATCCAGACCATGCCGGGGACCTGCCTCCCATCCTGGTGCAGGAGTCCGGGGAGGGGCACCTGACCTTCCAGACCGACCGGCTGACCGCCGAGCACCTGCAGGATGAGGACGGCGCCGCGATGATGCTGCATTCCGAACCGGACAACTTCGCCAACATCCCCGAGCGCTATGCCCCCGACGGCCCGGACGAGGACACCACCGGTACCGGCGACGCGGGCTTCCGGTGGGCCTGCGGCGTAGTCGAGGCGGCCGGCTGAGGACCCCTTGAGTTATGAGCACGCCCGACGACGAGAATCGCCGATTCAGACGACGGTGACCGTGCTCGTAACTCGTGACTGGCGATGGATGGCCCGGCGTAGGCGTTCCACGAACTGCCTCGCGCCGTCGCTGCGGTAGACGTCATCAGCCGCTTTGACAGATTCCCAGCCATGGTCTGTAAAGTCGCTGTCCCGCTTGATGTCGCTGTTCAATTGCGTGGCCTCCCCGTGACCTCGTCCGTCGTACTGGATCGCGATCCGCCACTGGGGATAGTGCAGATCCGGCCGTCTCTTCAGGGTCGGTGAAAGCCAGACCTCCTGGTTCACCACGGGTTCGGGCAGTCCGGCATCAACGATGATCAGCCGAAGCAGGGTCTCGGCAGGCGAGTCCACGCCTTCACGGATCAGTTCCCTTGCTTGCCGGGCGGCATTGATGCCCTTGGTGCGACGACGGCGCCCCAGCACAGCATCGACCTCGGCCAAGGTGCACAGCGGGTTCTCCCCCAAGACCCCGTCCGGCCGGACGGGGCCTTTACTTCTCTGTAGCAGCGCGTCTCCGGCAGCGACCAGCCACACCGGATCTTTGATCTGCGTGGAGAGGTCCAACCAGGTCCGTGCCGGTGTTGTCAGCCGCAGTCCGTCAAGCTCCACCACGTCCTCGTCGTCCAATCCGGCCTTATGCCCCTGGATTCCAGGTCGACGCCTGGCCCCGGATTCACCTTTGCTGCCCGTGACGTGAATCGGCCAATCCTCCTCCAGATGGTGCGGCAGCCACAGGCCCCACAGTCGCGCAGCTGTCGAGTGGCTCAGATACTGTTCCCCGGGCAATGACGACACCGCTTCGACCACTTCGCGCCACGGAAGGTCTCCGAGGTCCCAGAGCCTGATACCCGGCGTAGGCACCACCAACCACCGGTGCCGCAGTTGGTACTCGGTCATCCCAGATGCACGAGCCTCCTCAGCGGTGAACACCGTCTTGGCCACGGCGCCTCGAGCCGAGTTATGAGCACGACGGACGTCGAGAATCGCCGATAAACCCTTCGTCGATCGTGCTCATAACCCCAGGGGGCAGTGGGCATCGGGACCGTTACCCGTAGGGGTCAAAGTTGCGCGATGACCTCATCCAGCATCTGCTCCGTCAACCGCCCGGTGAAGGTGTTCTGCTGGGAGACGTGGTAGCAGCCGACCACGCGCACCTCTCTCGGACGGCCGGCACCGGGGCCGCCGCTGACGCCGCTCCCCGGCACCGTGAACACCGTCTGCGCTCCGTGGCCGAACTTGGCCCGGGGCCGCGGCACGCTCCAGCCCACGCGCAGCGCCGCGGCGTGCAGCGACTGCCAGCCGATCCCGCCCAGTACCAGGATCGACTCGACCGAGTCCGCGAGCTGCAGTTCGCGATCCAGCCACGGCCCGCAGGCGGCTCGCTCGGCCGGCGTCGGCTTGTTGTCCGGCGGGGCGCAGTGCACCGGGGCCACCATGCGGACGCCGCTGAGCCGTTGCCCGTCCCCGGCTGACACGGACGTCTGCCGGGCGGCATAGCCGGCCCGGTACAGGGCGGCGTGGATCCAGTCCCCTGAGCGGTCGCCGGTGAACATCCGGCCGGTGCGGTTCCCGCCGTGGGCGGCCGGGGCGAGCCCCACCACGAGGACGCGCGGTTGCTCATCCCCCAGGGACGGAACGGGCCGGCCCCAATAGGGCTCACCGAGGAACGCCTTCCGCTTGCCCACCGCCACCGACTCCCGCCAGTCCACCAGCCGCGGGCAGGCGCGGCACACGGAGACCCGGGCGTCGACGTCGGCCAGGGACTGAGCCGTGCTCGCCAACCTCCGGACCTGTGCGGCCGAGGTGGCGGCCGGCGTCGTGGGTCCGGCGGGGTCCTCCGGCCAGCCGGTGCCGGGCGGGACGGGCGAGGAGAACGGCTGTCCGGTCAGAGGGTGCGGCAGCGGGTGGGGCAGCGGTGGGGGCCGGGCGTCGCCCAGGGGCAATTTTCCATCGGGAGGGGTGCCTCCGCCCGGGACCCCGGTCAGGACTGCTGGTCCCGGAGACGGTCGATGTGCTCGGAGGCCTCAGCCTTGGTCAGGTTCGCGGGCAGTTCCTCACCGGCCTGCTTGGCGAGGGTGTCCAGGTAGGAGCGCTGCGCCTCCGTCATCGGATCGTCACCGCTGACCCAGTCGGCCGGGTCCTTCTCCAGGGCAGGGTCCTCGGCATCACCGGTCGCGCCGATGGTCCCGACTTCGGCCGGGCCGGCGGCCGACTCTGCGGAGGTCCCCTGTCCGAGGACCTCTGCCTCTTCCTCCGGGTCCGGGAACTGTGCGGGTGTGGTCGTCATCAGTGACTCCTTCGTGCGGTGGACTGCGGCTGTGATGCACATGCTAACGCCCCCCACGGACACCATGGCCAGCACCAAGACCCCCTCCAGGCATACCCTTCGGTAGGTCGGCACGGCCATAGGTGCCGGGCGGATCTACAGTGGGCAGTGCGCGGTAGGTGGAATCCGCTGCGCCGCGCACCAGCACGACAGGTCGGTCACAGGCCCCGAGAACCAGGAGTACCTGCATGAGTACAGAGATCCAGCCCGACACCGGCCCCCCGGGGACTGACGGCGCAGAGGCGAAGGGTCCCTGGTCTGACGGCCTGGGCCGCGTGGGCGCCCGTGCCGGGCAGACGCTGCTGATCGCCGCCGTCGCGGTCGGGGTCATCGTGATGCTGCTGCGCGTGAGTTTGGTGGTGCTCGCCGTGCTGGTGGCCCTGATCCTGGCCTCGGCGGTCTCGCCCCTGGTGCGCTGGCTGGTCCGCAAGGGCTGGTCACACCTGCTGGCCACCCTGATGTCCTTCCTCCTCATCCTGCTGTTGCTCGGTGGAGTGGTCACCGGCGTGGTGTTCGCCATCCGCAACGAGTGGGACTCGCTGGTCTCCTCGGCCATGGCGGGCTGGCAGCAACTCCAGGACTTCGTGACCTCTGGCCCCCTGCCCATCGACCCCTCGCTGATTGACGACGCCATGCAGCAGGTCAGCGACTTTCTCGCCAGCGGTGACTACGCCAGCGGGCTGGCCAGCGGCACCCTCACGGGTATCTCCGCCGCCACCAGTTTCCTCACCGGCCTGGTGCTGATGATCGTGGTGCTGTTCTTCTTCCTCAAGGACGGCTCGAAGATCATCAACTTCACGCTGCGCTGGTTCCGGGGCGAAGCCCGTGCCAAGTTGGCCGAATCCGTGGACCGGGCCTCCGGAGTGCTCGGTGGGTACGTGCGCGGCACCGCCACCGTGGCCGCCGTGGACGCGATCCTGATCGGCGTCGGCCTCGCGGTCATCGGCGTCCCGCTGGCACTGCCCCTGGCCGTGATCGTCTTTGTGGGCGCGTTCATCCCGATCGTGGGCGCCACCGTGGCCGGCATCCTCGCCGCACTCGTGGCCCTGGTGACCACCGGTCCGGTCGAGGCACTGATCGTGGTCGCCATCGTGGTGGTGGTCAACCAGCTCGAGGGCAACCTGCTCCAGCCCGTGGTGATGGGCCGGACCCTGAGCCTGCACGCCCTGATCGTGCTGCTCGCCCTGACCATCGGCACCCTGGTGGGCGGCATCTTCGGTGCCATCCTGGCCGTGCCCTACACCGCCGTCGCCTGGGCCGTCATCCAGGTGTGGACCACCCGTTACCAGGCCGGCGACGACCCCGTCCTGGGCAAGGATCCCCTGTCCCCCAAGGATCGTCCCGCCCTCAAGGCCTCCGCCGATCAGCGTTCCAAGTACCGGCGTCTGCGCCGCGAGAAGGTCAGCGGCAATGCCCTCGGCGTGGCCGCGGAGAAGTCGGCACCGGAGTCGGCTCCGGCGCAGGACACTTCCGGTCCCTCGGGCGCCTCAGGGTCTACGGAAACCACCGGCTCGTCCGGTTCCAAGGAGTCCTGACCCGTTCGGCCTACCGTTCGCCGGTGCCGGCCTTCTTCCGGGGGCCCGGCACCTTCGCGTCGGATTCGCGCAGGTACAGCGGCTGCACCGGCAGGATCCCCCGGCCACGGCGCAGGGCGAGCTCGCCGACCAGGCCGAGCGAGCCGGCGTCGGGCACGGCGGTGGAGAACTCCGCGACCGCCGCCAGGGCATCCGGGTACAGCCCGGCCCCGGCGCCGTAGGCCGGCAGCGGGGTGACCTCGTCAGGGGCCGTGACGAAGGGCCCGTGCAGGCGCTGGAACTGCCCGCCCACGGACGCATAGTGAGCCCAGTAGACCTCACGGCGGCGGGCGTCAGTGGCCACCACGAACTCCTCGACCCCCGCCCGGAAGGCTTCCTCAGCCGCAGGCAGCGCGATCGCGTCCAGGCTCATCACTCCGTGCACCGGCAGCCCCCACGCGAACGCGAGCGAACGCGCCGTCACCAGACCGGCGCGCAGCCCGGTGAACGGCCCGGGCCCGACGCCGGCCACCACCGCACGCAGATCGCCCGGCTCCATCCTCGCCTCCTCGAGAACCCGGCGGACCGCCGGCGTGAGCACCTCGGCATGCGTGTTGGTCTCGATGGAGGCATAGCGGGCCAGGACCTCGCCGCCCTGCACCACGGCCACACTGGCGGTGGCGGAGGCATCGAGGGCGAGGAGGGGCCGGGAGGAGTGGTCGGGCATGGGTCCAGTCTACGAAGGGGACAGGGCCAGTAACCTACGGGGACCGCCCGCGATGGCCGAATACCACGAAAGGACTCCATGCGATTATTCGATCCCCGAAACCGCGAGACCACTGCCCGGATGGCCCGTGTGTATGCCATCTTCGAACTTCTGCACACCGCTGCCGACTTCCTGGCCGCCGGCCTGTTCATCATCGGCAGCATTTTCTTCTTCGACGAGTCGACGAGGATCGCAGGCACGTGGTGCTTCCTGGCCGGATCCATCTGCTTCGCCCTGAAGCCGACCATCCGTCTCACCCGCGAGTTGCGAATGGCCTCCTTGCGCCGAGTCGACCGGCTGGCCGAGAAAGCGCCCGAGGCTCCGAGGGACCTGTTCTCCGAGCCCCGGCACTAACGGCGTTCCACCTCCGCGCAGCTACCATCACCCAGGCCATCACCCCGTTAATCGCCCCCTCCAGGCCGCTGCCGCCGGGCCCGGATCACCTGGGTGAGAACCTGTCCACATTCCGGAACGGTCAGCGCCCGCGGCGGAGTGGGCGTGGTGCCGTAACCGGGCAGGTCCATCGAATCCCAGGTCTGCGTGCTAGCAACCGGAGCCATTGCACCGGTTCCGCAGTCCCCCGGCCGTCCCGTCTTCACGGCTGCTCCCGGCCGCACCTACGCTGGCCGGGACAGCGATTGACCACAACGGACGCCCGAGCCTGTCACGGCCTCCACGGACAGGTGGCGTTCGGGAGAGGTGCACATCATGGTCCAGTCCACCCCCGACGCCCCGGGGCAACCCGAACAGCCTCCGCTCTCAACGGAGGCGCACATCCCGGCAGCGCATGTGACGCTCGAGGGCCATTTCGTCCTGCCGCAGGTCAACGCCCCCGTGGTGGTCTTCGCCCATGGCAGCGGCAGTGGGCGGAACAGCGAGCGCAACCAGTACGTGGCATCCGTCCTGCAAGATGCCGGCCTCGGCACCCTACTGCTGGACCTGCTCACCCCGGAGGAGGAAACCGACCGGGAGAACGTCTTCGACATCCCCAAACTCGCCCAACGGATCACCGCAGCCGAGGCATGGGTGCACCGGCAACCGCAGAGCATGTCCTCACCGGTCGGGTTCTTCGGCGCCAGCACCGGGGCCGGTGCCGCGCTATGGGCCGCTGCTGAGCCCGGTGCCCGTGTCGGAGCCGTGGTCTCTCGAGGCGGCCGGCCGGATCTGGCCGAAGGACGAAGGGGCAAGGTCGAGGCTCCCACCCTGCTGATCGTCGGCCGCGAGGACCAGCAGGTGCTCGAGTTCAACCGCCAGGCCCAATCCGAGCTGCGGTGCGAGAACGCGCTGGAGATCGTCGACGGCGCCACGCACCTCTTCGAGGAGCCCGGCGCCCTGGAGCAGGTCGCCCGTCTGGCGTCAGAGTGGTTCGCCCGGCACCTTCCCTCGGCAGAAGGACGCTAGAACGCCAGCGGCTGCCTCATCCGTTCGACCGCGCCTACCGCGTGTGCTGCGCTTCCCACGCCTGCCGCGCACTCCAGGCCGAGGCCACCATGTCCTGGACGGAATACCGCATGGTCCAGCCCAGGTCCCTCGCGGCCAGAGTCCCGTCGGCCACAATCCGCGCCGGGTCACCCGGCCGGCGGTCCTGCACTTCCGGTTCGAAGTCGATCCCGGTCACCGAGGCCATCGCGTCCATGATCTCCCGGACGGAGGTCCCCGCACCGGAGCCCAGGTTGTAGACGGGCTCCACTGACTCCCCCGCCTCCAGGCGCCGCGCCGCCGCCACATGTGCTTCGGCCAGGTCGGCCACATGGATGTAGTCGCGCACGCAGGTGCCGTCCGGCGTCGGGTAATCCGCGCCGTTGATGCGCGGCGTCCTCCCGGCCACCAACGCATCGAACACGAGCGGGAACAGGTTGTGCGGGCTGGTGTCGCTGATGCGGTCCGTGCCGGAGCCGACCACGTTGAAGTAGCGCAGCGAGGTGTGCCGCAGTCCGGCCGCACGCGCCTGGTCGGCCAGCAACCACTCGCCGATCAGCTTGGTCTCGCCGTAGGGCGATTCCGGCACGGTCGCACTGGCCTCGGTCACCAGCTCACTGTGCGGTGTGCCGAACGTCGCGGCAGAGGAGGAGAACACCATGTTCGCCACGCCGTCGCCCTCCATCGCCTCCAGCAGGGCCACCATCCCGGTGACGTTGTCGCGGTAGGTGCGCAGCGGCTTCCGCACGGACTCCCCGGCGTACTTGTACCCGGCAATATGCACGACGCCGGCCACCCCGTGTTCGGCGAACGCGCCTTCCAGCGCGGCCCGGTCATTCAGGTCCGCCTGGATGAAGGGCACGTCCTCCGGCACGAAACCGCGGTGTCCACTGGAGAGGTTGTCCACCACCACCGTGTCGATCCCGACGGCCCGAAAGGCCTCCACCACGTGCGCGCCGATATAGCCGGCCCCGCCGGTCACCATCCAAGTCATACCGTCAGCTTACGGAATCCGTCTCTCCACTCTCGCCATTGTTGCAACTCGTTCGCAATTGCATTTAGAGTTCTCGTCATGAACACATCACTCCCGCCCTACCGCACCTCTGCCCACTCCACGGCGGCTCACACTGCCACCGTCGCCTCTGGCACTCCACGCACTCCACATACCCGCCGCGCTCTCTCGGTTGCCGCTTTCGCGGCGGTCGCCCTGACGCTCTCGGCCTGCGCACCGGGCGCCGGAGCCGGCGGCGGGGACTCCTCCGCCGAGACCGCCGGCGGCTCGGCCACCACTGACTCCACGGACGGCGCAGATGCCGCTGAACCGGTCAACGCCGCGCAGCGGGACTCCCGCGCCGAGGTTCCCACGCTGAGCCCCCGCGTGGTCCTCAGCCATGACGGCGGGCTGATCACCCTGGACGGTGAGACCGGCGAGGTGGTCCACGAGGAAGAGCTGGCCGGATTCCTGCGCCTCAACAACGCCGGGGATGGCCAGCACGTCATGGTGTCCAATGGAGACCAGTTCGAGGTCTACAACTCGGGCATCGATGCCCAGGGCCACGGAGACCACTTCCACTACTACGAGTCGGATCCGGGGCTCAGCGGCATCGAGTTCGACGCCCCCTACGCCGGCCACGTAGTGGTCCACCACGGCCTGACCACACTGTTCGGGGACGGTGACGGATCCATCCAGACCTTCACATCCGAACACCTCAAGGACGGGCAGCCGCGCACGGAGACGACCGCCACGGACGATCCCCACCACGGTGTGGCCCTGCAGCTCATCGACGGCACCCTGCTGACCACCCAGGGCACCGAGGAGGGGCGGAACACCGTGCAGGTGAAGAGCACCGGGGACAACGGTGAGAACGGTGAAGTTCTGGCGGAGACCACGGACTGCACCGGTGTGCACGGTGAGGCGGCGGCCGCCCCGAACGAGAACGGCGACGTGGTGGTGCTGGGGTGCGAGGACGGCCCGGTCATCTACCGCGACGGCGAGTTCCACAAGGTCGCGGCCGAGAACGAGTACCAGCGCACCGGCAACCTGGCCGGGTCCGAGGACTCCTCGGTGATGCTCGGTGACCTGAAGACCGATGCCGAGGCCGAGTTCGAACGGCCCACGCAGGTCGCCCTCATCGACACCCTGACCGATTCACTGCAGACCGTGGACCTGGGCTCCTCCTACTGGTTCCGCTCCCTGGCCCGCGGCCCGGAGGGTGAGGCCCTCGTGCTGACCTACGACGGCGAGCTCAACGTCATCGACGAGGAGACCGGTGAGATCACCGCCGAGATCCCGGCCATCGAACCGTGGGAGGAGAAGGAGGAGTGGCAGCAGCCCGGCCCCATCCTCAAGGTCGCGGACTCCATGGCCTACGTGACGGACGCCGAGAATCAGCAGCTCGTGGTGATCGACTTGGAGGCCGGCGAAGTCGTCAACGAGTTCGACCTGGAGGTCACCCCGGTCGAGATGGCCGTGGTCACCGGTCACCCGGAGGCCCCGGAACATGAAGCGAGCGCCAGCGGCGCCGGCCACTCCGGCGACGAAGAAGCCACCGAAGAAGAAGGTCACGAAGGGCACGATCACTAACGGTGAAGGGCCGATAGGCAAGCCCTGAGGCCTTTCCGAGACCGAATGGTGTCGGAAAGACCCTCAGGGCTTGCCTCTATTACTTTTGCTCCAGCAAGTAGGGGAAGGTGTGAACCTCAGCCGTACCGTCGGGACGCCCGAAGACGACTTCGTGTGCGATGTCCACGAAGAAGCCGTTCTCGACGACGCCGGGAATCTGGTTCAGGGCCACCGTGAGCTCACGGATGGACCAGGCTTCGTCCAGCTTGACGTCGAGAATGTAGTTACCGTTGTCCGTGATGATGGGCTGTCCGTCGCGCTCACGACGGTAAATCAAGGTGTCCTCCGCGTATCCGTACTCCACGAGCAGCCGGCGGATGGCCTGTGCGGTGGTGTTCCAGGAGAACTGAATGACCTCGATCGGAAGGGGGAAGGCACCCAGAGTGTCGACGGCTTTGAGCTCATCGGCGACGATGACCACTTTGTCCGAGTTCCGGGCCACCAGCTTCTCCCAGAGCAGGCACGCGCCGCCGCCCTTGATCATGGAGCCCTCCGCATCGATCTCGTCGGGACCGTCGACGCAAACGTCGAGGCGACCGATCTCGTCCAGCTCGGCCAGCGGAATGCCCAACTCCAAGGCGAGATCATGGGTGGAACGGGAGGTTACGGCACAGATGATGTCCAGGTTCTCTGTCCGGAGCCGCTCAGCCAGAGCCCGGACAAAGTAGTGGGACGTGGTCCCTGATCCCAGCCCGATCTTTCCGCCGTCGAAGACGTAGGTCTCGGCGGCATAGTGTCCTGCCGCCAGTTTGGCCCGGTCCTGTTCGGAACGGGTGACAATCGTGGGAAGGTCCATTTCTCTCCTCTTGGTGGTCGTCATGGTGACGTCAGGGCTGTTAGATTCTGGATGGTTCAAGGACGAGTCCGGGCAGGTCGAAGTAACTGTCCAGCCGTAAGCCCTTGACCTCCACGGGTGCCCAGCCGACGGCGAGGAAGTCGACGTCAGCCCCGGTGGCCGCTGCTTCATCGATCACGGAGTCACCCACGTAGAGCCCGGTTGCCGGGGACTCGCCGAGGGCCTCGAAGCAGGCGATTACATGGGCCGGGTCCGGCTTCGAGCTCGGCACGGCGTCATTGCCGACGATCCCCCGGAAGTACCGGGTGATCCCCAACTCCTCCAGCACGATCTCGGCCATGACCTGCGATTTGTTGGTGCAAACGCCCATGGCGATGCCGGCCTGGTCCAGGGCGGCCAGTGCCTCCCGAACTCCGGGGTACACCGTGGACAGCTCAGCCGGCCGGGCCCGATACTCTGCGGCGTACCGGGCATGGACCTGCTTCAGCTCGCCGACTGCACCAGGCATCCCGGCCGTCGACTGGGCCAAGGCCCCCTCGACCAGGCGAAGGGATCCCTCTCCCAGCAGACCGACCACTTCCGCAGCCCTGAGCTCGCGCCCGCCCACCGGCCTGATGGCCTCGTTCAGGGCCGCCGTGATGTCCTCGCTGGAATCGACCAGCGTCCCGTCCAAGTCAAAGACCACCGATGTGTAGTTGGTCATGGCGTCATCTCCTTCTGTCCGCACGCCGCCCGGTAGGCGGCCAAGCCGGCCATCATGGCCTTGAATTCCCTGAAGACGTTGTCGTAGAGCCCTGCGATCCCTGGGTTCGGGTCCGTGTACTCTTCGGTGCCCACGGCCTGGAGGGCATCGTCCAAGTCCCGCCACCGTCCGACGCCGATGCCGGCTAGCAGTGCCGCCCCGTAGGCCGCCCCGCCCTGTCCGCCTCGGACAAACTCGATCCGGGTGTTGAGGACGTTAGACAATGTCTCTTTCCACAGGGGGAACCTCGCGGCCCCACCCGATGTGAGCACGCGGTCGGCCTGAAGGCCGAGAGACGCGAAGAGGTCGCGAATCTCGCGCACGTTCAGCAGGGCGCCCTCGATGCCAGCACGGGCCATGTCCGCGGCGGTATGCCGCAGGTCCAGCCCGAACCACGCGGCACGGAGGCCGGGATCCGGGTAGGGGCACCGCTCTCCCACGAGATAGGGGGCGAACCGAAGCCCCTGGGAGCCAGGCTCCGCGGACTCGGCCAAGCGGACGACGTCGGCGACCTTTAGGTCCTCCTTGACGGTGGACAAGGCCCGAGTGAGCCACAGGAGGGTCTCACCACAGGTCAGGGCCACCCCCATGACGTGCCACCGCCCGGGTTCGTTGCCGCAGGAGACCTGGACCCGGGCGCCGACATTGTCAGGGCAGTGCTCGGCGGCCTGCGCCACGATCCCCGCCGTGCCGATGGTGATGCCCATGGCCCCCTCCTGAGTGATGCCCATGGAGGTCGTCTGCAGGACGGAGTCACCTCCCCCGGCGACCACCGGAATCCCGGCGGGCAGCCCCAACTCCTCGGCAGTTGCGCTCGAGAGGTACCCCGTCACCTCCGAGGATTCGAAGACGGTGGGCATCAGCCCACGGGGCAAACCTAGGAGCGTGAACATCTCGTCGCTCCATCGGCGGTTCCGCACATCGAACAGACCCGTTCCGGAGGCGTCGGAGACGTCTGTCGCGTTGATCCCGGTCATCCGATAGCGGAGGTAGTCCTTGGGCAGGAGGACGGAGGCTACCTGCGCGAAGGACTCCGGCTCGCACTGCTGCAGCCACAGGATCTTGCCCGCCGTGAATCCCGCCAACGCGGGATTGTTCGTCAAGGCCAGGAGCCGGTCCTGCCCTCCGACTCGCTCGACGATCTCCTGGACCTGGGCATCGGTGCGGTTGTCGTTCCAGAGGATGGCCGGTCGCACCACCTCTCCGGCATCGTCCAGGGCCACCAGGCCGTGCATCTGACCGGTGAGCCCGATCCCGGCGATACGCAGTTCTGGATGCTCATCCACTACCTCGCGTACGGCCTCGGCCGTGGCGCGCCACCAGTCGAGGGGGTCCTGTTCCACCCACCCGGATTCCGGAGAGTGCAATGGGTACGTGCGTGTCGCCGAGACGACGATGGCGGCCTCCTCGTCAACGGCCACCACCTTGACCGAGGATGTGCCCAGGTCCACGCCGAGGTAGCAGGATGTCGTGGTCGGTTCCATGTCAGTACCGGATCCTCAGGTGTTTGATGTTCAGGTAAGCGTGGAGGCCCTCCGGCCCATGCTCGTAACCGTGACCCGATCCCTTGCGTCCGCCGTAGGGCGCGTTCATGATGCCCGCATCCGGGTTGTTGACGGCAACGTTCCCGAAATCAAGCCGGTGGCCCATCTCGAAGATCTCGGAGACGTCGGTGGCATAGAGATAGGCGGCCAGCCCGGCCGTTGTCCCATTGGCCAGCTCGACGGCCTCGTCATTGTCATCGAAGGCTGTCACGCCGACGACGGGGCCGAAGGTCTCCTCGGTGGCGATCAGGCACTGGTCATTGACGTTGTCCACGACCGCCGGCTGGACCCAGGTGCCGGGGCGGTCGATCGCTGTTCCGCCGACCACCACCGTGCCGCCATTGTCCCGGGCATCGGCAATGTGGTCCAGGAAGCGGTCCTGGATCTCCGCGTTCGTGACCGGGCCGACGTCGGGGTCCTCGGTACCGGGGCCGACGGACAGGCCTACCACGGCTGCGGCGAGCTTCTCCACGAACTCGGCGTGGACCGCCCGCGCCACGTAGACCCGGTTGATGGCGATGCAAATCTGCCCCGCATTGCGGAATCCGCGGCGCAGACAACCTGCCACGGCGTCGTCGATGTTCGCTGTGGCGGTGACGATCTGCGGACAGGAGCCTCCCAACTCCATGGAGACCGGCAGCGCATGAGCCAGGCCACGCGTGATCGCCGCGCCCGTGCGTCCCGAGCCGGTGAAGGCCACCTTGTCGATGCCCGGGTGGGATGTCAGCTGGCCTCCCGTGGTCCCGGCGCCGAGGATCAGGTTGGCCACACCCGAGGGCAGACCCACCTCGGCGAGCAGCCCGAACAGGCGCACCGCCGAGGTGGGCGTGTACTCGGAAGGCTTGAGCACCATGGTGCAGCCGGCCGCCAGGGAAGCCGCTAGCTTCCACCCGATAAGTTCCAGTGGATAGTTCCAGGGCGAGATCGCCGCGACCACACCGATGGGCTCGTAGCGGACGATGCTGGTGACGTTCCTAGCCTCATTGGGGATGGTTCGGCCGTAGACGCGCACTGCCTCTTCCGCGTAGTACTCGAACGCTTCGGCCAGCTTACTGACCTCGCCCCGGGATTCGCCGATCGGCTTGCCCATCTCCCGGGTGATGTCCTGGGCGAGGGGCTCCAGGTCACGGCGCACCAACCCGGCCAGCTGGCGCAAGAGTGCCCGTCGATCGAACTCGGTGGTCTGCCTCCAAGCTCCAAAGGCCTTCCGGGCCGAGGCGACAGCCTGATCGACGAGCTCCTGACCGGCCTCCCGGATACGCGCACAGGTCTCGCCGGTGGAGGGGTCCACGACGTCGGTGGCCGTTCCGGTGCCGTCGACCCAGGATGCTCCGATCAGGTTTTTCAAGGGGGTCTGGTTCATGGTCATGAGGGGTCCTTTCACAGGGACGGTCAGCGGGTTCCGGGAATGGCCACGGGGCAGCGCAGGGCCTGTCCCAGTACGCCGCGGACCGCTTCCTCGCCGGCCAGCCGCTGGAGGTTATCGATGGATTCACTGGAATAGAACGCCGCATGCGGAGTCAGGATGACCTCGGTCAGGTTCCTCAGCGGCGAGTTGTCGGCCAGGGGCTCCGGGTCGAAGACATCGAGTCCGGCTCCGGCGATCCGCCCGTCACGGATGGCCTCCGCCAACGCCTCCTCGTCCACGATCGGACCGCGGCTGGTATTGACGATCACTGCTCCCCGGGGCATCTTGGCCAGCGTGTCCTTGTTGATCAGACGCACTGTTTCTGGAGTGGCCGGCAAATGCAGGCTGAACCCCTGAGCGGAGGCCAGTACCTCGTCCAGGGACAGCAGTTCCACATGATGTTCGGCCGCCGCCTCTGGATTCGTGTACGGGTCATAGCCCACGATCCGGAACCCGAAGGGATGCAGGCGGTCCGCCAGGGCACAGGAGATTCGTCCGACCCCGAGAAGGCCGATCGTGATGCGCCCGAATGACGTCAGGGGCCCAACCTGGACCGGAGCCACCCAGCCCTTGTCACGGATCTGGGTCGTGTAGTGCGGCAGCCGCCGCAGCAGCGCAAGCATCATGGCTGCGGCGTGATCCGCCACGGTGTCGATGCCATAGTCCGGGACATTGGCCACATTGACGCCCAGGTCCCGCGCGGCCTCCAGGTCCACACTGTCCACCCCGACCCCGTATCGGATGACGGTCCCGCCGCGGTTCATGGCGGCCATCTGCTCCCGTCCCATGGGGGCGAAGTTCGTGATGACGGCGTCCGCCCCGGACACGGCACGGATTGTCTCCTCCGGAGTCGTGCACTGAAAAACGGAGAAGTCAGCTCCGATAGCCTCGGCGAGTTCTCGTTCCTGCCTGACGTCTCCAAAGGCGTGGTCGGTGACAACGATCTTCATGGGGCTCACTTGAGCACCCCCCGGGCGGCGAGGTTCGCCATGAACTCGCGGATTCCGAAGGTCCAGGGTGCGGCGTCCTCGGACGTGGTGACCGTATTGGCCAGGGTCCCGAGAGCCTCACTGTGGATGAGCACCTGGTCTCCCCTGTGGTGGGTGAAGCCATCGCCGGGGACGTCACGGTCCTCGGTCGGGGCGAACATGGTGCCGGTGTAGAGGGCGAATCCGTCTGGGTACTGGTGGTGACTCCCCCACGCATGCGAGATCAGCTCCTCGAAGGTTCGGCTCATCTCCGAGACGCGGGACACGGCGGACAGCGTGAAGCCGTCCTCACCGTGGATCGACATCCTCACCGACGTGTCGCGAAGGTCGGACAGGGTGAAACCCTCATCAAACACTCGGATGAAGGGACCCATAGAGCTGGAGGCGTTGTTGTCCTTGGCCTCGGTCAGCAACAGCGCACTGCGCCCCTCGAAGTCACGGAGGTTGACGTCATTGCCCAGGGTCGCACCGACGGCCTGGCCCCTTGAGTTGACGGCGAGGACCACTTCGGGCTCTGGGTTGTTCCAGGTGGAGCGCTCCAGGACCCCGATGTGAGCGCCGAAACCCACGGAGGACAGCACCTGGGCCTTCGAGAAGATTTCCGGGTCCGGGCCGATCCCGACCTCGAGATATTGGGACCATAGCCCCTCGGCCACCATGCTCTCCTTAATGCGGGCGGCCTCCTCCGAACCGGGGACAACGCTCGTAGCGTTCTCGATGACCGGCCCGAGACGCTTTCGGATGCCCTCGGCTGCCGCCAGGTCTCCGCGTGCATGCTCCTCGATGACACGTTCCACCATGCTCTTGGCGAAGGTGACGCCAGCAGCCTTGACGGCAGAGAGGTCGAAGGGGGCCAATAGCGTCGCAGCAGCCGCCTCCCCGGCCATGCTGGCTCGCAGCACCTCAGCCACCGACCAACTCTGAGCGCCGGAACCGAGCGCCTCACGGACAGCGCCCGGGACGTCCTCTCGGTCCAGCAAATCGCTCATGGTCGGGCCGGCTGACGTGATGTCGACGAGACGATCGCCGTGTACGGCCACCAGCGCAGGCCCGACTTCCGGAACGGACAGACGGCCCACGAGGAGCGCGTTGGAATCTGCTGGAAGGACGTCCTGAGTGGAGACCAGTCGTGAAATTGCGGGCATGGGGGTTCCTTGGGAAAAGGGGACATCGGTCGGCGACGAGGTGCCATCCTGCGATCCAACAAAAGGCCTTGGGCCCTCATCCGGTGGGACTGAGGCAGATGTGGGCGGATATTTCAGACGAGATCCGCTGCGACATTCGTCGTACAGGAAGATCTAACATCAGATGATTCACAGGGTCAAGCGTGAAGCAAGTTCTCCAAGAACCCCGGACTACAGCGGCTCCTGAAAACAAATTGTGGTCCAATTCACCAAATGTGCTTGAAGCACCAGCTCATTCGTCGTACCTTTGTCGCATGCCAGCAGAAACCAACCAGCGCAAGAGACTCTCCGAGCAGGTGGCCGATGAGATCCAGTCGGACATCCTGCGCGAAGGCCTCACGGCGGGACGCAAGCTCCCAACCGAAGTCCAGTTAATGGAACGCTTCAACGTCAGCCGTACCGTGCTGCGCGAAGCTGTCCACACACTCGTCCAGCGCGGGCTGGTGACCGTCACCCCTGGCAGGGGCACGGAAGTGGCCGAGTTCGACGGCTCGATCGTCGCCGAACAGTTCGCCCTCCAGATGGAGGCGAGCCAAGGCAGCTTCCCCCAATTGCTCGAGCTGCGTTTCGCGATTGACGTACAGGTCTCCACTTCGGCCGCCTTGAACGTGACGGAGGCGCAGATCGCGGAACTGGGCGCCTGCATCGATGCCGGCAAACGGCTCATCACCCCGGACGGGGTCCGTGACCGGCTGGCGTTCCTGGACCAGGATGTCCGCTTCCACGAGATCCTGGCGAAGGCCAGCGGGAATCCCTATTTGGAACTGGTGAGCCAACCAATCAACCATTTTCTCCGCAAGTACTACTCGACGCGGGAGGGGTACCCCTCCAACCCAGGTCGGACCGTCGAGGAACACGAAACGATCCTCCGGGCCATCAGCCAGGCAGACACCCTGGCCGCGCGCCAGGCCATTGAACACCACTTGATGCGCCTGCTACGCCGCTGGTCACCCGTAACACCCGCAGACCAGACGGACGAGTAGACGAGCTGTTGACTGCCCACTCGGCCTGATCCGACGACGGACACGGCCGCTAATCGCTGTGCCCATCCCCAGTATCACCACCCAACTAGGAGACAACCATGACCACTGGACATCGCAATGTCAGTCGTCGCGCCTTCAGCTTTGGCCTGCTCGGCGTTTCCGCAATGCCGATCCTGGCCGCCTGCGGAAGCGGGGCACAAGCCGGCGCCAGCGGTGCCAGCAGCGCTTCCGGAGGCGGGGGCGGTGTCGCAGCCTTCGCAAACAAGGGCATGAACTATTTCTTCTTCGTCACCCAGAACGAGGCGATCAAGCGCAAGTCGGAAGAGCTCGGACTGAGTTTTCAGACGACCAACGCCAACCACGATTCCAACCAGCAGTTCAACGATTGGAATTCTCTCCTGGTGTCCTCCCCGGTCATGATGATCGCAGACCCCATTGATTCGGAAGGCCTCGCCTCGGTCGTCAAACAGTCCAAGGACCGCGGCATCCCGGTAGGGATCGTCGATACCCCGCTCACCCAGGGCGAGGCGGACTTCACCATCGCCTTCGACAACTACCGCGCCGGGGAGATGGCGGCCGAGCGGACCGTGGAGCTACTGACAGAGCGTTACGGCGAGCCGAAGGGCAAGGTCCTCAATGCCTATGGTGCCCTTACCTCCTCGGCCTGGCGGGCCCGCAAGGAGGGCTTCGAAGCGGTCCTCGGCAAGCATGACGGCATCACGCTGCTCTCTCGTCCGACCGAGGGAGACGAGGCGAACGCTCGCTCGGTGGCGGGGGCGACACTCTCGGAGCACGCGGACCTGGATGCCGCCCACGCTCCCAGCGACGCAATCACCCGCGGCATCGTGACCACCCTGCAAGCCGAGAAGCGCACCGGTGACCCGACCGCGGACACCCACGTGTTCCTCACGTCCATCGACGGGGAGCCGCAGTCCCTGGGCTGGATCCGCGACGGCATCCTGGACGCTGCTGTCTCCCAGGACCCGGTGGCTTACGGAAACATCTGCGTCGAGATGCTGTTCGAGCACTCGGCGAAGGGCAACGCCGTCCCCACCGGAACTTACGAGAACGCCGACTACTACTGGGAGTCCGCCCCGATCGAGCAGACGGAGCAGGGACCGTCCTGTGTCATCCCGCCCTATTACATCGACGCGGACAACGTGGAAGATCCGCGCCACTGGGCCAACTACGTGGAGACGAAATGGGGAATGAAGCAGTGACGCAGACTGACGCCCCATTCCTGGAAGTCCGGAACCTCAGCAAAAGATACGGCACGTTCACTGCCCTCGACTCGACCGACCTGATCGTCGAGTCCGGTTCCATCCATGGTTTTCTCGGCAAGAACGGCGCCGGGAAGTCGACCATAGTCAAGATCATCGCCGGCTCCGAACGCCCCACGTCCGGACAGGTGCTCTTCAAGGGGGTCGACATCACGGACTGGCCATTGGCCCGCCGCCGTAAGGCCGGCATCAACCTGCTCCCCCAGCATGCGGAAATCGTCCCGGAGCTGAGCGTCGCGGAGAATCTGGTCCTTCCCGACTATCCGACCTCCGGAATGCTCCTGAACAAGAAGCGGCTGCGGACTATGGCCACGGAGCTCCTGGCCAAGTACGACCTGCACTTCGACGTCGAGGCCCGCGCAGGTGACCTGAGTACCCCCGATCAACGTCGATTGACCATCGTCCGGACCTTGGTGGACGACGGCTCGTTCGCCATGCTCGACGAGCCGACGACGGCGCTCAGCCAGATCGAGCGCGAATCGCTGTTCACGTGGATGCGGTCCCTGAACGCCAAGGGCCAGACCTTTGCATTCATCTCCCACTATTCCAGCGAGATCCGCGCGATCTGCAACACGGTGACGGTCCTCCGCGACGGGCACGTGGTCGCGGACAAGACCGATCCTTCGGCGATGACTGCCCATCAGATCTCCGAGCTGGTCGTCGGCGGTGCCGTTGACGAGTACGTCCGGGATCGGAGGGATTCCGTGGAGACCAAGGTGCGGGTCCAAGGGCTGCGCATCGGCGACACGGGACCAGTGGACTTTACGGTGGGCAAGGGGGAGGTGCTCGGACTGGTGGGCCTGCCTGGCTCCGGAGCCCAGGAGACCGCCCGGGCGTTGGGCGGGCTCACCGTGCCGGAGGTCACCCGGATCGAGATCAACGGTAAGGAGGTCAGCAGCGGCTCGGTCAAGGCGGCCACGGATGCCGGCATCGAGTACTTGACGAACGACCGTCACGGCGAGGGTATCGTCGGCCCCTTCTCTGTCAGCGAGTCGATCGTGACGGGCCGATGGCCCAGCAAGGGCGGCCTGATCGACCGAAAGTCAATCCGGGACACCTACGAGGCCTTCCACCGACGGATGAGGTTTCGGGTCTCTGGACCCGGTCAGGCCATCGAACAGCTGTCCGGCGGAAATCAGCAGAAGATCCTGCTGAGTCGCATCATGGCGGTCAACCCGGAGCTCCTCATCTTGGACGAGCCCACTCTTGGTGTCGATGTTGCAGCCAAGGAGGAGATCCACCGGATCATCAACGACCTCACTGAGGCCGGCACCTCCGTGATCGTCCTCGCGTATGACATCGACGAGATGGTCCGCGTCGTCGACCGTGTGCTCACCTTCCAGGACGGGCGAATCGTCGCAAGCCTGACAGGTGAGGACATTTCCCCGGACAACATCCTCCTGCACCTGAATCACCAGTCTTCAGACACCTCCACAGCTGCCTGATGCAGCTGCTTCCGAAAGGACACAACGTGGCCAATACCTTCGAACTGCAACAACCTCCAGTGCAGTCGGAACCCACCGACGCGAAGGGGTCCTCCCCGGTTAATCACACGTCCAAGGACACCCCCAAGGTCAAGAAACGTTGGATCGACTTCGCCCTGGACAACATCGTCTGGATCCTGCTCGTGGTCTTCGTACTGATCGGCGCGCTGATGAATCCGTTCTTCCTGTCCGTGCCGAACTTTCAGAACATCCTGGTCCAGGCCACTACCCTGGGATTCCTGGGCGTCGCCATCGCCATGTGCATGCTCCTGGGTGAGATCGACCTGTCCGTCGTCGGAATCCTGGGCTTCAGCGGAGCCGTGGGGGCCGTGGCCATGCAAAACGGTGTTCCCGGATTCCTCGGCATTCTGATCGTCTTGGGTATCGGCGCCCTGATCGGGTTCATCAACGGGATCTGTGTGGCCAAACTGCGCATGACCTCACTGATCGAGACCTTGGCCATGGGGCTCGTCCTCGGCGGAGGCGTCCTCGCGATAACCCGTGGCCAGACCGTCTCCATCACGGAGCAGGCCTTCACCTGGCTCGGTCAGGGCCGCATCGCCACGTGGCCGGTCATGCCGATTGCCCTGGTGCTGCTTTTCGTTGCCGTCACCGTCTTCCTCTATCGGACCCCCATGGGGCGCAAGATCTATGCCGCGGGCGGAAATCGCCGTGCCGCCTATGCAGCCGGCATCAACACCAAGAACCTCGTGATCGCCACGTTCACGTTCTCCGGGCTGCTGGCCGCGGTGGCCGGCTGGCTGACCACCGCGTACCTCGGCGGCGTCAACCCCACTCTGGGTTCGTCGGACATGTTGCTGTACGCGATCGCCGCGCCAGTCATCGGGGGTGTGGCGCTGACCGGCGGTCGTGGTGCCACCATCGGAATCCTCGGAGGCGTACTACTGCTCACGGTCGTCCAGGTCGGCCTCCAGGTCATCAACATCGATGCCTACTATGTCGGTGTGGTCGGCGGCGCCATGATCTTCCTCGCGGTGATCGTGGACGCGATCCGCGTCCGCCGTCGCCAAGCGGCCGAATGACCCAGGGAACTAGGGAGCCGCACACCATGACACCCCACAACGAGACTCCGGTGCGCCGTGTGATGGCCATGACCGGTGCCAACGGCGGGATCGGCCATGCGGTCTGCGACCTCCTGGAGCAGCAGGGCCACCGCGTCTTCAGGTTGGACCTGAACTCCACGGGGCCAGACGCCCTGCACGTTGACGTCACCGATGGCGGTTCGGTGGAGCGAGCATTCGCAGAGATCCTCGAGACCGCCGGTCGGATCGACGGGGTCGTCGCGGGCGCCGGAATCGTCGAGGATGATGTGGCCGCAGAGGACATGTCCTCTACCGAGTTTAATCGGATCCTGAGCGTGAACCTCACCGGTGTCTTCCATACCCTGACATCGGCCGGTCGACACATGCTCACGCAAGGCAGCGGCTCACTAGTCGCTATCAGCTCCATGAGCGGGAACCACACGGTGAACCGGCCTCAGAACCAATGCGCCTACAACGCGTCGAAGGCGGGCGTCTCGGCACTTGTCCGTTCCCTGGCTGCCGAGTGGGGTGGACGCGGTGTTCGTGTCAATGCAGTCTCCCCCGGCTACGTGGCCACGCCTCTGCTGGAGAAGAAGCAGCACCAGGTCGCTTCCTGGACGGAGCACATCCCGGCCGGCCGGCTCGCGCACGCAGCAGAGGTGGCGGAGGCCGTGTCCTTCCTGCTCTCCAACCGGTCGTCCTACTTCCTCGGCTCCGAGCTGCTGATGGACGGCGGTTACACCCTTGTCTGAAGCCAGCGTGGCAGAATCCACCGTTCAGGCGGTGGTCATGACCGACGTGGGCCGTCTCGAGAACACTCGGCTCCCAGCTCCTGTGCCGGAACCACACCAGGTCGTAGTCGAGATCCATAGCGTGGGCATCTGTGGTTCTGACGCCGCATACCTCCACCACGGCCGCATCGGGGCCTGGACGGTGACCACGCCGTTTGTCCTCGGACACGAGACGGCCGGGGTTGTCGTCCAGGTGGGCAGCGCGGCAGATCCCGCGCTACTCCACCGCCGAGTCGCCGTAGAGCCCGGCACCCCGTGCTACCGCTGCAGCCAGTGCCGGCAGGGCAGCTATCATCTCTGCCCCGACCTCGCGTTCCTGGCCACGCCGCCACACGACGGTTGCCTGGCCGAGCGGATCGCGATCGACGAGAACTGCGTGTTCCCGGTCCCCGACTCGATGACCTTCGACCAGGCCGCACTGGTGGAACCGGCATCCGTGGGCCTCTGGGCCTGCCGACGGGTAAAGCTCCAGCCCGGGGACCGTGTCCACGTGACGGGAGCTGGCCCCGTCGGAATCCTGGCAGGCCTCATGGCCGAGACACTCGGAGCGGGCCGGGTCACGATCACGGACATCGACACGAACCGCCGTGAAGTCGCCCGCGACTGTGGGCTGGAGGTGTGCGACGAGGTGGCCGACGTTGACGTCCTCCTCGAATGCAGTGGCAACGAGTCAGCACTCCACGCGGCGTTGGACACCATGGCCCCCGGCGGCTGGGTGGCCATGGTCGGCATCTCCCATCAGGAGTACGTCAGGGTCCCGTTCCCCGCCCTCTTCTCCAAGGAACTGACCTTCGTCACCGTGAACCGTTATGCGCACACATGGCCGGCGGTCATCGACTACATCGCGTCTGGCCGTCTGGACGTGGACCGGCTCGTGACCCACCACTTCCCGCTGTCAGAGACCTCCGAGGCCTTTGACACCCAGGCCAGAGATCCCGGCGCGGTCAAGGTCATGATCCACCCGACTGCAGGCTATTGGCAGTCCCCTGGGCAGCTCCACACAGCCCCCTGACAATCATCAACCCCGCACAATACGCACTGGGCCACCACGCCCTTGAGACCAATTGGAGAAGACCCCTTGTTGAACCTTAACGGCAGCCTGCTCATCGATGGCCAGGAAATTACGAACCCGGGCGGCGCCCTTCAGGCCGTGAACCCGGCCACCGGTGAGTCGCTGGAGCCCAGCTATGCCTACGCCTCCCGAGACCAGGTCGAGACGGCAGCCGTGGCTGCGGCCAGGGCGTTCCGTCCCTACCGCTCGCTGGCGCCGGAGGCCCGGGCCCGTTTCTTGGAGTCCATCGCCGGAAACCTGGAGGCTGATGCCGAGGCGATCGTCGAGCGGGGGCAACTCGAGACCGGGCTTCCAGAGGCTCGCCTCCAGGGCGAGCTGGCCCGGACTACCGCTCAGCTGAGGATGTTCGCCTCCGTCCTGCACGATGGAGTCCACCATGCGGTGCGCATCGACCCGGCCCAACCGGACCGTACGCCGGCGCCGCGTGTGGACTTGCGCCAGCGGCGCGTGCCGCTCGGGCCGGTTGCCGTCTTCGGAGCCAGCAATTTCCCCTTGGCGTTCTCCGTGGCCGGCGGTGACACGGCGTCAGCTCTGGCCGCTGGTTGCCCCGTCATCGTCAAAGCGCACAACGCCCACCCGGGTCTCTCGGAGATCGTCGGCAAGGCCATCGTGCGGGCCGTTACCGAACACGACCTGGATCCAGGCGTGTTCGCCCTCCTCTACGGCAGGGGCTCGGAGATCGGTCAGGCCCTCGTGGCCCATCCGGCTATGAAGGCCGTGGGATTCACCGGCTCTCGCTCGGGTGGGACCGCCCTCATCAATGTGGCAAACAGTCGCCCGGAGCCCATTCCCGTCTACGCCGAGATGAGCGCCATCAACCCTGTGGTGGTCTTCGAGGGGAAGCTCGGAACCGATCTGGAGGCCCTCGCCACGGGCTTCGTGAATTCGCTGACCAGTTCCTCCGGCCAGCTCTGCACTGTCCCCGGCATCCTGCTGGTCCCCGCCCGTGAGCCTGGTGACAGCTTGGTCGAAAGGATCGGGCAGATCTTGTCTGAGCGCAATGGTCAGACCATGCTGAGTCCATCCATCGCGCAGTCCTGGGCGGATGGCGTCTCCGAGCTCGGCCGGCAGGCCGGGGTGGAGAAGATCGCGTCGGGCACTCGAGGGGAAACCGAGAACGCACCGGCACCGCTCGCGTTCGCCACCACGTCGGACGTGTTCCTGGCCAACGAGGCCTGTCACGCCGAGATTTTCGGAGCAGCTGCCCTGATCGTCCGTTACGCAGATCTCGGGCAGCTTCAGGAGGTCCTGGAATCACTCGAGGGCCAGCTCACGGCGACCCTCCAGCTGACGGAGAAGGACTACGAGGCTGCGTCCACGGTCCTCCCGGTCCTCGAGGAGAAGGTCGGGCGCATCGTCGTTAACGGCTGGCCCACAGGCGTGGAAGTCGGCCACGCGGTCGTCCATGGCGGCCCCTACCCGGCGACGTCTGACTCACGGTCGACGTCCGTAGGGTCGGCTGCCATCGACCGCTTCCTGCGTCCGGTTGCCTATCAGGACTTCCCGGAGCAGCTATTACCTGAATCGACTCGCGATTCGAATCCCTGGCAAGTGGCGGGTCGACTGCGCGATGGTCTTCCGGAGCAGCACTGAACGCCGGTGGCCGTTGACCGATCACCACGCCTCGGAGGCAGTGATGAGTACTTACTTCTAGGCGGGCTCGAGAGATCAGCGCCCTGCCGTGCCCTCATGCTGGAAGGTCGGTTCTGTCTGCAATAGAGAACACTGTGTGGTGGCACCTTTGGGGTGCTGGATGTCCATCATTCCCAAGGGTGCCACCAGACGCGGTGTGGGTCCGGATCGCCGGCTGATTCACTGGACGGCGTGCACCGAACCGGTGTCCCATGCGGTGACCGCGTCGGCCGGGGTCAGGTCCGCACGGGCGGGGCTGACGGCCACCTTGCGACCGACGATCCGACCGGACACCATGGCCCAGCCGATGTGCAGACCGTGGTTGAGCAGCTGGAGGCCGCCCTGACCGGTAGATCCCGCAGCCCAGAGACCGGGTACCTGCTCGCCGGACTCGGTGATGACCTGGAGGTCGTCGTCCACGGCCAGGCCACCGTCGGCCAAGGTGATGTAGGCGTTCATCGGCCCGAGCGCGTAGAAGGGGCCCTCCTGGATGGGGCCGCCGAAGTGCTCCCGGCCGAAGGCCTCGTCCTGGCCGGTGTCAGTCACCGTGTTCCACTCCCGCACGGTGTCCTGCAGTGCCGTGGCGTCCACGCCCATGGACTCGGCGAGCTCCTCCAGGGTGTCCGCCTTGTGGTAGACGTCCGGGCGGAACCGCTTGTAGTCCTCCACATAGGCGTAGGCCACGCCGGGAAAGGTCGAGACCGGGTTCGGCCAGGCCGAGAACTCGTGGGCGACCCTCGCATCGAACACCATGTACCCGGCGTTCCGGGGATCGGCTGCCACGGCGCGGGCCATGGTCTGGTCCGAGTCCTCGTTGGCCACGCGCTGGCCGGAGGCATTGACCAGGATTGCCCCCGCCCGGTACATGGTGTTGTTCGGGCCGATCCAGCTGGTCAGGGCGCCGCGGATGATCACTGCGAGCAGGCTCTTCGGCAGCACGTCTACGGCCCACCGCACGGCCTTGGCCATGATCGGGTGATACGGGATGGATTTAATGAGGTCCGGCCGCGTGGACGGGGCGAAGCGCAGTCCCTCGTAGAGCCGGTCCATCTGCACCATGGTGCCGCCGGCAGCCGCACCGAGCTTGATGCCATCCCCGGTGTTGCCCGTGTTCACGGCCGGAACGTTGGCCGCGTCCGCACCGACGAATTCGGACTTCAGGTCCCGGGAAGCGGAGTAGTCGCCGGTGGCGAGCACCACGCCCTGGCGGCCGAAGAACTCCTCACCGTTGGCGCGGGCCCCGATGATCTCTCCCGCGGCATTGCGCAACAGCGCGTCCACCCGCATCGAGGTCCTGATGGTGACCCCGCGCTTGGCACACTCCTTGGACAGGGCGGACACGTAGGCCGAGGAGTTCGGCAGCACGTTGTGCATGCGCGGCTTCTCATAGGGCGGCTCCGGGGTGGGTCCCATGAAGGCCACGCCGATTGACGAGAGCCATTCCAGGGTCGGTCCGGCATTCTCCGCCAGGATTCGCCGCAGGCTCTGGTTCTCCCGGGCCTCGAACTGACCGTTGGCGACCTTCATGTCCTCGATGAAGTACTCGATCGAGTCATTGACCCCGGCCCGGTACTGGTAGGCGGTGTTGGCTGCCGTGAAGGATCCCACGGACATGCCGGTGCTCCCGCCGGCCTTGGGCTGCTTCTCCAGGATCAGGGTGCTGGATCCGGAAGTCGCGGCGGAGATGGCGGCACACATGCCGGCACCGCCACCCCCGATGATGAGGACGTCGACTGTGGTGCTCATGCGTGCTTCCCTTGCTCTCGATTCTCGTTCTGGTCGGACGCGCGGGCCGCGCGAGCGGCGGCGCGCCCGGCCCACCGGCCCGTGATGTATCCGGGCGCCAGGCCCCCGGCGTAGCCGTAGTTGGACAGGCCTCCGGCATCGGCCCCGGCGGCGAAGAGCCCGGGGACCGGCCGCGCGTCGGGGTCCAGGACCTCACCGTTAGTGCTGGTGGGCAGTCCGCCGAAGGTGAAGGTGATGGAGGGCTGGACCATCAGGGCGTGGAAGGGGCCGGTCTGGGGCGCACGAGCGCCCGGGGCCACCGGAATCCCCTGTGCCGAGCCGCCGCCGTTCTCGGCGGCCTGCCGGTAGGCCTCGAGCGTGGCGCCGAGATGAACGCGGTCCACGCCCCACCGGGACACCTCATCCAGCAACTCCCCCAGGGTCGCGGCGGTACTGTGCCGACCGCCGGCCTCGATCGCGGTGGCGAACCGGTCCACCACGCCGAGCCCGGGGAAGGGCTCCTGGGTGGCCTCCGTCCGCCGCACGTGGTCGTCGAAGATCAGCACGCCGCGGGCCTCGGGCTGGAACGTGAGGTCCTGGTTCAGCAGCTCATCTCCCAGGGTCTCGTCCGTGAACCGCTCGCCGCGCAGGTTCACCAGGACCGTGTGACCGGAGTAGTACTGGGAATAGGGCAGGAACTGCTCGGCCGTGAACTGCCGTACCGGCCAGGGCAGCAGGTGCCCGTAGAACGTGCTCATCCCAGTGGAGCTGCCCGCACCGGCCCGCCGGCCGAACCGCAGGGCGTCGCCCACGCTGCCGGGGTTGGAGCGGAACAGCAGCCGGTCGGCGTTCGGGCCCATATGGCGGTTCAGCTCCGCGGGGTCGCCCTGGAAGCCACCGGTGGCCAGCACCACGGCACCGGCCCGGATCTCCAGCAGGCCGCCATGGGGCCGGCGGACGGTCACACCCGCCACTCCGGTGCCGGGAACGTCGCCGTCCAGCAGCAGGTCGACCACCGGGGTGCCCGTGAGGACCTCGCCGCCGTGGGCCTGGACCTGTTGGCGGCAGTAGTCGAGGATGCCGTGGATGTCCGTGGAATAGCCGATGCCGAAGGTCATGATGTCCCGGGTCGGCTCCTCGGCCACCCGCACCCCCATGGACCGCAGTTCGTCCACGGCCTCGGCGTAGTCATTGACCAGGGCGGCACCGTGGCCGGGCTTGCCCAGTGGGATCCGCCGGTTGTAGGCCCGCAGGTCCGGCGCCGTCCAGAACATCCCGGCGGACAGCGCAGCGGAACCCCCGGGGCTGGCGTTCTTCTCCACCAGGACCACTCGGGCACCGGCCCGAGCGGCCTGCAGGGCGGCTGCGGATCCGCTCACGCCGGAACCCACCACCACGACGTCGGCCTGCCGGGTTTCGCGCCCTGCTTCGCCCGGGGCGGTGGTCAGGGTCTCGCTCATCGTGCAACCTGTTCCTTGCCCTGGGCCGGGCCACCTGCTGGGGCTGGGGTTGGGGTTACGGCCGAGGAAGCCAGCAGCCGGTCCGCGACCGCCTGGCCGATGGCGTGGCCGAAGACCGCGCCCTTGCCCAGGGACGTCCCGGTCATGTAGGCGGCCCCGTGGAATCCACCGGTCACCTCACCCACGGCGTAGAGACCCTCAATAGGGTCACCGTCCACGTCCGTCACCGCACCGTCCGCGGTGATGGTCACCCCGCAGTAGGTGGTGGTCATCAGCGACTTCGCCGGGTAGGCATAGAAGGGGGCCGCGACGATGGGGAGCAGGTCACCGATTCCATTGCACAGGCTGGTGCGCCCCACCTCGTCCGTTCCCTCGCCGCTGATGGCCGCGTTGTAGGCGGCCACACTCTGCACCAGGGCCTCCGCATCGATGCCGGCCACTTGCGCCAACTCCTCCAGGGTGTCGGCACGGTGTACGTGGCCGATGTCCTCCAGGGCGTCGATGTCCTTGAGTGGCACCCCCGGCTCTGACTGGGCCCGCACAGTGGCATCGAAGATCTCAAAGCCCAAGCCGTCCGGCTGCTCCAGCACGTCACGGCCCAGGGTCTTGTAGGACTGGGACTCGTCCGTGAACCGCCGGCCGTCCCGGTTCACGATGATCGCGCCCTGATAGTAGGCGGTGAGCAGTTCATGGAACTCCTCCCCGGTCTCCGGGTGGGAGCCGTAGGTGCCGGACACGAAGGACATGTCCGCCATGCCGGCCCCGAGCTTCCATGCCATGCGCAGACCGTCGCCGGTGTTGCCTCGGCCTCCATAGGGGATGGCGTTGAGCTGATACGGAGCGAAGACGCGCAGCATCTCAGTGCCCCGGCTGAATCCGCCGGTGGCCAGCACCACGCCCCCTCGGGCGTCGAAGCGGACATCTCCGTCCGGCGAGGAGGCCACGACGCCGGCCACGCGCCCATCCTGTCCGCGTACCAGGGTGTGGCCCCGGTGTTCCATATAAGTCCGGCCGCCGGCGGCCTCGAAATCCCGGTGCAGTCCGGCGATGACGTCCTTGATGGCGGTCAGGTGGCTGCGCTTCGCTGACTGGCCGGAGCTGATGGAGATCTCGCGGAAGTCCACTCCGTGGTCCTTGAGCCAGCGGTAGGTCTGGTCCTGGCGGTCCAGGTAGGTCTCCAGCAGGTCGGTCCGGTTCAGGTGGTCGCCGACTTCCAGCAGGTCCTGCAGGAACAGGTCCCGGGAGTCCTGCTCCTCCTTCGCCGCCTGTTCCTCGGTGCCGGAGAAGGCGAACCATCCCCCGCTCATCACCGAGGACCCACCCCGGGCATCCGTCTTCTCCAGCAGGGCGACGCTCAGTCCGGCCTCGGCCGCGGTGGTCGCGGTGACCTGGCCGGCGATCCCGGTGCCGAGTACCACCAGATCCACGTGGTGTTCCGTGCGGCTCATGCCGATGCTCCTGTCTGGGTTGTCTGTGCTGTCTGGGTTGTCTGTGCTGTCTGGGTTGTCTGTGCTGCTGCGGCTTCCTGGTCTGCGATCTCGTCCTCCTCGTCCCGGCGGCCCAGCTCGGCCAGCGGGGTCTTGTAGGTCTCCCTGGCAGTGGCCACGGCGATCGCGGAGATGATGCAGGCCACGCTGGTCAGGGCGGCGGCTGGCCACCACGCGTCGTCATTGGCGGTGGAGATGGCCTGGATGATGGTCGGCGAGAAGCCGGTGACCACGATTCCCAGCTGCAGGCCGATCGCCATGCCGCTGACGCGGTACTTCACGTTGAACATCTCGGAGAAGAACACCGGGTAGACGGCGTTGGTGCACGCGAAGGCCACGGTGATGGTGAGGAAGATGCCCAGGTAGATCATCGGGATGTCGGCCTCACCGACGGCCCAGAAGAACTGCCACACGGCAACGGCGCCGATCAGGTTGCCGACGATCAACACCGGCTTACGCCCGATGCGATCGCTGAGGGCCGCGAACATGGGCTGGGTGAAGAAGGCGGTCGCGTAGCCGAACAAGGTGGTCCACAGCACCACGGAGGCGTCGATGCCCACCACATTGGTGGCGTACGTCAGGCCGTAGACGGGGACGGTGGTGCTGATGACGATGAGGAAGGCCGCGAAGATCACGCGGACCACATCCACCGGCTGGCGCTTCAGCAGCACGCCAATGGGCGCCTTCGGGATCTCGTTGTTCGCCTTCTTCTCGGTGAAGACCTCCGGGTCCTCCAGGCTGCGGCGGATGATCAGGCCGAGCACCACGATCAGGGCGGAGGCCCAGAACGGGACGCGCCAGCCCCAGGTCTGGATGGCCTCGTCCGGCAGGGCGGCCACCCAGAGGAAGGCCAGGGTGGCCAAGATGTAGCCGAACCAGATGCCGGAGACGAGCCAGGAGGTGTAGAAGCCACGGCGGTTCTCCGGGGCATGCTCCAGAGTCAGCGAGGCGGCACCGGCCAGCTCGCCGCCCACGGACAACCCCTGGAGCAGGCGCATGAGCACCAGCAGTGCAGGCGCCCACAGGCCGATCGCACTGTAGCTGGGCAGGCAGCCGATGATGAAGGTGGCGATGCCCATGATCAGCAGGGTTGCGATCATGACGTTGCGGCGGCCGAAACGGTCACCGAAGTGCCCGGCCAGGAACCCGCCCAGCGGGCGTGCCAGGTAGGCGACGCCGTAGGTGGCGAGGGAGAGCAGCAGGCCGGTGGCGCCGGCGTCGGGAAAGAATACCCGGGAGAACACCAAGGCCGAGGCCGAGGCGTAGATGTACATGTCGTAGTACTCCAGGGCGCTGCCGAAGAATCCGGCGAGGGAGGATTTGAAGCCCTGGTTGCTCTTCTTCGGCGCACGGGCACCGCGGGTGGTGGCACTCATGAAGGAGTCCTGTATCTGTCAGTAGGTGGTTCGTCCGCCGGAGGCGTCGAAGACGAATCCGGTGGTGAACGAGGCGTCGGGGGAAACGATGTAGTCGACCAGGGCGGCGATCTCCTGGACGGTGCCGAACCGGCCCATGGGGATCAGCGAACGCTGGACCTGTTGGCGTTCGGCGGTCATGCCGGCGATGAGCGGGGTCTCGATGGAGGCGGGAGCCACGGCGTTGATGGTCACTCCGGAGGACGCCGTCTCGCGTCCGACCGACTTCACCATGCCGATCACGCCGGCCTTGGAGGCGGAATACGCGGCCATCTGGGGGTTGCCCTCCTTGCCGGCGATGGAGGCGATGTGCACGATCCGTCCGTACCCGGCCGGCAGCAGGTGGGTGAGGGCAGCCCGGGTGACGGCGAAGGCTCCGCCCAGGTTGATGCCGATGATCTTGGCGAAGGTCTCCTGGCTCGTCTCGACCGCGGGGGCCACCGGACCGAGGATCCCGGCGCAGTTCACCACAATCTCCAGTCCACCCAGGCGTTCAACGGCTTCACCGAGGGCACGGTCCACCGACCCGGCGTCCGAGACGTCCACCGGGATCCGGTGGTGCGCGGCCGAGTCCTCCGGCCAGGTCGCGGTGACCAGGTCCAGGCCCGCCACGGCGTAGCCGCGGTCGGCCAGCCGGGCGGCGATCGCCGCGCCCATACCGCTGGAGGCGCCCACGACGACGGCACGCTGGCTGGCGCTGTGCGGTCCAGTACTGCCGTGGCCGGCATCGTCGGTGGTGGGGTTGGCGTTGGGGTTGGCGGTCAGCATGTGGCCCACCCTCCATTGACGTCCAGGCTGGTACCGGTGATGTAGCTGGCCTTGCTGCTGGCCAGGAAGGCCACGGCGTCGGCGATCTCCTCGGGCTGGGCGAAGCGGTTCATCGGGACCGGGGCGAGCATCTTCGGGTCCACCGGGACGGCACCCATCATGCCGGTCTGCACGAAGCCGGGGGACACGCCGTTGACGCGGATGTTTCGGTCGGCGAGCTCGTGGGCGATGCTCACGGTCATGTTGTGCAGGGCGGCCTTCGTGGCGCCGTAGGCGACGGTGCTGGGGATGTAGGGCACGAAGGTGGCGTCGGCGGGGCCGCCCGTGCCGGTCTTGGCCGTGATGGACAGCAGGTTCACGATGCTGGCGGTGCCGTCCGTCGGCATGAAGCGATAGGCCTCACGCATCAGGTAGAACGGGGCGCTGAGATTGACGTCCAGGATGGTCTTCCACAGATCGTCATCCAGCTCGAAGAACCTGATCTTCTGACCGTCCCTCTTCGGGGAAATGCCCACCGCGTTGACCAGCACGCCGATGGGGGCGATTCCGGCGGCGACCTCAGCCAGCTCACGGTTGGTGGCTGACTGCGTGAGATCTCCGGCGAAGCCGTGGTGGTCCGCCTGGCCCGTCCGGGGCAGTCCGGCCATCACGTCCTCGACCGCGGACTCGTTGACATCGGCAACCACCACCGCATAGCCCTCCTCGGCGAGTCGACGGGAGAGCACCCGTCCGATGCCGCCGGCGCCGCCGCTGACGACGGCCGTGCGCAGGCCGGTGTCCGCGGGACCGTCACCGGCGGGATGTGAAATCTGGGGGTCCATGGTGTCTCCGTCTACTGCTGGGTCTGGTGCTGGTTCGCATGCTGGCGCTGGGGCCGGAGCGGTTGAGTTCGGAGTGAGCCTAATCACGGCTGAACACTCTGCGCAATCATGAGTTACCGTTATTGCATGATGCGCAACACATCGACGGCGGCACCGAAGGTCCAGTCGGTCCACCGGGTGCTGCAGCTGCTGAAACTGATCACAGCGAGGGGGCGCCTGAGCGTGACCGAAGCTGCCGAGGCCCTGGGTGTGCACCCCTCCTCCGCCCAGCGACTACTGGCCACCCTGGTGGCGGACGGGTTCGCCGTGCAGGACGAGCACCGCCGCTACCTTGCCGGGCCCGAGTTCCTCCAGGCAGGCCAGGCCATGACCCGTGAGCCCCTGCAGGTGACGCTCCGCCCCACCCTTGAGCGGCTGTACCTGAGGGTCCGGGAGACGGTCCACCTGGTGACACTGATCGGCAGCCACACCCACCACGTGGACGGGATCCTGGACACCTCCCACTCGCTGCGCTTCGGCGGTCGTACCGGCGTGGTTCTGCCCGCTCACATCACCTCGTCCGGCAAGGCCATCCTGGCGACACTGAGCAGGGAGGAGCTGGACCATCGCTACCTCTCGGACCCGAACAACTCCGCGGGCGTGCGGCGCCCGGAGGACATGGAGGCGATCCACCGGACCGTCGCGGCCACCCGCCAGCAGGGGCTGGGAATGAACTTCGGGGAGAGTGAGGACGGCGTGGCCGCCTTTGGGCAATCCCTGGGCGTGGTAGACGGACAGCACGTGGGACTGAGCATCGCCATGCCCAGCGCCCGATTCTCCCGCGAGCTCGTGGCCAGGTTCCGAGCCCATCTGGACGCCACCGTGGCGGAGCATCACGCCGCGGCCACACCACGGCGCCCCGACCGTCTTTCCCGCCCGTCGTTAGGATGAATCGCGTGATGCGCAACAACGGTGAGCCCGCACCGCGGGTCGAGTCCGTTCACCGGGCCCTGGTCCTGCTCAAGTTGATCTCAGAGGAGGGATCCCTCAGCGTGACCGAGGCGGCCCAGGCGGTGGACATCCACCCGGCGACGGCCCAACGCCTGTTGATGACCCTGGTGGGTGACGACTTCGCACGGCAGGGCGAGAAACGCCGATACTTCCCCGGACCGGCCCTGCTGCGCACTGCGGAGAACACGGCCTCCCTCAAGGAGCGAGTCCGCCCCTTCCTCGAGCGCCTCTATGAACAATCCGGGGAGACCGTCCATCTCGCCAGCCTCATCGGGACCGAGGTCCACCACCCGGACTGCCTGGAGTCGGTCCAGCCGCTGAGATTCGGCTCCCGCGTCGGCACCCGGGTCCCGGCGCATGTCACTTCCGAGGGCAAGTCAATGCTGGCAGAGCTTCCCTGGGAAGAGGTCGAGGCCCGTTATTCAGTGGCCCTGCTGGGCCGGCTCGGCCACACCCTCCACGTGGACCTCGGGGAATTGCGCGAGGAGCTGGAGCGCACCCGAGAGCGGGGATACGCCACGAACTTCGAGGAGAGTGAGCCCGGCATCGCCGCCTTCGCCGTCTCCCTCGGACGCATTGACGGGCAGCACGGATCGCTCAGCATCGCCATGCCGATCGCCCGGTACTCGGACGATCTCGGGGAATCCATGGCCGAATACCTGAAGATCATCCGGACTGACGCGCGGGACGCCCTCCACTCCGCATGATTGCGTCATAAGCAACAACTGCAAACCGCTATTGCGCTGGTTGTCATGTGTGTCTAGCGTCACATCTCACGCAGGGCTGCTCCCCTCCCCCGGAACAGGTCCTGCACCCGTCGTTCGTCCGCACCTGGACCCTCACTCTCCGCGACGGCCTCCGCTTCCAGCGCCCCAGGAGTCCTCATGTCCCAGACCACGCCTCACCGCGCCCCGCGCCGTTCCCTTCGTCCCTCGGAGCCACCGTCCCCTCAGGCGAAGCGGGCCCTGGTCAGCGGCGCCACCGGTGCCGCGCTCGAATGGTTCGACTTCGCCCTCTACGGCGCTCTGTCCGCCACGGTCTTCCCCGCCCTGTTCTTCAATGACCTCGACCCGGGGATGGGCCTGCTGGCATCCTTCGCGACCTTCGGCGTGGGCTTCTTCGCCCGTCCCCTGGGAGGAATCGTCTTCGGCTACCTCGGTGACCGGTTCGGCCGCCGCCAGATCCTGTTGACCACGTTCATCATGATGGGCGCCGCCTCCGTAGTCATCGGCCTCCTCCCGCCGTACGCCACGATCGGGTTCATCGCCCCGCTGATCCTGGTCTTGATGCGCTTCATCCAGGGTGTGGCCCTGGGCGGTGAGGCCACGGGCGCCCAACTCATGACCATGGAGCACGCTCCGGGCGACCGCCGGGCCTTCTACGGCGCCGTCATGGCCATGGGTTCCCCGGTCAGCCAGGTGATGGCCCACCTGCTCCTGGCCGTCATGACCGCCACCCTCAGTGCCGAGGCGTTCCTGTCCTGGGGCTGGCGACTGCCGTTCCTGTTGAGCGTCCTGCTGGTGCTGGTGGGCATCTACATCCGTCTCAAGGTCGAGGAGACCCCGCTCTTCAAGGAGGGGCAGAAGCACGCCCAGGAAGGCGTCGGCACGCTCACCGTCCTCAAGACCCACGGCGTCGCCATCCTGCGCCTGATGCTCGCCTACGCGCCGATCGTGCTGACCTTCTACGTTGTCTCAGTGTTCGGCATCAGCTACCTGACGGGCCGCGGCTTCACCCAGACGGAGACGTTCACCATCATCATGATCGCCAACCTGGTCTCCGTGGTGGCCATGTGGTTCGGCGGCCGTCTGGCCGACGTCTACGGCCGCCGGAGGATCCTGATGGTCGGGTCCATCGGCACTCTCATCGCGGCCTTCGTCTTCTTCCCGGTCGCCCACCTCGGAAGCTTCCCCCTGACACTGTTGGTGGTGACCTTCGCCCTGGCGTCCGCCCAGTTCGGCAATGCCGGCCAGGGCGCCTTCTTCGCCGAGGCCTTCCCGACCCGGATCCGCTACACCGGCTCAGCCCTGGCCCTGACCGGTTCGACCCTCGTCTTCGCCGCCCCGGCACCGTTCCTCGCCACTGGGTTGATGAACATCAGTGGCGGAAGCACGGTGCCCCTGACCGTCGTCTGGATCCTGGTCATCGTCGCCGCCCTGATCACCATGGTCACGATGGGTGACGGAAAGACCCTCGAGGGCGGTCGGCACCACTTCACCCGCGCAGCGGTGAACACAGCGCACGCGGCGGATGCCGACGATGCGGGAAACACCGGGAATTCAGGGACGGAGGAGGCACCGGTCCCCACGGCCGTGCGCTGAGGGGCGGCAGAGCCGGGCGCGACCGCTAGTAGTTACGGTCACAGTTGACGTCGAGACGCGCCGATGCACCCACCGACAAGCGTGATCGTAACCCAAGGGGTGGGAGCCGGGGCGCTACCGGGTGGCGGGCATCTCCGGCGTCGGCAGCTGGTGGGTGCCGGTCTGGGTCACGCCCAGCACCTCTCCCCCGGCGCGGGCGGCACCGCCTCCGTGGGACAGCACCCACAGGGTCTCCCAGACGGCCCGCGCCGTGACGGGAGCGATGCGCAGGAGGAGGCGGCCGGCATCGCGCGAGGCGTCCGCATCCGCACCGAAGACGTAGTTGCCGTTGCTCTGGGTGCTGATGAAGGCCAGGTTCACGCCGAGGGCGGAGGACGTGGACTCCCACACGAACCACGGCTCAGCCCACAGCTCCGCCAGCTCGGCGGGCGAGCCGTCCGGCGCGGGGTACAGCGGGTCGGCCACGCGGGCGGTGAATTCGTCCTCGTCCACCAGCAGCTCGCCGGCCAGCAGTGCGGGCCCGGTGCGCACACCGGCCCACGTGCAGACCTGGGAGGCCAAGGCGTCCCGCTCGGCGAGCGCCACGGCATACCGGGAACGGCTCTGGCTCACGACGCCGGCCATCACGTCCGCGCCCGGCGCACCGGACACGGTGGAGACCTGGCCCCCGGCGAGCCAGGACTGCATCAGGGTGCGCTCGGCGCCGCACTGGCCGCGCAGGGCCAGGACGTCCTCGGCGGTGGCGACGGGGCCCATGAAGTCATCCCCGGCGGTGTCCAGCACGCCGTCCAGGGTCAGGAACCCCTCGCGGACCAGGCGGCCGATGGCACTGCGGTTCCGCAGGGTGGCGAAGCGGCCGAGCGAGCCGAGGTGGTGGATGGACTGCAGGACCTCGAGGTCGTTGCTGCGCAACAGGCCGGGATCCTCGGGACTGGTTGACTGGCGGCGGCCGTCCCCGTGGACGTGGCGCTGCAGGGCCTCGACGTCCGCGATCGGCCGCCCGGACCGGCCCTGTCGGTCAGTGGCGGACATCAGGCCACGGCCCGGAGCGGGGCGCTCTCTGCCGGGACCTCGTCCACAGCGAATCGGGCGCTGGCGATGGCCGCGTCGAAGACAGCGGTGAAGTGCTCGTAGTCGCTGATCAGGCAACTGGCGCTGATCTCCAGGGTGGCCCGGCCCTCGGCGAGTGCCTCCTGGACCAGCCAGCGGCGGGTGAAGATGTTGTTGCGGCCGGTCCAGCGGGTTAGGTCCATCCGGCGCGCGGGATAGCCACCGACCGTGCAGGTGACGTCCTCGACCACGTAGAGGCGGTTCAGGCCGCAGAGTCCGGCCGGCTCACCGGCATAGGTGGTGGCCACGATGTTCGGGGCCAGTTCGGGTTCGGGCAGGGGCCCTCCGGGCTGCAGTCCGTCCGTGAGCATGCGCTCCGCGGACTCCGTCACGGGGGCGGTCGCCACCAGGTGAAAGCCGTCCACCGGGTACCGGACCCAGTCCTCGGGCAGGTCCATGGTCAGCGTCCGCATGCGTTCTCCTCCCGCACCTCCCCTACCCGCGAGTGCCAGTAACGGAAGGTGAATTCCTTCTGAACCACGGTACTGATCCCCCTCCGGGGCCGCGATGGGGAGAGGTACCCATCGCGGCTGTTGCCGCCGGCGAGGACAGGGTGCTATCCAGCGGCCTGCGGCAGGCCCAGCCCTCGGTCCTGCATGACCTGCCGCAACCGGTCCGGAGGCCAAAGCATCGGTGATGCCGTGCCGCGGCAGGATGACCACAGGCACCGCACAGCATGGGCAAAGGCGAGACCGAAGGACCGGTGATGATCTGGTCATCGAACACGTCGAACGACGGACCAGACAACAAGGGATACCCCATGGCGACCACCGGCAAGATTCTCTCGCATCAGCCCACGGAGCCGTTCGGCCGGAACGGCGCAGGCCGGACACTGTATGAACAGCGCGCGCGATGGCTGCCCGGACTGGACCAGCCACCAGCACCCTCCTGGGACGATCTGGATGAGTCCGTCCGCGAACGCTGGTGTGAAAACGCCAAGGCATGATCCGCTGCCGCACGCCGGAAAGGGTCCGGAATGGCACCAACGGTTCACCGCCATAGACTGGCGCGACCATGCGTGAAAGGCGGCAGCCGACCATGAGCGGACGCAATCCCGACCATTCGGTTCGTTTCCCCGTCAATTTCCAGGACTGGGAAGACCTCACGTTCCTGCACTGGCCCTACGAGGCCGACGCCGTCCAACGCCTGGTTCCCGAGGGTCTCACGGTGCAGGAATGGGATGGGCTCACCTGGGTCGACATCACCCCGTTCCGCATGGCGCGGGTCCGCGTGCCGGGTCTGCCGCCGCCCCCGGGATGGGGCGTCTTCCCGGAGCTGAACGTGCGGGCCTACGTGCGCACCCAGGACGGTCGGGACGGCATCTGGTTCCTCGGGATGGTCGCACCCAGGCTCACCTTCATCGCTGCCCTGCGCGCCCTCGGGCTGCCCTATGAGCGTTCCCACCCGTCCCTGTCCGTGGTCGGCTCGCGGTGGACCTACCGGTTCGGCACGCCGCACGGGATCCGCTCCCGTCCGGACGACTGGTTCCAGGCGGTCGTGGACGTCGGTCGGCCGCTGGACACCGCCGAGCGGACGCCGCTGGTGGACGGCCTTCCACCGGAGGGCGCGCGTGCTCTGGCGGACGCCGGTCGTGCATGAGCCTTGGCCGCTGCACACAGCCACTGCCACGGCCACTGCCGCCGGGAGCCTCACCGCGCCCCTGCACTGGGTCGGGCTGCCGTCACCGACCGAGGACCCGATCGTGCACGCCGCCCCCGCCGTGCACACCCGGATCGGTGTTCCCCGACCGGCCTGAGCACGACACACGGCTTCGAGCGTGCCCGTGACCGTTCAGGCCGAACCGGGCCGGACGTCGTTGTCCCAGCCCCGCTGCGGGGTTGCGCAAGTCTCGCGGAAGACGAACTGGGAGGGGCGCCTGCGCTCCCGGCTGGACCAGTCGATGGCGGGCCGGTGGGTCCGCTCGGGCAGGTAGCCCAGCCGGTAAACGGCCATCAGTTCCAGTTCGTCCGGCACCTGCAGCATCCGCACGATGCGATCCCACTGGTGCGGCGCCTCCATGGGGAAGGAGACGAACTGGATACCCATGCCGAGCTCCACCGTGGTCAGCCAGAGGTTCTCCATCGCGGCCCCCATGCTGAAGACCGAGTAGAAGCCGGACAGCTCCCCGGGCCGGTACTCACCGCGTTCAAGCATGACGCCGATCAGCAACGGGGAGCCGGCCACCAGCCTGCGGTTCTCCTCGCCGAGCTTCTGCGGGACCCGCAGCCGGTTCATCAGGGACTGGCCCGAGGGCGTGAACGCACGGGAGGTGAAGGGACGCAGCAGGGCGGGCAGCTTGTCGAAGAGCATGCCGCTGCGGGCCGCGTCCATCTCCTTCTGGCTGAACCGGAAGTACTTCTTGTACCGGTCGAAGAACGTGCCCGCGCCCATCACCACGGTCATGCTCTCACCGCTGATGGCGGCCACCGTCTCGATGGTGGTGCGGTCCTCGATGAGCACGAACCGCCATGGCTGGCTGTTGAACTGGGAGGGCGCGGCGGCCGCGGCCCGGATCAGCAGCTGCTGGTGTTCGGGGCTGACGGGGTCCGGCCGGAACGGCCCGTTCGTGGTGCGCCGGTTGAACACGGCATCGAGGAATTCCATGGGTTACCTCCAGGCGAGGATGAGCCCGGCCGCATAGCAGGGGGCCGCCGCCAGGGCGTCGTGGGTGTGCCGGTTCAAGGGTCGCGCTCCGTGCCGCTGCAAGAGGACCAACGGAACAGCTGCGGGGACCAGCGCGACGGCGGCCGGCGACCGCCGCGCTGTGCAGGCCAGAGCCGCCACGGCCGTCGTCGTGGCGGTCACGGTGTACAGGCCGTGATGGACCCAGCGGATGCTCGACGTATCGATCCACCGGAGGGCCACCGCGGCACCGAGTGCGCAGTTGGCCGTATAGGCACCGGCGGCTGCCGTGACCAGCGTGCGGAGCAGCGTCATGGCCCTCCTTGTCAGCCGGTGATCATCACGCCCATCGTGCCACACGCCGGCCCGTCCAACACGGCCCCCGAGTCTCCGCTCTACGCGTCCCTCCGCGCCCTCCCCACTGAGACCTCAGCTCGAACCCGAACTTGCACGTTCAAGCACGGGTCGGGCAACCGTCATGGTGGCGTTGCGTGTGTACACCTTGCCGTGGGCTGCCGTTCACGCGGCGAGCACAGGGTAGGTGAGTCAACGGTTACCCCCGGCCGGAACCCTATCCATCGGAAGGTACTTCGTGAACGCGATCACTCGCTCCCCACGCCATCGATCAGCCCGCCTGGCCGCAGGCGTGCTGGCCCTCGCCACCACCGGCGCCCTGCTCAGCCCGGCCGTCACCGCCGCCGCAGCCACCCCCATCACGGCCAGCCCCGTTGCTGCCCAGAAGTCCGAGACCGCACAGACGGCCCCAACGGCAGAAACCGCCGAGACTGCCGAGCAGGCCGGCGCCGCCTGGGACGAGAGCGCCTACCGCGGCGCCGTCGAGGTGGTTGAGGGGACGAACCAGACCCCCGAGGTCCTCGAGGGCGTGGTCTTCGACGACCGGAACCAGAACTCCACCCAGGACGAGGACGAGCCCGGCATCGCCGACGTCACCGTCTCCAACGGCCGCGATGTGGTCACCACCGATGAGGACGGCGCCTACGAGCTGCCGGCCTTCGACAACATGACGGCCTTCGTCACCCAGCCCGCCGGCTACCAGGTGCCCGTGGACCAGGACAACGTGGCCCAGTTCCACTACCACCACCTGCCCGAGGGCTCCCCCGAACTCAAGTACGGCGGCCTCGAGCCCACCGGCCCCCTGCCGGACGCTGTCAACTTCCCACTGGCGCAAGACGAGGACGCCGCCGCCTCCACCCAGGAGTGCCTGGTGGGCGGGGACGTGCAGACCTACACCGAGGAGGAGATCGAGTACGCTCGCGCCGGCGCGTTCGCCGACCTCGCGGCCCGCTCCGGTTATGAGAACTGCGGCGCCCTGTTCGTGGGGGACGTGGCCGGTGACGACCTGTCCCTCTACCCGGGCATCCGCACCCTGACGGAGATGATCAACGGACCGGCCCGCTTCCTGCCCGGCAACCATGACATCGACTTCGACGCCACGGAGCAGGAGCACGCCTTCGACTCCTACCGCGCGGGCCTCGGCCCCGAGTACTACTCCTATGACGTGGGTGATGCCCACTTCGTGGCACTGAACAACGTGGAGTACCCCTTCTCCGGTGACACCCTGTACAACGGGGCCATTGACGAGGAGCAGATGGAGTGGCTCCGCCAGGACATCGCCAACACTCCCAAGGACAAGCTCGTGGTGATCGCCGCCCACATCCCGCTTCTGGGATTCGCGGACCAGGGCGGCACGCAGCACCAGACCGACCAGGTCAAGGAGATTTACGAGCTGCTGGAGGGCCGCGAGGCCATCTCGTTGGCTGGCCACGTGCACGCGATCGAGAACATGCGCGAGGGCGACAGCCTGGCCTCCTGGAAGGAGCTGTTCGACGTTGACCAGCTGCCCTTCCCCCATCTGACGGTGGGCGCCATCTCCGGTGACTGGTACTCCGGCGAGATGCTCGACGGCGGCTACCCCACCGCCCTGCAGCGGGACGGTGCCTACCCGGGCGTGCTCACCATGGACCTGGAGGGCAACCAGGTCTCCGAGTACTTCACCCGCACCGGCGACGACGGTTCCGACCAGATGGCCCTGGGCCTGAACACCCCGGCCTACCGCGGCTGGTTCGAGGAGCACATCGACTCCGAGGACGCCGCACCGGAGTTCGAGAACCCGCTCACCGTGGGCCAGGACGAGCTGGCGGACACCTGGCTGACCACCAACTTCTTCATGGGCGCCACCGGCTCCACCGTGGAGGTCTCGGTGGACGGCGGCGAGGCCCAGGCAGCCGAGCGCACTCAGCCGATGGAGGGCGAGGAGCAGTACGTTGGCGCCGAGTACTCGGACCCGACAGCCGTTCAGGAGCAGCTGGTGCACGGCGGCTCGGTGGCGGACCGCACCTCCCACCTGTGGCGCCTGCCCCTGTCCGCGGGCCTGGAGGCCGGTGAGCACACCGCCGAGGTGACCGCCACGGACGTGCACGGCAACGTCTCGACCGAGTCCCTGACCTTCGAGGTCACCGAGGGCTCCACCGAGCCGGAGGAGCCGGCCGCGGACTTCACGGACAACGCCCCCGGATCTCGCCACTACACCCCGGTCCGCTGGCTGCAGGACGCCGGGCTGACCCACGGCTACTCAGACGGGAGCTTCGGCAAGGACCGTGAGATCTCTCGCGGCGAGTCCTTGGCCTTCATCTACCGCTACCTCGATCCGGAATACACCGCCGAGGGCGCTCCGTTCCCGGACGTCGAGGCCGGTCACACCCACTACGAGCCGATCTCCTGGGCCGCTGCCCAGGATCAGTCCATCACCACCGGCTACGCCGACGGGACCTTCAAACCCGCCCGCGAGGTGACTCGCGGCGAGTTCGCTTCCTTCCTGCACCGGGCCATCAAGCCCGAGCACCTGGGACCGAAGGACTCCGAGTTCACCGACGTTCCTGCCGATGACGCCCACTACCAAGCCATCACCTGGTTGGCCTCCGAAGGCCTCTCCATCGGCTATCAGGACGACACCTACCGCTCCGACCGACCGATCACCCGCGCCGAGGTCGCCACCCTGCTCTACCGCTACCAGACCATGGTGGCCGACCAGAGCTAGTCCACACTCCGCCCAACCCAACCAGCGGTCGACAGTGCCCCGTTTTCCGGAGAGTTCCTTCCGGAAAACGGGGCACTGTCGACCTCCAGGTGCAGTCAGAAGGGCGACGGCGGTGAGCAGGATGGCTCAGCGGGCAATTCCACTTCGGCCCAGCGGGGCCCATATCCCAGCACGACGGCGGTGCGCGTCTCGTCTGCGCCGGTGCCGTCCTCGTCGGAGAAGTCGGTGATGATGGTTCCGGCCTCAGCGTCAGCCCGCGTGCCGGCGTCGCCCGGCTCGCCGCTGCCGGTGGCTCGGATCAGCTCGATGTCCAGCCAGGAGGCGTCCGGATCGTCAGGCCAGCCGGCCAACGACTCGGCCAGTCCCCGCCCCCACTCGACCACGGTCACGGAGCGGTCCACGGTGGCATCCAGGTCCAGGTCAGACAGCTCTCCGACCGAGCCCAGCCGGTACGCGTCCACGTGCACCAAGTCCGGTCCCCCACGGTCAGAACCCCCCGACCCATCCGAACCACCAGTACCATCCGATCGCTCCACCAACGAGGGGTGGATCCGGGAGATCACGAAGGTCGGCGAGATGATGCCTTCCCGCACGCCGAGTCCGGCGCCGAGGCCCTGCGTGAAGGTCGTCTTGCCCGCGCCGAGCTCACCGGTCAGGATCAGCACGTCCCCGGCGCGCAGCACGGATGCCAGGCGCGCGGCCCACGCCTGTGTCGCCTCAGCCCCCTCCAGATCCACTTCGATCCGCAGCACCGACTCGGGCAGTCGCGAGGCCGCCCCGGTCAGGTCCTTCACCGGCTCTCCCCCGTCGGGGCACCCACGTCTTCGCCGGGCCGGGTGTCCACGTGGATCCGCGGCACACGGGAACCGATCCGCGTCACGAGCTCGTAGTTGATGGTGCCGGCGGCAGCGGCCCACTCATCGGCCGAGATCCCGGAAGCCGGTCCGAACAGCTCCACGGTGGCGCCCACCGGGGCCACCGTGGTGTCGTCGGTCTTCAGGTCCACCACGAACTGATCCATGGCGATCCGCCCGGCCACCTCATACCGCTGACCACCGATGGCCACGGGTGCCGCGATCGTCGGGCGCGGGATGCCGTCCGCGTAGCCGAGCGGGATGAGCGCCAGGCGCGTGGCCGCCGAGGTGCGATAACGGTAGCCGTAGGAGATCCCCTGGCCGGCGGGCACCGCCTTGTTCTGCGCCACCGTGGTGGTGACGGTCATGGCGGGGATCAGGTCGAAGTCCGCGGCGGGGCGGTCCGCGAAGGGAGTGAGCCCGTAGATGCCGAGGCCGGCGCGGACGAGGTCCAGGTGGGAGTCGGGCCGGTGCAGGATCCCCGGGGTGTTGGCGATGTGCCGCACATCCGGGTCTACCCCGGCCTCACGCGCGGTCTCGACGGCCTGGTGGAACAGTTCGAGCTGCTCGTCGGTCTCGGCCTCGCGGTCCTCCTCATCGGCCACGGCCAGGTGAGAGAAGATGCCGACCACGCGGATCAGGCCGGATTCCTGCAACTCGGCGGCGCGGGCCACCACGGCCGGCCAGTCCTCGATGGTGGCCCCGTTGCGGCCCAGCCCCGTATCGATCTTCAGGTGCACGCGGGCCGGACGCTCCAGGCGCTGGGCGGCCTCGGCAATGGGCTCGAGTTCCCAGCCGGAGACTCCGAGGTCGATGTTCTCCTCCACAGCCCGGCCGAAGGGGGTGCCGGTGGTGTGCAGCCAGGCGAGCATGGGCGCGGAGACGCCGGCCTCCCGCAGTTCGAGGGCTTCGGAGACGTGGGCCAGCCCGAGCCACGTCGCTCCGGCGTCCAGGGCGGCGCGGGCCACGGGCAACGCGCCGTGGCCGTAGGCATCCGCCTTGACCACGGCCATCAGCGCGGCCGGCTGAACCCAGGAACGCAGCGTGGCCACGTTGTGCCGGATGGCAGCCAGGTCCACGACGGCCGCGCGCTCGGCCGGCCCGTTGCGCTTCAGTGGTCCCGTGGTGCTGGAGGTGCCGGTGGGCCCGGATCCGGCGCGGGGGCGGTCCCGGAAGGGAGGGCGTTGCTCGGGCAGATAGTCAGTCGACATAGTGCCTGCCATTCTTCCACCCGTCACAGGCACCGAACGGCTCATCTGCGCGACACGGTCCCTCCAGGCACCTGACCCCTACCCCAAAATAAGGAGCATGGCGAAGAAGACCATCATGGCCACCAGGATCAACACCGCGGGGACTATCGTGCTCGTGCTGATGCGGCGCCGATTCCGGACGTACTCGGTGCGGTAGCGGGTGGAGGGTTGGGTGGTCATGGGTGCCCCTATGAGTCGATGCTTGAAACACCCTTGGAAGAGGGCGCCGTGAGACGGACGGAAAAGAGGGTGGGAAATGCCAGCGGCGGAGGATCACTCGCTGGGCGAATGAACTGTTGAAGCTTCATTCCTGGCAGGACTTTATTTTTCATCCTCACGAGCGTCAATGCCATTCAATACCAACAGGCAGGTCGAGAGCAGCGCACCACCGTGCCCCCGGTGAAACCGCGTAGAAGACGAGTACTGGCCCGCCTTATCCCGTCAACAGCCTCCCCCTAGGTTCGAGACCATGAAGGGCATCATCCTGGCCGGGGGCACCGGCTCCCGGCTGCACCCGATCACCCTGGGTGTGAGCAAACAACTGGTCCCGGTCTATGACAAACCGATGATCTACTACCCGCTGTCCACCCTCATCCTGGCCGGCATCCAGGGACCACCTTCAGCGGCTTGTCGGTCGAGGACCATCCGGACCGCTCGATCGCGGAACTCAGGGGTGAACTTCTTGGGCATGTACCGATTCTCCTTCGTGAGACTCGGAACCAAACCCAGGGCGCTTCACTCACAGGAGAAGTAGGCCTCCATCGGCGGCCACGATCATCTGGAGGGGTGCGATTGAAACAAAGATGGAACCCGCGACAGTGGCGATCAACCCGCTGTCGGCATTCGAGTGCAATTACGCGATTCCGATGGCTTAGTACACGCAACGGCAGGTACCGACTCGTGTTCCTGATGGCAAGACCCAGATCTAGGGTCTTGGGAACGGAGGGGGATCCACCCCAAGCAAGGCGGTAGCGAACATGTCTGAAGGTTATTTCAGCACACCGACCCGTCGAGCCACCCTGGCAGCAGCAGCAGCTGGCGTCGTGGCGTCGGCAGGCCTCAACGTCGAACAGGCCCCAGCCGAGGTAAGTGACGCGCAGATCGCGGCGAAGATCAAGGACGAAAGCACCCAGACACGTGCCGCCCTTGACAATGTGGTGGTCCAACCGCGCACATTTGCGAACGAGCAGTCCTTCTCTGCGGGCGTCAATCTGATAGGCCAGGCATCACAGTTCAGAATCAATGGACACGGGTTCACGCAGCCGTATGACACGGACGTGTGGGTGGCGGGCAAGCAACGCTTGAACCCCAAGAAAGAGTCTCAGGCCATGTACCTGCAGCACCGCTTGAAGGGAGACATGGGCCAACTCGTCCACGTCGGCGGAGCCTCCGAATTGCGACTAGAAGCGATTCAGAACGCCACATTTCTCAATGCCTTCGAGGCCACCACGGCGGTCTCGGGCACGGCCGGCAATAGCCAGATTTCAGACGCCCGCTCCATCACTGCGAACCTGCATTGGCAAGGCACTCCAACCGGTATTCTGACGAACTTCTCGCTGATTCGGGCTCAAACCGTGGCCGCACCGCCCCGCGGGTTCACTGTGAACCGAGTCTACGGACTCCACATCGAGCCACAGACCGTGGGAACTCATGAGAACTGGAGTGTGTATGCGCCGCTGGGGGCGTCCCTGTTTGGGGATGTCCAAGTGACGAATGATGCCACCGTTGGCGCGGGATCCGGCCACCGGACGTTGCGTATCAACGGAGCAGAAGGCGCTCTGTCGGTACTATCATTCCAGGCTGGCGGAACCGATCGCTGGCTCCTGCGCCGCGACAGTGCCACAGAGCATGGGGGCAATGCTGGCTCTGATCTCGTGCTGATCGCCCGCGACGATCGCGGCGGTAACCTCGGTGATGTGATTCGGTTTCACCGCTCCTCGCGTGGCATTCAACTAGGCACAGGACCTCTCGGATTCTTCGGCGCTACTCCCACTGGTAAACCAACAATTCGCGGTTCGCGTTCCGATGGAACAGCGCTGGCCAATCTACTCACCGCACTGGAAAAAATGGGGCTCATCAAAGATGACACCACGGCCTGACGTGCCGACCACGTTCTAACCAACCGCGCCAGACGGGATAGACGATGTCCAAGGCCCCGCCACCGTGCGGGGCCTTCGTCGTGTCCAGCCTTACCTAAATGCCGGATTAGCCCAGTTCCATCATAGCCAAAACACCACATGGCGCCATCTGCGCTAAGCGAACTGCACTCGTAACCAGAGAGGGCCTTAGGCCTTACTGCTGTAAACCATGGGCCACGCTTAACCCATCCATTCTGCTCGGCATTGGTCTGCTCAAGAATCTAAGGCAGGCTCTTCGCGACCTCAGCCTTCGGCGACGACCATTGCGGTGGCCACGTCTCCGTCGTGGCTGAGGGACAGATGCCACTTCTTGACGCCCTTGGCATCGGCCACGTCGGCTACGGTACCGATGGCCACGACGTGGGGGGCACCGGCGGCGTCAATGTCGATCTGGCAGTGCTGCCAGTTCATGCCGGCCGGAGCACCGAGGGCCTTGGCCACGGCCTCCTTGGCCGCGAAGCGGGCGGCGAGGGACCGGGTGTTGAGTTCACGCTCAGCTGGCGTGAAGAGGCGGTCCCGCAGGGCCGGTGCCTTGGCCAATTGCTGCTTGAAACGGGTTACCAGGACGACGTCCACGCCAATGCCGATGATCATGCGGATCATCCTATCGGGAGGTCAGTAACGCTCCAGCCCTTAGAGGCAGTATTCGAGGCTTGACAAGGCCAGTTGAAGAACCTGTATTACTTCTTCGTCTGACTTGCTTGCTGGTTGTCGCTCCTTTCCCCGATGATTCGGGCTGCAACAGCCCGGCATTGAGATGAACAGAAACGGCTAAGACATCAATGTCCGTTACAGTTAAACCGTCGCTGCAATGGCCGTACGAGGGCTCACGCCTAAAAGTCGCAGAGCCTGTTGTCATCGTGGATCATATCGCGGACCTGAACCAAAATGGGCCGCACCGGGGAGCAAACTGGAGGTTCTGCACGTCATGCCTGCGGCAGTACTCGAACACACGGAATCCGGTAGAGCAGTTGCACGCAACAGGCCGTGGACCATCAGAGTCGTTTCGAGGATGGGCGTTGTAGACGCAGTCGCGATCACGGCGTCGGTGGCCTGTGCGCAAACGCTTCGTTTCGGCCTCTCAGCGGGCGCGGAAATCCAGGGCGCTTGGGATGCGTCCTACGTTTCCTTCAGCATCTTTGTGGGCATCGCCTGGTGGATGTTCTTGAGCTTTTTCAAGTCTCGAGATCTGAAGATCCTCGGTGCAGGCCCAGACGAATACAAGCGAGTGGCCATGGCGTCCCTCTATCTATTTGGGCTGATCGCCATCATCTCGTACGTCTTCCAACTTGATCTGGCGCGTGGCTACGTGGGCATTGCCCTCCCGCTTGGAATTGTGGCACTCCTTATCGGGCGGTGGGTCCTGCGACGGCAACTTGTCCGCGAGCGTACTTCTGGTCGTTCGATACGGCGCGTGGTCCTCCTAGGCGGACCCAGCGCCGTCCAGCACCTTCATAGATCCTTATCCGGCGTTCCCGGCGCGGGGTACAAACCAGTCGCCTCCATCCTGCCGGGCTATAGTCTCACCGGTCCCGAGGGCGAGGAAGGCCTCTCACTCCCGGTCGCCAGTGTTTCGCAGTCAATCCCCGAGATCCTTCGAGTTCTGGAGGACTACGATGCCGACGCGTTGGCGATCTCCGCCGGTGCGCCGCTCAAGACGAGAACCGTGCGTCAACTGGGATGGGAGCTCGCCGAGCGCCGCATCAGCCAGATCATGGCGCCAGCGCTTACGGACATCGCGGGACCGCGCATCCATGCCCAGCCCGTAGCCGGTTTGTCCCTAATTCATGTGTCGACTCCGCGGCTTGCCGGTCCTGAAGCCTTCCTCAAGCGATCCTTTGATATTCTCGCTTCCGGTGTCGGCCTTCTCTTGATGTCGCCCTTCCTCCTTGCCTTCGCACTCGCCGTTAAAATCGACGATCCTGGACCGGCTTTCTTCCACCAGGAACGCGTTGGCAAGAACGGCGAACGGTTCCACATGCACAAGTTCCGCTCCATGGTGGTGGATGCCGAGGCGCGACTCGCCAAGCTCCAAGAGCAGAATGAGGGCGCCGGCGTACTTTTCAAGATGAAAGATGACCCGCGGATCACCAAGTTCGGAGCCTTCATTCGCCGCTACTCCATCGACGAACTGCCTCAACTTTGGAACGTCTTTGTAGGAGATATGTCCTTGGTGGGCCCTCGCCCTCCACTTCCCGCTGAAGTCGAGGATTACGAACAGCATGTATCCCGGCGCTTGCTCGTCAAACCTGGAATTACCGGACTGTGGCAGGTCAGCGGTCGGTCCGACCTGAGCTGGGACGAATCCGTGCGGCTGGACTTGTACTACGTCGAGAACTGGTCCTTCCTCCAGGACCTGCTGATCCTCGGCCGAACCGCCAAAGCCGTCATCGGTAAGGATGGCGCGTACTAGCGAGCTCGATATTTCAGGGGTTCGGACGCGTTAGATCCTTGACCCACTCGACCGACCGCTCAATGGGTCGGGGAAATTCTGTGGTGCAACCCGGAGTCAAGGACGTTTTCCCAAAGGCCGCAACGCCGTAGACCACTTGGTAGGCACGCTCGTGGAGACTGAAGTCCCGATGAAACTCGTAGAGGCGCAGATCTGAATCCCAGCAGCGGGAGACGACCATTCGCGCACGCTCCAGGTGGTTATCAAAGGTCAACAGGCCCAGTGTTTCCACGCCGCGATCTCGAGCCAGTTCCGAGCCCATGATGGCCTCGCCTTGGGTCGTGACGGGCTCGGGGCTGAAACAAACAACTTCTACCTCAGTATCTGTCCGAGACCCGCCGCAGAGCCGGTCGTCGGCACCGTAAGGTTGAGAGACGATGAGCAAATCTGTCACACCCTCGTTGGCCATCTCCACCGCTCGGTCATAGACAGCATCCTCGGTGTACAGCACCAACAAGGCATCCACCCGCGGCGCCGGGTTGGTGCGAGGAAACAGGACCAACCATGTCGCCAACAGCAAGTACAGTCCGACGACGGCCCCAACGGCCATCAGACCAACCTTCAGCCCCCTACGGCGACTTTGCGAACCCCGGTAGGCCTCAACGGCCGGCGCGACCCTCGTCCGCGTTCCGGTCACCGCTGGGCAGACCGCAGGATCACAATGCCCCGGCCGGGCACGGAGATCCTGTCCCCGGCGGAGAACTCGGTGGTGTCCGGGGTGGCGTCGGCGGTGTCCACCACCAGATCCCAGGAATCCGGGAACGGCTCACCAGGCAGGGTGTACTCCACCGGCTCCCAATACGCGTTGAGCAGCACGTAGAAGTCGTGGTCACCCCCGGTCCCGTCATCGGTACCCCGCTCGGTCTCCGTCAGGTCATGGCCGTTGAGGAAGAAGGCGATCGACTTGGCGTAGTAGGTCTCCCAGTCGGACTCGTCCTTGGCCGTGGCATCCGGCTCGAGCCACACGATGTCCGGCAACGCCATCGCATCGGCGCGTGCGGCGGGTCGGCCGTCGAAGTACCGCCGGCGCCGGAACACGGGGTGATCCTGCCGGAGTGCCACCACCCGCGAGGTGAACTCGATGAGGTCCTCGTCAGCCTCGTCCCAGTGGATCCAGGAGAGCTCATTGTCCTGGGCGTAGACGTTGTTGTTGCCCTGCTGCGTTCGCCCCAGCTCGTCGCCGTGGCTGATCATCGGCACGCCCTGGCTGATCATCAGCGTCGCCAGGTAGTTCCGCTGCTGCTGGGCACGGAGCTTGAGGACCTCGGCGTCCTCGGTGTCCCCCTCCACGCCGCAGTTCCACGAGCTGTTGTGGGATTCGCCGTCGTTGTTGTCCTCGCCGTTGGCTTCGTTGTGCTTCTCGTTGTACGAGACGAGGTCGCGTAGCGTAAAGCCGTCGTGGGCGGTCACGAAGTTCACGGAGGCCCGCGGGGTGCGCCCGTCGTCCTCGTAGAGGTCGGCTGAACCGGTGATGCGGGTGGCGAACTCCGCCAGCGTTCCGGGCTCGCCGCGCCAGAAGTCCCGCACGGAGTCCCGGTACTTCCCGTTCCACTCACTCCACAACCCCGGGAAGTTGCCCACTTGGTAGCCGGCCCAACCCACGTCCCAGGGCTCAGCGATGAGCTTGACGGTACGCAGCACGGGGTCCTGGCGGACCACGTCAAAGAACCCACCCAGCATGTCCGGGCCCCGCTCGCCCTCCGAACGCGTCAGCGTGGTGGCCAGGTCGAACCGGAAGCCGTCCACGTGCATCTCCTGCACCCAGTAGCGCAGCGAGTCCATGACCAGCTGCAGCACCATGGGGTGGGAGAGGTTCAGCGAGTTCCCGGTCCCGGTGTAGTCCATGTAGTGGCGCTCGTCGCCCTCCACCAGGTGGTAGTAGTTCACGTTGTCGATGCCGCGGAAGGACAGAGTGGGCCCCATGTGGTTGCCCTCCGCGGTGTGGTTGTAGACCACGTCCAGGATCACCTCTAGCCCGGCGGCGTGCAGGTCCTTGACCATCTGTTTGAACTCGCGCACCTGCCCTCCGGTGTCCCCGGCCGAGGAGTACGTGTTCTGCGGGGCGAAGTAGCCCAGGGTGTTGTACCCCCAGTAGTTGGAGAGCCCCTTGTCCTGCAGGGAGGAGTCATTGGTGAACTGGTGCACTGGCATCAGTTCCACGGCCGTCACGCCCAGCTTCCTGAGGTGCTCCAGCACTGCGGGGTGGGCCAATCCGGCGTAAGTCCCCCGCGCTTCCTCGGGGACCTCCGGGTGCAACTTGGTCATGCCCTTGACGTGGGTCTCGTAGATGACGGTCTCGTTGAAGGGGATGTCCGGCTGCTCGTCCTCGCCCCAGTCGAAGGAATCGTCCACCACCACGCCCAGCATGGTGTGACCCAGCGAGTCCGAGGTGTCGATCGCGTCGTGGTCCTCGAAGTCGTAGGAGAACTGGTACTGGCCCCAGTTGAAGTCACCCGTAATCGCTTTGGCGTACGGGTCCAGCAAGATCTTCGCAGCGTTGTACCGCAGTCCGGACGCCGGGTCCCAGGGGCCGTGCACGCGGTAGGCGTACTTCTGCCCATCGCCTACACCGGCCACGTACGCATGCCAGGTGTTCCCAGAGCGCTCTGTCAGCTCCACGCAGGTCTCGGCGCCGTCAGCGTCCACGAGGCACAACTCCACCTTCTCGGCGGCTTCGCCGACGGAAAGCGCGAAATTCGCCCCGTCCTCGTCCGGTGTGGCGCCCAGGGGGTAGGGCACGCCGGCAGTGGTCTCGACCATGTGTCTCCTCGGATGGAAGCGGATTCCGAAGAACAGTCTATGGTGATGGAGCCCAGATGCCGGTGTGATCCGAGTCTACGCCTGTGAGGCCGCGAGGTACTCCTCGAGGGCCTCCCACTGGTCCCGCGGCGTGAATCCGGAGGCCTCGAGCTTGGACAGGTCCAGCACCGAGTTCAGCGGCCGCCGCGCCACGGACTTCCCAGCAAAGTACTGTTCCGTGGTCACCTCGGTGACGTCCAGCGAAGGGCGGCCAGCGTGCGTGTAGACGCGCCGGGCGACCTCCGCCCAACTCCCCGGCTCCCCGCCGTTCGTCACGTTGTACGTCCCATAGGGAGCGTTGCCGTTGCGGAGGTGAATGATGGCCTCGGCCAGGTCCCGGGTGAAGGTCAATCGGCCGACCTGGTCGGAGACCACGGACGGGGCGCTCCCGCGCTCCGCCAGTGACTGCATGGTGCGCACGAAGTTCTTCCCGTCCCCTATCACCCACGAGGTCCGCAGCAGGTAATGGCGCGGCACCACGCCGACGGCCAGGTCCCCCGCCGCCTTCGAGGTCCCGTAGGCGTTGACCGGTCGCAGCGGGTCGGACTCGGTGTAGGCGCCATCCTTGGTGCCGTCGAACACGTAATCCGTGGAGATGTGGATGAGCGTCACCTGGTGCTGCGCGCAGGCCTGGGCTAGCCGCGCCACGCCCTCGGCGTTGGCCGCCCATGCGGCCTGGCCCCCGCCCTCGGCCTCGTCCACCGCGGTATAGGCGGCGGCATTCACCACGGTGCCCACGCGGCGCCAGTCGATGCTCCCGACGGCGGCCGGGTCGGCCAGGTCGAACCGGTCCCGTCCCAGAAACTCCACGCCGGGACGGTCAGCCAGCTGGCGGACCAGCTCCCGGCCGAGCTGGCCGGTGGCCCCCAGCACCAGCGTGGTCGACGGAGCCATGGGCACCACCTCGGCCAGGGGCGGGTGGGCGCGGTCCTTGTCCGAGAGTTCGGCCTCGTCCAAGGTGATGGGCCAGTCGATGGCCGCCGTGGGGTCGGCGAGGTTGAGGAAGGTGTACTGCGCCTGGGCCTCGGCGGACCAGTGGTCGTTGACCAAGTAGGTGTAAGCAGTGTTGTCCTCGAGGGACTGGAAGGCGTTGCCGACCCCCCGGGGCACGAAGATCGCCGTGGACGGGTCGATCACGGCGGTGAACACCCGGCCGAAGGTGCTGCCCTGGCGCAGGTCCACCCAAGCGCCGAAGACGGATCCTGTGGCCACGGAGATGTACTTGTCCCAGGGTTCGGCGTGTATGCCCCGAGTGGTGCCTCGGCTGGCGTTAAAGGAGATGTTGTTCTGTACCGGCCCAAAGTCCGGCAGGCCGAGCTCGGTCATCTTCTGCCGCTGCCAGTTCTCCTTGAACCAGCCGCGGTTGTCCCCGTGCACGGACAGGTCGAAAATGGTGAGCCCGGGGATGGTGGTTGTCTGCGCGTTGAGGAGTTTCCCGTAGTTCATGCTCCTGCTCACTGCCCGGTCGTCTGGTACTTTGCTTCGGTGGCCGCCTTTTGAGGCCTCCACCACGCTTCGTTTTCGCGGTACCACTTCACCGTGGCCTCTAGACCCGCTCGGAAGTCCGAATACTGCGGAGTCCAGCCCAGCGCGGTGCGCAGCTTGGTGGAGTCGATCGCATAGCGCAAGTCATGTCCGGAGCGGTCGATCACATGGTCGTAGGCCCCGGTAGGTTCGCCCATGATCTCGAGGATGGATTCAATCACGGCCTTGTTGTTTTGCTCGCCATCTGCCCCAATGAGGTACGTCTCCCCCACGGCGCCCCGCTCGAGGATCGTCAGGACGGCCGAAGAATGATCGTTGGCGTGGATCCAGTCACGGACGTTGAGCCCTTCCCCGTACAACCGGGGACGGACGCCATCGATCACGTTGGTGATCTGGCGCGGGATGAACTTCTCCACGTGCTGATAGGGGCCGTAGTTGTTGGAGCAATTAGAGATGGTGGCCCGCAGCCCGAATGAGCGCACCCAGGCCCGCACGAGCAGGTCGGAGCCGGCCTTGGTGGAGGAGTACGGGCTGGACGGGTTGTAGGGAGTGGTCTCGGTGAACCGCTCCGGGGCGTCCAGCTCCAGGTCCCCGTAGACCTCGTCCGTGGAGATGTGGTGAAACCGAACGTCGTGTCGGCGGGCGGCCTCGATGAGGGTGTAGGTGCCAAGGATGTTGGTGTCCACGAAGGGCCGCGGGTCGTGGAGCGAGTTGTCATTGTGGGATTCGGCTGCGTAGTGCACCACCACGTCCGCGTCTCGCACCAACCCGTCCACCAGGGTTGCGTCTGCGATGTCCCCCTGCACGAAGGACAGGCGGTCCTCCGGCAGACTTGCCAAGGTGGCCCGATTACCGGCGTAAGTCAGCTTGTCCAGCACCGTGACGTTTAGATCTGTTTCGCGAATGACGTAATGGACAAAGTTGGATCCGATGAATCCGGCACCGCCGGTGACGAGAAGGTTGCTCACTTCTCAACCATAACTGGATAACACCCTTGCATCTGCAGCGAGTCACGGATCAACTGCCGCAACCCGCCTGCATCCGACGAATTCGGATCCAGTAAGGCGCTAAAGTCGTTATGTAAAACCGGTGGCACGCTCGCTGCCTGGCAGATTCAGCGTAAGCGCGAACGGAGTTGTCGATGAAGGGCATCATTCTGGCCGGGGGCACCGGCTCCCGGCTGCACCCGATCACCCTGGGTGTGAGCAAACAACTGGTCCCGGTCTATGACAAACCGATGATCTACTACCCGCTGTCCACCCTCATCCTGGCCGGCATCCAGGACATCCTGATCATCACCACCGGCCACGACGCCGGCGCCTTCCACCGCCTGCTCGGCGACGGTTCCCGCTTCGGCATCAACCTCACCTACACCGTCCAGCCNCCGGCGGAAGGAGCCTAAGCAGGTGGCTCCGAACGACAATAACGGTGGCTCCGAAGACAGCAAATGCGTCAACCGGCCACCGGCTCCCAACCCCAATACGAGTGGACCTCAGTACTCCGAATATTCAGGCCGTGGCCCCGGAGGTATTGGCCACCGCCAAGGCCCAGCGGTGGGACCCCACCGAGGTGCTGCGCGTGCTGCTCACCGAAGAGATTCGAGGCCGGGACGAGGCCACCCGGGCCGCTCGTCGCAAAGCCGCCGGGCTACCTGCCGGCAAGACCTTCGACTCCTGGCGCGAGGCCGATTCCTCGATCCCCGCCCCCACCCAGTCCGCCCTGGCCACCCTGGAATGGATCCACCGCGGCGAGAACCTGACCATCACCGGGCCCTCCGGCACCGGCAAGACCCACTTCGTCGAGGCCCTGGCCCACCGGGTCATCGACGCCGGCATGCGCGTCTCCTGGTTCACCCTGGAATCCCTCACCACCGCGATCAACCGGGCCGCCGTCGACGGCTCCACCAGCAAGGTCCTGGCCAGGATCACCCGCGCCGAACTCGTCGTCGTGGATGACATCGGCATGCTGCCTACCGGGCAGGCCGCAGCTGAGGCGTTCTACCGACTCGTGGATGCCACCTACGAACGCCGCAGCCTTGCGGTGACTTCCAATATCCACCCCTCTGGCTTTGACTCCTTCATGCCGACCACCCTGGCCACCGCGGCCGTGGACCGGCTCCTGCACCACGCTCATGTCATCGTCACCGAGGGCGCCTCGCTACGCCACGCCGAGGCCACCACAGGGCGCGGAGTCAAACCCCTGATCTAAACCGACAGGGAGATCAACTGACCGCAGACAGGGAGATAACGTGTCCGCCGACAGGGAGATCCAATGTCCGCCCACGGGGAGGTCCCGGTGTCCCTTGACAGCCATCATCGTGCTACGTCGGCTGCTCAAGAATCATGGACCGGTTCCGGTGGGACGACCGCGCTGCCAAGCAGTACCAGTGGCAATGAGCCCCTAACCACGCAATCTCTAAGCTTGTTGTTTAACCTGTGACTCGCCGGTTGTTGACTTCCTCGGCGTGTCGATGGGCGCAGTGCAGCCGCCGTCTTTGATGCTTCTGGTTACCAGACCAAGAGGCGATCGAAACGGCGGCTGCGTCATGATTATCGACGACCTGACACTTTCTCCGCTACCCCGGGACGGGGCGGGGTGTCTGGACCGGTTCCGCACCGGCCTGTACTCGTGCCTGTGCCGTCGAGGGGATGCGCTGTTCGAGCTGACCGACGCGGTGTCGTGCGCACCGTCGAAGGTCACCGATCTGGCCCGGCTCTCCCTGGAGGCAGAACACCGGCGGGGCCACGGTGCCCTGTATGACGGGCTCAACGCCGGGATGGTCGATTCCGGCCGGCTGCGCTCCCTGGTCTGTGCCGGGCCGCTGCCGAAGGTCATCGGCCCCGATGGGCGGGAGCGAATGGTGCTGGCCGTGGACGTGTCGAACTGGCTGCGGCCCGATGCGGGCACCAGCCCGGCCCGGTCGTTCTGCCACACCTACGCCCGCGGCCGCGGGCAGGCGCAGATGATCCCGGGCTGGCCCTACTCCTTCGTCGCCGCCCTCGAAGCCGGAGCCTCGTCCTGGACGGCCGTGCTGGACGCGGCCCGCCTGCATCCCGACGACGACGCGACAGCCGTGACGGCCGCCCAACTTCGCACCGTCGTCGACGAACTCACGAAGTCCGGGCACTACCGGTTCGGGGACCCGAACATCCTGGTGGTCATGGATGCCGGCTACGACGTGGTCCGCCTGGCCTTCCTCCTCGGGGACCTGCCGGTCACGCTGGTCGGCAGGCTCCGCTCGGACCGGGTGTTCCACGCCCCGGCCGGGGCACGCCAGGGCCCCACGAAGGGCCGGGCGCCCAGGCACGGAGCCAGACTGGTGCTGGCCGATACGGTCACCCACCCCGGTCCCACGGTCGCCACCGACAACAACACTGCCAGGTACGGGCGTGCCGAGACGACTGCGTTCGCACGGATGCACCCCAGGCTCGAGTCCCGAGGCGGATGGAAAGACCATGTCGGGCCGCTGCCCATCATCGCCGGCACCGTCGTGGGCCTGCGAGTGGAGCGCCTGCCCGGTAATCGTGATCCGAAACCGGTGTGGCTGTGGGTGTCGAAGCCGGTCCCGGACAGCGGTGCCGAACTCGATCACTGGTGGTCGATGTTCATCCGCCGATTCGACCTGGAGCACACCTTCCGCTTCCTCAAGCAGTCCCTGGGCTGGGCACGGCCCCATCTCCGTGACCCGGAAGCGGCCGACCGGTGGACCTGGCTCATCGTGGCCGCCCACACCCAGCTCAGACTCGCCAGGCCACTGGTCGCCGACCACCGGCTGCCCTGGCAGAGACCACTGGCCCCGACGCGGCTCACGCCCGCACGGGTGCGGGCAGGCTATCGCCACATCCACCGGACCCTGGCCCGTCCCGCCAGTCCGCCGAAACGCTCACGCCCCGGCCCGGGACGGCCAAAGGACCGCAGAAACCGCAAGAAAGCACCGATCCAGCCGGTCGGAAAGTCACATTAGGGGTTAAACAACAAGCTAAGGCCAATCTCCAAGTCGACCGTACCTGTCGCCCTAGCATGTTGGTGGCGGGCCTTCAGCTACGCCACCATGCTCACCATCACCGCCTCATCCACCCGTTACGGCCAGAAACATCCAAGACCCTTCAACTTGACAACATCAGATCCAGAATAGTGATCGCCTTCTGCTTCCATGTCAGGTCTGCAGGGATCATCATGGGCTCCCTTGCGATACGGTCGCAATTCTCAGATAGCGACCTAAATGACTCCACCTGGTCCGCCGACGAGATCACACGGACGCCCTTCATAGGGCGTTCAACCGTTCCAATGATCGGGGTGGTCACCACCGGCAGTCCGCTTGCGCGGTATTCATAGATTTTGATGGCGTCGCCTCCCACTTGGCCATGGTCCACGTCGTGAGGAACCCAACCGATGTCGAACGACGTGAGTAGTTGCGGAATGGAGCTATATGGAACGTCACCGAGCAGTTCGACATTGTCTCGAGCTGCTACGCCTTCTATGTAACCCTTTTCCAAAACCGGACCAGCGAATACAAACTTCCAATCAGGGAAGGCAGCAACTACGGCTTCGATAAGTTGAGCATCGAGTCGACGGCCCATTTTCCCAATGTAACCAACGGTGATCGGTCCATTGGCAGTTGACTCTACGGAGAATCTCTCCGGGTCGCAGCCGTTAGGAATAAGTACTGCGTCCGTCCTACCAAACCGACGGGCGAGGTCCAACGTACCTTCGGAATTTGCCGACACGCTACTCGCTACTTCGAATAGGCGCCCGTAGGACCTTAAAATTTCTGGTCGAATCGACCGAAATGCAGCGTGGACCAACCAGTCGTCCAGCAGGTCGAAGTGCAAATTGGCGTTCATACGATGAATGTCAGACCGAAGCCCAAGCATCGGATTCCATACGACAGTTGGGGTATCTGTCGCCACCGGATCGAAGAGCTTGACTGAGTCAACCCACCACTTCTTCTTGTCACGCATCGGCGGGATTCGCAGCACAGACTTGGAAACGTCCACAGTGCCAGCCAGCGTGCCCATGCGGCGACTCCGAGATTTTGCCAATGTCAACTCGCGAAGCGGCCATGGGTCCGGACGTGAATAGACGTCTATGGTTGTGCTCGGACGCAACTTAGTGAACCACTCCACCAGATGAGCGTCTCTGGTTCGATATCCTTCGGTCAGCCATTTGTGGTATCCATGCATGGGATAAGCGGCGATTTGGTCTAGGTACACGGGGTTGACACCATCTTCATTCTATGAATTCGAGCCAGTTTTTCTTCGAATCAAACTTCATGTCTACATTCTCGCCCATCACACGCGACGGCAAACAAACCAACCAAGTACCTCAGGATCTCGCTGACCGCCCGTCATATAGGTGCATCTCTCTACGAACGCGGCAGACGACTGGGTTTAACGATGAGCCAACTGCGGGAATCAACTTCCGTACCCTGCCGCCAGCCTCTTAGTCTCGTAGCGACACCAAAGAAACCAGAGCAAGTAGCAGAGGGCACTACCAAGTGCACCCGCGAAGTATCCAATCTCAGGAGCTAAGCCCGCAACAAGGACGCCATTGACTGCCGCAATGCTCAACGCGAGTATGGATGTCAACGTTAGACGGTCCCTGCTCAAAAGTTCTAGATAACTTGGCGTCGCCCAAGTCATGCACATAAGGCCCAGGGCGATCATGCAAATAGCGCCGACATCTAAAGAGTATCTGCCAGCGGAAATCACATTTGCAAAGAGGAGCGCCAGTGGTACCGAACAAACGGCCATGACAAATGTAGCAACATAGAACTTAAAGCCAAGTCGAGTCCCCTTACCGCCGAGCGCGTCACCGAGCTTGCCGGTGATAACGATATTGGACAGACTTCTGAAGCCCTTATCGAGCAATCCATATACGAGCGCATAGCCGGCGGCAGCGACCGGCTCGATAGCCTGCTCGAAAAAGATCTTGTCGAATCCTGCAATAAACCAGAGGCAGAAATTGATTATCCCGACCTGAACACCGTAGGAGGATGAGACCCGACTCCTTACAATCCGCACGTTCCTGACACGCAGAACAAAAACGAAACAGTTTCCAATGAACACAGCAAAAAGAGCGGTCGTCAAGTCAACGTCCACAGCCATTGATGCAGTCAGTACTAAAGCCACGGGAATACCCAGGCGAACTACGAGGCAGGCGAAGTAGAGCCAGAGTCTTTTCTGCCCCAGAAGAGCGGATAGCACTACTTCTAAAGCAATAAATCCTACCATATTCAGGCCGCCCAGTATAGAAATAACAATTGGATGTCCAGCTAATATGGAATAGAAGCAGACGCCCAGAGAAGCGGTAAATATAGTGATTAGGTCGCTAATCTTTAGCGATATACGATTAGAACCACGAGCCACATCTCGCGCGACACTAGTGCCGAGCCCCGTCCCGACGATGGCATTCCCGATGGCCCAGACTGCTGCAAATGCAGAGTAGGCCGCATATCCGGAAGCAGGAAGGAGCCTTGTAAGGGCGGCAATCAGCGCTAACGAAAGCAGCAAGCTCATAGCCTGCGACAAAACAGCCGGATGCAATACCCGCTGGAAGAGGTGAGGAGAAATCACGACCCAATGACACTTCGTACCAGGGCCGAAAACTTCTCCGCAACACGCGGAGTACTCAGGCTTTGATCGAATAGTTCTAGCGCTCGGGCGTTGACCGATGATTTCCTGGCCGTTTCCATCGCGTCCACAAGTTCGACGTCGTTCCCCGTTTCCGAAAGGAAGATGACAGCATCCTGACCAATTTCGGATATGGCCGGGGTTGGACTGGCGAGAATCGGTTTGCCTGCCCTCATAGCGTCAATGAGTTTGGCCGGGAGTTGCACACGGCTTGCGCGGTCGGAAAGGTCCATTGGAAGTAGCGACACTTCAACGCATCCATACGCCTCCATCAAAGGAGTATTAGGTGGAATTTCCCTCCAATTACTGTCGGTATCTCTAGGTTGACCCAGGCCGCATCCCTGGAAAGTGACCATAGTCCAATTCTTGTTCGCCCTCATGAATGAGAGCAACATATCGCCGCCCTTATGGGGTCGTATTGTCCCAAAAAAGCCAAAGCTTCTTACTATAGGCTCTTTCTCATCCGAGATCGTCACACGCGGAGGTCGAGCATGTGGGATTACTTTGAACGGACTCAGATGTGGATAGAGTTCGCAACGTAAAGAATTTGTGGAAAAGGTATATGCGTCGGCAACTTGTGAGATAGAACTTATGCTGCGTTCAATCGACCGGCTACTCCCTCGCCTAAGCGGGTTCAATTTGATTCGATTGATTAAGGTCGCGTTCGCGAACGAATGTGCCAGACCGATGTCATCGTCGTCTATATCCAGAATCACGGATACGTGCGGATAGTGCTTTGAGACATAGTGTGCCACTTCGTCAAGTGGGCGGAGACCCTTGGATATCCAGAGCACAACATGACTATCGTCCAGGGTCTCGCCGATCCATGTGTCTAGCTGAGACCTCCACTCCGTACTCAGCGGCAGCACCGGATGTTGAAACTGGGCAGCTCCACGCCAGAGTGGCAAGTTGCCAAACGCTCCGACCCGAACTTCACCTACCTGTGCCGCAATGTCGGCCATGCAGAGTAGACGTCCAATTGCGTTGCTCTGAAGGTTGTGCCCGATCAGGATAGTGTTCATTCGCTCCACGGACCGGCCTTCCAGGCTTCGAAGCAATCTTCGATAGTAAGTTGCATGATGCTCTACAGCTGTTGCTACTCGACTGTCACAGACTTAGCCAGGTTACGCGGCTGGTCCACGTCGTAGCCTTTGGCCGTAGCCAGTTCACAGGCGAAGATCTGTAGTGGGACAGTAGTCAACAGCGGCATGAGCATGGGCTGGGTCTCCGGGACGTAGAAGACTTGCTCCGCGTAGTCCCTGACAGTCTCATCGCCAGCTTCGGCCACCACGATGGTCTTAGCGCCGCGGGCGCGGACCTCTTGGATGTTGGAGACCACTTTGGCGTGCAGGGAGTGGCGATCCATCGGCGAGGGCACCACCACGAAGACCGGCTGACCTTCATCGATGAGTGCAATCGGGCCGTGCTTGAGCTCGCCAGCAGCGAAGCCCTCAGCATGGATGTAGGCCAACTCCTTGAGCTTCAGGGCACCTTCAAGGGCCACCGGGTAACCGACGTTGCGGCCCAGGAACAGCACAGAGGAAGCCTCAGCCATGGAGCGGGCGAGTTCCTTGATGCTGTCCGCGTTGTTCAGGATCTGCTGGACCTTGGCCGGGATGTCGGCGAGGTCGGACAGGATATCTTTGATCTCTTCGCGGTAGAGCTTCTTGGTCAACTGGGCCAGGTAAAGGCCCAGCAGGTAAGCAGCCGTGATCTGCGCCAGGAAGGCCTTGGTGGAGGCCACGGCGATCTCGGGACCGGCGTGGGTGTACAGCACGGCATCGGATTCACGCGGGATCGTGGAGCCGTTGGTGTTACAGATGGATACCGTGCGGGCGCCCTGCTCCTTCGCATAGCGCACCGCCATCAGGGTGTCCATGGTCTCGCCGGACTGGGAGATGGAGACGATCAGGGTGTTCGCGTCGATAATCGGGTCGCGGTACCGGAATTCATGGGAGAGTTCCACCTCCACGGGGATACGGCACCACCGTTCGATGGCGTACTTGGCGACCATTCCTGCATACGAGGACGTGCCACAGGCCAGGACGATGATCTTCCGGATGGACTTGAGTTCGTCCTCGTCGATGCGGAGTTCGTCGAGGATCAGGTTTCCATCAGCGTCGCTGCGGCCCAACAGTGTGTCAGCCACAGCGGCAGGCTGGTCATGGATCTCCTTCTCCATGAACGAGGCAAAGCCACCCTTCTCGGCAGCCGAGGCATCCCAGTCGACGGTGAATTCTTTGCCTTGGGCCGAATTGCCCACGAAGTCGGTGATCTCGACGGAGTCGGCGGTGATGGTGACCACTTGATCTTGCTCGAGTTCGACCGCGCGGCGGGTGAAGTCGATGAAGCCGGAGACGTCTGAACCGAGGAAGTTCTCTCCCTCTCCCAGGCCGACGACCAACGGAGAATTCTTGCGGGAAGCGACCACGCGATCCGGGTGGTCGGCGTGGATGGCCAGCAGGGTGAAGGCACCCTCGAGGCGCTGGCTGACCAACTGCATGGACTTCGTCAGATCCTGCCCGCCCTCGTGTCGATAAATGTGGCCAAGCAGAGCTGCGGCCACCTCGGTATCGGTCTCCGAACGGAAGGTGACGCCGTTCGCAAGCAGTTCCTTCTTAAGTTCGGCGAAGTTCTCGATGATGCCGTTGTGGATGACGGAAAGCCGGTCGTTGTCGGCCAGATGCGGATGGGCGTTGAGGTCCGTGGGACCGCCGTGGGTGGCCCACCGGGTGTGACCGATACCCACCGAGGCTACTGGCACGGGGCGGGATTCGAGTTCCGACGTGAGGTTGGCCAGCTTCCCGGCCTTCTTGCGGTGCTCCACGGCACCGTCAGTCACGACGGCTATGCCGGCGGAATCATATCCGCGATATTCGAGGCGCTTGAGGCCTTCCATGAGCACGTCCAGGGACGAATGCTGTTCCAACAAAGAGGGCTGGCCAATGTAGCCGACGATTCCGCACATGGGCACTAGGTTATCGCGAAATGGTGACTGCCAATCCGTAGCGATACGTAGCCGTGTTGCTCGGTCCTCGAAACGATCAGCCCGGAAGATCAGCATAGGAGCAACCATTGCCGTCCCCGACATGATCGTGTCAGGGACATTGATAGACACGCCGCTTGGTAATCTTGCCAAGTCTTCAATGCATTTTTCAGTGGCCGCCGCTGAAGGCGAGGCCACACGCTCTCAAAGGATCTTCACTTGAGCAAATCAGTGGCCATCATCGGGACCCGGGGATACCCCAGCTACTACGGCGGTTTCGAAACTGCCGTCCGGAAGCTGGCTCCTTACCTTGCCGAGAATGGCTGGGACGTCACCGTCTACAGTCGTCCTGACGGCGTGAAGCACGACGACCCACAGGTGGACTCGCGAGTGAAGTCTGTCCTAACAAGAGGCATCGAGACCAAACAGTTGAGCACACTTAGCTACGGGCTCACATCAACCTTCCATGCAGCTCTTAAGAAGCCTGATGTTGCACTCATCATGAATGTAGCGAACGGCTATTTTCTTCCACTACTCAAAGCCCGCGGCGTGCCCACGATTCTGAATGTTGATGGCATCGAGTGGGAGAGAGCCAAATGGGGCGAAACCGCCCGCAAATTGTTCCGACAGGGAGCGCGCGCTTCGGCGATCACCGCCAACTACCTCATTGCGGACTCCAAGGAAATCAAAAGGCGCTGGGAGAACAAGACCCATCGAAAGCTGGAGTTCATTCCCTACGGAGGCGATGAGCCGGGAGACCTCCCTATTCCCGCTGAAGGCCAGCCAGGGAAATACGCTCTCCTTGTTGCACGGTTCGTTCCGGAGAACACCATAGGTCCATTCCTCGACGCCGCACGGGCTATTGCCAAAACTCACGATGTGATCCTCGTGGGGTCGGCTGGTTACAGCGACCCAATTGAGGACAAAATTCGACAGCTGGTGGACGATTCACCGCGGGTGACTTGGCTAGGTCACATCAGCAATGATGAACACCTGCACGGGTTGTGGCAGAACGCCGGCGTGTATTTCCACGGTCACAGCGTCGGAGGTACCAATCCCGCCCTGGTCCAAGCAATGGCTTGCTCCACGCCCACGGTTGCTCGCGACACGGTCTACAACCGAGAAGTGTTGAAAGATGCCGCGTTATTCGTATGGCCCAAAGGAAGCGACATCGCCGAGGCCTGTCTCAGAGTGCTCAACGATCCGGAGCTCCGCGAGAAGTTAGGAGCTAAGGCATTCGCCCGGTCCCGGTCTCATTACAGCTGGGAGCAGGTGTGCGCAGACTACGAGGCTCTGCTAGAACATGCCATTGAGTCAGGAAGTAGACACATTACCTTCTAACTCTCGCGAGCTAAACCGGTATTTTCGTCAGTTCGCCGTTCGTCACCGGCCGCCCCTTCACATGCCCCTTGCCTGGCCCATAGCGTGACGACCATGAAGGCACTCACTTGGCAAGGCAAGCGCAACGTCAGCATCGAAAACGTCCCGGACCCAGTGATCCAGGCGCCCACGGACGCGATCATCCGCATCACGTCCTCGGCCATCTGCGGCTCCGACCTGCACCTCTACGAGGTCCTCGGCCCGTTCATGGACAAGAACGACGTCCTCGGCCACGAGCCCATGGGCATCGTCGAGGAGGTCGGCTCGGGGGTGACCAACCTCTCCCCCGGAGACCGCGTGGTCATCCCCTTCAACATCTCCTGCGGGCACTGCTGGATGTGCCAGCGCGGACTGCAGTCCCAGTGCGAGACCAACCAGGTCCGCGAGCAGGACTCGGGCACCACACTCTTCGGTTTCTCGCGACTCTACGGCTCCATCCCCGGTGGCCAGGCCGAGTACCTGCGGGTCCCCAACGCGGACTACGGGCCCATCAAGGTTCCCCACACCGGCCAGGACGAGCAGTGGCTCTACCTCTCCGACATCCTGCCTACCGCCTGGCAGGGCGTGCAGTACGCACAGGTTCCCGAGGGCGGCTCCCTCGCCGTCCTGGGGCTGGGCCCGGTCGGCCAGTTCGCGGCCCGAATCGGCAAGCACCTGGGCTACCGGGTGATCGGCGTGGACCCAGTGGCCGAGCGCCGGGGCATGGCCGAACGTCATGGCATCGAGACCGCGGACCAGGACGAGCACCTGGTCGAGCGCCTGCGCCTGGCCACGGACGGGCGCGGCCCGGACGCGGTGCTGGACGCCGTGGGGATGGAAGCGCACGGATCGCCGATCGCGGGAGTGGCCCATGCCGCCGTCGGGCTTCTACCGGACGCCATCGGCCGGCTGGCCATGAAGACCGCCGGGGCGGACCGGCTCAACGCCCTGCAGACCGCCATCGAGGCCGTACGGCGCGGCGGGACCATCTCCCTGTCCGGCGTCTACGGCGGCATGGCGGACCCGATGCCGATGCTCACGCTCTTCGACAAGCAGATCGCCCTGCACATGGGCCAGTGCAACGTGAAGCACTGGATCGACGACCTCATGCCCCTGGTGGACGACCCCTCCGACCCGCTCGGCACCCTCGACCTGGCCACCCATCAGGTGCCACTGGACCGCGCCCCGGAGATGTACGAGACGTTCCAGAAGAAGGAGGACGGCTGCATCAAGGTGGTCCTCAAGCCCGAGCTCAGCACCAACGCAACAGGTGGCACGGAGGGAACGACCACTAGGTTCCCGGCGGACGCCGGATCCCATGAAGTGGACGGTGAGCGCTGATGCGCGTCGTGGTCCTCGGCGCCACCGGCAACGTGGGCACCGCCCTGCTGCACCGACTCCAGGCCGCGAAGGCTGCCGGTGAGGTGGACTCCATCGTCGGCGTCTCCCGGCGCGGCCCGGACCGTGCCGGCCCACCCTTCGAGGGCGTGGAGTGGCTGAAGATCGACGTCACGGATCCCGACGCCGGCCCGAGGCTGGAGACGGCCATGCGCGGCGCAGACGCGGTGGTCGACCTGGTGTGGGTCATTCGCCCCAACCGGGACCGGAACTTCCTGCGGGCGGTCAATGTGGAGGGCAATCGGACGGTGTTCCAGGCGGTGGCTCATGCCGGCGTGCCGCACCTGGTCTACGCCTCCTCGATCGGCGCCTACGGTAGGGGCTCCAAGACCGTTCCCGTAGACGAGTCCCATCCCACCACCGGCACTCCGACGTCCCACTACGGCGCTCAGAAGGCCGAGGTGGAGTCCCTGCTCGACGTGTTTGAGGCGGAGAACCCTGGCGTGCTGGTCACTCGGCTGCGGCCGGGGCTGATCTTCGGGGCGGTGCCGGCACCGGAGATCAAGGACTACTTCATCGGGGATCTGGTCCCGGCGCGGCTCCTGACGTGGCTGCTGGCTGTGGGTCGGTTGCCGGTGCTGCCGTTCCCGGCTGGCATCCGGTTCCAGGCCGTCGCGGCGGCGGACATGGCGGAGGCCTACTGGCAGGTGGTCCGGCAACGGGCCGGCGGCGCCTTCAACGTGGCCGCCGAGCCCGTGCTGGATGCCCAGACCATGGGCCAGTTGCTCGGCTCACGCCGGTACCTGGAGTTGCCGGTGGGCGTGTTCAAGGCCTTGGCCGCTCTGACGTACGCGGCGCGGCTACAGCCAACGGACCCGGGCTGGGTGGACATGGCCGAGACCGTGCCGATCATGGACACCACCAAACTGCGCGAGGCTACCGGCTGGCGAGAGACGATCAGCTCTCAGCAAGCCCTCCGAGCGCTGCTGGACGGCTTCGACGGTGCCGAGGGTCTCGGCAACGCGGGGCACCGCTCCCACTCGCCGCTGGAGTAAGCCGTCCCGAACACAACGGTTTAGAGCTTGATGCCCTCGCTCTTGCCACGGGTGTCGAAAAAGACCTTGGCGCGGGAATGGATACCCTGGAGATCGTAGGACCGATGAGCTTGGAGCAACACGACCACGTCGGCTTCGTCAAGCGCTACACCTAGATCCGGAACGACAGTGAGGTCCTGGTTCTCCAGCCGCCACGTCGTCACGTGCGGGTCATGGAAACTGACTCGGGCGCCGCGGCCCAATAGGAGTTCCGCCACCGGCACCGCCGGAGATTCGCGCTGGTCGGCAATGTCCGGCTTGTACGTGACGCCGAGCAACAGGATCTTGGATCCCTTGACCGAGCGCTCTTGATCGTTCAGCAAGCGAGCCACGCGATCGACGACGTATTCGGGCATGGAGTTGTTGATTTCCTGCGCGAGTTCGACGAATCGGAATGGGTACCCAAGTTCGCTCTTGACTTGGTACGCCAGGTAGTTCGGATCGATCGGGATGCAGTGTCCGCCCACGCCCGGGCCCGGGGTAAACGGCATGAATCCGAAGGGCTTCGTGCCCGCACCTCGGATAACCTCCCAGATATCAATCCCCATCTCGTGGCAGAACTTCGCCATCTCATTGACGAGAGCAATGTTCACATGCCGGAAAGTGTTCTCGAGGAGCTTGGCCGTCTCAGCTTCCTTGGGTCCAGAAAGCGGCACCACTTCGTCGACGAAGCTGGAGTAGAAACGGACGGCCGACTGGGTGCAGTGATCGGTGAGACCACCGACCAGTTTGGGCGTGTTCTTGATCCCATAATTCTGGTCGCCTGGGTTGATCCGTTCCGGAGAGAAGGCCATGGCGAAGTCGCTGCCGGCTTTAAGGTCATTCTGAGACTCGACCAATGGGACGACGACGTCTTCAGTGGTTCCCGGATAGGTGGTCGACTCCAGGATGACAGTGGACCCACTCTTCAGGTTCGCGCTGATCGTGGATGATGCCTGTCGTACGGCCGTGAGGTCGGGCCCACCGCTCTCGGCCAGCGGCGTCGGCACGCAGACAACCACGACGTCAGACTCGCTGATGGCTGCCGGATCCGTGGTTGCGCGGTAGCCCTTGTCCAGCATCGAGCGGATATCTTCATCGGAGAGATCATCGACATGCGACGTCCCTGAATTCAGAGCGTCGACCAGCGTCTGAGTCACGTCCAGTCCGTAGACCTGCCACCCGGCGTGTACAGCAGCCTGCGCGAGGGGCAGTCCGACATACCCTTGACCAATAATCGTGACAGTTGACATTGTCTATCCGTTTCTACGTCGCGCGGCACTATGAGACCGACCCACTTGCTCCGCAAACATTACCCGCATTGACCAACTGCAAATTAACCCATTCCCTACGTTTCGCCGGGATGGCGGGATGGGTGGGGCCATTCAACTGACGAGAATCTGCGTCGAGTTCTCCTTGATGGCCGCGTTGGCCCACTTCATTTGCCGCAGCGTGTCTGGGTGGCAGCGTTGAACCACGGCCAACAGGTCCAGGTGCTGGATGCCCTGGGCCGCATGCGCCAGCATCTCCCAGTCAGCGGAGACGCCGCAGGCCTTGGTGTAGATCTCCCGCAGGTCGTGTAGCAGTGCTAGTTCCGGGAAGCCCTTGCGGCCCAGTAGTTCGCTGCCACGCTCCCGCAGGCGCCGGGCAGTCGCCAGCTCGGACTTCGGCTCAGGGTCCAGCTTCTCGCCATAGTCGCAGGCGATCTCGACGATCTTCCGGACGTGCTGCCGGGACGATTCGGCCAGGTTCTGGACCAGGTGGTAGATCGAGTGGTCGGCGAGGGCGGTGTGGTCCTCCGCCGTGCGGAAGCCGACGTCGCCCACCGGGGCGGAGGCCGTCGTCGTGGGTGCGAGCGCCGGGCCGTGGTGACCTCGGTGAGGTCACCCTCGCCGTTCCCCCACGCGGCGTCCCGCGCGCAGAGTTCCACCCAGGCTTCCGGGGCTGCCCGCTGCGGAGTCATTGCCTGCACCTGGTGCCGGGCGTACGGTTCTGCCACCACGTCAGAACCCCACGGGGAGAGCCATGAGCCAGAATCCCACCGAGACCGACGGTGACCTCTACGCCATCATCTTCGAGAACGAGAGAGTGCGGGTTCTCGAGTACCGAGACACCCCGGGAACTCGGACCCACGAACACCACCACGGGGACAGCCTGATGGTCACGCTGAGCGACTTCCGGCGGGAGATCACCGTGGCCGGAACCATTCGTCCCGTGGAGCTCGCGGCGCACCAGTTGCAGTGGCTGCCGGCCCAGAACCACGTGGGCCACAATGTGGGGACCACGGACACGCACGTGCTCTTCGTCGAGCTGAAGTAGCCGCTCCCCGCGCGGTACCTGGCGTCACGCACCAGGGCCGATGCCGCCGTCGTGCACTAGTCACTCCACCCACTCCACACCCTGCGGCAGAGGCAGGTCGCCGGAGGGCGCCTCATCGAGCATGGCCCGGAAGGCCCGCAGCGCGGACGAGACCGGCCGCTCGCGGTGCGCCAGGATGCCGAGGGTCCGCTTGACCGCCGGGGAGGTCACCGCCACGTCCACGATCCCTGCGAAGCCCACCAGCGGGACCACCAGGGACGGCACCACGCTGATGCCCAGGCCGGCGGCGATCATGCCGCCCACGGCCGCCACGTTCCGGGCGTCCACCACCACGTGGGGCACCTCGCCGAAGGCCGCGTCCAGGTGGGCGCGGATGCTGCTGGACGTGTCGAACCGGATGAACGGCTCCTCCCTCAGCTCCTCCCACTCCAGTGACTCCCGGTCCGCGAACGGATGCCCGGGCGGGCACAGGCACCGGAAGGCGTCCCGGACCAACGGCGTGAAGGTCAGCGGATGGCATGCCTCGCGTTCCGTGCCCTCCGGCCCGGCGGCCGTGAGTCCCAGGTCCACCTCCCCCTTCAGGACCATCTCCTCCACCTGGGCATGCAGACCGTCGTGCACGGTCACCTCGCAGTCCGGATGGGCCTGCCGGAAGGCGGCGACCACCGGCGGCAGCAGGGTGGCGGCGGCTGTGGGCAGGGCGCCGATCCGGACGGTTCCCCGGCTGCCGCTCTGGTACCCCTCGATGTGGCGCATGCCGGTCTCGTAGGCCTCCACCAGGGACTCCGCGATCCGCACGACCTCCGTACCCAACGGGGTGAGGGCCACGTGGCGAGTGCTGCGGTCGAACAGCTGTCCGCGGACGCGCGCCTCCACCTCCGCCACGGTGCGGCTGAGGGCGGATTGGGACAGGTGCAGCACCCGGCCGGCCTGGGAGAAGGACCGCTCCCGGGCCACCACGACCACGGCGCGCAATTGCTGGACGGTGAGGTTCACGCCTTCACTCTCCCCGCGTGCAGTGATGAGCGCAACGCATGAGTTGATGCTCTTTTGATGTTTGTGCTGCACATGTGTGCGGCATCACACTCGAAGGCATGACCTCAAGGAGATCCCCATGCTGACGATTCTGGGCTTCGCCACCATCGTGGTGTTCCTCGTGCTGACCATGACCAACCGCGTCTCGGTCCTCATCGGGCTGATCGCCGTGCCCGTGGTGGCGGCCCTGATCGGCGGCTTCGGCCCCCAGCTCGGGGAACTCTCCACCGAAGGCATCCTCCAGGTGACCCCCGTGGCGGTCATGATCACCTTCGCCATCCTGTACTTCAGCCTGATGATGGACGAGGGGCTCTTCGACCCGGCCATCCGCAGGATCCTGCGCTGGGTGAAGGGCGACCCGGCCCGCATCACCGTCGGCACCGCCGTCCTCACCATGCTGGTGGCCCTCGACGGCGACGGCGCCACCACCTTCCTCATCACCGTCTCCGCCATGCTGCCGCTCTACCAGCGCCTCGGCATGCGGCCACTGGTACTGGCCGGGGTGGTGGGCCTGTCCGCCGGCGTCATGAACATCCTGCCGTGGGGCGGCCCCACCGCCCGCGCCATGGCCGTGCTCGACGTCGGCATCGACGAGATCTTCATCCCGGTGATCCCCTCCCTGATCGCCGGCATCATCTGGATCCTCGCCGTGGCCTGGTACCTGGGCCTGCGCGAGCGCCGCCGCATCGGGGTGGCCAGCCTGAGCGCCGAGGAGCTGGAGCTCGTGGTCGCCGGGGTGCGCGGCACCGGCGGAGGAGGTGCCGGGACCGGTTCCGGCGGCGGCTCGGCTGCCGCTGCTGATCTGGGGCACGACGGCGGCCCGGCCACCCGCCGCGCGACGCCCCGCTGGCGGATGGTCGCCAACCTCGTCCTGACCGTCGCCCTGCTCGCCGCACTGGTGGCCCACGTCCTGCCCCTGCACGTGCTGTTCATCCTCGGATTCGTCATCGCGCTGACCTACAACCGGCCGCGGTGGGCGGACCAGCAGCGTCTGCTGGAGGACCACGGCAAGGCCGTGCTGCTGGTGATCTCCATGATCTTCGCCGCGGGCATCTTCACCGGCGTGCTGGGCGGGACCGGGATGATCACGGCCATGGCCGACTCGCTGGTGGGCGTAATCCCCACCGGACTGGCCAACCTGCTGCCGTTGCTGACCGCGCTGACCAGCATGCCGATGTCCCTGATGTTCACCCCGGATGCCTACTACTTCGGCGTCCTGCCGGTGCTGGCTGAGACCTACGCGGCTTCCGGCGGGGATCCGTCCGCGATCGGCCGCGCCGCCATCATGGGGCAGATGACCACCGGCTTCCCGCTGAGCCCGCTGACCGCGGCCACCTTCATCCTGATCGGCCTGACCTCGGTCCAATTGGGTGAGCACCAGAAGTTCCTGTTCGGCTGGGCCTTCGGCACCACCCTCGTCATGACGGCCGTGGCGATCCTGACGGGGGCGATCCCGCTGTGAACAGCCCAGAATCCCCGAACCCCCCGAACGCCAAAGCATCGCTCGAGAAGGACCCCACCATGACTCTGGACCGCTCCCCCACCGTCCGGCTCGGAGCGGGCGCGGGCTTCGCCGGGGACCGGATCGATCCGGCCCTGGACCTCGCCGAACGGGGCGGGCTGGACTACCTCGTCTTCGAGTGCCTCGGCGAACGGACCATCGCCGCCGCCCACGCCCGGCGGCTCAGCAGTCCCGGCAGCGGCTACGACCCGCGGCTGCTGGCGCGGATGCGCGCCGTGCTGCCCGCCTGCCGCACCGCCGGGACCCGCATCATCACCAACAGCGGCGCCGCCGAACCCCTCGCGGCCGGCCGGGCCGTCGTCGAGCTCGCCCGGGACCTGGGCCTGACCGGGCTGAGGGTGGCCGTGCTGACCGGTGACGACGTCCTGGAGGCCGTGCGTAGCACCCGCCCCGTGGACGCCGAGACCGGCGAGCCCCTGGACCTGGACGCCGCCGTCTCCGCCAACGCCTATCTGGGCGCTGAGGGGATCGCGGACGCCCTGGGTGAGGGCGCCGACGTCGTGATCACCGGCCGCGTCTCCGACCCGGCCCTGTACCTCGGTCCGCTGATGCACGAGCACGGCTGGTCTCCCGAGGACGTGGAATTGCTGGGACGCGGCACGTTGGTGGGGCACCTGCTCGAGTGCGCCGGGCAGTTGACCGGCGGGTACTTCGCCGATCCGGACACCAAGCCGGTCCCTGGCCTGGACCGGCTCGGCTTCCCCTTCGCCGATGTGGATGCCCAGGGCGAGGCGCTGTTCCAGAAGCTGCCCGGCACCGGTGGCCTGCTCACCCCGCAGACCTGCGCGGAGCAACTGCTGTACGAGGTGGACGATCCGGGCGCGTACCTGACGCCGGATGTGGTGGCGGACTTCTCCCGGGTCGCCTTCACCACGGCCGGGCCGGATGCGGTGCGCGCCACCGGGGCCACGGGGCGTACCCGGCCCTCACAGCTGAAGGTGACCCTCGGCTACCGGGGCGGATGGCTGGGCGAGGGGCAGATCTCCTACGCCGGCCCGCGCGCGCTGGAACGGGCACGGCTGGCCGGCGAGGTCGCCCGGGCACGACTGCACCGGGTCCATGGGCTGCCCGAGGAAGCGGTGGAGCTCGAATACATCGGGACCGGTGCGGCGTTCCGCGGCCTGGCCGCTGTTCCCGAGGCCCTGTCCAAGGCCCTGCCCGAGGTGCGGCTGCGGGTCAGCGCCCGCGTGGACGAGGAGCAGCAGGCCGCGGCGGTGCCGTGGGAGGTCGAGAGCCTGTACACGAACGGGCCGGCCGGCGGTGGCGGCGCCCGTGGATCCGTCACCGAGCAGGTCAGCGTGCGGTCCTGCCTGTTGGACCGCGACCTGGCCCCCTACACCACCACGATGCTGGAGGCATGATGATCCTCGACGACCTGGCCACCGTCCGCGCCGGCGACAAGGGCGACGCCCTGATCCTGGCGGTCTTCCCCCGGGACGAGGAGGCATACGCGGTGCTGCGGGAGGAGGCGACCGAGGAACGGGTGGCCGCCCACTTCCAATGCAGTCCGGGGCAGGTGCGGCGCCTGGAGCAGACAGTTCTCCGGGCCTTCGTGTTCCGGCTCGCCGGCGTGCTGGGCGGCGGCGTCACCGGCAGCGCCACCCTGGACGGGCACGGCAAGACCCTGAGCTACCACCTGGCCACCCTCCCCCTCCCCCCATCACGGCCGCGATAACTGTTGATCCGCGCGGCGTGTCTCGACGTCGACTGGTGCCTTGATTCCCGGGTCGGTCGGCGACCGCTCGCTCAGTGGGCGACGAAGCGGGTATCCATCGTGGCGTCGCTGATGCGTCGGACCCTGGCCTGCTGGTCCTGTGCCTGCTGGTAGAGGTCCTTCATCCGCTGTCCGTCCAGGCCGGCGTCCGGAAAGCGCTCCGCCAGCTTGGCCAGCACGGCATACATGCCGGCCTTGCCCTGCAAGGCGCTCTGCAGGATGTCCATCTCGACCTGCGTCATGCCCTCGGACTTCGACCGGGTGATGTTCACGGGATTCAGCCGGCCGGCCACTCCAGCGGCCAGGCCCAGGGCGTTCTCCACGATCGACTGCCGCAGTCCGAGCCGATCGATCAGCTGCTCGAGTTCTTCCTTCTCCTCAGTGACCTCCCCAGACAGATCGCGGAATTCCTGCTCATACTCGGTGCCATCCCATGTGTCCGCGGCGGCCTGGAACAGGCGGATGCCGCTCTTAGCACCCAGCAGGTGGTGATTGAGGTAGTCCTGCAACTCGTGCTGATTGATCTGGTTGAGCTGATTCGAGTCATTGCGGGGAGTGTCCATGGTCCCTGCCTACGCGTCCGAAGGCCGCCCTGCAAGGGATGACCAGCCCCCATGGGTTAGTCGGCGAAGAAGGTCCTGACTGCATCAGCCCACACTTGGTGGCCGTCCTCGTTCGGGTTGACCTCGTCCGCCAGCAGGGATTCCCAGTCGCCGGCCTCTTCGAAGGCGGCGAACACGTCGATCACCGGCAGCCCGCGCTCCTCGGCCGCGGCACGCATGGCGTCCCGGTTGGTATCGGCGTAGCCGATCCAGGTGGCCAATGCCGGGTTCTGTGCGGTCAGCACCACGGGGGCGGCGTCCTCGCCCCCGGCGTCCAGGGTCCCGAGCAGCTCGTTCAGGGCGGAGTCCACGAAGTCGGGCTCGCCGAAGTGCCCGTAGTTGAGGATCGTCAGGTCCGCCTCGGGCTCGATCATGCCGTCCAACTCCAGCGGGAAGCCGGGGTTGCCCTCGGTGGCGGAGCCGTTCCAGATGGTGATGGCCCGATCGCCCCCGCCGAAGGTGCGCGGCTCCACGTACCAGGTTCCCGTCTCGGGGTTCCAGGTATGGACCGCCACGGAGGCCTCGGCGCCGAGCTCCTCGGCCCAGCGGTACACCCATTCGTTGCTGGTGTTGGACGTGGAGTCCCCGAGCACGTTGATGACGGAGTCATCACCCCGGTTGACCACGGCCTGGGCGGCTGCGGTGACGGCGTCTACCGGATCCTCAGGGGCCTCCTCGGACGCCGTGGGGCTGGCAGAGGGGCTTGCCGAGGGCTCGACGGTCTCCGCCGGGGTCTCCTGAGCGGGGGCGGAGACATTGCTCTCGAGCGCAGCCTCAGCGTCGGTGCGGTAGTCCTTCTGCTGGGTGAACAAGACCACCAGCAAAGCCACAATGGCCATCACCAGGAGCACCAGTGCCGCCCATTGAAGCTTCGACGTTCCGACCAATTTTTCTCTCACAAGGGCCGATCCTACCGGCAGGGAAGGCACTGAGCGCGATCTTCGAGGGCGACAGAGGACATGGCAGCTCGGAGCCTTGGCTACCGTTCGCCCGCAGGGTAGTACCTCGGGCTGGTGGACAGGACTTCTGCGGCCTGGCGCAGGAAAAGCTGGACCCGTTGGCTATGATTCCGATGTCCCGGCGTGACCGCCACGATGTCCAGTGCCTCGGGGTGGCCATCCAGTTCCACGGCGGCATAATCGAGTCCTTCCAGGCTGGCCATGTGCCTGGCCCTCTGGCTGAGCAACGAGCACCCCAGCCCCTGAGCGACCAGCCCCCGCAACACCTCGAAGCTGGCGGTGCGGAACCGGACTGTGGGGGTCAGTCCAGCGGCCGAGAACAGGGACAGGAAATACTCACCGGCGGGTTCGAGATCGAAAAGAATGAATGGTTCCTGAGCCAGATCCGCCAAGGAGACCTCCCCCGCCGTGGCCCGGTGGTGTTCTGCAGGAAGCAGTGCATAGGGCCGAACGGATCCCAAAGGCACCACGTTGCCCACCTCCGTCAGCTGGTCACCGAACCGGTAGTCATACATCACCGCCACGTCACATTCGCCCTTCATCAGCTGACGTAGCAGGTCGCTGCGGGATCCCTCGGAGAACCGAATGTCGATGGCCGGGTGGGATTCCGCGAACTCGGCCACGAGGCGAGGCATAAGGACCGGGGCGATGGTGGCATAGCAGCCGATGTGCAAGGTCCCTGTGAGTTCCTGACCCAGCCGCCCGGCATTGCGTTCAAGGTTGTCCACATCCCTCAACAGCTGCCGGGCATGCGCCAGGAGCGACTGGCCGTCCCGGGTCAGCACCAGTCCCCGCGCCTGCCGGATGAACAGTTGGACTTTCAGCGCCTTCTCCAGATCGGAGACGGCCGTGGACACCGCGGACTGAGAGAGATGGAGTTGCTGGGCAGCGGCCGTGACCGTGCCGAGTTCAGCGACCGCCGCAAAGTGCTCCAGTTGCCTGAAGGTGATGGTCATTCCCGGCTCCTCGGTCAGGAGGTGGACGTCTGGACATGGACCGACCCGGCCGTCGACGAGGCGTCAACAGCCGGGTTCAGGGGCCCGTATCCAGCGTAGGGGCAGGCTAGGCCCGGGCGGTGTCCGGCTTCGCCTCCTCCGAGTCCTTCGAGGAAACTCCCGCCGGAGCTCGGTCAGAATCATGCAGCAGGTCCACCCCGCGGGTCTCGGGCATGGTGTACAGGGTCACTAGGCCGATCAATCCGACGACCATCAGGGTGAAGGCCGGCACCATGTTGTTCCCCGTGAGATCGATCAGCCAGGTGTTGATGTAGGGCAGCGTGCCGGCGAAGAACGCCCCGGCGATGCTGTACGCCATAGAGAGACCGCTCTGACGCGTGCGCGTGGGGAAGAGCTCGGCGACCGTCACAGCATGGGTGCCCAGAATGAGAGCCAGGATGGCGGCCAGCCCGAAGGTGGAGAAGAAGCCGGCCAGCACCGAACCCTGGTTCATCAGCATGAAGAGCGGGTAGGAACCCAGGATTAGCAGGATGCCGGCGGCCACGAGGACGGGCTTCCGGCCGACTCGGTCGGAGACGATGCCGGACAGCGGGATGATCGCGATGGCCGTCAACGAGGCGACGGCGGACAAGACGGCTGCCTGGTCGTTGGGCATCCCGACCAATTGTTCCTGGTAGGTGATCAGGTAGACCAGCACCACGTAGAACGTGCAGTTCATGAAGATCTCGATGCCAATGGTCTGGAAGAACTGCTTGCTGTTGTGGCTGAAGACCTCCCGGATGGGAGCGGATGACACGGTATCCAGCTCCTGCAAGGCCTGATATTCCGGGGTGTCCTCGATCTTGAGGCGAATGTAGAGGCCCACCAGGGCGAGCGGCACCGTCAGCAGGAAAGGAATGCGCCAGCCCCAGGCGAGGACCTCCGCCGGGTCCAGCCAGAAATGGAGGCCCGCGACCACCAGGGATGCCAGCAGGAATCCGAGGACGGAGCCGAACTCCAGCCACGAGACGCCCAGACCGCGCCGTTTGGTGGGTGCGTACTCGGCCAGGAAGGCTGCAGCCGAGCCGAACTCGCCGCCGGCCGCGATCCCCTGGATGACGCGGGCCACCACCAGCAGAATCGGGGCGAGAATGCCGATTGAGTCATAGGAGGGGATCAGACCTAGCAGGAGAGTGCCGGCGGCCATGGTGACGATCACGATCGACAGGGTCTTCTTGCGCCCGTACCGGTCCCCGAGGTGGCCGAAGATGAGGGACCCGATGGGTCTCACGAAGAAGGCGACGGCGAAGACCGCGAAGACCGACAGCAGACCCGCTGCCCCGTCCTGAGAGGGGAAGAAGATGACCGCGATCGTGGTCGCCAGATAGGCGTAGATCGCCCAGTCGAACCAGTGGACCAGGACGCCGATGGCCCCGGCGACGACGTTGCGTTTGAGTCCTGTCTTGGCGACCTGGCGGTCGGCTTCGGAAGTGCGGGACATGGTGTTCTCCCTTGATCGGGTGGGTAGTGCCCAGAAGCTTGGCAATCAGGCTAAGTCTGTGAGTGGTGTCACTACCATCGATATCTTTCGAGAGGCACCTCACTAAAACCGAAACCTCGGGTAGCTATGCTCGTGGCCATGGCGAATGCTCCGTCCGACCTCACACTCAACCAAGTGAGGTACTTCGTGCGCGTTGCGGAGCTCGGCTCCATGACGGAAACCGCCGCCGAGATGTTCGTCGCGCAGTCGGCGATCTCCACGGCCATCGCGCACCTGGAGACCACCCTCGGCCACAAGCTGTTCGTCCGCCAACGCTCGCGCGGAGTGGTCCTGACCGAGCAGGGCACCACGTTCTATGCGGCCGCACAGACCATCCTCCGATCCGTTGACGATGCGGTCCATTCCCTCAGTCCCGAGCGACTCACGGGGCAGCTGGCAGCCGGATGCTTCACCACCCTGGCCCCCTTCTGGCTGCCCACGGTCTACGAGGGCCTGACCTCGGCCCACCCGGCACTCGACGTCCGGCTCCGTGAAGTCACCGGCGACCAGGTGGAGCAGCTCCTCCTCCGCCGGGAACTGGAAGTGGCACTGACCTACAGCTTCGACTACGGCCGCAGCATCGACTTCGAACGGCTCAGCGAAGCGCCGGTATATGCGGCCGTGGGGGAAGGCAGCCATCTGGCCGGCCGCTCCACGGTGTCGCTCGAAGAGCTCGCTGACGAACCACTCATCCTGCTGAACATGGGCAAAAGCGCCAACTACTTCCTGTCGATCTTCCAGGACGCACACCTGCAGCCCCGGGTCCACGAGAGGTTCGAGAGCTTCGAGGTGGTGCGCTCCATGGTGGCTCGCGGCCACGGATACACCATCCTGAACCAGCGCCCCGCTCATGACCTCACCAACGACGGCGGCCGCATCGTGCGGCTGCCCATCGATGGCGTGCGCTCGTACTTGCAGATCGGTGTGGCACATCGCGCCGACGAGACGCTGTCCCGTAAGGGTCAGGTCTTCATCGAGGCATGCCGCTCGATCCTCGGCTGATCGGTCATGGCAGCGGATCCCCGTGAACGATGCAGTGCGCGTCATTGGATCTGATTTTCCGATGCAGATCCTCACTTACGAGTATTTGATATCGACCTGAGCCCTCCGGAGACTGAGTACCACTCAGCAGCGAAAACCGTGGTCCTCATCACTCGGTGGGGTCAGTCAACCGGAGGTATGCATGTCGACCCAAGACACCGAGGTACTCATCGTGGGGGCCGGCCAGGCCGGCGTGGCCATGAGCGAACATCTGACCGGCCGGGGTGTCCCCCACCTCGTCCTGGAACGCCACCGCATCGCCGAACGGTGGCGGACGGAGCGGTGGGACTCCCTGGTCGCCAATGGTCCGGCCTGGCACGATCGCTTCCCGGGCATGGAGTTCGCGGACGTCGGACCGGACGGTTTCGCCACCAAGGAGCAGGTGGCCGACTACTTGGCCGCCTATGCGGAGCGCTTCGACGCACCGATCCGCACCGGCGTGGAAGTCACGGCAGTCCGCAAGAACGAGGGCCGGCCGGGGTTCACAGCAGAGACGTCCATCGGCACCATGCAGGCCCGCTACGTGGTGGCAGCCACCGGTCCCTTCCAGAAACCCGTCATCCCCGCCGTGGTCCCGGAGGGTTCCGGCCTCACACAGATGCATTCGAGTTCCTACCGCAACCCCGGGCAGCTGTCCGAGGGCGGTGTGCTGGTGGTCGGCGCCGGTTCCTCCGGCGTGCAGATCGCGGCCGAACTCCAGGACGCCGGACGGCAGACCTACCTGGCCGTGGGGCCCCATGACCGGCCCCCGCGTAGCTACCGCGGCCGCGACTTCGTGTGGTGGCTGGGCGTGCTGAACAAGTGGGAGGCCTCCGCGCCGCCGCAGGGCGCCGAGCACGTCACGATCGCCGTCAGTGGCGCCCGCGGCGGGCACACGGTGGACTTCCGCGACCTGGCCCACAGTGGCATCACCCTCGTGGGCCGGGCCAACTCGTTCCAGGACGGCGTCATGCACTTCGGTGCAGACCTCGTGGAGAACATCGCCCGTGGCGACGCGAACTACCTGGCCCTGCTCGACGAGGCCGACGAGTACATCGCACGCAACGGCCTGGACATGCCCGAGGAGCCGGAGGCCCGCCACCTCGGGGCCAGCCCTGACTGCGTTGAGCATCCTCTGCGAGAACTCGACCTGGCGGCCGCTGGCGTCAACTCGATCGTCTGGGCCACCGGGTTCTCCGTGGACTACGGCTGGTTGCACGCGGATGCCTTCGATGAGAACGGCAAGCCAGTGCATCAGCGCGGCGTCTCGGCAGAGCCCGGGGTGTACTTCCTGGGGCTGCCCTGGCAGTCCCGCCGCGGCTCCAGCTTCATCTGGGGCGTCTGGCATGACGCCAAGTACCTCGCCGACCACATCGCCATCCAGCGTGACTACAGCGCCTACCGCCCCTCTGTACCACCCACCGCGGGGGATGCTGCCGCGCGGCCGGTCTCGGCCAGCGTCGGCGCCTGACCACACTGTCCGCACCCCATCACCGCTTGAGTCCACCAGGAGAGCACACCCATGAAGTACACGCGCATCCGTCCGTTCAACACCAAGGACACCTACCCGGAACAGAACCTCGACAACGACCTCTGCCAGGCGGTGGTGGCCGGAGGTGTGGTCTATCTGCGGGGCCAGATCGGGCAGGACCTGGACACCCGCGAGTCCGTGGGCGTCGGGGACGTCGAGGCCCAGACGGTCAAGGCCATGGACAACATCAAGATGCTTCTGGAGGAGGCCGGCGGCGAGATGGAGGACATCGTCAAAGTGACCGTGTACCTCACGGATGTCCGCTACCGCGAGACCGTCTACCGGACCATGGGCACCTACCTCAAGGGGGTCTTCCCCGTCTCCACCGGGATCGTGGTCCAAGCGCTGGCCCGCCCGGAGTGGCTCGTGGAGATCGACGCCACCGCCGTACTGTCCGAGGAGGGCTCCAAGTGACCTTCTCCATCGCCGGCACCGATGGGTCCGGCCGGTTTGGTATGGCCGTCTCCTCCTCCTCCCCCGCCGTGGCAGCGCGGTGCATCCACCTGCGCGACGGGGTGGGGGCCGTGAGCTCGCAGAACATCACCGATCCCCGGCTCGGCGACGCCCTGCTCACCCTGCTCGAGGAGGGCCATCCGGCCAGCGAGGCGATGGAATCCCTGGTGACCGGAGAATCTACCCGGGAGTACCGCCAGCTCGTGGTCCTGGATGCCGCCGGCCGCGCCGCCGTGCACAGCGGCACCCACACTTTGGGCACCCATGCCGCAGCTTCCGGGGCCGGCTGCGTCAGCGCCGGCAACATGCTGGCGAACGAGGACATCCCGCAGGCCGCCTGCGAGGCGTTCGCCCGCACCAGCGGGGAGCTGGAGACCCGGTTGCTGGCCGGGCTCGTGGCCGGAGTGGACGCCGGCGGCGAAGAGGGACCCGTCCGCTCGGCCGGCCTCTCCGTGGTTTCTGGCCACGGTTGGCGGGACACCGACCTGCGCGTGGACTGGCACGAGGACCCGGTCGGCGAACTCGGCCGACTGCTCGAGGTCTGGTTGCCGCAACGGGAGGACTATGTGGTCCGCGGCCTGGACCCGGCAGCCTCCATCGGATACGGGGTGCCCGGTGACGACCGCTGACACCGCCGAGTCCCGCGATTCTGCGGAGTCCCGCGTCCGTGCCCGGGTCCGCGATGAGGCGCCGCAGCTAATCGCCCTGTCCGAACGGCTGCACGCCAACCCTGAGCTCGGGTGGCAGGAACATCAGGCGGCCGCGTGGACAGCGACCGCCCTGGCCGCGTCCGGCTTCGAGGTCACCCGGAACTACCTCGACTTCCCGACGGCGATCCGCGCCGTGGCAGGGAACGGCCGCCATCGCATCGGCCTGATGGCCGAATACGACGCGTTACCCGGCCTGGGGCATGCCTGCGGACACAACATCATCACCGCGACCTCGGTCGGCGCGGCCATCGCGCTGGCCGAGGTGGCCGAGGAACGCGACCTGACCGTCGAGGTCTATGGCACACCGGCCGAAGAGGGCGGCGGCGGCAAGATCGAGCTGCTCAAGAAGGGAGCCTTCGCCGGCCTGGCCCTGGCCATGATGGCCCATCCCAGCCCCGTGGACTCCGCAGAGGCCCGGCCTTACGCGGTCTCGCATTCCCACATCAGCTATCGCGGGAAGTCGGCCCATGCTGCGGCTTACCCGCACCGGGGCATCAACGCCAACGACGCCTTCATCATCGCGCAGGTCTCGCTCGGTCTGCTGCGGCAGCAATTGCCGACCGGAACCCGGGTGCACGGGCTGCAGACGCGCGGTGGCGAGGCCCCCAACGCGATCCCCGAGACCACCGAGGGCCGCTGGTATGTCCGCGCAGAGACCCTGGACGACCTGCAGGAGCTGCAGGAGCGGGTGGAGCGCTGCTTCGAGGCAGGCGCCCTGGCCACGGGCGCCGAGCTGAGCATCTCGCCCGAGTCCGAACCCTATTCGGAGTTTCGCACAGACGAGCGCGCGCTCGAACTATACGTGAAGCACGCCCGCGCTCTCGGCAGGACCTTCGACGCCCCGCCGGAGCAGGCGACCATGAACCGCGCCTCCACGGACATGGGCAACGTGTCCCAGGTGGTGCCGGCCATCCACCCCTACATCGGCCTGGGATGCTTCCCGGCCTCGAACCACCAGCCGGAGTTCGCGGCCCACTGCGTGGGCGAGGCCGCCAACCGGGCCATCACGGACGGTGCCACCGCCTTGGCCCTCACTGCGATCGACTACATCGCTGAATCAGGACGGTCATGAGCATGGAGCACCAGATGCCGGACGACTCCGGGCAGACCACCCGAACCGAACGCGACAGCCTGGGCGTCCGGGAGGTGCCCCGGGACGCCTACTGGGGAATCTCCACGCTGCGGGCGGTGGAGAACTTCCCCATGACTGGGCGAGGCGTCGGCACGCTGCGCTCGATGGTCTGGGCCCTGGGAGCTGTCAAGCACGCCGCAGCCACCGCGAACGAGGAGCTGGACCTGCTTCCCGCCACGGTGGCACAGGCGATCCGTGCGGCCGCCGGGGAGGTGATGGACGGCCTGCACGACGACCAGTTTATCGTCGACCTCATCCAGGGCGGTGCCGGAACCAGCACGAACATGAACGCGAACGAGGTCATCGCCAACAGGGCATTGGAGATCCTCGGCCGCACCAAGGGCGACTACGCGGTGCTCCATCCAATCGACCACGTCAACCGCAGCCAGTCCACCAACGACGTGTATCCGACGGCGGCGAAGATGGCGTTGGCGGTAGAGATCCAGAGTCTCCTGGCCGAGCACCGGCTCCTCAGTGAGGCCTTCGACCGCCGGGCCGATGAGTTCAAGGGGATCTACAAGGTCGGACGTACCCAGCTGCAGGATGCTGTGCCGATGACTCTCGGCCAGGAGTTCCGGGCCTTTGCGGCCACCTTGCGGGAAGACCACGCCCGGCTCGGAGAGTTCCGGGAGTACCTGCTCGAGACCAACCTCGGGGCGACCGCCATCGGCACCGGCATTACCGCCTCCCCGGACTACCGCCAGCTGGTGGTCAGTGAGCTGCGACAGATCAGTGGACTTCCTTTGGTCTCCGCTGAGAATCTAATGGAAGCCACGTCCGACGCCGGCGTCTTCATCCTGATCTCCGGCATGCTCAAGCGTGCGGCGGTCAAACTCTCTAAGATCTGCAACGATCTTCGGCTACTGTCCTCCGGACCCCAGGGCGGCTTCGGTGAGATCACCCTGCCAGCCGTGCAGGCCGGTTCCTCGATCATGCCCGGCAAAGTCAATCCGGTGATTCCCGAGGTGGTCAACCAGGTCGCCTTCCGCGTGGTCGGCGCCGACGCTGCCGTGACGATGGCCGTGGAAGCGGGGCAACTGCAGCTCAACGCCTTCGAGCCGATCATGGTCCACGAGTTGTTCGAATCTGTTGCGCTCCTGACCAGCGCCTGCCGCCAACTGCGGATTCGGTGCGTCGAGGGCATTGAACCGAACAGGCCCGCCTTGGCCGCACGCATGCACGAGTCGGTCAGCATGGTGACCGGCCTGGCGCCTCATCTGGGGTATGGGAAAGCGGCCGAACTGGCCAAGGCCGCCCTGCTGGAGCATCGGAGCATCCTCGACGTCGCCCAGGAGAGCGGCCTACTTAGCCGTGAGGAATTGGACCGTGCCTTCGACTTGGCACTGTTGGCCAATGACCGGTAGGGCTCCTGCTCGGCCCTGGCCGGCTCTCTCAAGGGAGCATCGGCCGGGGCGCGCCATGACCCAGGACACGGTTCGCCCCGCTCAGGATGGATAATGGGTGGGTGAATCCACCCGACGCCGCTGGCTCCGGACTCCCGCAGGCCACGCCTGTGACCCCGACCGGCCCCGCCAGTTGGGCAGGCTCCCCACCGGAGCCCGCCGACTCCGAGAACCACTACTCCCCCTTCATCGAGCTGGAGCGGGACACCTGGGCTCGGCTGGCCAATGAGATGGAACAGCCCTTCGACCAGTCGGACATCGACCGGCTGCGGGGCATCGGCGAGCACCTCTCCCTGCGTGAGGTCGCCGAGGTCTACCTGCCGCTCTCCCGGCTGCTGAGCATCCAGGTGGATGCGGCCGCCCATCTGCGGCGGGCGTCCAACGAGTTCCTGGGTGAATCCACCCGGCGCACACCCTTCGTGATCGGCGTGGCCGGTTCCGTCGCCGTCGGGAAATCCACCACGGCCCGCGTGCTCCAGGAGATGCTGCGCCGCTGGCCCAATACCCCCCGCGTGGAGCTGCTCACCACGGACGGCTTCCTCTACCCCAACGCCGAGCTGGAACGCCGCGGCCTCATGCAGCGCAAGGGATTCCCGGAGTCCTACGACCGACGCCGGCTCATGCGCTTCGTGGCGGACATCAAGTCGGGTGCCCCGGAGGTCCGGGCCCCCATGTACTCCCACCTCACCTATGACATCCTTCCGCACGAGGAAGTGGTGGTGCACCGTCCGGACGTGCTCATCATCGAGGGACTCAACGTGCTCGCCCCGCCCCGCGTGCGATCCGACGGCACCGCGGGCCTGAGCGTCTCCGACTTCTTCGACTACTCCATCTACGTGGACGCCAAGACCCCCGCCATCCGGCAGTGGTACACCGAACGGTTCATGCGCCTGCGCTCCGGGGCGTTCGCGGACCCCAAGAGTTACTTCCACCGCTACGCCACCCTGTCCGACGCCGAGGCGATCGCCACCTCCTCGGACATCTGGGACCGTATCAACGGGCCCAACCTCACCCAGAACGTGCTGCCCACCCGCGGCCGTGCCAAGCTCGTGATGACGAAGGACGTGGGCCACGCCGTCACCCGCGTGCTCCTCCGGAAGGTCTGAACGTGCGCGGCGCCCGCCCTCTCCTCACTCTCGGTGTCCTGGCTCTGCTGCTGACCGGTTGTTCAACAACGGACGAGCCGCCGATCGGATCCGCTACGGACAGCTTCCCGAGCCGTGCCACGGAGAGCGCGACGGCTTCCCCGTCGGTGTCCGCGTCGCCGCCCATCATGTCCAGCCCTGTCACACCGTCCTCACCGCCGGCCACCCCGACGCCCGTCACGCCGTCCACCTCACCGAAGGAATCCACGGCCAGCGCGGTGCCCGGCGAGTCAACGCTGGACCATGTCTCCCCCGCCTCCATCCAGGTGATGGTCAACAAGCGCAACCCCCTGGACCCGGCCGACTACGCTCCGGAGGATCTGCGCATTCCGGAAGTGCCGGCGTCGAAGGCTTCGATGGAACTCCGGGACGAGGCGGCCAGCGCGGCCGAGGACCTGTTCGCCGCGGCCGCCGCGGAGGGCGTGGACCTGACCCTGGTCAGCGCCTACCGCTCCTACGGCTACCAGCAGGGCACCTACGGCGGCTGGGTGGAGCGGTACGGGCAGGCCGAGGCGGACCGGATCTCCGCGCGCCCCGGCTTCTCGGAACACCAGACCGGCCTGGCGATGGACGTCGGTGCCGTGGACGGTGCCTGCACGCTCGAGCAGTGCTTCGGGGACACCCCGGAAGGCGCGTGGGTATCCGAGCACGCCGCCGAACACGGGTGGATCATCCGCTACCCGGACGGCGCCGAGGACGTGACCGGGTACTCCCCCGAGCCGTGGCACCTGCGGTACGTGGGCGCCGAGTCCGCGGCCGGCGTCGTGCGTTCTGGTGGGGTGCTGGAGACAGCCTGGGGCTTCGATCCGGCCCCGGACTACGGACCCGATTCCGCCCCTTGACCGAACCGTAGCCAACGGCCGGCCGGCCGGTGGATTTGGGCGCCGAATCGCAATGCATTGGGAGCCTGGCCGGGCTGTCCCTCCACCGCCAGCCGGCGCACAATTCTTCCACTTGGCGCCGCAGCTGCGGTGCCCCGGGAAGAAGGCACGGCCATGAAGAAACCACTTGCAACCCTCGGGACCTTCGTCCTCGCCGTGGGACTCGCCACGGGCATGAGTGCGGCCGCCCCACCCCCTGCGGCCGCAGCCCCGTACTGCGGCATCACGTGGGGTTCCACCACCGATGCCGCCGGGACGCATAGTGGTGCGCAGATCACGGCTGTGCGCACCGGCAGGCACACCTGCTACGACCGGATGGTGATTGACCTCAGGTATAAGGTCAAGGGCTATGACGTCCGCTACGCCTCTGTCCACCGGGAGGGCTCGGGCCAGTATGTCCCACTCGCCGGCGCCGCGGACCTGAGGATCATCGTCAAATCCCCCGCCTACAACACCTCGGGCCAGCCCACCTACGCTCCTGCCAGTTGGACAAACGCGAAGAACGTCAGCGGGTACAGCACCTTCCGCCAGGTGGCCTATGCCGGCAGCTTCGAGGGCCAGACCACCTTCGGGCTGGGCGTCCGGGCACGGTTGCCCTTCCGAGCCTTCATCCTCGACGGTCCGGGCACCGGATCACGCCTCATCGTGGACGTGGCGCACCGGTGGTGATGGCCCTGACCAGCACGTCTCTGCCGTAGGAAGACCGATGTCCCCGGCGTGTCACCCCCAACCTGGCGACCGCCGGGGCCCGGTCGGATTACGTTGAGGCCATGCTCCAGGGATTCAAAGACTTCATCATGAAGGGCAACGTCATCGATTTGGCCGTTGCCGTCGTCATCGGTTCCGCCTTCGGCGCTGTCATCACCGCATTGGTTGATTCGGTGCTGATGCCGTTCATCTCCGGCCTGGTCAAGTCGCCGAACTTCGACTCATTCGCCGTGGTCACCCTCAACGGCAACGACATCCGGTTCGGGGTGCTGCTGACCGCCCTCGTCAACTTCCTGCTCATCGCCGCCGCCGTCTACTTCGTCATCGTGATGCCCATGAACAAGATGATCGAGATGCGCAACCGCAAGCTCGGCATCGACCCGGACGCCGTGGAGATCTCCGACGACGTCGTCCTCCTCACCGAGATCCGCGACCTGCTGGCCGCGAACCGCAGCGGTGGCGCCGTGCCGCCGCGGACGGAGAACTGACCCACCGCCTGACTCCCCGCTCACCCCGCGCCCGACCCGCCGCCGGTCTCACTGACCAGGCTGCGGGTCGGCGTCGTTCTGGGCGTGGTGGGCGCGAACGGTGAGCAGGACGCGGCGGAGCACATCCCGCTGCGCCGGGGTGTAGAGCTCGGCCATGGCCTCGGTGATGGTGCGATCCGTGACCGACTGCCCCCGGGACAGATGGGGCCGGGGGTCGGTCAGCCACGGATAGTCGGTCAGGTGCGTGGCCAGCGCCGGGGCCAGACGTTCGGCCAGCCCCTGCCGGCAGGCCTCGTCGGCGTCCTCCGGCAGGTCGGCGAACTCCTGATCCATGGCACGGGATTCCCCGTCCGTGTCCCGGGCGATCATGCGCTGCACGTCCGCCATGGCCTGCTCGTCATACAGCTGCCCGTAGATCGACACGATGGACCTGTCTGCCTCGGACATCAGGGGCGCCACCGTCTCAAAGCCTGCCGGGACGCCGGCCGGAGCGCGATGCTCGAGGATCGCGGCCACCTCCGCCCGGGCTCTTTGCAGCCTCTGGATGGTCTCCTGCAGCTCGGCGTCCAGCACCTGCAGCGCCTCCAGCGCCTCGTCACCCTCCGCATCGACGGCCCCGATCCGGGACAGGGGCACCCCCAGGTCCCGCAGGCGGCGGATCCGCAGCAACCGCACCAGGTGGCGAACCCGGTACTGCTTGTAGCCGTTGGACCTGCGCTCGGGTTCCTCCAGCAGGCCGGACCGGTGGTAGAAGCGCACGGCGTTGACCGTGGTCCCGGCCAGCTCTGCCACTTCCCGCGTGCTCCACACACCGCTCACCCCCGAGATCACAGGGTACAGCTCGCCCCCTCCTCGGGAGTCTTCAGGTCGATCAGGTAGTCCGCCGCGACCTGGTTCACGCAGTCGTTGAGGCCCGTGGCCACAATCGTGTGCCCCTGCCCCTCCACCGTCAGCAGGGAACTGCCGAGCGAGGCGGCCATGGCCTCCGAACCCGCATACGGGGTGGTCGGATCCTGCGTGAGGGCCACCACCAGGGTCTCCGGCAGGCCCTCGATGTCCTGGGCATGGGGGAAGCCGAGGGTCGGCTCAGCCGGCCAGTGCTCGCAGCCCTCGCGGGCGCCGTCGCTGACGTCCACTCCCGGATCCATGAACGGGGCCTGCTCATAGGTCTGCTGCCGCAGCTGAGCCCCTTCCTCCGTGCTCAGGCGCTCCTCGTCCATGCAGTTGATGGCGTGGTTCGCCTCATTCTGGTTGGTCCAGCCGCCCTCCGGATCACGCAGGCTGAACGCGTAGCCCAGCTGCAACAGGGTGTCCCCGCGGCCCTGCTCGACCTCCCGGATCCCGGTGATGATGTCCTCCCAGTTCTGTGGCGAGTACAGGCCAGCGATCATCCCACCGACCGCAGCGTCAAAGGTCAGCTCGACGTCCTGTGCGGGTACCGGGTTCTCCCGCAGCGGTTGCATGATCTCCTGGAACCTCTCCGTTGCCTGGGCCGGATCGTCACCCAGCGGGCAATCGGGCTCCGCTGCGCAAGCCTCCGCCAGACTGTCGAAGGCCTCCTGGAAGCCGGCATAGGCATTGGTCCGCCGCTCGAGGGTGCCCTCCGTGGGATCCCCGGCACTGTCCAGGATCATGGCCCGGACCCGCTCGGGGAACTGCTCGGCATAGACGGCCCCGAGGCGGGTGCCGTAGCTCTGCCCGAGGTAGGTGAGCTTCTCCTGGCCCAGGACCTCTCGCAGCACGTCCATGTCCCGAGCGGTGTCCCGGGTACCCACATGCGTGAGGGCTTCCATGCCCCCGGAGCCCTCGGCGCACCGCTCCATCAGCGCTCGGGTGTCCTCCTCCGTGAACTGCACCGTGGTGCCTTGGGAACCCAGCGCCACCGCCCCCGTGTCCGCCTCGGCATCCGAATAGCAGTCGATCGTCGGAGTGGTGGCGCCGACGCCGCGGGGATCGAAGCCGACCATGTCAAACTTCTCCGTGACGGGACTCTCCGCCATGCCTGCCGCAGCGCTCACCGCACCCATCAACCCGGACCCGCCTGGGCCACCCGGGTTGATGACCAGCGGCCCCTGGGACTCGCCCCGTGCAGGGACCCTCAGCACGGCCACGGAGGCTTCCTCGCCCTCCGGGTTCTCATAGTCCAGCGGGACCGCCATCCGCGCGCACTCGGAGCCCTCCACCACCTCGTAGACCTCCTGCTCGATGGTGGTGGTCGCATAGTCGTCACACGCCTCCCACGCCAGTTCCTGGCCGTAGAACTCCTCGAGTCCGGCCGTCGAGGAATCCGTGGGCGACGGCTCCCCCGGGGGCTGCGGTTCACCTCCCGGGGCGCAGGCCGCCAACGTGCCGGCGAGGGCCAGGACCGCGAGCATCGCGCCGGCGGCGCGCGGCCGCCGTCGTGATGATGGCCGGGATGAAGATTGACGTGACGGTGGAGGCATCTGGCTGCGCATGGGGCTGTTCCTCAGTGTTGACGATGGGCTATACCGTCAGGTCACACTGTGTTCTGGGAACAGGGTCAAGGCTTCACTGGTGCTTGACCTGGAGACACCGGAGCGATGTCACGGTCCGATGCACGGGGCCCAGGAGTTCGGCGGATGCTCACAGGTCGGCAGGCTGATGGCGAAACAGACCAGTGCCACCAACACCACGGTGGCCGCCGCGCACAGGAGGAAGACCATCCACTTGCCGATCGGGGACACTTCTCCGGCGGGGTCCGGCCCAGCCGGATCCTCCTCAGCCGGGCGTTCCTGGCTCACGCTCAGACCGGGTCGGCGGAGAGCGCGAGTTCGCGCTCGACCACCGTGGCCAAGTCCTCGGCCTCGCGGCGGGCCTGCTCCTCGTCGGAGGCCTCCACCATCACGCGGACCACGGGCTCGGTCCCGGACGGACGCAGCAGCACCCGGCCGGTCTCGCCCAGGCGGGCCTCGGCGTCGGCCACCGCGGCCTGCACCTCGGCGTCCTCGGCCGCACGGTCCCGGTCCACGTCCTTGACGTTGATGAGCACCTGCGGGAGGCGTTCCATCACGCCGGCCAGCTCGGCCAGGGTCTGGCCACTCTCGGCCATGCGGGCGCCCAGCTGCAGGCCGGTCAGCACACCGTCGCCGGTGGTGGCGTAGTCGGAGAAGATCACGTGGCCGGACTGCTCGCCACCCAGGGAGTAGCTGCCGTGCTTCATGCCGGCCAGCACGTACCGGTCCCCGACCTTGGTCTCCACCAGGCGGACGCCCTCGCGTTGCATGGCCAGCTTCAGGCCGAGGTTGCTCATCACGGTCACCACGAGGGTGTCCTCCTTGAGGCGGCCGCCGTCCTTGAGGGCCACCGCGAGGATCCCCATGATCTGGTCCCCGTCCACCACCGTGCCGGTGGCGTCCACGGCCAGGCACCGGTCGGCGTCGCCGTCATGGGCGATGCCGAAGTCCGCACCGGTCTCCACCACCTTGGCCTGGAGTTTCTCCAGGTGGGTGGAGCCGTAGCCGTCATTGATATTGATGCCGTCCGGGTCCGCCCCGATCACCACGACGTCGGCGCCGGCGGCCTTGAAGACCTCCGGCGAGCACCCGGCGGCGGCACCGTGGGCGCAGTCGAGCACGACCTTCAGTCCGTCGAGGCGGTGCGGCAGGGTCTTGAGCAAGTGCAGGATGTAGCGGTCCTCGGCGTCCGCGAAGCGCTGGATGCGCCCGACGTCGGCGCCGGTCGGCCGGTGCGGCTCCTCCTCCATCTGACGCTGGATGGCGTCCTCCTGATCGTCGGTGAGCTTCTCGCCACCGCGCGCCAGGAACTTGATGCCGTTGTCCGGGGCCGGGTTGTGGGAGGCGGAGATCATCACGCCGAAGTCCGCCTCCAGGTCGTCCACCAGGAAGGCGGCGGCCGGGGTGGGGAGCACGCCGGCGTCGTAGACGTCCACGCCCGCACTGGCCAGACCGGCCGAGACCGCAGAGATGATGAACTCGCCACTGATGCGGGGGTCACGGGCCACCACGGCGACCGGGCGGCGCCCGTGGGTCTCCTGGTGCCCCAGCACCATGGCGGCGGACTGGGCCAGCTGGATCGACAATTCGACGGTCAGGATGCCGTTGGCCAGGCCACGGACGCCGTCGGTTCCGAATAATCTGCTCATCACCGTGGATTCTATGCCCCCTGACTCCATAATCCTCGCCACGGCGTGGCTCGCTTCCGTCAGGCCAGCATCAGCACCCCGCGGACCACAGCCACGGCCCCGCCCAATCCGGCCAGGGTGATGGCCACCGTCCGCGCGGTTCGCAGCGAGACCTTCCCGGCCAGCCAGGCGCCCAGCCGGATGCCGACCACCACGGTGACCACGATGATCGGGAACAGCCACCACGGCGGGAGCTGGTCGAACGTCGTGGCGCCCACCGCCAGCTTCGTCCCGACGGAGAAGATCCCCATGGTCATGAACGTCGGCTGCATGGTGGCGGCGAAGGACCGCTGGTCCCAGCGGGCGAACCTCGAGTACATCACCATGGCCGGTGCTGCCACCCCGGCACTCGTGTTGAGGAACCCTCCGACCGCTCCGGCGGCGGCCGTCAGGAACGGAGAGCGGATCCGGGGCACAGACGGCGTCCCGAAGGTCAGGGCCAGGGCCACCAGCACCACCGCACCGATGACGATGTTCAACCACGCCGCATCGAGTTCCCGCACCATGAAGGCCGCCGGGACCGCACCCAGCAGGGCCATGGGCAGGAAGAGCAGGTAGCGTTTCCAGTCCACGTCCCTGATCACGGCCAGCATGATGAGGAAGCCGGAGACCACCGTGGTCGAGTTCGTCACGAAGACCCCGAGCGCCGGCCCCATCAGCAGGGCCAGCACGGGGGCCACCACCAGCCCCACCCCGGTACCGGAGAGCCGCTGCAGCGTCGAGCCGACCAGGATGGCGGCCACTGCGGCGAGCACGAGCCCCAGGGTCACCGTTGGATCACCCCTCCCATCGAATAGAGCCGCGCCAGGCGGTGCTTGGCCGGTGTGGACAGGGCCGCGCGGGCCAGGGCGTCACGTCCACAGCGGGCCACGGCCCACAGCGGGCGCCCCAGGACCATGTTCACCTCCGCCATCCGGGCGGCCCGACGCGCGGCGCGGAGCCGGTCCCGCTCGAAGGCGCCGAGGTCCGGGGGCCCCTGGAACAACCCGGTCAGCAACGGCGCGAGGGCGAGTGCGTCCAACCAGCCCACGGTCATGCCCTGGCCGCCGATCGGGCTGATTGCATGCGCCGCATCACCGATGACCACTGTCCGGCCCGCCACCATCCGGCGGGCCAGTTGCCGGTACACCGTGAAGGCGCTGACCATGGTGGCCGTCGCGGGATGGGGTAGTTCCAGTAGTTCCGACGTGTTCTCACCCGGGCGCTCACCCCAGCGTTCGCGGACCAACGCCACCAGGTCCCCAGCACTTTCCAGCCGCTGCTGCCGGCCGGTGTGCACCACCCAGCGGCGTTGACCGCCGGGCAGCGGGAAGGACTCGACCACGCCGTCCCGGTGCAATTGGATGACGGCGGTCGGTTCGGCGCCAGGACCCGAGCCACTTTCCGCGAAGTCCCCCATGAGGTAGCTGTCTCCCCAGTCCCGCCGGTCAACGCCGACGCCGGCCAGGCGCCGCACCGTGCTGTGGGCGCCGTCGGCGCCCACCACCATCTGGGCCGACCACCGGCGGGTCTCCCCCGCCACCGTCCGCGCGGTCACGAGAACCGGCGCGCCGGCGTCGTGATCCTCGACCGCCACAACCTCGACGCCGCGATGAACGGCACCGGGGGCGAGCCGCTCGAGGTGGCCAGCCAGCAGCTGCTCGGTCCGTGACTGCGGCAGGGTCAGGACGAACGGGTACCGCGGATGGGCTTGATCGAAGGTGATCTCGCCCAGCAACCGGCCGTCCCCGTAGCCGACCCCGCGGCGCACCGTGACGCCCTCGGCCACGGCGGCCCGGTCCAGGCCCAGGACCGCGAGCGCGTCCAGAGCCGGCGGGTGCAGGCCGATGGCCCTCGAGTGCTCGGGAGGGTGCTCTCGGCGCTCCAGCACGGTCACGTCCACGCCCCGGGCCGCGAGGAGTCCGGCGAGGAACAGGCCGACGGGGCCGGCCCCGACGATGAGGACGTCAGCGTGCATCCCACACCGCGAGGTTCCGCCAGGGCAGCTGCGTATGCACCCGCCAGCCGGGGCGCAGCACGGCGGTGAGTTCATCCGGGGTGTAGCTGCGGCGGATCGAGGCGAGCCCGTCGGAGCGGATAAACGAGCCGGGGAACAGCGGACTCGCCAGGCCCGCCCCCGCCGAGAAGAGGGCGTAGGCGGCGGGGCTGCGGCGGATATCCGAGTGGATGGCCCGGTGCACGGCCAGCCGCTCCGAGTCGGCCAACAGGCCTTCGAGCGCCTCCGGGTCCAGGTGATGCAGCAGGTGGTTGGACACCACCACGTCATACCGCTCCCCGGCGGCCACCAGGTCCCCGCTGGTGGCCCGGCTGAAGGCCAGCCCCGGCGCAGGGGGGCGCGCGGTCGCCCAGGCGTGGGCCCGCGCGTCGGGGTCAATGGCCGTGATGTTCACGCGGAAGCCGTCCCGCCGGGCCTGACGTGCCAAGGCGCGGGGCCGGTCTCCGCCGCCGGAGCCGATGTCCAGGACCGTGACGGTGCGGGCCGGGTCCAGCAGCGGGCGGATCCAGCGCCGGTAGGTCAGCTGCCAGCCGGCGACCACCGGGTTGACCACGCCGAAGCCACGGTAGGTGCGGTGCAGCGCCGCCAGGTCACAGTCGGGGTAGTCCATCTGCTCGACGGTCTCCGGCCGGCGGGAGCGCAAGTCCGGGACAAGCCCGCTCCCCCGGATCCGAGAGCCTGGCCGTACCGGCCTCCTCAACCGGCCCCACCGACGCGCGTCATCAGGGCCGACTCCACGGTCAACCCGGGCCCGAAGGCCATGGCGCAGACCCGCTCCCCCTCCGCGGCGGGGGCGGTGCCGTCGGTGCCGTACAGCAGGTACTTCAGCACGAACAGGACGGTGGCACTGGACATGTTGCCGTAGTCCCGCAGGGTGTCCCGGGCGGGTGCGAGCTGGGCGTCGGTCAGCTCCAGCCGGGCCTGCACCTTGTCCAGGATGCTGCGCCCGCCGGGGTGGATGGCCCAGTGCTCCAGCTCCGCGTAGGGGCGGGCGGCCAGCTCGGGTTCGGCGGCCAGCAGTGGTTCGAGGGCGCCGGTGATGTGCTCGTCGATGATGTGCGGGACATAGGTGCCCAGGATCATCTCGAAACCGTGATCGCCGATGTTCCACGCCATGGCCTCCTCCCCCACCGGCGTCAGCACCGTGGCGAAACCGTCCAGCCGCAGGGCCGGCGTCCGGTTCGTGCCGGCGGCCGCTCCCTCTTTGTCCTCGGCCGTCTCCCCCGTCACGATCGCGGCGCCCGCACCATCCGAGAACAGCGAGGCCCCCACGATGGTGTCCTGGTCATTGGCCACGCGCACGTGCACGGTGCACAGCTCGGCACTGACCACCAGCACGACGGCGGCCGGGTCCGCCTCGCACAGCGCCGCGGCCTCGCGCAGGGCCGGGATGGCGGCATAGCAGCCCATGAACCCCAGGTGGATGCGCTTGGTGGTGGCGGCCAGGCCGAGGCGGCGGACCAGCTGGTAGTCGGGGCCCGGGGAGAAGAAGCCCGTGCAGGAGACGGTGATGACGTGGGTGACGTCCTCAGGGCGGAGGTCGGGGCAGGCCTCGAGCGCACCCCGGGCGGCCCGCTCGTAGAGGTCGTTGGCGTGGTCGGTGAAGACCGTGTTGCGGACCCCGGTGCTGGGGTTGAGGATGTGGCCGGTCTCGGGGTCGAAGAAGGTGCCGGTACCGCTGCCGGTGCCGCGGCCGCCGTCCTGCCATTCCTCCACGACCGTGTGCCTACGCTCGATGCCCGAGGCGTTGAACGCCGCGGTGACCAACCGGGTGCCCAGCCGGCTCAATCCGGGTTGCGCGGCCAGCACGTCACGCACCTCCTCCTGATGCAGCACGGTGGGTGGAACGGCGGTGTGCAGCGATCTGAGCAGAGCGGTCATGCCTCATTGTGTGGGGACGGGCCCGGTGGGGACAACCGTCAGAGACCGAAGTGGCGCGCCCGTTCCACGGCCTCCGCCGCACTGGAGGCGCCGAGCTTGGCGTACAGGCTGCGGATCTGGCCCTTGATGGTGTTCTCGGAGCGGTAGGTTCTCCTGGCCATCTCCCGCCGGGACATGCCCGCCCGCAGGGACTGGAGCACCTCGCGTTCCCGCGGCGTCAGCACCGGCGCGGAGGGGACGGCGAGGGTGGGCGAGGGCAGCCGGGCCAGCCGGGCCGCCTCGTCCTCGTCGAGCATCCCCGCCGCCCGGAAGACCGGGGTCCACCCGAGCAGGTGAAAGGCCGCAAGGTCCTCAAGCTCGCCGCCGTGGCGATGGATCGTGGCGAGGCGTTGCACCACGAAGTCGTCCGCAGTCTCCGGTGTGGCGCCGCTGAGGGTCAGCACGCCGATGATCGCGGCCTTGTTCCGGTGGCGCTGGCCGGTCCGCACCGGCAGGCGCAGGGCCCGTAATGCGCCGTCAGGATTGTCGGCCAGCAGGCACCGCAAGGCCTCCAGGTTCGCCAGTGACTGGTGCTGATCCCACCCGGGCATCTCGCTGCGGTCCCCCATGCCCATCCGGGCGGCGAGGAAGGCCTCCGCAAAGAGCCGGGCCGCCAGCGGCGACTGCGCCGCGGACGGCCGTTCGCGGCGCCATTCGGCCACCCGCCGGGCCGCCTCGTCGCTGCGGCCGGCGTGGTTGGCCACCCGGGCCAGCAATGCGGCGTGGCTGGCCCAGAACTCGTCCGTGTCCGGCTCGGCGGGCAGCCGGTCCAGGACGGCCCGCGCGGCGGGCAGGTTTACCTCGGTCAGCGCGATGTGGACGCGGGCGAGCTCGGCCGCGAAGCCGACCATGGACCGGCCCCACTTCAGCCGGGCGAAGGGTTTGTCCACCTTCACCAGCCACTGCCGTGCGGGGGCTGTGTTCCCCCGCTGAGCGCACAGCAGGGCCAGCTTGCCGGCCGCGTCCGCCAGCACGAAGTCCACGCCGCCGTGCTCGGCCCTGCGGTAGGCCGCCTCATAGGCGGTTTCGGCCTCTGCGAGCCGGTCGGCCAGGTGCAGGGAGATGCCGGTCTGCAGCTCCACCACCGCGGCCATCACGGGCCGGACCCGGCGGAAGCCCAGCGCCACGCCCAAGGCCTCCTGGAGCCGGAGGACGGCATCGGCGGACTCGGCGAAGAGCCCGGACTGGCGCAGGTGACTCGCCTCGATCATGCCCAGGGTCAAGGCCTGCTGATCCGGTCTGAGGTACAGCTTGGCCGTGGTGGTACGGAGCTGATGGGCCACCGCATCCCCGGCGTGGTCCGGCGGGGCGGCGGACGGGGAGAACCGGATGGTGTCGGCAGTGGTGGCGGACAGCAGGCGGGAAAGCATTCCGGTGGCGTCCATCCCGCCCAGGTCCACCCGGGGAACGTACTTGACCGCCGCCGCCAGGGCGGGCGCATTCTGCACATAGAGGTCCGGCCAGTACTCCAGCAACAGGTCCCACAGCCGCCTCCAGGCCCGGCCCCGGACCGCCAGCCCGACGGCGGCCTCGACCTCGCCGGCCGCGGACAACGCCTCCTCAGCCGCCCGGTGCAGCTCCGGAACCAGGCGCGGGTGATCCTCCTGCATGGAATCACGCAGGCAGGTGCGGACCAGCGGGGGCATGAACCATCCGCTGGTGGCGTCCCGGACGATCAGTCCCAGGGCCTCGAGCTCTCCCATGCTGGGCAGCGGTCCCAGCCCGCGGGGGCTGAAGCGGTCGATGACCTGTTCTGTCAACGCCGGCAGGTATGCGACCTGGCCGAAGCTGCCCTCCGCGTTCCGCGCGTACAGCCATTGCCGGAGGCCGGAGTACAGGGACCGTTCGGCCGCCTGGAACCCGCGCGGATCGGTCAAGAGGATGGTGGCCGGGACGAGCCAGCCTCCCGTGAGCCGGTGGATCCGCTGCGGCGTCAGTGGCAGCGGCGGTGGTGGCAGATCCTGCCGGTCACCACCGGTGCCCGTGCTGGCCCTCGCCTGTGTCATCAGCTGTGAGGCCAGGGCACGGATCTCGGCCTCCGTCAGGAGCATGTCCCGGACGTTGACGGTCCGCGCCGGGAAGGCGGCGGCCAGGTGACCCACCGGGGCCCGCGGGCCGGCGACGACGGCGACGCGGCCGGCGTCGTCCTCCTCCAGGAGCGCTCCCACCCGGCTGATGATCTCGTGACCGTTCGTCCAGCGAGCCTGCTGCGGCTCCCAGCGGAGCACCCGGTCCGGACGCCCCGCCCAGCCGTGGGCGAACTGTTGCGCCCCCGTACACGGGGGCGCGTCGACCACGAGGAGCCGCTCGCCGGAATGGGGCAAGGCCAGGAAACGGTCAAGGGCCGGGTGGGTCTGCGACGCGGAGTCGCGCAGGGACGGGGCCGTCGAAGAGGGATCTGGCATGCAGGATTCTCGAGTGCTCGAAGGTGCGGTGCGAACGAAATCCAAGAGTCGCATATTCGAAAGGAATTGTCCCCTATTGACCGGCTTTCATATGCGCATAACGGTGATTTATATTCCGATCAGATACTGTTCTGCCGTCAGTTTCCGCGCACCCGGATGTCGTGATGCGTGCCCTGAGGCGGCGGTGTTCCTCCCCAGGGCACAAGTTACGGAAGGGTAAGCTACCGACCAGACCGTGGCCGGGGTCACCGCGCCCAGCGCCCGCGATGCAGCGCTGCCCCGTGGCACCACACGTCATCACTCCGCCACTCCATCAGTCGAAGGGACATCCTCGTGAGAGAGACCCGCTTGAGAACCGCCGTGAGGACCCTCCTCGCGGCGTTCGCCACGTTGGGGGTGCTGCTGCTCGGCCTCGCCCCCGCAGCCACCGCATCAGCCACCGCGTCCGGGACGGACGGGACCGGCGAGACGTACGTCATCGGCACGGACACCACCTTCGCACCGTTCGAGTTCCGGGACGGCGGCGAGCTCGTCGGCATCGACATCGACCTGGTCGAGGCCATCGCCGAGGACCAGGGCTTCGAGGTGGAGTTCCGCTCCCTCGGCTTCAACGCCGCCCTGCAGGCCCTCTCCTCCGACCAGGTGGACGGCGTGATCGCCGGCATGGGCATCACGGAGGAACGTCAGGAGATCTACGACTTCTCGGACCCCTACTTCACCGCCGAACTCCAGCTGGCCGTCAACGGCACCAACGAGGAGGTGCAGGGCTGGGAGGACCTCGAGGGCGAGACCGTGGCCGTGAAGACCGGCTCCCAGTCTGAGGAGTACGCCAAGTCCGTCCAGGACGAGTACGGCTTCGAGATCACCGCCCTGGACCAGACCACCACCATGGTCGAGTCGGTCAAGGCCGGCTCCGCCACCGCCCTGATGGACGACTACCCCGTGCTGGCCTACGGCATCACGCAGGGCTCCGGGCTGAAGACCGTCACCGATCCGGTGCCGGTGGGCGACTACGGCTTCGCCGTGAACAAGGACCAGAACGCCGAACTGCTGGAGATGTTCAACACCGGCCTGGCCGAGCTGAAGGAGAGCGGCGAGTACCAGGAGATCCTGGACACCTACCTGGCCGAGGACGCGCAGTCCGGCCCGGACGCCTCCTCCTTCTGGGGCCTGATCACCACCACGCTCCCCGCCCTTATGGTCGGCCTCGGCAATACCCTGCTGGTCACCGGCATCTCCTTTGCCCTGGCCATGGCCCTGGGCCTGATGTTCGGCTTCCTCAAGGTCTCTACCAACCCCGTGCTGCGCGGGATCGCGACCGTGTTCGTCAGCGTCTTCCGCGGCACCCCGATCCTCGTCTGGGCCTTCTTCTTCTACTTCGGCCTGCCGCAGCTGATCGGCACCGAGGTGGACATCTGGGTGGCCGGCGTGCTGACCCTGACCCTGAACGGCGCGGCCTACATCGCGGAGATCGTCCGCGGCGCCGTGCAGTCCGTGGACCCCGGGCAGATGGAGGCCTCCCGCTCCCTGGGCCTGGGCTACGGCAAGTCCATGCAGCGCGTGGTGCTGCCGCAGGCCTTCAAGATCATGACGCCCTCGCTGATCAACCAGCTGGTCATCATGCTCAAGGACTCCTCCCTGCTGCTGGCCATCGGCTTCGGCGAGCTGCTGTACCAGGCGCAGCAGATCTACGCGGCGAACTTCCGCGTCACCGAGGTGTTGCTGATCGTCGGCATCATCTACTTCGTGGCCATCACCCTGCTGACCCAGCTGGCCAACTTCGTGGATAGGAAGGTCAACAAATGAGCACCCCGGCACCCGAGACACCGGCAACGAACGGCGGCCGCACCATCGGCGAGCGCGTCATGGTGGATGTGAGGGACCTGCACAAGTCCTTCGGGGACAACCACGTCCTCACCGGCATCACCGGCCAGATCCGCGAGCGCCAGGTGGTGTGCGTGATCGGACCCTCCGGCTCCGGCAAGTCCACCTTCCTGCGCTGCCTGAACCGGCTCGAGGAGGCCACCAGCGGCACCGTGCAGGTCGGCGACTACGACCTCACGGACCCCAAGGTGGACATCAACCAGGTCCGCCGGCACATCGGCATGGTCTTCCAGCAGTTCAACCTGTTCCCGCACATGACCGTGGCGGAGAACATCATGCTGGCCCCCGTCGAGCTCGGGAACCTGTCCAAGGCCGCCGCGCGTCAGCGCGCCGAGGAACTGTTGAACCGCGTGGGCCTGGCGGACAAGGCCGAGGCCCGGCCGGCGTCGTTGTCCGGTGGCCAGAAGCAGCGCGTGGCGATTGCCCGGGCGCTGGCGATGAGCCCGAAGATCATGCTCTTCGACGAGGCCACCTCCGCCCTGGACCCCGAGATGGTGGGCGAGGTGCTGCAGGTCATCCGCGACCTGGCCGACGAGGGCATGACCATGGTGCTCGTGACGCACGAGATGGGCTTCGCCCGCGAGGTCGCCGACCGGGTGCTGTTCATGGACGGTGGGACGATCGTGGAGGCCGGCACCCCGTCCGAGATCTTCGATCACCCCCAGCAGCCGCGACTGCAGGAGTTCCTCTCCAAGGTCCTCTGACGGCTCGGCCAGCGGGTGGCCCGGCGTAGGCTCATCGACGTGTCCAGCACCCAGGCATCCAGCGCGCCCACCGGCCCCTACCGGCGGATGCCGTTGCAGCCGGCCGGTTCCGTGCCGGTGGACTTCACCAGCGTGGGCATCGCCGAGGCCCTGGACACCGCCACTCGCTGGCCGGACCACTCGCACCCGGTGCATGAACTGCTCTGGAACGACGCCGGCCCGTCCACCCTGCGCGCCGGCCCACGGACCTGGACGGTCACCCCGACGATCGGGCTCTGGCTGCCGGCCGGGACCGTGCACTCGGCCCAGGCCCCAGCGGGCACCGTGTACCGGGCCACCTACTTCTCTCTCGCGATGGCCGGAGAGGCGGCCCGGCCCCTGCCCACCGAACCGGTCTCCCTGCGCGTCACCGGGCTGCTGCGGGAACTGCTGCTGCGGCTCGGCGAGGAGAGCCTGAACGAGCACTCACGCCGGCTGACCGAGACCATGGTGCTGGACGTCCTGGCCCCGGCCCCGCACCAGTTCCTCGTCCACGAACCCACCGCCGGTCTCCTGCAGCCGATCGTGGCGGCAGTACTGTCCGACCCTTCCGACGCCCGGACCCTCGGTGACTGGTCGCGGCAGCTCAGGGTCAGCGAGCGCACCATCACGCGGGCATTCCGGTCGGAGACCGGCCTGGGCTTCGCCCGCTGGGTCGGCTCGGTACGGGTCCAGCGGGCCACCACCCTGCTGGCGGACGGAGAGCCGCTCGAGGACATCGCCGAGGCCATGGGTTACCGCAGCCCCAGTGCCTTCGGCGCGGCGTTCCGCAAGCTGACGGGCACCACCCCGAGCTCCCTCCGGGGCTGACCCCGGCAGGCGACTCGTCCTGCTCGTGCTGCCGCTCTGTCCGAAATGCGACAGAACCCTGCAGTTCGTCGCGATTGCTCATTAGCGCACGCCTGTCTACATTATTTAGGCAAGCCTTACCTGATCGTGGCCCGTCTCCGGCGCCACCGTCTCGGCTTCAGCCAGCCTCAGCCCGTTTCATCAGAGTGGAGTCATCATCGTGCGCACCTCCCGTCCTGTCGCAGCCCGCCCCTTCGCCGTCTCGGTCGCGGCCGTCGGCCTCGTCCTCGCCCTGTCCGCCTGCGGATCCGGGACGGCAGATCCCGCTGCGGACTCCTCGGCCGGCTCCTCCGGTTCTTCCGGTGCTTCTGAGGCCGCTGACTCCGGCCAGCAGTTCCCGATCGAGGTGGAGCACGCCTTCGGCACCACCACCATCGAGGCCAAGCCCGAGCGGGTGGCCACCGTGAACTGGGCCAACCACGAGGTGCCGCTGGCCCTCGGCGTCGTCCCGGTCGGCATGGCCGCCGCCAACTTCGGTGACGATGACGGCAACGGCGTGCTGCCCTGGGTCGAGGACGAGCTCGCCGAGCTCGGCGCGGAGACCCCCGTCCTGTTCGACGAGACGGACAGCATCGACTTCGAGGCCGTCGCGGACACCGACCCGGACGTCATCCTGGCCGCCTACTCGGGCCTGACCCAGCAGGACTATGACACCCTGTCCGAGATCGCCCCCGTGATCGCCTTCCCGGAGACCGCCTGGGGCACCGACTGGCGGGACATGATCCGCCTGAACTCGCAGGGCATGGGCATGGAGGCCGAGGGTGACGCGCTGATCGAGGACCTCGAGGGCCAGATCGCCGAGACCGTCGCCGAACACCCCCAGCTCGAGGGCACCTCCGCCATGTTCCTCACCCACGTGGACACCGCCGACCTGTCCACGGTGAACTTCTACACCGGCCATGACACGCGGACCATGTTCTTCGAGGACCTCGGCATGACCGTGGCCAAGTCCGTCCAGCAGGTCACCGACGAGACCGACCAATTCTCCGGCACCGTCTCCGCGGAGCAGGTGGACCAGTTCGACGACGTCGAGGTGATCGTGACCTACGGCGACCAGTCCCTGGTGGACACCCTTGAGGCGGATCCGCTGCTGTCCCAGATGCCGGCCGTCGAGAACGGGGCCATCGTGGCCATGGACGGCACCGGCCCGCTCGGCACCGCTGCCAACCCGACGCCGCTCGCCCTGCCCTACGTCCTCGAGGACTACGCGGACCTGCTGGCCGAGGCCGCAGCCGCGTCCGAGTGACCCTGTCCGAGTGACCCTCACCGCCACCTCCGCACCCACCGCGCCGCCCCCTGCCCTGCGCAGGGGGCGGCGGCACCGCCTGGCCTGGCTCGGGGCCGGGCTCGTGGTGCTGGTCCTGCTCTGCGCGGCCTCCGTCGCCATCGGCTCCCGCACTGTGGGCCTGCCCGCGATCGTCGAGGCGCTGGGCTCGCTCGGCGAGCCGGTCCAGGGACTGGACCAGGCCGCCGTCGTGAAGCGCATCCCGCGCACCGTGCTGGCCCTGGCCGTGGGCGCCGCGCTGGGCGTGGCCGGCGCCGTGATGCAGGGCGTGACCCGCAATCCGCTGGCCGATCCGGGCATCCTCGGCATCAACATGGGCGCCTCGCTGGCCGTGGTGGTCGGCATGGCGTGGTTCGGGATGTTCGCCGCGCACCAGATGATCTGGATGGCAATCCTCGGTGCCGCGGTGACCGCCGTGCTGGTCTACGCGATCGCCTCCGCGGGCCGCAGCGGGGCGTCCCCGCTCAAGCTGGCCCTCGCGGGGGCGGCCCTGACCGCGGTGGCCACCTCCTTCATCACCGCCGTGGCCCTGCCCCGCGGGGACATCTCCGCGAACATCCGGTCCTGGCAGATCGGCGGGGTCGGCGGCGCGGCCTGGGATGCCATCACCCTCGTGGCCCCGTTCCTGGGGGCCGGGCTGCTGCTGGCCCTGGTGAGCGCCCGCAGCCTGAACTCCCTGGCCCTCGGCGACGACCTCGCCGCCGGCCTGGGCGAACGCGTCATGCTCGCCCGCGGGCTGGCCGCCCTGTCCTCCGTGCTGCTGGCCGGTGCCGCCACCGCCGTGGCCGGACCCATCGGCTTCGTCGGCCTCGTGGTCCCGCACGCCTGCCGCCTGCTCGCCGGGCCGGACCACCGCTGGCTCCTGCCCTACTCCGCCGTCGCCGGCGCGGGCCTGCTGCTCGCCTCGGACGTGCTCGGCCGCATCATCGCCCGCCCGTCCGAGATCGACGTCGGCATCCTCACCGCCCTGATCGGCGCCCCGTTCTTCATCCACATCGTCCGCCAGCGGAAGGTCCGCGAACTGTGACCGCGACCCTCACCCACACCGAATCCACCGGCTCACCCGCGGGCTCCCCCTCCGGCACCCACGCGAAGGTGACGGGCGCGCGGCAGGGGCGGCGCCGGCGTCGTGCGCTGGTGATCGGCATCCTGGCCGTGCTCGTGGTGGCGGTCTTCGCCGCGTCCCTGATGGTCGGGCGCACCTTCTACGGGCCCGCCGAGGTGCTCGGCGTGGTGTTCGGGCAGGACGTGGACGGCGCCACCTTCACCGTGGGCACGCTGCGGCTGCCCCGCGCGGTGCTCGCCGTGGTGGCCGGCGCCTGCTTCGGGCTGGGCGGCGTGACGTTCCAGACCATGCTGCGCAACCCGCTGGCCAGCCCGGACATCATCGGCATCTCCTCGGGCGCCTCGGCTGCGGCGGCGTTCGCGATCATCGTGCTCGGCATCGACGGACCCGCCCGCTCCGCGTTCGCCATCGTCGCCGGCCTGGGCGTGGCCCTGCTGATCTACCTGCTCTCCTCGAAGGGCGGGGTGGCCGGCACCCGGCTGATCCTGGTGGGCATCGGGATCTCGGCGATCCTCACCTCCATCACCAACTACCTGCTCTCGCGCGCCGGATCCTGGGACCTGCAGGAGGCGCTGCGGTGGCTGACGGGCTCGCTCAACGGGGTGGGCTGGGAGCAGGTGGTGCCCACGGTCGTGGCCCTGCTCGTGCTCGCCCCCGTGCTGCTCGGCCAGTCCGCGAACCTGGAGTCCCTCACCCTGGGCGATGACACCGCGGCCGGTCTCGGCGTCCGGGTCAACCGCACCCGGCTGGTGGCGGTGATCGCCGCCGTGGGCCTCGTGGCGTTCGCGACGGCGGCCTGCGGACCGATCGCGTTCGTCGCCTTCCTGTCCGGTCCCATCGCGGCCCGGCTGCTCGGCCCGAACGGCTCCCTGCTGGTGCCCTCCGCCCTGGTGGGGACGCTGCTGGTGCTCGTGGCGGACCTGGTGGGCCAGTTCGCCATCGGCACGCGCTACCCCGTGGGCGTGGTGACCGGCGTGCTCGGGGCACCCTTCCTGCTGTACCTGATCGTCCGCCAACACCGCACCGGAGCCACCTCATGACCACTCACCTGAACCTCACGGCCAGCCGGCACGAGCTGCGGGCGGAGGGATTGGCCGTCGGCTACGGCGAGCGGCACGTGCTCTCCGGCCTCGACCTGGAGATCGAGCCGGGCACCGTAACCTCGATCGTGGGGGCCAACGCCTCCGGCAAGTCCACCCTACTACGGACCCTGTCCCGGCTGCTCTCCCCCGGCGGGGGCCAGGTGCTGCTGGACGGCCGCTCGGTCCACTCGATGCCCTCGAAGGAACTCGCCCGGGTGCTCGGCCTGCTGCCCCAGTCCCCGGTCTCCCCGGACGGGATCACCGTGGCGGACCTGGTGGGCCGCGGCCGGCACCCGCACCAGCGGATGTTCCGCGCCTGGAGTGCCGCTGACGACGCCGCCGTGGCCCACGCCCTCGACGCCACCGCCACCGCGGACCTGGCCGACCGCCCCGTGGACGAGCTCTCCGGCGGCCAGCGCCAGCGGGTATGGATCGCGATGGTGCTGGCGCAGCAGACGGACCTGCTGCTGCTCGACGAACCCACCACCTTCCTCGACGTCAGCCACCAGATCGAGGTGCTGGACCTGCTCGCTGACCTCAACCGGGACCGCGGCACCACCATCGTCATGGTGCTGCACGACCTCAACCTCGCCGCCCGCTACTCAGACCGACTCGTGGCGTTGGAAGGCGGCAGGGTCTACGCGGCCGGGCCGGCCTCCGCGGTCCTCACGGAGCAGTGCGTGCAGGACGTGTTCGGGCTGCGCAGCCGGATCATCGAGGACCCGGTGTCCGGCGATCCCCTGGTGGTCCCCGTGGGGCGGCACCACATTGCTGCCGGCTGACAGGTCCTGGTCAGGCTAAAGGGACCTGACACGGGGTACCGTGGACTGTTGCCCTTGCGGCAGCTGTTGCTATGCCCAGTTTGCTATCCCCAGCCGAAAAGTCCTCATGTCCCTGTCCAGGCCTCACGCGCACCCCGGTGCCCGTCCGACCTCCCGCCCCCGCGCCCCGTGGGTGGACACCGCCAAGGGGATCTCGATCCTGCTGGTGGTCCTGCTGCACACCAGCCTCTGGCTGCGCCAGGCGGACATGGACCGGATCCCCGCCTTCAGCGCCCTGAACACCGCGTTCGAGGACCTGCGCATGCCGCTCTTCTTCGCCATGTCCGGGTTGTTCGCCGCGAAGTGGCTGACGGCGGGCTGGGGCGATTTCCTCCGCACCAAGGCCTCGCTGCTGGTCTGGGTGTTCCTGCTGTGGCAGATCCCCGTGATCGCCTACCGGATCATCGGCGGGCACCTGCTGCCGGGCATGGTGCACACGGACCTGGGGACGCAGCTGGAGACCTGGGCGTGGTCACCGCTGCGGGCCAACGCCGAACTGTGGTTCCTGTGGGCCCTGGTGCTGTTCCTCCTCGCCGGTCGTCTGTTGCAGAAGGTCCCCACCGGGTGGGTGGTCGGCTCGGCCGCGGCGCTGTCCGTGGTGTGGTCCGGGCTGGTCTGGCCGGGTGCCACCGGGCTGGAGGGCGGCGAACTGCGGCACTTGGTGGGCACCGGACTCTATGAGGCCCCGGCCTATTTCCTCTTCTTCATCGCCGCCGCGCGCGGCAGCTCCTGGATGCGCGACGGCGTCGCCCGGGTCCCCCAGACCGTGTGGGCCGCCGTCGCGGTCGGCTGGCTCGTGGCCTTCGCCTGGTTCGGGGCCTTCGAGGACCAGCGGGACCAGCCGGGCGTCGTGTTCCTGTGCCAGGTCTGCGGGGAGATCGGCGGGATCGCCCTCGCGGTGTCCCTGCAGCGGATTCGCCCGGCGGCCCGCGCGCTGGCATTCCTGGGCCGGCACACGCTGGAGGTGTACCTCTCCCACACCACGATCGTGGTGGCCCTGGCCTCCGTGCTGTATCTGACCGGTTCACCCCTGCTCGCGGCCCCCTGGGCGGCGTGGACGGTGGTGGCCGTGGCCCTCGCCGCGATCGCCCTGGGGCTGCTGCTGGGCCGCGCGGCCCGGGGCACCTGGCTGCTGGAGCCGCCGGCGGTCCTGCGGCGATGGCCGGGATCGCTGCGCCAAGCCTTTGAATCCCCGGCCTCCCCGGCCACATCAGCATCGTCGCATTCCCCGGCCACATCGGCGGCCTCCCCACACTCCCCCGTCTCGCCAGTCGATACCGGTTCTCCCTCGCCTCGGACCACCACAGCTCGGCGTTGACCACAGCACGTCGGTAGTACGGCAGTGACCGCCACCCACCGGTGGTTCACGTCCGGAGTGCTCGCTACAGTGGGCGGCACGTGATCGACGACAGGAGACGAGCATGACTCCAGCACCCGAGACGAACACCGACGGCTTCCCGGAGCACATCCCCGCGCAGCAACAGCAGCCGCCGGGCGTGCAGTCGCAGATGACTCCGCTGCCGGACTGCGGCGAGACCAGCTACCGGGGTTCCGGCAAGCTGGAGGGCCGGGCTGCCATCATCACCGGCGGGGACAGCGGAATCGGCCGCGCCGTGGCCATCGCCTTCGCCCGCGAGGGTGCGGACGTGTTGATCGCCTACCTGAATGAGGACGAGGACGCGCAGGACACCGCGCGGTACGTCGAGGAGGCCGGACGCCGCGCCGTGCTGGTCCCCGGCGACCTCTCGGATCCAGCCCACTGCCGCAGCGTGGTGCAGAGGGCCGTCGACGAGTTCGGCCGGCTGGACGTGCTGGTGGCCAACGCCGCGTTCCAGATGAGCCACGAGAACCTCGAGGACATCTCGGACGAGGAGTTCGACCACACGTTCCGGCTCAACGTGGGCCACTACTTCTACCTGGCCAAGGCAGCGCTGCCACACCTGAAGCCCGGGGCCTCCATCATCGGCACCTCCTCGGTGAATGCGGACTCCCCCAGCCCGACCCTCGCTCCCTATGCGGCGACCAAGTCGGCCATCGCCAACTTCTCCGCGTCTCTGGCGCAGCTGCTCGGCCCGAAGGGCATCCGGGTGAACTCGGTGGCGCCTGGCCCGATCTGGACTCCGCTGATCCCGTCCACCCTGCCGGAGGACCAGGTCAAGGACTTCGGCCAGCAGGTGCCGCTCGGCCGCACGGGCCAGCCCGCCGAACTCGCCCCGGTCTACGTGATGCTGGCCAGCGACGACGGCAGCTACGTCTCCGGGGCGCGGGTGGCCGTCACGGGCGGCTCGCCGATGCTGTGAGTGGGGAGGCTGTGAGCGGACGCATGACACTGGATGAACGCCGCGACGGCTATGTGGACCTGCGCTCCTATGCCGCGATCGGTAACGGCAGGACCGTGGCCCTGGTGGCGCATGACGGCTCCGTGGACTGGTTCCCCGTGCCGGACCTGGACTCCGCCCCGGTCTTCGCCCGGCTGCTGGATGCGGACCACGGCGGCTGCATAGAGCTGGGTCCGGACGAGGAGGCCCTGAGCGCCGCGGGCGTGGAGGTGGCTGCCGATCTCGGGGTCCACCGCGAGTACATCCCCGGGACGAACGTGCTGCGCACCACGTACAGCACCCCGGTGGGCACCGTGCGGGTCACCGATTCCGTGAACATGGGCTCCACCGGCGCCCTGCCCTGGACGGAGCTCGCACGCTGCGTGGAGGGCCTCGACGGCCAGGTGCCGATGCGGTGGCGCGTGGTCCCGGGGACCATGCTGAACACCGCCTCCCCGTGGGTGCAGCAGACGGACCAGGGCCCGGTCATCCGCGTCGGCGAGGTCTCCCTCGCCGTGCGCGGCGAGGACATCGGAGCGCACGACGCCGGCCCCCAGACCATCTCCGGCCGGTTCACCTCCGGCGAGGGCACTGAACACCTGCTGGCCGTCGTCGGGACCGCGGCGGAGCCGCTGCGCCTGCCCGAGCCGCACGCGATCCGGCGCAACGTGGACCTGAGCGTGGACCTGTGGCGGCGCTGGACCGACCTGCTGGAGTACGACGGTCCCTACGAGGACGAGGTGCGCCGCAGCGCTCTGGTGCTGAAGCTGCTCGGCCACAGCCCGTCAGGATCGATCGCGGCGGCGGCCACCACCTCCCTGCCGGAGAACCGGGAGGGCACCAAGAACTATGACTACCGCTTCGCCTGGATCCGTGACGCCACCTACTCACTGCACGCGCTGTTGCGGCTGGACGAGCAGGAGGACGTGCATGCCGCCGTGTCCTGGCTGCTGCGGCTGGCGCGGGAGCAGCAGCCCCGGCTGCACGTGCTGAACCGGCTCAACGGGCACGTGCCGGAGGCCGGCACCACGGAACTGGAAGTACCTGGTTGGCGCGGCATCGGCCCCGTGGTGTCCGGCAACGACGCCGCTGACCAGTTGCAGCTTGGCGTCTACGGGGACATCTTCGACATGGCGACCCTGTATGTGGGCGGCGGCAACGTGCTGGACGCCGAGACGGCCCGGATGCTGTCAGGACTGGCGGACGCCGTGTGCGACCTTTGGATCCGGCCCGATGCCGGCATGTGGGAACTGCCCGAGCACCGGCACTACACCAGCTCGAAGATGGGCTGCTGGGTGGCGCTGGACCGGGCCATCGCCCTGGCCGACGGTGGGCACCTGCCGGGAACGGATGACAGGTGGCGGGATGAGCGGGACCGGATCCGGGCGTGGATCGACGAGCACGGCTGGTCCGAGCAGCGCGGTGCCTACGTCATGTACCGCGGGAGCGAGGAACTGGACGTCTCCGTGCTGCTGCACACGATCAGCGGGTTCGACACCGGTCCGCGGATGTCCTCAACCATCGATGCCCTGCGCGAGGAACTGGGCCGCGGGCCGCTGCTGTTCCGGTACAGCGGGATGGACGCGGAGGAGGGGACCTTCACGGCGTGCGGCTTCTGGTGCGCCGCGGCCCTCGCCCTGGTCGGCCGGCGTGCCGAGGCCCGGGAGCAGATGGACGCGATGCTGGCCCTGGCCAACGACGTCGGCCTGTACACCGAGATGATCGACCCGGCGGACGATTCGTTCCTGGGCAACATGCCGCAGGCCTTGAGCCATCTGGCCCTGCTGGTGGCCGCCCTGACCCTGAACGGGCAGTGAAGGAACGGGCGGCAGCCCTGGCGCTCATTGCACAATACGGCATGATTCCGTAGATTAATTAGGTGTGCCTTACCTATTGTCGTCAGGCACGCGGAGGCACCCGCCTCGATCCCTACGGAAAGCAGACCATGACCGCGACCGCGACGCAGACGTACCCCTCGACCCGCGCCTACCAGACCCGGGTGGCGCGGATCAGCCGGCTCGGCGAGCACTTCGTCCGGTTCACCTTCGCCGACGACGACCTGCAGTACTTCGGCACCGGCGGCCTCGATCAGCGCATCAAGCTCATGCTGCCCCGCGCGGACGGCACGCTGCCGGACGTGGGACTGTTCGCCGACCCCGCCCCCGCGATGATGGAGTGGTACACCCGCTGGCGTGAGCTGCCGGAGGCCGAACGCAACGCGATGCGCACCTACACCGTGCGCGCGGTCCGCCCGGAGGTCCGCGAGATCGACGTGGACTTCGTGCTGCACGGCACCGCGGGGCCAGCGTCCGCATGGGCGCTGGGGGCCGCCGTCGGGGACGAGATGGTGATCCTCGGACCGGACGAGCGCTCCGAGACGCGCGGCCGTGGCCGCAGCGGGGGCATCGAGTGGGAGCCGGGCTCGGCCCGCACGGTGCTGTTGGTGGGCGACGAAACCGCCGCCCCCGCGATCTGCGCCATCCTGGAAACCCTCGATGAGAGCTTCGGCGGGCACGTGTTCATCGAGGTGCCGGACGCCGGGGACATCCTGCCCGTCGCCACACCCCCGGGGGTGCAATTGAACTGGCTGGCCCGTGGTGATCGTCCGCACGGCGAGGCCCTGACCGAGGCCGTGCAGGCCTGGGGCCGCGAGTTCGGCGCGGAGGTGGCCGGTGCTGGTGCCGCTGGGACCGGAACTGACAGTGCTACTGGCGCAGCCGGCGTCGTGGGCGAGACTGATGCAGAGGCAGCCGATGCGGAGGCGACCCTGTGGGAGGTTCCCCCGGAGACCCCGCATGGCCATTGGTACGCCTGGCTGGCGGGCGAGGCCGGCACCATCACCGGGCTGCGCCGCCACCTGGTCAAGGGCCTGGGCATCGACCGGAAGTGCGTCTCCTTCATGGGGTACTGGAAGATCGGCCGCGCCGAGGGCTCCTGATCCTGACTCACCTGACGAGAACAACCGTGCGGGCAGAACGGACTGCTCCCGTTCTGCCCGCACAATTCGGTGGCAAAGGATCAGGAGGCGGCCCGCAGCTCGCCTCGTGATCGATCCTCCTTGTAAGGGGCAGGCCGCACCACGGCGCGGATCGACTTCTGCGGACGACCGGGGGCGCCCCAGATCACGCTGACGCGCGTCCCGGTCTCCGCATGCTCCACGTCCACGGTCGCCAGGGAGAGCATCTTGCGGAAGAAGTAGCTGTAGCCGCGGGAGGTCGCGGTCCCCACGAGAGCCCCGTCCACCTCGATCCGGTCACACCACATGTATCCGCGCTGATCACGGGGCATTTCCATGAAGTCATAGTGTTCGCCCTCCCCGAGCAGGGAATTCTGCACCGCAGCAACGTCCTCGGCGTTCCATTCCAGGGTTCGCAGCACGTGGCGTGGATTCGCCTTCTCCGCGGCGAGGGCCTCTGCGCCGAGGTAGTCCGCACGCCGGGTGGTGACCACCTTGGCCCACCCGAGTTCGACAGGGCTGCGGTAGTACTCCGCGGGGTCATGGCCGTCGAAACTGCCGGCGATGTAGGCCGGCTGGGCAAAGGAGGGCATAGAGGCCAGGAAGTACTCCATATACTCAGTCATGTCCTCGTCGAAGATGGCCGGAATGTAGTCGCTGGCAATGGTCGGGTAGGAAGCCTCGAGGTGATTGATCATCGCGATGCGCCCACCCATCTTGCGGATGTGGTGCTCCTGCCCGGCCTCCAAGACGGCTTGATAGACGTCTTCGCCGTACTCCTTCGGCCCTTGCAGCTCGAATCCAAGCTCACCGGCCATTCCCTGGCGGAGGGCGAAGATGTCATGACCGGCAATCCGCACTGGCACGGCGTGCATGAACTTCGCACTCAGCAGCACCTCGGCATCGGTGAGTGACTCCAGTACCTTGAGTGCCTTGGGCCCAGAGACCTGGTACATGAACCAGTCGTCGCGGGTGACCTGGGCGTCATAGCCACCGCGTTCCAGGTTGAAGGACAACCAGTAGCCGCCGCGGCCATGGACCATGAAGTCGTCTTCGCCGAACTTGGTCAGCACGCCCTCGTGGATGACCTTGCCGTCTTTGTTCGTGTGAATGGCGTGCTTGGACTGGCCGACCTCGAAGGTCTCGAAGCTGTTGACGGTGAAGTCCGCGATCAGCTTCAGGGCGTCCGGACCGGTGAAGCGGTGCTGCCAGAGGAAGGACCAGTCGCCGATGTAGCAGGATTCCTTCCAGGACAGGCTCTCGTCCATCCAATCGGTGTACTCGGGTAATCCGAAGCGGCTCCAGGCGTAGCCCTCGGGCCCTTTGCGCATGTCCTGAACGGTATAGGCCATCTGGTTCTCTCCTCGGTTTGTGGTGGTGCTCTGCGGTGTTGGGCTCGAGGTGTTCCGACGCCGGCCGGGACCTCGGCTGCCTCCGGCCGGCGGGCGGAAGGTCAGGGGGCGTCCGACAGGACGACGTCCTCGACGGAGAGCTCCCCGTCCAGCAGTCCGTCTTCGGTGCTGATCTCGATCAGCCGTTCGAGCGAGTCGGCGTTGATTTCGTCGACCCAGCGCGGCAACCGAAGCTCCGCCGCGGTCTCCGGAGGAATCGAGGTATAGGTGTCGAGGATGGAGCGCGTCTCCTCCGGGTGGGACTCGGCGTAGTCCGCGGACTCGGCCATCGCGGCCTGGAACGCGGCGACCAGCTCCGGGTCTTCCTCGGCCAGGGCCCCGGTGGTGAAGTAGGCGGAAGCCATCAGGTCCGGGGATACCTCCATCCAGTTCCAGAAGACCGGTTTCATCGCTTCCGCCAGACCCATGGTCAGGAAAGGCTCTACGAGGAAGGCCGCGTCAACGGTCCCCTGCTCCACGGCCGCGACCATGTTCGGGAAGGGCATCTCCACGAATTCGACCGCAGAGGGGTCTCCGCCGGACTGGCGCACGGCTTCCTTCACGGTGGAGTCGGAGATGTTGTTCAGAGTGTTCACCGCCACGGTGTGGCCTTCGAGGTCAGCGGCGGACTCGAAGTCCGAGTCCGGCAGGACCACAGTGGCGCCGTAGTCCGTCGCTTCGTCCCCGGTGCTGGAGCCGCCAGGGGCGATCACCTTGATGTCCAGCCCCTTGGAGGCTGCGATCAGCAGGCTGGTGGGATTGCTGAAGCCGAAATCAGCCTGGCCGCTCGTGACGGCGGGAATGATGGCTGCGCCGCCCTGGGCGGTCTGGAGCTCCAGCTCCAGACCGTGCTTCTCGAAGATGCCCTGGTCGACACCCAGATGAAGCGGCGCCAGGTCCACCAGGGGCATGACGCCCACGGTGACCTTCTGCACCTCACCCGAGGCGTCGGCGTCGTCCGCCGTCCCGGTCGCCGTAGCGTCGCCGGAGGGGGAACCACCGCCGCAGGCGGTCAAGGACAGGGCGAGGACGGCGGCGGCCGCACTAGTCCACAGGACGGTGGAACGGCGCTCAGAACGAAGGGGAAGACCCATGATGTCACCTCGGAGAACAGGGCTCCGTGGGGGTTGGAGCCGGTTTGGTGTGATGAAGAGCACTCTGGGAACAACGGTAGGATCGGAAGGGCTATCAAGCCAATCAAAAGAGCCAAACTTAACATCGGATTCATCTATACAGAGGCTTGACATGGAGGATCATGGACACGACTGATTCATACGACATGAACCTGTTGCGGACCTTCGTAGTCGTCTACGAGACCCGCAGCGTCACCCAAGCCGCGCACGTGCTGTACCTCAGCCAGCCCTCCGTCAGTTATGCCCTGGGCAAGCTGCGGAAACTCTTTGCAGATCCCTTGTTCCTGCGCAGCCGAGCAGGTTTGGAACCGACTCCCGTGGCGGAATCGCTGTACCCACGAATGATCCAGGCCATCCAGTTGATGGACTCGGTGGTACAGAGCGCCACCGAATTCCGGGCCGCTGAGACCACCCGCACGTTCCGCCTGATGATGACCGATCTGGCCCTGATGGCCCTCTTCTCATTCGTGGTCAAGGCCATCCAGGAACAGGCACCACTAGCCAAGATCGAGGTGACGCTGTTGGACGTCGCCCAGCTAGAGGACCAGCTGCGCCGCAACGAGATCGACGGGGCTATCGCCGTGCCGTCATTCTCGCCGGACGTCGTGGTCCGCGACCATCTGATGGATATGCCCTACGTAGGGGTCTGCGCCGCCTCCCACCCCCGCCTCTCGGCGGCACCGACGGTGCCGGAACTGGCGGTGGAACAACGAGTCGTGGTGTCCGGGGCTCTAGGTCATCAGCATGTGGAGCAGACGCTCGGCCGGCTACCGGGCGACCACGAATCCTCCATCGCCCTCCCGAACTACTCGGTAGTGGATGAGACCATCGCGGCCACCGAGTCGTACTGCGTGGTGCCGCTGTTCCTCGGGGACATGTTCGTCAAGCGCAGCCCGGTGCGGAAGTTCATCCTCCCCTTCACTCTGGAGCCCGGACACGTCGGCCTGCACACGCTCCGACGGGTCGCGCCGTCACCTTCGGTAGAATGGCTCCGCGAGATCATCACCGAGGCTCTGACCGCCTATCCCTATCCGCAGCACATCGAGGACTACGACAACAGCTGGTTCACGTCCTAGCCGCGACTGGTGGCACCGCCGGACGAAACCTCAGTCGCCGAACCAGGCGCGGGAGAGTTCGGCGTAGTGCCCGCCGGCCGCCCGCAACTCCTCGTGGGTCCCGGATTCTACGATCCGCCCGGCTGACATCACCAGTATCCGGTCCGCGGCCACGGCCTGACTGAGCCGATGCGCCACCACCAGCCCGCTGCGGCCGCGCAGCACCCGGGCCGCCGCGACGTCCAACCGGCGGGCTCCGGCCGAGCTCGCCTCCGCCGTGGCCTCGTCCAGCACCACCAGCTGCGGGTCCGCGAGCGCCACCCGGGCCAGGGCGAGCATCTGCAACTGCATGGGATCCAGCCGGTAGCCGCCCTCCCCGACGTCGGTGTCCAGGCCCTGCGGCAGGTGCGCCACCCAGCCGGCCCCCACGGACTCCAATGCCGCTTCCAGGGCCGCGCGGTCGGCCTCCGGCCGGGCCACCCGCAGGTTCTCGGCCACCGTGGTGGCGAAGCCGTGCACCTCCTGGGAGACCATGGTGATGTGCTCGCGCAGGCTGCCCGGGTTGGCCTCGACCAGCTCGACCCCACCCAGTCGAGCCGTCCCGGACGTCGGTGCCGCCAGCCCCGCCGCGATCTGCGCCAGCGTGGACTTGCCCGCCCCGGTGGTCCCGACGACGGCCACCACCTCCCCCGGCCCGATCCTCAGGTGGACGTCGTGCAGGGCAGGGGTGCCGTCGTCGTAGGTGTGGGAGACGCCGGCCAGTTCCAGCGTGCCGCCGTGCAGCCGCGCGGTGCGCTCGGGCACCGGCAGGGAGACGACGCCGGCCATCCGGGCCAGCGAGGCGCCGGCAGACTGAACCTGGTCGAACATGCCGACGAGCGCCCCGATCGGATTGAACAGCCGGTGGAACAGCAGGGCCGCCGTGGTCACGGCCCCGGCGGTGATGTATCCGGCGGACACGAGCAGGAACCCGGCACCCAGGATGGCCCCGAGCACCACGGCCTCGGCCCGGTTGTTCCGGCTGAACGCCCGGGTGAGAAAGCCGAACACCCCGATGGAGAGATCGCGCGCCTGGGCGGAGGCGGCGTGGATGCGCTCGAGTTCCGGACCCTGGGCGTCATAGGCGCGCAGGGTCCGGGCACCGGTGATCCCACCGAGCAACCGGGTGGCGCGGGTGCCGAACGCGGCCCGCTCCTCACGGTAGATCGGCCCGGAGCGGGGCAGGTACCAGCGCAGGGTGGTCCAGTACATCGGGATGGCCAGCAGTCCCACGAGCCCCAGCCGCCAGTCGACGGCGGCCAGGCCCGCGGCCGAGACCACCACTGTGAACAGCGACTGCACCACCAGTGGCACCACCGTGGTGGCAGCCTGGCTGACCTCGCGGGCATCCTCGGCCACCCGGGACACCAGATCGCCCGTCTCGGTGCCGTCCAGCCGCGCCGAGCCGATCCGGAGGGCCCGGTCCATCACGGCCTCGCGCAACCCCGCCACCGTGGGCTCGCCGGCCCTGGCCAGCCAGGCCTGGCCGGCCCAGGCGCAGGCGGCAGCGATGAGGCCCGCTCCAGCCACAGCGGCCGCGGCCCACCACACGGCAGCGGCTGGGGCGTCTGCACCGGGGCCACCGGCAGTACCTGAGGCCGCGGCGGCGTCAGCAGCATCCGGGGCTGGGTCGACGCCGCCGACTCCGGCGGCCAGCAGGACGTCCACGAGCCAGCCGATCATCCACGGCGCCACCAGGCCGGCGACGGCGGCCAGCAGACCCGCGATTCCCACCAGCCACACGAACGCGCGTTGGCCGCGGGTGTGCCGCCAGAGCAGGCGGAAGGATTCTGCCGGCCGGGCCAACGGAAGGGCCAGCGGCAGGACGGTGTCCACACCCTGAACAGTCATCGGGCCACCGCCATCCGGTAGTCGTCCGAGGCCTCCAGCAGGGAGTGGTGCGTTCCGGTGGAGGTGGTGCCGTCCCGGTGCACCTGCACCACGGTGTCAGCGACGGCCAGGAAGGCTGGCGAGGAGGTCACCACCACGGTGGTGCGCGGGCCGGTGCGTGTGGCGGCGAACTTCGAGCCGCTCTCGGCTCGGTGCCGGGTGGCGGCCTCGGAGCGCAGCGACTTCACGTCCTGGGCGATCTGGAACTCGGTGACGGCATCCACCGCGCTGGTCGGCTCGTGCAGGACGAGCACCTCCGGGTCGGCGTGCAGGGCGCGGGCGAGGGCCAGGCGCTGACGCTGGCCGCCGGAGAGGTTGCGGCCGCCCTCGTCCACCCGGTGCTCCAGCCCATCCGCGAAATGGCCGATGATCTCGGTGACGCCCGCCGCCGCCAGCACCGCCGGATCGATCTCGAGGACTCTGCGGTACGCGGCCTCGCTGGTGTCCTGGGCACGGTGCGTGGCCGGGTGTGAGCGACCCGGACCCTCGTGGTGCAGGGTGATGTTCGAACGCACGGTGCCGGCGAACAGGTCCACCCGGTGCGGCGCCACCACCAGGTGGTCGGCCAGCCGTGACACCAGGCGGCTGCGCGGATGCCCGCCGATCAACACTGTTCCGGCTTGATCTCCCAGGCCGTCCACGGCTTGGAGGATGGTCTCGGCCTGGGTTGGGTCGTCCACCACCAGACCGAGGAACCGGCCCGGCGGCACCTGCAGATTGAGCCGGATCATCGGAACCTGACCGTCGCGCTCGGCCGAGGCGCCGGCGTCGTGCCCGGGAGACGTGACCAGCGCCAGACCGGTGATGCGCAGTCCAGCCGTTTCCGGGACCTCGTCACCGGTGTCCTCGGCCGGGACCGCGGCGAGGAAGTCAGCGATCCGTCGGGCCGCGCCGTGCGAGCGGGCGAACGCGCCGATCATGTCCGTGATGGTGCGCACCGGCTCCTGGAAGAACACCGCGACCCCGACCACGGAGACCAGGGTGCCGATCGCCAGCTCCCCGGACAGCACCCGCTGGCCGGCCACCACCAGGACCAGCGCCAGCACCAGGGCGGTACCGAGGGCACCGATCGCCTCCAACCGCCCGCTGCGCTCGGCCGTCACGACGCCGGCCCGCCCGGCCCGCTGCGACGCCTCCCGGTAGTGCGTGCTCGCCCAGCGTTCACCGCCTCCGGCGCTGAGGACCCGCAGGCCGGCCAGGATGTCGCCGGCCCGGCGGCTGGCCAGGCCGATCGCCTCCTGCTGCGCGGTGGAGTGCCGTGAGATGGAGCGGGAGGCCAGAGCCACCAGGAACAAGCTGAGCGGCACGCCCACCAGCACCACGAAGCCCACCATCACGTCCGTGGCCAGCAGGTACACCGAGACCGCCACGAGGCCGATGATCGCGGAGCCGCCACCGGCGATCTGCCGGAACACCTGGGCGGTGACGTCCGCGTCCGCCGAGGACAGGGAGAGGATCTCGCCGGCGTTGGACCGGGCTGCCACGGCCCCGGAGGCGAGCGGCACCTCGGCGACCTCCACCCGCAGCGCGTGGGCCTCCTGGTGCAGCGCGGTGTTGGCGAGCCGGGCGCCGAAGCGGTAGCCCAGGGAGAGCACGGTGAACAGCGCCGCGATCCCGAGCAGGGAGAGGAGCATCGCCCGTCCATCCAGGGGGACGATCGCCACGTCCACGATGATCCCGATGGCGATCGGTACGAAGGCCTCGCACACCTGCCACAGCGTCATCAGCGTCAGGCTCCCCGCCACGCGGCCCCGGCGACGGCGGATCGCGCGCCACAGCAGCCGGCCGGCGGTGGTGGGGGCCTGAACGGAGGTTCGCTGCGCGGTGGCCGTGAGCCGGGCGGCGGCCGACGGCTGTGTTGCCCGAGGCGACACAGGGTTCGGCCGAGGCAGGGCCGTCTGCGGGGCCTGCGACTCAGGCGATGTCGGCATGCTCGGACTCCTCGCAGTGGTGGCCAATCTGTCCATTGTCATACGAAGTTGGACGGGTAGCGGCATCGGCGGTCTCTGCCGAGCGCAGACCTGAACCCGCTCCGAGGGCAGCGCCGCTCCTGCTGCTCACAGGGAACGTCGCAAACCTTCTTTGGCCGCGTAGAAGGACACCTTCGCGATCATGACCAGGACACCCAGTCCAAGGAGCACCTGAACCGTCACGATCAGCCGTGCCAGACGGGTCAACGGAACGACGTCCCCGAAGCCGACCGTGGCGAAGGTGCTGACGGTGAAGTACAGGGCGTCCATCCGATCCAACGGCTCGCTGAACGACGCGGGATCCGTGGTCGACATCGACAGGTGCAGCAAGGCGAAGAGGCAGAGGAACGACATGAGGCTTTCCACGACGGCTTCAGCGGCCCGGATCATCGGCAAGCCGGCAGCAAACACCAGGCGGACCTGCAGGCCGAGGAAGCACAGGAACACCAGGACCACAGCCGCCAACCTGATCCAGGCCCCGGCCGAGTTGGCGGCGTTGAACCCGTCAACGGGCACGATGAAGTAGACGAGGAAGACCACCGTCAGAATCGTGGTGACACGGAGGGCGGCGCTGCCCCCGGCACGCCACTGCCCCGGCCGGTCGAGGTCACGGAACCGGCGCTGGCCCTTTCCTGGATGCATGGTTCGGCGAAACCTCCGACTCGTCACGCGGAGAACCTCCTAGTCACCCAGCGCGCGCGCCTTGATGAGTTCGTATTCCTGCGAGGTGATGCTCCCGGCATCGAGAAGCGTCCGGGCCGTGGCGATCTCGTCGCTGATGCTCGTCCTGGCCAGGGACCGGACATACGCGGCCTGGGCATCCTGGCGGATCTCGGCCTGCTTCTGGTTCCGGGCTGCCATTCCACTGCCCCGCACGATCAGGTACACCAGGACGGAAATGATGGGGAAGAACACCAGGAAGACGACCCAGAGGGCCTTGAACCAACCACCGAGTGCCTTGTCCCGGAACAGGTCGGCATAGACCGAGAAAAGCGCGCCCAGGAAGGCGATCAGTGCATAGAAGCAGAACAGGAACCAGAAGAAGTCCCAGAAATTCGTCCAGATGTCCATCGTCACTCCTTGGTAGGGTCCGCCGCCGCTGGGCGAGCGCCTCATTCCCCCCAGAGCCTCAGCACTGGAGGTCGCTTTCGACATCGCTCAGGGCTGTGCCGACGTCGTTCGCTTCCTCGCGCAGGGAGGAGAGAGCATCCGGGACCTTGGTGTCATCCGGGACCTCATTGACCGCTTCCCGGAAATCACGGACGGTGGTGTCAAGCTCCTCCCGGCGGTCTTCGGCCACGTCACCGGCCTCCTCCACCAGCGCGTCGTAGGATTCCCCAACCTTGTCCCGCGCTGAACGGAGCTGTTCCGTGGTGGCGTCCGGGGTGAGGGTGGCTCGAAACTCCTCAAGTGACGTGGAGAACGTCTCGGTCGCCGCACAAGCCTGGGACACGTTCTCCTGCGGGCTCGGGGTGGAGCAGCCCGCCAAGGCCAGCAGGGCCACCGATGCACCTACAGCCAGGGCGCGGGCCTGACCAGAGAATGTTCTTTCCATGGAGAGGGCTCCCTTCAAGGGAATGGATGCTGGGGACTGGCCATGGCCGCCATGACCAGGACACCGGTCCCCTGTGGTCCGAATTATCACCGGTGCCAAGCTCCGGCGCCTCACCCTTTGGAGGTGAACATGAGCCCGGAAGCCGTGCTCGTCGAGGCCATGCCAATCCGATGGGTTGGGCCTAGATGAGTCCGCGGGCGGTGGCGATCCTGACGGCTGATCGGCGGTTCGTCGCGCCGAGCTTGCGATAGATCGACTGCTGATGCGATTTGAGCGTGTTCACCGAGATGAAGAGCGAGTCGGCGATCTCGGCGGCCGTGAGCAAGGTCCGCATGTGGGAGAGCACTTCCCGCTCCCGTTCCGACAATGTCCAGAGGGAATGCTGCCGGCGTTGAACGTGTTCCGGAGGCCGGTGAGTCAGCGTCGAGGCAATGAAGGCGTCGTGGGCCGTACCCCACGCCGCATGCTGGACCAGGAGCTGGAGCAAGTCGCCGCGCCGCTCAACGAAGGGCCGCAGGACGGATTCAGGTTCGGCACACCGGACGGCGTACTCGAGTCGCTCATGGGCGACTGCGGACTCGCCGGCCGAATAGGCGATGAGCGCCTCGGTCAGGGCGCTGCTGGTTTCGACGTACAAGGGGTTGGCCTGCTCCGCCAGAGCCCCCGTGCACACGAGTGCCTTGTCGGTCTCCCCCGCCTGCCGCAACAGCTCGGCCACCAGTGCGTCGGCCAGGGGGGAGGCACCGCCCCTCGCCAGGGGACGTACCATCGCCGCAGCCCCCTCGACGTCACCGGCCGCTTCGCGCAGCTTCGCCGCGGCGACCATGGCGAGTACCGGCCATGAAGAGTCATGCGGCTCCTGCGCTTCAAAGGCCCGGAACGCCAGCTCCGATGCCGCTATCCGGACCGGGTCGCCGGTGGCGCAGTCCACCAGGATCCGGTACACCATACCCAGGGAATCGGACGGGAACGGGGCAGAGCCCACATCCATGGCCCGGGCGAGATCATGGTCGGCGCGGTCCAAGTCATCGCGCCAGTACGCCACCAGCCCGCGGGCCACCCACACCGGCGCGAGGGATGCCTGGCACGGCCAGGCGCAGGTTTCGGCCAGGGCGATGGCCACCGCCCCCTGCTCCTCAGCGGCCGAGAAGTCGCCGTTCACCGCAAGGGCCAAGGCGAGCTCCGCTCCGGCGCAGACTTCGACCGTGGTGAGGCCATTGGCGCTGCCTGCCGCTGTTGCTTCCCGCAGCAAGTCGATCGCGACCTTTCCGGGATGGCCGGCCCGAGTCTGGGCCCTGCCGAGCAGAAAGAAGCCGTTGGCCAGCATGGCTGTCGGGTGTTCAGTGGCCAGGTCGACAAGGCGGATTCCCTGACGGGCAGCCGCCGCGGGATCCCCCTGACCGAGCACGAATAGTTCGAACAGGGCCCGATTGGCCTCGAAGCGGCGGCGACGCGCCGCACCGAGCCCGCTCATACCCGAGGACGCCCGGCGTCCCAACGTGATGGAGGAGGGCAGGTCGCCGGCCAGGGCACGGCAGGAGGACCGGACCAGAAGCATTTCCGGGTCCTCACTCCAGGGAAAAGGCAGCCGGAGGCACAGCTGTTCCAGGGACGCTGCGCCTCCGGCCACGATCATCTCCAGCCAGTGTTCCCCTATCGACTTCATCGCCGTTCGGGGTTCGCCGCCCAGCAGAGCCTCGGACACGCAGGTGGGTACGTCCACGTCCTGGTAGTGCCGGGCCGCGGCGCCGTGGAGGGCGCGGGCGAGCTGGGGGTCACGATGGGACAGGATGGTGCGGCACGCCATGGCGAAGAGTGGCTGCCAAGTGTACGTTTCTTCCGCGCTGCCGAGGTGATCCGCCGCCAGGAAGAACCCCTGCTGGAGGCAGTGCTCGAGCAGCATGGCGCCGTCGTCGTCATCGCACAGGTCGATGGCCAGCTGACGGGTGATCCTGTTCCGGGTCGTGGCCCGCAGGACGAACTCCGACAAAGGTACGGGGCACCGTGCGAGGATCTCCTGGGCGACGTAGTCCAGGAAGACCCTGCGCGGCTCCGGCGAGAATGCAGTCGCCGCAGGCATCCCCTCCTCTCGGAGGACCAGGCCCTCGGTGATGGCCACCGGCCATCCGCCCGTCGCGTTCCACAACCCGATGCCTTCCACGGAACCGTCAAGCCCGTGAAGGGTCAGCAGCTCGCTGGTCTCGTCTGGCGTGAATGCCAACGCGCGGGCCCCTACATCCGTGACCGTTCCCCGGAGCCTCTGCGCGGCAAGGGAAAGGGCAGGATCACCACGCGAGGACAGCACCAGGTGCAGCCCGGGCGGCCCTGAACGGACCAGGGCGCCCAGCAGTCCGTCGTCGAGGGCCGGACCGGCCAAGTGCAGGTCGTCAATGACGAGGGCCAGGGGTTCGGCAAGCATCTCCAAGGCCCGGATCACACCGCGGTAGTCCTCCACCGGATCCGGGCCAGGAACCGGGTCCAGGCTGGTCACTGCAGCGCGGACGGGACCATGGAGGTTGCCCGCCACACTCTGCAGCGCCCTGATGATCCAGTGGTGCAGACTCGCGGAGTCGTTGGCGTAGGGGTCGAAGGACAGCCAGGCGCAGACCGCCCCACAGTTGCGGGACCAGTCGGCTAACAGCGTCGTCTTCCCGTAACCCGCCGGGGCCGAGACCACCGTGATCCGATGGGACCCATCGGCGAAGGACACGGCTTCTTCCAATCGACCACGCCGCAACGTGCCGAGTTGGCGTCCGGGTGCACGGATATTCACCTGTGATTCGGACGGACCTGCAGAAGGCGGCCTGTGCCCCACGCTCGTCATGCTAGATCCGCCGGCGAGCCACGACAACCCATCCACGGCCCACGGTTCGAGGCCACTCATTGCGCATTCCTTCGTGGGACCACGACGTGCCGGACCACAAGGGTCAGCGCCGCGGCCACTGGGTTCGCGATCAGGGCCCCGGCGAATCCCATGAGCACCCCTCCGGCCGTGGCGGAGATCAATACCGTAGCTCCGGGAATATGGAGCGCCTTTCCCATTGCCCTGGGGGTCATGACGTAGGCCTCGACTTGCATGTACACCACCATGGCCACCAGAACGACCACCCCGGCGGTGGGCGAACTCAACAACGCGAACAGCGTCATGAAGCACGTCGTCACCACGGTGCCGATCACCGGAATCAGCGTGATGAAGAAGGCGGCGAAGGAAATCGCCCCCGCGTAGGGCACACCGGTGAACGTCAGCAGAACCAGGCTGAACGCGGCGTTGCAGGCAGCTAGCACCACCATCCCGCCCAGGTAACGCCCGATCGAATCCGTGATCCTCTCCGTGAGAAAGATGGCCATGTGCCGCTTCGAGGCGCTGACCAGAGAATAGAAGCCACGCTTCATGCCCTTGAGGGAGACCAGGAAGTACAGGGCAAGCACAGCCATGAAGAACGCCGAGGACAGCCATCCGGCGAGCCCGGTACCCAGCGACAGCGCCCCGCCCGCCACGAACGCCCAGAACGACGACTGCCCGGTCAGGTCACCGAGCCCCTGGATCAGTGCGTCGGCTCCACCACTCGTTGCCGCGTTCACCGTTTGCACCCACGCCTGGTTCGACAGCTCGGCCAGGCTGCCGGGCAGGGAGCGCACCAGCTCGGCACCTTGCCTCAGGACGGGGGGAATCACCAGGACCAGAGTTCCTCCGGCGAGGAGCGCAAAGGCCACGGCCACCACGAGAATCGCCCTGCCTCTGGATAGGCCCCTCCGCCCCAGCACGTTGACCAGGGGATTCAGCGAGAGCGCGATGAACAGCGCCGCGAAGACATTGAAGACAACCCCGGACATGATGACCAGCGCCAGCGCCAGCCCGATGGCCACGATGGCGCCCCAGGTCACCGCGAAGCCCCTGGCAAACGGCGACAGTGGGCCCGGTGAAGGACGAACGGGGCCGGAGGATCGATGCGTCTGCGCACGTCGGGAACTCGTTCCCGCCAGTCGGGGCGCAACCACATGACCGCTGACGAGGAACTCAAACGCGGAGCGGCCGCGGCCCCTGACTGCATGCTCGTTCATGCTGACTCGATCCGCTGCCGGAGTACGACGGTCTCACGCAGGTGCGCCACCCCACCGGGGCTTTCCGCTCCTCTGGATGGCCTCGGCGATTCCACAGCCTGAAGGCTGCGCCTGCACATAACTGTCCACCCAGCCCGCACCCGTCGGATCACCCGCGCAGGATGATTCCGGATCCGGCGGACTGAGGACAATGGCTGGTGTGGACGGACACAGGGCACCTTCGACAACCACGCTTCTGGGTTTATCGGTACCGGCGATCATTGTGGGGGTCATTTCGGCGTTGGGCCTGTTCCTCGTGGAGGAAGCGGCCCACCTGCTCGAACACCTGCTGTGGGTGAGCCTGCCGGCTATCTGGGGCCTCGATCCTGACTCGGGATGGTGGATCTTCAGCGTGCTGAGTTCGGTAGGGCTGGCCGTCGGCGTCATCGTCTCCTTCGCCCCGGGCCATGGCGGTCGGGACTCCGCAACCGTCGAGCTGGTGGCTCCGCCGCTGACACTCACCGCGGTGCCCGGGCTCGTCCTCGTGACCGTGCTGGTCCTGGCCGGCGGCGTCAGCCTCGGGCCAGAATCCCCCATCATCGCCATCAACACGGCGCTGCTGGTCGCGCTGGTTGCCAAGTTCTGGCCCCGCATCGACGTGCACCTCGTGGTCCTGGTGACCGCTGCGGGCACGATAGGGGCACTGTTCGGAACCCCTGTGGCGGCCGCCCTGGTCTTCACCGGCATGGTGGCGGCCGCCACGACCGGCGGCGCGCTGTGGGACAGGCTCTTCCTCCCGCTCCTTGCCGCTGCGGCGGGCTCGCTGACCATGCGTCTGGTCGACGGCCCCCAACTCTGGGCCACGGGGTTACCGTCCCTGGGGACGCCTCAGCTGGCGCATCTTCTGGCCGGCGCCGTGGTCGCCTGCGCCGCAGCACTGTCCATTCTCGCCGGGGCATCCGTGTTCCGGCCCTTACACACGCTTTTCCGTCGGCTGCGACGCCCGCTCCTCTACACGACCCTGGGCGGCATCATCCTGGGAGGCCTGGGGGCGCTTGGCGGGCCCCTCACCCTGTTCAAGGGTGGCCAGCAGATGGCAGATCTCGTCCGGGCGGCGGAAGACTATACGACTGTCCAGCTCCTGCTCATCGTTGCCGTCAAACTCGCAGCACTGGTGGTCGCGGCCACCGCCGGCTTCCGCGGGGGCCGGATCTTCCCGGCCGTGTTCATCGGGGCCACGGTGGGCCTAGTGGCCCAGTCAATCGTTCCGGGCGTTCCGCTGGGTCTGGTCATCGCTTGCGGCATCCTCGGGGCCGTTCTGGCTGAATGCCGGGACGGTTGGATCGCGCTCTTCATTGCCATCGTCGTGGTGGGCGACATCTCCCTGTTGTCGATCCTCTGCATGGTGGTCCTTCCCGTCTGGCTCCTCGTCACACACGCACCGAAAATGATGGTCCACACCGTGCCACGCCAGCAGGTCTCCGGTTCCACCGTCTAATCGGGCGAAACCCCGGTGATCCGTGGGGATGAGGCGGCGCAAGGAATGGCTCAGCCGCCCCGGACGGGCACGCGGCTCAGACGAGTGGCGGAATGGGCGTGCGACCGAAGCTGCCGAAGGAACCGGGGTGGCCGACGTCGTTGGTTCCCCGGCGTTTCTACCGGCATTGACGCAGGTCACGTGCGTACGGTGGGGTCACCGTCTCAAGTCGACCACCACCAGCAGTCCGTCCCTCGCGTGCTTCCCCAGCAGTCCCCCGCGAGGTGGCGAGCCGTTCTGAATGGAGCCTGACGTGACAGACCACATCACCGCACCCGCCCCCGCGCCTGCACCGGCGTTCGCCCCCGCGGCCACAGCTGCAACCTCAGCTGCGTCCGCGCCCGTTCCCACCCGACCGGCCCGTGTGTCCCGACGCCGGCTGCTGCAGGGCACTGCCGCTCTCGGCGGCGTCATCGCGTTCGGGACCGCCGTCTCCGCCTCCACCACCCCGGCGTTCGCCGCCACCGTGAGCCGGCCGGACATCATCTCCACGAACGACTGGGGTGCCTCGGCCGCCAAGGGGTCACTTCCGACCCTCACGCGCCGGCCGACGCACCTGGTCATCCACCACACCACGCACGTGAACTCGGACGACTTCTCCGATGCCGCAGCCAAGGAGGTGGCCCGGCTGATCCAGCGGAACCACATGACCAACGGCTGGGCGGACACCGGGCAGCAGTTCACCATCGCCCGCGGCGGCCAGATGCTCGAGGGCCGGCACGGCTCGCTCGACGCCGTGGTGGACGGGACCCGATTCATCGAGGGCGCGCACGCCTACGGCTTCAATGACCAGTCGGTGGGCATCGAGGTCGACGGGATGTACACCAACGACGTCCCCACGGACGCGCAGTGGAGCTCCCTCGTGCATCTCAGTGCCTTCATCTGCCAGCGGTACGGACTTCACGTGGACCGGATCATCGCCCACCGGGACGTGCCTGGCGCCCAGACGCTGTGCTGCGGGGACACCTTCTACGGCAAGCTGTCCGCCCTGCGTGATGAGGTGGCCTCGGCGCTGGCCAACGGGGTCGACGGCGGCTCGGGCCCCTCCGGCGACTACCCCACCGTGCGCCTCGGTGACGAGGGCGAAGCCGTGCGCCGGGTCCAGGTCACCCTCAAGGTCATCGGCCATGATCCCGGCGCGGCCGACGGCGTGTTCGGCCCCGCGACGGAGAAGGCCTTGCGTGCGTACCAGTCGTCGCTCGGCACCGGCGTGGACGGCATCGCCGGTCCTCGTACCTGGGGCGCCCTCGCGACGCACCACGCGGCCGGCTCGACGGTGAGTTCCGGGGACAGCGGCACCGAGGTCGAGTATCTGCAGCGGGGCCTGAAGGCCTCCAGCGGCGTCGACCTGGCCACCGATGGCCACTTCGGGGAGCAGACCGAGGCCGCCGTCTCCGCCTACCAGAAGGCACGCGGGCTGACCGTGGACGGGGTGGGCGGCGCCGAGACGTGGGCCGCACTGAAGCACGGGCAGTAGGCCGCCGGCAGTAACTAGGGCGGTCCTCTCGCGGGCAAAGACAGAACCCCGTGGTCCCGTTTCCACGAAGGGAACGGGACCACGGGGTTCTGTGGGCCGACGCGCGCCGGGTGACCGGTCGGCGTCGTGCGCAGGAGTGCTCCCGCGCTACTGTATGCCGGGCGAGACCGCCGAAGCGGCCCCGCCCACCAGGTGCAGCGTGAAGATCAGCGCTTCGAGAACTGCGAGGCCTTGCGGGCCTTCTTGAGGCCGGCCTTCTTGCGCTCGACGACGCGGGCGTCACGCGTCAGGAAGCCGGCCTTCTTGAGAGCGGCGCGGTTGTTCTCGCGGTCGATCTCGTTCAGGGCGCGGGCGACACCGAGGCGCACGGCACCGGACTGGCCGGAGGGGCCGCCGCCGGTGATGCGCACGATGACGTCGTAGGCACCCTCAAGCTCGAGGAGCTTGAACGGATCGTTGACTTCCTGCTGGTGCAGCTTGTTCGGGAAGTAGTTCTCGAGGCTGCGGCCGTTGATGGTCCAGGCGCCGGAGCCCGGGATCAGGCGCACGCGGGCGATGGCCTGCTTGCGGCGCCCCACGGCGCCGCCGCCGACGGTCAGCGCGGGGCGCTCAGCGACAGCAACGGTCTCGGGGGCATTGGTGGACTCGGAGGTGTAGCTGGTCAGCTCCACTTCCTCGGTGGACTCATTCTCATTGAGAGTCATGGTTCTCCTTGAAAGATTGTGGTGGTGCTGACCCGTTACTGGGCGACCTGGCCGATTTCGTATGTCTTGGGCTGCTGGGCGGTGTGGGGGTGCTCGGCACCGCGGTACACCTTGAGCTTGTGCAGCTGCTCAGCGGCGAGGGAGTTCTTCGGGAGCATGCCGCGGACGGCCTTCTCCACGGCGCGCACCGGGTTCTTCTCCAGCAGCTCCGCGTAGGAGACAGAGGAGAGACCACCCGGGAAACCGGAGTGGCGGTAGGCGCGCTTCTTCTCGAGCTTGGCGCCGGTCAGGGCCACCTTCTCGGCGTTGATGATGATGACGAAATCGCCCATGTCCATGTGGGGGGCGAAGGTCGGCTTGTGCTTTCCGCGCAGCAGTGTTGCGGTCTGGCTGGCAAGACGACCCAGCACGACATCAGTGGCGTCAATGACGTGCCACTGGCGGTCGGCATCGCCGGGCTTCGGGGTGTACGTACGCACGTTGTTTGCCTTCGTGTTCGGTGTCGGTTACAGATTTCCGGCCCGCGGCGGTGAGTCCATGGGCCAGTCACTGAGTTCATCGGTGCGCAGCCGGTACGCCAGGTGAGGACTGGAGTGAGGCCGGGTCCGAAAGCTTCCCGGCGGCGCCCTGGGCTATCGCGACCATGCAACCAGGCCACCCGAGGGTACAGCGAATCCGGGAAAGGACACGCACAACGAAGGTCAATACTACCGTGTCCGCGCAGTAGGGGCAAAGCAGCTGGAATTCAGGCGAGTTCTGGAGGGATTCAGGAGGGTATCAGGGGAATCAGGGGAATCAGGGGAATCAGGGGAATCAGGGGAATGGAGCATGGCGGACTACTCCACAGGTGACTGATCACGGCGTGTCATCCACAGATTTTCAGAAGCCCTTTTCGGCGTCCGCAGGGTGTGCTCGAATGGACTCATTCGAACACATGTTCCCATCCTGTGGGGCAGGGAACGGGCAGAAGCCACCTTCACCAGCGGCGGCGAATGGGTACGGAAAAGCACGTTGGGGAAAGCAAGACTCAGGGGACATCAGATAGGGGAAGGAGGGCGGGCATGACTGACGACCACGAGTACCAAGACGGACTGGAGCGCCAGGTCGAGCACAAGAACGAGCAGAAGAACGAGCACAAGGATGTGGACGATCATGCCTCAGGGACCGCCCCACTCCCTTCTCTGAACTCTCTGGACGAGCTGCCGCTCGGTCACCTGACGGCCTTGCTGCAGGAGGCCACCCGAGCCGTGGTGCATCGCCTGTCCGGCCCCGACGCCTTGCGCGAGTTCACCGCCATGGCTGTCCCCGAGGACAGCGGCGGTCGGGACTGGGGAGCCATGCTGTCCTCCCTTCCCGACGAGCCGGATTCGGACGCGGCACCAGGGCTGGCTGTTGCCTCTGTCCCTGACCCGAACCCTGTCCTGCCCCCTGTCCTGACCGGGGATGCCTCCACTCATGCCGACGCTGTCACCCTCCCGGTGCTGCACCAGGTCCTGGAGACCGTCGGGCGATCCGTTGCGACGGCCCAGATGACCTTGACGGGCCACACGGTGGAGGCCTTCGACAATCCACCAGAACGCCGTCGCCTTCTCGGACTCCCTCAAGGGAAGACCGCCTTCCGAGATGCCACCGATTACCTCAAGCTCGCCCTGCGGATCGACGGGACCGAAGCTCGGCGCCGGACGCGTTGGGCGGCTTCCCTTCGGCCGACCCGCGCGCTGACCGGTGAGTCCCTGCCTCCCGCCCTCCCCCTGCTGTCCGCCGCCGTCCACGAAGGGAAGTTGGACCGTGCCGCCGTGGACGTCATCACCACGGCCTTGGACAACGTCCGGCAGATGGCCCGTCGCGTGGAGGCCGACCCACAGACCGTCTCCGACCTTCTGGATGACGGCGAGGAACGCCTGGTGGCGCAGGCCGAGTCCGTGGACCCGGGCACTCTGCGCAAAGTCGCGGCCCATTGGCTGAGGTGGGTCGAAGCGGCCGTGGATCCCGACGGCTCCGAGCCGAACGACGCCACGCTGCCCCAGTTGCAGGGACTGATCCGCAAGGGGGAGCGCAATGGACTGCACCAGTGGCTGCTCGCGGTCAACGATGAACAGAACGAGTACCTGCTGACGGTGGCGAACGCCGCCACCAATCCCCGTGCGTCCTACCGCGGCCCGTCGATGGAGGGTGCGGAAGGTAGTGCAGCTGGGAGCGAGGGTTTGGATCAGCTGTTGACGGCGGAGGTCCAGTCCGAGGAGGACGGTTCGTTGACGGCGGTCACTGCCGTCGACCCGCGCTCAACCCAGCAGAAACAACTCGACGGGCTGATGGCGTGCATCGCCGGCGGCCTGGCCATGATCGAGTCGGACCAGCTTCCCTCGACGGGCGGCACCCGCCCCCAGGTCTCAGTCCTGATCGACTTCCATACCTTGCTGGGCGATCTGCAGAAGGCCGGCACGGTCACCGCTGAAGACCTCCTCCAGTTCGAGTCCTCAGCAACCTTCACCGGTCCGATCCATCCCGGCACGATCCGGGCCATGGCCTGTGATGCGGACATCCTGCCGGTGGTGCTCGGGTCGAGCGGCGAGGTGCTCGACGTCGGCCGCGCGCAGCGACTCTTCCCCGCCCGGCTCCGGCAGGCGGTCGCTGCCCGCGATGGAGGGTGCGCCGCACCCGGTTGCTGGATCCCGGCGCCGTGGTGTGACGTGCACCATGTCGAACACTGGGAACACGGCGGACCCACCTCTGTCGACAACGGGGTCCTACTCTGCAACCACCATCATCACGCCGTCCACGCCGGCGCATGGGACATCGACATGGACTCCGGCCGGCCGTGGTTCATACCGGCTCCCTATCTGGATCCACGTCGACAACCACAGCGCAATCGGTTCTGGCGGAGATAGACCCATGGATCTCGGCCATCAGTTACACCACGGTTCGACGCGCCCGTGTCCCAGCGGCGCGGAAGGCCAACGCACGGGGATCGGAGTCGACGTCGGGGTATTCGACGTGTTCCAGGACCAAGGCGTGCGGCGGTGCGAGCCGCGTCTGCGAGTCACGGACCATGGCCTCCAGACGTTCGCTGACCCAGCCGGCAGGATGTCGCCCCTCCCCCACCTGAACGACGGCTGCCACGAGGGCACGGACCATGTTGTGACAGAACGCGTCGGCCTGCAGGTAGGCGGTGATCAGTCCGGATTGCCCGTCGCGGATGAAACCGAAGTCCTGCAGTTCACGGATGGTCGTGGCGCCCTCCCGCGGCTTGCAGAAGGTCAAGAAGTCGTGGAGACCGAGCACGGCTTTCGCTTCGGCGTCCATCAATTCGGCATCCAGCGGTTCCCTGTGCCAGTACGTGGATCGACGGTTCAGCGGGTCTCGCGTCTCAGAGGAGTCGCTGATGGCGTATCGGTACGAGCGCCACAACGCCGAGAACCGCGCATCAAACCCCTCGGGCGCCAAGGATGCTCCCGTCACCACCAGCGCACCCCGTTCGCGGCTCAGAGCGCCGCTGAGACGCCGCACCAAGGTCGACGCCGGCCCGGCCTCGTCAGGATTCCGCGTCACCGCGTTCCATTCGGCCTCGGTCAGATCAAAGTGCACCACCTGACCACGGGCGTGCACCCCAGCATCGGTGCGACCGGCGACCACGGTGCGAACGGGGCGACGGATGATCATGGCCAGCCCGTCCTCAAGGGCGCCCTGGACGGTCGGCAGTCCAGGTTGGGTGGCCCAACCCTTGTAGTCGGTGCCGTCATAGGCCAGGTCCATCCGGACGCGGACAAGGGCGGGATCGGACGGCGTGGGCATGGGGATCATTCTAAATCCCGGGCCAGAATAGGCAGAATGGAGAACCTTGCGCCGTGGGTGGCCTATCTGTTGACCGTGCTGCCCGGAGTGGTGCTGGTCGGCATCATCGTGGCCCTGCTGCCGCGGCACGCGCATGGGGTGCGGATCCTCATGCTGGTCCTCGGGTTCGTCTTCGTCCGCGATGCAATGAGTCCCCACGGGCTGTGGACGTTCGGCACGGCCGGTCCGTCCGGGACGGCGGGTCAGTCCGGGACGGCGGGCCAGTCCGGGACGGCGGGCCAGTCCGGGACGGCGGGTCAGTCCGGCACCTCGACGGCAGCCGACTCGATCGAGCTGCCCGTTTTGTGGTTGCGTTTCACTGACGATCCCGTCGCCCTCCTGGTGATGACCGTGGCCTCGCTGGCACTCGCAGCAGCGATCGTCTTCGCGTGCCGGGACCTGCGGTGGATGGTGCTGTGGTCGGGACCACGATGGTGGACCTCAGGACTCGTGGGCCTGGTCGGCGTCGTGGTGATCGCGCTGCCATTCCTGTACCTTCACGGCACCTTGGTCGAGTGGTTCCCCATCCTGGACGGCACTCCCTTGGCCCGTCCCTTGATTCCGGTTGAGCAGCGCGGCGGTACGGTGGCCGCCGGCGTCGTGGTCCTCCTGGCTGCCTTCGCCCTGTGCGGGAACCTGGTGGAGGAGCTTCTGTTCCGCGGCTTCCTCCAGGCCCACCTGGAAGATCATCTGCCAGGACGGTCTGGCCGCTGGCGCGCAGCGCTGCTCTCCGCCCTGATCTTTGCCGCCGGGCACCTGTTCCTCGCCTACAACCTCACCGGCGTGGGTTGGCCGCTGCTGGCCTTCACCCTGTTCGAGGGACTGGTCTGTGCCGTCATCGCGATGCGCCACGGTGTCCTCGGGGCGACCGTGGCACACGGCGGCGCCATCTTCCTGCTGACGTCCGGGCTCCTCTGACTTCCTCTGATCCGCCTTAACCTGTCATGCCTTGCCTGGCCGCCTGCCTGCCTGGCCGCCTGCCTGCCTGCCTGCCTAGCCTGCCTGCCTGCCTAGCCTGCCTAGCCTGCCTAGCCTGCCTAGCCTGCCTAGCCTGCCTAGCCTGCCTAGCCTGCCTAGGGCTAGCCGTACCGGACCGCAGAGCCCACCGACCAGCGCACGCTCCAACGACGCGTCCGTTAAACCCAACGACCCGCCCCTCCGCACGTGATGTGCGTCGGAACGGGTCGTCCAGATGGTGTCTGGAGAAGACTCAGCAGACAGCCGGTTCAGACCGAAAGGATCACTTCTCCTCGGTCTTCTCCTCTGCGGCAGGAGCCTCAGCGGCTTCAGTTTCAGCAGCCGGAGCCTCAGTGGCTTCGGCGGCTGGAGCGTCGGCAGCTTCGGTCGCGGCACCCTCAGCCTCGGCCACGGGGGCCTCAACCGGAGCAGCGGCCTCAGCCGGAGCAGCGGTCTCAGCAGCCTTCTCGGCTTCCTTGACCACGGCCTGCTTCGGGGACACCGGCTCCATGACGAGCTCGATGACTGCCATCGGGGCGTTGTCGCCGTGACGGTTGCCGATCTTGGTGATCCGGGTGTAGCCACCCTCGCGCTCGGCCATGGCCGGGCCGATCACCGTGAACAGCTCGTGCACGATGGTCTTGTTGGTGCGGTTCTTGGCCGAGATGATGCCCTGCACCTTGCGACGCGAAGCCAGGTCACCCTTCTTGGCGAAGGTGATCAGACGTTCGGCGAAGGGACGCAGGCGCTTGGCCTTGGTCACCGTCGTGGTGATCTTCTTGTGCTCGAACAGGTTGGCCGACAGGTTGGCCAGCATGAGCCGCTCGTGGGCAGGGCCGCCGCCCAGGCGCGGTCCCTTAGTGGGGGTAGGCATTGGTGTTTCTCCTCAGATGGACCCTGACGGCTGCCGGCCATCAGGACACTATTGGTGGTGGTACAGCGAGTGAAGAGAGTGATTCAGGACCCGGCCGAAGCCCGATCCCGGTTCACGGCTCAGTACTCGCCGTAGGACTCCTCGGACTCCTGGGAGTGCAGCGAGGGGTCATAGCCAGCCGGGGAGTCCTTCAGGGACAGACCCAGTTCGGTCAGCTTTTCCTTGACCTCGTCGATGGACTTGGCACCGAAGTTCCGGATGTCCATGAGATCGGCCTCGGAGCGAGCAACGAGCTCGCCAACGGTGTGGATGCCCTCGCGCTTCAGGCAGTTGTAGGAGCGCACGGTCATTTCCAGATCCTCGATCGGCAATGCCATGTCGGCGGCCACCGTGGTGTCCGTCGGGCTCGGGCCGATCTCGATGCCTTCGGCTTCCAGGTTCAGCTCACGGGCCAGGCCGAAGAGCTCCACCAGGGTGGTGCCGGCAGAGGCCACGGCGTCACGCGGAAGCATGGACTCCTTGGTCTCGACGTCGAGGATCAGGCGATCGAAGTCGGTGCGCTGCTCCACGCGGGTGGCCTCGACCTTGAAGGTGACCTTCAGGACCGGCGAGTAGATGGAGTCGACCGGGATCCGGCCGATCTCCGCGTCACCGGTCTTGTTCTGGGCTGCCGTGACGTAGCCGCGGCCACGCTCGACGATGAGCTCCATGTCGAACTTGCCCTTGCCGTTGAGGGTGGCAATGTGCAGGTCCGGGTTGTGGACCTCGACGCCGGCCGGGGACGTGATGTCCGCAGCGGTGACGACGCCGGGACCCTGCTTACGCAGGTAGGCGACCACGGGCTCATCGTGCTCGGAGGAGACCGAGAGCTTCTTGATGTTCAGGATGACCTCGGTGACGTCTTCCTTCACACCGGCGACGGTGCTGAACTCGTGCAGCACCCCATCCACGCGGATGCTGGTGACAGCAGCGCCCGGGATGGAGGACAACAGGGTCCGGCGAAGGGAGTTTCCGAGGGTGTAGCCGAAACCGGGCTCCAGCGGTTCGATGATGAACCGGGAACGGTTGTCGGCAACGACTTCTTCAGTCAGCGTGGGGCGCTGTGCAATGAGCACTGACATTTCCTTTCGGCGAGCGTCCGCCATATGACGCACACGATGGGTGGAAACGAATGGGGTGGGCGGGAGTGCACCGATGCGCACGCCCCGGCTGGTCGGAAAAGCCCGGAACCAGCCGAGGGGCGTGCGCTCGGTACGAGGTCAGACGCGGCGGCGCTTGGCCGGGCGGCAACCATTGTGGGCAGAAGGGGTGACGTCCGAGATGGAGCCGACCTCGAGGCCTGCAGCCTGAAGCGAGCGGATCGCGGTCTCGCGGCCGGAGCCGGGACCCTTCACGAAGACGTCAACTTTGCGCAGTCCGTGCTCCTGAGCCGCCTTGGCTGCCTTCTCGGCAGCCATCTGTGCGGCATAGGGGGTGGACTTGCGGGAGCCCTTGAATCCCACATCGCCGGCCGAGGCCCACGAGATGACAGCACCGGTGGTGTCCGTGATGGACACGATGGTGTTGTTGAAGGTGCTCTTGATGTGGGCCTGGCCCACGGTGATGTTCTTCTTGTCCTTGCGACGAGGCTTGCGGGTGACCGCAGCACGTGTCTTGGGGGGCATGTGTCTCTCCTACGAAAGCTGGTGTTGTGCGGAAGTGACTGTCTTGCTGGGGAGAAGCCGGAGGCAACCGTGAATCGGGAAAGCGGCGCGGAGGCCGCCCCGTTCGGGGTGACTACTTCTTCTTGCCGGCGACAGTCTTCTTCGGGCCCTTGCGGGTACGGGCGTTGGTCTTCGTGCGCTGGCCGTGGACAGGCATGCCGCGGCGGTGGCGGATACCCTGGTAGGAGCCGATCTCGACCTTGCGGCGGATGTCGGCTGCCACCTCGCGGCGCAGGTCACCCTCCACCTTGAAGTTCGCCTCGATGTAGTCGCGCAGTGCAACCAGCTGTTCGTCTTCCAGGTCCTTGACGCGAGTGTTCGGGTCGATGCCCGTCGCTTCGATGGCCTGCTCGGAGCGGGTCTGGCCCACACCGAAGATGTACGTGAGAGCGATGACGACGCGCTTTTCGCGCGGGATGTCGACGCCTGCTAGACGTGCCATTTGGCCGTCCTCCTTGTTCTTCTGAAGCAAAGGTCTGCACCAGCACGTCCCCTCCCTGCGGGAATCTCTTCCCTGCGGTGCCCTGGTGACGGTTCCGGCGAAGTTCCGGAGTTTCATTCCGCCGACCGGCGTTGCCGCGGTTCGGGTCCCCGGCCCTTGCGTCCAGGGGTTGCCGTCTGCCTCGGTTACCCTGCTGGACCCCGGAGGGCCTCAGGCAGGAATCCGTGGATTCCAGCTGTGCTGCTGTTTGGTCCGGTTGGACCTGGTCGTCCGGTTGTGCACCGGCCGACCTAAGGTTGCTGCGCGTGGACAATCCCGTCGAAAGACGAGGTCAGCCCTGGCGCTGCTTGTGGCGTGGGTTCTCGCAGATCACCAGGACGCGGCCCTTACGGCGCACCACCTGGCACTTGTCACAGATCCGCTTCACGCTCGGCTGAACCTTCATGGTTCCTCCTCCAGCGCTTGCTGTTTAGTGGTGGATGGGTTTACTTGTAGCGGTACACGATACGACCCCGGTTGAGGTCGTATGGGCTAAGTTCCACGACGACCCGGTCCTCGGGGAGGATTCGGATGTAGTGCTGACGCATCTTTCCCGAGATCGTGGCCAGAACGACATGCTCGTTCTGCAGACGGACGCGGAACATTGCGTTCGGCAATGCTTCACTGACCGTGCCCTCGACCTCGATGACACCTTCCTTCTTAGCCATGTCCTCCACTTACGTTGTGCCAGACTCCAGGCGTCGGCGCGGGCGGTGCATCCGGGTCGCAGGCGACTCGAATACCCCACGTCCGTTGGACGGATGAAACCAGGCGGGGATGTTTCCGGCTGACGACCAGGGCGCAATCCAGGGGTACCTCGGGAATTCCGAAGGAACTTCCGAGGACACGGCGCACCGCAGAGACAACCAGCAAGCAATACTACTGGTTTCGCGCACAGAAGTGAAATTCACCCGCGTCAGAGTTGACCCGTCCTGGAGGAAGGGGTATCGCCTCGGGGGAAGGGGGTAACGCCTCTGGGAAAGAGGTACCGCCCCGGGGAAAGGGGTAACGCCTCGGAAAGGAGGTAGCGCCTCGGGGAAGGGGAAAGCACCTCGGCGAAGGGGGTCGCGCCTGATCCCCGGACCGAAGCGAGACTAAAGCGAGACCGGCGGGGTTCAAATGAGCTCTACGGCTGCGTTCTACTCGCCGATGGGAACGGGCACCACGCCGAGCGGGGCGAGGTCGGCCGCGCCGCCGTCGGGCATGGAGAGCACCCAGATGCCGCCGCGATGCCGCGCGACCGAGTGCTCCCACTGGCTGGCGCGGGCCCCGTCACGGGTGACCACGGTCCAGTCGTCGGTGAGGACGTCAGTGGCCAGGCCGCCGCGCACGAGCATGGGCTCAATCGCCAGGCACAGCCCCGGCTTGACCTTGGGGCCACGGTGCCGGGACCGGTAGTTCAGTACGTCCGGCGCCTGGTGCATGGCCGTGCCGATGCCGTGACCCACGTAGTCCTGCAGGATGCCCAGCGGGGCGCCGGGCTGTTCGGAGACGAAATCATCGATGGCGTCACCGATGTCGCCGACGTACTTGGCCGTGGCGAACGCAGCGATGCCGTGCCACAGGGCCTGGCGAGTGATCTCGGACAGCCGCTCGTCCTCCGGATCGGCCGTGCCGGCCGCCGAGGACCCGAGAACCACGGTGCGGGCCGAGTCGGAGTGCCAGCCGTCGATGATGCAGCCACCGTCGATCTTCAGGACGTCCCCGGCCTGGAGGACCCGCTCCCCCGGGATCCCGTGCACCACTTCCTCGTTCACCGAGGCGCAGATGGTGGCGGGGTAGCCGTAGTACCCCAGGAAGTTCGGCGTGGCGCCGGCCTCCTCGAGAACCGCAGCGAACACGGCGTCGACGGCGGCCGTCGTCGTTCCCGGGACAGCCGCCGCGACGGCCGCATCCAGGGCGCGATGAAGGACCAGTCCAGCACGATGCATGGTCTGCATCTGCGGGACGGACTTCAGTTCGACCTGGCGGCGGTTCATCACAGCGGCTTCTCGGATCCTTCGTTACGCGGGTACTGAATTTCTCGGGTTCTGAAGTACCCGAGCTCTGGACTACTCGGGATTCTCGGCGTCGCCCTGGCCGATCGGCTGGACCACAGGGAGGTTGCCGGTGCGCTCACGGACGGAGTACACGGCCTGGAGCAGTCGCTCGGTGATGTCGTCGATCTGGCCGGTGCCGTCCACGCGGGCCACGATGCCGCGGGACACGTAGGACTCGATCACGGCCTGTGTCTGCTCGTGGTAGAGGTCCAGGCGGTGCTGGATGACCTCGGCGGTGTCGTCAGCACGCCCGTCGGTCTCTGCACGATTCAGCAGTCGTGCGACGAGTTCCTCGTCCGGAACCGTCAGCTCGATGACGACGGTCAACGCCTGTCCGTCCTCCGTCAGGAAGCCGTCAAGGGCCTCCACCTGACCGGCAGTACGCGGATAACCGTCCAGCAGGAAGCCGTGCTCGGCGTCAGACTGGCGGATGCGGTCGGCGACCATGCGGTTGGTGACCTCGTCCGGAACGAAGTCGCCATTGTCCATGTACTTCTTGGCTTCCTTGCCGAGCTCCGTCATTTCCTTGACGTTGTACCGGAAGATGTCGCCCGTGGAAATGGCCACGATGCCGAGCTTGTCCGCAATACGGGAAGCCTGGGTGCCCTTGCCGGACCCAGGAGGGCCCATCATCAGCATGCGGGTCATAGGTATTCCTTACTGTCGATCAGCGTGAATATTCGGTTTTCAGGAGTACGTCTGGGGTTTACCGCTACCGCAGCAGGCCCTCGTAGTTGTGCTGCTCCATCTGCGCATTGATCTGCTTGATGGTCTGCAACGCAACGCCAACCATGATGAGGATCGAGATGCCGCCGAACGGGAAGTTCTGGTCGGCGTTGATCAGCACGAAGGCGATCATGGGGATCATCGCCAGGACACCAAGGTACATCGCGCCCGGGAAGGTGATCCTGCTGATGACGTACTCGAGATACTTCTCGGTCGGGCGGCCAGCACGGACACCCGGGATGAAACCGCCGTATTTCTTCATGTTGTCGCTGATCTCGACCGGGTTGAACGTGATCGTCACGTAGAAGTACGTGAAACCGATCGTCAACAGGAAGAACAGGATCATGTAGACCGGGTGCGATCCGGTGCCGAAGTACTCGGAGAGGAAGATGACCCACTGCGGCGGGGTGGTGCCGTCCTGCGGGGTGTTGAACTGGATGAGGATGCCCGGGAGCATCATGATGGAGGACGCGAAGATCACGGGGATCACGCCGGCCATGTTCACCTTGATCGGGATGTAGGTGGACGTCCCGCCCACGGTACGGCGGCCGATCTGGCGCTTGGCGTACTGCACGGGCACGCGGCGCTGGGACTCCTCCACGAACACGACGGCCATGATGGTCAGCAGGCCGACGATCAGCACGATGCCGAACACGCGCCAGCCCTGCGTGGACCAGATCTGGCCCAGGCCGGCCGGGAAGCCGGCGGCGATGGACAGGAAGATCAGCAGGGACATGCCGTTGCCCACGCCCCGCTCGGTGATGAGCTCGCCGAGCCACATGATCAGCACGGTTCCCGACGTCAGGGTGACGATCATCAGCAGGATCACCGGGAGGCTGTCATCCGGCACGATCGGCAGGTTACAGCCGAGCAGAGCACCGGTGCGTGCCAGGGAGACGATGGTCGTGGCGTTCAGCAGCGCCAGCGCCACGGTGAGGTAACGCGTGTACTGGGTCAGCTTGGACTGGCCCTGGGCGCCTTCCTTCTGCAGCTCCTCGAAGCGGGGAATGACCACCCGCAGCAGCTGCACAATGATGGCCGCCGTGATGTACGGCATGATGCCGAGGGCGAAGACGGAGACCTGCAGCATCGCGCCGCCGGAGAACATGTTCACGAACGAGTACAGGCCGCCCGTGGTGTTGCCCTGATCCAGGCAGACCTGCACGGTCCCGTAGTCAACACCGGGGGCAGGAACGAACGCCCCGAGCCGGTAGATGACGACGATCCCTAGGGTAAACCAGATCTTTCGCCTCAGGTCGGGCGTCCGGAAAACCCGGGCAATCGCGCTGAACAAGCGTCCTCCTGGAGGTGGATGGTGCTGTGGTTGGACGCGGAAAGAAGAACTGGCGAAGGGTTGCCTTCGGCAGAACCGTTGCCGGAACCACTGACCGAGTCTAACGGAAAGAAGAAGGCCCCCGTGCCGCTATCCACGCAAAACGCACATGGACGGCGGCCCGGGGGCCAACTTTGGATTAACGCGAGGCTACGCTGAGCTCGCGCCGAACCGGTTCAGAACCGGTCTGATCCAGTTCAGAGGGTCTCGGTGGACCCGCCGGCTGCGGAGATCTTCTCCGCTGCGGAGGACGAGAAGGCGTTCGCCTTCACGTTCACCGCCACGGTGATCTCGCCGGTCCCGAGGACCTTCACCGGCTGGTTCTTGCGGACCAGGCCCTTGGCGATCAGATCGTCCACGGTCACGTCGCCGCCGGCCGGGAAGTGCTCCGACAGCTTGTCCAGGTTCACGACCTGGAACTCGACCTTGAACGGGTTCTTGAAGCCACGCAGCTTCGGCAGACGCATCTGCAGCGGCACCTGGCCACCTTCGAAGCCGGCCTTCACCTGGTAGCGCGCCTTGGTGCCCTTGGTACCGCGGCCAGCGGTCTTGCCCTTGGATGCCTCGCCGCGACCCACGCGGGTCTTGGACTTCTTGGACCCGGGGGCCGGACGCAGGTCGTGGACCTTGATCGCGTTCGCGCCTTCGACAGTGTTGTCAACTGAGCGTTCATCAGCCATTGTTGACCTCCTCAACCTTCACCAGGTGCGGCACGGTGTTGACCATGCCCACGGTGACCTCATCGGCCTTGCGGTTGACCGTGTGGCCGATCCGCTTGAGGCCGAGGGACCGCAGGGTGTCGCGCTGGTTCTGCTTACCGCCGATGGCGGACTTGATCTGGGTGATTTCCAGCGTGGCATCGCTCACGGCGACGTTCTTACGCGTGCTGAAATTAGCCATTGGCGGCACCTGCCTTCTCGCTCTTCTTCGCGCGATCCTGCTCCATGGTGCGGAGCATCGCGTGAGGAGCGACCTCGTCCAGGGTCTTGCCACGACGGGCAGCCACGGACTGGGGCTCCTCCAGCTGCTTGAGGGCATCCACGGTGCCGCGCACGATGTTGATCACGTTGGCGGACCCCATCGACTTCGACAGCACGTCGTGAATACCTGCGCACTCCAGCACGGCGCGGACCGGACCACCGGCGATCACGCCGGTACCCGGGGAAGCCGGACGCAGGAGCACCACACCGGCGGCGTCCTCACCCTGCACGAGGTGCGGGATGGTGGAGCCGACGCGCGGAACGCGGAAGAAGGACTTCTTGGCCTCTTCCACGCCCTTCTGGATGGCTGCCGGAACTTCCTTAGCCTTGCCGTAGCCGACGCCCACCAGGCCGTCGCCGTCGCCCACGATCACCAGGGCGGTGAAGGAGAACCGACGACCACCCTTGACGACCTTGGACACACGGTTGATGGCCACGACGCGCTCCAGGAACTTGTCCTTGTCGTCGTCGCGACCGCCACGGCCACCACGGTCGTCGCGGCGTCCGCCACGGCCACCGCGGTCGTTACCGCCGGCGTTGCCGCCGCGGCCGCGGTCGTTGCCGCCACGCCCGCCACGGTTGCCCTGGCCTTCAGTGGACTGGCTGGCCGAACCGGCAGCGGTCTCAGACGCGCCACCAACGGCAGTGTTCTCGGTGTTTTCGGTCACCTGAGTGTCCTTCTTGTTGCTCTCGGTGTTCGACTCGCTCACAGCTGCAGCCCACCTTCCCGGGCACCGTCAGCGACGGCGGCCACACGACCGTGGTACTTGTTGCCGCCGCGGTCGAAGACCACGGCCTCAATGCCGGCGGCCTTGGAACGCTCGGCCACCAGCTCGCCGACCTTCTTCGCCTTGGCGGACTTGTCGCCCTCGAGGGCGCGCAGGTCGGCTTCCATGGTGGAGGCCGAGGCCAGGGTGACACCGCGGGTGTCGTCCACGACCTGCACGAAGATGTGACGTGCGGAGCGGTTGACCACCAGACGGGGACGGACGGCAGTGCCGGAGATCCGCTTGCGAACGCGCAAGTGGCGGCGGGTGCGGGAGACGAACTTCCCCTTGCCCTTCACTTTCAGCGTGGACATTACTTACCTGCCTTTCCGGCCTTGCGGCGAATAACCTCGCCTGCGTAACGCACACCCTTGCCCTTGTACGGGTCAGGACGGCGCAGCTTGCGGATGTTCGCAGCGGTCTCGCCGACGCGCTGCTTGTCGATGCCGACCACGGTCACCTTGTTGCCCTCGACCTTGAAGGAGATTCCCTCCGGGGCCTTGACGGGAACGGGGTGCGAGTAGCCGAGGGCGAACTCGAGGTCCGAGCCCTTGGCCAGCACGCGGTAACCGGTGCCGATGACCTCGAGCTGCTTCTCGTAACCGTCGGTGACACCGACGATCATGTTCGAGATGAGGGTACGGGTCAGGCCGTGCAGCGAACGCGATTCGCGCTCGTCATTCGGGCGGGTCACCGTGATGGTGCCCTCCTCGAACGAGACCTCGATCGGGCTGGCCACAACGTGGCTCAGTTCGCCCTTGGGGCCCTTCACGGCAACGTTCGATCCGTCGATCTTGATCTCGACGCCGGACGGCACGGTAATCGGAAGACGTCCAATACGTGACATGTCTGTTCTACCTTTCTTCCGTCTTAGCCGTTACCAGACGTAAGCGAGGATTTCCCCACCTACGCCCTTCTTGGCTGCCTGGCGGTCGGTGAGCAGACCGGAGGAGGTGGACAGGATGGCGATACCCAGGCCGCCCAGCACGTGCGGCAGGTTGGTGGACTTGGCGTACACGCGCAGACCGGGCTTGGAGATGCGGCGCAGGCCGGCGATGGCCCGCTCGCGCTGAGGACCGAACTTCAGCTCGATGACGAGCTTCTTGCCCACCTGGGCGTCCTCTTCCTTGTAATCAGCGATGTAGCCCTCGGACTTGAGGATGTCGGCCACGCGAATCTTCAGCTTGGACGACGGCATTTCCACGGAATCGTGGAAGGCCGAGTTGGCGTTGCGCAGACGCGTCAGCATGTCTGCGACAGGATCTGTCATGGTCATGTGGGCTTCGTGCCCTTCCTCGTTACGGTTTCCCTTCCCGGTACACCGGTGGGGACCTGCAACGTAGATAATTACTTCTGAGTGGACTTCGTGGGCTTGTCGAACGGCTGGAACGGGAAGCCGAGCGCCTTGAGCAGCGCGCGTCCCTCGTCGTCCGTCTTGGCGGTGGTCACCACAGTGATGTCCATGCCGCGCACGCGGTCGATCTTGTCCTGGTCAATCTCGTGGAAGACCGACTGTTCGGCCAGACCGAAGGTGTAGTTGCCGTTGCCGTCGAACTGCTTCGGCGACAGGCCGCGGAAGTCACGGATACGCGGCAGCGCAAAGGTGACCAGGCGGTCCAGGAACTCCCACATGCGGTCGCCACGCAGGGTCGCGTGGGTGCCGATCGGCATGCCCTCACGCAGCTTGAACTGCGCGATGGACTTGCGGGCCTTGGTCACCTGCGGCTTCTGGCCCGTGATCTGGGTCAGGTCGCGGATGGCGCCGTCGATGATCTTCGAGTCCTTGGCGGCCTCGCCGACACCCATGTTCACGACGACCTTCACGAGGCCGGGGATCTGCATGAGGTTGGCGTAGGCGAACTCCTCCTGAAGGGTTCCGCGGATCTCTTCGCGGTACTTGTTCTTCAGGCGCGGGGCCACCTTCGGGGCGGTGGTGTCTGCAGTCTGCACCTCAGTCATCACAGCTCCTTTCCGGAGGCCTTGGCGAAGCGGACCTTGACGGTCTTGGACTCGCCGTTCTTCTCCACGGTCTCGAAGCGGTAACCCACACGGGTCGGCTTCTGGGTCTCGGGATCCACGACGGCCACGTTCGAGACGTGAACGGGGGCCTCGACGACCTGCAGGCCGCCTTCGGTGGAACCGTTGTTGTTCTGGCCGGCACGCAGGTGCTTGGTGACGCGGTTGACGCCTTCCACCAGCACCCGGTCACGGGACGGGAAGACGCGCAGGACCTTGCCCTGCTTGCCCTTGTCCTTGCCGGCGATGATCTGGACGAGGTCGTCCTTCTTGATCTTGGACATGTGTCAGATCACCTCCGGTGCCAGCGACACGATCTTCATGAACTTCTTGTCACGCAGCTCGCGACCCACGGGGCCGAAGATGCGCGTGCCGCGGGGCTCGCCATCGGTCTTGAGGATGACGGCGGCGTTCTCGTCGAACTTGATGTAGGAGCCATCGGGACGACGGCGTTCCTTCTTGGTCCGAACGATGACTGCCTTGACGACGTCGCCCTTCTTGACGTTGCCGCCCGGGATGGCGTCCTTCACGGTGGCGACGATGGTGTCACCGATACCTGCGTAGCGGCGTCCGGATCCACCGAGAACACGGATGGTCAAGATTTCCTTGGCACCAGTGTTGTCGGCGATCTTAAGCCGCGATTCCTGCTGAATCACTCGTTACTCCTGTCGTCGCGCTGGTTCTCCCCCGAAGCCGGGCGAGCCTTGCGGAACGGATATTTTGATGTTCCCGGGCCACTTACCCCTGCCCCAGTGGCGTATGGGCCGGCTGCAGAGCCTTCCGGTTCCCCTGTCAGACGAGAACCAGCGCTGCAACAACCGTCCATCCGCAGGGCAAGGCCGAGGCGGCTGATCGAGAAGTTTTGCGAAACCCTTGGCGCGCGGGGTGGATAGTCCCGCCAACAAGGGCGCACAGATGGTCCATCTTAGCCCACCGGGGGCCCAGCGGGCGAATTGACCGTCTGTGGTAGCGGACCACCACCATCACCTCCACCCCAACGCACGACGCCGGCCGTCACCGCACGTATGCGGTGCCGGCCGGCGTCGGGCTGGGCTTGTCCTGAGGTTGTGGTGACCTCGCGCTTACTTGGCGCGCTCGGTGACCTCGACCAGGCGCCACCGCTTGGTGGCGGAGTACGGACGGGTCTCGGCGAGGATGACACGGTCGCCGACGCCGGCGGTGTTCTCCTCGTCGTGGACCTTCAGCTTCTTGGAGGTGCGCAGGACCTTGCCGTACAGGGCGTGCTTCTTCAGGTCCTCGACCTGCACGACGATCGTCTTGTCCATCTTGTCGGACACGACGATGCCGCGGAGCGACTTGCGGTAGCCGCGCTCCGAGGCCTCGTTGGCTGCAGATGCGTTCGCGTTCTCGGTCACTTGGCCTCCTCCTCGGTCTTCTCGGTCTTCTCGGTCTCCTCGGCCGAAGCGGCCTTGGTTGCCTGGGTGCTCTTCTTGGCGGTCTTCTTGGAGGCCTTGTCAGCCTTGGCGTCCGCGACGTCCTCTGCCGGAGCCTCGACATCCTCGCGGATGCCCAGCTCACGCTCACGCAGGATCGTGTAGATCCGGGCGATGTCGCGCTTGACGGTCTTCAGACGGCCGTGGTTGTCCAGCTGGCCGGTGGCCGACTGGAAACGCAGGTTGAACAGTTCCTCCTTGGAGCGCTTGAGCTCCTCGGCCAAACGGGCGTTGTCCAGGCCGTCCAGGGCCTCGACGTTCAGTTCCTTCGAACCGGTAGCCATGATCACTCACCACCCTCTCGGCGGACGATACGTGCCTTCAAAGGCAGCTTGTGCATAGCCAGGCGCAGCGCCTCGCGGGCCACGTCCTCGCTGACGCCGGAGAGCTCGAAGAGCACACGACCCGGCTTGATGTTGGCGACCCACCACTCGGGCGAACCCTTACCGGAACCCATGCGGGTTTCGGCCGGCTTCTTGGTGAGCGGGCGGTCCGGGTAGATGTTGATCCACACGGTGCCGCCGCGCTTGATGTAGCGCGTCATGGCGATACGAGCGGACTCGATCTGACGGTTGGTCACGTAGGCCGGGGTCAGGGCCTGGATGCCCCACTCGCCGAACGTGACGGCGGTGCCGCCCTTGGCCATGCCCGAGCGCTTCGGGTGGTGCTGCTTGCGGTGCTTGACTCGACGCGGAATCAACATCAGGCGTTGCCTCCTTCAGCGGGCGCAGAGCCTGCAGCAGCGTCCTGACGCGGGGCGCGGTCGTTGCGACGGCGGCGATCGCCACCACCGGGACCACCGGGTCCACGACGGTCGCCACCGCGGGCCCCACGGCCGGACGGTGCAGCAGCTTCCTTGGCGGCCAGTTCCTTGGCCGTCAGGTCGCCCTTGTAGATCCAGACCTTCACGCCGATGCGGCCGAAGGTGGTCTTGGCTTCGAACTTGCCGAAATCGATGTTCGCGCGCAGGGTGTGCAGCGGCACACGGCCTTCGCGGTAGAACTCCGAGCGCGACATCTCGGCGCCACCCAGGCGACCGGCGCACTGGATGCGGATGCCCTTGGCACCTGCACGAGTGGCGGACTGGATGGCCTTCTTCATCGCACGGCGGAACGCCACGCGCGAAGCGAGCTGCTCGGCCACACCCTGGGCGACCAGCTGGGCATCGATCTCGGGGTTCTTGACCTCGAGGATGTTCAGCTGGATCTGCTTGCCGGTGAGCTTCTCGAGCTCGGTGCGGATGCGATCGGCCTCGGCGCCGCGGCGGCCGATGACGATGCCGGGACGAGCGGTGTGGATGTCCACACGCACACGGTCACGGGTCCGCTCGATCTCCACCTTCGAGATGCCGGCGCGCTCCATGCCGATGGTCATCAGCTCGCGGATCTTGATGTCTTCCTTCAGGAAGTCCTTGTACCGCTGGCCTTCCTTGCTGGAGTCAGCGAACCAGTGCGAGACGTGGTCGGTGGTGATGCCGAGGCGGAAACCGTTCGGGTTGATCTTCTGACCCATGGGTTACTTCCCCTCCTCTTCCTCGGTCGCAACGACCACGGTGACGTGGCTGGTGCGCTTGTTGATGCGTCCGGCGCGGCCCTGGGCACGCGGCTGGAAACGCTTCATGGTCGGTCCTTCGTCGACGAAGGCCTCAGTGATGAACAGGGCGTCCTCGTTGAACGCCGTGCCCTCGCGGTCGGCCTTGACCCGGGCGTTGGCCACCGCGGAGGCGACCAGCTTGTACACCGGCTCCGAAGCGCCCTGCTGGGCAAACTTCAAAATGGCCAGTGCTTCGTTCGCCTGCTTGCCACGGACAAGGTTGACGACGCGCCGGGCCTTCATCGGCGTTACACGCAGGTGGCGCGCAATTGCCTTGGCTTCCATTGCTTTCCTTCTTTCGAGTGTCTCGGACGGTCAAGCCCCGCGTCAGCGGCGCTTGCCCTTCCGGTCGTCTTTCACGTGACCGCGGAAAGTCCGCGTGAGTGCAAACTCGCCGAGCTTGTGCCCGACCATCGACTCGGTGATGAACACCGGGATGTGCTTGCGTCCGTCGTGCACCGCGATCGTGTGCCCGAGCATGTCGGGGATGATCATGGACCGGCGGGACCAGGTCTTGATGACGTTCTTGGTGCCCTTTTCGTTCTCAGCGTCCACCTTGAGGTAGAGGTGCTGATCAACGAAGGGGCCCTTCTTCAGGCTACGTGGCATGTCTCCAGGCTCCTATCGCTTGTTCTTGCCGGTACGGCGACGGCGCACGATGAGCTTGTCGCTTTCCTTGTTCGGGCGGCGGGTGCGGCCCTCTGGCTTGCCATTGGGGTTGACCGGGTGACGACCACCGGAGGTCTTGCCCTCGCCACCGCCGTGCGGGTGGTCGACGGGGTTCATGACCACACCGCGGACGGTCGGGCGAACGCCCTTCCACCGCATGCGGCCGGCCTTGCCCCAGTTGATGTTCGACTGCTCGGCGTTGCCGACCTCGCCGATGCTGGCGCGGCAGCGCACGTCCACGTTGCGGATCTCGCCGGAGGGCAGACGCAACTGGGCGTACTTGCCTTCACGGGCGACCAGCTGGATGGACGAACCGGCCGAGCGGGCCAGCTTGGCGCCGCCGCCCGGACGCAGTTCCACCGCGTGGATGACGGTGCCGAGCGGGATGTTGCGCAGCGGCAGGTTGTTGCCGGGCTTGATATCCGCGGTGGCGCCAGCCTCGATGGTGTCACCCTGGTTCAGCTTGGCCGGGGCCAGGATGTAGCGCTTGGTGCCGTCCACGTAGTGGAGCAGGGCGATGCGGGCGGTGCGGTTCGGGTCGTACTCGATGTGAGCGACCTTCGCCGGCACGCCGTCCTTGTCATGACGACGGAAGTCGATGACGCGGTACTGGCGCTTGTGGCCGCCGCCCTTGTGGCGGGTGGTGATCTTGCCGGAGTTGTTGCGTCCGCCGCTCTTGGTGAGCGGGCGAAGCAGCGACTTCTCCGGGGTGGTCCGGGTGATTTCTGCGAAGTCGGCCACGGACGAGCCACGAAGGCCCGGGGTGGTCGGCTTGTATTTACGGATAGCCATGTGTCAGTTCCTCGATTAAGTGGTCTCCGCTACGCCTCAGGCGAGCGGACCTCCGAAGATGTCAATCGTGCCCTCTTTGAGCGTCACGACCGCGCGCTTGGTGCTCTTGCGGGAGCCCCAACCGAACTTGGTGCGCTTACGCTTGCCGGCACGATTCAGGGTGTTGATCGAGTCAACCTTGACGGAGAAGATGGCCTCAACCGCCTGCTTGATCTCGGTCTTGTTGGAGCGCGGGTCGACCAGGAAGGTGTACTTACCCTCGTCGATCAGGCCGTAGCTCTTTTCCGACACGACCGGGGCAATGACCACGTCGCGGGGATTCTTGTTGATGGAGCCGCTCACTTGGCATCCTCCTTCTGTGCGCCGGCCTTGGCCACAAACGCCTCGTAGGCAGCCTGGGTGAAGACCACGTCATCGCTGACCAGCACGTCATACGTGTTCAGCTGATCGAAGTACAGGGTGTGCACCGACACGAGGTTGCGGGCACTCAGCGCCGCAGTGTCGTCAGTACGCTCGATGACCAGCAAGATGTTCTTGCGTCCCGTGGTCAACGAGGACAGGATCGCCTTGGCACCCTGGGTGGTCGGGGCACCGGTCGGGACCAGTTCCTCGATCACGTGGATGCGGCCGTTGCGAGCGCGGTCAGAGAGGGCGCCACGCAGGGCGGCGGCCTTCATCTTCTTGGGGGTGCGCTGCGAGTAGTCACGCGGCTCGGGGCCGTGGACCACACCGCCGCCCACCATCTGCGGGGCGCGGATCGAGCCCTGACGGGCGCGGCCGGTGCCCTTCTGCTTGAACGGCTTGCGGCCGGCACCGGAGACCTCGCCCCGACGCTTGACCTTGTGGGTGCCCTGGCGAGCGGCGGCCAGCTGGGCCACCACGACCTGGTGCATCAGCGGCACGTTGGCCTGGACATCGAAGATCTCGGCGGGCAGGTCGACCTTGACGGTCTTGGCTTCTGCGTTAGTTGCGTTGGTAGCCATCTGCTCATGCTCCCTTCACTGCAGTGCGAACCAGGACGACCCGGCCGCGAGGACCCGGGACGGCGCCCTTGATCAGCAGCAGGTTCTTCTCCACGTCGATGCCGTGGAGGGTGAGGTTCTGGGTGGTCTGGCGAACGGCGCCCATGCGGCCCGGAAGGCGCTGGCCCTTGAAGACGCGGCCCGGGGTGGACGCGCCACCGACGGAACCCGGCTTGCGGTGGTTCTTGTGGGCACCGTGGGAGGCACCGACGCCGGAGAAGCCGTGACGCTTCATGACACCGGCGAAGCCCTTGCCCTTGGTGGTTCCGACGACGTCGACCTTCTGGCCGGCCTCGAAGACCTCGACGGTGACGTCCTGGCCGAGGGTGTACTCGGCGGTGTCGCCGGTGCGCAGCTCGACCACGTGACGGCGCGGGGTGACCCCGGCCTTCTCGAAGTGGCCGGCGAGCGGCTTGGTGACCTTGCGCGGGTCGATCTGCCCGTAGGCGATCTGGACGGCGGCGTAGCCGTCGGCCTCCGCATTGCGCAGCTGGGTCACAACATTGGGTTCAGCTTGGACGACAGTGACGGGGATGAGCTTGTTGTCTGCATCCCAGACCTGGGTCATGCCGAGCTTCGTGCCCAGCAGGCCCTTGACGTTTCGCGTGATGGTCATAGTTTCTCAGCACCTCCCTCTCAGAGCTTGATTTCGATGTTGACGTCGGCCGGAAGGTCGAGGCGCATGAGCGAGTCGACAGCCTTCGGCGTCGGGTCGATGATGTCGATCAGCCGCTTGTGCGTGCGCATCTCGAAGTGCTCGCGGCTGTCCTTGTACTTGTGGGGAGAGCGGATCACGACGTACACGTTCTTTTCAGTCGGCAGCGGCACGGGGCCCACCACCGTTGCGCCTGCGCGCGTGACCGTGTCGACGATCTTCCGAGCCGAAGTATCGATGACCTCGTGGTCATACGACTTCAGCCGGATGCGGATTTTCTGTCCCGCCATGGCGTCATGCCTCTTTCGTCCTGTGCTTCGTACGCGTTACACGTACCTGTCCCTGTGTGCAACGGGCCTGGCGAACCGGTCCCGCGCTTCTATATCCACCCGCACAGACCGAATCCGGAGAACCGGGTTCCTCGCCCTGTCGGGGCTTCGACCCACGCGGTCGGGCGTGTCGTGATCTGCCCCGCAGACATGCGTGAACATGCCAGAGACACAGCTGATCACAGGACCGCCAGATCCTGATGGGGATTGTGTGTTGATTTGGTCTCGGGCGGCGGAATCCGAACCTCACGGACACGACTCCACACACGCCCAAGCGCTTGAGCAACTGATCCAGTATGACAGATCCGCGCCCCAGGCGCTAATTCAGCTGAACGTCAACACTGGCAGTCGAATAGACGCCATCAGTTGACTAGGCACCGTCAGCCGAACCAGCCGTCCTTCGAACCAGCTGTCAGTCGAACCACTCGCCGGGCGGGCCCGCCACCAGCAGCAGCGAGAACACCACCACCACGACGCCGGCCGTCAGGACCGCGGCCAGGATCACGTTCCGCAGGACCCAGGCCTCGAGCGACTCCCAGAAGCCCCGTGGGCCGCGGTCCCCGGTGCGCCCATCCACCAGTCGCCAGGTGGCATCCGGTTCCCCGCGCCGGGCCAGCGACCGTTCGAACGGCAACGTGGCGAATGGCACGACCGCCAGCAGGACGGCCGCTGCTCCCCGACCGGCGCTCCACTGCTGGTTGATCCACACGCCGACGGTCACGACGCAGTAGCAGAGGAACACGAACCCGTGCGCTCCCCCGGCAGCGGGCATCAGGACCTCGGTGGCGCCGGAGTATTTCAGCACCATGGCCAGGATCAGGAGGGCCCAGGTGAACATCTCCGCCGTTGCGAAGACCCGGTAGAGGGCCCGGGGACCCGGGAGGATGGTGCCCTTCCTCGTTGGCGTCTCCTGGGTTGAGCCGGAGGGTGTGGTGGAGGGTGAGATGGGGGTGCCGGTGGACGTTGAGCCGGAGGGTGAAGTGGAGAGTGACCGGGAGCGTGCACCGCCGGTGCTGGAGTCTGCGTTCGGGTTCACTGGTGGTCGTTCGCTCGCTTGATGCGCTTTCCGCGGTCGATCTCGCGGCCGAAGGTCTTGCGCAGTCGAACGATCGCGAAGACCACCGCGGCGATGACCACCAGGGCAATGAGGAATTCCATGGATCCAGTCTACCGGCCTCTGGTGCCCTCAGCCTGGTCCCGGCCCGGGGCCACGCCCAGGTCCGGAGTCACGTCCGGGTCTCCGGCAGACTGCCGGGCCTGGTGACGCCGCAATTGGCGCACGGCCAACACGATCAGGACCAGACCCAGCAGCGCAAGGTAGATGTAGGTATAGCCGCGCAGATACCACAGCACCGACATCGCGACTCCCGCCGCGCCCCACCACGTGAGGAGTTGTTCGCGCCGGGTCAGGCCGAGCACCACGAGCAGGGCGAAGCCTCCCAGCACGGTCAGCTGCATGAGGGCGGTGCCGTTCGCGAGGACATAGAGGGCCGCGAGCGTGAAGATGCCTGCCGCCGCACCGAAGTAGGTCACGGGACGGCGGAGACCTGTCTCCGCGCGGCCCGCCTGCGAGCCACCCCTCTCCCGCCCCGGCTCTTGCCCCGCCTCTTGCCCCGGTAGGGACCGGTCCCGCAGCTCCCGCAGCACATGCCGGAACCCTAGCCCCACCAGCACGAGCACCAACAGTTGGACATTCCACCAGCCAGCGCGGCCCAGGTCGTCGGGGACGGCGGTCTGCCACCACGCGCGCGACGCTGCCGCAAACGTCAGCAGGACCGCCGCGTCCTGTCCCCAGAGGACCCACTGAGTCTGCCTGCCCGGGGATTCGGCCCACAGCAGCGTCCTCCCCCAGGCATCGACGGTCAGCCAGATCCCCGCCACTGCCACCGCCAGGGCGGTCCAGACGACGGCGTTCTCGGGTAGGCCGGCGCGCGGCTCGAGGGCCACCACGGTTCCCAGCGCCAGCACGAGCATCACAGCCAGTCCGCCCTGCCACAGGATCGCCGGCCGCTGAAGGGCGCTCGGTGCCAGCGCCACCGGGACCCCTGCTGGCCCCCTGGCCTCCACCGATTCAGCCGATTCACCCGATTCAGCTGCTTCAGCTGCTTCAGTTGCTTCCACCGCCGTCAACGACCTCTGACCCTGGCGTGCGTCCACCAGCGCCCACAGTCCCAGGACCGCCACTGACAGCATGCCGATGATGACGGCCGTCCACGACTCGTCCGGGAACCACCATCCCTGCTCCTTCCACCAGAGCGAGAGCATCCAGCCGGACACGGGCACACCGATGACTGTCCCGGCCACCAGCGCCACCACCCCGCGCGTTCGGGCGAAGACGTACAGCACCAGTGACCCGACGGCCATCGTCATCCCCAGGACGCCGAGGTGCGGATCCCGGTCCACCTCGCCGGTCAGGCCCAACACGAGAGCCACCGCCCATCCGGTCGCCGCGGCCACCGGACGGAAGAGGGCGAGGTCGTTCAGCCAGGACCAGGCGGACAAGGAGGAGGAGGAGGAGGATAAGGAGGAGCGGGAGGATAAGGAAGCCCGTTCGCGGCCGGATGTCGGCACCGGCCACCCCGTCGAGACCGAGATCTCCCAGGCCGCCACGGACAGGGTGAGGAGCAGGATCAAGGCCGCAGCGGCCGACGTCGGGAACAGGGCGGCCGGCAGCCAGCCACCCGTGAGATCGAACCAGGCGCTAGCCACCACCACGAGTCCCACCGCTCCCGCCAGCACGGCCCAGTGGCCGCCGGCGGAAACCCGCAGCACCAGCCCGGCCCCCATCAGGGCCAGTGCCATGACCATGAGTGCGGCGCGGTCGCCCTCCCCTGCTGCGAGCTCCACGAACCACAGGATGATCACGGCGCCCGTCACCAACCAGGACGTGGCAGGAGCCGTCAGGAACCCCGCCGATCCCGCGCTCCGGTCCGAGCCCGGCAACCGCCGCGCAAAGCGGGAGCGCAGGGCCAAGCCGACCACCAGGGCCACGACGGCGGCTGCGCGGGCGGCGGACTCGTTGCCTCCGAGCCGGTCCACCACCGTGGAGACCAACACGGCGGACGAGGCCTGACCGGCCAGCAGGACCACCGTGCGGGTGGCCTGCGGCAGCCGGTCCCGGGTGAGGACGGCGACCGTCACCAACCAACCCGTCAGCAGCACCAGTGCGATCACCACGTGCCAGGACGAGACTCCGGTGAAGGGCTCCGAGCTGCTGATGGAAGCACGAGCTGCCTCAGCCATGTCGGCGAACCGGAGGGTTGCGGTGAGCAACGTCAGTCCGCCCACGATCAGCACCATGATGCGGCAGACGACCTGCCGGTCCCCCAGCGCGCCGGAACCCAACCACCGTAGGGCCACCGCTGCCGTGATCACGGCGAGGGCATACCAGCCCAGCAACGCACCGCCGTGGGACAGGGAGGTCGCGAGCAGAAGGACCACGGCCAACAGGCTGGCTCCTGACCAGACTGCCGCCGGCAGCGTCGCGTCGGCTGGCACCGCTCTGCCGTCTGGCCCCGCCCCACCGTCTGGCTCCTCTGTGCCAGCCGGATTCTCCCTGCCAGCCGGGTTCTCCCTGCCGGCCGGCCCGTCTGTGGCGAGCCGCCCCTCGGCGTCCATGGTGAGACCACCGCGCACCGTCAGCGGCCCCTGGTGCAGGGCCGTCACCGTGGCCCAGAGCACCGCGGCGAGGGCGGTCAGTGTCAGCGCTGAGTCTCCGGGCGGATCAGCCCATCGGAAGGCGGCGAGGTACACGAGGACGACACCGCTGGTGGCGATGACGTGGGGAACGAGGCGGGTGTCGATCCGGCTGTGCTGGCCGCGGCGCCGCAGCAGTACCAGGGCGATGGCCTCGACCGCCATGATCACGAGAAGGATGATCTCGAGGTTCCAGCCGCGGCCATCACCGGACCCGGCGTAGCCCTCGGGACGAATCTGGGGGTAGATCAGCAGCGGTGTCAGGGCTACGGGCGTCGTCACCTGCCAGAGCAGGTTCGCGGTGGCCGGTGCCCCCACCTCGCCCAGACGGTTCGTGTGGAGGAACAACAGCGAGAATACCGCCGTGGTGACCACCACGACGGCCGCGGCCACGCCGATCCCCGGCGTCAACCGCAACAGCCCTTCTGTCCCGAGCACCGGCCCGGCCAGCGCGGCGAACTGGGACGAGGCCGCCAGGGCCACGGCCACCAACCAGCAGCCCGCATGGTCCACCATCGCCGCCACACCGACCGGCAGGTAGCCCCGAGCGCCGGCTCCACGCCACACCAGCGGGATCTGCAGGCAGAGGTACACGACCAGCGAGGTCAGCATGAGATCCGCCGACCAGTCCAGCATGAGTGCCCACGAGACGAGTGCCAGCAGGACTCCGCACCGCACGGCGTAGGTGGCCGCCAACCGGTACCGCTCCGGCCCGATCGCCGCGACGGTGGCGTAGTAGGCGCACGCGGACAACAGGAGCAGGAGCATCTGCACCGGCTCGATCCAGACGCCGACGATCAGCCCCAAGACCACCATGCCGGGCACGATCCATTGATGGGTCTGAGCGAATGCCGTCCGAAAGCGGGCTGGTAACCAACGGTTGCGGCCAGGTCCCTCCACAGAGATCCACGCCATCAGGACAGCCAGGCCGATCGAGGCGATCAGGGCCCACACCAGACCCTGCTGCACTGCGGCGCCGGAGGCCATGACGGTGCTGAGCAGGAACGGCACCGTCAGGTAGGCCACGATCCGGCTGTCGAGGCGCACTGCCGCGAACACCATCATGGCGGTCCCCACCGCCGAGGTGAGCAGCCAGGAGAGGGTCGGATCATGCAGGACGAGCACATCCAGGGCCACCCCGGCCACGGGCACCAGCGCCAGCCCCGTCCCGGTGAAGGCGGTGGCCGCCGGTCGCAGGGTGCGGCTCGTCGCGTGCACCACCAGTCCCGCGCCGTAGAACAGGCCCACGACGACGGCCAGTCCCGCGACCCTGGCCGTCACCGGCAGTGCGGCCCCGATGAACAGTGAGGCGGCGGCCACCAGCAGGAGGCATGCGGTGTACAGGGTGATGTTGACGTTGCGCCGATCCCGCCTCTCCTTCTCCGCCGCCCGTTCTTCAGGCGTCTGCACCGGGATGGACGAGCTCGGGGGCAGAAAGGCAAGAGGGGACGCCGGAGGAGATACAGGAGGGGATGCAGGAGACAACGGAGACGGGAAGGGTGGCGGCAAGGATGGAGAGACGGGCGCAGCGACGTGATCAGCCGGGGCGCCGGTCACCGTTGGGACACCGGAGGCGGTTGGGATGGCCGACGCGGCCGAGCCGGCGTCGTACCCCTGCTGCCACGCGCGGGCGAGGTCCGAGCGCGTGTACGTCCCCATCACCTCACCGGGTGCCGTGGCGGACCCACGGCGCACCACGAACCGAGCCACGGCCGCACCGACGAGCAGCCCGAATACCAGCGCTATGAAGATCCCCACACCGACAGCGTACGGTGCCACCGCAGGCCGGACCCGGTTGTCCACAGCCGTGACCCACTGCAGGACGCCGCCACCGGAACCCCCAGATCCAACAGGGGGTATCGAACCGGAGGACCTGACCAGAGACGCAAATACCCATGCCTCGAACAGGCACAGCATTAAACGCCAGAACCCCTCCGGCCGAAGCCGAAGGGGTTCTCGCTGATGCTTGGCTGACGCCTTAGATCACTTGACGATCTTGGTGACGCGGCCAGAGCCCACGGTGCGGCCACCCTCGCGGATGGCGAAGCCGAGGCCCTCCTCCATGGCGATCGGCTGGATCAGCTCGACCGACATTTCGGTGGTGTCGCCGGGCATGACCATCTCGGTGCCTTCCGGCAGCGTGATGACGCCGGTGACGTCGGTGGTGCGGAAGTAGAACTGCGGGCGGTAGTTCGAGTAGAACGGGTTGTGACGGCCGCCCTCATCCTTGGACAGGATGTAGACGTTGCCCTCGAAGTTGGTGTGGGGGGTGATGGAACCCGGAGCCACAACAACCTGGCCGCGCTCGACGTCCTCACGCTTCAGACCGCGAAGCAGCAGGCCACAGTTCTCGCCGGCCCAGGCCTCGTCGAGCTGCTTGTGGAACATCTCGATACCGGTGACCGTGGTCTTCTGCATATCGCGGATGCCCACGATCTCGACCTCGGAGTTGATCTTCAGCGTGCCACGCTCGGCGCGGCCGGTCACGACAGTGCCGCGGCCGGTGATGGTGAAGACGTCCTCGATCGGCATCAGGAACGGCTTGTCCTTGTCGCGGACCGGATCCGGGATGAAGCTGTCCACGGCGTCCATCAGTTCCTCGACGGACTTGACCCACTTCTCATCGCCCTCGAGGGCCTTCAGGCCGGAGGTGCGGATGACCGGGGCGTCGTCGCCGTCGAACTCCTGGGAGGACAGCAGTTCGCGGACCTCCATCTCGACGAGCTCCAGGAGCTCCTCGTCCTCGACCATGTCGGACTTGTTCAAGGCGACCAGCAGGGCGGGAACGCCAACCTGGCGGGCCAGGAGGACGTGCTCACGGGTCTGGGCCATCGGGCCGTCAGTGGCGGCGACCACGAGGATGGCACCGTCCATCTGGGCAGCGCCGGTGATCATGTTCTTGATGTAGTCCGCGTGGCCCGGGGCGTCCACGTGGGCGTAGTGGCGCTTCTCGGTCTGGTACTCCACGTGGGAGATGTTGATGGTAATGCCGCGCTGACGCTCTTCCGGCGCCGAGTCAATCGTCGCGAAGTCGCGTGCCTCGTTGAGGTCCGGGTACTTGTCGTACAGGACCTTCGAGATAGCGGCGGTCAGCGTGGTCTTACCGTGGTCAACGTGGCCGATGGTACCGACGTTAACGTGCGGCTTCGACCGCTCGAACTTTGCCTTCGACACAGGTTCCTCCTAGAACTGTTCATCTGAAGAGACTTCTCAGACGCGGGTGGCGTGCTGACAACTTGGGAAAGTCTACTTCGATCTGTCTGCTGGTGATAATTCTCCGGATTGCGTCAGGACCGGTCCTGGATCAGGCCACTCGGACCGCCTGTTCCGCGGACCGACCTTCCGTCCTGTGGTGGTTCCATCCTCCGGAGTGCGGACGGGCCACCTGTCCGGTCCGGTGGCGGATCCCCTGGGAGTACCAGGGATTCCGCCACCCTTCCGGACACGTTCTGTGACAGCTGACTATTCGCCGCTGTTCTTCTGGATGATCTCGTCGGCCACGGCCTTGGGGACCTCGGCGTAGGAGTCGAACGTCATCGAGTACACGGCACGACCCTGGGTCTTGGACCGCAGGTCGCCGATGTAGCCGAACATCTCGGACAGCGGGACATTGGCCTTGACGACCTTGACACCCTGCGCGTCCTCCATGGACTGGATCTGGCCACGGCGGGAGTTCAAGTCGCCGATGACATCGCCCATGTACTCCTCCGGGGTGCGGACCTCCACGGCCATCAGCGGCTCGAGGATGACCGGGTTGGCCCGGCGCATGCCCTCTTTGTAGACCATGGAGCCGGCGAGCTTGAACGCCATTTCCGAGGAGTCGACATCGTGGTAGGCGCCGTCCAGGAGGGTCGCCTTAACGCCGACCATGGGGTAACCGGCCAGGATGCCGAACTGCATGGCGTCCTGGATGCCGGCATCCACGGAGGGGATGTACTCGCGCGGGATGCGACCGCCGGTGACGGCGTTGACGAACTCGTAGAACTCGCCCTCGGAGGTGTCCATCGGCTCGAAGGCCATCTGCACCTTGGCGAACTGGCCGGAACCACCGGTCTGCTTCTTGTGCGTGTAGTCGACCTTGTCGACCTTCTTCTTGATGGTCTCGCGGTAGGCCACCTGGGGCTTGCCCACATTGGCCTCGACCCGGAACTCGCGGCGCATGCGGTCCACGAAGACGTCCAGGTGCAGCTCACCCATGCCGCCGATGACGGTCTGGCCGGTCTCATCGTCGAGGTTCACGGTGAACGTGGGGTCCTCGGCGACGAGCTTCTGGATGGCGGTGGAGAGCTTCTCCTGGTCGCCCTTGGTCTTCGGCTCGATGGCCACGGAGATCACGGGCTCCGGGAAGGACATGGATTCGAGGATGATCGGATCGCTGATGGAGCACAAGGTGTCACCGGTGGTGGTGTCCTTGAGACCGATCACGGCGTAGATGTGACCAGCCACGACCTCCTCGACCGGGTTCTCCTTGTTCGCGTGCATCTGGAACAGCTTGCCGATGCGCTCCTTCTTCCCCTTGGTGGAGTTCAGGATCTGGTCACCGGGGCTCAAGCGCCCGGAGTACACGCGAATGAAGGTCAGCTGACCGAAGAACGGGTGCGCGGCGATCTTGAAGGCCAGGGCCGCGAACGGGCCTTCCTTCGAGGGCTCGCGGGTCAGCTCCTTCTCCTCGTCCTTCACGTCGAGGCCGGTGATGGCCCCGGCGTCCATGGGGTTCGGCAGGTAGGAGACCACGGCGTCCAGCATCGGCTGCACACCACGGTTCTTGAAGGCGGAACCACAGAAGACCGGGTAGGCCTCGGCGTTGATGGTCAGGTGGCGCACACCGGCCTGGATCTCCTCGTTGGAGATCTCCTCACCCTCGAGGTACTTCATCATGAGTTCCTCGGAGGTGTCGGCAACGGCCTCGATGAGCTGGGCGCGGTACTGCTCGGCCTTCTCCTGGAGGTCGGCCGGGATCTCGCGGGTCTCGTAGGCGGCACCCATGGTGACGTCACCCTTGGAGTCGCCCTCCCAGACGAGCGCCTTCATGGACAGCAGGTCCACCACGCCGACGAAGTCGTTCTCAGCACCGATCGGCAGCTGCATCACGAGCGGCTTGGCGCCGAGGCGGGACACGATGGTGTCGACGGTGTAGTAGAAGTCGGCGCCCAGCTTGTCCATCTTGTTGACGAAGCAGATGCGGGGCACGTTGTACTTGTCAGCCTGGCGCCACACGGTCTCGGACTGCGGCTCCACGCCTTCCTTGCCGTCGAACACGGCAACGGCGCCATCGAGCACGCGCAGGGAACGCTCCACCTCGACGGTGAAGTCGACGTGGCCCGGGGTGTCGATGATGTTGATCTGGTTGTCGTCCCAGAAGCAGGTCACCGCGGCGGACGTGATGGTGATGCCGCGTTCCTTCTCCTGCTCCATCCAGTCCGTGGTGGAGGCGCCGTCGTGGGTCTCGCCCAACTTGTGGTTGACGCCCGTGTAGAAGAGGATGCGCTCGGTGGTGGTGGTCTTGCCGGCATCGATATGCGCCATGATGCCGATGTTGCGGACCTTTTTGAGGTCGGTCAGCACGTCCTGTGCCACGGTGTCTCCCTAAGGTTGGTGGGTGGGTCCTGTAGTGATGCCGGTAGCCGGTGCCGGCAGCGAGTGCAGGCGGCACGGCGCCCGGAAACCGCCGTAACGGTTTCCGGGCGCACGAGAATCACCAGCGGTAGTGGGCGAAAGCCTTGTTGGACTCGGCCATCTTGTGGGTGTCCTCGCGGCGCTTGACCGCGGCACCGAGACCGTTCGAGGCATCGAGGATCTCGTTCATGAGGCGCTCGGTCATCGTCTTCTCGCGACGGGCCTTGGAGTAGCCCACGAGCCAACGCAGGGCCAGCGCGGTGGAACGTCCCGGCTTGACCTCGACGGGCACCTGGTAGGTGGCGCCGCCGACGCGGCGGGAGCGGACCTCGAGGGCCGGGCGGACATTGTCCATGGCCTTCTTGAGGGTGGCCACCGGATCGGCCCCGCCCTTGTCACGAGTACCCTCGAGGGCACCGTAGACGATGTGCTCGGCGGTGGACTTCTTGCCGTCCACCAGCACCTTGTTGATCAGCTGGGTGACCAGCGGGGACCCGTAGACCGGGTCGACGACGAGGGGGCGCTTCGGCGCAGGACCCTTACGTGGCATTACTTCTTCTCCTTCTTCGCGCCGTAGCGGCTGCGGGCCTGGCCGCGGCCCTTGACACCCTGGGTGTCCAAGGCGCCGCGGACGATCTTGTAACGGACGCCCGGGAGGTCCTTCACACGACCGCCGCGCACGAGCACGATGGAGTGCTCCTGCAGGTTGTGGCCCTCGCCCGGAATGTAGGCGGTGACCTCGATGCCGCCGTTGAGGCGGACACGTGCCACCTTGCGCAGCGCGGAGTTCGGCTTCTTCGGGGTGGTGGTGTACACACGGGTGCACACGCCACGGCGCATGGGGTTCCCCTGCAGTGCAGGAGCCTTGGTCTTGACGACCTTCGGTGAGCGGCCCTTGCGGACCAGCTGCTGAATCGTAGGCACTCTTGGTCTCTCCGTTGTTCGGTTCCAGGTTGGCTGCTCTCACAGCTGTCCTGCTTTCAGCCCGGCGGGCGCACAGGACGGGCCCGCGTCAACCTGGACTGCTGATGGTCGTTTCTTCGCACCCGGGGGGTTCAGCGAGAACGACCGCAGGCGTGCAAAAGTGTGGCATTCGTCGCGCAAGAACCCCGCAACCCGGACTGTGTCCCTATTGCCACACAAAAACAATTGAGACCAGCCTACCACCCCCTGGGGGCAGCGGTGAAACTCTGGCTGGGCAGGGGTCAGGGGCGGTTCAGCGGATGGGGCGGTGCAGAGAATGGGGCTGTACAGGGGATGGGGCTGTACAGGGGATGGGGCGGGGCACCGGGCCAGTCGGGGCTAGTCCCGGGGCGCCGGGTGGTCATGGAACACCCGACGCGCCTTCAGCTCGGCGGCGCGAAGATAGAGCTCGCGCCGCAGGTCGCGGTCCGCGGGGTAGGAGAAGGGGCGCACGACCCGCCCGGCCCGCTTCGCCTGCCGGATGCGCTGCCGTTGCGCGTCAGTGGCGTACTGGTCCACCAGGGAAAGCGGGATGGTGGTGATGAGGGCGGGACCGGTGGTGGTCACCCACCCCTCGTCCAGCCGCTGGTCCGTCTTGAGGTCCACGTTCAGATACTCCTCCACCAGGTAGGGGGCCGGGTTCGCCCCGGCGGCCGTGAGGTAGTAGTGGTTCCGGCCCAGCCGTGGGTTCATCTCCAGGAACTGGGCCACGCCGGTGCGGGGGTCGATCTTGGTGTCGAACATCGCGAAACCGTGCCAGTCGAGCGCGTCCATCAGGGTGGTCCCCTGGTCCGCGATCACCGGGTGTGCGGAGGCCAGCACCGCTCGCGCATTGCCCTCCAGGCCGGGGGCATGGTCCTCAACGATGACCTCTCCGTAGGACACGAGCCGGGTGGAACCGGTGCGGTCACGGAAGAACGTGGCGATACCCAGCTGCGAGTCCGGGCCGGGCACCATCTCCTGGACGATCAAGGCGCCACGATAACCGGCTGCGCTGGCTTTGCCGAGGAGGGCCTCCACCTCGGCGGCTCCCCCGGTGCCAGTGTCCGCGTCGGTGCCTGCACCGGTGCCCGTGTTGGCCCCCTCGATGATGTGCACCTTGCGCCGGCCCTCGAAGCGGATGTCCGCCCACGCCCCGCCGTCACCGGCCTTGAGGATCACGGGGTACGTCAGGCCCAGCCCGGCAGCGAACCGGCGCGCGGCCTCGGGGGTGTGGGAGCCGGCGTCGTAGGTGGCGGTCTTCGGATACGGCACCCCGTACTGCTCGCACAGTGCGTAGAAGTTCTCCTTGAGGGCTGCCGCATCCAGGGCGTCCTCACCCGGATAGGGAACGGTGTAGCCCGCGGCCTCGAGGGTCTCGCGGTGGCGGACGGCGAAGCGCACGAGGTGGTCATAGCTGGCCAGCAGCAACAGCGGGCGGCGGGGTTCCCCGCGCAATTGCCCGGCGACCCGCACGAGGGCGTCGATGACGGGCTGCTCCTCCGTCATGGGCCCGGCCGGGAAGGCCTCCAGGATGGCTGAGTGCTTCAGGTTGCGGTTCAGGGACGTCGGGACCACCGCGGAGATCACGCCGTACGCCTCGTGGAACTCCCGGGCCAGGGAGTACGCGCCCACGTCTCCCCCGGTGATCACCGGCACGAAAGGCTGCCCTGCGGGTATGACTGACGGGCTGGCTGAAGGCGTGGCCGAGGAGGCAGCGGGGTCTTCCATGGCTTCGATGCTACCGGCGGCTAGGGTGGGGGTCGTGCCAGATCTAGCTTCCCCGTTCGGTTCCCCCACCCCCTCCGGCCAGGACTCCCGGCCCCTGACGGTCCGTCGGATCACTCCCGCAGACCATGGGCGGTTCCTGGCGGATCACCCTGGGGCCTCCTTCCTCCAGAACCCGCAGTGGCCCGGGGTGAAGATCGACTGGCGCGGGGACTCCCTGGGCTTCTTCGACGGCCAGAGCCTCAAGGCCACGGCCCTGGTGCTGTTCCGCCGACTGCCCGTCCCGGTACCGGTACTGAAGAAGCGCTCCCTCGCCTACGTCGCCGAGGGGCCGGTGTTCGACTCCTCCGCCGTCCAGCTGGAGTCCGTCCTCGTTCCGCTGGTGCAGTACCTCAAGTCCCGGGGCGCGTTCCTCGTCCGCGTGGGCCTGCCGGGAGTCGTCACCCGCTGGGACGGATCCGAGGTCCGCAAGGCTCTGGCCGCCGGCACGCACCGCTCGGTCACCGACCTCACTCCCCTCCACACCGAACCCGCCGCCGAGGACGTTCGCTCCCGCCTCCTGACCCTGGGCTGGCAGGCACCGTCCGAGTCAGAGGAGTTCGAGGCCGGCCAGCCGCAGTTCCAGGCGCGCATCCCGCTGCAGCCGGAGCTGGACATCGCGTCTGATGGCACCAGCGCCGAGCCCAACAAGAACGGTGAGTCTCCCGCCCTGGAGGCGGCACTGAACCGGATGGACTCCACGTCCCGCCGGCAGACCCGCAAGTCGACCCGGTCCGAGCTCACGGTGTCCGTGGGCACGGTGGAGGACCTGCCGGCGTGGCAGGCCCTGTACGAGGAGACCGCGGCGCGAGACGGCTTCACCGGGCGGCCGCTCGCCTACTTCCGGCGCATGTTCACCCAGCTGAACTCCGGTGGCGCTGGTCGCTCCGGTGGCTCTGGTGGCTCCAGTGGCTCCGAGGCCAGCGCAGTGGACACCGAGTGCACCCTGTACCTGGCCCGCTTCGGCGAGCAGCTGCTGGCCGCCGCCATCTACGTCCGCCAGGGCCAGTTCGGGTGGTATGTCTACGGGGCCTCGTCCTCAGAGGAACGCAAGCGCTACGCCCCGCGTGCCCTGCAGCTGCGACAGATCCAGGACTCCCTCGCCGCCGGGTGCACCTGGTATGACCTCGGCGGAATGAGCCCCTCACTGGACCCGGAGTACGAGCTGGCGGGGCTGACCCGGTTCAAGACGACCATGGGGGCCGACGTGGTCCAGACGCTCGGCGAGTGGGACTACCCCGTGAACCGGATGCTGGCCCGCGGCTTCAATCTGTACATGTCCCGCCGGGGCTGAACGCCCGGCGCAGCACACCCAAGCACACCCCTGTCAGTGCCCGAACTCGTCCGCGTCCTGGCGGGTCTCCGACGGTACACCGGCATCGAGCGCATCGACGGCCGCGAGGTCGTCGGCCGTGAGCTCGAAGGAGAACACATCCAGGTTCTCCCGTTGCCGCTGCGGGTCGGCTGACTTCGGGATGGCGATCCGCCCCTGCTGCACGTGCCAGCGCAGCACCACTTGCGCCGGCGTCCGCCCCAGCCGTGAGGCGATCGTGGTGACCTCCGGACGGTCCAGCAGCTCGCTCCCCCGCCCGATCGGGGTGTAGGCCGCCGTCAGGACTCCGGCGGCGGTGTTGGCCTCCTGCAGGTCCGATTGGGCATCGGTCGGCTGGCAGTGGATCTGGTTGATGCTCGGCACCAGTCCCGCCTCGAGCACCCGTTGCAGGTGCGCAGGCTTGAAGTTGGAGACACCCCAGGACCGGATGAGTCCGGACTCCGTCAGCTCGGCCAGCGACTCGCACGCCTGCACATAGCGGTCCAGTCCCGGATTCGGCCAGTGCACCAGGTACAGGTCGAAGTAGTCCAGCCCGGCCCGCTCGAGCCCGGCCTCGAGACCGGCGCGCACCACGTCCACGGGCCCATGCCACTCCCGGTTGAACTTGGAGGTCACGAAGACCTCGTCCCGGCTGAGCCCGGAGCCGACGACGGCGCGCCCCACCGCGTCCTCGTTCCGGTAGTTCTCGGCCGTGTCCACGTGCCGGTAACCGGCCTCCAGCGCGCTCGTCACCGCCTCGCTGCACTCGTCGCCGGTCATCGGCCAGGTGCCGAGCCCGATCAGGGGGATCTGGACAGCCGGGCGTGCGTTGCTGGTGCTGGCGTCGCCGGTGCCGGTGTCGGAGTTGGTGCCGGACAGGGGAGCATATCTCTGGGTGACCATGGCACCCAGCCTGTCACGCCGGCGTCGGGAAGATCCACCGGGCCTTAACACACAGAGTGACCTGGCCCCGTCATGTGAGACGGGATCAGGCCACTCTGGGTGGTGCTGATTCAGCGATGTGTTAGCTCAGCATTGTGCTGGCTCAGCGATCAGCCGCGGAAGTCGCCGCCCATGCCGTAGTCGTCCAGCGAGATCGCGTGGAACTCCGGCGTGGCCGAGGAATCCAGACCCGGGTAGTCGAAGTCCGCGAAGCCGGCCGGACCGGTGAACAGGTTGGCCTTGGCCTCCTCCGTGGGCTCGACGTTGACCTTGGTATAGCGATCCAGGCCGGTGCCGGCCGGGATCAGCTTGCCGATGATCACGTTCTCCTTCAGGCCCAGCAGCGGATCCGACTTGCCCTCCATGGCCGCCTGCGTCAGGACGCGGGTGGTCTCCTGGAAGGATGCGGCGGACAGCCACGAGTCGGTGGCGAGCGAGGCCTTGGTGATGCCCATGAGCTCGTCACGGCCGGAGGCCGGCTGGCGACCCTCCGCCACGGCCTTGCGGTTCGCGGCGGTGAAGCGGGCGCGGTCCGTCAGCTCGCCCGGCAGCAGGTCGGTCTCGCCCGACTCGATGACGGTGATGCGGCGCAGCATCTGGCGAACGATGACCTCCACGTGCTTGTCGTGGATGCCCACACCCTGGGACTGGTACACGTCCTGGACCTCCTGGACCAGGAACTTCTGGGCGGCCCGGGGACCGAGCACACGCAGCACCTGCTTCGGGTCCACGGCACCGGCGACCAGCTGGGTACCGACGCCCACGTGCTCGCCATCGGATACGAGCAGACGCGCACGGCGCAGCACCGGGTAGGCGATCTCCTCAGAGCCGTCGTCCGGGGTGAGCACCAGCCGCAGCTGCTTCTCGCCGTCCTCGATGACCACGCGGCCGGCGACCTCGGAGATCGGGGCCACACCCTTCGGGGTACGGGCCTCGAAGAGCTCTTGGATACGGGGCAGACCCTGGGTGATGTCGTCTGCGGAGGCGACACCACCGGTGTGGAAGGTACGCATGGTGAGCTGGGTTCCCGGCTCACCGATGGACTGTGCGGCGATGATGCCCACGGCCTCGCCGATGTCCACGAGCTGACCCGTGGCCATGGAGCGGCCGTAGCACTTCGCGCAGGTCCCGACGGCGGACTCGCACGTGAGCACGGAGCGCACCTTGATCTCGGTGACACCTGCGGCGATGTAGGCGTCGATCGCCACGTCGCCGATGGCCTCGCCGGACTGGCCCAGCACGGTGCCGTCCTCGGAGGTGACATCGACCGCGAGGGTCCGGGCGAACGAGGAGTTCTCCACGGTCTCGTGACGCACCAGCTCGCCGTCGGCGTTCGGCACGCCGATGATCTCGGTCAGGCCGCGCTCGGTGCCGCAGTCCTCCTCGCGGACGATGACGTCCTGGGAAACGTCCACCAGACGACGGGTCAGGTAACCCGAGTTCGCGGTCTTCAGCGCCGTATCCGCGAGGCCCTTACGGGCACCGTGGGTGGCGATGAAGTACTCGAGCACGGACAGGCCCTCACGGTAGGAGGACTTGATCGGACGCGGGATGATCTCGCCCTGCGGGTTGGCCACGAGGCCGCGGATGCCGGCGATCTGCCGGACCTGCAGCCAGTTACCACGCGCACCGGAGGTCACCATGCGGTTGATGGTGTTGAGCTTCGGCAGCCCCGCCTGCATGGCGGCGGCGACCTCGTCGGTGGCCTTGTTCCAGATGTCGATCAGCTCGGAACGGCGCTCCTCGTCAGCGATCAGACCCTTCTCGTACTGGGCCTGGACCTTGAGTGCCTGGTCCTCGTACCCGGCCATGATGGAGGCCTTGTCGAAGTCCGAGGTGATGTCCGAGATGGCCACGGTGACACCCGACCAGGTGCCCCAGTGGAAGCCGGCGTCCTTGAGGTTGTCCAGCGTCGCGGCGGTCTGCACCATCGGGTAGCGCTCGGCCAGGTCGTTGACCAGTGCGCCGAGGGTGCCCTTGGTCGCCTGCGTGGAGAGCCACGGGTAGTCGACCGGGAGCAGCTCGTTGAACAGCACCACGCCGAGGGTCGTGTCCAGCACGGCCGAGGTGCCCTCTTCCCAGCCCTCGGGGGCCGGGCTCTGGACGGACGGGATGAACCCGTCCACGGTGATCTTGACCGGTGCGTTCAGGTGCAGCTGGCCGGCGTCGAAGGCCATGATGGCCTCGGCGACCGACGAGTACTCCGTCCCGGCACCGACCTCGTCCTCACGCACGGTGGTGAGGTGGTTGAGGCCGATGATCATATCCTGGGCCGGAACGGCCACGGCGCGGCCATCGGAGGGCTTCAGGATGTTGTGGGAGGACAGCATCAGCAGTCGCGACTCGGCCTGCGCCTCGGGGCTCAGCGGCAGGTGCACTGCCATCTGGTCACCGTCGAAGTCGGCGTTGAAGGCGCCACAGACCAGCGGGTGCAGCTGCAGTGCCTTGCCCTCCACCAGCATCGGCTCGAAGGCCTGGATGCCGAGGCGGTGCAGGGTGGGTGCACGGTTCAGCAGCACTGGGTGCTCGGTGATGACCTCTTCCAGCACGTCCCACACCTGCGGGCGGAAACGCTCCACCATCCGCTTGGCGGACTTGATGTTCTGGGCGTGGTTGAGGTCCACCAGGCGCTTCATCACGAAGGGCTTGAAGAGCTCCAGGGCCATCTGCTTCGGCAGTCCGCACTGGTGCAGCTTGAGCTGCGGGCCCACCACGATCACGGAACGGCCGGAGTAGTCCACGCGCTTGCCGAGCAGGTTCTGGCGGAAGCGTCCCTGCTTGCCCTTGAGCATGTCGGAGAGCGACTTCAACGGACGGTTGCCCGGTCCGGTGACCGGACGGCCGCGACGGCCGTTGTCGAACAGCGAGTCGACCGCTTCCTGGAGCATGCGCTTCTCGTTGTTCACGATGATCTCGGGGGCACCGAGGTCCAGCAGTCGCTTCAGGCGGTTGTTGCGGTTGATCACGCGGCGGTACAGGTCGTTCAGGTCGGAGGTCGCGAAGCGGCCACCGTCCAGCTGCACCATCGGGCGCAGCTCCGGCGGGATCACCGGCACGGCGTCCAGGACCATGCCCAGCGGGGAGTTGTCCGTGGTGAGGAACGCGTTGACGACCTTCAGTCGCTTCAGGGCACGCGTCTTGCGCTGGCCCTTGCCGGTCTTGATGACCTCGCGCAGGAACTCGGCCTCGGCTTCGAGGTCGAAGGTCTCCAGGCGCTTCTTGATGGACTCGGCGCCCATGGAGCCCTCGAAGTACTGTCCGTACTTGTCACGCATCGCACGGAACAGACCCTCGTCGCCCTCGAGGTCGGCGACCTTGAGGTTCTTGAAGCGGTCCCAGATCTTCTCCATCCGGTCCAGCTCGGCGTCGGCCCGCTTGCGGATCTGCGCCATGGTCTTGTCCGCGGAGTCACGGGCCTTCTTCTTCTCGGCGGCCTTGGCGCCCTCGGACTCGAGCTTGGCGAGGTCCTTCTCCAGGTCACCGGCGACGGCGGCGATGTCGGCATCGCGGGTGTCCGTCAGGTGACGGGTCTCCTGGTCATGCTCGGCCTGCAGGTTCGGCAGGTCGGCGTGGCGTGCCTCGTCGTCCACCGACGTGATCATGTAGGCCGCGAAGTAGATGATCTTCTCGAGATCCTTCGGGGCCAGATCCAGCAGGTAGCCCAGGCGGGAGGGCACACCCTTGAAGTACCAGATGTGCGTGACCGGGGCGGCCAGCTCGATGTGGCCCATCCGGTCGCGACGCACCTTGGAACGGGTCACCTCGACGCCGCAGCGCTCACAGATGATGCCCTTGAAGCGCACGCGCTTGTACTTGCCGCAGTAGCACTCCCAGTCCCGGGTGGGGCCGAAGATCTTCTCGCAGAAGAGTCCGTCCTTCTCGGGCTTCAGGGTGCGGTAGTTGATGGTTTCGGGCTTCCTGACCTCGCCGTAGGACCAATTGCGGATCTCGTCCGCGGTCGCGAGGCCAATGCGCATGAGGCCAAATGATGAGTTGTCGTTGGACATGGTCCGTTGAACTCCTGATTCGTAACGTTGATGAAGTCTGGGGTGGGACGGGGAACGGGTGTTGCTCAGACCTCTTCAACCGAGCTGGGCTCGTTGTGGGACAGGTCGATGCCCAGTTCCTCGGCGGCCCGGAAGACTTCATCCTCCGAGTCACGCATTTCGATCGCGGTGCCGTCGGCGGAGAGGACCTCCACGTTCAGGCACAGCGACTGCATCTCCTTGATGAGGACCTTGAAGGACTCGGGAACGCCCGGCTCCGGGATGTTCTCGCCCTTCACGATGGCCTCGTAGACCTTCACACGACCGTGGATGTCATCCGACTTGATCGTCAGCAGTTCCTGCAGGGTGTAGGCAGCGCCGTACGCCTCCAGGGCCCAGACCTCCATCTCACCGAACCGCTGGCCACCGAACTGTGCCTTACCACCCAGCGGCTGCTGCGTGATCATGGAGTACGGACCGGTGGAGCGGGCGTGGATCTTGTCATCCACCAGGTGGTGCAGCTTCAGCATGTACATGTAGCCCACGGAGACCGCATCCGGGAACGGCTCGCCGGAGCGGCCGTCGAACAGGGTGGCCTTGCCGTTGGTGCCCATCAGGCGGTCGCCGTCACGGGTGACATTGACGTGGCCGAGCAGGCCTTCGATCTCATGGGCCTCGGCACCGTCGAACACCGGGGTGGCGACGTTGATCGGACCGGAGGACCGCGGGAAGTTCGGCAGGTCCTTGATCCACTCCGGCTCGCCCTGGATGTCCCAGCCGCGGGAGGCGGCCCAGCCCAGGTGCAGCTCCATGACCTGGCCCAGGTTCATGCGGCCCGGAACGCCCAGCGGGTTCAGGATGATGTCCACGGGGGTGCCATCCTCGAGGAACGGCATGTCCTCCATCGGCAGGATCTTGGAGATGACGCCCTTGTTGCCGTGGCGGCCGGCCATCTTGTCACCGTCGGTGATCTTGCGCTTCTGGGCCACGTACACGCGGACCAGCTGGTTCACGCCCGGGGGCAGGTCGTCGTCCTCGTCGCGATCGAAGATGCGCACGCCGATGACGGTGCCGGACTCGCCGTGGGGCACCTTCAGGGAGGTGTCACGCACTTCGCGGGACTTTTCACCGAAGATGGCGCGCAGCAGGCGCTCCTCCGGAGTCAGCTCGGTCTCGCCCTTCGGGGTCACGCGGCCGACCAGGATGTCTCCGGCCTCGACCTCGGCGCCGATGTGGATGATGCCGCGCTCGTCGAGCTGCGCCAGGACCTCGTCGGAGACGTTCGGGATGTCCCGGGTGACCTCTTCTGCGCCCAGCTTGGTGTCACGGGCGTCGACCTCGTGCTCCTCGATGTGGATCGAGGTCAGCACGTCATCGGAGACCATGCGCTGGGACAGGATGATGGCGTCCTCGTAGTTCAGGCCCTCCCAGGGCATGAACGCGACGAGGAGGTTCTTGCCGAGCGCCAGCTCGCCATGGTCCGTGGCGGGACCGTCGGCGATGATGGACAGCTTCTCCACGCGGTCGCCCTCGGTGACCCGGACGCGCTGGTTGTACGCGTTGCCCTGGTTGGAGCGGGCGAACTTCATGATCGGGTAGTGGCGTATCGTGCCGTCGTCGTTCATGACGGTCACCATGTCCGCGGCCACCTCGGTCACGACGCCGGGGGCATCGGCCGTGATGGAGTCACCGGCGTCGACGGCGATGTACTTCTCCATGCCGGTGCCCACCAGGGGTGCCTCGGCCTGGAGCAGCGGCACGGCCTGGCGCTGCATGTTCGCACCCATGAGGGCGCGGTTGGCGTCGTCGTGCTCGAGGAACGGGATCAGCGCCGTGGCGGCGGAGACCATCTGGCGCGGGGAGACGTCCATGTAGTCGATCTCGTCCACGCCGGAGAGCACCGGCTCGCCGCCGCCGCCGCGCTGGCGGCAGAGCACGAGGTCCTCGGCGAAGGAGCCGTCGTCGTTCAGCGGAGCGTTGGCCTGGGCGATCTGGGCTTCCAGCTCGTCGTCGGCGGTGAGGTAGTCCACCTGTTCGGTGACGATCCCGTCCACGACCTTGCGGTAGGGGGTCTCGATGAAACCGAACGGGTTGATGCGCCCGAACGTGGCCAGCGAGCCGATGAGGCCGATGTTCGGGCCTTCCGGGGTCTCGATGGGGCACATGCGGCCGTAGTGGGACGGGTGCACGTCACGGACTTCCATGCCCGCACGGTCACGGGACAGGCCGCCCGGGCCGAGCGCGGACAGGCGCCGCTTGTGGGTCAGGCCCGCCAGCGGGTTGTTCTGGTCCATGAACTGGGACAGCTGGGAGGTTCCGAAGAACTCCTTGATCGAGGCCACCACGGGGCGGATGTTGATCAGGGTCTGCGGGGTGATCGCCTCGACGTCCTGGGTGGTCATGCGCTCACGCACGACGCGCTCCATGCGGGACAGGCCGGTGCGGATCTGGTTCTCGATCAGCTCGCCCACGGCGCGGATACGACGGTTGCCGAAGTGGTCGATGTCGTCGACCTCCACGCGCACCTCGACGTCCTCGCCGGCGCGCTTGCCGGTGATCGTCTTCTCGTTGGCGTGCAGGGCCACGATGAAGTGGACCATCTGGACGATGTCGTCCTGCGTCAGCACGGAGGCGTGCGGATCGGACAGCGGCATGTCCACGCCCAGCTTGCGGTTGAGCTTGTAACGGCCCACCTTGGCCAGGTCATAGCGCTTCGGCGTGAAGTACAGGTTGTTCAGCAGGTTCTGCGCGGCGTCCACGGCGGCGGGCTCGCCGGGGCGGAGCTTGCGGTAGATGTCCAGCAGCGCCTCGTTCTGGCCCTCGGTGGGGTCCTTCTCGAGGGTGGCGCGGATGGAGTCGTACTGGCCGAACTCCTCGAGGATGCGGGACTCGGACCAGCCCATGGCCTTGAGCAGCACGGTGACCGGCTGCTTGCGCTTGCGGTCGAGGCGGACGCCGACCTGGTCGCGCTTGTCCACCTCGAGCTCGAACCAGGCGCCACGCGACGGGATGATCTTCGCGGTGAAGATGTCCTTGTCACTGGTCTTGTCCGGGGTGCGCTCGAAGTAGGCGCCGGGAGAGCGGACGAGCTGGGACACGACGACACGCTCGGTGCCGTTGATCACGAAGGTGCCCTTGTCCGTCATGAGCGGGAAGTCGCCCATGAACACCGTCTGCTGCTTGATCTCGCCGGTGTTGTTGTTCATGAACTCGGCCTTGACGTACAGCGGAGCCGCGTACGTGGTGTCGCGCTCCTTGCACTCGTCGACCGGCATCTTCGGGTCCGAGAACTCCGGATCGGTGAAGGACAGGGACATGGTGCCCTGGAAGTCCTCGATCGGGGAGATCTCCTCGAAGATGTCGGCGAAGCCGGAGGTGACAGCCACGGAGTCGTCGTTGATCTCGCGAGCGTGGGCCACCCGTTCGGCCCAGCGCTCGTTGCCCACGAGCCGGTCGAACGACTCGGTCTGCAGGGCCAGCAGGTCCGGGACCTCCAGCGGCTCATGAATCTTCGCGAACGAGATTCGGCCGGCACTGGCGCCGGAGCGGGGCGAGACGCCCCCGGGGAAATTAGCGGTTTCGGTATTTGAGGTGCTCGAGGCGACCAAGAGGGATCCTTCCACAGACCGTCTTTACTTCCGTGCACTCCCCCACTGGTCCACAGCACCGGGGCCCACCGCTATTTGAAGGCCAGACCGAATGCCACACCGAGATGCCCCCGGACACGACCGGTGGCATGGCAAAGTGGACTTCAGGGGAGACGTAAGGAACCATACTAACTTTCGGCACGCCCGAAGTCCAGCCGGTCCTGTTCCCGTGGCTGTGAATATGCTAGGAACGCCGGAGGTCAACCGGAACCCCGGAATTCCCTAGGAGACCGGCATGCGGGCCCGGCCCAATCGCCGCCCCGCCACCGGCCATGTCCCGACGCCGGCCGTCACCGCTCGCTGCAGTCCCGGCCCCAGCGGGCGTTCAACCCACCGGTGCAGCAGCCACGCGGCACCCAGGATCGCGGCGAGGGTGAGGATGAGCACCACCTCGCGCGGCAGGTACGGCGAGAGCAGGAAGATCAGCCACCACCCCCACAGCTGGTGCAGGAGGTAGACCGGGTAGGTCAGCTGTCCGGCCAGGGTCATCCCCGGCACCCGGAGTGAGGCCAAGGGGGTCAGCACGATGAGCGCCACCAGGACGAACAGCCCGGCGACGATGGCCACGAAGGCCCAGAAGGGGTAGTCGTAGCCGGTGAGCTTGACAGTCTCGGCCTGTTGGACCCGGGCGGACCACAGGCTGCCGACACCCGCGTTCAGCACGAGGGCCGCCCACCGCAGCGGGGTATGGCCGAACTTGAACAGCAGGAACAGGGCCATCCCGCCGGCGAACAGGGCCGAGTACTGCGGGAAGAACACATGCTCCACCCAGTCGATGGGCTGGCCGGCCGCATGCAGGCCGAAGTACAGCGCATTGCCGAGGATCGGCCACGCGAAGGCGAACACGAGCACCCGTCCCACCGTCATACCGATGAGGGTGAACGCGAGGATCCAGAGGTAGAACTTCATCTCCACCCACAGGGTCCAGTACACGCCGTCGATGTGCCCGACGCCGAGGCCGCCCTGGAACATCGTCAGGTTCGCCAGGATGTCCACCGGCGACCGCTGGGATCCCATCTCCGGCCAGAGGACGAAGGTCAGCGTGGCGGTGGCCAGCACCGCGACCCAGTAGGCCGGGTAGAGACGGCCCACCCGGGAGCCGATGAACCTCGCCGGCGACTTCCCATAGGAGGAGAGCAGGATCACGAAGCCGGAGATGATGAAGAAGAGCTGGACGCCGAGCGCCCCGACGGAGCTGAACTGGCTCAACCACGGCCATGCCTCGGCGGCCGGCTCCCCGTGGCGGCCCCAGTGCCCGTGGTGCCAGGCGGTCCAGTGGAAGAGCACCACGGCGAGGGCGGCGACCAGGCGGAGCCCGTCCAGCAGGGCGAGGCGGGGTCGGGGCCGATCAGCCGTCTGGTCCTGTGCCCGGTGACCAACCTGCTGATCTGCCTGCTGACCAACCTGTTGATCTGCCTGGTGACCAACCTGCTGGTCTACCTCGATCCGCGGCAGTTCCGTCGTCGCGACCATGGGTCGGCACCCTCCCTCACGTACCGAGCCGCGCCGCGCTCTGGGTCCCATTCCCCGCGCGTCGGGCTCTGCTTGCATCCCGTCCTTAATGTTTTCGTTACCTTACGAACTCAGTCTGGGCGGTCACTGGGAATCCGATGAGAACGGGACGGGACCGGGGTTGTCTAACCGGGGTTAAAGCAGAACGGCCCCACCCTCCCCGCACGAGCGGGTCGGATGGGACCGGACTGACAGAGACGAACAGCGGCTCAAGCCGCCGTCATCACTTGAGGGTGACGGTGGCGCCGGCGCCCTCAAGGGTCTCCTTGGCCTTGTCGGCAGTCTCCTTGTTGACGCCCTCCAGGACGGCCTTCGGAGCGGAGTCGACGAGGTCCTTGGCTTCCTTCAGACCCAGCGAGGTCAGTGCGCGGACCTCCTTGATGACGCCGATCTTCTTGTCGCCGGCGGCCTCGAGGACCACGTCGAACTCGGACTGCTCTTCCTCGGCCTCAGCGGCAGCGGCAGCCGGAGCGGCGCCGGCAGCGGCGACCGGAGCGGCAGCGGTCACTTCGAACTTCTCTTCGAAGGCCTTGACGAACTCGGACAGCTCGATGAGGGACAGCTCGGAGAAGGCCTCGAGCAGCTCTTCAGTGGACAGCTTAGCCATGGTGGGCTCCTTTACTTCCGTGTGATCACGGATGAGTTTTCACGGATGTGATGGTGTGGGGTGGCCGCAAGAGCGACCGGGGTGGTGTTACTCGGCGGCCGGCGCAGCTGCGCCACCCTGCTCCTCGACCTTCGCGCGCAGGGCGTCCACGGTGCGGACTGCCTGCGAGAGGGGGGCCTGGAACATGTAGGCGGCCTTGTACAGGTTGCCCTTCATGGCACCTGCCAGCTTGGCCAGCAGAACCTCGCGGGACTCAAGGTCCGCCAGCTTCTTCATGCCGGTCTCATCGAGGAACTGGCCCTCCATGTAGCCGCCCTTGACGACCAGGGCCTCGTGGTCCTTGGCAAAGTCACGCATCGCCTTGGCTGCGTCCACCGGATCACCGGAGACGAAGGCAATAGCGGACGGGCCGGTCATCTTGCCCTTGAAGGCATCGACGCCGGCCTGATCGGCCGCAATCTCGGTCAGCGTGTTCTTCACCACGGCGTAGGTCGCATTCTCACCGAGTGCACGGCGGAGCTGCTTGAGCTCGGCCACGGTGAGACCACGGTACTCCGTCAATACTGCTGCGGTGGAGGTGCGGAAGAGTTCCGCCAGCTCCGCCACAACAGCGTTCTTTTCAGACGTCGCCATGGCACTCCTTCCATTGCTGTGGGGCCGGTACCCCCTGACAATGAAAAACGCCCCGTGCAGGTGCACAGGGCGTGGCGTTGACGTCACGGCGGACCTGGGTCCAACCATCCTTCAAGCGTTGCTCGGTTTCACCTGCGCAGGTCGCCTCCATCGGGAGAGCTTTACGGACGGGCATCCAGAGGTTCAGGGAACATCCGGGTACCTGCCGACCGGCGGTCTTTGGTGCAATCGATCTTAGGCCCGACGCCGGCCAATCACCAAATCGGCGAGCGTCCGGCAAGAGACCGGCAAGTCGGCGGACCGGCAGATCGACAGATCGACAGATCGACAGAACAGCCAACCCTCACCGGCGCACCGCAGACAGGATGGGGGCCGATGAGGGGGAGGGGGATGTGGACGCCGGACCGGTCGAGCCGCGGACCTGCAGCCCAGAGGCCAACCGGAGCTGGCGCACGGTCCTCTCCCCCGCCATGCGGGCCAGCAACAGGTCCACGGCCGCCCGGCCGGCCTGCTCCACCGGCGCGTCCACACAGGTCAGGCCCGAATGCACGAAGTCGGAGCCATAGGTGTTGTCGTAGCCGACCACGGAGACATCCCCCGGGACGTCCACACCGTTGGAGATCAGGTGCCGGAGGATGCCGACGGCCAGTTGGTCGTTGTAGCCGATGATGGCGGTCGGCCTTCGCGCCCAGGCTAAGGCAGCCGCTGCGGCCCCCTGGCCGATCAGCGGTTTGAACGGCCCCGTGGTGATCAACTCGATCCCCAAGGCCTGGGCCACCTCGTCCTGGGCCTTCTGGCGCAGGACGTTGCTCCACGCATTGTGCGGCCCCGCGCAGTACACGATTTTCCGGTGCCCCAAGGCATGCAGGTGTTCGATCAGATGCCGGCTGGAATCGGCGTCCCCGGCAACCACCGAGCTGATGCCCGCCACCTCCCGGTTGAACAGCACCAGGGGCCGACGCCGTGCCATCTCCCGCAGCTCGGCATCAGAGGTCCAGCGGGCCGCGGCGACCACACCGTTCGCATCCCCGGTCAACCGCTCCAGGTGCGTCCGCTCCATGGTGGCGGACTCCTCGGCATCCCCCAAGGTCACGAGATAGCCCGCCGAACGCGCCTGGCTGACGGCGCCTTTGACCAGGTCCGAGAAGAAGGGGTTGGCCAGGTCCTGCACCAGGAGGTTCACCGCGCGAGAGGCAGGAGCCGGGGTCACGGCCGCTGCACGCGGGGGCTCACGCCGGTATCCGAGCCGGGCGGCCGCATCCATGACCCGCTCCACGGTCTGGAAGTTCACCCGGTCGGGCCGCGTGAACGCACGGGATGCCGTGGACGGGGCCACACCGGCCGCCCGGGCCACGTCTTCAAGGCGAACCCTCGCCGCAGCGGCGTCGTCCCGTTCAACATCCATGGTGTTGTCAACTTTTCGCGTGAGGTGGAGGGTGCCGTCATCGTCTCATCCGGGGCCGAGGCCACCGACTGGACATGCAGGATCTTTCCACTCTTTGCCGTGATTCGTCCAGCATGAGTTTTTCGCCGATCCGCGTCATGGCGGGCTCAGCAGGACAGAATCCATGTCGCCGTCGTCTCATTTCCGCAATTTTTGGCAATCTACTGGCAATCACTTTCGGTTCATGCCATTGTTCTATTCACCCTGACCGATGTGAGCGTCATCACCGCCCACGCCGAGGGCACATCACCGCATCCGTCTTAGCCCGAGTTATCCCCGAGTTATCCCCCAAGGAGCCGGACATGAAACAACGCACCCTGATGACTTCCGCGGCCACCCTGGCCGCCGCCGGACTGCTGCTGTCCGGTTGCGCCTCGAACTCCGGAGGCGGAGGCGGAGGCGACGAGTTCCCGACCGAGGACGTCCGTCTCGTCGTGCCCTGGGCCGCCGGCGGCTCCGGCGACCTCTCCGCTCGCACCCTGGCCCCGCTGCTCGAGGACGAGCTCGGCGTCAGCGTCATCGTGGAGAACCGCCCGGGAGCGAACGGCTCCGTCGGCTACAACTGGCTCAAGGAGCAGGAGCCGGATGGCTACAACCTCTCCATGCTGGGCGCAGAGGTGGCCACCCTCCAGTTCATGGACTATGACATCGCACCGGCCGACTACGCCTTCCTCGGCAAGATCCTCGAGGGCCCCGGCGCGATCGCCGTCAAGGCTGACAGCCCCTACGAGACCCTGCAGGACCTGATCGATGCCGCGAAGGCGGCTCCGGGCGAGATCACCTACTCCTCCCCCGGCGTCGGATCCGTGTGGGACAACCCCGCCCAGGGCTTCCAGGAGTTGGCCGGCATCGAGCTGACCAACGTGCCCTATGACGGCTCCGCCCCCTCGATCGCCGCCGCGGCGGCCGGTGACGTGGATTTCTCCATCGACGCCATGGGCTCCCAGAAGGCCCAGGTGGACGGCGGCGAGCTGCGCTACCTGGCCGTCCTGGCGGAGGAGCGCGTGGAGGACTTCCCGGACGTGCCCACGGCGGCCGAGCAGGGCGTCGACCTGCAGAACGCCTCCTTCACGGGCCTGATGGCTCCTGCCGGAACCCCGGACGACGTCGTCCAGACCCTCTCGGACGCCATCGTGGCGGCCACGGAGGACGAGGACTACCAGTCCGTCATCGAGCAGTCCAACCTGGTCCCCGTCTCCGTTCCGGCCGGGGAGTTCACCGAGTTCATCCAGGCCGAGGAAGAGCGCTACGGCCCGTGGATCGAACTCGCGAAGTCCAAGCAGGGCTAATCGTGTCCTCGACTGACACGTCTGGATCCTCGACCGATTCTTCTGCCGTGACCGCTGAGCGTCCGGGTGATCATCCGGAGGACCTGGTCCTGCTGAAGAACCTGCCGTACCGGCTGCGCGAATTGATTCCCGTGGCCGCGTCGGTCGGCCTGGGGATCACGATCCTCGTCCTGGTCGGTGGCATCACCGACCGGGGCGGGGACGCCCTGGGCCCACGGTTCTGGCCAACCATGCTCGCCTGGGCCCTGATCGGGCTCGGCGTCCTGCTGGTGTTCACGAACGTCCTGCGCGGGGTCCGACCCTCGGACATCCCGGAGGACATGAACTGGACCGGGATCGGCCGGATGCTCGCGACCTTCGCCGTGCTGATCGGCTACCTGCTGCTCTTCAACGTTCTGCAGTTCTGGCTGATCACCATGGTCGTCACCGTGGTGCTGCTCTTGCTCTACGGCATCCGGAACTGGAAGGTCCTCGTCTTCCTCCCGATCATCATCGGTGCCCTGCTGCACCTCTTGTTCATCGTCCTCTTGAAGGTGCCCCTGTGATCCCCGAACTCCTTCTCCAGCTGCCGCAGCTGCCTCACCTACCGCAACTGCCCCTGCCCATCGCGGCGAACGCCGTCACCGACGGCATCGGCGTGGTCCTGCAGTGGGACACCCTGCTGTACATCGGCCTGGGCATGCTCGTGGGCATGCTGGTCGGCGCATTCCCCGGCGTCACGGCCACCATGGCCGTGGCCCTGGCCTCCGGTTTCACCCTGACCATGGATCCCATCCAGGGCCTCGCCGTGCTGCTGACGATCTACGTGGCCGCGCAGTTCGGCGACCGGGTACCGGCCATCCTCATCAACACCCCCGGTACCCCGGCTTCGATCGCAACCACCTTCGACGGCTACCCCCTGGCAAAGCAGGGCAAGGCGGGCCTGGCGATGACCGCCTCCGCCTTCGGCTCCGCGTTCGGCATGATCATCGGCATCATCGTGCTCTCGCTGTTCGCCATCCCCCTGGCCGGACTCGCACGCCAGTTCGGGCCGCCGGAGATGTTCGCCCTCGTGGTCTTCGGCCTGACGATGATGATCGGGGTCTCCTCCGGCCGCATCTTCAAGGGCCTGGTCGCTGGCGGTTTCGGCCTGCTGCTGGCCACCGTGGGCCGTGATCCGATCACCGGCGACCAGCGCTTCACCCTGGGAATCCTGGAACTCAACGGCGGAGTGCCCTTCATCCCGGTGATCATCGGCCTGTTCGGTGTGGCCGAGGTCCTCAACCAGATGGTCACCCACCGCCGCAACGCGGTCCAGGACAAGCCCATCAGCCAGATGGGGCAGTGGATGCCGGACCGGGCGATGTTCCGCCGGCTGCTCAAGCCCATGAGCATCGGCGCCGGCACCGGCTCCGTCGTCGGCCTGGTCCCGGCAGTCGGCGGGGACATCGCCGGCATCATCGCCTGGGACAACGCCAAACGCCTCTCCAAGCGCAAGGAGGAGTTCGGCAAGGGCTCCATCGAGGGCCTCACGTCCGCTGACACCTCCTCCACCGCCACCCTCGGCGGCTCCGTCACCACCACCATGGCCCTGGGCGTGCCGGGCGACTCGGTCATGGCCGTCCTCATCGGCTCCATGATGATCTGGGGCATCCAGCCGGGCCCGGCCCTGTTCACCAACGATCCCTCGCTGGTCTACACCCTGGCAACGATCCTGCTGGTGGCCACCGTGCTCTCGCTGGGTCTGTCCCTGGTCCGCATGAAGTCGATGGTGAAACTGCTGGAACTGAAGAACCAGTACCTCTGGATCATCATCCTGGTGTTCTGCATGGTCGGCACCTACTCCATCAGCAACTCCGTCTTCGACGTCTTCGTCATGCTGATCATGGGAGTGATCGGGCTGTTCATGCTCCGCTTCGGCTTCCCCGCCGGGCCAGCTGTACTCGGCCTGATCCTCGGTCCCCTCGCGGAATCCAACCTGCGGCGCACCCTGATCGGGGACGGCTGGGCCGGATTCCTCAGCAGCCCCATCGCCCTGGTCCTCTTCGCCGTCTCGGCCGCAGCACTCCTGCTGCCCCCGCTGCGCCAGATGCGCCTGCGCCGCAAGCAGGCCCTGAAGGGCAAGGACGAGGGACTGTCCGTCCTGATCCCCTGACGGGGGTCTCCACCGCCGGTACCACCGGCACCACCAACGACGGCGGCGCCCCCTTCCCGAAGGAAGGGGGCGCCGTTGCCTGTCGTCACCTCAGTGAGCTGAGCGACTCAGAAGATGACCGGCTTGCCGGTGCGGGAGGATTCATACACCGCCAGCAGGATGCGCAGGGACTTCGTGGCCTCCTCGCCCGTCACGGCGGGGGTGCCGCCGGTGCGGACGGCGTCCACGAAGTCGGCCACCTGGGCCCGGTGCCACGGGATCAGGGCACCGTTGATGGTGGCCAGGTCCACGTTGGGATTGAGCGAGGACGGCCAGGTCTCCTGGGCACCGACGCTGTCCCCGGCCGCCCAGATGTCCACCCGGCCGTCAGTGCCCTCCGGGAACTCGGTCACCTGCGCGGTGGCGCCCGTGGAACCGGTGACGCGGACCTGGACGCCCAGTGACGGGGTGACGGCGGTGGACGCCTGCACGGTGGCGATGGCCCCGGAGGCGAACCGCAGGGTCGCCACGGCCGAGTCCTCGACCTCGATGTGGTCGCCGTGCACGTAGGTCGCCACGTGCCCGTGTACCTCGACCACCTCGCCCATGAACCACTGGAGCAGGTCGATGTAGTGGATGCCCTGGGTCATCAGCACCCCGCCGCCGTCCGAGGCCCAGGTGCCCCTCCAGTCGGTGGCGGAGTAGTACTCGGGTTCCCGGTGCAGCAACACGGAACAGTGGCCGAGAATCGGGTCGCCCAGCGTCCCGTCGTCGATGGCCGCCCGGATCCGCTGGGCGGCGGGCCAGAACCGGCGCTGGAACAGCACGCCGAAAGTCACGGCGGCCTCACGGCAGGCGGCCACCATCCGCTCGGCGGCAGCGAGGTCGATCGCGATGGGCTTCTCGCACAGCACATGCACACGCGCGGCGGCGGCCTCCGTCACGACGGCCTCGTGGGTGGGGTGCGGGGTGCACACCGAGATCAGGTCGATCCCTCGTCCGTCCGCGCCGCGCCAGGCCAACAGGTCCGTGACGGAGCCGAAGGCGTGCTCGATCCCATTCGCCGCCGCAACCTGCCCGGCCCGCTCGGCGTCGATGTCACACACGGCCACCACCTCGACGTCCTGCAGGGCACGGTACGCCTCCAGGTGGTTGCGGAAGATCGCACCGCCTCCGGCGATGCCGACGCGCAGAGTGCGGACGGCCGACTCGGCGGTGGTTTCAGTGGCGGCGGGTCCAGTGCTGGTCTCGGTTCCAGTGACGCTCATGCGCGGATGCCCTCCGTGGCGGTCTCCCCACCGAGACCGGCTGGGGAGAGACGGGTCCGGGTGAGATGCCGGCCTGCAGCATAGGCGCGGGTCACGGCCGAGCCGATCGTGGCCCCGCCGCCGGGATAGGCGTCCTTGAAGACGGTCGCCGAGCAGTTGCCGGCGGCATACAGTCCGGGCAGCGGGATTCCGTTCCAGTCCAGGACCCGTCCGTCCAGGTCGGCCCGCAGGCCGCCCGCGGTGCCCAGGGCGCCGGGATGCAGCTGCACGGCGTAGAACGGTGGGGCCACGAGGGGCGCCAGACAGGGGTTGGGGAGGTTCTGCGGGTCTCCCAGGTGCCGGTCCTGGGCCGAGGATCCCCGGCCGAACTCCGGGTCCTCGCCGCGTTCCGCCGGCGGGTTGAACCGGGCCACGGTCTCCTCGAGGCCGGCCGGGTCCACCCCGATGATCTGCGCCAGCTCGGCCAGCGTGTCCGCCCGGACCATCCAGTCCGGGGCCTCGGTCGGTTCGGAGAAGACCGGATTCCCGGCGACGGGGTACCGGGAGACGAACCTCGAGTCCATCACCAGGTGGGCCGGGATGTTGGCGTACTGGGAGGTCTCGGGGTCGATGTTCGCGAAGACCCGCGAGAAGTCGTGGTAGTTCAGGGCCTCGTTGACGAAGCGGCGACCGGCGGAGTTCACCACGATGCCGCCGGGCAGGGTGGCCTCGACGTTGCCCATCCGGCCGGAGGGGCGGCCGTCGTACGTGGCACCGTGGGCGGTGATCACCGGCACGCCCCAGATGTCCGTGGTCTCCGTGAAGGAACCACCCACGGCCATGCCCAGCTTCAGTCCGTCCCCGGCGTTGGACGGCGCCGAGATCGGGGTCACGGGGAACTTCAGAAGGGTGCCGGTCAGTTCAGGGGACCATTCGAAGCCGCCGGAGGCGATGACCACGGATGCGGCCGCGATCTCCCGCTCTCCGGCCACGGTCACCTGCCAGCCGCCAGTCTCAGTGCCGGATTCAGGGCTGGTAGCCGTGCCGGCATCCCGCCGCAGTCCCGTGGCCGGAGCAGAAGCCGCGATCACGACGCCGGCCTCCCAGGCCGAGGCGGTCAGGGCACCCGCCAGCGCCCCACCCATCGTGCGCACCCCGCGCTCGGCGCGGCCGGTGAGCAGCGCGGGATCGGGGGCCGCGCCATGCAGCTGGTCGCGCTCGTCCATGGTGATCAGCGGCAGGTACGTGGGCGGACGCAGGGCCTCGGCCAGTCCGGGCACCACCGAGGGGTCGAATTCCCGGTGGTCCAGGCCCCGCCCACCCGGCGTGGCTCCCGGCCATTCCATGTGGTAATCGGGACGGAACAGGGGCGCATAGTCCACCCGGGTGTTCTCATCCAGGAAGCCGACCGCCTCGGCGGCGGTGGAGACGTACCAGGAGATCTCCTCCTCGGAGAGCTTCCCAGCCGTGGCCGCCCGCACGTAGGCGGCGGCGTCCTCGTCACTGTCCGAGAAGTCACGAGTGCCCATCAGATGATTGTTCGGCGCCCACATCACCCCGCCGCCGGCCGCCGTGGTCCCGCCCAGCCGGTCCGCCTTCTCCAGCACCAGCACGGAGGCTCCGGTCCGGCGGGCCACCAGGGCCGAGGTCATCCCGGCACAGCCGGAGCCGATGACCACGAGGTCGTAGCGGTCGGCGAGCTCCGGGACGGGGGTCAGGAGGGGGCGGTCTGCGGCGGGGCGGGTCTCGGTCATGGCCGGGTATCTCCTTCAGTGGGGTCTTCCGAGGGGAAGTCGATCGCGATTTTGCCGACGCCGGCCGTGGGGTCCACGAGGGTCTCGAAGGCGGCATCCAGGTCCTCGAACGCGAACCGGTGGGTCAGCAGCCGTCCGATGCTGTCCTGGTGGCGATCCAGCAGGTCCAGCGCCTGGCCGATGAGGTTCTGCGAATTGCGCGAGCCGAGCAGGTCGATCTCCTTGACCGGCAGGGTGCGCAGGGTCAGGCGCAGTTCCGCGTCGGAGATGCCGACACAGACCACGCGGCCGGCCGTCGCCACCAGGTCCACCCCGGTGGCCACCGAGGCGGGGGCGCCGGTGGCGTCGATGACCAGGGACGGACCGTCGCCGCGGGTGAGCTGGTCCAGCTCGGTCCGCTGCGCCGCCGTCGGGAAATCCCCGGGAGTGACGGTGAAGGTGCGGTCCGCGCCGAGGGCCGTGGCCAGCGCCAGCCGGGATGGGTTCATGTCCGAGACGGTGACGTCACAGCCGAGGTCCTTGAGGTAGACGGTGGCCAGGAGGCCGATCGGCCCGGCACCGGAGACGAGGACCCTCTCGCCGGCCTGGGCGCGGCCGCGGTTGACGGCCTGCATGGCGATGGAGGCTGGCTCGGACATCGGCGCCAAGGACAGTTCCAGTCCGTCCGGAACCCGATACAGCTTCTCCAGCGGGACGGCCTGCTCGGTCACCAGCGAGCCGTCCTCGTAGCAGCCATAGACGCTCATGTGCCGGCAGGCGTTGACGCGTCCGATGGAGCACGCGTGGCACTGGCCGCAGTAGAACATCGGAGAGATGGCCACCCGGTCGCCCACGGCCCAGCCGCCAGTCCCCGAGCCCGAACCGGTATCCGAAGGGTCGAGCGCGGCGATGGTGCCGGCAGCCTCGTGGCCCTGGATGATCGGCAGCTCGGTGGCGTAGTCGTCATCCCAGATGTGCGCATCGGTACCGCAGAGGGTCACGGACGCCATCCGGATGACCGCCATGCCGGGCGCCGGCACCGGTGCCGCGATGCTGCGGTACTCGATGGTGCGGCGGCTCGTGGTCACGGCGGCGGTCGCCATGCGGGCCGTGCCGGCAGCGCTGGCAGCGCTGGAAGCGCTGGCGGCGGGATCGGTGCTGGAAGCCGGGGCGGGGGTGGTCGAGGTCATGTGATTACTCGGCGCCCTCGATCGAGCCGAAGGCGATGTTCCAGCGGCGCACCGTGCGCTCGGCGATGAAGCCGCCCCGGTGGAAGGGGTCGCCGTTCATGATCTCGGTGACCTCGTCCACGGACTCGCCCTTGATGATCAGCAGGGCGCCCAGCGGATCGGCCTCGGTCAGGCGGCCGGAGACCAGCAGGGTGCCCTGCTCGTTCAGGCCCTTGAGGAACTCCACGTGGGAGGGGCGAGTCTCGGTCATCTCCTCGGTCTCGGGGACATAGGCGTAGGTGACGGCGTAAGCGGCCATGGGTGCAGCTCCTCGGGTTGATGCACACCGGCCTTGTGACCGGCATTACAGACCATCGTGCCGGGAGGAGACCCTGCTGCGCCTCCGCATTCCCATTGAATGGCAATGTGGAGCAAGTGCCAGCCGCGACCGTCAGGAGGGCTCCCACCCTCCGGACTTCCCCCGCGAGCCCATCTGGCGGGACAGCCCCCTCGCCGCAGCCAGGAGGACGGGGGCCTGGATCTGGAGGTTGATCTGGTCCACCTCGGCCACGATCGAGATGGCGCCCAGGACCCGGCCTCCCGGTCCGAAGACGGGGGCGGCCGTCCCCGAGGAGCCGGCCACGGTGACCCCGCGCAGGTGGGCATAGCCGTCAGCGCGGGCCTGCGCGAGACGGCGGCGCAGCCCCACCTCGGTGATACCGGAATTGCGTGTGGCCTGGTCCCAGGTCGAGGTGAGGTACCGCTCCTGGAGCTGGCGCGGTGAGTGCGCCAGGATGGCCAGGCCCGGGGCCGTGGAGAGCACGGGCAATCGGCCCGCGACCTTGGTCAGGTCCGTCGGCACGTCCTTGCTGATCAGTCGTTCCAGATAGATGATCGTGCCGTCGTCATGGTCCATGATCGCCAACGAGGTGTTCTGGCGTTGGGTGACGTGCACGGCCTCCATGAACGGCAGCGCCGCCTGACCGAACTCCTGATAGGTGGAGCTGCGCTGGCCCAGTTCCCACAGCACCAGGCCGATCCGGAAGCGGCCGTCCGGGGTGCGCCGCAGCAGCCCCTCCTCAGCCATGTCCCCCGCCAAGCGGTGGGCGGTGGACGAGGACAGACCCGTGCGGACGGCCAGTTCGGAAGCCGTGAGTTCCGGGTGGTCGGTATCGAAGGCGTGCAGCACCCGCACCAGGCGCTGGATGAGGGATTCGCCCGAACGTGAGTTGGCCATCAGGAGCTCCGACTCCGGCTGGCCCGGAGCGAGGTCTGCAACGAGGTCCGCAGCGTGCTGGAGGAGGCCAGCACCAGGGCCAGCAGCGTGATGACCGCCCCGGTCATGACCTGCCAGGTCACCTCGGCGCCACGGGTGGGCCACACGGCGTCCACCACCAGTGACCCGGCCAGCTGGCCGGCGACGAGCCCGAGGGTGAACAACAGCGATCCGATGGTCCGCGTCAGCAGGGCACCGCCGATCACCACCACGGAACCCAGCAGGCCGCCGGTGTAGTACCACCAGTCCCCCGGGCCCCACGGGAGCCGGGCCAGACCACCGGCCGCGATCTGCGGTGCGGCCACCACCAGCAGGGCCAGCGTCCCGATCAGATAGTTGAACAGCACGAGCGGCTCGACCCGGCCCACGGCCGCGCCCATCACCGCGTTCATCGCCATCTGGGGCGGCTGGAGCAGTCCGCCGGCCAGGACGAGCAACAGGGGCAGGCCGAGGGCCAGCAGCAACTCCGCGCCCGGGGCCGCCCCGGCGCCCCCTCCGAACCCACCCCCGAACAGGCGCGGGGAGAGCGCGAGCCCGACCCCGGCCAGTCCCGCGAGCACGCCCACCGACCTCCGCAGGCTCAGGCGATGGCGCCCGGAGGGCACCCACCCGAGGGTGTCCATCAGTGTCGAGGAGAGCATCTGGCCGGAGATGAAGACGAGGGAGAACAGGGCAACGCCCACCAGGTCCACGGTGACGGCCTGTCCGTACACGGCGAAGGCGCCGAGGAGCCCGGAGAAGGCGAACACCCACGGAAACCGTCCCGTGGCCGCACCCCGGACCAGCTGGACCACCCCGCGGCGGTTCGCCCGGACCAGGCCGTTGACGAGCAGCATCAACGCCAGGCCGGAGCCGAAGGTCACCGTCGCGGCCAGGGAGGCATCCCCCAGTTCGGTCCTCAGTGCTCCGGTGATCCGGGCCTGGACCGCAATCGCCACGCCGCCGGCCAGCGCCAGGAGCAGTGACAGGGTCCTGCCCATGGGTGCGCCTCCTCGTCAGGTGATCAGTCGGTCCCTGCCGCATGGCGTGCGGCCACCCAGCCGAAGGTCATGCCGGAACCGACCTGGGAGCCGGCCCCCGGGTACTCGCTGCCCATGACAGAGGCGGCGTCATTGCCGGCAGCGTACAGGCCTTCGAGCGCCTCGCCGTCGCGGCCCAACACCTGGGCCTGCGCGTTGATCTGGATCCCATAAGCGGTGGCCAAGGGAGTCGGGACCACGGCCACGGCGTAGAACGGCCCCTGCCGGATCGGTCCGATGTTCGGGTTCGGCGTGTGCTCCGGGTCCCCGGCCACCCGCCCGAACAGCAGCTCGCCCTTGTGGAAGTCCTCGTCCACACCGGTCTCGGCGAAGCCGTTGTACCGGCGCACAGTCTCCTCAAGACCCGCGGGATCCACGCCGATCCCCTCGGCCAGCTCCCGCAGCGTGGAGCCGCGGTGGAGGTAGCCGTCGTCGATGTACTTCTGCAGCATCGTGGCGGGCAGGTGCGGCATGGTGATCATGCCCAGCCCGTACTTCGCCAGGGTGCTGGAGTCCACCACGAGCCAGGCCGGAACGGTCGGCACCGTCTGGTGCGAGGCGTACATGGCCCGCACGAAGCGGTGGTAGGAGTGCGATTCGTCCACGAAGCGCCGGCCGGCGGCGTTGACGGCGATCAGGCCGGGCTTGGCCCGGTCCCAGATGTGCGGGAAGACCACGGTGGAGCCGTCCGCCCGGGTCCCGATCGAGGCCGGGAACCACAGGGCGTTCTCGCCGTTGTCCGTCCCCGCCGCCGCGCCGACTGCCTCGCTCAGACGCAGGGTGTCACCCGTGGCGCCCTCCCCGGCACGGGAGAATTGCGGCGTGGGCTCCGGGAGGAACTTCTCCCGCAGTTCGGGGCTCTGGGCGAACCCGCCCGCGGCCAGCACCACTCCGCGCCGGGCACGGATCCGCAGCTCGCGGCCCCCATGGCCCACGACGGCGCCCGTCACCCTCTCCGCGTCCCGCAGCAGCTCCGTGGTGTAGGCATTGCGCCACACCTCCCCGCCCCGGCCGAGCACCTCGGCGTACATGCGGGCCACGAGGGCATTGCCCATCACCAGCCGGGTGCCGCGCGGATTCCGGACCATGTCCAAGGCCCAGCGCGCCCCCAGGCCCAGGGCCGTGGCGCCAGCCTTCGCCGTCTTGCCGGCCTTCTTGGAGAACAGGCCCAACAGGGTGCCGACCTCGGCCCGGCGCAGCATCATGGTCCCGCCCATGAGCGCGAACTCGGGCACCGGGGGCCGGACGTGGCGGAAGCGGTTCCGGCCCAGCGTGCGGCCGTCGAACGGCTCCGGCTCCAGGGCGCGTCCGGTCTGGCCGGTCTCCGGCAGCTCCGAGTGGTAGTCCACCACGGCGGGTGACCGCCGGAACGTCACCCCGAGGTCCTCCATGTAGCGCAGCATCGCGGGACCGTTGTCCAGGTACGCCTGGCGCAGCGCCTTGTCCGATTTGTCCCCCACCAACCGGTCGAGGTAGCGCTCGGCCTTCTCGGCGTCGTCGGTGATGCCGTCCTCACGCTGGAAGTGGTTGTTGGGGATCCAGCAGGTCCCGGCCGAGTAGGCCGTCGTGCCGCCGATGTAGTCGGTCTTCTCGAGGACCAGCACCGAAAACCCCTCCTGGACACCCGTCAGGGCGGCGGCGAGACCGGCGACACCGGTGCCGAGCACCAGGAGGTCCACCTCGTGATCCCACGGCGCGAGCGCCGGAATCGTCTGTGCGGAAGGGTTCTCGGTCATGGGCCTGCCTTGTTCTGCCTGAGTTTGCGCTGGCTGGCGTTCTGCCCAGGTCTGCGTCGAATCTGGATACGGTGCCGCGTCCGTGACGCGGCTCACGGTCCATCGTCACCCACGCTCACCGCAGCCGGGAGGTTGATTCCCATTGAATAGGAAGTATCAGGCCTTCTTCTGCCAGGCGGGGTGCGTGGCCACCGGCACGAATCCCAGCTCCTGGTTGGCGCGCAGGATGGCCCCGTTCTCGGCGGCGTTCCAGGTGTAGAGGCGTTCGGTCTCCGGCCTCAGCCGCAGCAGCTGCGAGACGTTGACGGCCTTGAGCAGCACGGCGAGTCCCCGGCCCCGGTGCTCGGGGTGGACCAGGGTGTTGCCCTGGTAGGCCGCCTGGGGCAGGTCGGCGAAGGTCTCGATGTCCGAGTGCCCGACGAGCTGCCCGGTCGACCGGTCGCGTGCCGCCGTCGTGATGATGGTCAGCCCCATCTCCCGGCGGGCCCGCTCCTCGGCTCGCAGCCGGGGCACATCCCAGTGCTCCGCCACCCGCTCCAGGGCCCCGGCGGGCGCCTCGGCCGCCATCCGGCCGAGCAGCCCGGCCATCGATCCGGCATCCTCCTCCGGGCAGGCCCCCTCCCATCCGACCAGGTCATAGCCGTGCTCGTCGGCGGCCCCGGAGCCGGATTCGGCCACGAGGGCGGCACCGGCCGCCTCCCGCAGGTCCAGCACAGACGTCCACTCCACCTGGGCCAGCTCGTAGCCGTGGGCGGCGGCGAACGCCGCGTCCGGCGCCTGCCAGCGGACCCGGTCCCGGCCGGCGTCGGGCACCGATTCCGCAGGCGTCCGGACCACCGGGGTCAGTCCGGTCTCCAGCGAGGTGCCGGAGACGAACACCGGGCCGGATCCGACGGCGGCCGGGTCCACCAGGGCGTTGTCCGTCCAGGACTGCAGCATGGTGCGTCCCCGCCGCACCGCTTCGGCCTCAGCCTCGCGCAGCAGGGCGGACCCCACCCCACGACGCCGGAAGTCGGGGTGCACGGCCACGTTCACCTCGGCGGTGGTGGGCTGAGTGGTTGGCTGGGCATCCGCCGAGGCACCCGGCTCCCAGGGCAGGCTCAGGGCGGCGTAGCCGATGATGCGGTCCGGGCGGTCCCCGGCCAGGGGCTCGCGGGCGACGGCGTAGGAGGTGCGCACGTCATCCCGGGAGGTGGCACCGGCCAACTGGTTCTCCGGGGAGACGTAGAAGTCGTTGTTGCCCCAGAACAGGGACGTCACCAGGTTGGCGAGTTGCGTCACCTGCAGGAAGTCCGCAGTGGTGGGCGGCATCGGCAGCCGCGTCTGGTCCAGGGCGTCGGGAAGGTCCAGCCATTCGATCCTCATGGTGTTCATGATGCCGCACCGGGCCGTGTGACCGTGTGCATCAACGCACCAGGGCCGGAACCTCGATCTCTCGCTGGTTCCGGCCCTGATGATGAAGCTGGTGATGAAGCTAGTGGTGAAGCTGGCGGCGATGCCAGTGCTTCGACCTGAGATCAGGCCTGAGCGGACGCCTCAGTCTCGATCTTGACCACGTTCGGGTCCACCCGGATGCCGGGGCCGAAGGTCGTCGAGATGGTGGCCTTGGAGATGTACCGGCCCTTGGACGCGGACGGCTTCAGGCGCAGCACCTCCTCCAGGGCAGCGGCGTAGTTCTCGGTCAGCTTGTCAGCATCGAAGCTGGTCTTGCCGATGATGAAGTGCAGGTTCGAGTGCTTGTCGACGCGGAAGTCGATCTTGCCGCCCTTGATGTCGGTCACGGCCTTGGCCACGTCCGGGGTCACCGTGCCGGTCTTCGGGTTCGGCATCAGGTTGCGCGGGCCGAGGACCTTGCCGAGACGGCCGACCTTGCCCATCATGTCCGGGGACGCCACGGCGGCGTCGAAGTCCGTCCAGCCGCCCTGGACCTTGGCGATCAGGTCGTCCGAGCCCACGAAGTCGGCGCCGGCTGCCTCGGCCGCTGCGGCCTTGTCACCGGTGGCGAAGACCACCACGCGGGCGGTCTTGCCGGTGCCGTGCGGCAGGTTGACGGTGCCGCGCACCATCTGATCGGCCTTACGGGGATCGACGCTCAGGCGGAAGGCGACCTCCACGGTGGCGTCCGACTTGGACGGGTTGGTGTCCTTGGCCAGGGCGATGGCCTCGACGGGACCGTAGATGTCCTCGCCGATCTTCTCCTGAGCCGCCTTGTATGCTTTGCTGCGCTGTGCCATCTGCTTGTTCTCCTTATGCAGTCGTGGTCTGCGGGTCGCGCGCGACCCTGCCACTGGAATGTGCTGTGTTGCTGTGCTGAAAAGAGGTGTTTCCGTCAGCCTTCGACGGTGATGCCCATGGAGCGGGCGGTGCCGGCGATGATCTTGGCCGCAGCCTGGACATCGTTGGCGTTGAGGTCTTCCATCTTGGTCTGGGCGATCTCCTCGCACTGGGCCTGGGTCAGCTTGCCGACCTTGTCCGTGTGCGGGGTGGAGGAGCCCTTGGCGACCTTGGCAGCCTTCTTGATCAGCTCGGCGGCCGGCGGGGTCTTGGTGACGAAGGTGAACGAACGGTCTTCGTACACGGTGATCTCAACGGGGACGACGTTGCCACGCTGGGATTCCGTCGCGGCGTTGTACGCCTTGCAGAATTCCATGATGTTCACGCCGTGCTGACCGAGCGCAGGGCCGATCGGAGGGGCCGGGTTGGCGGCTCCTGCCTGGATCTGCAGCTTGATCAGGCCTGCGACCTTCTTCTTGGGGGCCATAATCGGGTCCTTCTTCTGTAACTTCTTGCGTGTTCCCCGAAGCACAGGAGCGTGTTCCGGAGCTGGTGGCCACCGTGGCGCGGTGACCGGTCCGCCACCGTCCGGCCAAAGCAGCCGAAGCAACCGGAGGGGCGAAGTCTGGTGGTGCCTACTACCTGATCTTCGTGACCTGGTTGAAGGAGAGGGTGACCGGAGTCTCGCGCTCGAAGATGGTCACGAGGACCACGAGCTGCTGGGACTCGACCTTGACCTCGGAGATCGTGGCCGGCAACGTCTCGAACGGACCGTCGTTGACGGTGACGGACTCGCCGACCTCGAAGTCGACCTCGATGGCCGGGGCGGACGTCTCGGCGCCTGCCGGGGCGGGCCGGCCCTCGGCCTGGGCGGTCTTGGTGGCCTCCTGCATGACCGAGGGGGCCAGCATGGAGTGGATCTCGTCGAGGGAGAGCGGGAACGGGTCATGGGCGTTGCCCACGAATCCGGTGACGCCCGGGGTGTGGCGGACCACGCCCCAGGAGGCATCCGTCAGGTCCATGCGGACGAGCACGTAACCGGGGATGCGCACCCGGTTGACGAGCTTGCGCGTGGTGTTGCGGATCTCCACGACCTCTTCCATGGGGACTTCGATCTCATAGACGTAGTCCTCCATCTCCTGGGTCTGGACACGCGTCTCCAGGTTGGTCTTCACGCGCTTCTCGTAGCCCGCGTAGGTGTGGATGACGTACCAGTCGCCGGGCTGGCGGCGCAGGCGGGTGCGGAGCTCCTCGGAGGGGTCGACCTCCGGCTCAGCCGCGGCGGTCGGCCCGGCCTCGACCGGCTCCACGTCCAGGGAATCCTCGCCCGCCAGGGCGGCGTCGGGTCGATCGGCGGACTCGGCGCCGCTCTGGGCCAGGTCCTCCTCCTGCAGGGTCATCTGACCCTGGTCCTCAGCGGATTCCTCAGAGGCGACCTCGCGGGTCTCAGCCTGGGGATCGATCTCCGGCTCGGCGGTCTCGTCGTAGCTCTCGTCGATGCCGTCGGCCTCGATCGCCGGGTCCACGGCGGCCTGCGGGTCGACGTCGGCCTCCGACTCCTCGGAATCGGACGGCTCAGCCGGCACGACGGGCTCACCGGCGACGGCGGCGTCCTCAGCAGTCTTGGGGTCCCGAGACGGCTGGGACTGCTCCTCTTCGAGAGCGTCAGCCTCAGCGAGGGCGTCGGCCTGCGGTTCGAGTTCCTGCTCGGACACTGGTTCCTGCTTTCTTCACGCGTTCAACGTACTTCCGGCAGGGCATGCGTCCACCGGCGGGTAGCGTCAGGCGCTGCCGTCGCCGAAGACGAAGGAGGCGCCCATGCCGAACAAGAAGTCCAACAAGGTCACCAGCAAGATCATGAAGATCACGAAGGCGAGCACGACGCCCGTGAGCTTCACCAGCTCCTCACGGGTGGGGGTGACGACCTTCTTGAGCTCGTCCACCACCTGCCGCAGGAACAGGGCGATTCTGCCGAAGAGACCTCGCTTCCGCGGCGTGCCGGGGTTCTGGTCCCCGGTGCTGTTCGCAACTGCCTCGGTCACGTGGCCTCACTTGCTAGGTCGACACTGAAACTGTCCTGCCGGGGGCTTTTCGGATCACCGAAAGACCACCCTGCGCAGGGTAGACAGGACTCGAACCTGCAACCTGCGGTTTTGGAGACCGCTGCGCTACCAATTGCGCCACTACCCTAGGGGCCGAAAGTGGTTTCCCACGGCACGGCCCAGCCTGGTGCTTTTCAACACCGAGGATCAACTTTACGCCATCGGGGGCAGTGAGTCGAACCGGCCGTTCTCCGGGGCGCACACACGGGCACATGCGGGCACACACGAGCACACACAGCCACAGCTGTGCCGCGTACCACTAGGCTGGATCGCGACGACCCCCGGAAACCGCCCGCCGGAAGGACCCCATGTCTAGCTCGCTGTCCACCTCGCAGCCCACCCCGCCCCGCAGCCGCGTCTCTGAGCGCATCGGCTCGATCGCCGAATCGGCCACCCTCGCTGTCGACGCCAAGGCCAAGGCCCTCAAGGCCGCCGGGCGACCGGTGATCGGCTTCGGCGCCGGTGAACCGGACTTCCCCACCCCGGGGTACATCGTCGAGGCCGCCGTGAACGCCGCCCAGGACCCCAAGAACCACCGCTACTCCCCCGCCGGCGGCCTGCCCGAGCTGAAGCAGGCCATCGCGGAGAAGACGCTGCGTGACTCGGGATTCGAGATCGAGCCCCAGCAGGTCCTGGTGACCAACGGCGGCAAGCAGGCCGTCTACAACACCTTCGCGACCCTGCTGGATCCGGGCGACGAGGTCATCGTCCCCACCCCTTTCTGGACCACCTACCCCGAGTCCATCCGCCTGGCCGGCGGCGTGCCGGTCGAGGTGTTCGCCGGCCCGGAGACCGGCTACAAGGTCACGGTGGACCAGCTCGAGGCCGCGGTCACCGAGCGGACCAAGGTGCTGTTGTTCAACTCCCCGTCCAACCCCACCGGGGCCGTGTACGACCCGGAGGAGACCGCCGCGATCGGACAGTGGGCCGTATCCCGCGGCCTCTGGGTGGTCACCGACGAGATCTACGAACACCTCACCTATGACAACGTCCCCTTCACCTCGATCGCCGCCGCCGTGCCGGAGATGGCGGAGCAGGTCATCGTCCTCAACGGCGTGGCCAAGACCTACGCCATGACCGGCTGGCGCGTGGGATGGATGGCCGGCCCGGTGGACATCATCAAGGCGGCCACCAACCTGCAGTCGCACGCCACCTCGAACGTCGCGAACGTCTCCCAGCGCGCGGCCCTCGCCGCCGTCGCCGGCCCGCTGGACGCCGTCGAGGAGATGAAGACGGCCTTCAACCGCCGCCGCAAGGCCATCGTCGAGGGCCTCAACGCGGTGCCCGGATTCTCCTGCCCGACGCCGGCCGGCGCCTTCTACGCGTACGTGGACGTCCGCGGTGCGCTGGGCGATGGACACCGGCACCAGACCTCAGCGGAGCTGGCCGGCTACATCCTGGACGAGGCCGAGGTCGCCGTCGTGCCAGGCGAGGCCTTCGGCCCCTCGGGCTTCCTGCGCCTGTCCTACGCCCTGGGCGATGACGACCTCGCCGAGGGCATCGGCCGGATCCAGCGGCTTCTCGCCCGGTAGCCTCGCCCGACAACCCCCCGGGCGGATGGCGGTCCGCGCAAGTGCGGATCATTCTGGGGTTCTGATCCGCAGTTGCGTCGCTTAGGGTGTCCTGTATGACGCTATTGCGGATTTCCGAGGCTGCCCGCTTCCTGGGCGTGAGTGACGACTCCGTCCGCCGATGGGTCGCCTCCGGCCGGCTCAGCGCCCACACGGATGGAACCGGCCGGGCCGCCGTCGACGGGGTCGAGGTGGCCCAACTGGTCAAGGACGGCAATGGCAACAGCAAGGGCAACCTCAACGGCACCAGTGACGACGGCGTCCCCTCCTCGGCGCGCAACCGCTTCCACGGGCTCGTGACGGACGTGGTCATGGACACCGTCATGGCCCAGGTGGAACTGCAGTGCGGCCCGTTCCGGGTGGTCTCCCTCATGAGCGCGGAGGCGGCCCGGGACCTCGGCCTCGAGCCCGGAATGCCCGCCACGGCCATCGTGAAGGCGACCACCGTGATCGTGGAACGAATGGAACGAACGGAACGAACAGCACGGGCGGACGGCTGATGCGGGGCCGTACCGGACGCAACCGGGGCCTTGCCCTGGGACTCATCGTGGGATCCGGGATCGTGGGATCCGGCGTTGTCCTGACCGGCTGCAGCGCCCCCTCGAGTGGCTCCGCGGAGTCCGGCACCACCCTCACCGTCTTCGCCGCAGCGTCCCTGGGCGATTCCTTCGAGGAGCTGGCGGCAGGCTTCGAGCAGGAGAACCCGGGGGTCGAAGTCGAGTACAACGTTGCCGGCTCATCCGCCCTCGCGGAGCAGATCCTGGCCGGTGCCCCCGCCGATGTCTTCGCCTCGGCCGACGAACCGAGCATGGACACCGTTGTGACGGCTGGGGAGAACTCCGCGGAACCAGAACCGTTCGCCACCAACGTCCTGACACTCGTCACCCCGGCCAATACCTCCGGCATCACCTCCCTTGAGGACGCGGCATCCGAAGGTGTGAAGCTCGTGGTCTGCGCCCCTCAGGTCCCGTGCGGCCGAGCCGCCCTCGCGCTGGCAGAGGACGCCGGAGTGGAGCTCTCCCCCGTCAGCGAGGAGGCCAGCGTCACCGATGTGCTCGGCAAGGTCACCTCCGGCGAGGCCGACGCCGGCCTGGTCTACGTCACGGACGCCCTGGGTGCCGGTCAGTCGGTCAACGCCATCGAGCTCGAGAACGCCGGATCCGCCGTGAACACCTACCCCATCACCGTGCTGAACGCCGCCGCACAGAACGGCCCGGAACACCCCGAACTGGCCCAGCGCTTCGTCGACTATGTGGTCTCCGAGGAGGGCCAGTCGGTGCTCGAAGCCGACGGGTTCGGCACTCCGTGACAGCTCATCCGGGGCGCTCGGCAGGATTGACACCGAGCCGAAAGGTGCGGGCCCGAGAGGTGCGGGTCCGCCCGCCGGCCGGGCTGGCCGTCGTCGGGATCCTGGGCGGGGCTGTGCTCTTGGTGCCGTTCGTCGCCCTGGTGGCCGGCGTCGATCTCACCCGGCTGCCCGAACTGCTCACCTCACCCTCCGCCCTGGACGCCCTCGGGCTGTCGCTGCGGACCGCGCTGACGGCTACGGCTATCTGTCTGGTGATCGGCACCCCGCTGGCCCTCGTTCTCACCCGGCTGGACTTCCCGGGCCGCAGCTTCGCCCGGTCCCTGGTGCTGTTGCCGCTGGTGGTCCCGCCCGTGGTCGGAGGGATCGCGCTGACCGAGGCGTTCGGGCGGCGCGGACTGATCGGCGAGCATCTGCAACTGCTCGGGATCGACATCGCGTTCACGTCAGCGGCCGTGGTCATGGCACAGGTCTTCGTGTCCCTGCCGTTCCTGGTGGTGGCACTCGAAGGTGCCCTGCTGACCCGCGGTGAGGCCCATGAGCGCACCGCGCTGTCCCTGGGAGCCTCCCCGCTGCGCACATTCCTCACGGTGACGCTGCCGCTCCTGGTGCCCGGACTCGTCGCCGGACTGGTGCTGACCTTCGCCCGCGCCCTGGGCGAGTTCGGTGCGACGATCACCTTCGCCGGCTCCCTGCAGGGCACCACACGCACCCTGCCGCTGCAGGTCTACCTCGAGCGCGAGACCGATCCGGAGGCCGCCGTCGCCCTCTCCCTCGTGCTCGTGGTGGTGGCCCTCGTGGTCATCACCGTGGCCTATGGACGCAGGGACAGACGCCGGGACGGCCGGCGGACGGGGGCACGGGCATGACCGGCCTGGACTGCCGCGTGGTCGTCCCCGAACGCGGGGTGGACCTCGCCTTCACCATGGACGGGGGCCAGACCCTGGCCCTGACCGGGCCCAACGGCTCGGGCAAGTCCACGGTGCTGTCCGCGCTCGCCGGCTGGCTGCGCCCGGAGACCGGGCATGCCCGGCTCGGGGACAGGACCCTTTTCGACGAGCACACCTGGATCCCGGCACGACGCCGGAATGTCGGCTACCTGACGCAGGACCCCCTGCTCTTCCCCCACCTCACGGCCGAGGCGAACGTCTCCTTCGGGCTGGCCCGCGCCGGCGTCGTGGGCCGGAGGGACCGACGGGAAGCGGCCCGGGACTGGCTCGAGCGGGTGGGCGTGGGGCAGCTGGCCTCACGCCGGCCCGGGGAGATGTCCGGCGGCCAGGCGCAGCGCACGGCGATCGCCCGGGTGCTGGCCTCGGGGCCGGAGCTGGTGCTGCTGGATGAGCCGCTGTCCGCCCTGGACGCCCAGGTGGTCCCGCAGATCCGCGAGCTGCTGGCCGAGGTCCTGACCGGGCGCACCACGGTGCTCGTCACGCACCACGAGGCGGACGTGATGGCGCTGGCGGACACGGAGTTCCGGATCTAAAGCAGCCCCCGCTCCCCCGCCCAGCGCGTGAGCTCGTGGCGGTTGGAGAGCTGGAGCTTGCGCAGCACATTGGACACATGCGTCTCGATGGTGCGCACGGAGATGAACAGGTCCTTCGCGGCCTCGCGGTAGGTGTAGCCACGGGCGATCAACCGCATGACCTCGAGTTCACGGGCCGAGAGCAGGTCGAGCTCCTCGTCCCGTACGGCCACGTCCGCGGTGCCGAAGGCGTCCAGGACAAAGCCGGCCAGCCGGGGCGAGAACACGGCGTCGCCCCCGGCCACCCGCTGCACGGCCGCGGACACCTCGGCCCCGGAGATGGTCTTGGTGACGTAGCCGCGGGCGCCGGCGCGGATGACGGAGACCACGTCCTCGGCGGCGTCGGACACGGAGATCGCCAGGAACCTGACCTCGGGGGCCAGATCCTGGCAGGACGCCGCGACCTCCGCCCCGCCGCCGCCCTTGCCGCCGGGCAGGTGCACGTCCAGCAGCACCACCTCCGGCTCGAGCTCGTGGATGATCCGGATCGCCGAGTCGACGTCCCCCGCCTCCCCCACCACCGCGATGTCCGCCGGATCCAGGTCGGCCTTCAGGCCGGTGCGGAAGATGGCGTGGTCGTCGACGATGACAACGCGTGTGGTCATGGTGTTGCCCCTTCTGTGGCCTCTGCTGAGGCGTCTGCTGCTGCACGGCCTGCTGCGTGCTCGGGCACCGGCAGCTGCAGGCGGACCTCCGTGCCGCCCTCGCCGGTGGAGATCGTGGCCGTACCGCCGGCACGCTCCATGCGGCCGATCACGGATTCGCGGATGCCGAGGCGGTCCTGCGGGATGGCGTCCAGGTCGAAACCATCGCCCCGGTCCTTGACGAAGATCTCGACGGCGGCCGGGCCGGCTTCGGCGTAGACGCGCGCCGGACCCGCGTGGCGGACTGCGTTGAGCATGGCCTCACGGGAGGCCTGCAGCAGCGGGTCGAGCCAGGGCCCGGTGGCCACGCCGACCGTGACGACCTCGATCGGCTGGCCGTGGTTGTCCTCGATGGCGGCCGCCAGGTCCTGGAGGCGGTCCGTCAGGCTGCCGTCCGGGCGGGTCGGGTCGGCGTAGAGGTACTGGCGCAGGTCTCGCTCCTGGGCACGGGCCAGCCGGGCGACCATGGCCGAGTTGTCCGCGTTCTTCTGGATCAGCGCCAAGGTCTGGAGCACGGAGTCGTGCAGGTGCGCGGCGATCTCCGCGCGTTCGGTCTGGACGGCGAGCGCGGACGACTTCGCGGCGGCGTCCCGCCACAGCTTGATCACCCACGGTGCGGCCACGAGTACGACGCCGGCCAGGATGACGATGGCGACGACGAGACCCAGCCACATGTCCTGGGCACCGACGAGCCCGGCGGCGAGCGCCAGGATACCGGCCATGACCAGCAGCAGGCCGAGCACGAGGGAGGTGATGCGGTGGGTCCTCCCGGCCCGGTCCGTGGCATCGCCCCGGAGGGAGTCGAGCTGCAGCCAGGCCAGTGCCACCCCGAGGAGCACGACGGCGGCCGGCCCGATCAAGCCCCAGTTCAGCCGGACCCCGGTCACCTGCAGACCGAGGGCCGCGGCCAGCACGAGGAGCACGATGCCGACGATGACCTGCCAACCGCGACCGTCGGAACTGCTCAGCCGGTCGCCGAAGGCCCACGTCCGGGTCTGCTCGGCTGCTCCGCGCACCGGTTCGGCGGCCCCGATGACGGCCTCCTGCTCATCCGGGACGAAGATCCACAACCAGGCGTAGAACACCACACCGACCCCGCTGAGCAGCGCCAGGGCCACGACGCCGACCCGCACCCAGGCCACGGGCAGACCGAGATGTCCGGCCAGCCCGGCGCAGACGCCGGCGATGGCCCGGTGATCGCGGGGGCGGGTGAGGACAGTGGTCATGCCTCCATCCTGCCTCAATCGGCGGCGTCCGGGTGGCGCTACGGACGTAGATCCGGGGGTTCTCCGGGTCCGATCAGGGGCTCCCCGGATACCGCCCGGCAGCCACAGGCGGAACGATGGAGACATGAACGAGAACCCCGCCCCCGGCAGCACCAGCGGCTTCTACACCTGGATCGACTCGCTGCACACCGTGCGCTCCCCCCACCGCTGGATGGGTGGCGTCGTCGCCGGCCTGGCCGACCGTATCGGCATGGACCGCACCCTGGGCCGCGCCCTTTTCGTGGTCCTGACCCTGCTCACCTCCGGGCTGACCGTGCTGTTCTACGGCCTGGCCTGGATGTTCCTGCCCGAGCCGGACGGCCGCGTCCACTCCCGGGAGGCCGGTCAGGGACGGTGGACCGCCGGCATGACCGGTGCGCTCGTCTTCACCGTGCTCGGCATCGGCAACCTCTTCAACTGGCCCGGCTTCCTCGGCGGGAGCGACGGCTTCTGGAGCTTCGGCAGCGTGATCGGCCTGGGCATCATCGGCTTCTTCGTCTGGCTGGTCCTGTCCCAGGACGGCGAGCGTGGCCGCCCCCGGGAGCTTCCGTCCGGCACCGACCCGGCCGCCGGCCCGGAACCCTCCCAACCCGAAAGCCAGCCCAGCGCCCAGGCCACAGAGCCCCTCTACGTGGCGCCCACGGATACCGGTTGGTACTCAACCCCGGCTGCCGGTACTGCCGGTACTGCCAGTACTGCCCACCGTTCCTCGGAAGGACCCGAACCCATGAGCGCCACCGCCTCATACCCCCACCAGCCCGACTACCGACGTGCCGACCCTGCTCACCCGGCTTCGACAGTGCCGCCCGCTCCCCCAACTGACCGCACCCCGCCGTCACTGTCCGGCGCGACCCAGCTGGTCGTCGTCGGGCTGGCGGTGCTGGCCGGTGCCGCGGTCTCGCTGCTGCGCTATCTCGACGTCTTCACGGCCGCCTGGCCGGTCATCTGGGCCGCCAGCCTGGCCACAACGCTGGCCGTCATGGCGATCGGCGTCATCGCGGGAGCCATAGCCGGCCGCGGCGGTGGCGGACTGACCGTCACCACCGCGATCCTCGCGATCCCCGTGGTGGGCGCGACCGCCAGCGCCTATGTCCAGGACGGCCCATGGGGTACGAACTGGACGGACACCGGCAACTGGGACGGCGGCGTGGTCACCGGCAACGTCACCGAGGGATACGACCTGAGCTTCGGCGAGGGCACCATCGACCTTCGGCAGCTCACGGGAACCAGCGCCGCCGAGGCCACCCCGGTGGACGTGAACCTGAGCTTCTCCACGGCCGACCTCGTGGTCCCGAACAATGTGGACGTCTTCCTGGACGCGGACAGTTCCTTCGGCAGCGTCAACTCCCCCTCCGTCGGGACCGACGACGCCGGCCGCCTCCAGGTGGTGGACGCCCCCGGGGACGAGCAGATCGTGGTGAAGGCGGACGTCTCCTTCTCCACCCTGAACGTACGCGCAGAGGCCCCGACCACGACCGGCACCTCCCAGAACTGACGTCGATTAGCCAAGACTGCCCAGGAGTGAATGACATGAGCACCCATCCCCACGACTTCTCCCACGATCCCACCCACGACGAGGACCAGGCCCTCGAAGACGAGATCACGCGCGGCACGGTTCACGACCGGAACTACGCCGCCCACCGCTCGGACAGCGATGGCCAGCCGGCCGACGTCGGGCCGGAGAAATCCACCCTCCGCACCGGAACCCTGGTGTGGGGCGTGATCGCCCTGCTGCTGGCCCTGTGGTCCCTGTCCGTGACCGTGCTTGACTGGAACCTCGACCCGGTTCTGGTGATGATCGGCCTGGCCGTGGTCGGCGGCGTGGCCCTGGTCGCCGGTGGCATCGCCGGCGCGGCCCGCAGCAAGTCGTTCTGATCCATCCACACTCACCACACAGACAAGCGCATCGAGGAGCACCATGGACACCTTCTACCGTTCCCTGAGGAACATCCCCTTCCGCCGCGGCCCGAAGCGGTGGGTCGGCGGCATTGCCGGCGGACTCTCGGCAAAATTCGGCTGGGACCCTACGCTGGTCAGGATTGTTATTCTGCTCAGTTTCATCCTGCCGTTCATCGGCGTTGCCACGTACCTGGTGGCATGGGTGCTGCTGCCGTGGCAGGACAACACGATTCCGTTGGAGCGCGTGTTCCCCGGAACGCAGCGCCCGCTCTAGCCCCTCCAGAAAGGCACCACATGCGCGTCGGCCTCCTCACCAGCGGCGGAGACTGCCCCGGCCTCAACGCCGTCATCCGTTCGGCGGTCCTGCACGGGATCAAGTCCTACGACTACGAACTGGTCGGCATCCGGGACGGGTGGCGCGGGCTGATCGAGGGCGACGTCGAGGACCTTCCGCGCCAGAAGGTCCGGGGGCTGGCCCGGACGGGAGGCACCATCCTCGGTACCTCCCGCACCCACCCGTACGACCACCCGGGCGGCGGGCCGGAGAACATCAAGGCGCGGATGGCGGAGCTGGGCCTGGACGCGGTGGTCGCCATCGGCGGCGAGGGCACGCTGGCCGGCGCGAAGCGGTTGTCCGACGACGGCGTGCCCCTGGTCGGCGTGCCGAAGACCATCGACAACGACCTCAAGGCCACGGACTACACCTTCGGTTTCGACACCGCCGTCTCCATCGCCACCGATGCCATGGACCGGTTGCGCACCACGGGCGAGTCCCACCACCGCTGCATGGTCGCCGAGGTCATGGGCCGCCATGTCGGCTGGATCGCCCTGCACTCGGGCATGTCCGCCGGTGCGCACGCGATCCTCATCCCGGAACAGCGCACCTCCATGGAGCAGGTGTGCGAATGGGTGAAGCAGGTGCACGACCGCGGTCGCTCTCCGCTCGTGGTGGTGGCCGAGGGCTTCATCCCCGATGGCCACGACGATCCCCTCTCCGAGGCCGGCGCGGACGCCTCGGGGCGCGCGCGGCTGGGCGGGATCGGTGAGTGGGTCACGCAGCAGATCGAGGAGATGTCCGGCATCGAGACCCGCAGCACCGTCCTCGGCCACATCCAGCGCGGCGGGGCGCCCACCGGATTCGACCGCGTCCTGGCCACCCGCTTCGGGATGGGCGCCATCGACCTGGTGGCCCAGGGCCGGTTCGGCCAGATGGTCGCCCTCAATGGCACCGAGATCGTCCAGGTGTCCCTGGGCGCCGCCCTGGACGGCCTCAAAGAGGTCCCCCAGCACCGCTACGACGAGGCCAAGGTACTCTTCGGCAGGTAGCCGACGGGCCGGCGTCGGGCCCGGCGGGGCAGCGTGGAGGGGTAGTGCGGAAGGGTAGCGTGGAGGGCATGCCAGTCGACGCCCACACCCGCCAGATCATCGAGTTGGCCTGGTCCCGGATTCTGGGGCTGGACGACGGCGCCTTCGCCGCTGCTTCTTCCTCTACTTCTTCCTCTCCGGCTTCTTCCTCTGGCGGCCGCCGGATCGAGGTGCCGACCGATGCCGACTCGCAGCAGGGCGAGGACGACCAGATCGCCACGTTCGTCCGGCTGTATGGGTCCTCCGTGCTGTACGGGCCGGCCTGGCTGTTGGAGGCCGCCCGCGGTCTGCACGACGAGGAGCTCGCCCTGGAGTCCACCATGATCCGGCTGGGTGCCGGTCACGCCGCCCGCTCCCTCGGCGAGTGGGTGCTCTACTACGCCGAGGACATCCCGGACATCGCCCGCTCCTCCTCCGTCTCGGTGTCCTACGAGGCCTCCGACGCCCGTGAACTCGAGACCCAGTGCCCCGCGGACGACGTCACCGAGGTGGGCCTGTCCGCCCTGGACTCCACCTTCACCCTCATTCCCGACGACGGCACGGGCACCCCGACCGGCCAGCCGGTCGCGGGCGCGGGGTACGAGGAATGGCAGGGCCTCATCGGCCACCTGGGCGTGTTGGTCCGGCCCGACCTCCGCCTCAAGGGCCTCGGCGCCTACGCTGGGGCGATCGCCATGGAGGAGGCCTTCACCGAGGGGCTCATCCCCCAGTGGCGGGCCGCCCTGGGCAACACCGGCGCGCAGCGGGTGGCGGCGTCGCTGGGATTCGAACTCGCCGGCTCACAGACGACGGTGCTGTTCAACCAGTAGGGGCTGGCCCGCCCGTCCAGCGGGCCGGTGCTGTTCAGCGGGTCGACGTCCGCCCTACCCTGTTGGCATGTCACTGAGATGGTATTCGACAGTGGTGGAATCCACCGATCACCGGGCCCTGGCGCGCTGGTGGGCGACCGCGCTCGACTGGGAGATCGCCTATGAATCCGATCTCGAGTCCGTGGTGATCCCCCGCTGGTCGGCCGAACTCTCGGGCTCGTTGCCGTTCCATCGCGTTCCGCCCGGCATGGTCTTCGTCCCGGTGGAGCACCAGAAGTCCGGCAAGAACCGCCTGCACTGGGATTTCGCGCCCCATACCTCGGACGACCGGGACGCGGAGATCCACCGCCTGGTGACGCTGGGGGCCACCCTCATCGACGTCGGCGAACCGGAGGACGCCACCTGGACCGTCCTCGCCGATCCGGACGGCAATGAATTCTGCGTGCTGTCCGCCCGGGACGAGTAACCGACCGGCGAGGCCAGGTCCTCCACAGCGACTGGAAGCAGGGAAGCCGGGAAGCCGGGAAGCAACTTATCCCCAGCATGGACGACTCTCTTTACCATGTCCGCCATCACACGTAGAGTAGTACACATGTTCGAATCGGCAGGGCGCGCATCAATCCCAGGAGACACCTCCGGGCGCGCTGATGCCAGCCAGACAGTCGAGCTGCCGACGGTTCCCACATTGGAGGGCGCCCGGTCGCTCATCGCCCTACGTGCGTCCCTCGCTGGCATGATTCCCGCCGCCACCACCCCGGTTACCCCTGCAATCCCCAGCAACCCTGCTGGCCCTGCTGCCGCACGCACACCCAGGCCACGCTTCGGTCCGAGCGAGGAGGATCTGGCTGCCGTGGCACGCGAGGCCGAGGCCATCACCCGGATCCGCGCGTTGGAGGACCTCAAGGCCGCCTGTGCTGCAGCCCAGGCCCGCGAGACGGCGGCCCTCCACCAGCACCGACACCGAGAGGAAGCGGCGCGAGGTATCCCGGCGTCCCAGCGCGGGCGCGGACTGGGTGCTGAGATCGCGCTGGCCCGCCGCGTGAGCCAACAGCGCGGCAGCATCCAGCTGCGCCAGGCCCTCCACTTCACCGGGGATCTGACGAACACCCTCTCCGCCTTGCAATGCGGCCAGATCAGCGAGGAACATGCCGCTACGGTGGAACGGCACACCCATTGGCTTCCCGAGCAGGCTCGCAGGAGCGTCGACTCGTCGCTGGCAGACCGACTCCCCGTGCTGGGACTCCACGATCTCAAGCTGGAGACCCAAGCGGTGGCACATCGCGCAGATCCCGAGGCGGCGGCGGAGCAATACGACCAAGCCGTGGCCACCCGGCATGTGAACCTCAAGCCCGCTGAAAACGGTATGGCCTACCTGACGGCCCTCCTGCCCGCATTGGAAGCCGCTGCCTGCTATCGGGCCCTGACCGACCAGGCAGGGTCGGCGGTCGCCTTCGGAGAAGCCGAGGGGCGCAGCCCCCAGCAGGTCCTCACTGACGTCATGGTCGAACGTCTCACCGGCCGCAGCACGGACGAGGCCTCACCGGTGGAAGTCCAGCTCATCATGACGGACGCCGCCCTGTTCGCCGGTGACAACGAACCTGCGTGGATCCCCGGCCACGGGCCCCTGCCGGCCGCCGTCGCCCGGAAACTACTCGCCGGCAGCGCCACCCAGGGCGGGCCTGCAGACAGTGCATCACGCGGGACTTCGGAGGGGACTTCAGGCGAGACTTCACATGGAACTGCAGACGGGTCGATCCGTGGCACCCGCGACATTGATCTCGCGGCTCGACCATCCGCCGCCGGACCACCCGCACGCCCCGAGGCAGCCAAGGCCGTTGAGACCGTTGAGATTCCCGAGACCGATGAGATCGCTGAGGCCCGGGTATTCCTGCGCCGGCTCTACACGTCACCCGAGACGGGGCAGCTGGTGGCAATGGACTCGCAACGCCGTGAGTTCTCCGGAAAGCTACGCCGCATGATCGTTCTGCGTGACAATATCTGCCGCACGCCGTACTGCGGGGCACCTATCCGCCACATCGACCATGCCACGCCTCATCGCCAGGGCGGCCCCACCAGTTACGGCAATGGCTCTGGCCTCTGCGCTCGCTGCAATTACACCAAGGAACACCCTGGATGGTCTCATCGTGCGTCCCCGGACAATCTCGAGATCACGACTCCAACGGGACACCGCTATTCCAGTCGGTCCCGTCCGCTCTCCGCGCCGCCCAACGCGGCCGCACCTGGTTCGTTCGCACCACCCATCGAGTTCGCACCTGGTTCGTCCACACCGTCCAACGCATCCGCACCTGCCATCCCCGCGAGCCCCGCCCCGGCACCTCACGCCGTCATTGACGTCGATGACATTGGCGTTTGCGAAGACGCTGGCGTTGGCATTGGCGTTCGCGATGAGGCTGGCATTGTCGAACGTCGGCGCGAAACAAGGGATCCGGCCTGTGCCACAGATTCCCCCGTAACGGTGAGACTGCCGGCATCCACGCCGCTCCTCGCAGCAGGCTGGCACGGGGATCTCGAAGACCTGAGAACCGGTGACTGTCCCAGTACCAAAGAGCACATCAGAACCGTTGACCATATGTGGCCGCGGATCCGGCCCGGAACACGGGTGGAGTACGCGAGGGCTGCCTAGGCGGACCGACTAGCCGGATCGACTAGGCCGAGGCCTGCTGGAGCTGGACCACCAGAGGCAGGACCGACTAGGCGGAGGCCCGCTGGAGCTGGACCAACCGAGGTAGGGCCGGCTGGACCAACTGGGGTAGGGCCGGCTCAGCGAGCACCCTTGCGGATGAACCCGGACTGGCGTCCGACGACCTGGCCGGCCTGAGGAGAGACCACGGTCTCCTGGGTGGCCGCGGTGAAAGACCAGCCGTCCTCGGCATTGCCGTCGCGGAGCAGGAGCTCGGCCGTGGGGTCGGTGTTGCGCTTGAGGATGGCCAGGGCAATCGGGCCCATCTCATGGTGCTGGGCCACCGAGGTGACGGTGCCGACCGATCGAGCGGTGGCGCCCTCCGCCTCGGATTCGGGACGCACGATGACGTCAGAACCAGGAACGGGCAAGGTGTGGCCGGAGCCGTCGAGTTGCAGGAACGTCAGCCGACGGGGAGGACGACCCAGGTTGTGGACGCGGGCAATCGTCTCCTGGCCCTTGTAGCACCCCTTCTCGAGGTGCACGGCGGTGCGGACCAGATCGATCTCGTGCGGGATCGTGCGCTCATCGGTGTCCATTCCGTGCCGCGGCCGCAGGGCGGCGATGCGCAATGCCTCGGAGGCCATCGTCCCGGCGAGGGTCCACCCCTCGGGCAGGGCGGCGACCTCACTCGCCGTTGCACGAGCCGATGGATCAGCCAGGGCCTCCAGCAACGACATCGGCACCAGGTACTCGTTCCAGGACCAGCCCGCAGCAGGGTGCTGGGCAGGGTCCGGGTCATCGGTGTAGGGGAAGCCGCCCTCGCCGATGCGCGGCCACGGGTCTTCCCAGCGGGCGATGTCCTCCCGCTCGTCCCACCCGGGGACCGCGGCGGTTGATCCCACCACGGCGATCTCGCCAGTGCGATCCGCGATCTCCACGCGGGAGGCGAACTTCATCTTCTGCAGCCAGTCGGCCAGGCCGGCGTTCTCCCCGGGCTCGACGGTGAGCCAGGTGGTCTCACCATCGTCCACCAAGTGGCAGTCGAACTCGATGCGGCCCTGGACGTCCAGGAAGAGGGTCTCCGTGGAGATCCCCGGTGCCAGGCGGTCAAGCTTCTGGCTGGTCAGCACGTGCAACCAGGTCAGCCGATCCGGCCCGGAGACGGTCACGACGCCTCGGTGGGAGAGATCGACGACTGCGGTGCCGGCATCCAGGGCCCGCTGCTCAGCGGTGGGCTGGCCGTAATGCGCGGCCACGGGGGCGTCGGGGCCGTTGCCGGCCACTGCTCCAGGAATAGACAACATGCGGGGCCTCAATCTCAGTTCGAGGTGCGGGGCGTACCAGGGGCCAGGCGCCCGTGGGTGGGATCGGGCATCCGGTCCAGGATGGCCGATGCGTGCGGCTCCTCACCGGCACCAGCGTGGTGGGTGGCGTCCCAACGCCAGAACAACTGGCCGTTGACCAGGCCCATGATCCGGGAGCCACCCTCATAGGGACCGGCCGCCGAACCGCGCAGCACGGAGTCCGTCTTCAGCTGCAGCTGCGGGCCCTTGATGACGCCGTAGTAGAGCTCTGTCAGGGAGCCGGGGTGGGAGATCTGCGCGGTGATCGGGAAGGACCCGTCCTCACGGCGGAAGGCCTCCACGTCATCAGCGGACCGGAGGACCGGCACCACGTCTCCGGGACTCATCCCGGGTCCCACGTCACCGTCACGGCGCTCTCGGTCCAGCGCCCAGAAGCCGTTCTCCACGGTCAGGGGCCGGAGCAGGGTGCCGTCCGCCTCGCTCAGCCAGGTTTCGGCACGGTATTCGATGAACGGCAGGCGATGGTCGGTGAAGTCGACCCGCTGATAGAAGATCTCGGTATCGTCCTCACCGGAACCGAGACGGCCCTGTCCCTCCCACGCGCCGATGAGCCAGGACAGTGGAGCGAGCTCCGGCGTCAGGTCAAAAGGCAGTTCAGTGGGCACGAATGCTCAGCGCTGGCCCTTGTACAGGCCGGAGACCACGAGCACGGCGAACGCGGCCATGGCCAGTCCGGCGATGACGAGAAGAACAGTGAAGAAGACCTCGAGTGCAAGAAGGGACATGCCTCGATCCTACTCCAGACCGGTGGCCCCGCGTGCGGGATTACTCGAGGCGCGTGCCGTCCGCGTCCCGGCCGGCCACATGGCGTCCGTGCTGGACCTGCTCGAGCCAGTAGGTGACGAACTCGTCCGAGGGATAGGTGTCCAGGTCCCGCTGGATCGCCTGCAGGATCTGGTCCCCGTCCTGCTGGTCCACGGCATCGATCCGCAGGACCTCCTCCTCGTCGCTGCGCCGGCGCACCACCACGGAGACCCCGACGACGTCCGCCCCGGAGCCTCCCAGGACCTGGGTCAGCACGCCGCCGACGAAGCGGAAGACCCGCTCGAACGCGTCGTCACCGCCCTCTTCCAACGCCACCGTGTAGTTCGCGGCGGCCATTTCCTCAGACATGTTTACTCCTCCCGCCGGTCAGACCGGCATGATCCTGAACACAAAATAGGTCAGCAGTCCCACGACCGCCACGGGTGCCACCCCCAGGGCCACCGCGGCACGGCGCCCCAGCGGCCTGCCCAGCCCGCGGTCCGGGGCGGTGCGTCCGGTCAGGACGAGCACCAGCCCGCCCAACAGCCCGGCCACCACGGCAGCCGGCAACGGCAGCGCGCCCCAGGAGGCCGGCCACAGCGGCTCCAGAACCACGGGCACGACGCCGGCCAGCACCAGAGACAGCCCAGCGGCGAGACCGCGGCCGCTCCGGCCGGGGAACGGCACCAATCCGGCCAGGGCCGCGAGCGCCAGCGAGAGGCCCACGGAGACGGCGAGCGGGCCGGCGTCGTACCGGGCGAGGGCGACCCACCCGGCACCGGCGCAGATGACGGCCACGCCGGTGATGGTGCCGGCCGTGGACTCCAACCGCTGGGGGCTGCCGGAGCCGCGGAAGAGCTGGACCATGAAGGCGGCCACCACGCCCAGCGCCACGCAGACGGCAATGGGTTCGATCAATGACGCGCCGAAGGCGGTGGGGCCCTCGCCGGGACCCTGACCGGGCCACAGCGACACGGCACCGACGGCCGCCAACCCGGACACGCCGAGGACGGCCGTGAGGGATTTCCGGGCCGGTGCCCCGAGCAGCTGCGGCCAGCCGAGGGCGGCCGCGATGACCAGGATCGCGGCGATGGCGACCGAGAACCACGGTCCGCCGAGGCAGGCGGCCCCCACGAGCACGGCAGTGATCGCGGCCGCGGCGGCCAACAGTGGATGCTTCACGCGTCCATCCTGCCATTGTCCGAGTCCGTATAATCGTCCTGACCCGGAGAGGAGTCCACCTTGGCCCTGTTGCTGTTGCTCTCCGGAGCGTCCGCCGAACCCGAATCGATTCTCGAGGCTCTCGCCTTCCTGGACCACCGCACCGTCACCGGCCCACCGCGGGCCGAGGCGTTGCTGCGCCACCCCGAGGCCGACGTCGTCCTGGTGGACGCCCGCCGAGACCTGACCGGCGCCCGCAACCTGTGCCGGGCCCTCTCGACCGCCTCCCCCGCGCTGCCGCTGCTCCCGGTGCTGACCGAGGGCGGCCTGGCGGGCTTCTCCCCCGCGTGGGGCGCCCGTGACTTCCTGCTGGACACGGCGGGCCCGGCCGAGGTGACGGCCCGGCTGCGGCTGGCCACCCTCCCCGCACCCGGGGACGCCCCGGGCACCGACCAGCCGATCCGCGCCTCCGGGATCTTCGTGGATGCCACCACGTACACGGCCCAGGTCAACGGCGTGCCGATGAACCTCACCTTCAAGGAGTTCGAGCTGCTCAAGCACCTCGTGCAGCACCCGGGCCGGGTCTTCACGCGCGAACAGCTGCTCCACGAGGTGTGGGGCTACGACTACTTCGGTGGCACGCGCACGGTGGACGTCCATGTGCGCCGGCTGCGCGCCAAGCTGGGCCCGGACCAGGAGCAGCTGATCGGCACCGTGCGGAACGTGGGATACCGCTTCGTCCCGCGCGACGCCCCGGGAGAATAATCCGCGCAGCGACTAGGGTTGCCCCATGGACCACCCGCACGAATCCCCGTCCTTGTCCACCAGTGCCGGCCGCCTGGATTCCGGGCTGCTTCGAGACCTGACGGCCCTGGCCGAGGCGGCCGAGTCCGCCGACGGCAATCCCCCGTTCTCCGACCAGACCTGGGTCGAGCTGCGCACCACGGACGACCCGGACCTGGTCCGGACCGTCACCGCGTGGCTGGACCACCAGGACGGCCGTGACGGCGAACTGGCGGGCGCCGCCGTCGCCATCTCCGCGGGGCCGGGTGCTGGGCCGGGAACCCTCGAACTCGTGGTGCATCCGAACTGCCGCTCCCAGGGCGTGGCGACCGCGCTGGCCCGGGAATTGGATGCCGGCTTGACCGAGAAGTACAACGCCTGGGCGCACGGCAACCATGCTGCCGCGGCCCGGCTGGCCGAGCAGTTCGGCTACACGCCGGTCCGCGAGCTGCTCCGGTTGCGCCTCACCCACCAGGTGTCCCAGGACGACGTGGAGAACGGTTCCCACCGCACCAGCGTGTGGGACGGCACCGCACCCGAGGGCATCACCCTGCGGTCCTTCGTGCCCGGCGCGGACGACGCCGCGTTCCTGGAGACGAATGCCGCTGCCTTCGCCGACCACCCCGAGCAGGGCTCGCTGGACCAGACCGACCTGGACGCCCGGAAGGCCGAGCCGTGGTTCGATCCGGCCGGGTTCATCCTGGCCGAGGACGCCGACGGAACGCTGTTGGGCTTCCACTGGACGAAGATCCACCCCGGCGCCGATGGGCATCCACCGCTCGGCGAGGTCTACGTGGTCGGAGTCAGCCCTCAGGCACAGGGCCGCGGCCTGGGCCGGGTGCTGACGGTGGCGGGCATCCGCTACCTGCAGCAGCAGGGCGTGGAGGCGGTGATGCTCTATGTGGATACGGACAACACCGCGGCCGTGGAGCTCTACCGCAAGCTCGGCTTCGTCCGCTGGGACACCGATGTGATGTACACCCCGCGCGGGTAGTCGAAGCCCTGGCCGGTCTTGGCCACCGGGCGTTCAGCGCCGGATACGATGGGGCGCCACGCCCCCTTTTCCGAAAGTGGATCCCGCATGCCCCAGACGGCAACCCGCTCGACCGCCGACTTCCACGACGCCGCACCCTCCGCCCCGGTCCTCGCCGCCGGGGTGGTGCCTTGGCGCGCCTCGGGTCAGGGGCTCGAGGTGCTGGTGATCCACCGCCCCCAGTACGACGACTGGTCCTGGCCCAAGGGCAAGCTGGACGACGGCGAGACCCTGCCGGAATGCGCGGTGCGGGAGGTCCGTGAGGAGATCGGGCTGGTGGTGGACCTGGGGCTGCCGCTGCCGACGACGCGGTACACCATCGGCGCTTCCAAGACGCCCAAGGAGGTCTGGTACTGGGCCGCCGAGGCCTCCCGGACCACCCCGGTCCCGGACGGCCGCGAGGTGGACCGCACCGAGTGGATGAGCGTCAAGAAGGCCCGCGCCGCCCTGACCAATGCCACGGACCGCGAGCCGTTGGAGGCCCTGGTCGCGGCCCACCGCAACAAGACCCTGCGCACCGCCCCGTTCATCATCCTGCGCCACGCGAAGGCGAAGCCCCGCTCCTCCTGGTCCCGCGCGGAGGACCGGCGGCCGCTCGCGGCCACGGGACAGCGGCAGGCGATGTCCGTGCGTCGTCTGCTGGGGGCCTGGAACCCGGACAAGGTCATCACGTCCCCCTACCTGCGCTGTGTGGAGACGGTGACCCCGTATGTGAAGGACACCAAGCGCGGGTTCAAGGAGCTGGGCGCCTTCAACGAGAAGACGGTGAAGAACAAGCCCAAGAAGTCCCGCAAGGAGATGGCCGCCCGGCTGGGCAAGCAGCGCTCGACCCTGCTGTGCACCCATCGGCCGGTGTTGCCGGAGATCCTCGAGGTGCTCAAGGACGAGGTGTTGGTGAACGGGGCATCGGAATCCCGGGACGCCGTCCTGGCCGCCCTGCCCCGCAAGGATCCCTATCTGAAGCCCGGTGCGGTCATCGTGGCCCACCAGGCCCTGGACGCCGGCGGAAAAATCGTGTCGGTCGAGGTCTACGACGTCTGGGACGACTGAAGTAGCCTCATCGCATGAGCACCCAGGGCAGCAGCACCGAGACCCCGAAGATCGTCCATGACGACCTGCACGTGGAGCGCGACCCGGACCGCGGCCGGATCGAACTGTGGCAGAAGGAGCAGTTCATCGGCTTCCTCGGCTACACGGAGCAGACCGTGGGCGAGGACACCGTGGTGATCCTGCAGCACACCATCATCGACGAGGCCTTCGGCCGCCGCGGCTACGCCCGTGCGCTGGTGACGATCGTGCTGGAGCGGCTCAAGGCCGAAGGCTTCCTGATCGTCCCGGAATGCTCCTACGTGCAGGACTACCTGCGTCGCTACCCCGAGTACGCGCCGTTGGTGTTCGACGGCGAACTGTGATTCTTGCGCCCGCCGCGCGCGCCGGGCGGGGCTGTGGTCGAGGGCGGCGGGTTTCAGCCCTGAGGAGACGGTGGAACTGCTGACGGGGGTGGCCCGTAGAATGCACGGGTGAGCATCTCCACCCCGTATGAGGACCTGCTGGCCGATGTCATGGCCACCGGCGCCGCCAAGACGGACCGCACCGGCACCGGGACGCGCAGCGTGTTCGGCCGGCAGTTGCGGTTCGACCTCGGCGGATCGTTCCCCTTGATCACCACCAAGCGCGTGCACTTCAAGTCCGTGGCGCTGGAGCTGCTGTGGTTCCTGCGCGGCGACTCCAACGTCCGCTGGCTGCAGGAGCGCGGCGTGAAGATCTGGGACGAGTGGGCGGACGAGGACGGTGAACTGGGCCCGGTCTACGGCGTGCAGTGGCGGTCCTGGCCCACGCCGGACGGCGGGCAGATCGACCAGATCGCGAAGGTCGTGGACTCCATCCAGACCACCCCGGACTCGCGCCGCCACCTGGTCACCGCATGGAATCCGGCGGAGGTGGACCAGATGGCCCTGCCCCCGTGCCACGCGATGTTCCAGTTCTACGTGGCCCCGCAGGAGAGCGGCCCCGGCCGCCTCTCCTGCCAGCTGTACCAGCGCTCGGCGGACCTGTTCCTCGGGGTGCCGTTCAACATCGCCTCCTACGCCCTGCTGACCGTGATGATGGCGCAGCAGACGGGACTGGAGCCCGGCGAGTTCGTCTGGACCGGCGGCGACTGCCACATCTATGACAACCACGTGGACCAGGTCACCGAGCAGCTCTCCCGGGACCCGTTCCCCTACCCGCAGCTGAGGTTCAACCGGACCCCGGAGGACATCTTCAGCTACGCCCTCGAGGACTTCGAGCTGGTCGACTACCAGCACCACCCGACGATCAAGGCCCCCATTGCCGTCTGACAGTACCCCCATCCGCATCGGCATGATCTGGGCCCAGACCCCGGATCGCGTCATCGGCGCCGACGGCTCCATGCCGTGGCACCTGCCCGAGGACCTCGCCCACTTCAGGGACCGCACCCACGGCCACCCGGTCATCATGGGCCGGCGCACCTGGGACTCGTTCCCGGAGAGGTTCCGGCCCCTGCCGGGACGGACGAACATCGTCGTCTCCCGGCGCCAGCAGTCGGCGGACGCCATGCGGGCGGCGGGCGCCGTCGTCGTCCCCGGGTTCCAGGAGGCCCTCGAGGCCGCGAGCGAGGCGGACGGACTGGACCTGATCTGGGTGATCGGCGGGGCCACGCTGTACGAGCAGGCGCTGGATGTGGCGACCCTGGCCGAGATCACCGTGATCGAGACCGACGCCGCCGGTGACACGTACGCCCCCGCACTGGACGGCCAATGGACGCGGACCTCTCTCGAGGAGCACCGCACCGGCTCCGGCACCGGCTACCGCTTCGAACGGTGGGAACGCGCCCACGACGACCACGAGGACCACTCATGAGCGAGCTGCTGAACAAGACCACCCTGACGTTCATCGCCTTCGTCGCCTGCCCGATCCTGGGCCTGGTGACCGCCGTGATGGGCCTGGTCATGATCTTCACGGACAACGTGGTGATGGGCGTCGTCTTCCTGGTGGTGCTCACCCAGGTGTTCATCTTCGGCGGACTGTGGGCCACCCTGAAACGCAAATCACTGACCGAGGACAGCTCCGGCCAGTAGACTGGGGGGCATGCTTTCCCCAGATTCAGCACTCCAGACCGCTTCCGACCCCGCCGCCAACCCCACGGTCGGCCTCATCGGCTGGCGCGGCATGGTCGGCTCCGTGCTCCTGCAGCGGATGGCCGAGGAAGGGGACTTCGACCGCCTGAACCCGGTGTTCTTCTCCACCTCTGCCGCCGGTCAGCCGGCGCCCGCCGTGGACGGACTGCAGGGTGATGCGGGCATCCTGCAGGACGCCTACGACATCGAGACGCTGGCCAAGCTGCCCGTCATCCTCACCACCCAGGGCGGCGGCTACACCTCCGAGGTCTACCCGAAACTCCGCGCCGCGGGCTGGGACGGAATCTGGATCGACGCCGCCTCGACGTTGCGCATGGAGGACTCCTCCATCATCGTGCTCGACCCGGTGAACCGGAACGTCATCGACGCCGGCCTGGCCGCGGGCGTCAAGGACTTCGTGGGCGGCAACTGCACCGTCTCCTGCATGCTCATGGGCCTGGGCGGGCTGTTCAAGGCCGGCCTCGTGGAGTGGGGCACCGCCATGACCTATCAGGCGGCCTCCGGCGGGGGTGCCCGCCACATGCGCGAACTGCTCACCCAGTTCGGTGACCTCCACGGCGTGGTGGCGAACGAGCTGGCCGACCCCGCCTCCGCCATCCTCGAGATCGACCGCAAGGTCACCGCAGCCCAGCGTGACGGGTCCCTGGACGCCTCCCAGTTCGGCATGCCGCTGGCCGGATCCCTCATCCCCTGGATCGACGCGGACCTCGGCAACGGCATGTCCAAGGAGGAGAAGAAGGCCGGGGACGAGACGAACAAGATCCTGGGTCACTCGGCAGCCCAGCGGGTGCCGTTCGACTCCCTGTGCGTACGCATCGGCACCCTGCGCTCGCATTCCCAGGCGCTGACCCTGAAGCTGACGCGGGACGTGCCGCTGGACGAGATCGAGCAGATCATCGCCTCGGACAACGAGTGGGTCTCCGTGGTGCCGAACACCAAGGAGGCCTCCATGGCGGACCTGACCCCGATCGCCGCCTCCGGTGCCATGACCATCCCGGTGGGCCGTCTGCGCAAGATGGAGATGGGCCCCGAGTACCTCTCCGCGTTCACCGTGGGCGACCAGCTGCTCTGGGGTGCCGCCGAGCCGGTGCGCCGCATGCTGGCCATCGCCACCGGCAACCTCTAAGGCTTGCGCCGCTGACGGTACGTCTTCTTCATGCCGTCCGCAGGCAGGAAGGGCTCGGGCCATTTGGGCTGCAGCTCATCGCCCAGCGTGATTCCCCGGAACCGGCGGCCGAACATGGGCAGCACCCACTGGCGCAGCCACTCCACGTCCCGGCTGACGGACTGAACGGGCCCCACCCGCTCGCTCGGCCCGAAGGGGTCGAACTCCAGCTGGTGCCGGACCCCCAGGATGTTGAGGATCTGGATAGCCATGTAGCGGTGCCCGGCGCGGTTCATGTGGAGCTTGTCGATGTCCCACATGCGGCGGTCGCGGTAGGCGTCCCACGTCCAGTAGTCCACCAGGGTGACATTGTCCGAGTACCGCCGGGCGAGCGTCCGCACGTGGTCGTTGAACGCCCAGTTCCGGCGCTTGAACGGCTCCAGCACGGGGTGCAGCGGTATGTCGAACCCCGTGAAGAGGAGCACCCGCGCCCCGGAGGACACGAGGCGTTCCACCGCCCGGGTGTACGTCTGCAGGACGGGACCCAGGTCCTTGCGCAGTTCGAGCAGGTCGTTGCCGCCCGCGTAGAAGCTGATGAGGTCCGGATTCATCGCCAGAGCCGGTTCGATCTGCTCCTCCACGACCCCCGCGAGGCGCCGGCTGCGGATCGCCAGATTGGCGTAGCGGCTGTCCGGGTCCGCCTTGGAGAGCTGTTTGGCCACCCGGTCCGCCCAGCCTCGCACCCCATTGGGGTGCCGGGTGTCCCAATCCCCCACCCCCTCGGTGAAGGAGTCCCCGATGGCCACAAACAATCCGCCCATGGTGGGTGACGGTAGGCACGCCACCGGTCAGCGCCGTGACGAGCCGGTGACGGCCATGTGAAGCGCGGCCGAATGTTGCCTCACGCGTCCTGCAGCCGCTCCATCACCAGTTCCGCGTTGAGCCGGGCGGCCGCCAGGGTCCCGGCGGCCGCAGCGGCCCCGACCTGGGCCGAGAGGTCCGCGACGTTGCCAGCGGCCCAGACTCCCGGGACACCGGTCCAGCCGGTGGCGTCGACCGGGATGAAGCGGCCCATCGGGTTCTCCTCCGTCGGCACTCCCAGGCCCTCGAAGGCCTCCGTCCGGGCAAGCATTCGCGGGGCCACCACGAGCACCTCTGCGGGCAGCAGTTCGCCGCTGCCCAGGCGCACCCCGGTCAGCCGGGCCTCACCGTTCTGAATCTCAGACTCGACGACGGCCGCCTCCCCCGCGATCACCTCGACCCCGCAGGCGGCCAGCTGGCGGGCCTGCTCCGCGTCCAGTCCAGGCCCATGCAGGGTGTCCTCCAGGAATCGCACGTCAGCACTGAGCTGGCTGAACAGCAGGGCCTGATGCACCGAGTTCGCGGAGGTGCCCAGGACCAGGATGGAGCGGTCCCGCACCTCCCAGCCGTGGCAGTAGGGGCAGTGGATCACGCTGTGACCCCAGTGCTCGGCCAGACCGGGAATCGGCGGCAGCTCGTCGACGAGCCCCGTGGCGATGAACAGCTGGCGCGCGGTGAGGACCGTTCCGTCTGCCAGGGTCGCCTCGAAGCCGGCATCTCCATCGCCACTCTTCAGCCGGCGGACCGAGGCGATCTCCCCCTCCAGGACCACTCCCCCGTAGCCGGTGACCTCGCTGCGCCCGGCGGCGAGCAGCTCGGCGGGGCTGACGCCCTCGCGGCCCAGCAGGGCATGCACGCCGTCAGCGGGGGCGTTGCGCGGTTGGCCGCCATCCACCACGGTGACGGAGCGCCGGGACCGGGCCAGGGTTACGGCGGCGGCGAGGCCGGCCGCACCGCCTCCGGCGATGAGGACGTCCAGGGCTTCAGGACTGCGAGGGCTACCGGGGGTCTGGTTCTGGTTCATGACACCATCATCGAACCGATGATCCCGTTTGGCAATCATTCTTGCCGAATGGCAAACCCGGCGGGTGTGGGTTAGAGCACGCACCCCACGAGCACCGGCTCGGGGTGCAGGCGCACACCCCACTGCGCCTCGACGCCGTCCCGCACCGTGCGGGCGATCGCCAACAAATCCGCCGTGCTCGCATTGCCTCGGTTGGTCACCGCGAGCGTGTGCTTCGTGGACAACGACGCGCGGGCGCCGGCGATGGCCTGCTCGTCCGGCCCCAGCCCGAAGCCCTTGCCGAAGCCGGCGCGGTCGATGAGCCATGCGGCGGAGAGCTTGACGAGCTTCTCGCCGTCCTCATCCTGGCCCGCGCCGTAGGCCGGAGCGTCGGCGGGCAGGTGCGCCCGGACGGACGCGGGGACGATGGGATTGGTGAAGAAGGAACCCGTGGACCAGGTGTCCTGATCCTCGGGGTCCAGGACCATGCCCTTACCGGCCCGTAGCCGCAGCACCTGGTGGCGGACCGTCTCCAGCGGAGCCGCCTCCCCCTCGTCCACGCCGAGGGCCTGGGCCAGTTGGGCGAAACGGACCGGGGCGATGCTGCCCGAGCGGTGCAGCCGGAAGTCCACGGAGAGCACCACCCACCGGGGAGTGGAGTCCAGCATGCTCCGCTTGATGACGGAGTCGCGGTATCCGAACCGCAGGTCCTCGTGGCTCAACTCGACCAGCTCGTCCGCCTGGCGGTCCCAGGCCTGGACGGACACCAGAGTCCGGGAGACGTCCGAGCCATAGGCGCCGACGTTCTGCACCGGGGTGGCGCCGGCGGAGCCCGGGATGCCGGAGAGCGCCTCGAGCCCCGTCAGGCCCTGCGCCACCGTCCAGGCGACGGCCTCGTCCCAGTCCTGGCCGGCGGCCATCCGGACGAGAACTGATTCGCCTGTCTCCTCCACAACCTGGACCCCGCGGAAGGCGAGCTGGACCACGGTGCCGGGGAAGCCGGCGTCGGCCATCAGGGTGTTCGAACCGCCGCCCAGGATCAACAGGGGCGTGCCGGCAGCATCGACAGACCGGATGGCCTCCGTGGCGGCCTCGGTGGAGTCTGCCGCGACCCACCCGGCGGCAGGGCCTCCGACCCGGCTCGTGGTGTACTCGGCCAGGCGGACGCCGGCCTCGATCTCCGCAGGCCCCGTGGTGGCCGCCCGCCCACTCACGCGGCAGTCCCCTCCGAGACCCGGACGACGGCCTGCGCCTTGGTCAGGACTTTGGCGTCCCCGTGCCCGGCATCGGTGACGCTGAGATCGATCCGGACCGTGCCGGCGTCGTCATCGATCTTGCCGACCTTGCCGGAGACGGTCAGGGTGGCGCCCTCGGTCTCATCGACGGGGACCATGGCGGAGAAGCGGGTCTGGTAGTCGAGGATGGCGCCGGGGTCCCCGCACCAGTCGGTGACGAGCTGGACGGCGGCGCCCATGGTCAGCATGCCGTGGGCGATCACGCCCGGCAGGTCCACCGAACGGGCCGTGGACTCGGACCAGTGGATCGGGTTGAAGTCGCCCGAGGCCCCCGCATACCGGACCAGGTCCGCACGGGAGAGCGTGACGGTGGTGGTGCCGATGGAATCGCCTTTGTCCATGGTGATCATTCCTCTCCGCGGACCAGCAGGGTGGACCGCACGGTGGAGACGGCCTCACCGCTGGTGGTGGTGATCTCGGTGGCCGTGGTGACCATGGTGTGGCCGCCGAGCGACTTGACCGATTCGACCGTGGTGGCCCCGATGAGCTCGTCGCCGGCCACGGCCGGGCGCCGGTGGGTGAAGCGCTCGTCCGCGTGGACCACCCTCGAGAAGTCGATGCCGGCGTCCGGATCGGCCACGACGGCGGCCTCGGCCCGCTGCGCGAGCGTCACCAGGAAGGTGGGCGGGGCCACCAGGTCGGAGTAACCGAGACCCCGGGCGGCGGCGAGGTCCGTGTGCGCGGGATGCGTGGCCTGGACGGCCGCGGCGAACTCGCGGATCTTCTCCCGCCCGACGACGTAGGGCTCGGTGGGCGGATAGGTCCGCCCCTGCAGGTCCGGGTTCACGCCCACTGCGGTACTCCTCAGGTCCGGTGACATCGACTGACAGCCTACCGCCCGGCGCCCCCTGCCCTGGTTCCTCAGCCCTCCTGCGCGAGGCCGTGCTGGTGCATGACCTTGGCGACCTCGCCGCGGCTGATCGGCTCGTACGGGCGGTACTCGCCGTCCCGGTAGCCGTTGACCAGCCCTTCGGCGGCGGCCCAGGAGATCGCCTCGTAGTACGAGCCGGAAGCCGGCACGTCCGGGAACACCGAGACCTCGGGAGCGGTGAAGCCCTCAGGATCCACAGCCCGGTAGAGGAAGGTCACGAACTCCGCCCGGGTCACGTCCTGGCCGGGCCGGAAGGCACCGTCCGTGTAGCCCTCGGAGACCGGGGTGCCGTCGGAATCGTCGGCGGCCCAGGCGATCGGGGTGAAGTGCGGGGCCCCGGCCGGCACGTCCGGGAACACCGGGGTGTCCTGGTCAGCCGGGTCGGTGGTGTAGTCCGGGGCCAGGTAGCGCTGCAGGAAGGCCACGGACTCGCCACGGGTGATCTCGGCCGCCTTGCGGTAGGTGCCATCGGTGTAACCGGTGGTCACCCCAGCGGCCTGCATCCACCGCACCGGTGCGTAGTACACCGAACCGGGCTGATTGTCCGAGAAGTCCGCCACCGGCTCACCGGAGTCGCCGAAGACGTCCGCGGCCGGGCCGAGGTTCAGGAAGACGGTCTCACCGGTGGCGTCTTCCACCCCGTCGTTGTCCGTGACGGCGTAGACATTCCCGTTGCCGGCGATCGTCAGCCCCTCCAGCTTCTCCTGGGTCCAGCCGTTGAGGTCCTGCAGCTGGGGCAGCACGTCGACGGCTCCGGTCTTCTCGAGCACCGGAACCTCCTCGGCTGCCTTGCCGCCACCGGCACCGGTGGCGGCGCCGGCCTCCGGCACGTCCGCCGTGAACACCTTCTTCAGGGCCGCGTCCGGGCCGTTGAGCTTGTCCCGCTCGATGACGGCGAGGGTGTCCTCGTCCACCGCGGTGATCTCGCTCAGGCCGATCCAGTCACCCTCCACGTCCGTGGACTCGAGCTCGTAGCCGAACCACTCCCACGCGCCTGCGCCGCCGTCGGCGGCCGGGGTGAACTTGCCGATGCGGGCGAAGTCCTCGCCGGCGGCCTCGCGCTGGACGGCGGTGTAGAGCACCGCGTCCTCACCGGAGCCGACGCCGGTGACGCCCTCGAGGCCTTGACCCTTCAGGCCCGCAGCCACCTCGGCGGGCAGGTCGACCGAGGCGAGTTCCTGTCCCTCGGCGTCCACGTGGATCAGCTGGTTGCCCTCGGATCCGACCTCACCGTCGGTGAGCGCGGTGCCCTCGACGGCCAGCCAGAACGTGCCGTCCGCATCGGCCCACAGGCCTTCAATGTCGTACCCGTGCTCCAGGGCAAGCTCGGAGGTGATGGTGGCCGGGCCGCCGTCGTCAGCGGTGGTGGTGTCCACCGTGTAGATCCGGGACGGAGACAGGAAGTCGTCCGGTGCCGCATAGAGCTGGTCATTCTCGCCCGGCACGGCGGACAGGGCGCCCAAGGCGGACCAGGTGATGGGCTGGCCGGCCGACCCTGCCGGCCCGGTCGCGTCCGCGGACTTCAGGGTCGGTACCGCCGCGGGCCCGTCCCCCAGTTCGAAGACCTGGACGGTGGCGCGGACGCCCACCTCGGCGTCGTCCTCCTCGGAGGAGACCACCATGAGGTTGCGCTCCGGGATGGCCAGCAGGCCCTCGGGGCCGTTGGTGGACGGCATCAGCTGGGTGAAGACCGGGTCGGACGGATCGTCGACGTTGTACACGGCCACGAAGTTGCCGCGTTCGGAGCCGACGAAGGCGTAGGTGGTGTCGCCGTAGGTCTCCACGGTCAGGCCTTCGGGCTCGGCGCCCTTGTTCTCGGAGCGGTGTTCGGGGAACTGGCCGTAGCGGTGGGCGAGGTTCTCGAAGGAGTTGCCGGCATCCCAGACCACGCTGCCGAAGTCCTCCGACTCCGGATCGGCGTTGAAGACGGTCCAGCCGCGGCTGCCGCCCTTCCAGTCACCCTCGTTGGCGGTGGCCACGTGGTCGTTGCCGATCCAGCCGATGGCGTCCGGCTCCCGCACGGTGTCCGTGATCGAGCCGTCCAAGGACAGGTTGCCGTCCTCGGAGGCGTCGATGCCGTCCACGGAGACGGCACCGGCGCTGAAGTGGTCGATGACCTCGCCCGTGGCCGCATCCAGGATGACGACGCCGTTGTTCTCCTGCAGGGTCAGGGCGGCCTTGGTGCCGTCCGGGGAGAATTTGATGTACTCCGGCTCCGGGTCCTCGGGGGTGTCCAGGCCGGCCAATCCGGTCAGGTCCGTGTACCGGATCGTCTCGGCGGTCAGCGCGGTGATGTCCTGGGCGGCCAGGTCGATCACGGCCAGCTCGCCGGCGGGCAGCTGCGGCAGCCCGCCGTCCACGTCCTCCCGGTCCTCATCGCGCTGGTTCTCCATGGCGATCATCGCGGTGGTGCCGTCGGGCGAGACGTCGATCGAATCGGGCTGGCCCTTCAGCTCCACGCCGTGGATCAGTTCGAGGGTCTCCGGGTCCCAGAACTCGACCTTGCCACTCGGGTGGGTGAAGTCCTCGGAGGTGTCCGCGACCACGATGATGAAGGCCTCGGTGGCGTACACGGAGGTCGGGGATCCGTCCGTGGCCTTGAACCCGGCCGCCCGCGGGTTCTCCGGGTCCGTGATGTCCACGAAGCCGATGCCCCCGGCCTCGGCGTCGGTGTGGATCACGGTGTTGCCGTCCGCGGTGACGGTGGAGATCTCGGCGACCGTGGGGGCGGACGGGTCCGCCTGGGGGTCCGCGGCCAGCTGGTTCTCGAAGGCCGGCAGGGTGGCCAAACGGTGGAAGGACTGGCCCTCAGCGGCCTCGCCGTCGGGCACTGCGGGCACTGCAGGCGCTGCGGGTGCGGCGAAGGCCGGAGCGGCGAAGGCGCCGGTCAGCACGGCAGAGAGGCCGAGTGCCACGGCACCGGACAAGCGACGGTGAGTACTCATGTCGGGGATACCCTTTCGGGGAACGGGAGGGGACCTCACCATCCAATCCCCCCTGCCCCCTCCTTCCGTGGCCGCCAGGAGTCCACCGGATGAACGCTGGGCCAGCGGACGGTGACGGGCCTAGCGTCCGGCCTGCCGCGCCTGCCGGTGGCGGCGCTGGGCGTCCCGCGCCCGCAGCACCTGCGCCACGAGGTGGGTCACGAGTCCGAAGCCGATGAGGCCGATCGCGGCCCACTGGATGGGCTGGACCTGCACCCCGCCGCCGATCAGTGCCAGCACGATGCCGAGCAGGATGAGTCCCGTGCCGGTCAGCAGGGTGATGCGATAGGCCTTCGAGCCGTTGTCCCAGGGGTTGAACACGCATCCACCGTATCCCTGAATCGCCTCAACACGAGATCCACGAGCTCTTCGGGCACCGGGCCGGCCTGCCCCAGCAGCGGAATCGTGGTGGCCTCGGCCCCGGCGGCGGCGGCCTCGGAGACCAGCAGCGACTGGAAGTATCCG